>JBEKGW010000010.1:0-166000 GCA_050012595.1 Terriglobales bacterium
TATTCCACTGCTGGTCAATTATTTCGTTTCGAAGCTATCAAGGAGAATGCGGAAAAACATCAAGTCCATCCCCAGGCAAGCAATGGAGGTCCTGACAAATTATCCGTGGAAGGGCAACGTCAGGGAACTGGCAAACTTCATCGAGCGCGCAGTCATACTCTCGCAGGGTGAAGAACTGGAAGTGCCAATCGCTGAGCTTCAAGTCTCTCATTTTCACAACGTTTCTAGTCCGGCCTCTACCTTCCATGAAGCCGAGCGGAAAGTCATCCTCGAGGCATTGAAGGCGGCGTCCGGGCAAATCTCGGGTCACGGCGGAGCGGCCGAACGCCTCGGTCTTAAACGTACGACCCTGCAGAATAAGATGAGGCGCCTCGGAATCAGTAAGGGGGACTATCAACCGCACCGTTGAGACAATCTGTTCTGGGGGGAATTCATTTAACGAGCCACAGCAACACTGAGCCTACCTTGCCTGCACATCTCTTGGAATATCGGAGCAGTTGACCACGGAATGTCGCTAGCGCGCGGCGGTGCTGATTCGACCGCCCAGGCCCAGGCCGAGACGCGAATCCGTTGTGTCCTCCAGGGCTGAAGGAATGCTGGAACAAGCTGCCTGTGATGAACTCCTCGGCCGCCTGCATCATGTGCTTCCACATCTCGAACGCTCGCCCCTCCTGGTTGAGAAATGCGAGAGCCTGGTCTCGGCTCACAGGGCAGCCTTGTTCGTTCCCCAGACGCATGAGATGCGAAAGCGTGATTTCTGCGGTCACTCGTTCTCTGTCTTTCTTCTCGGTCATTGCCTTGACCCCCACTGGTTTATTGCTCTTCTGGGCATCCCTAAACCCACCCTCGCAACCCAGCTTCCGCTGATTGCTAGAGGCGAGTGCAGTCCGGAGACATGGAATGCAGCTACTGGCAATAAGTCGCCTTCGAAATCCCCAGGCGACGAATCTTGTTTTGTAGCGTCGTACGCTTCAATCCGAGACGCTCGGCGGCTCCCCCCTTGCCTGCGATCCGTCCCGATGCGGCTCTCAGAGCGTCGATGATTACAGAGGATTCCGCTTGTCGAAACGTAGAGGGCGTTCCAATAGCAACATTGATCTCGGATGAGGTGGCAAGCTCGGCAACGGGCACCTCCAGCTCATCACCACGCGTGAGAATGACAGCGCGTTCGATAAAGTTCGCCAATTCCCTGATGTTTCCCTTCCACGGACAGTTGGTCAGCAACTCCATGGCGCGTTTGGGGATGGACTTTATCTGTCTCCGCATCCGCCCCGCTACCTTTGACACAAAGTAGTTCACCAGGAGTGGAATATCCTCGCGCCTTTCGCGCAGCGGCGGGATCTCGATCGGGAAGACGTTGAATCGATAGAAGAGGTCCTCCCGGAACTTCTCCTCCCGAATCATCGCCCCCAGGTCGCGATGGGTCGCGGCTATGAGTCGCACATTGACATGGATCGTCCTGGAGCTTCCCAGACGTTCGAACTCCTGCTCCTGCACCGCCCGCAACAACTTTGGCTGCAACTCCAGGCTGATGTCACCGATTTCATCGAGAAACAGCGAACCGTGATCGGCGAGCTCGAATCTGCCCTTTCTTTGCATCAGGGCTCCGGTGAACGCTCCCTTCTCGTGCCCGAACAGTTCGCTCTCCAGCAGTCCCGAGGGAATAGCCGCACAGTTCATGCGCACGAAGTCATGCTCGCGCCGGGAGCTGAGGTTGTGAATGGCGCGTGCAATCAACTCCTTGCCGGTTCCAGTCTCCCCGTGGAGCAAGACGGTGGAATCCGTGGGCGCCACGATCGCGACTTGTTCCAGGACTTTCTGTAGGGCTGCGCTCTTGCCGACAATGCCTTCGAAGCAGCACTCAGAGCTGATTTCTGGTTCGAGATGAAGCTGCTGGTCTCCGAGCCCGCTCACCTTGGCAAGGCTTGTTGCTGCGAGGTCTCCGAGGTCTGTGAAATCAATAGTCGCGCACCCCATAATCTCCTCCTGAACCTTTACATTTGCAGTGCTTTGCGAAGTCTTATACGAACAAAGTGACTAGCAGAGAGACATCCTCTCTTCGTTCCAGTAGTCCTTGCTGCCCTGGGGAATCGCTTCCAGACGTGGCGCGGAATGGCACGGCTCCAGGCTGGGATAGTTTGGGAAGATGGCTCGCAACAGTTTGTCGGAATCTTCCAGACGCATAAAGCCGGTTTGTGTGGGAATGAACGTCATATTTCCTCCCAATCTGCAAAAGGTGGATCGCAGCTAAGCTGATCTCTTCGTCTGTGGGCAAAACTCGATGATTTTTCCGAGTTGCGGCTGAGCCGCCGTGCTTAACGGTTTGCGAAAGTTCTTCGGTATGTAAAACTCAATTACTTTTGCCATGACAATCTCCTAGATCCCAGTGAGTCTCGATGCGCGCGGCTGCGCCAGATCGTTCGCTCGCCTTTGTCGGTCGCAATCAGTGTGGGGCGCAACATTCATTGCAGCCATGATCAGGATTTCCTGTAGCGTGAAACCGCGAGTCGTGATCTTCCACATAAGCGCCTCCAAAGAGGAAATCGAATCTGCGGTGAGTTTGCAATAACCTGCGTCTGGTTACATCGGCAAATCGGACAATTGTGGTCTAGTTATATGGTGCAGGCGCAGGTTTGTACTTCCCGGAGAGGAAGCATTCATACTTTGGGAGGATTTGGAATTGGTCTTATTGCCTTGAAGGTTCGATGTGCTTCCGTCCGTAAAGTTGGGCATCGATCGACCAAACTCCGGGTCCGATCATCGCGACGGTGACACCTAGGCAAACTAGCATGATGGCGATCAGGGGATTCCCTGACCGCGCCAGGAATATCCAGACCTCGACCATGGCGATCGCGGTTCCTGCTAATGGTGTCCACAGGCCAAAGAGCAGAAGCACTCCGGCGACGGCCGCCATCAGATGTGGAAGGCCCGGCGCCAAGCTACTCGTTTCCAGCAGATGGGTGCCCGCGAAATAAAGCAGAACCGCGCTCGTCAGGACGCGTTGAAGCAAAAGACCAAAGCCGGGCCAGCCCTCCGCGAATGTGGAAAACAGACGTTGCAAAGCATTCTCCGTTGCTGGTTCCATGCTAGTGGATACGGAAAGATGTCGAAACGGTATAAAGGAGGACTTACGAGTCATACTTTTGAGGGATGCCCAGTTCGATGATCCCGCGCTGTAGTCCAATGGTCACAGCATGGGTCCGATCGTTGGCTCCCAGCTTCGAGAGAATGCTGCTGATGTGGCTCTTGACGGTCGTTTCCTCAATGGAGAGCTTGTCCGCAATGTGCTTATTGGCATTGCCAGCGGCGATCAAACGAAGCACATCAATTTCGCGCGAGCTCAGCTCATCCTCGGCAGCGTGCTCAGCCAGCTCCGCCGCGATTTCGGGCGGTATTCGCTTATGTCCGGCATGGACACTCCGGATCGCGTCCAATAGTTCCCTGCGCACGTGTCCCTTCAGGATGTATCCCTGAGCACCCGCTTTGATGGCCCGCAGGACCTGAACATCCCCGGAATAAGTCGATAGGACTATGATCTTGGCGTTCGGGAATTCGTGCCTGATGCGGCTGATGGCTTCGGTACCATTCAAATTCGGCATTTGAAGATCCATCAGAGTCACGTCCGGACGGTGCCGTCGAAATTGTTTGATGGCTTCCTCTCCGTCGGAGGCCTCTGCTACCAGCTCCATGTCTGGCTCAGCATTGACCAGGACCGCGATCCCTTCTCGCAGGAGGGAGTGGTCATCAACGGTGAGGACTCGAATCAAACTAGGATTGGTGCTCATGAACCCTCCGTTTGCGGAACAGACTAAATCGATCGCCATTCCGCGGCCTTTCGTAAGCGATCGCCGCGGGGAGCGTCAATCGAATTTCTGTACCGGCTCCGGCTTCGCTCAAAAATTCCAATCGAGCTCCAATTCCACGTGCGCGTTCCTGAACACCTGGTACTCCCCAGTGCCCGGCAAGCCCGCCATCTTTTAGTATCTTTGGGTCGATGCCCGTTCCGTCATCCCGCACAATCAGACGAAAAACGTCGTTCTCATAACGTATCTCGACCTCAATCTTATGCGCGCGTGCGTGCCGGAAGGCATTTCGCAGCAGTTCTCGCGCGATTCGACCGATTTCATCCTTGATCACCGGAGGCAGGCCTCGGCGCTCGCCTTCCACAATTACCTCGAAGCGGGGTGAGCCGTCCTCGGCGTGGTTGGAAGAAGCTAGTTCCTGACCGGTTATTATCAACATTTGATCGAGGTCGTTTTCAGAGGACAGGCTGGGACGTAACCCCTGAATCGAGTGCCGGCCTTCGTCCAGTGCCTGCTCGGCCCTAATTAATGCGGTATCCAGAGCCTGAGTTGCTTCCTCGGGGCGATTCGGAAGCATGTTGCGAGCCGCCTGGAAACGGAACAACAGCCCGTGGAAACTCTGCAGAAGTGTGTCGTGCAGGTCACGCGCAATCCGAGTTCTCTCACCGACGCGGGCCTCCAGCATCATGTCGAACTGATGATGCAATTGCCGGACACGCACTTCGTACACCATCCAAAGCATCGCCAAAAACGCGCCCACGCACAACGCCCGGAACCAGTTGGTCTGGTAGTACGCCGGAGCGATGGAGAAATCGAGCACGTCGCCCTGCTCGTTCCACACTTCGCTGTTGTTGCACGCGATCACACGGAAGCGGTACGTGCCCGGCGCCAGGTTCGTGTACTGAATATGACGCTGGTTAGCCAGCTCCCGCCAGCCCTTGTCCTGGCCTTCCAGCTTCACGCGGAAGCGGACGTTGTTCGGCTCCACCAGGCTCAGCGCCGTGAAGTCTACCAGCAGTTCGCGCACACCCGCCGGCAATCGCATGCCATTCGACACGTCGTACGGCTTGCCATTGACAGCAATCTGCTCGATGTGGACTGGTGGAGGGACGGTGTTGATGTCGCTGTGGGACGGATCGAGGAAGCTCACCGTATTCCCATTTACGAACCAAATTTTCCCGTCGGACGTCTTAGTGACCGCAGGCCTGAAGCCCTTGAGGATCGGAACCAGCCGCACTCCATCGTCGGCATCGAAAGTCGTCACCTGGATCATTCGCTTCGGATCGGTGGTCCAGGCGTTCAAGTCGGTTCGCGCTATACGCAGGAGTCCGCAGTTCGTGTACAGCCAGTAGGAAGACAGGTCGTCTTCAATGATCCAGTGAACGGTCTTGCAGGGCAACCCGTTCGCGGTGGTCAGCGTTGCCACGCGCCCGTTTTTGATCCGGCTGAGACCATTCTCGGTTGCGACCCATATCGAGCCGTCGCGACCGCGCGAAATGTCCAACACCTTCCGGGCGCCTGCCCGGTCGTCGCTCAATGGCAAGTTCCGTATTTGTCCCGCCCGAAAATAGGCAATTCCGCCGCTCAACAGCCCCGTCCAGACGCCACCGTCCGGGTCGGGCACGAGGCCAGTCCCGGGACCACCACCCAGCTTCTGCCAAGACACCTGCTCAGTGATTTTGCCGTCGGCCAGATGCACCAGACCGTAATTCGCAGTGCCAAACAGACTGAGCCACAGGCCGCCGTGGTTGTCGCCTGCGATCGCATTTTTGGCCCCCACGGGCACCGACGGAACCGCAGTGAACTTCCCCTTCTCAAACACCGCAACCCCGCTATAGCTTGAAACCCAAATGCGACCACGCTCATCCTCGAAGAGCGAATGGATATCGTCGGCGGGCAGGCCAGGATTGCTTCGCCTCCGATAGATCGTCGTGCGTCCGTGGTACCACCGATTGAGGCCATCCGCCGTGCCGATCCATATGCTCCCGTCGCGTGCCGCCAGCACGGAGCTCGCAGTCGAGCTGGATAGCCCTTGCTTCACCGAAAGCGAGGTGACCGGCAACTCTCGAAATTGGTCGAGGCCATCGGAAGTGGCGACCCAGATTGTTCCTTCACGGCCCTCGAACAAGGCGAACACCTGATCGCTCGACAAGCCATCGCTGAGGGTAAACATGCTTGTTTTGCCCGCGTACGAGTGCACGAGCCCATGAGCGGTTGTGCCGATCCACAGTCCACCGTTGCGATCGCGAAGGACGGTTCCAGCAGTCAAAGGTAAGGGCACGCCATGAAGAGGATAATCGGTGACTGTTCTTCCAGTAATTTGACGGACGCTGTCAACAGCAACTATGAGGCCTGACCCATGATCGCCTTGCGTCATCTTGCCGATTCGGCTGATTGGTGTCGCCAGATATCGGGTTGGAGGACCGGGACTCCATCGCCATAGCCCTGTCGCCGCTCCTACCCACGGGCTGCCGTCGCTATCCTCATACAAGGATGCCACTGCGGTACCGAGACTTCCGTCATCGCCATAACAGGTGGTGCTTCCGCCGCGAATTGCGCAGAGTATTCCCGTCGGCCCCCCGAAACCGCCCGCCCACACGGTTCCGTCTCGATCCTGCAAAAGCGCGAGAACAGTGCGGTGGGCAAGCGCCGGATATTCAGTCAGTTGACCATTCTTCCAACTCACTAGCCCGTCAAGGGTGCCGATCCAGAGGGTTCCGTCGCGTGCCGTCACGAGGGCTCCAACCGCGGTGCTCGGAAGTTGCTGCCCAGGCGGCAGAGGCAGCGGCACCGCCCGAACGCCGTCGAAGCGAACTACACCGGACTGCGTGCCGAGCCAGAGATAACCGTCAGGCGTCTGGGTGATTGCGTAGACCGCCCCTTGCAATCCGTCGCGATAGGTCCATGCGGTATGCGCGTATTGACTTATATCCAGCGACGGGTCCAGCGCAAGAGCATGGGGGCACCAGAGCAGCACGTAAACCGTGCCAAGCGCAACGAGTGCTCGCGCGGCCTTTATTCGAGCTCCGGCCCTCTTCATCTTGGAAACATTTTAATCCCGGGGCGTGCAGAAGAAAGGGGTAAAATTACGGGGCACCAAGGCGCGGGTTGCCATAGAGCGGAGGTGGTTTATGCGCGCGATCAGGTATTCATTCCTGTTTCCGCTGGCATTCGCGATCGCGAGCTTCTACTCCATAAGAGTTGACGCCCAGGTCGGCACCGGAACGATCTCCGGCGCGGTCATGGATCCCTCTGGAGCTGTTGTGGTCGGCGCGCTTGTCAGCATCACCAACAGTCAGACTGGAGTTGTGACTTCCGCGACAACGAATAGCCAAGGACGCTATGTAGTGCCGGATCTAATCGTTGGTGCGTATGACGTCCAGGCTGCGAAGCAGGGCTTCGAAGCACAAGTCATTAAACAGGTGCTATTGACGGTCGGCGCAAATTTTGTGGTTGACTGTAAGCTAGCTGTCGGGCAGAAGATAACGGCGTTAACTGTGACCGAGTTCAGCCAAGTGGACACTACTACGGCTGAGATCTCGGCTCTCATCAGCCGTGGTCAGATGGAGAATCTTCCCCTGAACGGCCGCAACTTCGAGCAACTAATTCTCCTTGCACCTGGTGTGCAGGCGGTCACTACCGGAGTGCAGGGTTCGTTTTACGGCAGAGCGCCATCCTACTCGATTTCTGGATCTCGGCCGGAAGGTCAGGAACTGCTACTGGATGGCGCGACCATACAAGCGTTCTGGAGACATGGCGCCGGCAACAGCATCATTGGGACTTCTCTCGGCGTAGATGGCATCGGAGAATTTCAGCTCCTCACGAACTCCTATAGCGCTCGTTTCGGAGGGAGTGGGAGTGTGATGAATGCCACAACACGTTCCGGAACAAACTCATTCCATGGGAGCGCGTACGATTTCCTGCGAAACAGCGTTTTTGACGCCCGCAACTACTTCAATCAATCGCCGGCCCCTCAGGACGCATTTCGGCAAAATCAGTTTGGTGGAACCCTGGGTGGGCCAATCGTAAAGGGCAGAATGTTCTTCTTTGCCAATTACGAAGGAATACGCCGTCAGCTGGGTGAGACGGTGATTGGATTTGTGCCAAACGACAACACTCGCCAGGGCGTTGTGCCTTGTGCTTATGCCACAGACCTGCCCTGTAACTCTGACGGTACAGCTACAGTGCCCGTCAACTCCGCATCACAGGCGATTCTCAACCTTTACCCGAAGGTCAGCAGCAATGCGGTAGTTCCGGGGAGTCCCGTGGCGACCGTCGCATTGCAGGGGTCGCAGCCCGCCAACGAGGATTACGGGAATATACGCTGGGATTACCATGGATCCGAAAAAGACAACTTCTTTGCCCGATACATCCTGGACGACGGCAGCTTAACTGATCCGTTCGCCTCTCCTCTGGGCCTCTACCCCGAACAATCACGCGGGCGAAATCAGTATCTGACTCTCGGCTACAATAAGCTGATCAACCCATCAGTTCTGAACGATGCACGTTTCTCGTTTGTGCGAACCAACATGCGGGCTTTCACAAGCGTGAGCAATCCCGCCCTACAGTTTTTTAGCTTCTACGGAGAGGATCGGCAAGACGGCAATATCGGTGTGCCTGGATTTAGCCAGATCGGCCCGAGTGGGTTCACTCCGGACCACGAGCTTCAAAACACCTTTTCGCTGTCTGATGGAATTTTTTGGGCCCACGGAAAGCACAGCATTGAAGCGGGTCTTGAATTTCGACGCTTGCAGAGCCCGGTGCAAAACGGCTTTTTCAACGACCTGGGTTGGACCTTCCCCAATTTGGAAAGCTTTCTGGAAGGCCAGCCCGTGAGCCCCACCGATCCCCCGATCACATTCCTCGGCGCCTTGCCGGGAAAAGACAACTCGGCTCGAAGTTTTCGCGAATGGGATCTTTTTCCTTACATCCAGGACACTTGGAGGGTTTCTCGGTCCCTGACGCTAACTTTTGGGCTTCGCTATGACTTCATTTCCAACCCCACTGAGGTCCATAACGAACTGTGCGCATTCATCGCGCCAAGTGACCCCTCCACGAAGGCTTGTACCCCCGTGTCGCATGTGTTTCCCTCGAATCCTTCACGGAAGAGTCTTGACCCGCGAGTTGGGATCGCATGGGATCCGTTTAAGGATGGAAAGACTTCGATCCATGCTGGAGCCGGCGTATTTCATGATCCGATCCAGGTACGCAACTACCACGCGGCTTACATTTTTTCGGCGCCGTATCAGACAGCGCTGTCGCTTTGCTTTTTCGAATTACCTCCGTGCAGCTATCCCGTTCCCTTTCAGGGGCCAACTCAACCGATTCCAACTATTGGGGAGGCGTTGGAGTACGACCCGGGTACAACGCCCTTCGTGGTGCAATACAATTTCGGCGTTCAGCGCTTACTCGGGAAGGACACAGTGCTCAACGTTTCCTACGTTGGATCGCGTGGATACAATCTGCTCGTCCAAAACGACACCAATCCCCCGATTCCGACGCTTGTCAACGGCCAGCCAAATTTCCTGAATGCGCCGCGAGAGAATCCAAATCTCGGCGCCATTGCCTTCGGCCTTCCTGACGGTTCTTCCTGGTACAACTCTTTGCAAGTCTATTTAACCCGGAATGTGGGCCGAACATGGCAATTTCAGGGAGCTTACACGTACTCCAAATGCCTGGACTATGGATCGATCGCTTTCGCTCTTGAGTCGAGCAATAGCGCCCAGCAGGCGCGCTCCGATCCTTACAACCTGGCGAGAGACAAAGGGAGGTGCGATTTTGATGTTACCCATAACTTCACCGGCAGCGCCACCTATTTCGTCCCATTACACGGGAATCGCATCGTCGAAGGCTGGCAATTGAGTATGATCGCAATGGCCCACAGCGGGAACCCATTTAGCGTTCAGGATGGATTCGATCGCGTAGGTCTTAACGATGCTGCCGGGACGCCAGGTGAGCGGCCGAACCTGGTGCCCGGGAGAAGCAACAACCCGATCCTTGGGCGGGTAGATCAGTGGTATGATCCATCGGCTTTTGCGCTTCAGGGTGCCGGTTTCATCGGTAATCTCGGACGAAATACTCTGATTGGCCCGAAATTTTTCGAGTTTGATATGGCCTTGGCGAAAACTACTCGGGTCAAAGAAAACATAAGCCTGGAGTTCCGCGTAGAAGCATTCGATCTGTTAAACCGTCCCAATTTCGGGTTACCAGGACAATTCCTCTACGCCGGCGTCGATCAGAACGATAACGGAATTCCTAACTCGACTGCAGGCCAGATTACGAATACAGTGAGTAGTGCGCGACAGCTGCAATTTGCTTTCAAAGTTCGCTTCTAGAACTCAGATCGAGTGTGGCTGGGGTCGGTGGCTCGGGTAACAATAGATCCCTCACTCACCGCTCACTACGGCCGTGTCAGGAAAATCGGGAGGCCGAGCTTGTGGTCGTACTTCGGGCGGTACCGCTCCGTATTATACATCGATGAAATATCCACTTTCCGTGGGCCCAGCTTCGGATCGGGAATTGGCACCATCGCGTATCGGCCTTCGTTTATCGCTGTCATCAGTCCGGACTTGCCTTCTTCCAGCGCATCCATGGCCATGCCTGCGAACGTGAATCCCACCATGCGATCGACGAAGTCAGGGCTGCCGGAGCGCAGGTCGTAAGTCAGGTCGCTTACCACCGTTTCTTCACCTGTGGCACGCTTGATCTCATCACTCAGGTCTTCAGCCACACTCATCTTCTTTCGATGTCCGAATGCATCGGCTTCGCCGTATTCCTTTACTACGTAACCCTGCCACTCCGCGCCTTCGGAGAGAATGACAAGCGAGTAGTTGCTCGGGTTGTTGCGTTTGTCGTTGATAATCAATTCGATCAGGTGTTGCAGATCGACCTTATATTCAGGAATGCAGCAACGCACGGCTGTGACGTAGGCCGTGTAGAGCGCGGTGTAGCCGGCATCGCGTCCGAATACGCGAAAGATGCCAACGCGCTCGTGCGACCCGACCGTTGTGCGCTGGCGGTCGATGGCGTCCATGGCCCGCGTAATCGCTGTCGAGAATCCGATGCAGTATTCGGTGTTCCGCACGTCATTGTCCATGGTCTTCGGCACTGCGAGTACCTTCATGCCTTTACGATCGAGTTCCGCAGCATAGCTGAGAGTATCGTCACCCCCGATCGCGACTAGGTAGTCGAGCCCGAGCGTTTCGATGTTCTTCAGCACGGCAGGAGTAACGTCAAATACAGTGCTGGTCACGCCCTTCTTGGTCGACTCTTTGGACTCGAACTTCAGCCCCTCGAGAGTGGGAGGCACCTTCTTCATCTTGGCGGGATTGGTACGCGAACTGTGCAGGAAAGTTCCGCCCGTGCGATCGATGGTGCGTGTGTTGTCGCGGTTCAGAGGCAGAATGTACCGCGTCTTGCTCGCCGGATCATTCAGATCGACGTGGGTCAATCCTTCCCAGCCACGGCGGATGCCGATGACGTCGCATCCGATTTCCGCGCCGCGGTAAACCACCGACTTGATGACGGAGTTCAGCCCGGGAACGTCGCCGCCTCCCGTGAGTATGCCTATACGCTTCTTGGCCATGGATGACTCCTTACTTAGCACGAACTAGGACAACAATGGATCGCGGAGCTACTTGATAGATCGACTGCTGCAGCGGCAAACCGCATTCTGAGAAATCGTTGGGACTCGGTAGGTCTGTATCCACAATTCTTAACCAGTCCTGCGGGGTACCTTCCTGGATCTGGAACTGCAGCTCTTCCCAATAAGCATTGATCATTACATAGATATCGTCATCACCCTGTGACGCGCCATGCAGACAAAACGCCAGGCTACGTGAATCTGGGGACAGATCGGGCGTGGATCCAACGCCGTACCAGGAAATATCCTCACGCCAGAATCTGCTGCGACACAGGGAAGGATGAGACTTCCGGAACGCAATCATGCGTTTAAAGAACCGGAATATGTCCTGATTCGCCTTGAGCCGACTCCAATCCAGCCAGCTGATTTCGTTGTCCTGGTTATACGGGTTGTTGTTTCCGAACTGTGTATTCAGGAACTCGTCACCGGCCCGGAACATCGGGATGCCGTTCGAGACCATGAGGAGGCAGAAGAAGTTTTTAGCCTGTTTCCGGCGAAGTGCCAGAACCTCCGCTGGCGCGCCCTCGTCTCCTTCGTGTCCGCAGTTCCAACTGTAATTCGCGTCCATACCGTCTTGATTGTCATGACCGTTTTTCCAGTTGTGTTTCTGATTGTAAGAGACCAGGTCGTAGAGCGTGAAGCCGTCGTGGCAATCGATATAGTTGACGGTCTGGAAGGCATGATAGGCATACTCGCGGCTGTCCGGAAACAAGTCATCGCTGCCATAAATGCAACGCATAAGGTCTGGGATCATTCCTGCGTCGCCCCTGACGAAACGGCGGACATCGTCGCGATAACGGGCGTTCCATTGCAGCCAGGTCGTGCCCGGAAATCCGCGTCCGAGCTGATAGCCGCCGACGTCCCAAGGCTCCGCGATCAAAGCCAACCGGCCCAACTCGGGGTCCGCGGCGATTTCACTGAAAATCGGAGCATCTCCCCAATTGAGTGATCCGTCGGCATTGCGGCTAAACACCGATGCCAGGTCGAAGCGAAAGCCGTCGATGTGCATTTCGTTCTTCCAATAACGCAGGCTGTCCATGACCATTTTCCGCACGTGCGCCTGGTTGAAATTCAATGTGTTCCCGGTGCCCGAATAGTTGGCGTATGGACTGATCGGGTCGGAGGACAGCATGTAATAGCCCGAGGGGTCGAAACCCTTGAAGCTATAGGTGGGCCCGAGGTGATCGCCCTCGCATGTATGGTTGTACACAACATCGAGCACGACGAAGATCCCGGCTTTGTGAAAGGCCTTGACCATATTCTTGAACTCAAGATGTCGCTCATTGTTATCAACACCCGATGCATACTGCGCATGAGGCGCGAAGAAGTTCAAAGGCATGTAGCCCCAATAGTCGCCTTCATGAGGGTCGCGCTGAAATAGGGGCATCAGTTCGACCACCGTGATTCCCAGGTCTTTTAGATACGGGATCTTTTCGATCAAGCCGACATAGGTTCCGGCTCGCGACGGATGCACGCCGGAATTGGGATTCCGGGTGAACCCTTTCACGTGAAGTTCGTAGATGATCGCGTCTGATTCGGGCTGAGGCGGAACATCTCCTGCCCAATCGAACGCAGTCCGAGGCCGAGGCAATATTCCCAGCGGCGCCTTTTCATGATTAAGGCCTGGTTTCATAGCCAGCGTGCGATCAAATCCCGGCGGAAAGAAAACTCCTTTCGCATAGGGATCGAGGAGAATCTTTTCATGGTCAAAACCGCGCAGCCCCGCCACGGCCTCTCCTGACACCGAGTATGCGTAATAGTGGGCACCGCGCGTTCGATTGAGCGGGATCCTGCAGTGCCAAACCCGTCCTGACTTGTTACGAAGAGAATCAAACCCGAACGTCAGGATCGGGTTCGCAAAATCGTGAGAGGAATACAGGAACAGCTTCACACGGTCAGCATGTTCAGCGCACACAGCAAAGTTGAATGCCTGCTCCTCTTCTATCCAGGTGGCACCCAACGGTAGCGGAGTTCCTTCTGTTTGTGCCCACCTGGAGCGTTTCTCGAGTTCAACGGCTGGTAGGGACGGCGCCTCAGCTACGCAGTCGCTGGGCGTAATGTCAATCGCCATTTTCTAGTCCTTCGATGATCCTGCAGGGATTGGCAACGGAGCCTCCACATCTCATGGGATTGGCTGTTGCGCGCGCACAAATCGAGACTCGCGCGTGCGGCGATGCCATCGAACCAGCTTGCGGGCGGCGAAAATAGACAGTGCAGCCAACGCAAGGCCTGCCGAAAGCGTTCCTGCTCTGCCAACGTAGGCAGCCGCGCGGTCGAGGTCATGGCTGAAGACATACCCGATTCCGGTATAGGCGGTTGACCAGAGGCTGGCGCCAAGAGTTTCAAAGGTCAGGAAGAGCATCCGGCTGGTGCCCGATGTCCCGGCCAGGGGAGGCGCTACCGCATCCAGTCCCGGGACGAACTTGGCCAGCACGAGAAGCGGAGGCCCGTACTTGGCAAAGATCCTTTTTGCCCGGCGATCGTGAGTGTCGGGATCTGGCGTGAGGCGATGAATGAAGTGCACAACCCTGTCGCCCCACTCCCGGCCCGCCTCGTACCACACCCAGTCAGCCAGCGCACATGCGGTGATAGCCAAACCGAGCGCGGGGACGAGGCCCAACTTCCCGGTGGCCGCGAGCGCGCCGGCCGCAAGCAGAAACATAGGCGCCGGTACCGGCAAACCTATCTGCCGTGCGAACACCGCAGCGAAGAGGATAGAGTAGCCATGCCTCACAACGAACTGAACGATAGCATTCATATCAAAACAGCAGCCTCTCCATCTAATGACACGCCGCATCGTCCTGGAAGTTACCGCTGGCGAACATCTGCGCCAGAAATTGGCCGCAATGGATGATCTTCTGGGCCTCGGAATCGTTGTTGAGCTGGCTCTCAGACATGCTTAGGTCTGCCGCGCTCAGCGAATTGCGAGCTTTGACATATCCGTCAGCCCATGCCTGCACATCGTTAAATTCGTTCTTGAGCAACTCGAGCCCGCGGTAGTCAGAGTCTGTCGATGCTGCCGCTGAGGCTAATGCGACGCTGTCTGCAGCTCGACCCTGGAACGCCATGATCGTGTTTCCAGCCGTGGTATTTCCTACTGGGTACCCATTCAGTACGATCGCCTGCAGAGTTCCGCCCCACTCTCTGATCGACGCCATTGCCTCGATCGCCGCTTTCATGAAGGGGTGCGAGAAGCCTGATGTGTGAGCTTCGTCGCTTGAGGATGAACCGTCCGGACCAGGCAGCGTCAGAATAATTCTGTTCTTCTCAAAGCTCAGCGACCCGTTTGTGATTTGCGCAAGCTCTTGCGCATCCACGAACACGTGCCCCTGATATCGAATGACATTTGCCTGTCCTTGGTAGCCCTGCACGGACAGCGCCTCCATCTCGCGCTGCGATTGCGCCATTGCCATGGCCACCATCAACAGCACTGCCCCGAACATCACCGGCCTATGCTTCATCATGTGGAACATCGATTAGTCCCCGGATCAAAGTCGCGCTCGAACTAGAGCGTGCCTCATTGCTGAGGCGATTCTGCCACGCTACTTCCCGGCACGGTGTATTGTGCCGGGGTGAGCGGAGGAAGGGCAGCTTCGACTTGTATGTCCATCATCAAATCGATGCGACGCTCCAACTGAAAGAACTTCGTCACCGTAAGGGCCGGAAGCACCTTGTTGAACTTCTTGTAATACTTCTTCTTCAACTCAGCCAGACGATATTCGCAGTCCAACATTTGGTCTGCCATCGCTTTGGCCTCGGCGTCGGTCAGGTTCGGGTACTTCTGGGTGTACTGCTTTATGACGGCAGCGCGACGATCATCCAGCCTGTCTCGTTCGTAGTCGTATTGCTGATAGATCGGCCAGAATGCCGCGCCGTCTTTGTCGTTGAAATTCATTCCTGTAGTGATGAGGGCAGCCCTGTCTGCCCGCATATTGGCCCTCACTACTGCGATGGTGGAGTCGATAGTGAGCTCCTGACTTTGAGCGCGGCAGAGAGGGGACAACGCGGACATCAAGAACGTAATCGTGAGCAATATAAGATTTCTAATCATGCAGTGAACTCCTATGCCGCTTGCCTCGTGGGTCATCCGCGCGTGCAGCGGCGGCGCGCTACGTTCCACACCTTCGTTGTGAACAACTGCTCGAAACGACGGAAAGCAGCTACACCAGGTCAAGCACGCTGGCTGCCGAACTCCTCACACAATCAACTCATTTCTTATGTTCGGGTTGTGCAAGACAGCCTGTAACACCGGACCACCGTACCTGCCCAGTCGCGGGCACAAGGACCTCATCTGGTCACAGAGCGAGCGCCAGATCTAACAAGCTGGCGCCCCGGCTTATTGCCCGAAATTACTCGCATTGAATCTGTCGGGTATGCTTCCGGTCGAGGGCAAGGAGTGAAGTGAACCTAGCCTCTCGAAAGTAGGTCAATGATTCGCCACTCGTAGGTTATCTAGCGCAAGAATTGGCAGATGAGATCCGAAGCAGAGTTCGCATCGAGTGTGACGTTTCAGCAGGCTTTGGAGGCAACAGTCATAGGCCAGGGTAAACGACTCGGTCTTGGATGCAAATGGAGAATTCTTCTGCCACTGAGGTCTTCACTTACAAGAGCAATGCACTTTTGCGTCCAAGTAATCTACCAATTTCAGTCCTCGCGGCAATCGATACTTGAATGATCGCCCTGATCAATGTTTTCGACATTCAGGTCCGATAAGAACTGTTTTAGATCACAACAGATACCGACCTCCAGTTGTGTTTGCTGGTTCATCAGAGAACAGATGAGCTTGTTAGAGCACGAGACCCGCCCGCACCAGTGCGAATTTGCCTGACTCGTGTGTCAAGGGCACTGCCCGAATGAGGGCAGCACCAAACGCGGCCGCCCACAGGCTCGGTCTTACAAACAAAGACTTTACGCAAACTGTGCAGATGGGCATTCGGATGCAAATTCACGTTAATAGGTGAGGGGCAAGAAGGAGGTTTGCGATGAAGACTCAACCGATGATTATCATTGATCGCCGCCAGCGTCCGCGATACGGCGTTCTCGCCGAGATCGAAAACCTCACGTACAGCGTGTTGCGCAGGTACGGGATCAACGGCCCAACCGAGCAACACAGCCCCAGCAGCATAGAGAAAGCCCCATAACTAAGGGGCGAACCCAAGGAGCCCAGAATGACCAAACCTTGCCCAGTTTGCAAACAGCAACTAACCAAGCAAAGGCCTACTAGAAGGGAAATTGCGGAGTGAGTATGGACGGGCGATTAAAACCTCTAATTGAGAAACTGGCAATGCTGAGCAAACTCCTTCCGATAGTGGCTTTGACTGCGTGTCTGACTCCGGCCTGGGGCAAATCAACTTCGGAATTGTCCTTCATCCGACAGATGCGACAGCCCAGCACGGTCTTCATCGTAGGGCCTGGAACTGTTTTGTCGGTTCACCTTCTAGACTTACCCTTCATCAAGGCGCAGTATGCGGTCAAGTACAAGACGGACGGCGGGGAACTGATCGAAGTGCGGACTCCTGGGAAGGACGTTTTGGTGCTGGAAGGGATGCACGGGATAATGACCTACTCCACAGGTCCCGAGAAGATCCTTAGCTTTCGAGTGGTCGAGCAAAAGTTTAAAAAGTAGCGAACATGTTGGGCCTGCCCCGGTGCGTTACCCTGTTAACGATCATGTCAAGTGTCCATCCAAGGCTGGCATAACTTGTTTATGAGCCTAGCTTTTTCGCAATCGGCGTGGAGGAGCGCTCAGACATTTATAAGTCGGCTCGTAGCGTTCTTCTCGGCAGCTTGGAGGGAAAACGTCGCTTCAAGGACGTTGGAGGGGATTTGCGGACCCACCATTCACAAGGGGACCGCTCCGCCGTCGGATGCCGGGTTCACCGGTCTTATGCTCGGCGCCTCGGCCTTCTTCATAACGATCATGCACATGGCTCCAACCCCTGCCCAGAAGATGGTGCGCGCACGTCGGCACAATGCCAGTGTCAATCCAGCAGTGCCCGTCACGCCAAAGATCTTGGCAATCAGCATATTTCCACCTTCATAGGTCCCGAAGTTGCCCGGGTTGAGCGCGCCCACGAGGTTGATCACCTTGGTCAGCGCTTCCACGATGAAAGCGCCGCCTATGGCGACTCTTGCTCCCATGAACCGCAGAATGATGTAGACCTCCAGGACTGCGAGCATGTGCCATAGGAGATTGCAGATCAATGTTGCCCAGAACGCGGCCGGCGCTTCATCACGAAAACTCAGGAGGTTGTCTTCCGCCGAGTCAATGATCGGCTGTTTGCCGCTGACCCACGTATGAAGCCGAGGCAATCGGCCAATCGCCCGGGTTGCATGGCCCACCAACTGCCACCGGTTTCTAACAGACACAGCTGCCAAGATCACCGCTGATATGAGCACAGCAACGAGCAGCACTGCGTACATGCGCCACGTGCCAGAAAGCGGGGCAAGCAGTAAGGTGGCGGTGATTCCTGAAACAGTGACGAGCACAGCGGTGAAGATATGCAATCCTCCGTCAATCGCACCAGCCGATAATGCATTCGGTAGGGGCACTGCGCGACCTAACAGCGATATGCGGGTCCCCTCGCCAACCACCTTTCCAGCGGCACCAAATTGTCCGATCCCGTCCGAGATCAATTGCGCAACGAAGCTGCGGGACCAGGAAAGGCCGCTGATATCGCAGGTAAACGCCTGTCTCCAGGCGCATGTCTTGGCCAATTGTGCGAGCCCACCCAAAAGGATAACGAGAGCGAATCCCCAGCCGACTGCCTGCAGTTGTTTCCAAACGGCCGCCGGGCCGCTTCGAAAGACCAAGTAGCCCAGTAGACCAAGGCCAAGCAGAGCTGCGACAAATCGCAGTGAGAGCTGAATGAGAGACTGCAGTCTGGGCGCGGTACCGCCCTGGCGCGCCTGCTTGAGGATCCTTCTCCATCTCTGCGCCTTCTTCGGTTCGTGCGTCGGCTGGATTCCCATCAGCGCACATTCAATAACTGAGTTACCGGCTCCCATGTCGCTCCCCCCATTTCCAGTCGATTTACGCACCTAGAGACTGGGGAACAGCAGATGGATTGCCAATCGGGATGTCCGCTTAAAAGCGTTAATTTCGCTTCTTTCCCAGGAGCCAACCTGGATTCTGCGTGCCCTGCCTGGGTCAGTGCCTCAATGTGGGCATTGATGGAAGGACCCCACGCGACGAAAATTCTGGTATCCACGAAAAATGCCGTGATTCCGGTTTGGCCCGATGAGTGCAACCTGCAGAAGGTCCATGCCCGAGCCCAAAGGATTTAAATGAACTCAGCTGTGGCACCCTCCCTTTCCGCGGTCGGCCAAGACCTGGATCAACTCTGTGTCAACGCCATCCGCACGCTCTCAATGGACGCTGTTCAGGCAGCGAACTCAGGCCATCCGGGAACTCCCATGGCTATGGCGCCAGTTGCTTACTGTTTATGGCAACAGTTCCTGCGCTTCGATCCACAGGATCCGGTATGGCCGAATCGTGATCGCTTCGTGCTTTCCATCGGACACGCATCGACGTTGCTCTATTCCCTGCTCCACTTGAGCGGAGTCCGGGCGGTGAGTAAAGACTACGAAACGTTGGGCGAACTCTCGGTCCCGCTCGATGCCCTCAAAGCATTTCGCCAATTAAACAGCCGCTGTCCCGGACATCCTGAGTACCGCTGGACCTCCGGGGTGGAAACCACAACCGGTCCTTTAGGACAAGGAGTCGCAACCAGTGTCGGAATGGCCGCTGCCCGCCAGTGGTTGTCCGCTCGTTATCACCGACCCGGCTTTGAAGATCTTTTTGATTTCAATGTGTACGCGCTCTGCGGGGATGGCTGCATGATGGAAGGCATCTCTAGCGAGGCAGCCTCGCTGGCTGGCCATTGGCGGCTCTCTAATCTCTGTTGGATCTACGACAATAACCACATCACGATTGAGGGCAATACCGCCCTTGCATTCACCGAAGACGTTGCGACACGCTTTCTTGCTTACGGGTGGAATGTAACGCGCGTTGGCGATGCAAACAACCTTGAGACTTTGGCTCGCGCATTTCGAACCTTTCAAAACACCAAAGATCGCCCCACGCTAATCATTGTCGACAGTCACATCGGATACGGGGCACCGCATAAACAGGACACAAGCGGCGCTTATGGCGAACCCTTGGGCGAAGAAGAGGTCCGTCTTGCCAAGCGGAATTACGGCTGGCCCGAAGACGCGAAATTTTATGTGCCCGACGCTGTTTACCACCACTTCCAGCAAGGCATTGGGAAACGTGGAAGGAGCTTACGCGATGAGTGGTTCGCGCGAATCGCCGATTATCGCAAGAGGTATCCGGAACTCGGCGAGGAACTTTGCCGCATGCAGCATCGGCAACTGCCGCAAAACTGGGCGCTCGATCTGCCCGAGTTCCCCGCGGACCCGAAGGGCTTAGCGACTCGCGAATCTTCAGCCAAAGTCCTGAACGCGGCCGCCAAGAACATCCCCTGGCTTATTGGCGGATCCGCAGACCTCGGGCCGTCTACCAAAACTCTGGTCTTTGACGATGCTGGTGACTTCTCATCCCAAAACTATGCAGGCCGCAATTTTCATTTTGGCATCCGGGAACACGCCATGGGTGCGATCTTAAACGGCCTGAGTCTAGTGAAGGTCCGGCCCTTTGGGTCGGGTTTCTTTATTTTCACGGACTACATGCGCGGCGCCATGCGCCTGAGTGCCTTGATGGAGCTGCCGGTCGTTTACATTTTCACCCATGATTCTATCGGTGTGGGTGAGGATGGCCAGACGCATCAGCCCATCGAGCACCTTGCCAATATGCGCTCTATGCCTGGGCTGATTGTGCTCAGACCGGCTGATGCCAATGAAGTAACAGAGGCTTGGAAGGTTATCCTTCAGCTCCACCACGAGCCGGCAGTGTTGGTGCTCACTCGTCAGGCCGTGCCAACGATCGACCGCACGAAGTATGCCGCTGCATCGGGGCTGGCCCGCGGCGCCTATGTCCTTGCAGATCCTCCCAACGGCGATCCTGAAGTGATCCTGATCGCAACCGGCAGCGAGGTCTCTCTCTGCGTTGAAGCTTACGAGCAACTCACGCAGGATGGAGTGAGAGCGCGAGTGGTAAGTATGCCCTCATGGGAATTGTTCGACGATCAGGACAAATGCTATCGCGAGTCAGTTTTCCCTCCGAACGTGAGGGCCCGTGTTTCGGTTGAGGAAGCGTCCGATTTTGGATGGTCGAAGTACACCGGGACGCACGGACACAGTCTCTGTATCGAAACCTTCGGGGCTTCAGCGCCATTAAAGCAACTGCTAAAGAAATTTGGCTTCACCGCAGAGAGAGTCGTTGCCGCGGCCAAAAGCCAGATCGCACTGCACCAGAATCTGGGGTGAAAAGATGAAAGTCGGCATAGCCGCCGATCATGGCGGATACGAAATGAAACAGAAGATCTACATCTTGCTCGGCGCAAGAGGCCACCAGGTTGTCGACTTCGGCAATGTGTTGTACGACAGGGACGACGACTATCCGGACTTTGCCATTCCGCTGGCACGCGCCGTCGCAGCGGGAGTCGTCGAACGCGGTGTCCTGCTGTGCGGCAGTGGCATAGGGGCGTCCATTGCTGCCAATAAGATTGAAGGGGTGCGCGCGGCCGTCTGTCACGATGATTTTTCAGCTCGACAGGGCGTGGAGGATGACGATATGAACATCCTTTGCCTCGGCGGTCTGACTACAGGTATTGCCGTTGCCTGGAACTGCGTAAAAAGTTTCCTTGCCGCGAAGTTCAGTGGAGCGGAACCGCACCGTCGTCGCCTTGCCAAAGTCAGTGCGACAATTCGACTGTTGTCTACGGCGTTCCGGCGGTTCCCACCGCAAGCGAAGCCTCCGGTCCAACTCCAAAGGAACAGTGAAATGAAAGGGTAAGAGCCAACAATGACGTTACTTGAGTCCTTGAGACAATACACCACTGTAGTAGCCGACACCGGCGATATCGAGGCGATTGCGCAGCATCGTCCACAGGATGCGACGACGAATCCCTCACTTCTTTTCCAAGCTGCCCAGATGCCCGCTTATCGTCATCTGGTCGAAGAAGCAACCGAGGTAGCTTCGGAGCTGGGCGGTACTCACCAGCGCATGGCTGATGAGTTTATCGATCGACTCTTCGTGCTATTCGGGTCGGGGATTCTCAACGTGATACCGGGTCGGGTTTCCACCGAAGTTCCAGCCAGCCTGAGTTTCGATACGGCCGGTACTCTTGCAAAGGCGCGAAAGCTCATTTCTCTCTACGAAAAGAAAGGTTTTTCGCGGAATCGAATTCTGATCAAGACTGCGAGTACCTGGGAAGGAATCCGGGCAGCGGAGGTCCTTGAATTGGAAGGCATCCACTGCAATTTGACGCTTCTGTTCAGCTTTGCCCAAGCGGTGGCTTGCGCCCAAGCGGGCGTCACTCTCATCTCCCCCTTCGTAGGCCGGATTTACGATTGGTACAGGAAAGAGCACGGCGGATCAGAGATAGCTCCCGACCAGGATCCGGGTGTTGCATCCGTGACGCGCATTTACAACTACTACAAGAAATTCGGTTACAAGACGCAAGTGATGGGAGCAAGCTTCCGGAATGTAAACCAGATCGTCCGTTTGGCGGGGTGCGATTTACTCACCATCAGCCCGGAGCTTCTGAATCAACTCGAAAACACGGAAGGTACTGTGAAGCGCGAACTCGATCAGGTGAAGGCCCGAGAGAGCAAAGAACAGCGATTGCGCCTGGAGGAAAAGACCTTTCGCTGGCTGCACAACGAAGACGCGATGGCCACGGAAAAGTTAGCGGAAGGCATTCGCAAGTTCAACAGCGATGCCCACCACCTCCAGCAGTTCGCCCTGGCTCGGGTAGCTGAAACGATCGGGTGAAAGACGGAGTACCCAGGTTGAACTTCACGAGGTCAATGCGGACGCCGGAGATCCTCACCGAAGTCTCTACAGGACTCTCATGGCTATGAATCGAGCAGTACTGTGGGACATGGATGGAACCCTGGTCGACTCTGCCGAATATCATTGGCAGGCCTGGCGCGATAGTATGTCCCGCGAAGGCTTCCCGGTCACCCACGGACAATTCCTGGCCACCTTCGGGCAGCGCAACGACTCTATTCTCCGGCAATGGCTCGGCGAAAAGGCTACCCCCGAATTGATCCAGCGCATCGGTAACGCCAAAGAAGCGCTCTATCGGCAACATGTGCGCGAGCACGGCATTACGCCGCTCCCTGGAGCCTTGAAGTGGGTAAACCTGCTGCACCGGCAAGGCTGGGGACAAGCGATTGCATCGGCGGCTCCTCGCGCCAACATAGAAACGATCCTCGATGTCTTACACGCTAGCAGGTGCTTTCAAGCCATCGTGTCCGCTGACGATGTACACCGGGGCAAGCCTGACCCCGAAGTGTTCCTCATCGCCGCCACCAGACTGAGTGTCGCGCCCGAGCATTGCATCGTTGTAGAAGACGCGCAGCACGGCGTCGAAGCCGCCCGCGCCGCCGGAATGAAAAGCATCGGCGTAGGCCAGAATTGCAAGCTTTTGCCGGCAGATGTGGTGGTGCGATCTCTCGATCTTCTGGAAGCGAACGCCTTCAACACTTTGTTGCAGGATGGCGCGTCATCAGCAGTTACCCACGCCTCTCCTTTTCATCGGTAGCACGCAACCCCGATATCGACTGGATGCGAATGCGAAAAAAGAGCGGTTCGATTAATTTATCGCCCACTCTCGTTTGCCGTTCACCCAGTGCATTGAGCCACCAATGATTGCGTTTTGCGAACAGTGAACTCGCATGTTTACGCTCGGCTGCATATTGCGGATCGGGTAATTCTTCATATTCACCGTTTACGATGACGCTAATCCACTGACTGTGGCTTTGAATCTCATCAGTTTGGACACACACTTTGGGATTCGCACGCATCCACTTTACCTTCTGCCCGAAGGTCGAAAAAACGTACATGTAGCCGCTGTTGCAGGCAAAATGAATTGGAACTACATACGGCTGGTTCTCAAACGAACAACCCAGCCGACCCAGGGACGCACGCTCCAGGAATGCGCTGCATTCCTCGGCTGTCATTTCGTTCATTTCCATACTGATGTTCAATCCTCCTTGTTCGAGCGAAGGCCGGCAACGTCGTAGACCGTTATGGCGACCATGCGTTCTTTCGTCTGCGAACCAGGCCAACTACGACTCGGCTCGGCCGCCAGGGGAATCACGCCCTCATTCGCCACGTTTCACTTTTTCATCGTTTCGCCCAATGCTCGACCTGCCACGCTGAACCGCTGGCTCATTTCCGTCAGCTCCTGCAACCATTGAAAGGTGGCAAGCGACAGCATTTCTTCGGGGCAGCGCCAGCGCCAGTTCCCATCGGTCCGGCCGGGCACATTCATACGCGCTTCTGTCCCCAAATTGAGAAGATCTTGCAAAGGAGCAATTGCTAATGCTGCCTTCGACGACCACGCCAGGCGGATTAATTCCGGGGCTGCGTCCGCAATTTGGCCCGGTGCACGCTGGAGGTGACGGCACAAATTTTGCCGCTGGTAATCAGGAAGTTCTTCGTACCATTCTCGAGTTGTGGCATTGTCGTGGGTGCCGGTGTATGCAACCGTGTTGGAAACAAAGTTGCCCGGCAAATGCGGATTGTCGGCATGGCCATCGAAGGCGAATTGCAGAACGCGAGTGCCGGGTAATTGAAACTGATCGCGGAGAGCGTGCACCCCGGGTGTAATCAGGCCCAAGTCCTCAGCGATAAATGGCAAGGTACCGAACTCGGATTGCACCGCTTGGAAAAAACTTGCACCCGGACCCGGCACCCATTGTCCCGACTGAGCCGTTGGCGACCCAGCAGGGACGTGCCATGCAGCCGCAAAACCTCGAAAGTGATCCAGGCGAATTACATCTACGTGAGCCAGCAGGGCACGTAAGCGCTCGATGCACCAGCGATAACCGGTCGAACGAAGCGCATCCCAGTTAAATATAGGATTGCCCCACAACTGTCCCTGCGGGCTGAAATAATCCGGCGGAACTCCAGCCACGAAGCGAGGTCGACGCTCCTCGTCTAACAGGAAGAACTCAGGATTCGCCCAGACATCACTCGAATCCGGAGAAACGAAAAACGGCAGGTCGCCAATAAGGCCCACGCCTTTTGCATGGGCGTGTTCCTTAAGTCGATCCGCTTGGCGGGACAGAAGGAATTTTGCAAAGCGAACTTGATCGATTTGCGTTGCCAGTTCGCGTTGCGCTTGGGCAATGGCATCAGGCCTGCGCTGAACCAATTTTGCTGGCCAGTCAAGGTAGTAAGCGCCGCGATACTTGGCCTTTAAAGCTCTGAATAGGGCATAGTCTTCCAGCCAATTTGCCTGATCAGCACAGAACTTTCCGAATTCAGAACGCAGGTCTTTGCGTGCCCCGGAGTTGAAGTTCGTCCACGCTTTTTCAAGCAGGCGGTTCTTGAATGGGATGATCCTGTCGTAGTCGACAAAATCCGCGGGGAAGTCAGACTCACAATCACCCGGCTGTAGTAGTCCGTCTGAAATCAGTTCTCCGGGGCTGATCAGCAAAGCGTTGCCAGCGAAAGACGAGAGCGACTGATATGGAGAGTTGCCGTATCCGGTGGGGCCAAGCGGTAGAGCCTGCCACCATTGCTGGCCTGCATCGTGAAGGTCATCTACCCAGGAGAACGCCGACGAGCCCAGATCGCCAATGCCATATCGCGACGGTAAAGATGTGACGTGCAGCAACAAGCCGGAGGCACGATATCCTGGTGGAAATGGAGGAACTCTCGCGAAAGCGCTATCAACACTCATCGATTAACCCCAGAATCCAGTGCGTTGTTCACCATTTCTTGAGCTTCGCTCAGGATTGCGTGCAGATGTGACTCGCTCTTGAAGCTCTCAGCGTAAATCTTGTAAATATTCTCTGTGCCGGAGGGCCGCGCGGCAAACCAGCCAGACTTCGCCACCACTTTCACTCCGCCAATGGGAGCATGGTTGCCAGGGGCCTTGGTTAACTTGGCCACGATGGGTTCGCCCGCTAATTCTGTTTCTTTCACCGAATCAGGCGAGAGTTTCTGTAGTTTCCCCTTTTGCTCAGGAGAGGCCGGCGCATCGATCCGCGTATAAAAAGGACTTCCGAACTCCGCCGTCAGTTCACGGTAGTGCAGGCCGGGATCTCTTCCAGTGCGAGCCGTGATCTCTGCGGCAAGAAGATCCATGATCGGTCCATCTTTGTCGGTGGTCCATACTGTGCTGTTGCGTCGGAGGAAGCTCGCACCCGCGCTCTCCTCTCCACCGAAACACACGGAACCATCGATCAGGCCGGGTACAAACCATTTGAAGACCACTGGCACTTCGTGCAACTTGCGTCCGAGCTTCTCCACCACGCGATCGATCATGCTGCTGCTTACCAGCGTTTTGCCGACGGCGGAGTTGGAGCTCCACTCCGGCCGATTCGTCAGCAGGTAATGGATCGCTACAGCCAGGAAGTGGTTCGGGTTCATCAAGCCGGCCGTTGGAGTCACAATGCCATGACGGTCGGAGTCGGGGTCGTTGCCGAATGCAATCTGATATTGATCCTTGAGGCGAACCAGCCTGGCCATGGCGTATGGACTTGAGCAATCCATACGAATCCTGCCGTCATGATCGACGGGCATGAAGGAGAATGTGGGATCGATGGCCGGATTTACGACAGTGATGTCCAATCCGTAGATCGAACTGATAGGTTCCCAATACGGGAGAGCTGCTCCGCCAAGCGGGTCAACAGCCAATTTGAGGCGCGCATCGCGAATGGCGTCCATATCCACGACATTCTTCAGATCCCGGACATACGGCAACACAAAATCTTTCTGGCGAGTTGAAGGCGCTTTGATGGCCTTCTCATAAGGAATTCGTTTCACTTCGCGATTGCCGGTCCGCAACAGATCGTTCGCCCGATCCTGTACCCAGCGCGTGACCTCCGTATCGGCAGGGCCGCCGTTGGGCGGGTTGTACTTGAAACCACGGTCTTCCGGAGGATTGTGGGAAGGTGTGATGACGATGCCATCCGCCCAAGGAGCTTGTCGAGTGCGGTTGCACACCAGGATGGCATGTGAGATAACCGGCGTTGGTGTGGCGCCATCGTCCCTCTGGATGATGGTCTCAACATTGTTCGCGGCAAGAACTTCCAGCGCAGAACTCTGTGCAGGCGAGGATAGGGCGTGCGTGTCCTTCCCCATGTACAGGGGGCCCGTAATACCTTGCGCCTTGCGGTAATCGCAGATCGCCTGGGTAATGGCGAGAACGTGCGCTTCAGTGAACGTGCCGTTTAGAGACGTCCCGCGGTGGCCGCTTGTTCCAAACAGAACGAACTGGTTGGCATCCTCGAGATCCGGCTTGCGGTCGAAGTATTCTTTCTCTAATCTGGCCACGTCCACAAGCATTTCCCTTGGAGCGGGTTTCCCGGCCAGCGGTGAAATCCTGGACCCGCTCAACTCTGTTGCCGCTTGTTTCTTTTCCAACGCACTTGACATCCTTCCACTCTCCAATATCGCCATCCCAATTGGGCGATCGTGCGGTCACCTGGCAAAATCCTCAGAACTGACCAGGTCTGTTCTTCGTCAAGGTCGTATCACGGTGCAATTAGGCCACGGCGGCCGGCCAACGGCAGAGCTTCCAACACTCTCCCGCGATAGCCCAGTCCTCTGCTGCCCGAATTACGAGGACCTTCACGCGGGAATCAGGGCTCGATATATCTGCATCGAGCAAAGGCTCCTTATTCCGGTTTAGGTCGATTGTGACGCCGAGAAAATCTAGTCCTTTGCACGTGGCAGCGCGCACCTCTGGCGAATTCTCACCCACTCCAGCCGTAAATACCAAAACATCCAGGCCTTCCAAAACAGCTGCCATTCCCCCGATAGCTATGCGCAAACCATGAGTGTAAAGATCGAATGCTAATTTTGCTCTCTCATTTCCTGCGTGCATGCTAGCCAAAATGTCGCGCATATCGCCTGACAGACCAGAAATGCCGAGCAGACCCGATTTTTTATTCAACATGTCGTCGATCTGATCGGCATCAAGCCCATACTGTCTCATGAGGAAGATCAGGATTCCCGGGTCAACCGAACCTGAGCGCGTTCCCATCATGAGTCCGTCTAACGGCGTGAATCCCATCGTTGTATCCACGCTGCGGCCCGCTTTAATGCCTGTGACGGAGCACCCGTTGCCGAGATGACAACTTACAACTTTGAGTGACTTCAGGTCCTTTGCAATCAGGCGAGCAGCGCGGGTCGAACAGTACTGATGGTTGATTCCATGGAAGCCGTATCGGCGGATTCCCTGTTCGAACCACTCATACGGACCGGGATACGTCTGCGCCACTAGTGGCATCTGGCGATGAAAGCCGGTGTCGAAAACCGCGACCTGGGGCACGTCTCCCAGAAGATCCGCGATAGTCTTCATCCCCTGGAGCTCCGATTGAATGTGCAGCGGAGCAAACTGGGACAGTCCGGCAAGAGTCGAGTACACGTCGTTACTGATCAGAATCGGATCGTGGAAACGGGGACCACCGTGGACCACACGGTGACCCACAGCGTTGATCTCAGCCGCGGAAGCAATGCTGCGCCTTTCACCGCTCCATAGCGTGGCCAGCAGATCTTTCAGCACCAGCTCACACGACAGACTCTTTAGCTCCTCCTTCCTGGCCATTCCTTTCGAATTCCTGACGGTAATCGCTGCCGTATCGCCATTCCACTCAATGCGGCCCTCCCACAGCGGCAAAGGGGGACCCTCCGGAAGAGCGTCGCCAATTTCGTACAGGCATGCCTTCTGGCTGCTCGAACCAGAGTTGAGAACGAGGATCTTCATCTGTCGATGGACGTGCTTCCTGAACTAGCAGTGCAGATAGCTTGCCAATCGGTCCCTCCTTTAACCCGCCATTTCTCATGGATCCCACGCACCTGATCTGCGCCTGGCATGCCCTGCCTTGGGCAGTGCCTCAATCTGGGCAGAGGCTCGAAGGACACAGATTGCAGAGATTGTGGCGCTACAGGGACATACCGTCGGTCTCGATTGGCACATTGCATGCAAACTGTAGAAAGTTAATGTGCGCACGCAAAGCCCGTCGGTGAAGTAGGGGTGCGCTGCACTTGATCCCAGCTCTCCCAAGCAGTTACGGATCAAGTCGCCCGCACCTCATCCGACGGTTCTTATGACGGCAAGAGCGGCGTTTAATTCAACATGTCACTCATCGCAGCAGCTCTGAAACCACGGTCGATATTGATCGCAACAGATTTCTCTGAGGCTTCTGAAAAGGCGCTGCGCTATTCTCTGGCACTCGCTCGGTTCTGTGGGTCGAGGCTTTGCTTGGCGCACGTGGTGTCCTCCCTGGGTCCGGCTATGGCAGGTCCTGCTGCAATTGCTGCCTGTGAAGAGGCAGTATCGCGCGAGGCCGCTGATTTGGAGGAATCGCTGATTCAAACCGGGGCTCTTACTGGCATTCAACACAAATTCATCGTTCGGCAAGGTGAACTGTGGCCGGAACTGCGAGAGATCATCCGACAAGAGAGCGCGGATCTCCTCGTCGTCGGCACACACGGACGACACGGCATAGCCAAGCTCCTTTTCGGCTCCATTGCAGAGCAGATTTTCCGTCAGGCAGATTGTCCAGTCTTAACCTTTGGGCCGCACACCGATGGCCGCCCCTGGTTTGGAACGTCCTCCACGCACCGCACATTCCTGTTTGCGACAGACTTCGGACACGCATCTCTCCACGGCTTGCCGCAAGCCATTGCGTCTGCCAATCAGTTTGGAGCCAAGCTCGCCGTTCTGAGTATCATTCCAGCCGCACCATCGAGCACCGACGAAGCTCTGACGGACTGGCAAGAGGATGCGCGCATGGGAACCCTGCAGCGGCTGGCAGAACTCGCCGAAGATACTGGGCTCGACACGAGACCTCAGTTGTACGCAGAATTCAAATCGAGGCCGGTAAGTGAGAAGATCCTCGAAACTGCTGACAAACTGCGAGCGGACCTCATTATTATGGGGCTCCATGATTCGGCCTACACCGGAATAATCTCGCACCTGGATCTTGCCACTACCTATGATGTGGTTTGCCAGGCTTCCAGTCCCGTACTCACAGTTAACTGTTTTTCAGGGTATGACGTTCGGCCGCGACCGACCGAAGTAACAGCTTCGCCTTTGTCGGGGGCCGATGTGATCCGCAGTCACGGGTTCGGAGCGAAGTGGTAGACGAGATCGTGACTCGCCGTCGACCAGATGAGTGACCGCCGCGAACAGAAGTCCAATGGAGACTCCGGACATCAGCATGCCGACCATGCTTTCCAGCGGACCCAATTGGCGCCACTTTGACGGTAGGACCACATCCCCATATCCAACTGTCGCATAGCTGCTCGACGAAAAGTAGAAAGCTGATTCCCAAGACGGAAGGCAAAGCCAGCGATAGCAACTCGCCCACAGCAGAATAACGATTCCGTGCAGAACGATGACCGCAACCGTAGTTTGCATGACGAGCGCAGCGCAGCGAAACACCCGCACCTTGTGGTTCTCTCGGGGAATGCTTCTTATCCAAATAATGAGCGCAGCGGCGCCGCCACACTGCAGAGACAGCGTAATCAATACGAGAAGAACGGCGGCACCAACTTGTTGAAGCAACGTCATTTTCGAGATTGATCCTCGTAGTTAAAGGCTTCGCGGCACACTTGTTTCACTCATTTTTCCCGGGGGCACACATGATAGGGTTGTAAGCGACGCCCCCCCGTTGTCTTCGGAAGCGATCCTTTAACAGCGCACAATGTTATCGCCCTGAATGCCTCTCGTCGCGTTGCGGGTATCCACCACCAAGGATGCGTGCTGCGCGATCCAGGCGTAATCGTAATCCGAATGGTCTGTGACGATCAGCACACAGTCGTATTTGGAGACGTCGTCCACGGGCACGCATTTCATCTGAAGATCGTATTTGCGCCCTTTCCCGATAAAGGAAAAATAGGGATCGTTGTAGCTGACTTCAGCACCATCCTTCTGCAGCAGCTCAATAATGGTCAGGGCAGGAGACTCGCGCAGGTCATCGATGTCTTTCTTGTAAGCCACGCCGAGCACCAGCACTTTGGCGCGTTTCAGAGCCTTCCCTTGTTGATTGAGAGCTCTGCTGACACAAGAGACCACGTGATAGGGCATGGCACTGTTGATCTCTCCAGCCAGTTCGATGAAGCGTGTCTGGAAATCCCATGCCTTCGCCTTCCATGACAGATAATACGGATCGACGGGGATGCAGTGTCCGCCGAGGCCCGGGCCAGGGTAGAAGGGTTGAAAACCGAATGGCTTGGTCGAGGCGGCCTCGATGACTTCCCAAATATCCAAGCCCATGCGCAATGACAAAAGCTTCAATTCATTGACCAGGGCGATGTTTACGCAGCGGTAAATGTTTTCCAGCAGCTTAGTCATCTCTGCGACGGCCGGTGAGGACACCGGGACGACTCGGTTGAAGATTGTCCCGTACAGCGTCGCGGCCAGTTCTGAGGCTTGGGAATTCAGGCCTCCTACGACTTTCGGTATGTCACGACGCGCGATGCTGTCATTACCTGGGTCCTCTCGTTCCGGAGAAAAGGCGACAAAAAACTCGTCCTCTCCGTTAGCCGTTGCGTCGCGGGCGGCCTTCAAACCGCAGCCATTGCCTTCCTCCAAGATTGGAACAAGCACTTCCTCCGTGGTGCCGGGATAGCTCGTGCTCTCGAGGACCACCAATTGACCGGCACGCAAATGGGGCGCTATGGCGCGGGAGGTATTGGTAATGAAACTGAGATCAGGCTCTCGATATTCGTCCAGAGGCGTGGGCACACAGATGATGATGGCATCCATTTCTGTCAGGCGAGAAAAGTCTGAGGTCGCACAGAAACCTTGCGAGCCCGCCGCTTGGATCTCAGTAGGTGGAATTCGACAGATGTAGGATCCACCGGAGCTGAGAGTTGCGACCTTATGCTGGTCGATGTCAAAACCCGTTACTCGAAATTTCGCTTCCGCGTAGAGCAAAGCAAGTGGCAGGCCCACATAACCGAGACCTATCACGCCTATCCGCGCTTGGCGAGTATCAATTCTCGTTTTTAACTCTAAGAATAAACTGGCAGCACTGGTGCAAGTAATCATGATGATCTCCTCTATGAAAAATCAATTCCCATGGCTAATGGGAGTAATGAAAATCTGCGGTCGTTAGTTCAGCTGCTGGCGTCAGCTCGGCTGCTGCGGGAGACTCCCACTTGATCAGCTTCAGATCCAGCACGAAGATCGAGTACAGCACCGGCACAAGCAGCAGCGTTACAAAGGTTGCAATCGTAAGGCCACCAATTTGGGCATAGCAGAGAGGCTCCCAGAGCGGCCCACCGTGAATGGCCAAGGGTATGAGCCCAAGCACAGTCGCACCGACCGTGATCATCACGGGGCGCAATCGCACTATGCCGGCATCGAGCAGAGCTTCTCGTAAAGGCTCCCCTCTCTCGTGTGCTTCTTCGATGAAATCAAAGAGCACAATGACGTGGCTGACGATTACGCCCACCAGGCTGGCGACTCCCAAGAACCCCATAAATCCAAAGGGCTGACCCATGACCACTAGGCCTGCGAGGGCTCCTGTCATGCCATACGGGATGGCAGCGAACACCAGAAGCGGCTTGACCGCACTTCGGAACTGTATGACCAACGCAATGTAGATCAGGAGGACGGAAATCGCCATCACGACGCTGAGTTCCTTGAAACCTTTCTGCTGTTCGTCGTATTCGCCCCCAATCTCGAGAAAATACCCAGGGGGAAGCTGCTTTTGGAACTCATGGATCCTGGGTAACAGGGGCGTGAGCAATTGCGATGGCAACACGCCCGGGATCGGGAACGCGGATACCGTAACTGTGCGGAACTGATTGCGGCGCTTGATTTTCGATACTGCCATCTCTGTTGTGACGTTTGATACCTGCCTCAAAGGTACGCGCTGATTGCTGGTCAAAGAGTATACGTACGCATTTTGAACGTCAGACAGTCCGGCGCGGTCCTCCATTCGCAAACGAACGGCAATGGGGATTTGTTTGTCAGCTTCTCTGTACGTTGAGATAGGTAATCCGGTCATCGCTGCGGCCGATGAGATTGCTACATCCAGATTCGTGATGCCCGAAAGGTTGGCGCGATCCGGGTCAACCTTCAGCCGGACATTCATGGCAGGTTCGCCCCAGTCGTCTCGCACCCGGGTCGCATTTGGCTGGGACCGAAAGACTCCCTGGAGTTCGCCAGAGAGACGGTGCAGAACTTCCATCTCGGGACCTGAAATTCGAATAGAGACGGGAATGCCGACCGGCTTGCCGGTCTCGAGCTGCCGCACATCGACCCGGGCCCCCGGGACTTCGCGGCTCAACGCCGTCTGCAGCGGCCCAACGAATTCGTTCGTAAAGTGCTTGTCCGCAACCTCGACGAGGATTTGCGCATAATTGAGCTGTTGCCGCTCGGGGTCGACCGAGAACCAGAATCTGGGACCGCCGCCACCGACAAATGTGGTCAACGATTTCAGAACATCTTTGTGATGATGTTCGTTTCCAAATCGTTCGGCCTCTTGCCGAATGACAGTTTCTGCCCGTTGTGCGACCGTGTCCGTCGCACCCAGCGGGGCATCGGGCGGAAGCCAGACATCCACGTACGACAGGTAGGAGAGGTCCTTGGGGAAGAACTGCGGCTTCAGCATTCGGAAAAACACTCCGCCCAACACCAGAACGATGAGCGAGCCGGCGAATGTACCCCAACGATGTCTGAGCGCGAAATTACCTACCCGGTAATAGAGCGCCGGGAACCCCTGCTGCCGCCGCTCCGACATGGGCGGATCGGGATCCTTGGTCGGTTTGATCATGTAATACGCAATCAATGGGATGAAGGTGAAAGTAACAATGACGGACGCGACCAGCGTGCAAGTCATTACGACGGGCAGGCTGTAAAGGAAAAAGCCCGTGTCGCCGGTCAGCATCAGGAACGGGAGGTAGGCGACGATGTTCGTGATGGTGGCAAACACAATCGCTTTCGCCAGTTTGGTCGGTCCAATCCAGGATGCGAGATCGCGTGGGGAACCGGAGCCCAACTCGCGCTTGATTGCGTCGCCTGCCACAACGGGCATGTCGACCAGCAACCCGAGAGCGATGATCAACGTCGCGATCGAGACCTGCTGGATGTCGATATCAAGCACGTGAATGATACCGAAGGTCATCGCGAGCGTAAGAGGAATGGATAAAGCCATCAGCATGGCTGCCCGCCAGTCCCAGAAACCGATCAGGGCGACGATCACGACGAGAACAATAGCCTCGTAGAGACTACCCATTAACAGACTGACAAGTTCCTTCACCTGCCTCGGCTGGTCCGACGTGCGAGCCACAATGAGGTCGGCAGGCAGTTGCGGGCGCACATAGGCAAGGGCCTTGTCGACTGCGGCGCCAAACTTGAAAATCTGCTCCCCCGATCGCATTTGTACGGCCAGGGTGATGGCGCGGTTGCGATGCCAATTTCCGTCCGCCTCGCGAGAGACCATGTAGTTCAGGTACCGGGTGGGCGTCTGATATGCACGCGATATGTCCACAAGATCGCGCAAATAAAGCGGTGCTCCAGTGGGCGACGATGCCAGGAGCACGTTGCCAATATCTTTCGTGCTTTTGAACTCGGCGGTCGCGTCAACCAGGACGTTTCGCGATTGGGTTTGGACGATTCCACCCGGAGCCGTCACATTCCTTGCGTTGAGGATGTCTTTGATCTTCGTCGGTTGCAATTTCAAGGCTGCAAGCCGCGCGTCCGAGTACTCCAGGTAAATCTCTTCCGGCAGAACGCCCACGCGCTGCACCTTCGCTACCTCGGGTACACGTTGCACCGTGCGCTGGATCAGATCGGTGAAGTCATCAAGCTGCCGATAGGAATAGCGGTTGCTGGCCACTTCCGCGATTCGTCCCTTCGTGGACTGAGGATCGCGAATGATAATCGGACCCCACGCGTCAGGATGAAAGTCGTACTCCTGGAGCCTCTTCTCAATGAACTGCTGTCCATACGCGCGGATTTCGTCATCCGACTTCGTCGTTGCAAAATCGATTCCGGAACAACTTCCCACCGACAACGAACGAACATCCTGCGCGGACCCATCTCGCTGGGCCTGCGCAGCGAGCATCACGAACGGCCGCTCAATCACCGCCGCTGACACGGATGCGGGGTAACAATAGAGAACGGTGACACGCCCGCTCGTCATTCCTGGACGCACTTTCTCAATCGCATCCCGCACGCCGCGCGCACGCAAGGCGATCTCAAGGTCCGGGACCGTCGGACTGGCGACCGTCAGCATTAGAGCGGCCGTGTCTCCGAAATCGCTGATCCAGGTGATAGGTCCCGCACCGTCAGGAAGGTCCGTGATCTGGTTCAGTCGTTGTCCAATGTCCTGGAATTCCTGCTGGGTGTTCTTGATATTGTCCAACAGCCTGACTTGCACAACAGAAATGTTGTCCTGGGTGGTGGACTCCACACGGTCCACCTTGCTGTTTCCAGTGATGGCTTGCTCGACCTTCCGCGTGACCAACTGCTCGACCTTGTCTGCGGAAATACCCGGCCAGGGGGTGATGGCCAGTGCGATTCGCACAGGGATGTCGGGATCCTTCCGCTTGGGCATATTCATGTAACCAAATACGCCCCAGGCAAGCGTGGCGAACAAGGCGACCCAGGCAATCTGCCGGTTGTTGACAAAGAATCGTGCGACATTACGACTGCGATTGGGGTTCTCAGCTTTCATTGAAGGACCTCTACACGCTGACCATCCTTAAGCAGATTGGCGCCGGTGGTGATGATGCGGTCTCCTGCTTCCAGCCCATTGACTACGCTGATTTCTGTGCCATTGACACCGTCGATTTCTACGTTGTGAAGGCGGGCCACTTCTCCTGCACTCGAGTCGGAGACAACAAACACGCCATATTTGCCGTCTTTCGCTTGCACGATTGCGGAAAGCGGAACCTGCAGCGTGGACGCTCGGCTTGCGGCGTCGGCGTTTGCAAGTTGCAAAGATCCGATCATGCCCACCTTCAGCAAGTGATCGCGGTTCGGTATCGCGACCTCGACCTCGAAATTACGCGTAATCGTGTCCGCCGCCGATGACATGCGGCTGATTCGTGCATGGAAGGTGCGCGTGGGGAATGCGTCGATACCAACCTCAACTGATTGGCCTAGCCTCACGGAACGGACAACGGTGTCGGGCACGCCAACTATGATTTTTACGGTATCGGTTTTGGCGAGCGCGAATGCGGGAACTCCGGGGCCAACGAAAGCGCCCATCTCAACAGCTTTCTTGACGATCTCGCCGTCGAAGGGAGCAATTAGAGACGTGTCGCGCAGGGCTATTTCTGCTTCGCTCGTCAAAGCACGTGCGGATTTCAGCTGTTCCTGGCTTGCGTCGTATTGTGCGCGAGCGGAATCGAAATCGGGTTTCGTAAGGCTCTGAGTGTCATACAGATGCGTAGCGCGATCAAAGTCGAGCTTTGCTTTCTGAAAAACAGCTTCCGCGGCCGCAGCCTGCGAGGACGCCTGTCGCACCTTGTCCTCGTATTCGGAGGATCGGATGCGGACGAGCACGGCGCCGCGGCTGACTCGATCGCCTTCCGCAATGTCGCGCATCCTGCCGTCCTGGCCGCGCACCTGTTTGAGTGAAATGACATATCCGGGAATTCTGAATGCCAATGGAACTTCCGAATCGGGCATCACTACGGCCGAGAAACGTAATCCGTCCGCGCTGACGCCGGCCTGCATCTGAATGGCTTCGGCGTGCACGCCTTGTGAGGGCTGCTGCAGTGGCTTATTCGAGCCACAGCCGGCCATGACGACAATTAATAAAAACATTACGATTGTGGTTCTCACGTTTATTCCTCTCCCATCGCGCGGCGCAAATCCGCAAGAATACCCCAGTAAGAAGAGAGCGCCTGCTGATACTGAAAAGCTGTTTCCGAACTTCGAGCCTGAGCTTGCAGAAGATCTCTGATGAGTGCTGCTTGTTCTTTGTATTTGTTGCTGGTGACGCGGAACTCCTCGCTTGCGGCTTCATGACCGGTGCGGGTGGCCTTCAACAGCAACGCAGCCTCTTTCCACTTGCGGTACTTCAATCCGACTTCAACCCCGATCTGCGATTCTGTTTCGTGTGCGCCGTTATGTGCTTGCGCCAGAGTGTTGGCTTTTTCGCGTACGCGATTGTGGCGGCGTCCCCAATCGAATGGCTCCCAAGTCAACGCAAAGCCGGCCACACCGACGTTCGTCGGAAGGACTTGCACATTCTGAACCCCCATATAGCTAACTGCGATACCGAAGTCCGGTATGTACTCGGCTTTGGCGAGGCGGCGGTCGTAGTCGGCTTGTTTTTCCTTGAGGTGAGCCTGCCGGATCTCAGGCCGATTCTGTGACGCTTGCTGGCGCGCCTCCTCCAGACTCAGAGCTGTCGTGTCCTCCTCAGGAATGAAATCAACCCGAAAGGGAGTTTCAAGATCCCGTGCCAAGAGTTGATTCAGGTGCTCATGTTGTGTGGCGAGTCCGTTCTCTGCGACCGACAAGTCATACTGTGCCTTGGTTAACCGCGCATCGACCTCCAACGCATCTCCCTTGAGCACGGTCTTTTCCGCGATGTAGCGCTGCGTAACTCGCTGTGTCTCTTCCAGCGTTCGTACTCCTTCCCGTGCTGCATCCACAGCAGCCTGGGTGGCAACCAGCTCAAAATATGCGTTACGCACCTCGGCCGCGATCTTCTGGCGCTCAGCGCGGACGTCTTCTTTAGCGATATCGCGCCCAAGTTCTGTGGCGTGAATTCCCAGCCCGATTTTGTACTGCTGCGACAGGGGCAAATCCATGCCGCCAGTTAAGTAGGCGGTCAACTGTGCTGGCGTGTGAACCTTGGCATTTGTTGAAGGAATGGGCCCAACCCCTGGATACGTCCCGAAGGCTCCTTTCGCAAATGTGAAATCAAACGGCTGCAGCAATTCACCACCGAGTGCCGAAAACTGAAAGTGCGGCAGCCGTCTGCTGCGAATCGTGCTCACCTGGAAGTCATAGTTCTGCGCTTCCAACACCGAGTTTTTGACCAGCCGATTGTTCGCGAGGGCGATAGAAACTGCTTCGTCCAGGCTGAGAACTGGGGCGTCCAACGCCACCTGTTGGGCGAGCGATCTGACCGGTGATACAAAGGCAAGAATAGTAAGAAGCACTGAGAGATGGTTCGATTTCATCATTTTTCTACCTGGAACTTTGGCTAAGGCCCACTTTGAACTTGAGCGAATCGTGTTGTCGCTCGTGTGCACGAAGATTGCAGGTTCCGTACCAACCTGGACCTCCTTGCAAGTTCTTGAATCAGAAGTGCGGGGCGCCGAAGAATGCTGAAGAATGCCCATATCTGGTCGATGGACGCTGCCCTCATGCGGGCACTGGGCCTAGTGGCGAGTGTTCAACACACTCCGAGAACGATGAGGATCCTGTTCCGGGTGACCAGATGGAGGGGCAATGGGAGAAATCGGAGCCAATGTCGAAACCAATCGAGCCCGTCATGGTTAGGTCTGCACATTGAACAGCTTTCTAAAAGGTTGAGGAGATGAGGAAAACAGAATGCCCGCGAGCGCTCCCCATTCAAGCTCGCCGGCATTGCCTTGGTGGCAAGAATGAAAGCGTTCGCGGGCATCACGGGCAGTGGAGCTGGTTGACTCCGAAATGCCCAAACCTTAATGCAGACCAGCCCACAACCATGCCCAATTGCGATTGTGGGCCACTATCAGTTGTACACAGCTGCAGAGTCATTCTGCCGCTGGAACTGCTCGCAGCTGATAACCTCTAGAGACTTAATCGCGGCGCAATATGCGCCTTCCACACCAGCCGGACCGATACCAAGCAGAACCGCAGCTTCATAGGCTGAGCGCTTCTCAAGGCCGCAGATCACCAGCGCAGAGCGACAGAGGACATCGACTCTTGCGATTACAACGCTTGATTCCTCCACCAAAATCTCACGCCAATCGGAGGACAATGCCGTATGTCCTCCGTGAATGCAGGGGCGTTGGGTGTAGGCGAATGAAAGTTGAACGATCCGTCGTTGCTGGATTTGCACTGCGGAACGGATCGTAGCCAGACAGGCGCACTTCAGGAGCCATTCATCAAAACCGGTATTTTCCGACTCGGCCAGTGCGCAAGCGTCGACAAGACACGCAGCAGCTATCTTTTCGTCGCCTGTGAGGAAATTCGCCAGCCACTCCAGCTCTTCGCGATGTTGGCTGAAAACTCTGCCGATGTATTCACGGGCCGGAGGCTCCGGAAGATCCCTTCTCGCCGCACCCATCATGAATGGATTCCTCTGTGGCTTCGCAATCACGTTTGGAATTAGGCAAGGTTGATGCCAAACCCATCCACTACGCAAGTGGTTGAGCTTAGAGGACAAATAGCCCTTGCCGATGATGCGGGCGGAGTAAACCGTGACCGTATATGGGCATTGGCGTTGTTTTCAGGACGACGTGGCAATACCCGTGGGCAGAGACCTCACGTGGATGCAAACCACATTTAGGTGTGCTTGATCATCGGCGGCAAGGACGATGCCCCTGTCCGTCCGAATTACCCGGCACGTGCATGTTCGACTTACTTTTGCCAATAAACGGGAGCTGAAGCCGTTCGCAAACGTCCCGGGAATACGAAGTTTCGGCAACGAACTGGGCTCCGAGCCTCTTGACAAACAAAAGTACCTCTTCCCCGATGGCGTCGATAAACATCACGTCCGTAAGATCGACAACTAGTTCCAGTTTGCCATCGCAGCGCGTGACGAGCGTGCGGACCTCCTCAGCTCCCTTGCCGGTGAATCGGCCTTCGAGCCGGCAAATCAAAGCACCTTCTAATTCTTGCGTTTGGACACGTAGCATGATGGGCCCCTCTTACATCCGTTAGCAGCCTCAAATGGCTGGCTATAGTCATCCTTGCAGCTGTTTTGCCATGGACTCTGAGCGCAACCTATTGAGATTGAACGGTCTTTCGAGCGTATGCCGCCCTTAACAACGGGCAGTGCCAGCATGAGGGCAGCCTTTGGCGTGGGCTAAGAATCAAGACGGCTGAAGCAGCCGCCTTGAAGAGTCCAGAAAAGCGAAAAGGGGTGCCGAACTGACGCAGGGGTTTGAGAAGCGATCTCCCGTATGCTGGCGCGCGACCACATGCTGTCAGGCCGAATAATCAGCGCGAGTGATACTTAGCCTGCGCATCTTGTTCTGCAGCGTAGTTCTCTTAAGCCCGAGGCGCTCTGCCGCTCCACCCCTGCCGGCTATCCGTCCAGACGCAGTTTTCAAAGCGTCGACGATCGCCTGCCGCTCTGCTTGTTCGAAGGTCGACGTTGCCGCAATAACAGTGCGGCCAGCGGATCTGTTCAGCTCTGCTCGTGGCACATTTAATTCGTCCCCTTGCGTGAGTATCACGCAGCGCTCAATGAAGTTCTCTAGCTCGCGGATATTTCCTGGCCAATCGGCATTCACCAGAGCCTCCATCGCGGGTCTCGGGACAGACCGGATGCGCTTTTGCATACGGCGGGAGAGGCGCGACACAAAAAAGTGGACCAGGAGTTGAATGTCTTCGCGCCGTTCGCGCAGCGGCGGGATTTCAATGGGAAACACCCGCAGCCTGTAGAAAAGGTCCTCGCGAAACTGATTATTGCGGATCATGCCCTCCAAATCGCGATGCGTGGCCGCAATCAAACGAACATCAACCTTGATGGTCCTTGTACTTCCTAGGCGTTCAAACTCCTGTTCCTGCAGGGCACGCAGGAGCTTCGGCTGCAACTCCAGGGTGATGTCGCCGATCTCGTCGAGAAATAGAGTGCCGTGATCCGCCAGCTCAAACCGGCCTCGCTTCTGGATGAGCGCCCCGGTGAAAGCACCCTTTTCGTGGCCGAACAGTTCACTTTCCACCAGACCCGAAGGAATCGCCGCGCAGTTCAGGCGGACAAATGTGCGTTCACGCCGCGGACTGAGAGTATGAATTGCCCGGGCAACCAGTTCCTTCCCGGTACCGGTCTCACCATGAAGCAGTACCGTGGAACTTGTTGGCGCCACGATCGCGACCTGGTCCAGCACCTTGCGGATCGCAGCACTCCTGCCGACTATGTCTTCGAAGTTGTACTCAGATTCGATTTCCGATTCGAGGTAGAGGCGCTGCTCTTCTAGATCGTCGCGCGATGCCCGGAGCCGTCCATAGGCCAGAGCATTCTCCAGTACCAAAGAGATCTGGGTGCCGATTTGCGACAGCAGGTCGCGGTCCGCCTCGTTGAACCCATTAGCCCTGCGACTGCACATGGTCAACAGGCCCAAGGGGCCGTCGACACTAAGCAGTGGCACCAGGACAGCCGACAGGAGCGATTCAGATCGGGACGCCTCGCGGAGGGCCGAAGGTATGTCTGCTTCGAACGGTGAGTAAAACTGCGGTATCCGAAGGCGCGACCATTCGCTCCATAGCTTCGTGGGCTCGACGACAACGACCTTCTCTAAAAAGCCTTTTCCAGCTGGGAAATCGAGGAATTTACGTTCCAAACTGCCCAACTGCTTGTTTAGTAGCCACAATGAGGTCATGTCGTTGCCCAAGTGCTTGCGCATCGACCCCGCCACAGCCTGAAACAGTTCCTCCGCTTCCAGCTTACTGACAATGTGATTGTTGATTTCCAGCAACAAGCTGAGCCGATCTCGCTGCTTCACGACTTCTCGGTGGTAAAGCTCTGCAGTGTCTCTTGCCAGTGCGCACTCGAGCGCGACTGCAACGTGGGAAGCCAGAGCACTGAGCATTTCGAGGTCTTCGGGGGTAAATTGCTGGCCCTGCAACTTTGGCGTCGCCAGAATTCCGTAGCGTTTTTGCGCGGTCGATACTGGGAACAAGTAGGCGCTTCGTCCGGCAACTTCGGCTGCAAAGGGAGCCAGGTCAGGATGCTTCAACATTTCCTGTGATGAGTCCGGGATGAAAACTGGCTTCTGTTCCTCAAGCACCCGCGCCACCAGACCAATGCGTAACAATTTGGCTCCACGATTAATTGCGGGAGCGTCCGCGTCTCGATCAAATTCAAAGCTATACAAATTTTCGCCGTCATCGCTCAGCACGTAGAGTTCGGCCGCGTGCAATCTGGACGTGCTCGACAGAACACCTCGCAGGCTTTGCAGGACGGCTTTTACCGTGGGCTGATCGGCTAGGGCACTGGACGCACCCAGCAGCATTCGATATCGATCTTCGGTGATGGTCATGGCAACGTGAGCTCTCCGCAATTCTCGGTTTACAGATTCGAGCAAGCCTGGTTCGCACAGGAATGCAATCTATTGGCCGGACGATCTCGCTAACCGAACTTCGGTCAAGGTGCGGCAGCAAATATGCAAAGTCCGACGTATAGCGGCTTTCGCGAACGCTGAAACGCGCGCCGCTTTGCTGCGCCCCGATTTTTGCGTCTTCAAGTATCTAATCAATTTCCCGCTGCAACGACATCCGGATCATTCCGCAAGAGATCCTAACCTCGGCGGTCTCATTCCACTTGATTCCTATCTCTCACTCGCCAGCGGCGCCGGAACGGTAGAAAGGAGTTTGTTGATGGCTAAGTCCACAGTCCGATTCATCACGGAGACGACGCCGGGTACAGTCCGTTGAGACACCGTTCCAGTTTCGGAAACAGCATTGCTCCAGACCGTTGCACCGGTCGCTACCTTGGTGATTTGTGCAGACATTGCAACTTCCACCTTGACCCCGGATTCGTAATCCACTTCCTCCAGCTTTTCCAATTTTCCACTGAAAACGTAGTCGTTATTCGGACGGCCGTCGTACATAGAGACCATGGAGAACTGACCGCTGGCACGCAGATGATCGACGAGTGCGCTGGTCGCGAGCGTGCGCGGATCAGCCGCCCAGCGGTGGTATTCGTAGAAACCGATTTCCTCGGGCGTCTTCCGGTAGACGATCGGCCCTTGCCGCAGATAACCAGGCGATTGGAATTCTCGTACCGCTATTGTGGTTCGGACGCTTTCGGGTGCGGGTGGATCCGGCGGGGCCGGCAGATTCAGCGTGTAATACGCAGGATATCGCACCCTACCGCAGCTAGACAGAGTGGGCAAAAGCGCCAGTATTAATGCCAACGCCACCGGAAGTTTTTTCATATCGTTTCTCCTCACCGACCACCTATTTCGGAACTTGGCGGTCCCCGGGTTGCGTAGTGCGGATCAAGCTCCAGGGACGCTGCTTTAAAGAATTCGTGAACTGATCGAGGTTGTCGGTCGCCTCGCGCAGATTCTCTACCGTGTCGTCAATTTTGGAGTCATTGGCTCGTACTATGACTTGCATCGACTGCAGCAAGCCATTGGCTTCTTCCAGGGTTGTCTGTAATTCAGCCAGGTCTTTCCGCATGGGAGCGCGCAAATCCGTCACCGTGCCATTCACATTCTGAATGGTGTCATCCGCATGCTCGCTAACCTTGGCCAGCTGGTCTGTAAGACGATCAATCTTTGGGCGCTCGTCCGTCACCAATCGATCAATGTTGTCCAGAATGGCTTGGACCTTTTTCTGATTCTGCGGCCCAGTCATCGTGTCCAGGTTGGCAAGAAGATGGTTTACGTTCCCGCTGATACCATTGAGCTCCCCCTGTGCCTGCGTGATGAGCGTATTCGCGCTGTCCGCAACGGTTGCCAGTTTCCCGGCAATCTCATCCAGGCTGGCCGCTTCTTGCGAGGCGACGATTGAGTCTGGAGGAAGACGCTTGGCCTCAATAGTGCCGGTTGTGATCGACAGGGCCGCGCTGTTCATAACGCTGACGAATCCCAGCTTGGCCACTGATTTCTCATTCAGCGGAGTGCCCTTCTTGACTTCCAGGAGAATTTCGATTCGGGTTGGATCCGCAGCCCAGGGTCGCACGGTTGTAACTTTGCCCACGTTCATGCCTCCATACAGCACGGAAGCTCCGGGCTCAAGCCCTCCGGCGTATCGCAAGTAAGTGCGATATTGCACGGTGCCGCCACTATACTGCGCATTCAACAGGTAAATGACGGTGAATGCGAGTACAGCGAAACAACTGATGACAAAAGCGCCGACTTTTGCTTCTGTGGTCATGGTTTTGCCTCCTGACTGTGCACATACCGTTCCAGATAGGAGGCCAATGCCGGCGTGTGCACTGGGTTGGCCGGCACGCGGTTGAGGAACTGCCTCACGCATGGATGCTGGTTTGCGCGTATTTCGTCTTTTGTGCCGACTGCGAGCAGCCTTCCATCGAACAACATCGCGATCCGGTCGGCGATGCAGAAAGCGCTCTCGAGCTCATGGGTGACGACAAGCGCCGTGATCTGGAACGTCTCTTTGAGGAACAGAATCAGTTCGTCCAGTTCCGCCGCCACGATAGGGTCAAGGCCTGCCGAGGGCTCGTCCAGCACTAGGATTTCGGGATCCAATGCGAGAGCCCGGGCAACTGCCGCACGCTTCTTCATGCCTCCTGAGAGCTCCTGCGGGTGCAGTTTGCCGAAATCCGCCAGGCCCACCACCGCCAACTTCAACCAAACGATCAGGTCGATCACGGAAGGGGCCAGTGCTGTGTGCTCCCGCAAAGTGAGCGCGACGTTGTCTTCCAGCGATAGTGAATTGAACAAAGCGGCGCTCTGAAAGGCCACCCCAACCGACCGTCGGAGTGTTTTCAAATCCGCCTGTGAACAGGTAGTGATGTCTGTGCCTTTGATCGAGATGCTGCCCGATTTCGGATGCTCGAGACCAAGAATTTGCCGCAAGAGTGTGCTCTTTCCTGAACCGCTGCCTCCCAGCAGAACCGTGATTTGGCCTGGCTCGATGTCAAGGTTCAAACCATCGAGCACACGTCGCCCATCGTATTCCACGACCAGATCGCGCACCGAAATGATGGACATTTAAGCTTTCCCTATGAAGTAAAAGATGGTGGTGAATATCGCATCGGCGACGATGACCAGGAACGTTGATCGCACGACCGCCGAAGTTGTCGAGCGACCCACTGCGTCGGGCCCGCCGCGGACACGAAGTCCTTCCAGGCATCCCACGTGAGCAATAATGGTGGCGAATGCCAGGCTCTTGATCATCGCGGCGACCACATCCCGCAACTCAATCGAGGTCAGCACGTATCGGAAATAGAGCAGGAGACCAAGGTGCGTGCTGAAGAACATAAATAGCCCCCCGGCGAGAATGCCGAAAAGGGCCGCGACGATACTGAGACACGGAACGGCCACCAGTGCCGCCAGATACTTTGGCGCTAACACGAACTCCACCGGTTCGAACGCCATGACCTTAAGCGCTGAGATCTCTTCAGTCACCGTCATGGTTCCGATCTCGGCTGCAAATGCAGATCCCGATCGTCCGCTGACCGCGATTGCAGTCAGCAGCGGACCGAGTTCGCGTGTGAAGCCGACCGCGACCAAATCGATAACGTAGTGCAAAGCCCCGAACCGACGCAGCTCAGATGCTCCTTGCATGGCCAGGATGAATCCGCTGCACATAGCCATCAGGGCAACCATCGGCAGCGCGTCAACCCCGATCTCAAGCATTTGGTGAACGGCTGCTCGCCACCGATGTCGATTTCCAACCAGGGGCAGCGCCGCACGCATCCCACGCAGGGTGGCCCACCATTGAATGTTCAAGCTCCCAACATAGTCGAGTTGACTGAGAGTCTCTCTGCCGGCAACTTCGAGAACATTGGCCATCAGACCGCCTCGCACCAGACGTGGTTCATCTTTCAATGCCCCCATTGAACAGGGATAGAATGCCCGTCGCCTCAAACAGGCGATGTAAGCGATCATGCAATCCCTGCAGCCTAAGCTCGGTTTTACAGTTTCGTGCGATTCTTAACGCTTCAATCAGAGTGGCAACGCCGGAACTGTCAATATGAGTGACGCCCGACAAGTCAACGCTCACTGTCTTCGGATGTGGCGCGTGCAAAAGGGCGATAAGCTGGTCGCGCACTGCTGGAGAGGAATCAATATCAATGCGGCCCTTCAAAAACGCCAGAGCGCCATCTTCGCTGGCAACAAGGTTGATTTCCGGCTTATCGATCCTGTTGGCGTTGCCACTCAGCACGAAGTCGGTTCCTCTCCGGCAAAATGTCCCGAATTTTCATGACGGACAATTGCCCAGATCAACACGAAACTGTTAATGGCAAGCGTAAGGCCATTAGCGGATAGGCGTAATACTAGGCACGTCAAAGACTTGTGCAGGAGATGCTCTGATGATGCGAACGATCTAGACACTATCAGGGCAGTCGCGCCCGAATACGGGCAGATGAGGTCAGCTCTGCTGGGATCTTGACCCTATTGGGTCAGGGGAGCGGCTCGGGGTGGTTGCTTCTTACCGTAAAGAAACCATGGACCCGCGGGTAGTTCAGCATCGTGTCTCAGGAAATTGCGTACGGTCTTCAACTGAGCTTTTACATTCTGGGCTCAGCTTAAGCAATGCAGTCTGCGCGAGCGATTGGACCTGCGGATTGGATCATGCGAAGAAGATTGTGTCAGACAACTTCAGCGCGGGTATGGAATGCTTGTGCTAGCGGCGGCGTCCACGAGGACGAGATCCCGTGTGGAGTACTCCTCTTACTAACTTCCGCAATTTAGCCTTTGCCCGAGCTGTTTGCGCTTTCACGGTTCCGGTGGGAACTCCCAGAACGCGAGCTGTTTCGCAGATCGAAAGATGATCCACAAACCGGAGGTGAAACGTCTTCCGAAGAGTCGGTGATAGTTGTGCTGCTGATTTCATCAACCTCGCATTCAGCGTAGACCGATGGCACTCATCTTCGGGATTGGGTCGGTCGTCCACCAAAATATCGGAGAGCGGATACTCCTGCTCTTCTCCGATTCGTGAATCGAGGGATACATGGGTATAGCGTGACCGTTTGCGCACTTGCATTCTCGCGCAATTGATAACAATAGCGGTCAGCCACGTGGAAATTTGTGCGTCGCCTCTGAATTGGTTCAGGTGCTTGTAAGCTGCCAACAGCGCATCCTGCACTGCATCCTCGGCATCAGCTTTGTTTCCCAAAAGTCTATAGGCGTATCGATAGAGATACGGTAAGCGATGGGACAGAACTGCCACCATCTGTGCAGGTGAAGGCGTCCCCGATTCCAGGGCGACACCCTCACCGCGCTCAATTAATTTCTCGAGGGATGGCATGTTATGTTTGCGCTCCTCTGTCGCCAGCGAAGCACGTGAAGTTGCATGCGACCCCAGCAAGCTGGAATTTCGATTTCATCTGTATGCAGAGACGGATCCTGGAAAAGGAACCACGAGAGCCGTATTGGAGTCTGAGGTCTTCAGCGAGTGCGTCTCTTGCTGGCTTTCGTCGATGTCATGTTTCAGAACATCATGAAGCGCGCTAAGCACCTGATACTGCATCATTGCCATTTGGTAGCTCTGCTGCAGAAGATATTCGGCCTGTTCGCGGGTAATTTGATTTGCTTGTTGGGCCTGCACGATTACAAAGAAATCGGCCGATGTCTTGTCTGCTACCAAGCTCATGGCGATTTCGTATGATTTGAGAACGTCTTGCGGGCCCAAGGGCATTTCGGGTTTGATCGCAAGCAGATCGGATACAGCAGAGTTGGACTGCATGCTTGTGCCCGCAAGAATGCTCTCCGGCGGAGGCGCATCTGCCTGGATGTTCTTTTTCTTCGGCTGGGCTGCCGCTGTGTGCCACACTGTTACAAGAATCAATATAGCAATAAGGGTCTGTCGGGTTTTCATCGGTGCTCCTCGTGCGAGCTGCACATGCTAATAGATCTGCTACTGATCGCTGTAACTCTTCCGCACATCAAATTGCTGCCAGAATCGGGCGTGCCGGTTCCCCTCTGCAACTCGAGCAATACCTCTGGCGCAGGCCAGCACAAGCTATTTCGAGTTATTTGTGCTCCGTAACGGGTCTTTGGCTTTCTATCGGCACCTGAAGCGACCGACCCAACATGTCGTTGTAAGTAATTGTCTTCTTTCCGACCAGCACTAGCAGTTCGCGCCCTGTTTCGTACTTCGCCGGGATTTCGCCCATCGGTTGCGTGTACAGTACCACGTAAATTGTGTCGCCCACTTTGACCGAAACGTCATAGCTGGTGGGATCAGACGCACCGTCTCCTGCAGCCTGACGCGCCTTGACCTCAGTAATAAGTCCTATTTGATACTTCGATGTGGACTGGCAAAGAGCCGGAAATGTGAGCAGACACAGACCGATTACAGCTATTAGCCTCCGCATGATTCATCCTCTCGTTTGCTCCCCTTGGTTCTACAATCCGGGTCCAGGAACGACAGGTCGCCAAGTCAGGAGCTTGTGATCACCTCCGTTGGAACGCAATCGACATGCCAATGCTCGAAGCGATAGGTAGAGTCTCAACGAGTTGGCGTTACATGTCTTTGCATGGCGTCCCTTTCTGCGGATCGCCACTCAACGCCCAAGTTGCGCCCACATCCGGGCATTCATGCCTAATGCAGGGCAAAGAGATTTGACATTCGGTGCCCACCCGCACTCGTGAACAGCTTGTTATCGGCTCTTATTCGTATTTGGGATTGGCATTGAGCTTGCATTGTCACTGCTGAGCGAGGCGGCAGCCATTGCGGCCGAGACGGACTCCGCAGCCAACCAGTTCGGAGCGCACGACAGAGCGCGCACAACACCCGCGCGGCACATTTCCGTTTTTGTGGCCTGTGGCTGCCCCTCACACACTTGTCGGATCTCTGGATAGGAGAGTGATTATGAGCACCTTTGACACGCTACCGGGTGAATCGAACGGGCACATCATCTCGTCGATCATTAACTTAGTCTGCCCACAATGCGGGGGAAGAATGTCGGAATTCCAATGTGAAGGGAAATGCCGCAGAAACTGGTTTGCAGAATGGGAATGGGCGAATCAGGCCACCAGAAGCCCCAAATCCCGGCGAGGCCACGCTGGCCGGTCGATGCGGTGAGCTACTGTACTCTTGCGATGCTGGCTAGAAATCTGAATCAACCGCTGCGTAAGAGAGGGAGCGTACCTGGACGGTATCTGACTGGGTGGTGGAGCATTTGAGATGAGTGCTGAGGAGGTCTTGACCGCATTCCGGCGTGACGCTCCGTATCTATTCTTAGGCGCGGCGTTCGCCGCTGTCGGCATGGTATCCGCTGCCTTTGCCGTTCTCCGACGCCAGCGCGACCCGCTCCTCATCTGCTTCGCATTGTTTGCCGCCTTGTACGGGCTCCGCCTGTGGATTTCGTCGCCCATGCTTGCAATCATGGAGCAGGGTGCGACCTTCTACGCGCGCCTGCGTGGGGCCGTTAATTACGTCACTCTGATTCCCGCATTTTTGTTCTTCATCTCCCTGGGTCTGCCGAGACGATTTGAGCGGGCAGTTGGGTACGCGATGGTTGGTCTCAGTTGCCTACTCGCTGCGGCCACCCTCCTCGTCGGCGATTCCGGCCTTTATGAGCGAATTAGCAGCATCGCCGTAATAACCGCGTCAGGGTTCTTTGTAATTCGGTTCATGGCAAACGGTTCTGCCGAGAGCAGTGCCACTGATGCTGCCGATTTTGCCGTGATCCGGTGGGGCTTGCTGATCTTCGTAGGTTTGGTGGTTTGGCAAAATTCGGCTCAATTCCTCCACACTTCCTTGCCTCTACTCGAGCCGTTTGGATTTGCCGCGTTTCTCAGCACTCTGGGCTATGTTGCTGCACGTAGTACTCTGCGACGGGATCAAGAGTTAAAGGAAATCCAAAAGGAATTGGAAGTAGCCCGTCGTATTCAGTTATCAATTCTGCCAGGAGAATTTCCCACCTCAACAAACTTCCAGGTGGCCGCCCGGTATGTGCCCATGACCTCGGTGGCAGGTGATCTCTACGACTACATTATCGCTGATGACCACCAGGTCGGATTGTTGATCGCTGATGTGTCAGGGCACGGGGTTCCCGCCGCCCTTATTGCATCTATGGTCAAGCTCGCCGCAGCTTCGCAACGAGCGGTTGCCGCCAAGCCATGCCAGTTCCTGACCGGCATGAACTCGGCTTTGTTGGGCAATACGCAGAACCAATTCGTTACAGCAGCGTATGCCCACCTGAACTCAGAATCCGGCGAACTGCGATACTCCGCCGCAGCGCACCCGCCTCTGTTGCTTGTGAGGAATGGACGCGTCACTCAAATTGAAGAGAATGGGTTGATGCTCGCGGTGTTCGATTTTGCATCGTACTCCACTGCCGTCCACAAACTCGAAACAGATGATCGAATCGTGATGTATACAGACGGGGTTGTGGAGGCTTCCAATGCTGCAGGAGATTTCTTCGGTCACGATGCATTGTGCGATCTGCTGACAAGAACTCGAGAGCTATCCCCCGCGATGGCGGCAGACTCGATCATTTCTTCTGTCCGCCAATGGTCGGGAAAACAGGATGACGATTTGACCATTCTCATTTGCGACTACATCTCAAAGGGAAACGAGTGTGGTGAAAGGTTTCACGTTCGTTGCTAGCTGGGGAGTGTTGGATTTGCGGTGACACGGAAGAGAGTACTCGGAGTCTGAAGCGTCTCGAACCGCAAAATCGGTGCACAAAGGATCACCATGGCACAAGTTGAAGGGATTGTTGGGAAAAAACGCTGGTCAAGAAACCGTTGGACCGAATGAGTTCGCTCAGCGGAGCCGTCCGGAAATAGCATCACTACCCTGGTGTTCCGAATGTGCTCGGAACGTTTGATCTCGGAAAGAAGGTCACAGCAATCGAGGCGAATCATTGCACAGGATAACGACATCGGGTCGAAGGCGAGGACCGCCTTCACCTCGTCGCGATAGTCAGCCGAGACCTTATAACCCACCTCGCCCAGTGCTGCGCCGATGTGTCCCTGAGACTACCGTCAGGCTCCACCACCACGCAGGAAGACAGTTTCTCAGTCCACCCGCCGGAAACCGAACTGGGTTCGAGCCAGAAGAAATGTGGGGTGATTGGTCTGTGCTGTAACCGGCTAGCCAGCCGCCGTCAGGAAGGACCACCGGCTTGATGTTGATCGGACCGAGTTTGCCTTCTGGCACGCGGCCTGGCTTACTCCATAGAACGCATAAGTGATGGCACCTACGTTTTTGCTGTGACTGGAACCGTTGATCCCAAAGGAGCGCCAGTCAATGGAGCCTTATCTCTTCAGGCTCCGGTTTCATGGTCCTTTATAGTGCGTGCTTTGTTTAATGCGCTTGTGCGGGACTGTTCCCTTCGGTTGAATAATCCGCGTATTCCCTCTTACGTCCTGATCAAACAACTGATTCTAAATCAGTCGCTCAGGCACGGTCAGATCGTTGGGTTTGTAACCCGACGACCTGCCGGCACACTCTAGGAACTGGAATCGCCTAAACATACTGGGATCAGCTGTACCCCGTGGGCGTGGTCGTTATTCGCTAGACGATTCTTCGGGCGTCCGCCCTTCTTGCCGTGCTCGCCGGGAGCGCGGGCCCGCTTCCGTGAAATTTTAGTGAAACCCTCATCCACAATTTGCCCGGTCACGTTACCTTTATAACCATCTTCGCATTCTGCGCTTGACATGAAAACAGAAGCAGTTACGGTGTTTTCATTGGCTTAGGTAATCACCACTGAAACGGCCATGGAGTCCCGGGAGGGACGACCTACCTTAGCCCGGCGCGTCGGCGCTGGGAAGAGTGGAACGGTTGACTCAAGTCCCGGAGGCACGCGAAATTCTGGGGCGGCCAGGCTCCAGAATCCCTCCCGAATTTTGGCAGGAGAATCGGGCAGGCGGGGCTACGAAAGAAAGCTGACGGAGTTTGCTTTCCTGTTCATCCTGCCGCAGGACTGGTCGGCCGTCACTCGTCGATTCTGGCTGATCCGTTCATTGCGCGCGGGCTCGCAATCTGCTACGAGGAAATAACGCTGCCCGATCAGGGTTCCGAATCAGATGCAAAACCAGCACCCCTTCCTGTGCATCGTTGGCCGATGAGCGGCGAGTTACGTTGGTTTGCTCGACGTTTCTCACTGCGCTTTTCGGAGCCATTTTGCGACGGCGTGAGGATCAAACCGCACGCAGGTGCCGATGCGAAAGGAAGGGATACGTCCTGCTTTAGCTTGTTTGAAAATCGTGATTCGAGAAACGCTCAACAAGTCGGCGAGTTTAACGGCTGTCAAAGCGTGAGGAGTTTGTTCGATTACGTCAGCAAGAGATGTGCTGATTTGTGTTCCCTGATTTACTGTGGCTGGTCTTGACACGGGCGATTTCCCATAACGATGCCTTGTTTGGGATACCGGGGTTTGCAACCCGTTAGGCTTCCGCGTGAGCGGCGAGCAAGCCAGCCTGAATCAAAAGGAGGTGTTCGTAGAACGATTCAGTCCTGAAATAATATCAAACTCGGCGCAGTAACTCAAGTTATTTCTTGCGTCAGGCGAAAATCTCACTCACCTTATCCCGCATCTGCTGACTCCGCGATCGTAATTACACCAACAATCCACTAGGCGACCGCCGAACCACGGGACACCTATGAGAAAATCTCGTTCACCTTCTCCCGGGTCTGCTGGCTGCGAGACGGCTTCAGATACCGCATAGTGCTCTCCATGTCGGAGTGACCGAGCCACTGTTGGACCGTGCGCAGATCGACGCCAGCCCACAGGCAACGAGTTGCGAATGTGGCGCGGAACTTGTGAAGCCAGAAGCCATCCGAGTCTAGCTTCGCACGTTCTGCTATGGCCTTCAGGCAGTCGAGAAAATCTAGCTTCGGTCTGCATCCGGCAGTGGGGAACACCAGACTGCAATCCTTGGCAGATTTCGCCTTCCACGTCTTCAGGCTTTTTGCGAGTTTCGAGGGAATCGGAATCTCGCGTTCCTTGTATGCCTTCGGGGTCCATCCTCTGTCTGGCTTGTGGCTCACCCGGGCGGTGGAGGCAGCGAAGTTTACGTCCGACCAATATGTGAACATCACCTCTTGCTCGACGCTCACCCGTCATCAAGAAAAACTGATACCAGAGTCGTTCTTCCGCATTACAGGTGACGAGCCGAAAGAACTCGACAAACTATTCGCACAGATTTCCGGCTCCTCTTCTGTGTAGCGGGGCCAGTCGTTCTTTCCTACCAACCCGCGAATCCCCTGGGCCTTGAGGAAGGAGACGAGATTTCCAAACTTGTTGGCGACGCTGCGCTGTGCCTGCTTCTTCTCATCCCGCAGGAACGCGCAGAACTTGAGCAAGTCTTTGCGGTCAATGTCTTCGAGGTTGAGCTTGTGGCAGGATTCCGTGAAGTAGCTCAGAGCTGTGCAATAGGCTGCCAGCGTCTTAGGCTTTTTGGTGAGCGTCGTTTCTTCGAGGTATTCTGCGGCCGCTGCGGCAACTGACCTGTTCCCGTTCTGCTGGATTTCCGGCACTGTGGCATCCCCATTGTTTAACTCGGTCTCTTTCCGCAGGCGCATAGCACTGGCATCTGCGGCGTCTTTGCCGACTGACAGACGGATGCGCTTGCCGTCGCCGTGCCATTCTATGTAGTACGCGCCTTCGGGGTGGCGCTCGGGCTTTCCATTGATCACGACGGTGTCAGGCTTCACTCGCCCGTTCGCGGACAGCGCCACGGGGCAATAGCGCATCCCTTTACTGGTTTGGACTCGTTTGGTGAGATTGACTTCGCGGTGCATCGGTGACCCTTTCTTGAAACCGTATCAAGTGTAGGTATCACCGACTCGCAAGTGCTAGATAACTAAAGTTCTGGCGGAGAGGGAGGGATTCGAACCCACGATACCCTTTCGGGTATGCCGGTTTTCAAGACCGGAGCCATCAACCACTCGGCCACCTCTCCGGCTACTACAGTTTTACTACAGTCTTCAATGGCCCGGGATGGATCGTCAAAAGTTATTTCGTTCCGTTTGGATAGACCAGTATCTTGCTGGCTTCGCCGGTTTTTAGGCGGGCCATGGCTTTGGAAAAATCCTTCATCGGGATGCGGTCGGTGATTACAGGGTGAAGATCGAGGCGTCCGCTTTTGAGCAGGGCAGTCATCTGGTACCAGGTCTGGTACATGCGGCGGCCGTTGATGCCCTGAATGGTCAGGCCTTTGAAGATGATGTCTTCGGAGAAATTGAGCGGGATCGGTTTCGAGGTGAGGCCGAGGAGAGAGATGCGTCCGCCGCGGCGAACGATGTCGAAGGCAGTGCGGATGGCGTCGGGATGTCCGGCCATTTCGAGAACCACGTCCACGCCGAGGCCTCCAGTTTTTTCGGCGACAATAGCACGCACGTCTTCTTTGGACGGATCGAGCGCGTAGTCGGCGTTCATCCTGGTCGCGATCTTGCGCCGGTGTTCGTTGACTTCGATAGCAAAGATCGTGGTTGCCCCTACCGCTCGCGCCACTGCGATCGAGAACAGTCCGATAGGGCCGCAACCGGTGATGGCCACAGTTTTCGCGGCAATTTCTCCCGCCAGCACCGTGTGTACGGCGTTGCCCAGCGGATCGAGGATGGAAGCGTACTCCTGCGGGATGGCCGGATCGAGTTTCCAGATATTCGATTCGGGGATGACGACGTATTCGGCAAAAGCTCCGTTGGAGTCGACGCCGATAATTTTCACGTACCGGCAAATGTGGGCTTCGCCGGTGCGGCACTGCAGGCACTTGCCGCAGGCCACATGCATTTCGGCAGACACGAAATCGCCTTCCTTGACGCTGGTGACTTCATCGCCGAACGCCACCACCTCGCCGCAGAATTCGTGTCCGGGGATCAGCGGCGGATGAATGCGTCCCTGGGCCCAGCGGTCCCATTCGTAAATATGCAGATCAGTACCGCAGATGGAGGCGACTTTGACCTTGACGAGGACATCGGTGCGGCCGTAGCCGGGAATCTTGACTTCGCGGATCTCCGCGCCCGGCGCGGCTTCGGGCTTGACCACTGCGAACATGGTGCTGGGCAAGGAAGCCCCCTTATAAGTGCGGAATTAGAGAGCAAACAAATCATTCTACACCGTCGAAACTGCATTTCCGTTTTCCATGGATTGCTTGGATGGCCACGGATTCGAGATCAGGGCTACGGTTTGTGCGTTCCGCGAATATGCGCTTTGGGGCTCGCAGTTTTGTAATCTTCGGATCTGCCCCGCGGAATGCTTAGCGTCTGCCATTGTGAAGGGCGCAGGTGTTTGGCGAGAAAGACGATTTGTCCAATGTGTTGCGCGTAGTGGGCAAGCGCGCGGTTGAGCGCCTGCATGACCGTGTGCGTCTCCGTGCGGATGGTCACGGTGCGTTGCATATCTTCGGGCTTCAATGAGTCCAGCGCCGAAAACACGTGGAACCACGTCTGCTCCCACCAGCGCAGAACTTCTTCGCGCGTGGTTTTCGCCGAGACTTCAAATTCCTGATCGCGAAAACGGTCCGGTTTCTCACCATCGCTGGTGAGGAAGTCGGTAAAGCGGGAGCGCGCGTTGCCCGCGATGTGCTTGACCAGGGCAGCGATGGAGTTCGATTCCGGATCGAGCGTGACAAAGAAATCCATGTCCCCAAGTTGAGCCATGGCGGCTTCGCCCATGCGCTTGTGGCCGCGGAACTGGCGCTTGATTTCTTCGAGGTAGTGGGCAGCGAGGTCAGTCATAGCATTCACAATTTACACCTGTGCGGCGTCGCACGCGATGCGGAATCCATAGTCGGCGTACTTGAACTCCGGAGGGATGCTGGAGCGGGCCGCGCAGCGCGACATCTTGACGTGATGACGCCATGAGCCGCCGCGGGAAGCACGCCGCTCGCCGGTTTCAGGGCCGCGTGGATTGCGCTCGGACGACTTCGCGTAGGAGTCCGCCGCATACCAGTCACTACACCACTCGTGCACGTTGTCGCACATGTTGTAGAGGCCGTATGCGTTCGGTTCGGCGAGGCCGGCGGGCTCGGGGCCGGTCTTCCAATGACCGGCGCAGCGATCAGCGTAGCCGGGTAGCGACTGCGGAGGCGCATTGCCCCACGGGAATAGCGCGCCTGCGTCCCCATGGCCTCCGCGAGCCGCTCGCTCCCACTCCGCCTCAGTAGGCAGACGGAACGTCCGCCCCGTGCTTGCGCTTAGCCACTCGCAGTAGCGGACTGCCTCGTGCCACGACACTCCTACGACAGGCTGCTCGGGATGGTTGAATGCGGGATCACTCCAGAACGGCGGCAGGAACAAAGGTGCGGTTTCGCGCAGGAAGCAACCGTAGTTGGCGTTGGTGACTTGGCGGGCGGCGAGCAGAAATTCGTCAACCCAGACACGATGCACCGGCTTTTCGTTGTCCTGCCCGGTGTCGCAGCCCATGAGGAACCATCCCGCGGGGATGCGGACGAGCGCGGGAACGTATTCTTCTTCTTGCGCTCGGGATCGGGAGAGCAGTATCGTCGGTGCAGGGTCCATGGTGTCAGAGCGCCCGCAGCGCGCGGACGACGTCTTCGATTTTATTCTCCTGGAACAAGCGGATGCCTGCGACACCAGCCGCTCCAGCCTCCAGGCACGATGCGGCATTGTCTATCGTGACGCCGCCGAGAGCAAGGACTCGGATTTTCGCCCGGCAGGCTTCCTGCAAGGCGGCGAGGCCAGCGGGGGGCGTTCCGGCGCCGCCTCTTTTTCCGAATACCGGAGCGAAGACGGCGAAATCAGCTTTCTCAGATTCGGCGCGGAACACATCGGTGACAGTGTGGCAGGAGGCAGCAACCAGGAAGCGGTCAGTGGTCAATGGCCGGTGGGTAGAGACTTCCAACACATGTCGTACGTCGTGAGGTGCGACGTCCTCTGCGCGCAAATGAACGCCGTCGGCACCCGCGGCCAGCGCGACATCGGTGCGGGAGTTGATGAGGAGACGAGTTCTCAGTTCCCGATTCTCAGTTCTCAGTGGCGTGCTGTTGCGCACGGCTGTTAGGGCGTCCCGTGCCAGCATTTCCAGTTCTCGCGCGCTCAGATCTTTTTCGCGTAGCTGGATGTAGTCGACCCGGGCACGCGCGGCTTCGGCGACTGTGGCGAGCAGGACGCGGCGGCGGGTGCGTTCGTCGCCCGGAAACTGGCTTCGATCGGTGATGTAATAGAGCAGACAGCGGTCCGCCATCAGCTCTCAGCCTACTACGACAGGGTGCCACGCGGGTCTAGGGTCGCGTCTTGGCGATTTCGGGTACGGCCACTTCGCCGGTGCGCTTGGTTGGTTGCGGGCCGAGATGGTACTTGGTCAATTCCTCTTTCAGGAACTCAAAACTTTCCTCTGGCGAATCGAACATCTTGAACAGTTCGAGGTCCGGAGGTGAGATCATGCCAGCGTCGACCATGGCTTCGAAATTGACGATCCTCTTCCAGTAATCGCTGCCATAGATGACGATGACAATTTTCTTCGCCAGTTTCTCCGTCTGGGCGAGGGTGACGATTTCAAAAAATTCGTCGAGCGTGCCAAAGCCCCCGGGAAAGATCACCAGCGCTTTGGCCAGATACGCGAACCAGAACTTGCGCATAAAAAAGTAATGGAACTCGAAGTTGAGTGAAGGCGTGATGTAGGAATTCGGATACTGCTCGAAGGGCAGGTTGATGTTGAGGCCTATGGTTTTTCCTCCAGCTTCGTGAGCGCCGAGATTTGCGGCTTCCATGATGCCTGGGCCGCCGCCGGTGGTGACAACGAAGCGGTGGCGCTTGGCGGGGATTTGGGTGGACCATTCGGTCAGCAGGAAGGCCAGCCGGCGTGCGTCCTCGTAGTAGCGAGCCATGTCAACGGCGGCCTCGGCGCGCTTCATCTCCTTGGCTTGCTGCGCGTCGGAGAGCTGAGCGCCGTTGCCGCGGACTTCGGTCAGACGGTTGCTGGCGTTGTCTTGGTTGTGAATGCGGGCGGAGCCGAAGAAGACAACCGTGTCCTGGATCTGCTCGCGGCGGAAGCGCGAGAGAGGCTCGCTGTACTCGGACAGCAGGCGCAGAATTCTGCCATCAGGACTGTTGAGAAATGGTTCGTTCCGATACGCGAGGGGAGCGGGCTTGCGTGTGTGATCAGTCATAAGTCAGTCGTCAGTCGCAGGTCATTAGTCGTTAGCCACTCTTCATTGAATAAATGGGGCTGCCCCCAAGCCGTTGTTCGCGGACGACGAACGACCGTCGACCAACGACTTTTATTCCTCTTCTCGATACTGAATGGCCTCCCAAAATCCGATCCACACATTGATGACGCCTAAGCCGGTCGAGACACCGCGGGCGAAGCCACTGCCTATCACGGCGCGAAGCGTGGGATACGGGAGAAGCAGAGGGTTGTCGGACCACTCGGGACGCCAGGGCAGAATCATGAGCATCACCCCAAGCGTCGCGCACAAAAACACGAACAGAAGCACCCCGATGCGCCGGAGCCAAACCCGCGTGGCCGAAGGCAAGCGCCTGGAAACCGAAACTGGCACTGGAGCTTGCACCGGAACGGATGTTTCCGCCGGGGAGTTGAGTTCCCCGACACTGGTGGAGTCGCTGGCAAAGGGTAGTTTGGGATCGGAAATCATTGCACGCGTCGTTATCAGTAGGCCGTGATGTGGGCGCGGGATCGGATCGCATCGCCGGCGCAAATTTCGAACCCACTTGGTGCATTCTACGACTTCAGAGCCTGAATGCGCTCGGCCACGTCGCGATAATCGATATTCGAACCGTACACGTCGGTGAAGTGACGCAGCGCCGCCGGCTTGTCCATGGCAGTTTCGCAGGCCGACCCCAGTTCATAGTTGATGGCAAGGCGCGCTTCGTTATCAAGTCCCGGTATGTTCAGCGCCTTTTCATACCAGCGAATGGCGGCGGCAGGAACTCCTTTATCGAGGAAGCACTGGGCCAGCCAAGTATAGGTCTGGACGGGCTGCGCAAATGCCTTGCCGCGATCGATCGCGGTACAGACTTTCTGCAATTCGGCGATGGCTTCGTCGAGCAGGCCCATTTCGCGGAAGGCAACGCCCAGGTTGTAATGCGTTTCCGGATCGTCGTCGCCGGCAATAACCTCTTCTTCAAGTTCGTGCTTCAACTCCCCGAACATCTCTGAAAGATCGACGCTGCCGGCGGGATGCATGGCCTGCGCTCCGGCTCCCAAGGGGCGCACGGGAGCGGGGCCGTAGCTCATAGCAGGAGCGGCGGCAGCGCCACCCGCCGATGCTGCGATCGTGGGCATGGCCGCCGGGGCAGCCGGAATTTCAACTTCGATGCTTGCCGCGGGCTCGGGTCCGGGCGTTCCGGCTGCGGTCGGCGCTGGCGCCACCGGCCAGCCCGGAGACGGCTGGGTGTCAGATAGCTGAGTAACGGGAAGCTGGGCAGCGGGTGGCTGCGCTTGCGGGAAAGAATCGCCGAGCGAAGCTTCCAGATCTGCGACCAACGCAGTCAGTTCGCTCGCCTCCGCATGCACGGCTTCTGCGTGAGCGGGTTCGGCGCACGTCGGTTCAGACGCGAATTCCACCGGAACCTCGTCGTGGGTCTCGTGGTGGTACTTGGCCGGCAGATCGGGCGAAGCGCCGATCTCTGACCCGTGCTGGGTCTCGATTCCAACTTCGAAATCCGCAGGCTCGTCGGCGTTGATCTCGGTGATTTCCGGTTCCGATTCGGCCGGCGGCTGGCCGCCGGATTCGACGGCAGCGCGCAATGGATCGAGAATGCGGGCATCGCTGGTCAGGGATTCGAGCTTCTCGATCCCGGCGCGAGCCTGATCCGTCATGAAGTGCTCGAGATAGAAGCGGATTTCTTCGACCGTCTCGGCGATCTCGGGATTACTGGAAGCATCAGCGTCGGCTTTGACGCTGGCCGACAGCTCTGCGGCCGGAGCAGGCTCGTCGACGGAAAGGGAATGCTCCCACTCGGAGGCAGGGTCGGAGGAGAGTTCCGAGGAAAGCTCGTGCGCATCCTCAGGCGCGTGCACCGCCAATTCCTGGATGGCGAATTCCGGATGCGGGGCAGCGGCAATTTCGTGATCGGAAGCCGCAGATACGGCCATGGGCCAGGGCGCGGGCGAAGCCGCAGCAGCGGCGCGGGCCGCAGGAGGAGCGGCGACCGATGAAGCGATGGCGGGCGAAGCGCCCGATGAAGCAGCTGTCGATGATGCAACAGTCGATGATGCAATCGATGGAGCGCCTTCCGCGCTCTGCTCATAGCGCGCGGCCAATTCTCCATAGCGCACGGCTTCATCCGGATAGCCGGCATCGTGGTACACGCTTTCCAGTGTGCGGCAGCAGACGGCGGCTTCGGTAAAACGATAGAAGCGGGTATGCAGAGCGGCCAGGCGCTGGTTCAAACGCGCGTCGCGCGGTGCCTGAGGCAGAGCGCCCAGCAGAGGCACGACCGCCTTGTCCGGCAGATTGTAAGAAAGGAACAGATCCGCATCGGTGACCGCGGAGCGCACCGCGATCGCGATGGGATCGGGATAGGACTGATCGATGACCGGTGCGGTCGCCTCCAATTCCTCCACGATAACCGCCCCTTCTTCGGCGGTGATCCCGGGGACGGGCACTGCTCCCTCCATGCGCCCCACCACCTGCTGATAGTTCTGCAGGTGCAACTGGTTCTGGGGCTCGGTGGTGGCCAGCATCTGGTACAGGTCGCGAGCGCGGGTCAGGTTTCCATCTTTGACGGAAGCGTGCGCGAGAAGCTCGCTGATTTCGTTGACGTGCGTGTTCTCGCCGGCTTTATTCAGCAGCAGCAACAGCTCTTCCAGTGCGCCCGAATCGTCGCGCACATGGGTGATCATGGAATGCAGGCTGGCCAGCAGTTTGGTCGAATCGGTCGCCAGCAAGCGATCGGCATGCCGCGTGTAGACGTCGAGCGCCTCGTGATACTGACCGAGGCGGGCGGAAGCCTCCGCCAGCAGAAACAACCCCTCGGGATCGTTGTGCACCGTGAGCAGCTTCTCGGCGATCGGGGCAGCATGGCTCAAGGTTCCGATTTGCAGGTACGCCTTCAACAGGTCGCGCAAACCTTCGGGATGAGAATCGAGGTCAGGGACCTTTTCCAGGTACGCGATGGCGTTCTTAGGATCGTCGCTCTCGAACGCGGCCTTCCCGCGCAGCAGCAGAACGTAGCTGTTGCCGGGGTCCAGCACCAGCATCCGCTTCAGAATATCTTCGGCGGCGGCGAGTGAACCACGCGCGCGCAACGCTTCCGCCGCGGCGCTGAAAATCTCCCACGCCTCTTTCTTTTTCCCCAGCCGGATGTAAACCTCGGCGAGCTTAACCCGCATGGGCACATTTTCCGGGTCCATTTCGAGGACCTTCTGGAAGAGGCGCACCGCTTGGTCGAGATCGCCATTCTTCATGAAGTCTTCGGCGACTTGCAGGTACTGGGCGCGGGCGTCGTTGAACAGCCCCTGCTGGGTGTAGAGTTCCGCCAGTTTCAGAGATCCATCCACGCTCGGCTGGAGCTTGGTGATCTTCTTGTACATGGCGATGCCCTTGACGGTGAAGCCCTGCGCGGCATAGGCATCGCCCACCGTCTTGAAGCATTCAATCGCTTTGGCGAGGTCGCCGAGACGCGCATAGAGATCGCCGATGGTGTTGTTAACGGTAAGATCCTTGCGATCGTTCTTCAGAACCTTGTCGTACTCAGCAATGGCGTTCTGCAGCTTGCCCTGCTGGACAAACTTTTCCGCGGCGCTGAGAACCTTCTGTTTGTTAAAACCAAAACCAAACGCCATAGGGTGTGCGGACTCCAGCCTTTTCCCCGCCCAACGCCCGCGATCTCCGCCAGCGTTGCCGAACGGGTCCGAACCTCGCCGGGAGATTCCCAGACGAAACCCCGCCAACCGCAACGGGATCGCGGAGTAAGGTAATTGTAAGGCCGGGTACTCTCAGTCCGATGATTACCGACGATTACCGGGGTTACCGAAAGGGCGTGTACGTCCGGGTTACGGAAAAGGTCCCCTTCCCCCTTCCAGAATGGGAGTAAGGAAAACGGCTCCAGAAAGGCATCGAGCAGCCTCGCGCGCGTGCCCCCATTTCCGTGAGGGCCGTGGCAGGACCCATTGCGTTTCACAATCGACATTGTTTACAGTTTCACGCGTACAAAAAGGGACAAGCCATGAGCAAAGTGAGAGTTCTGGTCGGCACGCGCAAAGGCGCTTTCATTCTAGAGTCAGACGGCAAGCGCGAAAAATGGGATGTCAGCGGCCCCCACTTCGCGGGCTGGGAGATGTATCACCTGAAAGGATCGCCCGCCGATCCCAATCGTATCTACGCGTCGCAGACCAGCGGATGGTACGGGCAGCTGATTCAACGCTCCGACGACGGCGGCAAAACCTGGCACCAGCCCGGAACGCCGCCCGCCCCGGGTCCTCCGAAGGCCGCAAGCAACAAGTTCGTCTACGACACGTCTGCCGGAACCGGCAAGCCGCTCACCACTCATCAGTGGTATGACGGCACGCAGCGTCCCTGGGAATTTAAACGCGTGTGGCATCTGGAGCCATCGCTCACCGATCCCGACGTGGTCTACGCTGGAGTAGAAGACGCCGCCTTGTTCCGCTCGACTGATGGCGGCGAGAACTGGCAGGAACTCGCCGGACTGCGCGGCCACGGCACCGGCCCTAAATGGCAGCCGGGCGCTGGTGGCATGTGTCTGCACACCATCATTCTCGATCCGAGCAACTCTAACCGAATCTTCATCGCCATCTCGGCGGCGGGCGCGTTTCGCACCGATGACGGCGGCAAGACATGGAAACCGATCAATCGCGGACTGCATTCGCTATACATCCCAGACCCGACCGCCGAGGTCGGCCACTGCGTTCACCACATCGCGATGCACCGCTCGCGTCCAAATGTGCTCTTCATGCAGAAGCACTGGGACGTCATGCGCAGCAACGACGCCGGCGAGTCATGGCAAGAAGTCAGCGGAAACCTGCCGACCGACTTCGGCTTTGTGATCGACGTGCACACCCACGAGCCAGAGACCATCTACGTTGTCCCCATCAAAAGCGATTCGGAGCACTTCGTTCCCGATGGCAAGCTGCGCGTATTCCGCAGCCGCACCGGCGGAAACGAGTGGGAGGCGCTGACCAAAGGCCTGCCGCAAGCCAACTGCTACGTGAACGTCCTGCGCGACGCGATGGCCGTCGATGCGCTCGATAAGTGTGGTATCTATTTCGGCACGACTGGCGGCCAGGTGTACGCCTCCGCCGATGCTGGAGACAGCTGGGCCCCGATCGTCCGGGATCTTCCGGCCGTGCTGTCGGTTGAGGTGCAGACGCTGGGGTGATTACGCCGACATGATCCGAGTCATTCTCCCGCACCATCTCCGAACCCTGGCGCAAGTTCAAGGAGAGGTGCATCTCGAAGTCGCCGGTCCGGCCACGCAGCGCTCCGTCCTCGACGCCCTCGAGGCCCGCTATCCAATGCTACGCGGCACCATCCGCGATCAAGTCACCGAGCAGCGCCGGCCGTTCTTGCGCTTCTTCGCCTGCGAGGAGGACCTGTCGCACGAGCCGCCGGACGCTCCGCTGCCCGACGCGGTCGCATCCGGAGCGGAGCCCTTCATCGTCATCGGAGCCATAGCCGGCGGCTAGCGTGGATCCACGGCTGCTATGACCACCGTCACCTGCCGAGCTGCGCTCGGCTTGGACGGGCGAGAGCGCCCGTCCCAACGCAATCTAACCTCTACTTCGCCCGCTTCTCGATCGGAACAAATTTCCGCGTGTCGTGGCCGATCCAGATCTGACGCGGGCGCGCGATTTTCTGCTCGGGGTCGTTCAGCATTTCCTGCCATTGCGACAGCCAGCCGATGGTGCGCGGAATCGCGAACAGCACGGTAAACATTTCCGGCTTGAAACCCATCGCCTGGTACATGATGCCGGAGTAGAAGTCCACATTAGGATAGAGCTTGCGCTGGATGAAATATTCGTCCTCGAGCGCGATGCGCTCCAATTCCAGAGCAATCTCAAGTTTGGCGTTGCGTCCGGTAACTTCGAACAATTGGTCAGCAGCCCACTTGATGATCTTGGCCCGCGGATCGTAGTTCTTGTAAACGCGGTGCCCAAATCCCATCAGCCTGCCTTTGCCTTCCTTGATCTTCTTGATGTAGGCGGGGATATGGTCCTTGGAACCGATCTCGTCCAGCATGCGCAGCACTTCTTCGTTCGCCCCGCCGTGCAGGGGGCCGGAAAGAGCGGCGGCGGCCGCAGCCGTGGCCAGATAGGGGTCACTCAGGGAGCTGCCCACGGCGCGCATGGCGTTGGTGCTGCAGTTCTGCTCATGGTCGGCGTGCAGGATAAAAAGGATGTCGAGGGCCCGCGCGATCACCGGATTGGCGAGATACTTCGGCTCGACCATCTTCCACAGCATATTCATGAAGTTTTCTGTATAGGTGAGGTCGTTGTCGGGGTAGACGTACGGGTACTCGACCATGTGGCGATACGACATGGCCGCGATCGAGGGCATCTTGCCGATCAGGCGCTTGATCTGGTGCAGCCGGTTTTCGGGATCGTGAACGTTCTTCGCTTCCGGATACACCGTGGAGAGCGCCGCCACCGTGCTCACCAGCATAGCCATGGGATGCGCGTTGTAGCGGAAGCCTTCCATGAACTTCTTGGTGGTTTCATGGAGCATGGTGTGGTGCGTAATGTCATTCACCCAGTTCTTCAATTCACTGGCGTTGGGCAGTTCGCCGAACAGAAGCAGGTAGGCAACTTCGAGATAGGTACAATGTTGGGCGAGAACGTCGATGGGATAACCGCGGTAGCGCAGGATCCCCTTATCGCCGTCAATGAAGGTGATCGCGCTGCGGCAGGAGGCGGTATTCATGAAGGCGGGGTCATAGGTCATCAAGCCAAAATCTTCGGGGCCGGTCTTGATCTTGCGCAGATCCATCGCGCGGATGGTTCCATTTTCGACGGGAAGGGTGTAGCTCTGCCCAGTACGGTTGTCGGTGATCGTCAAGGTATCTTGCGGCATTCAAACCCTCCTGAGAACAACTGCAAGCCAAAGAATATAAGGCGGGACCAAGCCCGCCCGCACTGATGCTATCGGCCGCTGGCACTGGGACGCCGTAACCTGCGTCACACCAGGGCGTTTACGCATTAATTTATGCCTCAGCTATGCTACCAGCCCCGGGCACTGATTGCGTGCTGGTTCAACCACATTAAACCGCGTGGCCGACGCGCTGGGCATAGGCCGGGAACCGTAGGGACGCGGTTTGCCGCGTCTGGTCCCTTCCACGCCCCTTACTCGTTAGCCACCCGCCGGTGCGATTTCACTGCCAGGCAACGGGCGAAGATCGCCGCAACCTGTGGAATCTCCTCTTCATTCAACTGAATCGCGCTACCCAGTTTCTTCAATGCCGCATTCAGAGCGGCGGGCCGTGCGTGTGTCAGTTCCGAGAGCTGCTGCCACTCCCGGGCAACTGGAATGCGCTCGTCGGTTTCGGCGTCTTCGCAAAACTGATCGGCCGCTTCGGGAGGAGTGCCGTACTCGTCAGCGACATCTTCATGGAAGTAGCCCCGCAGGAAGGAATGCAGCGCGGGAAAGTTGGCGGCGGTGATTTCGGGCTTCGGGTTCGGATTCATCAGCGGCACTCCGGATAAGAGGTCAAAACATAGTAATCGTTGGGCCCGGCGTATTTTAATACAACCAGCGCGTGCGAGCATGGACGCGACTGGCTCTCGCCAAGATTGCGAGAGCTACGATCGCGGGAGCCATGATCGCGGGTGATGGTGCGGCCAATCGGAGCATCGCTATCGTAGTCCAGCACCAGGTTAGGATGTCCGCCCGAGCGGCTGAGCCAGCGCTGGATTCGGTCCTGCGATTCTGCGATCGCTGCGCCCACCGCATGTTCAGCGGTCGCGCGGTCGGTATAGGTCGACGCGCCGGTGATGCGGGGTTCCCGATCCAGTCGCTCACGCAATTGCTCGTCGGTCTGTCCAACATGTTTGCGCAGAATGTGTCCGCCGGCCGCCTCATCCTGGCTGAGGTCGCGCACCGGACCACTCGTCGGGTGGATCTCAGCTCGTGCGGCGATCGCAGAAGATGGCGCAGAGCTGGCGCCATTCGTGGCCGCGGGCGGCTGGCACGAGATCAGGCCGCACATCCCCAGTGCGACAATGACACGCACAATAACGATACGAACTAGAGAAAATCTTGCCATCAAATCCCGGACTAAGGCAGTGCGCGCCAGTCATTCCTGAGATGTGGCGCTGTAAAGTTCTGGGAATTGTGCTACTAAACAGGGTGTGCGGGCAAGTGTGCTGGATTCGCTGAACGATTTCGAGCGCTGGGGCAGCGACTGTGCCTACGTGTTTCCGCGAGGATACCGGCGCGAGCATTGGAGCTACCAGCGCGTCGCCGGAGTGTCGTATCAGTTTGCCCGTGAGCTCGAGGCGCGCAACATCAACCAGGGCGACGCGGTGCTTTTGTGGAGCCCGAACTGTGCCGAGTGGGTAGCGGCATTTCTCGGATGCGCGCTTTGCGGGGTGATTGCCGTTCCCGTCGATGACGCCGCCAGCCCCGATTTTGCGCGCCGGATCAGCGCCCAAGTGCGCACCAGGCTGGTGCTGTGTCCGCGCGAACGGGCCCCGCTCTTCGAAAACGCCGAGGGTATCGTCGCGATTGATCCCGCCGATCTGGCCGCCGCAGTCGCTGAACGTCGGGCCGAACGTTTTCGTCCAGCTCAGATTCAGCCTTCCGACCCGCTCGAAATCGTTTTCACCTCCGGCACCACGGCCGAGCCCAAGGGAGTCGTGCTCACCCACGCCAACGTGGTCGGCAATCTCACCCCAATCGAAATCGAGATCAGAAAATACCTGAAGTACGAGCGGCTGGTGCATCCGATTCGTTTCCTGAACCTGCTGCCGCTGAGCCACGTCTTCGGCCAATTCCTGGGAATTTTTCTTCCGCCGATGCTGGGCGCGACCGTCGTGTTCGAAAACACATTCAACCCAACCGAAGTCATGGCGACCGTCCGCCGGGAACGCGTCTCCGTGCTGGTGGCCGTTCCACGCATGATCGAGTCGCTGAAACAGAAGATCGAACGCGATGTCGACGACAGCAAGGATGACGGTCGCGGCCGCGAGAATTTTGCCGCGCGCTACGCCGCCGCCAAAAACCAGCACTTCCTGCGCCGCTGGTGGACCTTTCGCGACCTGCGCCGTCACTTCGGATGGAGGTTCTGGGCCATGATCAGCGGCGGCGCCGCTCTCGATCGCGAGACTGAAGAATTCTGGCATCGCTTGGGATACGCCGTGATCCAGGGATACGGATTGACCGAAACGACTTCGCTGATCAGCTTGAACCACCCCTTCCATCTCAGTCGCGGCTCGATCGGCAAGGTCCTGCCCGGGCGCGAAGTCAAGCTGGCGGAAGATGGCGAAATTCTCGTTCGCGGCAGCGGCGTCGCCAGCGGCTATTGGAACGGCCGCGAACTGCAGCCGGTCGCGCGTGAAGACGATGAAGGCTGGTATCGCACCGGCGACCTGGGCGCGCTCGATGAGCAAGGCAACCTTTTCTTCAAGGGCCGAAAAAAAGAAGTAATCGTGACGCCCGCGGGCATGAACATTTATCCCGAGGACCTCGAAGCGGCTCTGCGGCAGCAAAAAGAAGTGCAGAATTGCGCGGTCGTCGGGATCGATCGCGGCGGAAATGCTGAGCCCTGCGCGGTGCTGATTCTGCGCGACTGCACCTCGAAGGCGTCGGCTGCCGTTGTGCAGGACATCGTGCGGCGCGCCAACGAAAGGCTGGCCGAATATCAGCGTATGCGCACCTGGTTCGTCTGGCCCGAGGAAGATTTCCCGCGCAGTGCCACGCAGAAACCGCGGCGCAACGTGATTCGCGATGCGGTCGAGGCGGCCCTCCGCGGACAATCGCCAGCGAACGCTGCCAGCCCGCTGTCCGAATTGCTGACGCGAATCACCGGCCGCGCCGCGCAGAACTTAACGCCGAATGCAGACTTGGAAAGCGGGCTGGGGTTAAGTTCTCTGGAACGCGTGGAACTGCTCAGCGCGCTCGAAGACCGCTACCAGGTCGATCTGAGCGAAACGAAGTTCGCGAAGGCCGCGACCGTCAGCGATCTCGAAAAACTGCTGCAAGGTGAACCGGGTACTCGCGGCAAGTTTCCTGATTCCGAGTTGCAACATGCCGCCTTTCACTACCCGCGTTGGACCCTTCGCTGGCCGACTACGTGGCTGCGCCTGGCGTCTCATTATCTGCTGGCGCGCCCGGCGATGTTTCTTTTGGGATGGCCCCGCGTGACCGGGCGTGAGAACTTGCGCGGCGTTCGCGGACCGCTGCTGGTCATCTCCAATCATTTGTCCGACGTCGATGTCGGCTTCATCCAGTTTGCGCTTCCCGCGCGCATTCGCCACAAACTGGCGACCGCAACCGGCGGCGAGGCGCTCGAAAAGTTGCGCTCGCCCGGTTCGGATCGCATCTGGTTCGCCCCAATCGCCCGGATTTATGACCGCCTGCGCTGGGCGCTCGCTGTAGCCCTGCTGAACCTGTTCCCCCTGCCGCGCCAGTCCGGCTTCCGCAAGAGTTTTGCCTATGCCGGAGAAGCCGTCGATCGCGGCTACAGCGTGCTGGTCTTTCCGGAGGGACGGCACACCGAAGACGGCAAGCTTCTTCCGTTCCGCACCGGTGTCGGCTTGCTCGCCAATAGTCTGCGCATTCCGATTCTTCCGACGCGGATTGATGGCCTGTTCGAAATCAGCAACGCCGGAAAGAAATTTGCACCGCCCGGAAAGATTCAGGTGCGCATCGGCAAGCCCATCCAGTTTCCGCCAGAAACCGACCCGGAGGAAATCGCGCGGGCCCTGCAAAAGGCGGTTGAGAACCTCTAGTGTTGCTAGCTCGGGCAGGGAAGGCCGTCCTCGCCGGTCCAATCCGAGCGCAGCTCGCCGGATTGCCCGGTCCCAGAAGGAAGACCCCGGAAAAACAAAAGGCCGGGCGATTGAGCCCGGCGCTTCGTAGTAAGAAACTGTCGATCGCTGAGTTGAGCTAGATCAGTTTCCCATTAACCTCGTTTTAAGCGTCATGCGAAACTCACATTACCAGCGCGAGCCCTTCCAGTTCACGCTCCAGCACCGGCAGCGAACAGCCTGCCATTTCCACCCGCCCTGCGGCATCGATCGCAGCTGTCTGCGAAACGCCATAGCCGCGCCCCGCCAAAAAGACCTGCAGCAGTTCCGCTGCTTCGCTGGAATCCACCATGCCGCCCTGGATCAGGTCGTTTCGTAAGGCGCAGAGTTCCGTCACCGTAAATCTCTCTTTAGTGGCCATTCTCACCTTCGACCTCCCGCCCGTTGCCTTATTGGATTCATCGGCAACCTGCTTCAATTACATGCAATCGCAATGCCGTAACTTTAGTACACCATCAGATACAGCTTCTCGGCACCTCAAGTTGTTAAAACCCAAGATTTTACAGAAAGTTGCTAGGATGTCATCGGCAGGCGAGCGGCAGACATAACAACGCCACCCGTCGCCAAAATGACACTAAATGTCGTTTCGCGACGGGAGGAAACCGAACTTTGTCGGGTGTTCTGCCGGTTCCGCTTCAGGCCGCGTCAATCGTAGCGGCGTCCACCAGCATGATTGGGATGTCGTCCTGAATGGGATACACACGGCGGCATTCGCCGCATTTCAGACTTTCCGCGTCCGCCTTCAGGACCAGCGGCTTCTTGCAGACCGGGCAGACCAGCATGTCAAGCAGATCCTGAGAAATCATAGCGGCTCCATTGTAGCGCGGAGTGAAGTAGCGCGGAGTGAGTGCAGCGAGACACAAGCTCTCGTCCGCCGCGCGGAGCGAAACTCCGCAGTTTGTGGCGGCAGGCGACACAACTAAAACTCCTCTATTGACCGTCTGCCGGGATAGCGATGCGATAGAATCGCCTTTCCATTCGATGCACGCAGCAGCGAGGTGGGATGGCAGCCAAGATTCTCGACGGTACCAAAATAGCCGCTGAAATCCGCGCCGAGGTCACCACCCAGGCGAAAGCCCTGGCATTATTGGGCGTGCGTCCCGGGCTCGCGGTGGTGCTGGTCGGGCACAATCCCGCGTCCGAGGTCTATGTTCGCGGCAAGGTGAAGAGCTCGGAAGAAGTCGGCCTCTACAGCGAACAACACACACCCGCCGAAAGCGCGACCACAGAAGAACTCGTCGCGCTGATCGCCGGCCTGAACCGCCGCGACGAAATCGACGGCATCCTGGTGCAGTTGCCGCTGCCCGTGCACGTCGATGCCAAAAGAGTTCTGCTGGCGGTCGATCCCGCCAAAGACGTGGACGGCTTCCATCCCATGAACGTGGGCTATCTCTCCACGCAGCGTCCCGGCCTCGTGCCCTGCACGCCGGCCGGCGTCATGGAAATTTTGAAGCGCTGCGCAATTCCGATCGCAGGGCAGGAAGCCGTGGTCGTCGGACGTAGCGACATCGTCGGCAAGCCCGTCGCCATGCTGCTGCTGAATCAGAATGCTACTGTCACCGTCTGCCACTCGAAGACGCGCGATCTGCCGGAAGTTTGCCGCCGCGCCGACATCCTGGTGGCGGCGATTGGGCGCGCCGGCATGGTCACCCGCGAGTTCGTGAAGCCCGGAGCTACCGTGATCGATGTCGGCATCAATCGGATCACCGACCGGAAAGAATTCGACCGCTTCTTCGCCTCGAACGAGGCCTGGAACAAGGCCGGGAACAAGAAGCGTGAAGAAGCGTTTCTGGCCAAAGGCTCAACCCTGGTTGGCGACGTTCACCCCGAGGTAGCCGAAATCGCCGGCGCCATCACGCCTGTCCCCGGAGGCGTCGGCCCGCTGACCATCGCTATGCTGATGGCCAACACTGTAAAAGCCACGATGCTGCGGCGTGGACTGAGACATCCCGAATTGACCTTGTTTTGAAGGGGCGCGGGACAGCTAGCGAACGGCGAATAGCGGACGACGGACGACGAATTTTACCGTGAGCACCCATTGCTAAAACTCGGCCTCACCGGCGGCATCGCGAGCGGCAAATCCGTTGTCGGCGAGATGTTTCGAAAACTCGGCGCGCACCTGACCGACGCCGATGCGGTCGCGCACACGCTCATGCAGCCCGGCCGCCCAGTCTATGAGGAAGTCGTCCGTCACTTCGGTCTCGAAATCCTGAACCCCGACGGAAGCATCAACCGTCCCCGTCTTGCCGAAGCTGCCTTCGGTGGCCCCGGCGGCGCGCCCCCGCGCGTCAGGGAACTCAACGAAATTGTCCATCCCGCCGTGATCGCGCAAGAAAACGAGTGGATAAAAGAAATAGGCCGCCGCGATCCGAACGCCATCGCCATCGTCGAAGCCGCCCTGATCCTCGAAGCAGGCGCCACCACCCGTTTCGACTGTTTAATCGTCGTGACCTGCCATCCCGAACAACGCATTCTGCGCTACGCCCGCCGCCTGGGAATTTCGGAAGACGCTGCCCGCGCCGAAGTGACTCGCCGCATGGCCGCGCAGATTCCCGACGAAGAAAAAATCAAAGCTGCCGATTTCGTAATCGATAACTCCGGATCGATCGAGGCAACCGAGCAACAGGTGCAACGTGTTTTCGCCGCGCTCCGCGTGGGGAGCAAGAAACTTCTTTAGCCCGCGTTTCGCTTCGGCATGAGCAGCCACAGCAGCAGTGAACTCACGATGCTCAGCAAGAGGGCGCCGAGAAAAGCCGCCTTGAAGTCTCGCACATGGAATCCGGGCACCAGCGAACCCGCCGCCTCCAGCATGACCGCGTTGATCACGAACCAGAACAGGCCGAGCGTTAGAATCGTCAGCGGGAAGGTGATGATCTTGAGTAGCAATCCAATTGTTGCGTTGAAAAGACCGATGACCAGGGCCGCGATCAAAGCTGCCATCGGGCCATTTACGCTAATGCCCGGCACAATGTGGGCAACGATCCACACCGCTACAGCCATTAGAATCCAATGGAGCAGAAGACGCACGGTAAGCCTCCTTCTAAGTACTGAACTGCGGTTCCGATTCTTGCACAATTCGCGCGCTTGCAGCCATATCGCGCGAAACGAGTTTTGGGTGAGAGCGAAGTCGGAGGACTGGGATTGAGACCCCCCTGCTTGCGGTCTTTTGGAATCAAAGATTTAGGGGTGCTTTTCGCCAGGTCTTTGAGAAATAAGGACTTACTTGTAAAGTATTTTTAATTCAATCAGTTATGGGGAAAGAGCCGGTTTCGAAGACGAATGCGGTGCGGTTGCTCGACCAGCTTGGGATTCAGTATGAGCTGCGCGCCTATGAGGTCGATGCCGACAATCTGGCCGCCGAAACGGTGGCGGCGAAGATTGGTTTGCCGCCGGAGCAGGTTTTCAAGACGCTGGTGGCACGCGGCGACCGCAACGGAGTCTGCATGGCGGTGATACCCGGCAATCAGGAACTTAAGCTTAAGGCGCTGGCGGCCACGGCGGGAGAAAGAAAAATTCAGCTAGTCCCGGTAAAAGAACTGCAGGCGCTCACCGGCTACATTCGCGGCGGAGTGACCGCGCTCGCGGCCAAGCGCGACTTTCCCGTGTACGTGGACGAGACCATCGAACTGTTCGACGTCGTTTCCATCTCGGCGGGTGTTCGCGGCTTGCAGATCCTGATCGCGCCCGCGGACTATTTGCGGGTGACTAAGGGAACAATTGCGGTGCTCGGTCAGCCGAAGAAGACCGAGCCCGCATGAAGGGTATTATCATGGTGAGTCGCAAGGAATCGGTATGCTGAAACTGGAAAAACCTCCTTGGCAATTTTCCGCGTTGCGAGCTGGCTTTGTTGTGTTAGCGGTTCCGATTGCTGCTGGCTTGGCACTTGTTGCGTGGCGGCTATCCGTCATCCGGCTGATTAGTCCGACCCTCGGTTTCGTGACGCTCCTCATAACCTTCGTAGTGTTCTCAGTCGTGTTCTACTTCCTTTTGGTGTGGCTCTCTAACCGCCCCGAGGAAGTCGCCAAGAGGGTACCGACGAGAAGCAGGGAACTACGCAGGAAAAGAAAGGCGTTTTTCGACAATCTGCCAAAGTGATCAGAAGCGACTTGTTCTCGGGTCGTAGACTAATTACGAATACAGATGCGAGGTCTTATTCATGCCCACTGCCACGCGCACCAATCCGCTTTCGTTCCTGACCGACCAACTCGACGAGCTCAAGGCCAAGGGCACGCACTTCAAGCTGCGCGTCCTTGAGGACGAGCAGGCGCCGCTTTGCACCTTCGACGGCAAGCGAGTCATCAACCTCGCCTCGAACAATTACCTCGGTTTCACGACGCACCCCAAACTGCGCGAAGCGGCGCTTGCAGCCACGCGCAAGTATGGCGTCGGATCGGGCGCCGTCCGCACCATCGCGGGCACCATGAAAATCCACATGGAGCTGGAAGAGAAGATCGCGCGCTTCAAAAACGTCGAGGCTTGCGTGGTTTTCCAGTCGGGGTTCACGGCGAACGCGGGGACGGTCTCGGCATTTTTGGGAAAGGACGATTTCATCATTTCCGATGAACTCAATCACGCCTCGATCATCGATGGCTGCCGTCTTTCACGGGCGAAGATTCTCGTCTTCCGGCACAAAGACACCGCCCACGCCGAGGAGCAACTCGCCAGCGTGAAGAACCAGCCGGGAAGAAAGCTGCTGATCACCGATGGCGTGTTCTCGATGGACGGCGACATCGGCCCGCTGCCCGGTCTGTGCGAGGCAGCCGAGAAATACGGCGCAATCATGATGGTCGACGACGCGCACGCTTCCGGCGTCCTCGGCCGCCAGGGACGCGGCACCATCGATCATTTTTCGATGCACGGACGCGTCGACATTCAGGTCGGAACCTTGTCGAAGGCCATCGGCGCTTTAGGCGGATATGTCTGCGGCACGCGCGATTTAATCGATTATCTTTATCATCGCGCGCGCCCATTCCTGTTTTCGACATCGCATCCGCCCTCGGTCGCTGCGACCTGCATTGCGGCGTTCGACGTTCTCGAAACCGAGCCGCAGTGGATGGAACAGCTCTGGGCGAATACCCGCTTCTGGAAGAAAGAGCTCGGCCTGCTAGGCTTCAACATCGGCGGCCAGACAACTCCCGCGAGCGAAACGCCGATCACCCCGATCATCATTGGCGACGGACGGCGGACCATGGATTTTTCCCGCGAACTATTTAAAGAAGGCGTGCTCGGAACCGGCATCGCCTTTCCCACCGTCCCCGAAGGCAAAGCGCGCGTGCGCACCATCATGACCGCCACGCACACGAAAGAAGAACTGCAGCAGGCGCTCGAAGTGCTGGAGCGCGTGGGGAAGAGGATGGGAATTCTCGGATAGAGCTCGTGTGGGGTCTCGCCGGATTGGAACACCTAGAAAAAATGGGCTCGTTCTAGAATAGCGGCATAATGCGGGCAATTTTTCAGTGGAACGTAGGCTCTCGGGTCCTTGAGTTAGGGCGGCGCACTCTGATCATGGGCGTCGTGAATGTAACTCCCGACTCGTTTTCCGACGGAGGACTCTACATCGATGCCGAGAAGGCCGTGGTCCGCGCCGAGCAGTTACTGGATGACGGCGCGACCATCATTGATGTGGGTGGGGAGTCGACGCGGCCCGGAGTTTCGACGTCGGAACTGATATCGGAAGAGGAAGAACGCAGGCGAGTGCTGCCCGTGATCCGGGACTTGAAGCGGCGACGGCCGGATGCGGTGGTAAGCGTCGATACCTACAAGGCGAGCGTGGCGCGGGCGGCGGTGGAACTCGGGGCAGAGGTTGTGAACGATGTGAGCGGCTTCCGGTGGGATCCAGATTCAAAGATGGCGAAAACACTGGCTGAACTCAAAGTGGGAGCGGTGCTGATGCACACGCGCGGGCGTCCGGAGCAATGGCGGTCACTGCCGCCGACAGGCGATCCGGTGCTGATGGTGAAACGGGAGTTGCTACAGTGGGCCGAGGCGGCGACCCTGGCGGGGATCAAGCGCGATCACCTGGTGCTGGATCCTGGGTTTGGGTTCGGGAAGCGTTTCGAGGAGAATTATCCGCTGCTGGCGCACTTCGCTGAGCTGCAGAAGATGGGATTTCCGCTGCTCGCAGGAGTGTCGCGCAAGTCATTTATTGGGCGAATGCTGGCCCGCGATGGCAAGGATAAAGACGCGGAGGTTGGCGAACGGCTTTATGGGACGCTGGCTGCGGAAACCGCTTTGATCTTGAAAGGGGCGCACATCATTCGGACGCACGATGTACGATTTGCGGTGGACGCGGCACGAGTGGCGGATACGATTGTGGCGAGTGGAGGCTAGTGGAAGGAAAGGCAATACTTTTCTCGCCTCAGACCCGGGCGGCTTCGACGCGGGGGGCGGTGACTTTGAGCGCGGGGAGGCGGATTTCAAATGCCGCTCCGCCTTCGGGGCGGTTGTAGCAGATGATTTGTCCCTTGTGGTCCTGGATTACTCCGTAGGTGGCGCTCAGTCCAAGGCCGGTTCCTTTGCCGACCGGCTTGGTGGTGTAGAAAGGATCGAAAACACGGTCGGGATCGCGCAGGCCGGGGCCGGAGTCGGCAAACTGCACGACCACTTCGCCCGCTTCGCGCCAGAGGGAGACCTGGAGACGCCCGCCGCCGATTTCCTGCAATGCGTCCACCGCGTTCTCGACGATCTGGAGAAAGGCCTGCAAGAGCTGGTTCGGATTGCCGAGGACACGAGGCAAGGGATCGTCGCTTTCCACGGTCAGACTGATCCTCTTGTTTGCGAGCTTGAATCCTTCCATTTGAACCGCGCGCTGCAAGAGAGGCTTCAGTTCAAGAGGACTTTTTTCTCCCGGAGTCTGCTGCGCGAAGCTGAGCAGATCGCTGACGAGTTCGCGAGTGCGCCGTGCCTGCTGGCCGATCTTCTGTGCGTTCGAGAGTTGCTCGCGGCTGAGGCTGCTGCTGGCAGCCATGCGCTCGGAACTGCTCAGGATGGCCGAGAGCGGAAACTCCAGTTCGCCGGCGGCGAGCGCGACCAGTTCTCCGAGCGAAGCCAGCTTGGTTTGTTGGACCACTCTTCCCTGCAGCCGCTGGAGATTGTCGAAGCTTTGGCGCGAATGCTGGAGCAGCTGCAGAAGCCTCTGGTCCAGCAGGTATTGTCTGAGGAAAACGACAAAGGCCAGGATGCCGACGCCGCACATGGCCACCGTGAAACGAACCTGACGCAGATAAGGCTGCGAGTGGCTCAGGAACAGCGCCCAATATCCCATGAGGGGGAGAGAGAGCAGGGCGAGTTTCGCCAGTTGAGGAGCGACCGGGCGACTGGCACCAGTGATCGAAGGCGTCATCTGGATATCGCGAAGACAGCGCCGCCCGGCGATGGTGACCCAGAGGAATCCCAGCGCAGCGGCGAGGAATGGGAGGTCGTAGATTCCGCCAGTCTTGTAGGAGCCACGCGCGATAGCGCGATTCATGGCTTCCGAAGAGAATGTGTAGAGAGCGGAGGCGAAAAAAATGTTGCGATAGAGTTCGCGCCACGGTCCGGAACTGGTGAAGAATGCCGATGCGGACGCGGCAATCAATATCACTCCTTCGACCAGATACAGCAGATCCCAGCGGGGGGTGTACACCGCGCCATTGGTGACGATGTATTCCTCGGGAAAAACGAAGAAAGCGTAGACCACGATCCACCACACCAGCAGGATGAGGACGTTCAACCCGCTGGGCAACATCCCCTCGCGCTCATCGGCTTGATGGGGGCGGATAGCCACGGCCGCCATGATGGGAACAACGTGCAGAAACAACACGACATCCCCGTAAAAGGGATCGGGCAGCGGCTTGCGCACCACCACTTCAAACCACCCCCAACATGCCTGGTTGAAGCACCACATGACCATGCCCGCCGTCATAAGACTCCAAAACAGGCGTGTATGCCCACGGCTGTCGAAGGCGTTTCTGGCGGAGACGATGAAGGCAGCCGTGATCACCAGCAGTGGGATCAGATCTCCCATGGCCACGCGAAAGAAGGGGCTCGGAAACACTGCGGGAGCCAGAGCAAAGGCCAGCAGTAGACCAACTCCGCAGCGGAGCGACGAGATGTGCCTCAGAGACACTACTTTGCATCATATGACCTTCGCCACGAGATGTTTAGATCACGTGCTGGTTACCGGAGGTTACTACGGTAACGTTCGAGGCCGCTATGAGGGCTTGCGGTGCGTTCAGCCGAGGCGGCGTTCGCGGTGTGATCGAGGTCACGGTGATCAGTGATCAAATCGGCGGTCGCGCCTCGGGCAGTAACTGCTAGAATTACTTGTTATGGCTTTTCCCGCTAACCGCCTGCGCCGTTTGCGGCGCACTGAAACCCTGCGTGCCTTGGTCCGCGAGACCCGGCTTACGCCCGAATCTCTGGTGTATCCATTATTCATTTGCCCCGGGAAGGGGATCCGGAAAGAAGTGCGCTCAATGCCCGGAGTCTTCAACCTTTCCGTAGACGAGGCAGTGAAGGAAGTGCGCGAGACACGCGCGCTGGGAGTGTTGTCGATCATTCTGTTCGGGCTGCCGGAGAAAAAGGACGAAGTGGCCACCGGCGCCTGGGCGGAAGATGGCATGGTGCAGAGGGCGGCGCGCGCCATCAAGAGTGAGGTCCGGGACGTGTTGGTGATGGGCGACGTTTGCTTGTGCGAGTACATGTCGCATGGGCATTGCGGCATCGTTAGAGTGAACGACAGAGTGAACGACAAAACCGCACCGCAATCGCTGGGCGCGGCCGCGGCCGCGCCGCCGGCTACCGCGGAGTACGAGATCGTGAACGACGCGAGCCTGGAGTTGCTGGCGCGCACCTCGGTTTCGCTGGCGCGGTCGGGTGTGGACATCATCGCGCCATCGGACATGATGGATGGACGGGTCGGGGCGATTCGCGCGGCACTCGACCAGGCTGGCTTTGAAAATACGCCGATTCTTTCCTATGCCGCGAAGTTCGCTTCCGGTTTCTATGGGCCGTTCCGCGAAGCGGCGGATTCAGCGCCGCAGTTCGGAGATCGCCGTTCCTACCAGATGGAACCGGCGAACTTTCGCGAGGCGATGCGCGAGATCGAGTTGGACATTGAAGAGGGCGCGGACATGATCATGGTGAAGCCGGCGATGCCGTACCTGGATGTGATTGCCGCGGCCCGCAACCGTTTCGACCTGCCGCTGGCGGCGTATCAGGTATCGGGCGAGTACGCGATGATCGAAGCCGCGGCCCGCAACCAGTGGATCGACCGCGAGCGTGTGATGATGGAATCGCTCGTCTGTATCCGCCGCGCGGGGGCGAGCATCATTCTGACTTACTACGCCAAGGAAGCGGCGAAACTGCTGGCCTAGTCCGTCCAGGCAAGTCGTTCTGCGGTTCACCGCTTTGAGGCGAAGCGGCACCTCCCCCTCTTTTAACGATGCTAGTGGCACGACTCTTATAAAATCCGCCCAACCTGGAGTGGTTACTTGGCGCGCTACGCAAAGCTCTCGTCGACAGAATTGGTAAGGGTGTGCGCTGACTCGAAAGACGAGAGGGCGTGGGCAGAGTTCATCCGGCGATTTCAGGTGGTGATCGCCGCTGCCGTGCTGAGGACCGCCCGCCACTGGGGCGAACCGTCACGCCCGCAACTGGACGATCTGATCCAGGATACCTACCTCAAGCTCTGCGAAAACGACGGCCGCTTACTGCGCTCGTTCCAGCCGCGCTACGAAGATTCCATTTATGGGTTTTTGAAGGTGGTTGCGGCCAATGTCGTCCACGATCATTTCAAGTCTGCGCTGGCCGCAAAGCGGGGCGCAGGCCAAACCGAAGCGATTACGGCACCAGTCCAAATCGATCCGAAAATGGCCGGCGCCGACAGCTTTAACGCCGTGAGCCAGCGCATTCAGCTCGAGAAGGTCGACAAGATTCTGAGACAGGTTACGGCGGGGAAGGATCAGGAAAGAAAGCGCACGATTTTTTGGCTTCGCCACCGGCAAGGACTTACCGCCAGTGAGATCGCAGCCATCCCATCGATCCGGCTGACCACAGAGGGGGTGGAAAGCGTGCTCCTGCGCCTGGCGGTTATGATTCGTGGTCATGTTATGAGTTCAAGCCCTCACCGCGAAGTGAAGGTTTTGAATCGGAAAAATCGTTCTAAGAGATTAGGGAGTTAGTCTTGGAAGAAAATCACAATGGACATATGGGAGATGCGGAGCTGGCGAAACTGCTGGAGGAATCTCGCCAGGGCACGGAAGCCGTGTTGGACGCGGTGGATGTTCACCCTCATCTTGCCGCCTGTCCGACTTGCCGGGAGCAATTTGAAGGGCTGGCGTTGTTGGAGCGCCAACTGAAGAGCGTGAGACCGGCTAAGTCTGCACTGCGCCAGGGCGATTGTCTGGACCCGGCGATGTGGCGTGCGATTGCCGCTGGCCTGACACCGCCCGATCGGGCGCTTGGCTACGTCGAACATGCCAGCCGCTGTGATCATTGTGGTCCGCTGCTGCACGGAGCGATCGCCGAATTGACCGATCTGAACTGGGAGATCACTGAGGCGGAGCGGAAGCAGATCGCGACCCTCGAAAGTGCGCGCGCGGAGTGGCAGCAGAGGCTGGCCCAGCGAATCGCCGGGACTCCGCACCCGGGGCCGGATCGGGAATCGACACCGTGGTGGCAGAGGTGGTTGGCCGTTCCACGCCTGGCGATGGCGGGAGCAGCTCTTCTGGCCGTGGTTGGCGTGGGATCGTGGGTTGTCGTACATCGTAATGATAATCAGACCCAGCCCGCGGCCGCCACCCAACTCCTGGCCCGCGCTTACACCGAGAAGCGCACCTTGGAACTCAGGATGGCGGGCGCCGGCTATGCGCCTCTGCGCGTGTCGCGCGGACCGGCAGCCTCTTTTCTCAGCCGTCCGGCGGCGCTGCTAAAAGCGGAAGCGTTGATTGCCAGCCAACTCGAATCCCATCCTTCCGATCCTTCCTGGCTTCAGGCGAAGGCGCAGGCGGACGTGCTGGAAGGCAAGTACGACGCCGCCGTCGAAGCTTTGCGCCGCGCCCTGGAGTTAGAGCCGGCTTCGCCAGCTCTCCTCACCGATCTCTCCACCGCTTACTTCCAGCGCGCGCAGCAGGAAGACCGGAAGGAGGATTTCGGCGCTGCCTACGAGTACCTGAGCCATGCCTTGAAGCTACGGCCCGACGATCCGATTGCGCTCTTCAATCGCGCCATCGTCGCGGAACACGAGTTCCTTTATCAACAGGCGCTCGATGACTGGGAGCATTACCTGCGCCTGGATCCGGGCTCACAGTGGAGTGAAGAAGCCCGCAACCGGGCCAACGCCGTGCAAGAGAAGTTGAACGAGCACGGCAGCAATGCGACGCCGTTGCTATCTCCTGCTCAGCTGGCGGCCATGGCCACCAGTGCCAGCCCCAGCACAAGCCCCAGCGCAAGCCTCGGTGCCGAAGTCGACCCACGTATCGAGGAATATCTGCACCAGGCCGTCCTCTCCTGGTTGCCCCAGGCTTTCCCCGAAACGAAGGCCGAAGCGGATGCGAGCGTTTCGCAAGCGCTTTTTTTTTTGGCGAACCTGACCAGCCTACAACACGGCGACCAGTGGCTGGCTGATCTTCTGCGCGGTTCCGCGGCGCCACATTTTCCGCAAGCGGTAGCCGCGCTGGCCCGCGCCGTCAAAGCCAATGACACCGGTGAGTATGTTGTCTCCCGCGAAAAGGCTGATCTTGCCGAACAATTATTTCGCGCTTCCGGCAATAAGGCCGGCGTGCTGCGCGCGCAGTTCGAGCAGACTTTTGCGGCGCAGATGACTTCGCGCAGCGAAGCTTGCCGGCAGCAGGCAACCACCGCGTTGACGGGATCGGAGAGATACTCCTACCCCTGGTTGCAGGTTCAACTTGGATTGGAAGAGAGCGCCTGCTCGGCACTGATGGGCGATCTCGGCACCCACGAAAAAGCCGCGCGTCACGCTCTGGTCAGCGCGCAGCAGGCTGGCTACGGGGCCCTTTATCTGCGGGCCCTGGGCTTTGTTGCTGGGTATAAATTCGACGCCGGCGATTCGTCCGGTGGCTGGAAACTCGCCTACACCGGATTCGAACGCTACTGGTCGGGGTGGCTTCCCGCCATGCGGGGCTACAATCTGTACACCGAAGTCGCAGGCGCCGCTGAAGCTGCCGGGCAGCCACATTTGCAGGTGGCCATCTGGCGCGAAGCGGTCGCAGTGATTGATTCCGATCCAGACGCTCGATTACGGGCTAGCGCCCACTATCGGGCGGCCAACGCAGCCTCCGTTGCCCAGATGCCCCAGGTTGCCGAGCGTCAGTACGCCGAAGCTGCCCGGCTCTACGCCCTCGTACCGCAGGACGGCGCCACGCATAGAGACCGTCTCGAAATCGAGATCAGGACCGCTCAGTTGGAGGCGCGTCAAGATGCGTTCGGCGCGGCCCTGGCCCGTTTGACTCGCATCCAAAGCGAAGTTCTGCAACTCTCCAATAATTATCTAACGCAGATTTTCTATTCCACATTGGGCGAGGTGCAGCTCCGCAGTTATCATGAGGCGGAGGCCGAGCAGGCTTTCCGGCCCGCGCTGGCCCTGGCGGAGCAGAGCCTTGCGACCCTCAGGTCCGAAGCGGAACGTACGAACTGGAGCAAGAAGGCAGCACCGGCGTATCTCGCACTCATCGAAGCAGAGTTGGCGCAGGGCCGTTCGCAGGATGCGCTCGAGACGTACGAGTGGTACATGGGAGCGCCCCAGCGCGGGGCTGCAGATTCACGCCCGCACGGATCTCTGACTAATCCACCGATGCCGGATCCGTCCCGGCTGACATCCCGCCTTCCACTCCTGACCAAAGAGACGGTGCTCGCCTATGCCGCACTGCCCGACGGCCTGGCGATCTGGGTCTTTGACGACCGCGGTATAAACGCGCGCTGGATCCCGCAACCTACCGAGGGCGTGCAAGAGTTAGCGGAAAGGTTTCACGACCTGTCTTCAGATCCCAGGTCAGAGTTGAGCGCCTTGCGCCGGGACGCTCACAGGCTGTATGGGGCGCTCATCGCTCCAGTGGAACAACACCTGGCGCCGGGACGCACGCTGGTGATCGAGGCGGAGGGATGGCTGGCCCGCGTGCCCTTCGAAGCGCTGCTTGATTCGAACGATCGTTATCTGGTCGAACGTGCGCCCATGGTTCATTCGCTGGGTCAGGATTCGCAGGCGCGGCTGCGCAGCGACACCGGTATTTCGGCGGACTCGATGGCCCTGGTGGCGGGCAGCACCGCTTCCTCGCCGGCGGATGGACTCATTCCTCTGCCCGATGTGGTCGCGGAAGCGGACACCGTCGCCAGCGGCTTTCATTCCGCGCGTGTGCTCAAAGGCGGAGACGCCACCCTCAGCGCTGTCCGGAGCGAACTGCCCGGGGCCGCAGTTTTCCACTTTGCCGGACATTCGCTCGCCACTCCCGAAAGAACGGGATTGTTGCTGGAAGGTGGAGACCGACCAGCGAATGCTCCCCGCCTGATGGATGCAACCGTCGTGCGGCAGCTTCGCCTGCAAGCCTTGCAGTTGGCGGTGCTCTCGGCCTGCAGCACCGGGTCCGGCAGCGGCGGCTCAAGCGGATTCAACAGCGTTACGGATGCTCTTTTACGTGCGGGTGTACCCCACGTGGTCGCGAGCCGGTGGGCGGTGGACTCCACTGAATCCCGGGCATTCGTACAGGACTTTTATCACAATGCGCTGTCGGGCCAGAGCGTTTCCGATGCCGTCCGCCTGACCTCACGGAAAATGCTGGCGAACCCGCGCACATCTCATCCCTACTACTGGTCGGCGTTTGCAGCATACGGACGGCCCTAATCCCCCAAAAAGGAGAAACCAATGAAAACGCACCGCTACTTCACCAGCATTACGGTTGCGCTGGCCAGTGCTGTACTGGCTACGTTCTTCCTCATTGCGTGTCAACAATCCAACCAACCCGCTCCAGCCACGGTCGAGGCCAAGGCTGCCAGCGCCGAGAAAGTTTTCGTAGTCTTTGAAGGTCCGTGGGCCATCGTTGCTGACCCAAACGACGCCAACAGCGTCCTGGCTCTTGCGCCGAAGACGAAACTGCACCGCGATCTTTACGTGGCAGCCTCCAATGAATCGACGCTGGCCGCGGGAACTTACGATCTTTCCGTCCCGGCCCATGGTGCCGCTGCTTCGGTAGCGCTTGATCCCAGTTTCGCTCAGGCGAACATCGACGCCATGAGCCTGCAGCACGCGCTCGATGACAAGTCGGGACGCTACGTCATTCGCCTGCCCAAACCCGAGGCGTACCTCGCCGCCAAAAGAGTCCGCAGTCGCGTCGGCCCTACCTATCCTCCCGATGCTTCGACGGAGCAGAACTACGCGACCTCCGTCTCGTTTCGCTACAGCGTCAGCACTCTGAACGGGTTCTCGTTGGCGGGCACTCCGGATACCGGCGCCTTCAACCCGCTGCTTCTCCAGGTGGACACGCCAACCATTCGCTTTGCAATTGAGCCGGCTCAATTCGACGATCCGAGGGACCGGTGCAGTACACACTCCCGTGAGGCTTTGCGCGATACGGTGAAGTTCCTGGGTTTAAGTTTATATGTGGATTTTCCCGGTGACTCAGCAGGCTGCCACAAGACCGATCCGCAGCTTCCTCGCTCGGCCAAGGCGGAGGCAGGTCCGAGATCTCTGTCGGATGGGCTGGCCGCGCTTTTTTTGGGGGGGCCGGCGGGCTCGCAGACTGCGAGGGTACCTGGCAGGGAGATCTCAGCGAGTCGTTCAGAAGTCCTCGCAACCATTGATGGGGCAGACCCAATGGCCCACTACCTCACTGCTGCCATCTATTTCTTCCGTACTAATATGTCTGACTGCAAAGCGCCGATCCTGTTCCTGACGACTAGTCCCTGAGGCCTTTCGCTTTTCGGCCTGCAGCCGGTAATGCGCTGATTCGGATCGGGGCAGAAATGCATAACCCATTTCCGCCCCGCCCGTTTTGTGATAAGTACCGCGTGCACCTCGCGGAAACCGGATGCTGCCGAGCCTGCCTTTTCAGCTTGCCATCGTAGATTTCCTTAACTTCCGGGCTGGCTTATGCAGGTTCAATCAGACTGAGCCGGGCCATGGAATTCTCTCCTGAGTGGTGCGACCTATAATAAACAGATTCGGCGAAGTGCAGTGTAGTCGCGTGAAGCTCGAGTGGCATGAAACTGGAGTTGCACAAACTGGAGTTGCCCAAAAAAGTCCGCATCATCGGTGCTGGCCTCGCGGGATCGGAAGCGGCGTGGCAGTGTGCGCGGCGCGGCATCGCCGTCGAACTTTTCGAAATGCGGCCCGTGCGCACGACTCCCGCCCACCAGACCGACGACTTCGCGGAACTGGTCTGCTCCAATTCTCTGAAATCCGACAGCGAGAACACCGCGCCCTGGCTGCTGAAGCAAGAGATGCAGCGAGCGGGTTCTCTGCTGCTTGAGATTGCGCGCGAAACCGCGGTGCCCGCCGGGCACGCTCTGGCCGTGGACCGAGCCGAGTTTTCACGAAAGGTGACGAAGGCGATTTCCCGCGAACCGCTCCTCACGATTCGCCGCGAAGAGGTCACGCAAGTCGAAGCAGGCCAGCTCACGATTATCGCAACCGGTCCGCTGACCTCGGACGCGCTGTCGCGCGAGATTGCACGTCTGTGCGCGACCGGCCATGGCAACAGCCACCTGTATTTTTACGATTCGATCAGCCCCATTGTTGAGGCCGATTCCATCGATATGAGCAAGGTGTACCTGGCCGCCCGCTACGACAAAGGGTCGGCCGATTACATCAATTGTCCAATGTCGAAAGACGAGTACGACCGGTTCTACGACGCGCTGCTCGCGGCGCAATCGGTTGAGCAGAAGGATTGGGAAAACCTGAATTACTTCGAGAGCTGCCTGCCCCTCGAAGAGATCGCCACGCGCGGACGCGACACGCTGCGTTTTGGGCCGATGAAGCCCGTCGGACTCAAGGACCCTCGCACCGGCAGGATGCCGTATGCCGTAGTGCAATTGCGGCAGGAAAATCTGCGCGCCGATTCTTACAACCTTGTCGGATTCCAGAATCACTTGAACTTTGGCGAACAGGCGCGCGTGCTGAGTTTGATTCCGGGACTGGAAAGCGCGCGGTTTCTGCGCTACGGACAGATTCACCGCAACACCTATATCAACGCGCCGGCGCTGCTGAGCCCGACGCTACAAATGAAGGCGCATCCCCAGGTGCTGTTCGCGGGACAAATCTGCGGAGTCGAAGGTTACGTCGAATCGATTGCGACCGGCCTGATCGCGGGAATGAATGCAGCCGCGCTTGCCATCGGCGGCGAACCGGTGCCTCCGCCGCGAGCGACGGCGTTTGGCTCGCTTGTCCACTACATCACGCAGGCGGAAAGCAAGAATTTTCAGCCGGCCAATATCACATTTGACCTCTTGCCGGCGCTCGGAGCCCGCGTGCGCGACCGCAAGGAACGCCACCGTCAGCAGTGTGAGTTGGCGTTGCGCGAGTTTGCGGACTGGCTGCGGCGCAATGCCATTCAGCCCATCTCTGCCGCGCCCTAAGCGATCAATGTAAGCGATCAATGGAGCGACGGGCATTCTCGCCCGTCCGTCGGGATATCTCCGGCCGCTCGGACGACAGATCGTAAACGGGATGACAAGTTGCTATTGTCTTTTCCAAAGATTCACTTTAGGGTGCTGATGTCAGAGTGAGGTGCGTCCCGTGCCGGTTTCTGCCGTTGATTGCGTACAGCCCGCCCTGCAGCACGCGCGGGAACAACTCTTCACTCGTTTTCGCTTCGGGCAATGGTCGCGCCTGGCGCTGGTTGGAATTCTGGCCGCGGAACTGCATGTTGGCGGATGCAATTTCGGAAACTTCGGGAGCAATTGGCCCCGCGTCCCACACAAAAATCAGGGTGGGTTGCTGCCGTCTTCCAGGCTGCCGCTTGGTTGGCCTCCCTTCAATTCCGCGCACATCTCCGCGCACATCGCGCAGTTCATCGGATTGATCGTGCTGGGAATCTTCGCCGCCATCGTGTTGGGGTTCGTCTTTCTATACGTCAACAGCGTGTTCCGGTTCATCCTGTTCGATTCGGTTCTGCGGCGGGAATGTTCGATTGGTGACGGATGGCAAAGATGGCGACGCGCCGGCGGCCGATTCTTTCTGTGGCAGCTCGTGTTCCAGTTTGCTGTCTGGATGTTTCTGCTGGTTCTGGTTGGCGTGCCATTGGTTTTGGCTTTAGCTGCGGGGTGGGCGGCAGATCTGCGGCAACACACCGGACGGCTGATTGCCGGAGGGATTCTGCTCGTGTGCCTGTTCGTGGTGTTCGCGCTGGCAGCCGTGGCGGTTCGGGTGCTGGCGAGAGATTTTCTGGTGCCGATTATGGCTCTCGAGGATCTCGATTTCGCTGACGGCTGGCACCGCTTGCTGGCAATGATCCGGCAAGAGAGGGGACGATACGCCGTTTACCTGCTGCTCAAATTGGTGCTTTCGATTGCGGCGGGCATCCTTTTCACCATCATCGCGATCATCCCCGTCCTGTTCGTCTTCGTCCCTGCTGCCGTTGCTGTGATAGCCGGTCGCGCCGCGGGGCTGGGATGGAGCGTGACAACCATCAGTCTGGCAATCATCTTCGGAACCTTGCTCCTGCTCCTCTTGATTTACCTGATCGCGCTGGCGTGCGTGCCGGCCACCGTTTTCTTCCCGGCGTACGCGATGTATTTTTTCGCCGCTCGATATCCGAATCTCGACGTCCTGCTGAATCCAGCCCCTGCGCCTCCGATTCCGGAAATGCCTCCCGTCCCGGAGTCTCCGCCGCCGTTCGAAGCGCCTCCGCTGCCGCCGTCAGCGGAGCCCATCGGCTAGGCTTGCTCGTGGAGAGCCGGGCGTCCCCGGCCGGACGGGCGAGACGCCCGTCCCTCCATCGTAGGACTCATCGCTCTGAAGTGTTCTAGTCCCGCGCCCGGTTCTTGATCCAAATGGGCGAACCGATGAAACCGAACGCATGGCGAATCTGGTTTTCCAGAAATCGCTGATAGGAAAAGTGCAGCTGCACGGCGCGGTCGGTAAAGAGCACGAACGTCGGCGGCGCCACTCCCGCCTGCGTCATGTAGTAAATTTTCACGCGCTTGCTAACCGGAACGGAGGCGCGGTCAAAGTCAACTGTCTTCAGGAAACGATTCATCTCGCCGGTCGTGATGCGCTTGCGGCGCTCGGCAGCGACCTTCTCGATCAGCGGAAGAATCTTTTCCGTTCCCTTGCCGGTGTGCGCGGAGAGAAAGAGCACCGGAGCGTAGCTCAGGAATTTGAGCCCGTAGCGCAGGCGCTCTTCGTAGAGAGCGCGATCTTGCGGCCGCTTGGCATCCTGTATGCGAGCGGCTCGAGACTGGCTGATGGCGCGCTTCTCGCCGCTCGCCACCAGATCCCATTTGTTGACCAGGATAATCACCGAGCGTCCGCTCTCGTGGGCATATCCCGCGATGTTGGCGTCGAGCCCGCTGGCGCCTTCGGTGGCGTCCACCATGAAGAGCACGATGTCGGCGTCTTCGATGTTTTTGCGCGCCATGACTACCGAAAGCTTCTCGGCCATCAGCCGCGTCTTGCCTTTGCGGCGGATGCCGGCGGTATCGATGAAGCGAATCTTGCGGCCTTTGTACTGGATGACTTCGTCGATGGAATCCCGCGTAGTGCCAGGAATGGGCGAGACGATGGCGCGCGACGTTCCCGTGAGTTGGTTCAGCAGCGTGGATTTTCCGACGTTGGGGTGGCCGATGATGGCTACCTTGATTTCATGCGGCTCTCCGGGGGCTGGTGAACCTTCCTCTGTGCTCTCCGCGGTGACCTCAGGGTCCTCCGTGGTTGCTTTTGCACTCGCGGGCAGCACCTTAACGATGGCGTCAAGCAGATCGTCGATGCCGCGTCCATGCTCAGCCGAGATCGGAAACATATTCCGCATTCCGAGCACATGAAATTCGTCGAGCAATCCATCCTGCTTGTCCGAGTCCATCTTGTTGACCGCCAGAAAGAGTGGCTTGCCGGTGCGAGCCAGCAGTCTCGCCAGTTCGCGATCGGGCCCGGCGATCTCGGTCCGAGCATCGACAACCATAACGATGGCCGCCGCCTCTTCAAACGCGACTCTAGCTTGACGAAAAATTTCCGCCGGTATGAAATCTTTGTCATCGGGAACGATGCCGCCAGTGTCCACCACTCGAAACTCGTGCCCGAGCCATTCGGCCTCGCCATAGAGGCGGTCGCGCGTGATGCCAGGCTCGTCTCCGACGATGGCGCGTCGCGATCCGGTCAGATGATTGAACAGCGTCGATTTACCGACATTAGGTCGTCCGACGATGGCGACCAGTGGGGATGATTTTTTCTTGCTCAAAGTGATTGAGCTTCGAGCCACGAGCTGCGAGCTGCGAGCAAACAGTTCGCTCGAAGCTCGCGGCTCGAAGCTCGCGGCTCTAAAGGCTATTATAGAGACTCCGTGCCTTCCTCATCCCATCCCGTGTCCCCTCCAGAAACTCGGCCTGCGGGATTCTCGCTCTACCAGTTCTTCGCGCCGGGAGGCCTGCTCTCGAAAACGCACCCTGCCTATGAGTTTCGCCGAGGGCAATTGCAGATGTCGCAGGCAGTGGAAGAGGCGCTGGAAGAAAAGCGTCACCTGATCGTCGAGGCCGGCACGGGCACCGGCAAAACACTGGCATATCTCTTGCCGGTGATCCGCTCAGGCAAACGAGTCATCATTTCAACCGGCACGAAGAACCTGCAGGAGCAGCTCTTCTTTAAAGATGTCCCCGCGCTGGAGCGGGCTCTGTTCCCTGAAGGCGATCGCAAACTGAGCGTCTGCTACATGAAGGGGCGCAACAACTATCTCTGCCGCAAGAAGCTTTTTGATCTCACCGATCAGCCGGTGCTCAGCGGCCTGGAAGAGATCGAGCACTATCGCGCCATCGCCACGTGGGAGAAAACGACGCAGACCGGCGATCGCGCGGAACTCGCGGAACTGCCCGAAGCCAGCGCACTCTGGTACAAGCTCGACGCCCGGGCCGATACCTGTCTCGGCCAGAAATGCAAGGAGTGGGAGCGGTGCTTCATCACCGAGATGCGGCGGCGCGCGGCCGAGAGCGCCATCGTCATCGTCAACCACCACCTGTTCTTTGCCGACCTCTCCATCAAGCTCGAAGCCGATGGCGCGCCCGACGCCGGAGTCCTGCCCGAGTGCGGATCCGTTATCTTCGATGAAGCTCACGAACTCGAAGAAATCGCCGGCAACTACTTTGGTATTTCGGTCAGCAACCTGCGGATGGATGAGCTGACGCGCGACGTCGAACACCTGCTGCAGCGCGAGCGTCTCTACACGCCACAGATATCGGGAGCGATTCAGTCGGTGCGGGAACGCTCGCAACTATTTTTTTCGCTGCTGCCCTCGAACGAAGGGCGGTTTGCGTTTGACTCCCGCCGCGAATTTCTGGAGGAAAACGGAGAAGAATTTCTCGCTCTCAATCAATCGTTGTACCGGCTGGGCGCGGAGCTGGAGCAACTTCCGCAGAAGCCGGAAGAAGTCTTCACTCTGACGCGTCGAGCGCAGCAATTGCAGGTGCAACTTCGCTTCGTGATGGAAAGCGAGGATCCGAACACGGTTTTCTGGATCGAGCGGCGAGGATTCCGTGGAGCGCCAGGCGCCCTCGCCCGGCAGAAATCATCGGAAGAAAAACGCGCGGGCGCCCGCACCAATGTTTTTCTGCAGGCCACTCCGATCGAGGTCGGCCAGATCCTGCGCGAGTGCCTGTGGTCGAAGCTGGAGACGTCGGTGCTGACCTCGGCAACCCTCGCCGTCGGCGGTGGTTTTGACTACATAAGGCAGCGGCTTGGGCTCGACCACGCGCGCGAATTGATCGTCCCGTCGCACTTCGATTATGAAAGCCAGGCGATCCTCTACGTCCCGCCCGATCTGCCCGATCCGCGCACGCCGCAATTCGCCGCCGAGGCTACCGGCATTGTCCGGCGGTTGCTCGAGATTACCCGCGGACGCGCGTTCGTGCTCTTCACCAGCTACGCCCAGATGAACGAAATCTTCGAGCGGCTGCTTGGCCAGCTGAAATTTCCCATGCTCAAGCAGGGCGACGCTCCGAAATCGGCGCTGCTCGAGGAGTTTCGGGTCACGCCGAATGCTGTGCTGTTTGGAACGTCGTCGTTCTGGCAGGGCGTGGACGTGCAAGGCCAACAGTTGAGCTGCGTGATTATCGATCGCTTGCCGTTTGCCGTCCCGAGCGATCCGGTAGTCGCGGCGCGAGTGAAGGCCATCGACGCCGGCGGCGGCAACGCCTTCTTTGAATACCAAGTGCCGAGCGCGGTCATTACGCTGAAGCAGGGGTTTGGGAGATTAATTCGATCGTTGCACGATCGCGGATTGCTGGCTCTGCTCGACAACCGGATTTTGAAGAAGCAGTACGGGCGTGTGTTTGTGGAGAGTCTGCCGAACTATGCCAAGACCACGGACTTAAAGAAAGTAGAAGAGTTCTTTGGGGCGGATGTCGGGTGATTTCTTGATGGAGCGCCGGGCGTCCCCGCCCGGCAGGACGGGCGAGACGCCCGTCCTACACGAGCTCAGCGAAGTAAAACTATTCTGCTGCTGCTTCTTTGTCGACAACGACCTTCAAGTGCGTGGTCACATCCCGGTGCAGCTTGATGGGGACAGTGAACTCGCCGACGGTCTTGAGCGGTTCGTGCAACTGGATCTTCCGGCGATCGATGTGGAAACTCTTCTTCTCGAGGGCGTCGGCAATGTCGCCAGCCGTGACCGACCCGAACAACTGATCGGCTTCGCCCGACTTGCGCAGGAACTTCACCTCGAGCCCGTCAAACTGCTTGGCGAGATCCTCGGCTTCCGTCTTTTCCTTGGCGGAGCGGCGCACCGAGGCCGCCTTCATCTGCTCGATGACAGTCTTATTGGCGGCGGTGGCCTCAATCGCCAGTTTCTTGGGCAGCAGAAAATTCCGCCCGTATCCCTCGGCGACTTTCACCACCTCACCGCGGTTGCCCAGCTTGGGCACGTCTTCTTTCAAAATGACTTCCATGAATGACTCCGTTTTCTGTGCGTTTCCTCTATGGCCTCTGTGGGGTTCACATGGGAAACCTTGATCTCATTTAACTGAAACTACTGCGCGCGTCCAGCGAACGGCAGCAGGGCGATATTGCGCGCCTGTTTGATGGCCCGCGACAGACGGCGCTGGTGCGGCGTGCACACCCCGGTCAGGCGTCGCGGAGTGATCTTGCCGCTTTCCGCCACGAACTGCGCCAGCAGACGCACATCTTTGTAATTGACCGCTTCGATCTTCTCGACGCAAAATTTGCAAACCTTTTTGCGCCGGAAGAACTTACGGCCGCCTTCGCGAGGACCACCAGGGCCTCCGCCGGGACGCGGACCACGCGGCCCGCTGCGCTCGGGGCGGTCGCCACCACTGCGCTCCGGACGACTTTCGCCACCGCTTGATCCCGCAGACGCGGTCGGTATCTTCGTTTCTTCTGCCATAATGCTCCTGCTTTCTAAGAATTCGGTTTGGGGAAGGGCACGGCTTCAGCCGCGCCGTAAAGCGCCCGAAGAAACGTGGGCTTTAGCCCCTGAGATCGAGCGCTTCGGACAATCCGTTGACCCCAAGTTCCAACTAAACTGGCGCTGAGGCCGTTGCTTCCGTTCCCGCTTCCGGCGCTACCGGTGTTGCCGGTGTTACCGGACCGGCGACTGCGGCCGGCGCAGCGCTGGCTTTCTTTTTCGAGTCGCGGATCTTTTTGATCTTGTCGAGCCGCTTCAGCTCTTCGTCTGTGCGCACGGTGAGGAACTTGATCACCGGCTCGGTCACGCGCAGGCGGCGTTCGACTTCATGCACGATGGCGCCGGTGGCTTCAATCATCATCAGTACAAAGATGCCATCGTTGAACTTGCCTACCCGGTACGCAAGACGGCGCTTGCCCCAGACCTCGCTCTTGGCCGTTCCGCCCGCCGAGGTCACCGAAGACTCGAGCGTCGAAATCAGCTTGTTCAGATCCTCGTCCACCATGTCGGGCCGGACGATGAACATCAATTCATAGTTACGATTCATTCGTTATCTCCAAAACTCTCTTAATACAGTCGCTGGTCGTTAGTCGTCAGTCGTTCGGAATTCATCGCTAGCCGTACGTTTGCTAACGACCAACGACTAGCGACCAATGACTAACAACGAGCGCTCACTCACTCCGCTTCATTCTTGCGATTGAACCGGTTCATCGCCGCCGCCGGTCCCTCTTTCAAAATCACCTCAACCGCCTGCACTGCCGTGTCGAGGAGTTCGTCCACAACTTTTTCCTGCGCTTTGCGGAACGGCGTCAGCACATACTTCACGCTGTCCGTGACTTTGCGGTCAGGCGCAATTCCCAGCCGGATCCGCAAGAAGTCGTCAGTACCCAGGGCGCCGAGAATGGATTCCATCCCGTTGTGCCCCGCCGAACTCCCCCGCTGCCGGATGCGAATCGCGCCCAGCGGCAGGTCGAGCTCGTCGTAAATCACGATCAGGTCCCGCTCCACATCGACCTGATGTTCCGCCACCAGTTCCCGCACCGAAAGCCCACTCAGGTTCATGTAGGTTTCCGGTTTGGCCAAGACCACTGGCTCACCGGCCATCGTTGCCCGCGCGGTCAGCGCGCGGCATTGGCGATTCCTGATTTCAATCCCAAGGTTGTTGGCGATCCGATCGATCGTCAAAAACCCGAGATTGTGCGGCGTGAACTGGTACTCGATTCCTGGGTTGCCCAAACCGACAATCAGTTTCACGCAAACACGCTCTTGGCCATTAGCTTCTGGCTCTTAGCTAAAAGCTGGAAGCCAGCAGCCAGCAGCTATTTCTTCTCTTTCTTCTCGCCCTTTTCGGCCTTTTCTGCCTTCTCGGGCTTGGCTTTGGCCTTGACATCGCCCTCAGCCTCGACTTCGCCCTCGGTCTCCTGCTTGCCCTTCTTAATGACTTCGGGTTCAGCCGGAGCTGCCGCCGCTTCCGCCACCACTTCCGGAGCCGCAACCACTTCTTCCTTCACCGAGGTCATGTGCGCGATCATCTGGTTCTCGTCGGTCAGGAACTTCAGCTTCTCGCTGTGCGGGAGGTCTTTCACGCGCACTTCGACGCCGAATACAAGGTGGCTGATGTCCACTTCAATGTTTTTCGGAATATCCGCTGGCAAGCACTCAATCTCGATCTCACGCAGCAATTGCTCGAGGATGCCGCCCTGCGTCTTCACGCCCTCGGCCTCGCCTTTGAGCACGACCGGAACCGTGACCGTCAGCTTCTTGTCCATGGCGATGCGCTGCAGGTCCACGTGAAGCAGGGTTCCCTTGATCGGTTCGAACTGCCAGTCCACGATCATGGCCTTCACGCGATCGCTGTCGAGCGCCAGGTCGAAAATCGTGTTGTGCCCGCTCTCCGACCGCAGGATGCGCAGGACCTGCCGTGGATCGACCGCGACCGCAGCCGCGTCCTTGCCCGCGCCGTATACCACGGCTGGAATTCTTCCGCCGACGCGTATGCGCCGGGCGGCGTTTTTGCTGCCTGGTTCGCGCTTCTGCGCTTCCAGAATGCTGATATCCGTTGCCGTCGTCATAATTCCGTTTCCGTCCTTCGTTGATCCAACCTGGGTCGATCCAAAATCAGATAAAAAGTTTGCTGACCGAAGTTTCTTCGTGGATGGACTGAATCGCCCGTCCAATCAGCCCCGCGATCGAAAGCACCTTGATCTTGGGGACTTGCTTTGCCGCTTCGGACAGCGGAATGGTGTTGGTCACGACCACCTCGGTGATCGGAGAGTTCACCAGATTTTCCGCCGCCGCCCCTGAAAGTACCGGGTGCGAACAGCAGGCATACACGGTGCTTGCGCCATTCTCAAGCAGGGCTTGCGCCACCTTCACCAGCGTCCCCGCCGTGTCGATGAGGTCGTCAATGATGAGACAGGTGCGGCCATTGACTTCGCCGATCACGTTCATCACTTCCGCCACGTTCATCTCGACCCGCCGTTTATCCACGATGGCCAGCGCCGCGCCCATCTTCTTCGCGAAGAAGCGCGCGCGTTCCACGCCACCCGCGTCCGGCGAAACCACCGTCAGATCCGGCAGATTCAGTTTCCTGAAGTAATCCACCAATACCGGTGAAGCGAACAGATGATCCACCGGAATGTTAAAAAATCCCTGCAACTGTGGCGCGTGCAAGTCCACCACCAGCGCGCGATCCGCGCCTGCGGTGGTCAGCAGGTCGGCCACCAGCTTCGACGAAATCGGCACCCGCGGCTTGTCTTTGCGATCCTGGCGCGCGTAGCCGTAGTACGGAATCACGGCCGTGATGCGTCGCGCCGAAGCCCGTTTGAGCGCGTCCATCATCAACAACAGTTCCATCAGGTGCATGTCCACCGGATGGCAGGTGGGCTGCATCACGAACACGTCGGCCCCGCGCACGTTCTCCTGGATCTGCACGTAGGCCTCGCCGTCGGCAAACCGCGTAACCAGAGCCTGTCCGCGCGTCAGACCAAGAAAGTTGCAGACCTCATCGCAGAGCGCCTCGTTGGCGGTTCCGCAAAAGACCTTGAATCTGTCGTCGACCCGGGCGCGCTGCGGTTTGCGTTCCGTTTTTTCGTCCGTGATCGGCTTTTTTTCGGCGGTCGTCTTTTCGGCAGTCGTCGCAACTGTGGCCATAGTTTCAGTTCTCAGTTCCCGGTTTTCAGTCCTCAGTTTGGGGCTCCAGTTATCTCGACTGAGAACTGAGAACTGGCAACTGAGAACTGGTTTTCTGGCTGGGCCGCTAGGATTCGAACCTAGACAAAGTGCTCCAAAGGCACTTGACCTACCATTAGTCGACGGCCCAGTGAAACGATCTGACTGGCGGACTACACTTCAATTGTCGTTCAACTGTCGTCGTTTAACAACGACGTTCGACAATCGAAAATCAACCATCAAGAATTCTTTTCCAATACTTCTGGCGCGTCAACGTACTGGTCGCCACCGCCTTCAGCCCCTGCTTTCGCAGACGGCTTGCCGCCTTCGCGGCGTCGGCTGGCGACCGGAACAGCCCGTACAGGGTTGACCCTGACCCGGAGAGCGAAGCGTATCGCGACCCCGCGCGCTCCAGCGCACCTTTTATGTCTCGCAGTTCGGGATATTGAGGAAAGACGACTTTCTCGAAGTCGTTTTCAATCCCGGTACGGACAAGGTCGGAAAGCACGTTCCCGGCCCGGCTCCCGCCTTTTGCGGAAGCACCGGTGTTGGGGTAACTATTCAGCCACGCCGACAGAGCGCAGCCAACCTCAAACAGTCTATCGGACGCCCCCGGCCGCGTCAATTGCTCTGCGCCTGTGGAGGGACGGGCGTCCTCGCCCGTCCAAGCCGAGCGCAGCTCGGCTGCCTTCTCCCGCTGCACCAGCGCATCCCAATCGGCAAACGCCCGAGCGGTCGAGACCCCAACCTCAGGCGTCACAACGACCATCGCCATCGCAGGTAGATCAGGCAGAGGATAAACCTCCTCGCCGTGACCCACTCCGAGCGTCGTTCCGCCCACCAGAAACAGCGGCAGGTCCGACCCAACTTCAGCGGCAATTCGCAGGCGCGCCGCGGCGGGCAATGTTTTTTTGAGCGCCCGCGTCTTTTTCAGTGCAAGCTCAAGCGCGAGCATGGTTGCCACCGCATTCGAAGACGCCGCGCCCAGCCCTCCCTGCACCGGCAGACGCTTCTCGATTTCGATGCAGACTCTGCGCTGGGCGCCGAGTTCGGCCGTTACTCGCTCGGCGATGCGATAGCAGGTGTTCGACGAATCCAGCGGAACTCGCGGGTCTTTATTTCTGCACAGGATTTCAATTCCGCTGCCGCGCCCAGAGTTTCGTTCAATGCTTACCCGGATCACGTCATGCAGCGCGATCGTCTGGTACACCGTGCGCAGATCGTGATATCCGTCCGCGCGCGCGGCGCCGATGTAGAGCCCGAGATTGATCTTGGCAAAAGAACGAACCACGATGGTCATAATTAGGAAATCGCAGGAAGGGGAATTGTAAGCGATTTGGCGGGTGGCCCAGCCTTTGATCTTGCCGAAATAGGCAACACCGGGGGTGCCCCATCCTTCGCGCACGTTGCGAAGGGTGGGCGTGGAAATGTCCGCACAACGGAACGAACGCGACCCGCTTTTTTCATCACATTTTTCTCGTACGGTCATCACAGACTCCCAACCGCAACCCTGCGAAAATTCTTCGAGAGTGCAACCTCGAGAAGTGTGCCCGTCTCCCAAGACGAGCCTCGAAGCCGTCAGGCGGCAAGCGCTAGTAGCTCTTTGATAACTGAAGACAACTGAATTTGAGGCAGTGAGCGGGTGTCAGCAGGACGCCAAAACTCTGAATTTTGGTAGATTTAAGCTCCAAATCGAGCTAACTCCTTATTCTGGAAGATTTTGAAAATAAGTCCTTTGCGCCCTAGATTTTGGCGGGACAACTCCCCCTAACCCTATGATTCCAGAGATCGGGGGAGGGGGGGTAGTGGTAAACACGGGTTAATACCTTAAGAGTAAACAGGCCGCGTACTGCCTTCTCTTCCCACACGCACCGCCCACAAGGGCCTGGCACAAAACCAGCAACCGGGAGGGAGGAGCGATGCGGTGGGTCCCGGCCGGCCTCTCTATCAATTACCACGACCGCACAACGTAGACGTTGAAGGTTCGCAGATCTCCATTCAAGTTCGGACTCCAGTAGTCCCGATAGCTGCCGTAATAGAAAAGTAAGCCTCCTTCAAATTTATGCGGAAAGATGTAGTACGCCTTCGATTGGCCGATCCATTGTGGAACGATGACCTGTGAGATTTGAGTTGCGCTGAAGTTGAGGTTGCCGAGGGCAGCGGCAAACATACTTGGATTAAAGCAAGGCGGTGCCACCGTGTCGCAATTACCCTGCGAAATCAAATACTGATTGCCGAGCAGGGCCGCATCGTTCGGATTCAGATCGGGCCGGAAGCCGCTACGCGCGGAGTTATATGTAAGCCTGAAATTCAGTCCGAAACGCTGCCTGAAGGTGTAGTTCGACTCGCCCCAATACGCCTGGGTGATCTGCTTGTAGGGCATGGCAGGCTCCTCCACGACGTACCCTACGCTGCTATCGTTTTGAAAGGCCATGTAGGTCGTCAGATTGTTCTGCTGATAGGAGTATCCCAGTCCTAAATTCCAAGCTGGCGAAACGCGCATGGTGGCGCTGGCGGTGTTGATATAGAAACGATTACGTCGCTGAAAGTCGGCCGGAAGACCAGCGATGTCCGTGCCGAATCCTGGCCCCGCCGCAGAGCCGGGGGTATTCGGAAGCGCACGCGCCGGAAAATCGTTTTGAACGATGATGTTAGTATCGTTCGAAAATGTCAGCCATGCCGCCGGCGTGAGAGTGAAATTATTGAAAATCCGATTATTGCTCTGCGGCACGATCAGGTATCCGGGATCGTGCGTCCCGGTCCACTCGTATCCAGCACGCTCGCTCCAAAGACCGCGATCGTGATAACGCAAACCTAGCCCAGCAGTGTTGCTGAAAGAAGAGGGCACGACGGTCTGCAAGTCTGTATTGTCCGCGGAGTAGATTTGCGGCCACAGAGAAGAATTGGAACGCGTGATTCCGTTGCGCTGGTAATGAACGTCCACATCGAAATCGTGCGGTAGTTCGTACTCCAACCGCACGCCTTCCGAATGATTGTGATAGGACACATCGCCGTACATGCTGTAGTAGGGCGTGAAATTATTGAGTAGGTTCTGCTGATGGTAGTCAGCCGTTACGCGCAGATGGCTGATTGGAAGCCAGTTCACTGTCTCATCCGAGCCGAAGATGTTTTGCGGGTAATTAGTAAAGACGTCGCGTAAGCGCGAGTAGCTTACGTTTCCGCTGAAGCTGAATGTAGGGGAAGCCGTCCAATTCAGGTTCAGGCTGTCCGTCGAGGACTGGCTGGGCGAGGGAATATTAATGGGGTAGTTTCCGACAGGGACATCGGTCGGGTAGGGTCCGAAAGGAGGCGGATTATTGATCGATATCCCCTCGTTCTCCGGAGTGAATGGCCCAGTAAAAGTCGCGGTATTAGAGTTAATAAGCCGGTCATTGAAGCTGCTGTACTTGTGTTCATAGGTAAGCCGCACAGGACCGAGGTCGACGTGCGCACCGCCGCCAATATTTCGCGTCGTGTAGTTGACAGACTGAAACTGAGATTGGAAGTGGCATTGCGCGCCGCAGGTCGTGTTCACGCCGCCCACGTAGACGGCAGGAGTGGTGTTCTCATCGAGATACGCGAGCTGGCTCACGCCCGCCCTCGCCTGCCAGTCCCCGTTTACGAACAGTTGAATGGGTAGTTTTGGCAGCTTGACTTGAGCATTGGCTTTGCCGAGCCTTCGCACGACTGCAAATGGAGTGTGCGAAGGGATGAGGTCGGTAGTGCTGTCTGGAGGTGTCGTGGCGCCAGGGGGCACGTCCAAGACAGGAAAGGCATAAAAAGAATAATGGTCCTGCTGCTGGACGAAACTGCGCATGTCAAAGCTAACCCGGGCCCATTTCCCAGCGGTGAGCTGTGAGGCAGCTTGATAATCTTGACTGCTCAGCACATTGCCTCGGGAGACGACGGTCAAGTGATTCAGTTCTGACACATACGACGTTGCGACGTCGGCTCCCGCCGATTGGTGCAGCGTGTCGTATTCGCCTACGCGACCGCCAAAACCAGTTTGGTCAACGAAGCGGTAAGCGCCTGGTACGATGGAGTACGCCGCGTCGGTATTCTCTGCACCTACTTCGGTAGGATCCGTTCCGCCCCCGGACATGTTCGCACCCGACATCGGAGCCAGCCGAGACAACATTCCTAATGCACCGCCAGCAGCGCCAATTGTGTAACTCGGCGTGTGAGATGGAAGCAGACGGACCGCAGAAGGAGCCGTGGCTTGTGAATGCGGGGATGCCAGAGCTGCTCCGGAGCGTGCCGCCGCAACCAGCTGCGGATCGGAAGGTCCCTTGTCTATAAATCTGCTGCCCCCGCTTGGTGTGGGAGTATCGGTGCCGTGGATCGATCCATGACAGTTGGTACAGCGATCGGCCAGAGGCAAACCAGCCCCATTGTGGTGCCCAGCATGACATTGCAAACACAACGCCGGCTCGCTCACGGTCAGTAGATTTGTATTCGGTGAACCGTGAGCCGTGTGGCAATTCATGCAGTTTTCCGTGACCGGAGGGTGCTGGTAGGCAAACGGGCCGCGATACTGTGCATGGCAGCTGAGGCAGAGTTGGTTCGTATTCGCCATGCGCAGATTGTTGCCAGCGGCGCCACCGTGTGGATCGTGGCAGTCTGCACAACTCATCTTTCCTTCTCGAAGCGGATGGTGGTAAGGCAGGCTCATCTGGCCGCGTTCGGTCTGGTGACACCTCAGGCAAGCATCATTTGCCTGCCATCGAGGTTGCATCATCGCTTTGGCTTCCGGAACCAAGTTCTCCACGTTGGTCACGCGGCCCGCAGTCATCACATCCGTGGTCACAAGGAGATTGGCTTCGGTTTTGGAATCTCCCTTTGCCTTGTAGCTGTGAGTCTGATGGCAATCTATGCAGCGAACTTTGTTGGAAGCATGCGGCCCTGCCATCCAGTTGCGAATTTTCTCATCTCGCGCGTGACAGCTCAGGCATACGCCGTTGGAGTCGGTGGCAGAACGCTGGCGGAACGAAATAATTTTAGAAACATCTCCACCACCTTGAACGTGCAAGCTGCCAGGACCGTGGCACTGCTCGCATTCCACGCCTTGCTGGGCATGAAACGCATGCCGAAAATCCTTTGCGATGTCGGCGTGACACGTAGCGCATGCATCGGCTCCCATTGGGGTCGCCCCTAGAATCTGCACGTACTTCGCATAAGAAGAGATCGCGTATTCGGATTTGTTGGCTGCTATGGATGTAAGGCAGAGAACTACAACGGAAGCAAGAACTATGGGAGTAAGGACTCTGGAATGCCGCATTGGCTTACCCTCGCCACTGGCTTCTTCGGAGAAACCAAGTGCTCTGCAGGGTTCTGGCTAACAAACCCTCTCGTACAGATGCTGTCCCGGCATAATAATTAGCGACGTTACTCTGACTGACAGGCCCAGGTCTGTGATTCGAGACACATGGCGCAGTGACGGCTCTCAGTATCGATATACGATATCGAAGACGGATACGTGTTAGCCACAGCGTCAATGGCCATAAACCTGTCGAGGGATTTGATTTTCAGCCACCCCTTCTCTTGTTACACTTTCAATTCATGCCCGTCGTCACCTATCTCGAAGCCATCCGCCAGGGAATCTGGGAGGAGATGGAGCGTGACCCTACCGTCTTTTGCCTGGGCGAGGACATCGGCATCTACGGCGGCGCTTTCAAAGTTACTGACGGCCTCATCGACCGCTTCGGCCCCGAGCGCGTGATTGATACGCCGATTGCGGAGTCGGCCATCATCGGCGCCGCCTTCGGCGCCGCTCTTACCGGACTGCGCCCCGTCGCCGAGTTCCAGTTCATGGACTTCATCGGCTGCGCCTTCAATCAGATCGTCAACATGGCCGCGAAGTCGCACTACCGTTGGGGAGCGCCGGCTCCGCTGGTGCTGCGCGGTCCGAGCGGCGGGAATGTGCATGGCGGGCCATTCCACTCGCAGAATCCGGAGATGTGGTTCGTGCATGCGCCCGGGCTGAAAGTTGTTTGCCCAGCGACAGCCTACGACGCCAAGGGACTCATCAAGGCGGCGATCCGTGACCACAACCCGGTGATTTTTTTCGAGCACAAGTATCTGTACAGAAGAATCAAAGAAGAAATTCCAGGCTCCGAAGTTGACTACATCGTTCCGCTCGGAAAGGCGCGGGTCGCGCGCGAAGGCCGTCATCTCAGCGTGATCACCTACGCCGCTATGCTGTATGTTGCGCTCGAAGCCGCGGAAATTCTGGGCAAAGAAGGAATCGAAATCGAAATCCTCGATCTCCGGACAGTCGCGCCGCTCGATCGCGCGGCGATTGCGGCCACGGTGAAGAAGACGAACAAAGTCATCATTCTGCACGAACACGCCCGCACCGGAGGGCTGGCCGGAGAAATTTCCGCGATCATCAACGAAGAAGCGTTCGACGATCTCGATGGTCCGATTGTCCGGCTGACGTCTCTCGACACGCCGGTTCCGTTTTCTCCGCCGCAGGAGGGGTTTTTCCTGCCGAAAGTGTCCGATCTGGTGCGTGAGGCTCGCCGGCTGCACGCTTACTAGCTCTGCAAGGGAGTATGGGAATGACGATTGGCCGCAAGCTTTTCTGCTACGTCACCATAATCGCCGCTTTGGCTTGTTCCATTTTTGTCTTCGCAAAACCTAAGGACAAAGACAAAGAGAACAACTCTGAAGTCAAGTTCACCGCGCGCGTTGAATTGGTGCTGATCCCAACCCTGGTGACCGACAAGTCCGGCAACCACATCACGGGACTCAAGAAGGAAGATTTCACGGTGCTGGAAAACGGAGCCGAACAAAAGATTGCCACATTCGAGGAAATCACCAGCGACGCGCACCGTTTGTCTCGTCCCCAGAATCCGAACGAGTTCAGCAATTTCCTGGCGGGCGGGGCGTCCACCAGGCGCATTACGCTAATCGTGCTCGACCTCATCAATACGCCCTTTGTGGCTCAGGCGGCGGCGCGCCATGACTTGCTCAAATATCTGACGCAATCGGTGGATCAACGCGAGCCGACCGCCCTCTATACCGTCACCCGCAGCGGCATTCACGTCGTCCATGACTTCACCACCGATCCTCGCGTCCTGGTAGCCGCACTGCATAAGGTGAAAGGCGACGCGTCCCAGATGGTCGATAGCGAGGAAGATGTGGAAGCCGTGACCGGAACCGCCAGCCCCGATGGCAGCGCGGGCGTCGATCCCGGCGCCGTGCAGACCGAAGCACAAAAGCTGCAGACCATGATGGAAGATGCGGAACTGAATTTTCAGTCGTTCCAGCAACGCCTGGCCATCACCTACACCTTGCAGGCGATGCAACAGGTAGCGCAGGCGCTGGCGGGGTTCCCGGGGCGCAAGTCGCTGATCTGGGCGGGCGGCGGATTCCCGTTCAGCGTGAGCGACAACACCATGCAACTCGCGCCCGCCGGCCGCGATTCTCTCAGCGATGTGCTGCCCATGTACGAACACACCTGGCAACTGCTGAACGACGCGCAGATCTCACTTTATCCGGTAGACGTCAAAGGACTGCAAGTGGTGACTATGCCCAGCGCCTCCGTGCGCAACCCAGGGAAAAACTATGGGCGCAACATGAGCTGGCGAAATTTGGATACCCAGGCTACTCTCCAGACCTTTGCCTCCATGACCGGAGGCCGCGCCTATTACAACTCCAACGACCTGGCGAAGGGCTTTCGCGATGCGGTAAACGATTCCGCCGAATATTACATGCTGGGCTACTATCTCGATCGCTCGAAGACCAAGTCTGGCTGGCGCAAGCTGGCGGTGAAAGTAAAGCGCGATCATACGGAAGTCCGCGCGCGCAGTGGCTTCTTTGTGACCAATACCACCGTCGATCCCGAGAACAGCCGCAACAACGATATTTCGTCGGCGTTGCAGTCGCCGTTGGATTACACATCGCTTGCGCTGGTGGCGCGCTGGGACAAGATCGAACCTGGCAAGGAGCCGGGCAAAAAACATGTGAATTATATGATGCGCCTGGCGCCAGATGCTGCGCTGGTCAACGATGCGGACAACAATCATGTTGTGCTGGAGTTCATGGCGATGGCGAAGTCTCCCGAAGGCAAAGCGATCGATCGGCCCATGGGCCAGAAAGTGGACGCTCATCTGACCGCGGAGAAGTTGGCGGCGGTTCGCCAGATCGGCCTCACCTACAGAGGCGCCCTGGATCTTGCCCCCGGCGAATACACAGTTCGTTTCGTTGTCCGTGACAACCTTAGCGGACGCGTCGGCTCGGTTAACGCGCCCTTGAAGGTAGAATGAAAAAGAGTGGCTGCGTGGCTGCAGTTCGCCCGTGAACTCTACTGTGAACTGAGGCTCTCTGACATGCGCAACTTCATTCTGGGGATTGTCATCGCCATTCTGGTTCTGTTGATTGGCAGCCTGGGCCTTGCCTTGCTCGGCTTTTTGCCGACTCGGGCCAACAGCGCTCCCCTGGAGATGGAAAGCCACATCGCCATGAGCGCGCTCGACAATTCGGTGGAGCGCCATGCTCCGCGCGTGAACAACCCCGTGCCGCCCAGCGACGAGAATCTGATCGAGGGCTTGAAGATCTACACCATGAATTGCGCACTCTGCCATGGCGGTATCGACCGCCAGCCTTCAGCCCTTGGGAAGTCGTTCTACCCACCGCCTCCGAGCCTCATCCTCCACCCACCCGATGACGCGGAATGGCACGTCTTCTATGTGATTCGCACCGGCGTCCGCTACACCGGCATGCCCGCCTGGGACAAGACGCTCACTGAGCCTGATATCTGGAAGGTCACGGCGTTCCTCGCCCGCATAGACAAACTGCCGCCCGCCGTGCAGGACTATTGGAAGAAAGCGAGCGGTGTGAGCCCTCCAACCGGCGGGCAGGAAGGACACGCCGACCACAGGTAGTGGAGGGACGGGCGTCTCGCCCGTCCGCCGGGCGGGGACGCCCGGCTCTCCACCGGCAAACTTTTCGAGTCGCGCCGGCTTCGCTACCTCGGCGGATAGCTGAAATTGATGGTGATCACGGTTTGAGTTGCGGCAGCGTGGCCGTTGAGACTGTAGGGTTGAAACTGCCACTGCTTGACTGCGGCAATCGCCGCCCGGCCCAGAACAAAATATCCGCGAACAATTTTCAGGTCCTCAACGCTGCCATCGCGCCCAATCACCGCCTGCAGCACCACCGCTCCATGAAGTTTCTGGGCTAACGCTTCGGGTGGATACACCGGATCCACGGTGTGAACCAGCAAGGCCCGCGCTGCTTCTTCGCTCACCGTGACGGGTTCGCCGGATTGCTGAATTGCAGGCTGCGGCTGCGGCGCGGAGACCGGCATCATCTGCGCCGGATTCACCGTCACCACAATCGGCCGCACAATCGGTGGCGAGTTTCTCACGCTTTCGGGAATCGCCCCTCGTTGCACGCGGATTGGCGCCGCGTCTTGATGCTCAAGCACCGGCACTGGCAGCGGAAAGTCGGGAGCCTTTGGTAAGGGGATGCGCGCATCGGTCAGTGTGGACGCGGTTGCAACCACTCCCAGCGCCGGTGTCTGCCCATCGGAACTGGCGGAATCTCTGCTCAAGTACGCATCCTGTTGCGCGTCGTTTCCGGTGGAACCGGCGGGCAGCGCCCCCGTTTGGTTCCTATGAAAAAGCGACGCCACCGATTCCCGCAAAACATTTAACCTTTTCTCCGGCGTTCGCGACAAGAACTCGATGGCCCCGCGCGATCTCCACAGGCAAAACACCGCCATAAGAACAAGCACTGCGGCGCAAGCTCCGCGGAATCCTATCGCATGGCTACGCCCTCGAGGTTTTTCTTCGTCTTTGTCACTGGCAGTCGCAATTTCGCCGTGGCCGTTGCCCTCCGCGGCAGTCGATTGCGGGAAACCGGTTGGCTGATCCGGCTGACGGTGCTCCGGTACGTTGGCGCCCACAGAAACTGCGCTCGGGCCTTGGCCGCTCGCATCGTCATCTTCCCCGGACGACTCCGCGGTGTCCTCTGCGCTCGACGGTTGCATCTGCTCACACGCTTTCGCCAGTACCGCCGCGGCTTCCTCGTCAAAAATTGGACGATAGACCAGAAAATCGAGCCGGTTGTCGCGCATTCCCGCGGGCGTGGGTTCGTGATCGACGATGGCAATGGCTACCGTGTCTCGGTTCGGGGCGGACTCGCGAGCACGCTTCAACAGGAAGCTCGACTCCGGCTGGTCAGCCCAGTCCGCGATCACGCAGGAAAAGGCCCGCGTCTTCCCTTTTTCGATGGCCGTAAAGATGTCCGAACAGACTTCGGCGTCGATCCCTGTGCTCTTGCAGGCCGCCGTCATCGCAGCATTCGTCTCGGAGCTTTTTGAAAACAGCAGGGCGCGGAAAGCCATCGCGGCAACAGCTTATCGTTATTTTCGTCACCGCGACAGGTAACCAGTGGGTAGTCCACCGGTGGAATCTGGCCATCCCTCAGCTAAACCCGCGATTCCCATTCCCGCGCCGGTGACCTTCGTAACCTGTCGCTCGTACCACCCTGACTTGTCAGATCTCGGCCCACTCTCCGGATAACTGATGGCGCAGCTTCTGCTGCCGTTCCTGCATCTGCCGCTGCAGACACTGCAGCCTCCTATCAATATCTTTCAAGTCCAGGTCTCTCAAGCCCAGGTCTCTCAAGTCCAGGTCTCTCGAGCGCAATGTCTGCTGCGCTTTCTCCATGATGGCCGAACCCATGCGGGCGAATTCATCTCCGGCTCGGCTGATGGCCTGCTCTGTCTCTGCCGTGAAATCGGAAAGGTCAAAGCTGTCTTCCAGCAGGCTGCCGGAATCCTTCTTCTCGGGAAGAGTCAGAGTCAGAGTCTGCTCCCTCTTCTCGCGCATCACCGTCACGGCCGCCACGCCGCCCGACGATGACCGCAGAGCATGCGTGAAATCAGACGTATCGTGCACCGGCTGGTTGTTGACCTTGACGACCACATCCCCGGCCCGGAATCCGGCCTTTTCCCCGCGACTGCCTTTTTCGACCGATCGCACCAGCACGCCGTTGCCGTCCTTGACCCCAAAAAAATCTCCCAGTTGCGGGGTCAGGTTTTCCACCATCAGCCCGCTCTGCAACGACGAGTGGACGACGACCACCGAGACGGGCACATCGAAGTCCGGCATCGCGGGCATCTCGATCTTCGGTATGTCGGCCCTGACCTTCGGCTCCCATGCCATCGACTTGTGCCGGTCGGCAAGTTGTACCTTGATCGTCAGCGGTTGACCGTCGCGGCTGATGCCGAGATTCACCACGCGGCCTGCCGGCGTTTCCTTAATCATCCGGCGCAATTGGGCAGCGCTCTCTATCGCCGTGCCGTTCAGGCTTACGATGACGTCATGCTCGTGCAGCCCGGCTTTTCCGGCAGGAGCGTCCTGGTCGACCATGGTGACCTCCGCCCCGTGCTCTTCCTTGAGCTTCAATTCGCCCAGCCGCTCGGCGGAAACGTCAGCGATGTCCACTCCGAGATACGAAGATCCGCCGCCCTCTTCTGCGCCATAATTCCAGTCCAAACTTTCGCCGGTGCGGTCGTAGTTCAGTTGTTCCGGTTGCGCGCTGGCGACCAGCGAAAACAGAAACATGCAAAGCAGGAAGCGATGAATCATAGGCCCTCCTGAATACAAACAACTGCGTTCAAACCTGTTGGTGGAGCGCCGGGCGTCCCGCCCGGCCACGCCTGACTTTGACGGGCGAGACGCCCGTCGCTCCACCATGTAACCTAGCGGCTGACGCGGCGGAAGTTGACATTCCCAGAATTCGTTCGCACCTTCAGCACCGGTCCGCCACCATTGAGTTGACCTTCTGCCGTCACCGTTTTCTCCCACGGTCCGCCTTCGCTGGAGACGTGAATATCGGAGAAGTCGCTGCGGATGGTGTGGCCATTGGCGACTTCGATCTCCGCCCGAATGGAGATCGCCAGATCATTCGCAAGATAGACGGTGATATCGCCGCCCGAGGTTTCCAGCGTGGAATTACTGCGGTCGCCCGCCCCAGCCGATGACAATAATTTCACAACGATTCCGCCAGCTGAAGTCTCCGCCTGCACCGACGTCGCGCCGTCCAATTGGATACTGCCGCCGACGGTCTGAGCCCGCACACGTCCTTTCGCGGAAGCCAGCCGAATTCTGCCCGCGCCGGTCTCGATTTCCGCCGGCCCTCCGATCTCGCCGAGGTCTACGCTTCCGCCACCGGTCGTGGCTTTCACACGCCCGCTGCACTTATCCACCCGAATACTACCCGCGCCCGTCTTCAGCACCGCGTCTTGCAGACCGGAAAGAACGACTACGCTTCCCCCTACACTTGCCACCTTGATCTCGCCCTTGGCGGATGCGACCTTGATGTTTCCTCCGCCCGTCTGCAGACTCACGTTGCCTTCCACGCTGCCGACTTCAATTGTGCCGCCGCCGGTTTCCGCCGACACCTCGCCGCCGATATCGTCCACGTGAATATTTCCACCACCACTCTCGAGGTCGACACGTCCGGCAATCCCGGTCGCGTTCACGCTGCCGCCACCGGTCTCGATCTTGGCGGACTCCAGGTTCCCCGGCACATTGATGACAAATTCATCGGCGCACTTACGATCCCGCCCGCCCGACTCCGCCACGATCCACGCGGTGTCTCCCTTCACAGACGTGTTGACTCTGTAAGACTCAAATTCGCGACGCGCCTGCCGTTCTGAAGCTGTATAGGCCCGCCGATGAATGACGTATGTGATCCCCGTCTGCGATCCACCCTGAACCCGTACCGAACCGGCGGCCAGCTTCACCCGCAGATTCTTGGCCGCACCCAGGTCTCCAGCTGTTTCCTGGACCCAGTTGCTGCCTTCGCGATACACCCGAGCTTCCTGGCACAGAGCCAGAGAGGCCAGCGCTGCCACCAACACTCCAACGCCGACAAGTTTTATAGCGTGCTTCAATGAATGTCCTCCTTACTTAGTACTTAATGGAGAGCCGGGCGTCCCCGCCCGGCCGCCAAACTGCTGGACGGGCGAAACGCCCGTCGCTCCACTAATCCATCTCCGGCATCTGCGCCAGCATCGTACGAGCCTGCGAACGAATCGAGACGTTCTGATCCGTCTGCGCCAGCCTGATCAGCACCGATCGCACATTGCTGTCGGTTTTCATCGGCTCGACCAGTCGCAGGGCCTGCATCCGAACGCCGGAGTTCGTGTCGCCGATCAGCGCCCGCAAAACTTCATTCTTTACTCGCTCATCCTGCCGCACGAAGCCGCTCAACCCATCCAGCGCCTTCAAACGTACACCCGGATTGGTATCGTTCTGCAACGCATACATCAGCGCTTCGCGCACGCGCGAATCGGCGGGCGCCTGCGTCAGCAGATCCACCGAGTCCATCCGCACTCCCGAGTTGTAATTGTTGCGCGCCGCTAACAACAGCAACTGCTGGATGCGCTGGTCATTCAGCGAGCCTTGCGCTTCCTGGGTCAATACCGTGTCGTACTTGATGCTCACCTGATTCGATCCCGGCTCCTGCGTGACCGAGCGGATGCCCGCAATCGCAGACGATTCCAGCGGTTGATTGAGTGCCTGATTGCCGCCGCCCGATTCGAGCGAGCCCGTCACCACGCCATCCCCGCCACGCGCGGAAAGAAAGTTGTAAGTCGCGCCAATGCCTCCGCCAAATCCCACAATGAAAATCGCCGCAGCCAGTGCCGGCGCCATCCGAATCTGCCGCAGCCACATTGCCGGCTCAAGAATCAGCCGCCGCCAGAACCCTCCCGGCTGCGTCGTTTCCAGCGCTTCCTGCAGCCGCATCCGCGATGCCGCCAGCAGGTTCGGAGTCGGCTCCGCCACCGGCATTTCCGAAAGTGTCGCGTGGAACTTACGCGTCGCTTTCAATTCGGTGGCGCATTCCGGACACCGCGCCAGGTGCTGCTCGACCTCATACCGGGCATCGTCTTCCAGCTCGTTGTACACATAGAACAAAACATTTTGCCGCACCCAATCACATTTCATTTTCGTATCCCTTCGCGGGGACTAATTCCAAAGTCATCGCATCTCCGCCAGTGCGCTACGCAGTTTTTGCGTCGCGCGAAACAACGTATTCTTCGCCGTCTCTTCCGTCGTATTCAGCATCTCGCCCACGGTGCGCAACTTCAGCCCGTGATAGTGCTTCAATTCAAAAACCATCCGCTCGCGAGGCGTCAGAGCCGACAATGCCGCGCCGATCTTTCGTCCCAGTTCCCGCCGCATCAAATCGCGTTCCGGGTTGGCTCCCGAGCGCGCGTCCGCGAACTGCTCTAGCCGGCTGTATTCTTCTCCCGACGCGTTCACTGCAACCGGGCCATCTTCCTTGCGCACATTGCGTTTCCGCAGATGGTCCAGGCAAAGATTGGTGACGATCCGGTAAATCCACGTGTAGAAGGAACACTCAAAACGGAAACTGCCCAGATTCTTGTAGGCCTTGAGGAAGGCGTCCTGATAAACGTCCTGGGCGTCGGACTCCGATCCGGTCAGGTGCAGCGCCAGCCGCAGAACCGACTGATCGTAATGACGCACCAACACCTCGAAAGCCGCGCGGTTGCCCTGCTGCGCCTCCCGGATCAGGCTCGTGTCGTCAATGCGGTTGCCCTGCGCTGCCAAGGAGCCCCTCATATTCCAATACAACGTGGGGTTCTGGTTGCCGCCGCTGCCCCGTCCCGCCCGCCTTGGACGGGAAATCTCGCCAACCGGAATTGCTACTGCATAAGAGTCGGCCGGCATAGTCTGTCTCTGTCCCCTACAAGTGGTCGAACCTCAGCCTTGCACAGAAATAGACGGGGTAGCAGCCCGAACGTTAGCAGATTATAAGGAGTTGGCCCTTGATTTGCTTGACAGTTTGTTTGTGTAGGGACGGGCGCCCTCGCCTGTCCAAGCCGAGCAAAGCTCGGCAGTTGCCTGCGGCGCCAGAGATCCTGGAACTGCTACAGCAAGTCAAAATCTCAGCCGCATTTCATTCGTTGCCTCAAACCCCAGCTTTTCATACAACGTCCGCCCCTCTTTGCTGGCGTGCAAATTAACAGATCGCAAGCCTTGTTGCCTGACCCATGCCAGAATCGCCAGCATGACTTGCCGCGCAATTCCCCGCTTCCGAAACTCCGGCTCCGTAAACACATTCAGGATCACCGCCCGCTCGGTGCATGGGTCTTGGGGACTCGCCGGCCACGGACACAGCAGCACCCCACCGCCACCGGCAACGCGGCCCGAGCCGTCCAGCGCCAGCCAGTGGTGGTACGAACCATCGGCCAGGGCCCGCGCCAGCCACGGACCTGCGACTGCCACCATCCGATCAAGCTCCTCGACCGTGCCTTCCCCCATGTCGCGAAACATCGACCGCCGGTGACGAAGAATGATTGCGGAATCGCTCGGCGTTGCCTCTCGAATCGTGATCTCTGTTTGCGTCATGTCGGCGTCGTGTCTCCGCGGCTCTCAAAAGGTACAATAAAACGGATGCAGGTCACAGCCGAGGTTACTTAGTTTCATGTACGAAGTCACCGTCGAAGACACATTCGCGGCAGGACACTACCTGCGCAACTACAAGGGCAAGTGCGAGAACCCGCACGGCCACAATTACAAGATTCGTGTGACCCTCGCCGGAGCCGAACTCGACAAGGCCGGCCTGCTGCTCGATTTCAAAGACCTGAAAGACGTGATGAAGCACGCCATCGACCGTCTCGATCACCAGATGATCAACGACATCGAGCCCTTCACCGTCCTCAATCCGTCCGCCGAGAATCTCGCGAAATATTTCTACGACGAGACCAACACGCGCCTGAGCAAAGTGACCAACGGCAGAGTGAGAGTGAAAGACGTCACCGTGTTTGAGACCGATACCACGACGGCTCGTTACTCCGAGTGAAATTATTGAGTCATTGAGTGATTGAATCATTGAGTCATTGAAGGCCCCTGCCTTCGAATTTCAATGATTCAATGACTAAATGCATCAATGATTCAATGCTTCAAGTAACCGAGATCTACAAATCGCTTCAGGGTGAATCCACCTATGCCGGCTTGCCCTGCGTCTTCGTGCGTCTGACGGGATGCAATCTGCGCTGCTCCTGGTGTGACAGCGAGTTCAGTTTCTACGGTGGGCAGAAGATGGCGATTGAAGAAGTGCTCCGCGAAGTCGCTCGTTTGGGCCCCAGCGGCGGACTGGTCGAGATCACCGGCGGCGAACCCATGTTGCAGGAGCGAGAGGTGATCCCACTAATGGAACAACTTCTGGACGCTGACTACCAGGTATTGCTCGAGACCAGCGGCGAACGCCCACTGGCGCAGGTCCCGAAACAAGTCATCAAAATCGTTGATGTGAAGTGTCCGCACTCCGGAGAACCAAACACTTTCGCGCTCGAGAATCTGGAAGCGCTCCAGCCACACGACGAACTCAAGTTCGTCTTGACCGACCGCGCTGACTACGAATTCGCCCGCGACTTCGTCCTGCATCACGGACTGGCCGGGCGCGTTCGAGCTATTTTATTTTCGCCCGCGTTTGAAAAAACCGCCTCCGGCGCGCGAGACACTTCGCACTGCCTCATCGATCCGCAACAACTCGCAGAGTGGATCCTCGCCGACAAAATTCCCGTGCGCCTCAGCCTGCAAATCCACAAACTGATCTGGGATCCCGCCGCCAAAGGCGTGTAGGCTTGATGCCCAGTGAATTCCCCACGTAAGTTTGAGATTGTCATCCTGAGCGAAGCGAAGGACCTGTGTATTTAGCCGCGCCGCAATGCATAGGTCCTTCGCTTCGCTCAGAATGACAACATGTATTTGTGCCCCGAATTAAAGCGGACGGCACAGGGCTACGCCGTCTTCGCCCGCACCCGATTCATCGCTCGCAGATGCGCCACCACCAGCCGTATGTCGTCGAAGCTGATATAAGGCGGCACCGTTTCCTTAATGTCTTTCAGCCTCTCGACCCCCTGCTTCAGGCAAGCCGCCTCAATCAGCGGCTGCGCGTCGGGAGAAATCCACTTCGGATCCAATTTCACCTGCCCGGTCTCGATCAGGTTCGCCACGGTGCAAACAATCGTCGAAACCTGCCGCGCGCGAATGCGGGCAATCTCCTCGAAGCTGCGCCCCTCATTCAAAAGCCGAAGCGTCTGTTCCGCCGGAGCCGGCTCCCTGGCCGCCGTCGGCGTGGCGCGCGCTCCATCGCCAAAGTTCCGCAAAGCCTGCAGAATTTCCGCGCCGTACACGTCTGCCTTTTTTTCGCCAATTCCCGACAGCTGCTTCAACTCGGCAAAATTGGACGGACGCCGGCGGCACAGCTCCTCCAGTGTGCTGTCGTGCAGAATAATGTAGGCGGGCACTTTGTTTTCCCGCGCCATGCTTCTCCGCCATTCGCGCAGATACTCCGCCAGCGCCGGATCCGCTTCCGCCGGCGCCGAAGCCCGTGCCCGCGGTTTTTCGCGCGTTTCTTCGCGCGTTTCTTCGGACGACAGCATCGGGGTATAGAAGGACGGAGAAGACCTCGGAAAAGACGCCTTTCGCGCCGCAACTTCGGGCGCGGCAGCGGTCACGACCTCTTTGCTCAGCCACTCCGGCCTGGCGCCGCAATTGTCGCAGTTTCCGCAGCGCTGCCATTGCGGAGTCTCCCCGAAGTGCAGGCAAATCTGCCGGTGGCGGCAGCCGTGGGAGTCCGCGAACCGGCTGATCACGCGTTTCCGCTCGAATGACCGCTCCCGCTCCGCGTCATCCGAAATCTTTCCGATGAAGTAATCCAGCAGAACGTGGTCCCGCTTCTGCCAGAGCAGCACGCAATCCGCCGGACGCCCGTCCCGCCCCGCGCGGCCCGCCTCCTGGTAATACTGTTCAATCGACTTCGGCAGCGACAGGTGAATCACCGCTCGTACCGCGGGCTTGTTGATGCCGAGGCCGAACGCGATCGTTCCCACCAGCACCCGAACTTCGTCCGACATCCATCGTTCCTGATTCTGCCGGCGCATGGACGATTCCATCTTCGCGTGATACGGAATCGCCGCAATTTCGCTCTCCTCCAGATATTCGACCGTCTCCTCCACCCGGCGGATCGTGGGCGAATACACGATCACGCTCTCCCCCGCGTAGTGCCGCAGAGCGCGGCCAAGCAACTCCATCTGAGTCCGCGCTTCGCACTCGTGCACCACGTAGCTCAAATTTTTGCGATGGAAGCTGGCGATGTAAAGATGCGGATCGCGCATCTGCAACTGCTTCAGAATGTCGTGCCGCACCTGCCGCGTCGCGCTGGCCGTGAAGGCCGCGATCGGAAGCCCAGGAAAGCTCGTACGCAGCCGGCTGAGCTGCCGGTAGTCCGGCCGAAACTCGTGCCCCCACTCCGAAATGCAATGCGCCTCATCGACCGCAAAGAAACCCACCGGCACTTTGGCTAGCCAATCAAAAGTATTTTCCGCAGCCAGCCGCTCCGGCGAAAGATAAAGCAGCCGATATTCTCCGCGCGCCGCTTTCTCCATCACCTGCCGACGTTCCGCCGAACTCTGAAAACTATTGATGGCTGCCGCCGGAATGCCCATCTGCGCCAGTTGCGCCGCCTGGTCCTGCATCAGCGCGATGAGCGGAGAAACCACTACCGCCGTCTTCCCCGAAATCACCGCCGGAAGCTGGTAGCACAGCGACTTCCCGCCTCCGGTCGGCATCACGACGCAGGTATCGTGCGCGGCCAGCAGACTCCGGATAACATTCTCCTGCTTGGGGCGAAACTCGTGGTATCCCCAGTAGCGCCGCAGCACTTCCGCCAGGTTTGGACCAGCTTCGGGCATGCTTCCTTCGGGCTTTCTTCCTTCAGGCATTCTTTGGGGCAGTATAGCCTTAGACCTGTGTTCGAAGTCTGTGAGCGTTCGACGCCAGATTTGTGATGAATTAGCAAGAAGCGCGTAGGGACGGCCGCCCCTTCGACAAGCTCAGGGCAGGCTCTCGACCGTCCGGTAGTGCCCAGAAACTCAGTGGCAATCTTGCGAGAAGAAAGTAAGCAAGAAAGGCCGGCTCGCAAGCCGGCCTTCTTGATTATGTAGCGCGGACACGCTTGTCCGCGAAATTTACTTCTTTGGCGCGATCGAGTCCTTCGCGGCTTTGGCCACGCGGAACTTTACCACCGTCTTCGCCTTGATCTGAATCGGTTCGCCGGTCTGCGGATTGCGTCCCATGCGGGCCTTGCGATGCGCTTTCACCAGGCGTCCCAGGCCGGGTATAACGAACACACCGACCTTCTTCGTCTCTTTAATCGCCGTGTCTGCCAGGTGCTCCAGAAAAGTCGCGGCAGTCTTGTTGTTGGTGCCGAGTTTCTCGGCCAGGTGGCGGGTGAGTTGGGTTTTGGTCATACCAGAAGCCATGAATTCCTCCTTCAGGAACTTACAAATTTGCGTGTATCCATGCGCATACTAACGCACCGCGCTGTGGAAAAGTAGCACTTTATGCAGATTTTATGCGGTTTCCAGTCAGGTGCCCTTCGAAAATCGGCATAAAACTGGGGGTCCGGCCGCCGAAGAGCGCCAAAAATGGCTCAGTTCGCAGGGACAAGGCGATCTTGCCCCTAGGCGCTGACACTCAGCGCGGCTGCAGTTTGCACGCATGCGAGACGCAGTAACGGTTCCGCGCGAACCACCGATAACCGATGTGGATCAACTGGTTGAGCCCCGGCAAACTGAAAATCGCATAAAAGGGCCATGCCCACCAGATCCGCCGCGTCACGTATAAATAAACGTCGGCCCCGGAAATCAGCTGACCAGCAGCCGTTAGCAACCGTATGTCGGCAAGCAGCTCTTCACGCGGCATCCGGAGCCTCTCCGCGACCCAGGGCTCATCCAGCGAGGCAATCTTGAATCCGCGTCGCGCGATCGTCCCCGCCCAAAACTTCACCCAACGCGAGCAGAAACCGCACTGCCGATCATAAAGAACCACGCCCTGGACTCCGTCGGCGCTCACATACTTTAGGATGGTCGGACCGGGCAGTCCGATTCATTCGAAAATCCCGGGCAGTGGTATGTTCTGAGAACTGGGAACTGAGAGCTGAAGGCCCTACGGATCGTACACCGCCGTGTGCATGCCTGCATGCCGCGCCTCATCCTGCATCTGCTCGAGCTTCTTCTTCTGTTCATCGAGTTGCTGCTGGATTTGCGCCACACGCTGCAGTTGCCGCGCCTGATACCAGTTGACCGGTTCCTCGTACTGCACGCTCCCATTCGCGGACTGAATCGACGCGTGGATCCGGTCGATCTGCGCCTGCAGAGTCGCCATCTTATTTTTTTGCGCCAGGATCTGTCTCTTCCATTGCTCAGCCGCACGTTGCTCCGCCAAGCGTCGTTCCGCAAAACGACGATCTGCCGGACGATGATCTCCCGGAAGATGACCAGCGGCCTTGCTGCCCGCCGCCGCGCTCGCTCCTGACTGTGCCTCGCCCGGCCCCTGGTTCGCATCCGGACCCTTTGGAAGGTCCGCGTTCGTGATCACCTTTGGCTGCGCGGCAGATGCGTCCTCGGCCTTCTTCTCCCGGTTCTCGCGCGCAATATCGCCAAGCGACTGCCCATAGGCGCCCGAGCTCATCAACAGCGCGATCGCCAAAATCTTCAAGAGCATTCGCTGCATAACCTCTCCTACTCGCTATGCCAAACTGTTCTTTCAATGGTAGCTCCGTTCCGTGCGATCTTTAAGCTACCCAGGTAACTCGTACACGAAACGAAAGTGCGACCCTATCATGGCCAACCGGCCATCTCCAAAACCTTCTCCGGAGTCATCCCGATCTCCCGCAAATGCCGGATACTCAGCGCATCGCGCCATTTCGCCAGCCGCACTCCACCGGCATCCGGCACCAGTTCGCAATGAAAATAATCCAGAGCGGCATACATTCTAGCGGCCCGCGTCGTGGCCCACGGGCGGCGTGGCGCCCGCCACACGGCGTGTATGGCGGCGCACACGGTCCCGTTCAAAGTTTGCCCATAAGTCGCGCCGCATCAACAGCCGCCCAGTTGGCCGCTTTCGTGCCCTATCACTTCCGACTGCGCCAGCCGCAGAGGAGGTGACAAAATGGCAACCATTTGGAAATCCACGAACCAGAAATCCACTAATCAGGCTACTAACAACACAATCTCAGGGACGACCCTTTCATCCTGGTCGCGCCAGCAGAAACAGGCAATAGCAACGACCGCGGGCTTTGCGATCGTCGGGCTCTTACTCGCGATGAGCGCGTGCTCGAAGCAATCTCCAAAACCGGCGCTGGTTGGCGTCTCCAGCAACGCGTCAGCTCAAGTAACTCCCGCGACCACGGTCACAGCAATGCAGGCAAGCACCGCAGCTCCACTTGCAACCGCGAAGAAGAGTCCCAAGAAGCGTCCCGCGAATGTCACTTACAGCGACGCTAACTCCGGTGTTTCGTTCCTCTATCCGCGTAAGTTCGCGCTCGCCTCGGGCGACAAAGCGCAGCCGCAGCTTGCCGGCATGGGTGATGTGCTGATGAATGTGCCGATGAACTTCGTCCAGCCCGGCGGAATCGCGGTCGCGACCGTCCTGCTGCCGGAAGGTTTGTATCCCGGCACCGACTTTGCATCCGCCTTCTTCAATGTGAACGTCAATCGCAGCCTCTCCGAGCAGGAGTGCGCGCACTTTGCCTTCGTCGACACGCGCAATGCCGACGGCGAGCCGGTCGACGCCGAGAAAGTCAAAATCGGTTCGACTGATATGGAGATGACTTCCACCTTCTCCGCCAGTGCCATGAAGCAGGACGAAAAGCAGTACTATCACAATTACGAAAATGGAGCCTGCTACGAATACGTCTTAGGCCTCGGCACCGCCGGATACGGCGCCAAAGATGGCATTGAGCCCGTCAACCGCGACGAAGTCTTCGCCAAGCTGGAGAAGATCCTGGCCACGGTGAAGATCAATCCCGTCGAGCAGGAGCATGTCGCCGAACCAACAGGTACCAGCATTGTCAGGGGCAAATAACAAACTTAAAGCGCGCGAAAAACACCCGGGCCACGCGGAACTCTTGCGTGGCCCTGGTGTTTGGGCTACGCCGGAAACCGTCCGGCGCCGTGCGGCTTCTCACCTGACGCCGGCGCTAACCTGGCCGCACGCTGGGCAAATCGGCGTACAATTCCGAGGAGTAGCGAGGAGAATGGAATGAGCCAGAAGATTATCGACGTAATCGGGACTTCAAAAGAAAGTTTTGCTAAGGCGGCGGAGGCTGCCGTGAAGGAAGCGGCGAAGACCGTTCGCAGCATCAAGTGGGCGCACGTGGATTCGCTCGACATGCAACTGGACGGAGCCAAGGTTCTGCAATACCGCGCCACCACCAAGATTTATTTCGACGTCGAGCACTAATACAGTGATCGCGTGAATGATTCTTACATAAAGAAAAAGTGAGTCATCGAACTGTGGTGACCAATCGCGTCGCAAAGAACAAACTACAACTTTTGCATTGCGAGAAGCTGGGCAAATTGGCTTGGCTGGTGCATGCCTTCTCGACGCGGCATGGCGGAGTATCACGCGCCTACGGCGGAAATGCGCTGAATCTTGGGTTCACGCAGCATGACTCGCGCGCCGCCGTCGAGCGCAACCGCGAGCTTTTCCTCAGGGAACTGGGCGTTGCGAATGGACGCAAAAGCTGGCCACTGGTTTCGCTGCGGCAGATTCATTCCGATTTGATTCATTGTGTTGACCGAATACGAGTCCACCGAATGCGAGTCGACCGGATGCCGGAACAGCCTCTGGCCGGGGACGGGATGATCACGGATACGCCGGGGCTGATCTTAGCCGTGCAGACTGCCGATTGCCTTCCCATCATTCTGGCGGACCGGAAACGGCGGGCGGTCGGTGTTTTCCACGCAGGCTGGCGCGGCTCGGTCAAACGCATCGTCGAGAAAGGTGTAGGCGAGATGCGGAAACATTTCAAGAGCGATCCGCGGGACCTGGTGGCGGCGATTGGGCCGGGCGTGCAGGGCTGCTGCTACGAAGTGGGCGAAGAGGTGCGCACCAAATTTGCAGCTCAGTTTGCATACGCCGCGACCTTGTTCCGCGAGGTGAAGGAATCGGACCCGGTGCGGGAGAAATATCCGTTGCTGTTCCTGACGGCGCGCGCGCCGGGTCACGGCGAATTGCCTGCCAAACTCTTTCTTGATCTGGTCGAAGCAAACCGGCGACAACTGCTGGATGCGGGTGTGATGGCGAAGAATATTGATACGTCAGCGCCGTGCACGGCATGCCACGCGGATCTGCTCTTCAGCTTTCGGGCGGAGAAAGGCGTAACGGGAAGGCTGATGGGGGCGGCAGGGATCAGGCTGGAATGAACGAGGATATCGGGCGATCGGCCATCGGGTGACCAAGAACCCCGAGTCGATACTTTTCGATGACCCGATCACCAGATGACCCGACGGCCCGATCTGCTTACGCCAGGTCGAACAGTAGAACTTCAGCGTCTTCCGTCGCTTTGATGGACAGCTTTCTTTCTTCGCTTATGGCCGCACCGTCTCCCTGGTGCAACTTCTGGCCCTTCAGTTCGACTTCGCCCTTAGCGACCTGGATCCACGCGTGACGCGTGGCGCCGAGCGACTGCGTGACCTCTTCTCCGGGTGCAAGCAAAGCAGCGAACAGCTTCGCGTCCTGATTAATCTTCACCGAACCTTCTGCGCCGTCGCTCGAGGCGATCAGGCGAAACTTGCCACGCTTCTCGATTTCCGGAAAGCCTTTCTGCTCGTAGCCGGGTTCGTACCCCCGCTTGTCGGGGAGAATCCATATCTGCAACAGGTGCACGGATTCGGTCGAGGACGGATTCGCCTCGCTGTGGCGGATGCCACGCCCGGCCGTCATGCGCTGCCCGTCGCCCGGGAGGATCACCGAGCCGGTGCCAAGGCTGTCTTTGTGCTCAAGCTTGCCCGACAGGACATAGGTGATGATCTCCATGTCGCGATGGGGATGAGTGGGGAAGCCGCCGCTCGGCGCGACCCAGTCTTCGTTGATCACGCGCAACGAACGGAAACCCATCCACTTGGGATCGTAGTAATCGTTGAAACTGAAAGTATGGTGGGTCTTCAGCCAGCCATAGTCGCCGCCGCCACGCTCATTGCTCGGTCGGATGGTCATCATGATGTTCGCACCTCTTTAGTCGTTATAACGACTATATCAATGGGTTTAGATGTCCGGAGGCCGGGAAGGATTCAGGGGGTAGAGCGGTCGCTGGTCGGCGGTCGATGATCGTTCGCGGTTCTCCAACTGGCAAAGGCTGCTATGCTTCCCTCTTGGTGGAGCGACGGGCGCCCTCGCCCGTCACCCAACCCTGACTTCAGCCTATGCCTTATCGCGTTGTTGCTTTCACCATGGCGCAAGTGCGGCAAGGAGCGCTCGACTTCCACCGCCAACTAAGCGCTGCCCTGCGCGAATGTGCCGAGATCAAAGTGTATTCGGTGAGCCCCTTCGACCTCGATGAACGCCGCCGGTTCAAGGATCGGTTTGGAGGAGACATCGTGTACTTTCTCAACGACGCGGCGTGTCAGGAATGCGGGCGACGGGGCCTCAACCTGCAATTCCTGGCGGAAATCTCCGATGACGAACTGCCGCGCCGACGAACCTTGGTTGTCGGCAGGCCAGACCGAGGCAGTGGTATCGGGTGATCGGGGCATCGGGTGATCGGGGCGTCGAAAAATCGGTTCGGTGGTCGATCGCCCGATGACCCGATCGCCAGATCACCCGATCTTCAGTCTTTCTTGTGTTTCTTGTGCGCGGTGTCGGACTTGGGCTTTTCGTCTTTCTTCGTCTCTTTCGACCCCTTGGTGTCTTTGGAGTCTTTCGCTTCCTTGAGTTCTGCAGAGCTGCTGTCGCCTTCCGACGAAGAGGACGAGGACGACGACCCAGAACTGGCGCCCTTCTTCGCGTAATCGGTCACGTACCAGCCCGAGCCTTTGAACTGCACGGCTGGGGCCGAGATCACTTGTTCGATGACGCCTCCGCATTCGGGACACTTGCGCAGCTGCTTATCGGAAAATTTACGGATTTGTTCGAAGCGGTGTCCGCACTTCGTGCACAGGTATTCGTAGTTGGGCATCGGTGAGCTGATTTTAGAGGCGGAGATTCATCGGCGTCAATTTTACGCCCGCGCCACACTTCCTCAGCGTTTCAACAGATCCACTGGCTCGCGGACGTCGTGCACCCGGAAATATTTTGCCAGCGCCGGATATTTCGCGGCGATGGCTTCATACATGGCATAGGCCACATTGCGATAGGACGCGTGTCCGGCAGGCGTAGTGCGTAACTCCGAAATGTAAACCGCCTCGGCGAAGTCCATCTTGAAGAGCGTGCGCTTGCGGAAAGCAAGTGGAATCGCGTACTGCGCATTTTGCTGGGCTTCTTGACTCCCGCTAGCGGAAAGCTTCTGCACCGCGGTTTCAGCGCGCTTCATCGCCAATTCGTATTCGGAGCGAACTCCGGCAGCTTCAAGTTCGGGCGGCGTGTCGAAGCCGTGGGCGGTCGAGAAATCCTGCATGATCTGGACGCAGCGGCGGTGACGGTGCATGTCGCGGAAGCCGCCGATGTCCATGAGGATGTCGAAGCGGAACTGCTGGCCGGCGGAGAAGGGACGCGGCAGTTCGTCGTGAGGGCCGCGATGGCGCAGGCCGAGGTCGATGATTTCGCGGCGGCGCACTCCGCCCGCCGCTTTGACCGCCTGGCGAATCTGCCTGTAAGAGTAATGACAATGACCGTAAAGCAGCGTGGTGGCAAGTTCGATCTCGAGCGCATCAGCTTCAAGCGGATCATTGTCAATTAGATCGACGAGTGGCGCGGGCTCGATGACAGCGCCGCGCATCAGTTCAGCGGCGGCCTGCTGGAGTTCGCGGCGCGTCTCGATCTCGTAGCGACTCGGATCGGCGTACTTGACCAGCGTGGGCGCGACTCGCACCTCGCGCAGGAGTTCGCGTTCGGCGCGATCGGCGATTTCGGGCGACACGGCGCGAATCTCGGCCACCAGAGTGCGCAGCGATTCTTCGTTCGCATTGTAGGCCGGGGAAATGGCGGCTTGCTTCAGCAGCGCTCCAAGATCACGAACTTCTTTATGCGGTTGCGAGAGCAGGTGGGCAACCTGGCTTTCCAGCGTGCGGGCATTGACGATCTCCCCGAGTGAAGTGTTGGTGGCGAGAGGCAACAGATAGCGCGAGATGTCAAAGGCGCGGGCGCGCAAGGTGCGCTCGTAAAAGTCCGGCTTCATTTCGGCGGGCCGAGGTGTGATGCTGGCGAGATATTCGAACGTCCGCTGCGAAATTTTTTCGTAGGCCGTGAACAAGGACTCGATGGTTTCGCGGTAGAGAGTTTTGGTGGGCGAAACGTCCGCGGCTGGACTGTCGGCAGCACTCTCATCCTGGAAACTGGGTGTGTAATAGCCGCTCTTCCTGAAGTCCTGGTAGCGAGTCGAGCGCTCCTGGCCGTCCCAGCGCTGCTCGTCGGCAACGACGATGGCGGCGAGGATGGAGAGGCGCTCGATGGCGAGCGCGATGTGGGCAAGGTCGGCGATGGAGCGGTGCCCGTACTGGAAGTAAAAGGTGTTGAGAAATTTTTCCGCCTTCTGCAGCGTAATTTCCTTCAGCGACTCTTTCATCGAGAGCGATGAGCGCGAATACTTGGCCATGGCGTAGGCCTGGATCTCGGGCTCAACGCCGTAAACCGCGAATACCTCGACGGAAGTTTCGGGGGAAACGGGATGCGAAGTGGCGGCCTCGGGTGAAATTACTTCAGACATGGGAGTGCAGGAATCTTAATCGTCCGCTGCGCCGGGCGCAATCAATTCTGCGATTCCCCTCGAACGCGCACTCTGGAGGGAATTACTGCCCTCAAGTACGGGCAGAAGGGTGGAAGCGTTGTCCGACCGGAGCACGGTCCCTTGCAGCACCGAGCGGCGGAACTGTATCACCCGTTCGAGGACGTCCTGAGCACTTTCGCGAACGACAATCTTGTCGCCACTCACCAGCGTGATGACGGTATCGGGGGCCTGCTCGACGAACTTGATCAGGTCGGAATTGACGACCAGCGGATGATGGTTGAGGCGGGTGAGCTGGATCATGTTTGGCTCCTGCTTGAACATCGACGGAAGAAGGCCCGCCATTAATAAGGCTTCATCAATATCAATATCAATAAAGATCGGCAGAAACGGCGAGGGCGGAGAGAGGGGACCAGAAAGGGGGCAGGTTACCTAGGTAGCTATGCCGGGTGGTATTTTAAGAGCGACCTCACCAACCTGCCGGGCTCGTCACTACCTTTATCTTCCGGGAATCCGTTATGCTTAACGGAGATTTATGACCCTGCTCGACGCTCAGCCCTACGACCCCGCGAAGTTGCGGCGGCGGAAGATCAAGATCATGGCCACCGTCGTGGTCGTGGTCCTTCTGGCCGCACTGGCCTGGATGTACCGCAACTGGCCCGAAGAGCATGCCGTCGACAAGTTCTTCACCGCGCTTCAGCACCAGGATTACGAAACCGCCTACGGCATTTACTTCAACGATCCCGGCTGGCGCCAGCATCAGCAGAAATATTCTCAATACACTTACGCGGACTTTTATCGCGACTGGGGACCGGGCGGCGAGTGGGGCCTCATCAAGTCCCACAGGATCTACGGATCGGCCAACACAAAAGGTTTTGGCAGCGGAGGCGTCGTGGTCGAGGTCGTCGTCAACGAGCGCACCGAGCACGCCCGAATGTTCGTGCAGAAGTCAGATAAGACGCTGACGGTGTATCCGTATTAGCTAGTGTGGTGACGGGGCTTTGCCCCGTCCAGCCGAGCGCAGCTCGGCAGCTACGCTGCCGTTGCAGCAATTTGCGCCAGCGTCTTCTGCAGCGATGCCTCATCCCCCACCGTTACGCAGGTCTTCGAGCGGTCGATCTGCCGCATCAGTCCCCACAAAACTTTTCCCGGCCCGACTTCAATAAACAGACTGGCGCCCTTATTGATCAGCAGCCGCACCGACGGTTCCCACCTTACCGTGCCGGTCACCTGGCGAATCAGGGCTTCGCGCGAAGCTTCCGCGGAAGTGACAATTGCAGCGTCAACGTTGCAGACCACTGGGCACGACGGACCCTGAAAACGCAGCGCGCCCAGGTCTCGCGCCAGACGATCCTGCGCCGGTTGCATGAGCGAACAATGGAAAGGTGCGCTGACCGGCAGGCTCACGGCCTTCTTCGCTCCACGTTCGGTGGCGAGCTTGATGGCGCGGTCCACGGCGCCGGCGTTTCCCGAGATCACGATTTGCTCGGGCGAATTAATATTGGCTACCTGGCAAACTTCTCCCTGCGCCGTGTCGTTCGCGGCTTCGCTCGCAATTTGGTTGACTTGGTCGAGCGTCATTCCAAGAATCGCCGCCATCGCGCCCACGCCCACGGGCACTGCTTCCTGCATATATTTTCCGCGATTGCGAACCGTCCGCACCGCATCGGCAAAGGTGAGCGTGCCCGCGGCTACGTGCGCCGAATACTCGCCCAGGCTGTGCCCGGCAACATAGTTGGAGACAAAATCCGGCTTCAAGCCTTTTTCCTGCAGCGCTTTTTCCTTTAGAACCCGCCACGCCGCCACCGACGCCGTCAGAATTGCCGGCTGCGTGATCTCGGTCAGCTTCAGTTTCTCTTCCGGACCTTCAAAGCAAAGCTCGGACAGCTTGTAGCCGAGCGCCTCGTCGGCTTCCTCAAAAGTCCGCCATGCCACCGGGTAGTTCGCGGCCAGCTCTTTGCCCATGCCAACGGCTTGCGAACCTTGGCCGGGAAAGAGAAAAGCAATGGGGGATGAACTTGTCATTGAATATGCTCAGAGATGCTCACGTAGGGACAGCGACGCTCAGTTCCGCCAGCTCACGCTCGATCGCTTCGTTGACTTTGCCCTCGGCGAATTCCGCCGCCACGCGCACCGCGTTCTTGATGGCATTGGTATTCGACGATCCGTGCGTGATGATGCACACGCCTTTGATGCCCAGCAGCGGCGCGCCGCCATACTCGGTGTGATCCAGCCGCTTCTTGAAATCGGAAAACGCGTTGCGCGAAAGATACGCGCCCACCTGCCGCGTAATCGTTGACTTCAAGGTTTCTTTCAGCACAGCGCGCACCAGCCTGGCCACGCCTTCCGAAGTCTTCAACGCAACGTTGCCGACAAATCCGTCGGCCACGATCACATCCACATGGCCGTTGTATAAATCGCGGCCTTCCACATTTCCGATAAAATTGATCGGAAGCCGCTTGAGCAGTTGAAACGCCTCGCGCGTCAGCTCGTTGCCTTTGCCTTCTTCTTCTCCGATCGAAAGCAGCCCGACCCGCGGATGCTTCATGCCGAAAATCGAACGGCAATAAATATCGCCCATCACCGCGAACTGCTCCAGATTGTTGGGCGTGCAATCCACGTTTGCGCCGACGTCGAGCAGAACCGCCGCCGTGTTCAGGGCCGTAGGAAACGCCGCCGCCAGCGCCGGACGGTCTACACCCGGCAGCGCGCCCAGCACCACTTTGGCCGTGGCCATGGCGGCGCCCGTGTTGCCCGCCGTCACAAAGCCCGCGGCGCGCCCCTCGCGCACCAGTCGCAGTCCGACGCGGATCGACGAATCGCGCTTGGCGCGGATCGCCTCCACTTTGTCCTTCATGGTGATGACTTCGCTGGCGTGCACCACGTCCACCGGCAGTCGCCGCGCCCCGGGATAGCGCGCCAGTTCGGCCCGCAGCCGTGGCTCCGGTCCCACCAGAAGCACGCGGATGCCGTGATGGCGCGCCGCTTGCAATGCGCCTTCAATCTCCGGCTTCGGCGCCTTGTCGGACCCCATCGCGTCCAGAGCGATTATGCTAGGCATGGAAGCAAGACGGAAACTAGGACTTCTCCGCGACCTCTAGAACTTCGCGGCCCTTGTAGGTTCCGCACTTCGGGCACGCGCGGTGTGGCATCTTCTGCTCATGGCAGTTCGGACACTCCGACAGCGAGTGCTTCGAGAGCGAGTCATGCGCGCGCCGCGTGGCTGTGCGCTTTTGTGAATGTCTGCGTTTCGGATTCGGCATGATGTTCCTTCTTAGTTCTCAGTTGTCAGTTTTCAGTTATCAGTCAACGCGCTTTTACTGATGACTGATAACTGATAACTGACAACTTTTCATTGATTCAGCTTGTCGCGTATTTCTTTCAGCGCCGACCAGCGCGGATCCTCGACCTCGTCCACGCACGAGCACTGAATTTCATTCAAATTCTTGCCGCAGTGCGGACACAAACCTTTGCAATCGTCGCGGCAAATCGTCTTCAACGGCAGCGCTAGCAGCACTTGCTCGCGCAACAGGTCTTCCAGCAACAACCCTTCGCCCTCGTAATATCCGATCTCGGCCTCGGCGTCGGTGACCGAAAGCTCTTCGTGTCCGGAGTCGGTGCCGAGCGGCCGGTACAGAAGATCGAAGCTGCGCTCCACCTGGTGCACGACCGGATCAAGACAGCGCGCACAAGCTACTTCCAGGCTCGTCTCCAGCTTGCCCTTCACCCGGATGTCCTGCACCACCTTGTGCTTGCCGTGATGCTCCTCGACCAGATCCGCCCGGCCCTGGCTGCGCAGCAGCGACCGCTGCCGGACCTCCGCACCCAGATCAATCACGCCCGGGCCGAACTCCTCCCGGAAATCGACCGGGTGAATCTCCAGATCCTTAATTTCGATGAGCATTGAAACCTCCGCCGCCCCCACTCCAATTACCGCAAAGGCCCGCGGAAGTGCGCACAGAGACGAAAGTCTCTCAGGGAGCAATGCTTAAGAATAAAGGGCTGAAAACTAGGTGTCAAGGAAGGGAGCGGGCATCTTACCCTTTTGCACCGTCACTGCCAACGGTGCCGTTCCTCACTGACAAACCCGCCGCCATTCTCCTAGAATTTGCCCATCGTCAGCAAACTAGTCCACAACTTCCCGACTCCGCGGAAGAAAGGAAGCAGTTCGCCATGCGGCTCTCATCTTCGAGCAAGCTGAAACTCTCCTTCGATACAGTCTTCTATTACGTCACCGACATGGATGCTTCCATCGCCTTCTATCGCGACACCCTCGGACTCCCCATGGTTTCGCGTGACTACGTCGCGCGCTTTGATCTCGATGGCGTGCTCATCGAACTGGTGCGCCTCCCGCCCGGATCGGTGGTCCCCGGCAACGGCAATGCCCGCCTCTGCTTTTCCGTCGCGAATTTGCAGGAAACGCTGGAGCAAATGCACGCCCGCGGCATCGCGACCAGCGATATCAAAAATAAAAAGGGCGGAAAACTGGCCTTCTTCCGCGACCCCGACGGCAACGAACTCTGCCTATGGGAGTACGCCGAAACCGAGGATGCGAGAGAAATCGTGAAGTCAGCCTTGCTCCACGGCTAACGCCGGCCCACTACCAATCTCCGCCATCGCTGGCACTCTGCGCTATACTGATGTACAGGCGATGGAGTTCGCCGTTAAACCGCCCTTCGGCTGATAACTCCTACAGAATTTTTGCAGGAGGACTCCGCTGTGAGCCAAAACGCAAGCTTTATCCCCAACTATCTCTCCAACTATATATGGATCGCGCTCGGTGCCGTTGTCGGAGCCAGTGCCCGCTACTTCCTCAGCACCCTGATCGCCCGCGATTTCTCCTCCGCGTTCCCCTACGGCACGCTGTTGATCAACCTCACCGGCAGCCTCGTCCTCGGATTCTTTCTCGTCTTCTCGACCGAACGCGCGCTCGTCGACCCGCGCTGGCGCCTGCTGGTTGCCATCGGCTTCTGCGGCTCCTACACCACCTTCTCCAGCTACGCCTTCGAGAGCTTCGCGCTGATGGAGCAGGGACAATGGCTCCTGACCGGCATCAACATCGTGGCCAGCAACGCGCTCTGCCTCGCCGCCGTTTTGGCTGGTGCCGCGCTCGCGAGGGGGTTGTAAAATGGCAACCGTTATGGCCGTTCAAGTCACCATCTATCTCACCGAAGGCGATTCCTGGCATCATCGTCCGCTGCATTTGGAAATTCTGAAATATCTGCGCGAAGAAAATTCCTTCGGAGCCGTCGCCTTCCACGCCGTAGCTGGCTTCCTCGGACGCGGCAAAGTCCACACTGCGCACCTCGTCGAAGCCGGAGGCGAGTTGCCCGTCGTGATCTCGTTCGTCGATACCGACGAACACGTCAGCCGCGTTCTGCCCAAGCTGCGCGAGATGGCCGCGCACAGGCTCATCGTCCGTGAGAACGTCGTCATGGAACAGGGCAGTTTGGACTAAGTTCAACTACACCGGTCCAGTAGTGCAAACGGAGTAAGGTCTAAAGTACATTCCCCTTTCTGACAAATGGGCAGTCTGCCGCGTGCCCGCTTGAACATCCCGGAAGCGCACTCCCGAGAGAAGTCACATCCTTCACCTCGCGGTAGTGTAATGGAGAGGCTCGAAGGGATGTCTGCGTCGAGGCCTCACCATCACGCAGAGGATCACCATGCCCGCTTCCAACGGTCACACCGCATTACGGCGCAGTTCTAGAGTCCCAGTCAAAGTCCCCGTCCGGGTCACCAGCATGGGACCCAATGCCCAGTTCTCTGAGATCTGTGAGACGCTGGTGGTCAGTGCGCACGGTTGCGCGCTCCGCTTCCCCCGGAAGTTGGACGCCGGAAGCGCCCTGCGCCTGCACAGCCGGGGAGGCCGGGAGGCGACAGCCTACGTGGTTTTCTGCCAGCCGATGGGCTCCGACGGACAAGGCTTCCGGCTGGGTGCGCGGCTCGATCGGCCGGAAAACTTTTGGGGACTGCAATCCTACCCCGATGATTGGCGAGTGCTGGAAATGCCCGCGCCCGCCGCTCAACAACCTACCCAAAAACCGTCTGCCGGTTCCTCGGTTCTGCACGCGCAGCAAACTCCTTCCCGGGCTGCACAAGACGTTATCGACAAGGTCGAGGAGCAACTCTCGGAAGACCGTTTACGCGGCATACTTGCCAAACTCGTTCGGCCCTTGCAGGCCGAAGTCACCGAACTCCGCGAGAAGCTGACCGGGAATGCCAGGCGCAACCGCTTTGAAGTGTCGCTTGGGCATATTCCGCCGGAGTTGGAGGAGAAGCTGTGGGAGCGCCTGCGGCAAGACGTTGGGACGCGCGTCCTGGAGCAAACGCGGGAACAGTCCGCCGAGATGCTCGGAGCTGCGAAAACGACCATCGAGCAAAAGACCAGCGCGGTCCTGGCCGAGTTTCGGCACCGTCTTGCCGGTGAACTACATGCCGTCGAACAACGCGCGCAGGTATTGTCAAAGGAACTCACCACCACGGCGCAACAGCACGTCCGCGCTGGAATCGAGAAACTGCAGCGGCACGCCTTGGAGACGGGAGCGCATCTCAACGCGCAAGGCGAAAAGCTGTTGTCTTCTTTGCAGGGACAACTGGCGGATTCCCATGCCGTTCACCGCCGGGAGATCGAACAGATCCAGGCCGATACCGCGGCGAAAGCGTCCCAGCTTCAGTCGGACGTGGCGGACCTCAGCCGGAAGATTGCAGCTCTGAACGAGTCCGTTCGCCGCCTGGAATCGGATCTCGACGCGCACCTGGAGCACCTCGCCGGCGAAATCGTCGCCGGAGCGCAAACTCAAATTGAGAGCGCTGTGGCGCTGGCGCTCAAAGGCTTGCAAGCACGCGGCTCGAATGAAGTCGAAACCAAGGTCAACGAGATATGTGGCCACCTGAGAACCATTCAGAATCGGATTGAAGACTCCTTCACTGGCTCTCTGAACGCCCAGGCCGAGGAAGCTGCGCAGTCGATCGCGCAACAATTCGAGGAACTGGCGCAACAATCCGTTGAAAAGTGGCGGCTCGGACTCGCCAAGGACTTGAATTCGGTGGCGAACACTCTGGGCCAGCGACTTCGTCAGGAACTCGAACCCGAGGCTGGAGAAAGCTAAACGCGGTCCAACAGTTCGACCGGCAACTGCTCCCGATTGATACACTGATGGCCATAGACTAGCCCATGCTTCCCTGCCAGCGCCATCTCTTCGATATCCCCGACGACGTCGCCTACCTAAACTGCGCCTACATGTCGCCGCTGATGAAGCCGGCACTGGAGGCCGGAACCGCCGGGCTCGCCCGCAAGGCGCACCCGTGGGAACTGACTCCCGACAAATTTTTTACGGGCTCAGATGAGTTCCGCACGACCGCCGCGCAGCTCCTCGACTGCTCGGCCGACTGCATCGCCATCGTTCCCTCTGCCAGCTACGGCATCGCCACCGCCGCGCGAAATGTGCCGGTCAAAAAAGGCCAGAGCATTCTCGTGCTCGCCGAGCAGTTCCCATCCAACTACTATTCGTGGCAACGTCTAACCGAAGAAACTGGCGCTTCGCTGAAAGTCGTCGCCTGGCCCGAAAACAACGACTGGACCGCCGCCGTTCTGGATTCCCTGACCGCTGATGTGGCCGTCGCCGCTCTCCCGCACGTGCAGTGGACCAGCGGCGGAAGACTCGACCTCGTCCGCATCGGAGAAGCTTGCCGCAAGCTCGGAGCCGCGCTCGTTCTCGATCTCACCCAGTCGCTAGGCGCGCTGCCCTTCAGCGTGCGTGGCGTGCAGCCGGATTTCGCCGTCGCCGCCAGCTACAAGTGGCTGCTCGGGCCCTATTCCGTCGGGCTTCTTTATGTCGCTCCAAAATGGGACGGTGGAATGCCGCTGGAAGAGAACTGGATTCAGCGCGCCAACGCTCGTGATTTCTCGAGCCTCATCCTATATACGGAAGACTACGACGCGGGCGCGCGGCGCTTCGACATGGGCGAACGCTCGAACTTCGCGCTGCTGCCCGCCGCCGTGCGCGCCATGAAGCAGTTGCTGGAGTGGAATGTCACGCAGATCTCCGAGACGGCCGGCGCACTCAATCGTCAACTGGCGAAGGCCGCGGCGGACATAGGATTTTCCGCGCCCTCCGAACCGTGGCGCGCGCCTCATTACCTGGCCCTGCGGAGGGAAGAGGCGATTCCGAAGGAACTCCCCGAAATGCTCGCGAGAGAGAAAGTATTCGTCAGCGTCCGCGGAAGTTCGATTCGAGTGGCGCCGCATGTCTACAACACGCCCGAGGACTGCGAGCGGCTCATCGCATGCCTGCGCCGCATCGCCTATGCAAAAACTGCTTGATGAGTCATACGGTGGAGCGACGGGCGCCTCGCCCGTCAGGCAATGTGGTGGCCGGGCGGGGACGCCCGGCTCTCCACCGAATCTTCGCGGTACTACTGCTTGAGTGCGGTGGCTCGGCGCTGCGCCAGCGATGCCGCTTCGCTGGCCGGATTTTCTTTCTCCACCTGGTCGTAAATCTTCTTGGCCTCGTCCGGCTTCTGCCGCGACTCGTAGAACCCGGCGAGTTCGAGTTGCGCCGTCGCCTTGCTGACGGCGATCGTAGGCTTATTGATTAACTGCTTGTAAAGATCGACCACCTGCGTGTCCTTATTCTCCGCGCGATAAACGGAAGCCAGCGCGAACTTGCCCAATGCCGCCAGTTCATCGTTCGAAGAGCCGGCTGTCTCCTGCAGACTTCGTTCCGCTGCCGCGTTATCGCCAAGCTGTGAAGAGGCCAACCCCACAAAGTAACGTGCCATGTCGGCAGTGCGGGTGTGCGGATACTTATCGACGATGGCCTGGAACTGCTTGCGCGCCGCCGTGGCACGCTCCTGCGGCGACGCGAAGCTATCGTACCCCGGTTGCGCTGGCACGCCTGCCGGGCGCACCGGCGTTTCAAAGGTGCGGACTGCCGTCGAAAGCTCGGCGCTCGCCTTTTCGTTCTGCTGGTTGACGTAGTACCAGCCGACAAACGCCATCGCTCCGATGGCGATAACCGCAATCACAGCAATAATCAGTTTCGACTGGTGTTCCACGGTCCAGTGGGCGGTCTTCTCCGCTGCCTCGATCGTGACCTTGCTGAAGCGGTCTTGCTTCAGTTGATGCCGGGTTTCTGCGCGCACGGGCTTCCTTCTTCGCTTAAGGGTAGGCTGACAATTCTTCAGTTTAACAGGCTTGACGGCCCAGGCGTCAGGTGTCAGGTCTCAGGAAAATCTTCCAACCCTAGAACCTGACACCTGAGACCTAAAGCAGCAAAACGGCAGGGCCGATCCCCTGCCGTCTCGCTCGCATACAAGAATTCGGGCCCCTACTTACCTTTATTGACCACTTTCTTGAGTTCATTTCCGGGAGTGAATTTGGCGACTTTACGGGCAGCGATCTTGATGGTGGCACCCGTCTGCGGGTTTCGGCCATTGCGGGCCTTGCGCTGCGAGACGGAGAACGTGCCGAACCCGATCAAGGCTACCCGGTCACCTTTTCGAAGGGCAGCGGTGACGCTGTCCACGGTGGTGTCGATCGCGGTCGTCGCCTGCGCCTTTGAAATGTTGCAGGCTCCGGCGATCCGGTCAACCAGATCAGCTTTATTCATGCTCTCTCCTGACACTAGTCGTTTCGGTTCCCGCGCATCAGCCGGGGAGGAAAGCTCAAAGCGCGAGCACCGGCGATCTCAATTCTCACCTATGTTATGGGATTGTCAATGGGAAACACGTGCCAGTTGCCCGTTTTGACACATGAAGCGAACGGCTGTGTCCGCAGGAATGGGGAAATGAGCCAAAAGCTCCCGGGTTTGTCCCCCTTCTTAGCTGCGATCGGCAATTTTCCACGGTTCTCCCCGGTTCTCCACAACCTGCCCCTCGTCTCCACAGGATGTGCACAGAGAGGAAATGGTTTCGAGTTGCGGTGCGAGCGGGTTCGGGTGCAGAGTCTAATTACACAATAGAGTAAAGAATTATGAAAACAGCAGCCGAAGTTTGCCCCCTGTGCGCGGGCTCGGGATGGAAGCCGGTTCCGGGGACACCGGAACGCGGCGTCACGCGCTGCGATTGTCAGTTGCGGGCGCGCGGGGGCGCCATGATCGCGGCGGCACGAATTCCAAAGAGATACGAGCACTGTGAGCTGTCGAACTTTACGACGGATTTCCCTGGAGCCGATCGTTCGATTGCGCTGGCCCAGATCAGCGCATCGCGCTTCGTGCAGGAGTTCAATCCGCGAGACGGCGCTGGGTTGCTGCTGGTCGGCGGAATCGGGACCGGCAAGACCCACCTCGCGGTGGGCATTCTTAAGGAACTCATTGCGGTCAGAGGAAGCGCCTGCCTTTTTTGCGACTATCGCGAACTGCTGAAACAGATTCAGAATTCCTACAACGATTCCGTCCGGGCAACCGAGCTTCAGGTGCTGCGGCCGGTGTTTGAAGCTGAGGTACTGTTGCTCGATGAACTCGGCGCCGTGAAACCGAGCGAGTGGGTGTGGGACACGGTCAGCCTGATCCTCAACTCGAGATATAACGACAATCGAACCACGATCATCACCACGAATTTCGCGGACGAGCCGGCTGCGAGTGCGACCCGGTCATCGTCACTGTCGCCGGCGCGGGCGGCCGCGCGTGAAGAAACCCTGGGCGACCGCATCGGCGAGCGTATGCGTTCCCGCCTCCATGAGATGTGCCGCATCGTGAAGATGGACGGGCCGGACTTCCGCCAGAAGTTTAAGAGCGCGAGCTTCGGATAATTCCGCGCGACCATCCCACGCACTACAATCACAAGCGTGCTGACCGAACGCATCGAGTTCCAGCCGGAACGTGACAGCGACATCTTCTCCGCCGCAGCTGCCGCCCCTGCTGTGTTTCTTTTGCGCGGCGAGGACGCGGACTCCGAGCCCTACGTCAGCAAGACGGCCAACCTTCGGCGGCGTCTGCAACGGCTGCTTTCCGCTCCAGAAGAGCGGACGAAGCGGCTCAACCTCCGCCATCGCGTCCGCTGGATCGAATACACGCTGACCGGCTCCGATTTCGAATCGGGATTCGTCCTCTACCAAATCCTGCGCGCCGTCTTTCCCAAGACCTATGCGAATCGCCTGCGGCTGCGGTTCGCTCCTCTGGTCAAGCTGCATCTGGAAAACGAATTTCCCCGCGCTTCAATCACGACGCGGCTGGGACGAATTTCGGGCAAGTGGATTGCGGGAAAAAATGTTTACTACGGACCGTTTGCTTCGCGCCTGGCGGCGGAAAAGTTCATGAACGACGCGCTCGACTTCTTCAAGATGCGCCGCTGTGTGGAAGACCTCCATCCCGACCCGAAATTTCCCGGCTGCGTTTATTCCGAAATGAAGATGTGTTTGGCGCCTTGTTTTCGCGGCTGTACCGATGACGAGTACCGCAGCGAAGTGGTGCGGGTCGAGGATTTTCTCGACTCGCGCGGCGAATCGCTGAAGCGGCAGATGGCGGCGGAGCGCGATGGCGCCTCGGCGAAAATGGAATTCGAAACCGCCGCCGCCATTCATGCGCGGCTCGACAAGCTCACTCCCGTGCTGCAGCAACTTCCGGAATTTGTCCGCCGGATTGACCAGTTGCACGCCGTAATCGTGCAAAGGTCGCGGCAACCGGAGAGCGTCACTTTGTTCCGCGTTGACGAAGGCGCGCTCGCCGGGCCATTTGAGTTTCCGATTTCCGATACGGAGCACGCCAAGTCACAATCGATGGAGGCTCGCATCCAGGCCGCGCTGACAGCATTTCCCGCGGCCAAACCAGGCAGCGCGATCGAACGCATGGAGCACCTGGCGATCCTGAAGCGCTGGTGCTATCGCGGGACTCGCGCCGGCGAAATTTTCTTTGCCGACGCTAGGGGAGAGCTGCCGATGCGGCGCCTGGTGAGGGGGATCGGACGAGTGTACAAAGGGGAAGCGCCCGAAAGCGAAATGAATGCGAAGCCGATGTTATGATTCGTTGACTTCTCTATTGACTTCTGTCTTCGTAGAATGAAATCAGCTATGGCAAAAAAGAAGACGAGAAAAACATCAACGAAATCGAACAAGAAAACCGCGGCGCGACCCGAATCTCTCGATCGACTCCTCCGCGACCAATTGCTCCACTTGCTGAAAGGCGGTGGGGCGCATATTAGCTTCGACGACGCCATGCGCGACTGGCCCGTGCAACTCGCCGGAGCCAAAGTTGCGAACTTCCCTCACACCCCCTGGATGCTGCTCGAGCACATGCGCCTCGGCCAGTGGGACATCCTGGAGTTCAGCCGCAACTCGAAGCATGTCTCTCCGCCATGGCCCGAAGGATACTGGCCCACGTCGGAAACACCCCCGAACGAGCAGGCGTGGACCGCGAGTGTGGCCGCGTTCAAGAAAGACCTGCGGACGATGGAGCGACTCGTCGCCGACCTGAAGGTCAACCTCTACGCCAGAATTCCCTGGGGTGATGGGCAAACGATTTTGCGTGAGGCGTTGCTCGTGGCCGACCACAACGCGTATCACCTCGGACAACTGGTGATGCTGCGGAAGAGCGTCGGAATCTGAGGGCCCTTAATTTTTTCAAGAGCCAAAAAAGGCTTCCTCGCGCTCTCTGCGTCTCGGCGGTGAACAAGCTCTAAGCCGCACGAACCGGCGTGCGCACCGGCCTCTTCCGGAACACAACCTTTATCTCCTCCCGCCAGCGCTCGTCAATTCCCAGCACTTCCCAATCGATCTCCGGTGACAGATAACGCAGGATCGTGTCGGTTGTGGGATGCACGTGCAGAGCGGGCGCGACCAGCATCAGTAGAGGCTTCTGCGGCGAGATCTCGCGTCCCGGAAAATAACCGAATTGCGCAAACTCTCCGCGGCTCTGGTGCCAGGCGACGCGAGACCAGTAATCCACGCCTTGCAGCGGAAGGTGAATATCCTCGTCAGCCTTGAGTTCGATCACGGCGAGGCGGGACTCGCGAGTTGCGGCCAGAATGTCTATCATCGCTCGATCCGCGGCGGCGAATGCGGGTACCTGGACATACAATGATCCCGGTAGCAGCCGCCCGTCGAGCGCCGCGATGTTCCGGGCGACCAGCGATTCCAACCAGCGCTCGGGATGCATTCGCCACAACGCGTGGTTCTTGGGACCATCCTTGTGACGAACCGCCGCCGCCAGCCGCACTAGATCGGCAAACTGCGTTTCATTCTCCGAGTTGAGAACACGCTCTTCCGGCCCCACTCCGAATGTGATTTCCTCGCTGCTCTCGAAGTTTCGCGGATCGTGCGCAATCCGCGCCTGGGCGAATTCGAGGCCATGCCGACGGAATGAAATCGACGCGGGCGAGAGCGCCACGACTTCCGCTTGCGGCAAAATGCCGCGAATGCGCGCAATCGATTCCGCAAAGCGATCGCGCGCCTGGCCTTCATCGATCGAATGCACCAACCGGGTTGCCAGGTTGCCGCAATCGCCAGTATCCACCGGTGCGAGCGCATCCTCCCGTTGGTCGAATTCGTATAAATGCCATTTTGCCGCCGTGGGATGGAGATGCGCCATGCGCTGCCGGGTCAGAGCCACGGTGCCTTTCGGCACAACCATCGCGAGGCCCTCGACCACGCGGCGTTCCTGCTGTGCCAGCCGGCACGCTTCGAGCCAAAGAATTCCTACGGTCAGCGCGCGATCGACGGTCGCTTGCGTTTCCTGGTCGTTCACTCCAACGACGGCGAGCGCGCGTTGTCCCTGGTGGAGCAAGCCACGCAGGTAGGCCGGGCCGAAGGAATGTTCGAGATCGATGCTGGTCGTGAGCCGGACCACCGTCCAGCCGGGAAAATTTCTCTCCAGCGCCCGGCGCAGGCGAGGCTCGTAGGCGACGCGCGACGCACGTCGCGCGGCGGGCGAGCGCTGATCGCGATCGCGGCAGAAGTCGAGCCGGGTGGGGCGATTCTGGCCCATGCGCTGCACTTGCAACCGGAGCGTGGTGGCCTTCACTTCCGCATCCAGCACCCGCCGCACGAAATTCCGCTCGCTCGACCACAGATGCAGCAGGCATTTGTGGTACTCGCCGGAAATCGAATATTTCGACTCGGCCAGATCGAATGCGATGGCGCCGTCTTCCACCACCACCGCGGCGCGTGCGCCGTCGAGGAAGTCGGAGAGCATGTGGCTGAGCGAGTCTGGGGTCATTGATTCGATGATTCGATGGGCAAACGGGGCAATCTCGATAATCACTATCAGTCCTTCTCGCTTTGTTTACCGTTTGGGTATTAATGCGTGTTTACTACCACCCCCCCTCCCCCTTGATCTATTGGAATCATGGGGTTGGGCTGTGGAAAATTTTCAAAATCTAGAGCGCAAAGGACTTATACGGAAAGTATTCCGGAATAAGGAGTTAGCTCGATTTTGCGCCTCATTTTATGAGAATTGGTAGTTTTCACGACTTTTTGATACCCAAGCATTGCCTCAGACTTGATTATCAAAGAGTAACTGGCCAAACGAGCTTGGTAATCCCACGTCTCGAAGACCGCGAGACCCTTCGACGAGCTCAGGGCAGGCTGTGGGGCACCCACTTCCGAGGGGCTGTCTCCTGGGAAACGGGCGCACCTCGGCCCCGACACACAGGTCGATCTCCAGTGTCGCCGACGGGCGGTTCGATGTCTGTGATGGTGCACACCGGACGTTTGTGATGAAAAAAGTTGAAGTCAGATGGCGGTCGTCAGTGAGAAATCCCAAGCAGTGGGCGGACGTGGAATCTCACCCTTCAAGAAACGAAGGGTGGGGCAACCGCGAAATTGTTGGGATTTGATCGGCGTATATCAGCCTGGCTTGAGCAATTTTGGTAATGCGTTAGTTTTCGCGTTGCCGATGTTCGCCAAGTGACCGGCCGATTCTGGGGTTGTGAGTGCTATGGCGATTTATCGCTAGCCACGGAGTGGCAAACGATGCGGCTACGGCTCAAGTGCCAGCACTGCGCTCTCGCACCAGCGCCTCGTGAGTTCCAACGCCCGCGACAATGCCGAGAATCATGCCGATAGGAGCAAGCAAAAACAACAAGCCAAAATTCCGCTCATTTCATTCCTTTAGAAAACCGAGCCTAGACGATGCCGCAGACTTGGACACCTGCTAAAGCACAGCGAAATCCGCCATCGTCTCGCCTGCGTGCGTTCTTAATCCAGGTTGGCGGGGCAGCTTGCGCCGATCCACTTGCCCGTGTATGACGCATGGCCGTTCATCGTTTGGCCGTTGCCGGTCAAAGTAACTTCGAACGATCCTGTGCCGTTTTCCGGATCCAGGACGTGGATTTTTCCGTGACCCTCGGACGTCATGCCATAATTCTTGCCCAGATCGCACGACGTTCCCCGTATCTCCATATCGGTGCCGGTGGAGTTCAGAACGGTCCAACCACACTTTTCTCCAGATCCGTTTACCCACGGATTGCTATTCAAGTCCTTGGCCTTCACACACGATTTGTACTTTATGGTCCGCCCGTTGTTCATCGCCGACGCCATTTGTGGTGGAAGCCCGGTCCATGTGACCGTCTCGGTTATTTGCCAAAGGCCCGTTTTCACGTTCAGGGGCTGCACGTTTCCCGGGGCCGTATACGCTAGAGAGGCCGCCAAACAAACCACCGCCGCTGCGATTGCCTTTCTCATCTCATCCTCCTTGAAGGTTTTGATCAGAATTCGTTCCAACTCCGAAAAGGTGCCGCATAAAATAGCACAAAGACTACGTGCCGTCAAAGGAAGTGTGACTGATCTGCGAGTGACCAGCTAAGTTGCACTGGATCAATTACCTGCAGCCATAAATGATCGACAAATACCGTCAACGAAAGCATGAAGGCAGGCGTCCCGCTCGCCGGTCATGTGGCCCGCCTATATTGTTTGGCTGACGATTGCTTCAGGATCGTCTCTCTCGTCAATGGTCTATTCCGACTGGGGACTGACGAAGAGTTTGGCCCGCTTGTTGACGCAATCAGGCAATAGCGCTCACGACTTGGATTGGCTGGTTTGGATCCCGGCCCGTCCGCGGGCCATTGGAAAACCGGCCCACTTCAATAGTCTCGCTCCTGATCCTGACGGCTTCCCGCTCATGGGATAATGCAGTCAACCGCAGCGAGTCGTTTGCAAAGCCAAGGGCATCAAAATATGGTGATTGCCAACCAGGAACACTTCTTCTTCAAGCACTACGGGCTTACGAATCAAGATCTTGCGACTTATCTGACCGCCGCGCTTTCGGCGGGCGGCGATTACGCCGACCTTTATTTCGAATATCTGACCTCGACCTCCCTGATGATGGATGAATCGCTGGTGAAGTCCGCCTCGCAGGGAATTTCGGCGGGCTGCGGCGTCCGGGTCGTTTCCGGCGAGCGCACCGGGTATGCCTATACCGACGATCTTTCTCCACAACGGATTCTTCATGCCGCGCGCACCGCGGCGCTGATCGCGAGCGCGCCGTCCAAGACGACGGTCGCCGGATTCCAGCAGAAGCCGGCCCGCAGCCTGTACCCCCTTGCCTTGCCGTCAGTGGACGCGGACATTACCGCCAAGGTCGAACTGCTGATGCGCGCCGATCGCGCCGCCCGCGGATACGATCCGCGGATCAAGGAAGTACGCGCCAGCTATGCCGACGAACTGCGAACCATTCTGGTGGTCGGCTCCGACGGCACATTTGCCGAAGACTCGCAGCCGCTGGCGCGCATGAATGTCTCTTGCATCGCGAAGACCGACGCGAGTTCGGGCCGCGGCACCTCTGGCGGTGGCGGCCGAGTTGCGCTCGACTTCTTTTTCGGCGACAAAACGCCAGAGTTCTTCGCCAAAGAGGCCGCGCGGCAGGCGATTCTGCAACTCGACGCCCGCGAAGCTCCAGCCGGAGACATGGAAGTCGTCCTCGGTCCGGGATGGCCCGGCGTTCTGCTGCACGAGGCCGTGGGCCACGGATTGGAGGCCGACTTCAATCGCAAGAAGACGTCGGCATTCGCCGGGCTGATCGGCAAACGCGTGGCGAGCGAAAAGTGCACCGTGGTCGACAACGGCACGATGCCGTGGCGCCGCGGGTCGCTAAACGTGGATGATGAAGGCCAGCCCACGCAGGAAACCGTGCTGATCGAAAAAGGGATTCTGAAGGGATATCTAAGCGACAAACTCTCCTCGAAGCTGATGGGCCTGGCTGATACCGGCAACGGACGCCGCGAGAGTTATGAGCACATTCCGATGCCGCGCATGACGAACACTTATATGCTGGCCGGGCAGGACGATCCCGGAGACATTATTCGTTCGGTGAAGAACGGCGTCTACGCGGTGAACTTCGGCGGCGGACAGGTCGATATCACGAACGGCAAATTTGTGTTCTCGGCGTCGGAAGCGTATCTGATCGAAAACGGACAGATCACCGCCCCGATCAAGGGCGCAACCCTGATCGGCAACGGACCCGATGTGCTGACGCGGGTTTCGATGGTCGGCAACGATCTGAAGCTCGATGAAGGCGTCGGCACCTGCGGCAAAGATGGACAGGCCGTTCCGGTCGGCGTCGGCATCCCGACAATCAAGATCGACCGGCTGACCGTCGGCGGCACGGCGAAGCGCGAAACCGGCGGGTTCATGCAGTAAGTTGTGTAGCGCGGACACTCTTGTCCGCGCAGGCACTCTGGAGCTGCAAACACGCGGACAAGAGTGTCCGCGCTACACTTTTATGTCAATGACGCCAATCCTAGAAGCCAGCAACCAGCAAGCAACGGACCTCGAGTCCCTCGCCAATGACGTCGTTCGCCGCGCCATGAAAGGCGGCGCGACAGCGGCTGAATGTGTCGCCCGCGAGGGCGACGAATTTTCGACCGTCGTGCGCCTCGACCAGGTCGAAACGCTGAAGGAATCAGGCTCGCGCGCCATCGGCGTGCGCGTCTTCTTCGGACAGCGTGCGGCCAGCACCTATTCCAGCGATTTTTCCGCCGCCGGCATCGAGCGCATGTTGAAGTCCGCGCTCGAACTGGCGAAGATCTGTTCCGAAGACCCGTATGCCGGAATTCCCGAAGCCGGCCAGCTCGGATCGCTCCAGGGCGACCTCGACCTTTATCACGAGGACGTTTACTCACTGCCCGGCGCCGAACGCATTGAATATGCGCGCCGCGCCGAAAAGGCCGCACTCGACGCCGATCCCCGCATCAAGAACTCCGAGGGCGGATCGTTCGACGCCGCGACCGGCAGAAACGCGCTGGCGAATTCACACGGTTTTGTCGGCGAGTACCGGCGGTCGTACTGTTCGGTCGCGGTGGTACCCATTGCGCAGGACGCGAACGGCGGCATGCAGCGCGATTACTGGTATTCGGTGGCGCGCAGCCTGGCGAAGCTCGACTCGGCCGAGCAGGTAGGAAAAGAAGCGGCGCGCCGCACCCTGCAACGCCTGGGCGCGCGCAAAGTGAAGACCGCGCATGTGCCGGTGGTGCTCGATCCGATGGTCGCAAACTCCATGCTCGGACACATCTTCGAGGGCGTGAATGGCGACTCGGTCTATCGCGGAGCTTCGTTCCTGGCGGGCAAACTCGGACAGAAAATTGCCGGAACGAACGTTACCGTCATCGACGACGGCACCATGCCCGGAGGCTTCGGCACCACGCCCTTCGATGGCGAAGGGATTCCCACCCGCCGCACGGTAGTGATCGAGAACGGGATTCTGAAGTCATATCTGCTGAATACCTACACGGCGAAGAAGTTGGGCCTCGAGACCACCGCCAACGCATCTCGCGGGCTCGCCGGGACGCCCGGCATCGGACCGGGAAATTACTTCCTCGAACCCGGAACGAAGACGCCGAACCAGATTATCGCGGACATCAAAGACGGCCTCTATGTAACCGAGTTTCTCGGTCACGGCGCCAACCTGGTCACCGGCGATTACTCCCGCGGCGCCTCCGGCATGTGGATTGTCAACGGCGAACTGGCCTATCCCGTCGAAGAGATCACGGTAGCCGGCAACCTGAAAGACATGTTCTGCAATATTTCCGAGATAGCCAGCGACCTGGAATTCCGCGGCAGCATAGCCTCGCCCACGATCCGCATGGACGGACTCACGGTAGGCGGAGAGTAGCAAGGCTCACATAGAAGGGCACCCCCACCAAGCCGGGGGCGGCCGCCCCGGAACTGGAGCGGCCACCCAGAGGAAACTGATTGCGACCTGCTGGAAGATAATGGTTATAATCGGTACGCCTTGGGTCCCGGAGAGTAATTGCGGGGAGCCACGATCCCGAGCCGTGCTCGGCCCTGATGCTGGGCACTCTCATCGGTTCTTAAAGCAGTTCGTGATCAGCCGTGAACGAAACCCAGAAAGACGCATCCCATCCAGTTCGGCAAGCAGTAGTGCAAACTCTCTCTTCGGTCGAAGATCTTGTCTATGTCGGTCTCGGGCTGCTCTTAACAATTGCCGCACTCACCCTGCTGGTCATCGCGCTCAAGAGTGTGGTGCTGGCCTTGTGGAACCACGCATTGGGCGGACAAGTCGTGAACCTTCTTGATCAAATCCTCCTGATCCTGCTGGTCATCGAGTTGCTGTATACGGTGCAGGTGTCGTTTCGTGAGCGCGGGCTCATCGCCGAGCCGTTCCTCGTGGTGGCATTGATTGCAGTCATCCGAAGGGTGCTGGTCCTCACGGCAGAAGTACCCAAGCTGTTGGAAGCGGGCGAGGCGGCTTTCCGGCATGCCATGGTGGAATTGGGGGTACTCACCATCATGGTGCTGGTGCTCGTAAGTTCTTTGATTATGCTGCAGAAGTATGCAAAACGTGCGGTGTGACCGAAAACATGAAGTGTAGAAAATAATTCTGTGGAAATTGATAATCCAGGTACTGCCCCACCTGAATTTTGGCAGCCTTCCGCGCAATCGCTTTTCGCTTTAACATGGCTTGATACGCCGTATGGCACCGGACATTCCTGTCCTATCCGCGTAGAATTGGAAATTGGCCTCTATGTCGGATCTTCGCCGTGGTCTCATCATCGTGAATACCGGCCCGGGCAAGGGGAAGACCACCGCGGCCATGGGGACGGCGCTGCGGGCCGTCGGGCAGGGGATGCGCGTCCTGATGCTGCAATTTCTGAAGGGTTCGTGGCATTACGGCGAACTGGATGCGGTCAAGGCTTTCGGCGACAAGTTCATCCTCAAGCAGATGGGACGCGGCTTCGTGAAGGTGGGCGCCGAGAAGCCGGACCCTGAAGATGTGCGGATGGTGGAGGAGGCCTGGGCCGAGGCCGAGAAAGCGATCCAATCCGGCGAATGGGATCTGGTTGTGCTCGATGAAATCAATTACGCCATCAGCTACGGCATGCTGGACCCGGCGAAAGTGGTGGAGTCTCTGAAACAGAAGCCGGAGATGGTGCACGTCATCTTGACCGGAAGGAACGCGCATCCGGCAATTGTCGAGCTTGCCGATACGGTGACGGAAATGCGACAGATAAAGCATGCCTACGAGAAAGGCGTGATGGCGCAGAGAGGAATCGAATACTAGTTGTCAGTTGTCAGTTCTCAGTAAGAGCGTGACTCGGACGGTTTTACTGAGAACTGAGAACTGCTTTTTATGGCTTGGTTCAAGCGACAATCCGGTGAGCTAGACACTTCGGGCGAGAAGAGAGTGCGCACCGAGGGACTGTGGGTGAAGTGTGACGGCTGCCGGCAGATTATCTGGAAAAAGGACCTGGAAGAGAATCTCAACGTCTGCCCAAAGTGCGGCAAGCACTTCCGCATCGATGCGCGCACCCGCCTGGCGCAGCTCCTTGACGACAATCAATACGAAGTTTTTGACAGCAATCTCGTCTCCACCGACCCGCTGAAGTTTGTGGACCTGAAAGCGTACTCCTCGCGCCTGAAGCAGGCGAAGGCGGACACGGGCCTGAAAGACGCCATCATCAACGCCCATGGCAAACTGAACGGCCGCCCGGTGATCGTGAGCGCGATGGAATATTCGTTTATCGGCGGAAGCATGGGCGCAGTGGTTGGCGAGGCCATTACGCGAGCCATTGAGAAGGCGATTGAAACGCGGAAACCGATCATCATCGTCTCGGCATCGGGCGGCGCGCGCATGATGGAAGGCGTCATCAGCCTGATGCAGTTGGCGAAGGTCTCCGCCGCGCTGGCGCGTTTGGACGCGGCGCGGGTCCCGTACATTTCGGTTTTAACCGATCCCACGACCGGCGGCGTGACCGCATCGTTTGCCATGTTGGGCGATCTTAATATCGCCGAACCCGGTGCTCTGATTGGCTTTGCCGGGCCGCGCGTGATTGAGCAGACCATCCGGCAGAAGCTGCCGCCGGGGTTTCAGCGCTCCGAGTTTCTCCTGGAACACGGGATGCTCGATGCCGTGGTCGCGCGCAAGGAGTTGAAGGCATACATCGCGCGGGCGCTCGAATTCATGGCGCAGGCAGCGTAGGGGCAGTCGCTAGACCGGATTCAGCGTTGCCGCACCGCGCGTATTGACCAACCGACCAATTCTTAATAGGAGCGATCAGCATTGATGCCCCGATTACCTCTCCGGCATCGGATTCCTGAACGAAAGCAATCAAGCGCAAATTCGCAGGATCAGGCGTGGATTTGACTTTCACAAGAACATCACGACCAAAGTTCTTCCCCTTCTCCACCGTGCCAACTTTGCTGATACTCTCGGCCACGGCGACATAACGAATGTCGCGACCCTTGTTCTCGCCGCCCAAAATGTGGGATTCCGCGTGATTGAGTGCAACCGCAACGAAGACGTCGGCTTTGCGGGCCTTGAAGTCTCCCGGCAACGCCTCGACCTCGAGGTGAACGCGGAGCGTTCTTGGATTCGCCAGAGAAACGGAAAAAATCCTAACCGGAATCTTGGCATGGCGACTGGCGGTTTCGATAGCGCGACCCACGGCACGGGCATCACTCCCGTTCAGTTGGGTGGCTCCATCGACCACCATTTGCGGCGTGTAAGGGGTGTGTAATGCAAAGCGGCGCTCATAATCGCCCTGCCGAGCGGTGAAAAAACTCGACGAGTAAGTATCTTTCCAGCCATCGTGGTCCCAATAGTCCACATGTTCACTAAGAACAATCACGTCAGCTCCCAGTATCGGTTGCGATCCATCCAACTTCTCGAGCAGGGCGTCGGCGGGAGGACAACTCGAACACCCTTCGGAAGTGAACAACTCGACCAGCACAGGCGAAGCACCATCGCCCCGAGGAAGGTCCCAGGCAACCGCGAACGTGGAAGCTGCCCCAGTTATGAGAAAAGTCATGAAAACAGGGAGTGTGACAGTGAGCCTCGTCATCTTCATAGCGACTTTCTGCCTATCAAGCGACCCTTCGCAGGTAGGCCCTTTATTCTAACTCTGAAAGGAGCTCCGCCCCAGCTCAAGTGCAGCCACCCCCACCACTCACGTAGGGACGGCCGCCCCCCGGCCGTCCAAGCCGCGCAGTTCGGCAGTTGCATGTGGTCACAGCAACTCTGGATTCGCTACAACCATCCTCACAAGCTGGTATCCTTTCCCTCGTTCGAGCGCTTGGGAAGCGCTTGGACCTCGATCCGCCGCCGTCCGATGAGAGAAAGTCGAAACCGCTGGCCGGACTTGCTACCCTAAACATACCCGCGTCGCGAACGGCGACGATTCCGTCCCGAGTTCGCGAACGGACAGCTACCGACGACTGACGACCGATGTCTTACGAAACCGCAGTTGCGCAGATGTACGCGTTGGGCCACGAGTTGGCGCAGACGCCGTCGCACAAGTTCGATCTGGCGCACATTCGCGTGCTGCTGGCCGCACTGGGGCATCCGGAAAATAGTTTCCCAACCGTGCTGGTCGCGGGCACCAACGGCAAGGGTTCGACGGCCGCGACTCTGGCATCCATCCTGCAGGCTTCCGGGCTCAAGACTGGGCTCTATACTTCGCCGCATCTGGTTCGCATCAACGAGCGGATTCGCCTCAATGGCAAACCCATCGCCGACGACGATTTCGCGATGCTCCATGATGTGGTCGACCGGACTGCCGAGCGGCTGGTTGGGGAAGGCGATCTGCCGTGGCATCCCAGCTTCTTTGAGACGCTGACTGCGATGGCCTTTGAGTATTTCGCTCGGAACCGTCCCGACATGGTTGTGCTTGAAGTCGGCATGGGCGGGCGTCTGGATGCGACCAACGTGGTTGAGCCGCGCCTCAGCATCATCACCGACATCTCGCTCGATCACCAGAAGTATCTGGGCGAAACTGTCGGCGAGATTGCGCGCGAAAAAGCGGGGATCATCCGGCCGGGCGGAATTGTGGTTACGCTGCCGCAATTGCCCGAAGCCAATGACGTGATCGGAAACACAATCCTGGATGTGGGCGCGCGGGCGGTGAATGCGGTGCCGTATGTGCCGCCGGTGTCTCCCAGCAGTGGTCAGTGGCCAGTGGCCGGTGGTCAGTGGCAACGGTATCCACTCGACGTAATGGGGGCGCAAATCATGGTCGAGTCGCCGCTGGTGGGTCGTCATCAACTGCGCAACCTTGCGCTGGCGATCGCGGCGGCGGAGGAACTGCACAATCAAGATATAGAAAATCACGGAACAGTTCAGATCACGCCCGAGACGATCGCACAAGGCATCCGCGAAACGCATTGGCCGGGGCGCTTCCAGGTCGTGCCGGCCGCGGGAGACGATCCCGAGTATGTGCTCGATGTCGCGCATAATCCGGCCGGAGCCTGGGCGTTACGGTCGACGCTTTCGGCCGCTTACCAGAATCCGCGAAACGGGGAACTAGGAAATGGAGACCCAGCAGACCGCCGGGAGATCACGCTGGTGTTTGGCGTGATGCGGGACAAGGCTGTGCAGGAGATTACTGAGATTCTGTTTCCGATCGCCGGGCACGTGATCGTGACCCACGCCAATAACCCGCGCTCGGCGAGTCCGGGTGAGATTCGGCTGGCCGCCGCACGTGTGGCCGCGGGCATTGTCATTGAAGAGGCCGAGGATGTAGCGTCGGCCCTGGACCGGGCGCGCAAGGTTGCCGGATCGGGCGGGCTGGTCGTCGTTACCGGTTCGATTTACATTGTGGGAGAGGCGATGCGAACGCTCGGCGTCGGCATCTAAATAAGGGACATTGAACAAGATCGCCACAACTGCGGAACCGGAAAAAGAGAGCGCCGAGCTGCGCTCGGCGGGACGGCCGGGGGCGGCCGTCCCTACGCGGTCCGAGAAGCGGCCGGCGGCTCCACCCAACACCCGCCATGGCTGGCCCAGCCGCCTGCGCTCGTATTTCATTCTTGACCCGCTGATCTGGGCTTACACGCTGATTCTGGGCACGGTTTCTCTGACGTGCTCACTCTTCGACCGTAACGGGCGCGTCCAGCACAATTGCGCCCGCCTGTGGTCGAGGCTCATCATGAAGACGATCCTGTCGCCGGTGAAAGTCACGGGCTTGGACCTGGATAAGGTCGACAACTCCAAACCCCACGTGTATGCGGTCACGCATGCATCCGCGCTCGACATTCCAATCCTCTACGTCAACTTGCCCTTTCAATTCCGCATCATTTTCAAGAGTGAATTGCTGGGGTACCCGTTCATCGGCTGGCATCTGAAGCGCTCGGGACAAGTCTGCATCAACCAGCAGAATCCGGCGGCTTCAATCGGCGCCATCAAGTCAGCGCTGAGGGGCCTGCGCAGTGGCACGCCGCTGGTAATCTTTCCGGAGGGCGGCCGTACGCGAGATGGCGAGATTCAACCTTTTCTGCCCGGCGCATTTTTTCTGGCGATCAAGGCGCAGGCCGATATCGTGCCGATCGCGCTCGTTGGCACCTTCGACCTGCTGCCGATGAACACCTACCACATCAAGTGCCAGCCGCTGGAGATGCGGGTTGGCGAACCGATCTCCACCGCCGGGTTGACCGTGCAAGATACAGACAAGGTATCGGCCAAGGTGAAGTCCGCAATCGAAGCTCTGCACTCGGCGCCCAGAAGCGCGTAGGGAACGAAGAACCACGTAGGGACGGCCGCCCTCGGCCGTCCGCGAGCAATGATAAACTTAAAAATTCAGCAGAATACAGGTCTATCCATGTCTGACAGCATTCATCTCAAGCTTCCCGATGGCAGCACCACGGAAGTTCCGAAAGGCACCACTGCGCTCGATGTTGCCAAGTCCATCAGCCCGCGTCTCGCCGACGCCGCACTTGCGGCTAAATCGAATGGCGATCTGATCGACCTCACCCGTCCGCTTGAAAGTGACACCGATCTCCGCATCATCACTGAGAAGGACCCTGAGGCGCTCGAAGTCTATCGTCACTCCTCCGCACACCTCCTCGCCGCCGCGGTGCTCGAACTCTTTCCCGAGACCAAACTCGGCCACGGTCCCGCGACGGAGAACGGATTCTTCTACGACTTTTTTCGCCCGACTCCGTTCACGCCCGAAGATCTCGAAAAGATCGAGAAGAAAATGCAGGAGCTCGTTCAGCAAAACCTGCCCTACGCGCGCGAATTTCTGCCGCACAAGGAAGGCCTGGAGCGCTTCAAGAGCGAAGGCGACTTCATGAAGTGCCACTTCATCGAGCAATTTACCAAGCCCGATGAAAAGATTTCGATCTACAAGACCGGCAAGTTCCAGGATTTCTGCCGCGGTCCCCACCTGCCTTCCACCGGAAAGATCAAAGCTTTCAAGCTGCTCAACATCGCCGGCGCGTACTGGCTGGGAGACGAAAACAATTCGCAACTGCAACGCATCTACGGCACGTCGTTTTTCTCGAAGAAGGAGCTCGACGCCTACCTCGCCGGCATCGAAGAAGCGAAGAAGCGCGACCATCGCGTGCTGGGCAAACAGCTCGACCTGTTTTCGATCCAGGAACTCGCCGGACCCGGCCTGATCTTCTGGCATCCGAAGGGCGGCATCATCCGCAAGGAGATGGAAGACTGGATGCGCGAAGAGTACCTGCGCCGCGGCTACTCGCTCGTCTACACGCCGCACGTGGCGCGCCGCCAGTTGTTCTATACCTCGGGCCACGAGGGCTACTACTCGCAGAATATGTTCGACGCGATGGAGCTTGAGGACGCCGAATATCGCCTCAAGCCCATGAACTGCCCGGGCCACATCCTGATCTACAAAGATTCGCTGAAGTCATATCGCGACTTGCCCGTGCGCTTGGGCGAACTCGGCACCGTCTATCGCTACGAGCGTTCGGGAGTGATGCATGGCCTGCTGCGCGTCCGCGGCTTCACCCAGGACGACGCGCACATCTTCTGCACTCCCGAGCAAATTGAAAACGAAATCGTCGGCTGCCTGGAGTTTGCGCTCGCCGTGCTGAAGGCCTACGGCTTCGACCAGTACCAGACCGAGCTTTCCACCTGGGATCCGAAGGACAAGAAGAGCTTCCTCGGCACGGAAGAGCAGTGGAACCTGGCCAACCACTCGCTCGAAAGCGCGCTGAAAAAGCTGAACATCGAATACAAAATAATGCCCGGCGAAGCCGCATTCTACGGCCCGAAGATCGACATCAAACTGGTGGACGCCATCGGCCGCCTCTGGCAGCTCTCGACCGTGCAGTTCGACTTCAACCTGCCGCAACGCTTCCAGCTCGAATACGTAGCCGAAGACGGCAGCCGCAAGCAGCCCGTCATGGTCCACCGCGCGCTCTACGGATCGGTCGAGCGCTTCTTCGGCGTGCTGATCGAACACTACGCCGGAGCCTTCCCGGTGTGGCTCTCGCCGGTGCAGGCGGCGATGATTCCAATCGCCGAGCGCCATACCGAGTACGCGGAAAAAGTAGCGTCGCAACTGCGGGCGGCAGGCGTGCGCGTGGAAGTAGATTCCCGCAACGAAAAGATGAACGCGAAGATCCGCGAACACGCGATGCAGAAGGTGCCGTTTTTGCTGGTGGTCGGAGACAAAGAAGCCGAGGCAAACAAAGTTAACGTCCGCACCCGCGGGAAAGAGAAAACCGAAAGCATGGGCACGGCGGAATTTGTGGAGAAGATCAAGAAGCTGATCGCGGAGAAGAGCGCGACGTTGTAGTCAGCAATGCCTGCAGGGACGACCCGTCCCTGCACGGGCGGTTCCTTGCTCCCTACCCCCTGTGTTAGCATCAGAAGTTTCGCAGGTGTTGTTGGGCTGGCCTGTAGCCTGTACTCATCCTCATCCCGGGCCGTATCAACCTTCCCGTAAGCCTGCGGAAGGAGACAACCCGTGAAAGTGTACGAAGGAGCCAATCTCCGCAATCTTGCCCTTATCGGACACGGGCACGCCGGAAAAACTACCCTGGTGTCCGCCATGCTCTATACCGCCGGAGCCGCGCCGCGCCTCGGGCGCGTCGACGACGGCTCCGCCCCGACCGACTATGACGAAGAAGAAATCGCCCGCAAAATGTCCATCTCGACCGGCCTCGCTTTTGTCGAGTGGGGCAAGCCGGATTCAAAGGTCAAGATCAATCTGCTCGACACTCCCGGATTCAACATGTTCGTTCACGAGGCCAAGATGGTGTTGCCCGTGGTCGACGCCGCGCTCGTCGTAGTGGACGGCGTCGCCGGCGTCGAAGTCGTGACCCAGCGCGTCTGGGGATACTGCAACGACGTCGACCTGCCGCGCATGATCGTCGTCAACCGCATGGACCGCGAGCGCGCCGATGCCAACCGCGTGCTCGAATCGCTCACCAACGCCTTCGGCCGCGCCGTCACTCCGCTGCAGATCCCCATCGGCAGCGAGAAAAGTCTCAGCGGCATTATCGATCTCGTCCGCATGAAGGCCTACACCTACGAGATGGGCGGAAACGGCAAGGGCAAGGAAGGCCCGATCCCCGCCGACATGGCCGGCGCAGCCAAGGAAGCTCACGAAAAATTGGTGGAGCTGGTCGCCGAGGGTAAAGACGAGCTGATGGAAGAGTTCTTCGAAACCGGCACGATCCCCGAGGAGCATCTGGTCCCGGCGCTGCACGAAGCGATTCGCGAAGACAAGCTTTTTCCCGTGCTCTTCACCTCCAGCCTCGGCAATATTGGCGTAGACGAGCTGATGGATTTCATCGTGGACTACACCCCCGCTGCCAGCGAACATCACGCCATCACCGGCTGGACGGCCGAAGGCAGCACCGAGCCAACCACGCGCAAGGGCACCGACAACGAGCCCGCCTCCGTCTACGTCTTCAAAACTTTATCCGACGCGTTCGCCGGCCGCATTTCCTATTTCAAAGTTTTCTCCGGCGTGCTGAAGAACGATGCCTCGCTCCAGAATTACAATCGCAATATTCAAGAGAAATTCGCTCACATTTCCCTGATCCAGGGCAAGCAAGCGGTTCCAATCTCCGAGTTGCACGCCGGCGATATTGGCGCGGTCGCGAAGCTGAGAGAAACTCTCACCGGCGACACGCTGGGCGATAAGTCATCGCCCATCCGCTATCCCGCCGTGCAGCTGCCCGAGCCGGCCATCACCTTCGCTATAGAGCCCAAGAGCCGCGCTGACGAAGACAAGCTCGGCGTCGGCCTCCACAAGCTGATGGAAGAAGACGCCATGCTGCGCTTCTTCCGCGACCCGCAGACCAAAGAATTCCTGATCGCGGGCACCGGACAGCAGCACATCGAAGTCGTAGTCTCGAAGATGAAAAAGCGTTACCACGCCGAAGTGGTGCTGAAGGCGCCCAAGGTTCCGTATCGCGAGACCATTCGCGGCAAGGCCGACGTTCAGGGACGCCACAAGAAGCAGACCGGCGGCCACGGCCAGTACGGCGATTGCAAAATCAAAATGGAGCCGCTGCCGCGAGGCGCCGAGTTCGAGTTCGTCAACGACATTTTCGGCGGCGCCATCCCGCGCAACTTCATTCCCGCCGTCGAAAAGGGAATCAAAGACGCCGCCGCCCGAGGGTATCTCGCGGGCTATCCCGTGGTGAACTTCCGCGCCATCCTCTACGACGGCTCTTACCACGACGTGGATTCGAACGACCTCTCGTTCCAGATGGCGGGCCGCATCGCCTTCCGCAAAGCTATGGAAGTTGCCAAGCCGACGCTGCTCGAGCCGATCATGACGGTCGAGATCACTGTGCCCGACGAATTCGCCGGCACCATCATGGGCGACCTCAACAGCCGCCGCGGTCGCATCCAGGGCATGGATAACAAGGCCGGCAACACCATCGTGAAGGCCGAGGTGCCTATGGCCGAGATGCTCACCTACGGCGCCGATCTCACCTCCATGACCCAGGGCCGCGGCAGCTTCTCCATGGAAATGCACCACTACGACACCGTCCCGCAACAATTGCAGGAGAAGATTATCGAGAAAGCCAAAGCGGAGCGCGGCGAGGTTAAAGAGGAAGAGGAATAAGAGAAGTCCAAAAACAGATTCACCAGCAAGCGGTTTCTAGCGTACCATTCCTCTTTCTAAGGAGGCACGCATGTTCAAGCGGAGTTCCCCTAGCTGCTGCCGCTTGTTCTTCGCGACGGTCTTTCTTCTGCTCTTACTCACCTCCCCGCCTGCGATGACCCAGGAAAGCAAGAGCGTGACGCTGGAGATCGACCACGTCTCGATCTGCGGATCGAATCTTGACGCGCTTCGCCAGACCTTCACGGATGTAGGCATGACCCCGGACCTCGGTGGTCCTCACGGCAACGGCATTACCCAAATGGCCGCCATCGGCTTCGATGACGCGTCTTACCTTGAGCTGATTGCTCCGGTAAAGCCGGGCGCGACCGAAGGCTCCGAATGGGCGAAGTTTATGGCCGGGGATGCGGTCACCTGCGCATGGGCCGTAGGGACGAATGTTTTGCTGCAGGAAGTGGATCGCCTGAAGAAGGCCGGAATCCCGGTCAAGGCTCCCGAACGTGGCAGCCGCAAGCGCCCCGACGGCATGTCGATCGAGTGGATGACCGCCGACGTTGGCTCCGGAACCCCGGGCTCGACGCTGCCGTTTGTCATCGAAGACCAGACGCCGCGCGCCTGGCGCGTCCAGACTTCGGCCAGCGTACAGGGAGCGCCGGTGAACGGCATCGAGAACGTGGTCCTCGGCGTCAACAATCTTGATGCGTCGATTGCCTTGTTCCGCAAGGCTTACGGCTGGGCCGAGCCGCTCACCGAGACGCAGAAAGACTTCGGCAAACTCGCGTACTTCCCCGGCGAGCCCGTGATTCTGGCAGCGCCTTCCGGTGGAGGCTGGCTCTCGGACCGGCTCGGCAAGTTTGGCGAGACCCCGGTCGCCTACCTGCTCGGCACGCGCGACTTCGCGGCGGCAACCAAAAAGTACAAGCTCTCCGGCCCCAAAACCTGGTTCGGCCAGAAGGTAGGTTGGTTCGACGCTGGCAAGCTGAAGGGCGTCCGGCTGGGAGTAATTGGGGAGTGATCGCCTGTGTAGGGACGGCCGCGATCATCGCCCATCACTGGCGAGCTGCGCGACCCTGCTTGGAACCCAGAACTCGGAACTGCTACCATCGCCTTCAGTGTCCGCTGCCAAAGACAATCCCAACTTGCACCTAAAAGACCGCCTCGTCTCCGCCGCCCCGGTCGAGGACGATTCCTCCTTCGAACTCAAGCTTCGCCCGCAACGCCTCCAGGAATTCATCGGCCAGAATAAAGTCAAAGAGAATCTCGACATAGCCATCCAGGCAGCAAAATCTCGCGGCGAGGCGCTCGACCACGTCCTGCTCTACGGCCCGCCCGGCCTCGGCAAGACGACGCTAGCCAACATCATCGCCAACGAACTCGGCGCCGCCTTCCAGCAGACCTCCGGCCCCACGTTGCAGATCAAGGGCGACCTGACCGCGATCCTCACCAATCTCCGCGACCGCCAGGTGCTCTTCATCGATGAAGTCCACCGCTTGCAGCCCGCGCTCGAAGAGATCCTCTACTCCGCGCTCGAAGACTACAAGCTAGACATCATGATCGGCCAGGGCCCGTCCGCCCGTACGCACATTATGGACGTCAAGCCCTTCACCTTCATCGGCGCCACCACGCGCGCCGGACTGCTCTCCGCGCCCCTGCGCTCGCGTTTCGGCCTGCTGCTGCGCCTCGAGTTCTACACCCACGACGATCTCCGCGTAATCGTCGAGCGTTCCGCCGAGATTCTAGGCGTGAGCATCGATCGTCCCGGAGCCATCGAAATCGCCAGCCGCTCCCGTGGAACGCCGCGCATCGCCAACCGCCTGTTGCGCCGCGTCCGCGACTATGCCCAAGTGCGCGCCGCCGGTTCCATCGACCTGCCGACCGCCCAGTCCGCGCTCAGCATGCTCGAAGTTGACCGCCACGGCTTCGACGAAGTCGATCGCAAACTGCTGCTCACCATCATCGAGAAATACCAGGGCGGCCCCGTGGGCTTGAACACACTAGGCGCAGCGCTCGCCGAGGAACCCGACGCCATCGAAGAAATCTACGAGCCCTTTCTGATCCAGATCGGCTTTCTAAATCGCACGCCCCGAGGCCGCGTAGCCACCCAGCTAGCCTATGAACATTTCGGAATCACTCCCAACCGCCGCCAAAGCTCCCTTTTCTAGCTTGTGCTGGGACGGGGCTAAGCCCCGTCCCAGCGCCCCCGTTTGACTTCCACCATCCCATCTGCGTTAATCGCTATTCGTCATCATCCCCGCAGCAACGCAGCACACACTGGAGGAATCATGCGCGAAGTAATCGCCACCGAGCGCGCCCCGCAAGCCATCGGCCCGTACTCGCAGGCCATTCGAGCCCAAGGCCTGATCTTTACTTCCGGACAGGTAGCCATCGATCCCGCCACTAAGCAGGTAATCGCCGGCGACATAGGCGCGCAGACCGACCGCGTGCTCAAGAATCTCGCTGCCATCTTGCAGGCCTCGGGCAGCACCCTGGAGAAGGTTCTGCGCTGCACCGTCTTCCTCAAGAACATGGGAGATTTCGCCGCCATGAACGAAGTCTATGGCCGCTACTTCAAGCAGGCGCCCCCGGCGCGCTCCACCGTCGAAGCAGCCCGGCTTCCGAAAGACGTCCTGGTTGAAATTGATGTGATCGCGCTGGCTTGAATGCTCGTGTGGGGACGGGCGCCCTCGCCCGTCCAAGCCGAGCGCAGCTCGGCAGCCGCCTGTGGCCACAGCAACTCTGGATTCGCTGTAGAAACGAACGTGAAGAATCTTGCAGACGTTAAAATTAAGGAGGCATTTATGAAAACAGTCATCCTTGCCATCACACTACTCGCGCTGACCAGCCTGGCCATCGCCCAGACGGCTCCAGCTCAGAAGGCAGCGGCGAAGCCGGCCACCGCTGGGCCCACCAAGGTCACCGGCGAGCCCACCAAAACCGCCAGCGGCCTCGAATACTGGGACATCAAAGTTGGCACCGGCGCGGTCGCGCAGAGCGGACAGCACGTCAAAGTCGATTACACCGGCTGGCTCACCAACGGAAAAAAGTTCGACAGCTCGGTCGGGACCGGCCGTCCGTTTGATTTCACGCTGGGCGCCAGCCAGGTCATCAAGGGATGGGACGAAGGTGTCGCCGGCATGAAGGTCGGTGGCAAGCGCCAACTGCGCATTCCGCCCGACTTGGCCTACGGAGAAAAGGGTTATCCGGGGGTCATTCCCGCCAACTCAACCCTGATTTTCGACGTGCAACTGGTAGATGTGAAGTAGCCTGCGTGGGGGAAGCCTGTGTAGGGACGGCCGCCCCCGGCCCTCCAAGCCGAGCGAAGCTCGGCAGATGCGGACACTCCCTTCGACCTCGCTCAAGGCAGGCTCTGTCCGGGGCCTTGTCCAAGCAGACAAAGGCCCGCAGGATTGCCGCATCTCTGCGGGCTCTGATCTTCTACGCCTTCACCACTTTGCCGCTGCGCAGACAGGAAGTGCAGACGCGAATGTGTTTGGTAGCGGCTCCCACCTTGGCGTGAACCGGCCGCAGATTTACATTCCAGCGCCGTTTACTCACATTGTGGGCGTGGCTGATGGTATTTCCGAACTGCGGCCCCTTGCCGCAGATATCACAAACTCGTGCCATAACTCTGAAGTCCTTCCAGGCCTGCTGCCGAAACCTTGATTTTACAGGAATCAGCGAGATTTCGCCAGAATCACGTAGGGACGGCCGCCCTCGGCCGTCCAAGCCAAGCGGCAGCTCGGCTGCCTCTACGCGGCCTTGCCGATCACCGGCTGCGCGCAATGGCTGCAGCGCCGCGCATCGATCGGAATCTCGCTCAGGCATTCCGGACACTTCTTGGTGGTCGGATCCGCCGGCGCAGGATCCTTGCGGGTCCGCGCCACCAGCGCATTCACCGGCGTCACCACAAAGAAATAAACAGCTGCGGCAATCAGCAGAAACGACACCACGGCGTTGATGAAAAGGCCCACGGGAAACGGGGTGCCGTGAATCGTGTAATGAATGGCAGAAAAATCGGGTTTGCCCACGATCGCCGCAATGAAAGGCGTTAACAAGTCTTCGGTTAGCGCCTTGACCACCCCGCCAAAGGCCGCGCCAATCACCACGCCCACCGCCATATCCACCACATTCCCGCGCAAAATAAACTGCTTGAAGCCGGATAACATTACGTTTCCCTCCACCCACCGGAATGGCCGACAATCGGAATGCTCAGTGGACCCCGGTCAAGGTGCACGTGACAATGACAACAGGAAGTTTGGGAAGTAAGTCCAGAGAGTTGTATGACGCGCAGTCTCAGATCCGCATCGGCATCACAATATACCGGTACTTGTAATCCTCGGCTTCCGCTGGACGAAGCTGGCCGGCGGACTGGGCATCCTTCAGCTCCAGTTTCACGTCGCACGAACCGGTCGCCTTGATGAAGTCCGTCAGGTATTGGGCGTTGAATCCGATCGCCATCGGCTCACCGTCGTAGGCGACTTCGATGGAATCCTCCGACTCGCCCGTCTCAGTCGACGATGCGGAAATCTTCAACTCGCCTTTCTCCAGACGCAGCTTCACGGCGCGCGAGCGCTCATCGGCGAACTGGGCCACGCGCGCAATCGCGGCTCCCAGTTCTTCGCCATGCAGCGTGATCGACTTGGAGATGTCTTTTGGCAGCACCGCCTCGTAGTTGGGGAACTGGCCCGTCAGTTGGCGCGACGTCAGCAAACGTGGACCCACGCGGAAGAACAGTGTGGACTCGTCCTTGGCAAAGTCTATGGTCTCGACATCGGAATCGAGCAGCGATTTCAACTCGTCCATTGCCTTCTTCGGAATCAGCGTTTTCATCTCGCCCGAAACGCCTTCAAACTTCTCTCCCGTGCGCTCTATGTGCGCCAGGCGGTGGCCATCGGTCGCAACCATGGTGATCGATTCCGGCTTCAGCACCATCAACGCCCCATTCAGCGTGTAGCGCGACTCCTCGTTGGCAATGGCGAATCCCGTCTTGGCAATCATCGACCGCAGCACAGCCGCGGGAATTTTGATCACTCCCGCCGATGGAAACACCGGCAGACTCGGGAAATTCGACTTCGCCATGCCTACCATCTTCGTGTTGGACCGTCCGCAACGAATACTGACCCAGTGGTTCTCGAGCAATCGGATGGCGATGTCGGCGTCGGGCAGCAGTTTCACGTAGTCATAAAGCTTGCGCGCGGGAATTGTGCATGCGCCTTCCTTTTTTACCTTGGCGTTGCACGATGTGCGCAGGCTCAGGTCGAGGTCTGTCGCTGTCAGCGACAATTTGTCCCCCGCGGCCTCAAATAAATAGTTGGAGAGGATGGGAATCGTAGTCTTGCGCTCCACCACGCCTTGAGTGGCTGTCAGTTCGCGAAGGAGTTCAAACTTGCTGACCGTAATTTCCATGGTCGTTGTGGCGACGGCAGGGGCGGCTTCCACCGGCATATTGGGTCTCCCGACTCTAGAACCGGTTCAGGTAGAGCACAGCTTTAGCTGTGCCAAAAAACCCGCCCCATAATTCTGGGCTTTAGCCCCTGAGGTTCTGACTCCTCAAAAGCTGTCAAACCAGCTCTACTTCTGTTCTCTTCTTATATCAAATACAAAAGCAAGAAAACCAGTAGTAACCGTAGGCGCTTCGGAGAAGTGGAAAACCGGTCCAGGTCCCTGCGGTTCAGTGGCTTCCAAATCAACCCTTCATGTGAACAATTACTCCCTGCCTTAACGGAGGCCATGGCAACCCATGGACCGCTCTTTAGTTTCTGTCCCGTCTCGCACAACTTCCACAAACACTCCACAGCCAGAGGGCAGGAAGAACGGTCTGAAGAGTGGAAAAGCCGGTGGAAACCGCTATTTACGCGCCCAATTGCTCAGTCAGTTTATTGAGCAACCTGTTTAAATCCTTGTCGTCCTTGCGGACCCTTTCAATCTTGTCCACCGAATGCAGGACCGTTGTATGGTGCTTGCCGCCGAACTGGCGCCCAATTTCAGGCAGGGAAGCTTCTGTCAGGTGCTTGGCCAGGTACATCGCAATCTGCCGCGGATACACGATGGAACGTGAATTATTCTTCGCCTTGATTTCCACCAGACGCAAGCCGAATTGCTCGGCCACTGCCTTTTGAATGGATTCAATCGTGACCTTACGGGCCTGCGAATCGATGAAATTCTTCAAAACCTGCTGCGTGTAGGGAAGCGTAATGTCCGCCCCGATCAGCGAAGAGTGCGCCACCAGCCGGATCAACGCGCCTTCTAATTCGCGCACATTCGACCGGATGTTCGAGGCGATAAACAATGCCACATCCGTAGGCAACGTCACCCGTTCCTGCTCCGCCTTTTTTTGCAGGATGGCGACTTTCGTCTCCAGGTCCGGTGGCTGAATATCGGCAATCAGGCCCCACTCGAACCGGCTGCGCAAGCGATCCTCGAATTCCGCCAATTCCTTCGGCGGACGGTCGCTGGCAATCACGATCTGCTTCATCGACTCATGCAGCGCATTAAACGTGTGGAAAAATTCTTCCTGCGTGCGCTCTTTCTGCGCCAGGAACTGGATGTCATCCACCAGCAGCACGTCCACCGTCCGGAATTTATCCCGGAAGCTGATCATCTTGTCGTACCGCAGCGAGTTGATCATCTCGTTAGTGAACTTCTCGCTCGACAAGTAGCAGATTGCCGCCTGCGGCGTCCGCCGCTTGATCTCATGCCCAATCGCCTGCATCAGGTGAGTCTTGCCCATCCCGACGCCCCCGTACAGGAACAGCGGGTTGTAGGCTTTCGAAGGCCGCTCCGCCACTGCCTGGCAGGCCGCATGCGCAAACTGATTCCCGCTGCCGATGACGAACGCGTCAAACGTATAGCGCGGATTCAGTTGCGCGGCGCTGTCCCAGTCGAACCGACCCTGGGCCGGATGCAACCCCGCCGGCGCCGGCTGCGAACTCGGGCCAGCATTCGGACCGCCGCTCGGACTATGCGCCGACAGCCCGCCGTTATGCCGAATTGGCGTGTTCGAAGGATCGTCCTCGGCGGTAACGAATTTCACATCCTCGTATCCGAGCCCGAGATTGTCCACTGCTTCCTGAATCAAATCTGCGTATTTGTCGCCTACGTGACGGAATTCGGCGGTCGGAACGCGCACGAACAGAACTTTATTGCTGGTGTGGCTGTAGCGCGTTGGCTTCAACCAAGTGTCGTAGGAGTGCCGGTTGATTTTCTTTTCCAGGGCGTCAAGGATGCGCACCCAAGGATTCGGGACGATAGCGGAACTGGTGAGAGACATTGTTTACCAGAAATCGAAAGCGCCGGCGTAAAAACGTCCGGGAAAAACCAATCTTGAAATTATGAGTTCTTCTTTTACTGCAGAGCAGCTTATGTCTTGCAGTACGGGTTGTCGTTGAAATTTATTACGAGACGAACGGCATACTAGCACAAAAAAATGGCGGCGGCGGTGCGCGGCAACAAAAAAATTCCGCGCGAGCGCCATATCGAATCGCAATTTTATTGCACTGTCAAGTGTCGAGAAACTAACTGCCGCGCAAACTGTGCAGTGGAGGAAAGCTGGTGTGGGGACGGGCGACCTCGCCCCTCCAGCCGAGCGCAGCTCGACAACTACGAAACCGTCCGGCGTTCTCGCTTTTCTGGCGCCGCCGTCTTGTAATTCCCCGGATACACCACCACCGACCGTCGTCCGCCCTCGCCGTCACTTTCGGTGCGCAAATCTTTTTCCTCGCGCAGCGCCAGATGCACGATCCGCCGCTCCCGCGACGACATCGGCCCGAACCGGTACGGCTCGCTCGTCCGCCGCACCTGCTCCGCCGCCACCCGCGCCGCCAGTTGCAGCTCATCGATCCGCATCGCCCGGAAGTTCTTGCAGTCGAACCAGATCTTCTCGTGCTCGTTGCCTTGCAGATGCAGCACCTCCGACGCGAGCAGCTCAAACGACCGCAGCAACTCGCCACTCCGCTCCAGCAATAGCCCCGAATCCGGCCCCGCGAACTCCACCAGAATTTCCGGATGTTCCCACTCGCGGTTCTGCGCGATCGGCGGATCCACCGTGATCCTGTACTTCAGCTTGAAGCCGCCATTGGAAATAACGGCCTGCAGAAATTCCCCAATCTGTCTAGCAGCAGCAACCTTGTCTGTGATCGGCATAAGTAGAACCTCGGCCACTAGCTGCTGGCTGCTAGCTTCTAGCTTAACGAAAAGCTGTCCGCCAGAAGCTAGCAGCCAGAAGCCAGAAGCTATTTCTCTTTCTTCCTCGCCCGCTTCTCCATCATCTCGCGCATTTCGCGGCCGAGCGATGTGCGATTCATCACCGCCTGCTGCACGATCCCGATCAACTGCCCCGCGGACCAATACAAGCCCAACCCGGCCGGCAAGTTCCAGCTCATGATGCCCAGCATGCCCGGCATCATGATGTTCATCATCTTCTGCTGCGCCGGATCCATACCCGCCTGCGGCGTCATCCGCTGCATGATCAGCATGGTCACGATGATCGCCACCGGCAGAATGTGCCACGGATCGGGTGCCGAAAGATCGTGAATCCACATCCACGGCGCATGCCGCAGATCCATCGCGACGTTGAGCATCCGGTAGTACGCAAACAGAAACGGCATCTGAATGACCAGCGGCAGACATCCACCCGCCGGATTCACGCCTTCCTTCTTATACAGCGCCGAAATCTCTTCGTTCATTTCGGCTTTACGCGGATCACGCAGACTGTATTTCTTGTACTTTTCCTGGATCGACTTGATCTGCGGCGCCACCCGCTGCATCTTCAGCATCGACTTCATCTGCGTCAGCCGCAGCGGCAGCAGCGCCAGGTTGATGACCAGCGTCTGCAGCAGGATCGCCCAGCCCCAGTTGTGAACGTAGATGTGCATCCACTTCAACCACAGAAACAGCGGCCGCGCGATGATTCCCAGCCAGCCGAAGTCGATGATCGCCCGCAGATCCGGTTCCGCGCCCGTGATGCCCGGCACCGCCACCGATTGCAGATCCGACAGCGCCTTCGGGCCCACATACAGCCGCCCATCGCTTGCGCCCTTCACGCTGCCGACCGCCGCGCCCAGCACGTCCACCTTGTCGATCTGTTTTGTATCGGACCCGCCATGCGGAATTTCGATGGCGTTGCGCAGCGTCACCATCGCCGCATTCTGCGGATCCTGCGGCAAAAAAACCGCCGCGAAATACTGGTCCGACATTCCCGCCCAGTGGAACGGTCCCGGCAGCGTCCCGCCCCCGCTGATCTTCTTGATCGCCAGCCGCTCGACCTTGTTATCGTACTGGTACACGATCTGGCCGGTCGCGTACTGTGGACCGGTCGTATCGCTGCCAAACCCGGCCGGCCACATCGGAAACGCCGTAACCTGCGCCCCCTTCACTTCGACCGAAGTCCGCACCCCGACCACATAGCTGTCGCGATCAAACGTGAAACTCTTTTCGACCGAGACGTCGCCGTCGTCATAAACAAACTTAATTTCCGGTGGGGCGACGGGCGTCCCCGCCCGTCCACCGTCAGCACCAGAAGGAGTGCGAGAAAAAGACGAATCGGGCCCCTGAGAACTCGTAGTCGTCACATACAGCGCCGAGTTCACCTTGTCCCGCAGCGTCTCGTCATACGTCCACAACGTCAGCGGATACCCGTACTTTTCAGCCGCCGCGCTATTCACCAGTTCCAGCGGACCGCCTTTGTCGTCGGTGTATTTCTTCAGCACCCACGACTTAACCCGCCCACCGCGATTGGTGAACACGATCCGGTAGTCGTCATTTTCAATCACCGTCTCCGACTCGCTCGCCGCCTGCCGCGGAGCCGATGCCGCCGCCTTCTTCTTCCCGGATGCACCCGGCGCCTTCACAACCGCAACACCAGTCGCCATCGGGGTTGGCGAAGGAAGCTGCGCCGGATTCTGCGCCGGCGCCTGCGAACTCTCCGGTTTCGCCGGAGGCTGCGGTCCAAACTTCTTCAATAGCGGCTGGAACAGCATGATGACCAGGAACGTCAGCGCAAACACCACCAACAGCCTGCGCTCCATCCCGGGTTCTTGTTGAGGATTCTTAAATTCGGCCAAATCAGTCGCTCATCTCTTCGTTAGTGGCACCACAACCCACGTAGGGACGGCCGCCCCCGGCCGTCCAGCCGAGCAAAGCTCGGCAGCGTATCACGGCATCGTGGGTGCCCCACTCATTCGCGCTTTTTGAGAATGGGTGGCATTCCCCAAAGCATCCTTCACCACCAAATCCAGCCCGCCCTTCGCCAACGGATGGCACCGCAACACCCGCCACGCCGCCATCATTCCCCCGCGCAGCGCGCCATACCGCTCGACTGCTTCCATAGCGTATTCCGAACACGTAGGCACATAGCGGCAAGCTGGCGGAAACGCCGGCGAAATCCACCGTTTATAAAGTCGCAGCAGCCCGAGCGCAAGAGACTTCATTTCTTCATTTCTCCATCAGCTTTTTCGCGATCGCATCCAACGCCCGGCCCACTTCTTCGAGCACCACCGAAAATTCCAAAGTCAGCACCGATTTTTTCGGATTGATCACCACGTCCACCGCGCCCGTGCCCTGCAGCACCGAACGCTGCTGCCGCACCGCTTCGCGCAGCCGCCGCTTGATCCGGTTCCGCTCCACCGCGCCGCCCAGCACGCGTCCCACCGTGAAGCCGACGCGCGCCTGATTCTCCGTAAAGACGCCCTCCCTAAAAACGCCCCCCGGCAAAGCGCCCTCCGCCTGCCGCAGATAGAACACGGTCATGTGCGGGGAAAAGTGCCGCCGCCCCAGCTTGTACACGCGATCGAAGTCGGAATGTTTCAGCAACCGCCCCAAACGAGAAAAGCCACGCGGAAAGGCGCCGCCCGCCTTCGCCGCGGGTTGCTCTACACTCCGCTTCGGAGCGTCAGCGCTCACCAGCTCACAATCCTGCACAATAGTTAATGATAATGATAGTGACGGCCTTTGCTGTCCGTCGCGGGAAAACTAATCGCGGAAACCCGGCGCCACTGAAACACGCTTGCGCCCCTTGGCTCGGCGGCGCGACAGCACTGCGGCCCCGCTCTTGGTCTTCATGCGAGTCCGGAACCCGTGCTTCTTCGAGCGCCTGCGCCGGTTGGGTTGAAATGTACGTTTCGGCATCGAAAATCCCTTGCTCCTGATTGAATCAACTGACTTGAGGCAAACCGTAAGTATAAATGACGGTGAGCGCCCCCGGCAAACGCATCCGCTAGCTACAATGACCCTGATCACGATCTACTGACCACTGACCACCGGCCATTGCTTTCCGATGAACCTCGATGACACCATCGTCGCCATTGCCACCCCGCCCGGTCGCGGCGGAATAGGCATAGTCCGTCTGGCCGGCCCGGAAGCGCGAGCAATTGCGCGGCCCATGCTCCGCTTAAGCCGTGAGCTGGAACCCGGCCGAGCCATCCGCTGCGATCTGATCGAACCCTCCCCAACTCACGCGGGAACAACTCACGTAGGGACGGCCGCCCCCGGCCGTCCAGCCGAGCAAAGCCGGGTGCCCCACCCAAGCTCCGCTTGGGTGGGTACTTCGCTGCCGAGTCCAACCGAGCACAGCTCCGGAACCACTCCCACCCGCATCGACGAAGCCGTCGTCACCTACTTTGCCAAGCCCCACTCCTACACCACCGACGACATCGTCGAAATCTCCGCCCACGGCTCGCCCGTAGTCCTGCGCCACCTCGTCGAACTCGCGCTAGCCCGCGGCGCCCGTCTAGCCGAGCCCGGAGAATTCACCATGCGCGCCTTCCTCAACGGACGCCTCGACCTAACCCAGGCCGAAGCCGTCCGCGATTTAATCGACTCGCAAACGCTCTTCCAAGCCAAAGTCGCGGCCCAGCAACTCGAAGGCGCGCTCTCCAATCGCCTCAAGCCCATCAAGCGGAAATTAGTCGACCTGATCGCCCTGCTCGAGGCCGGCATCGACTTCGCCGAGGACGACGTCTCCGTCGCTCCCGATGCCATCATCCTCGATCGCATCGCTCAAGTCAGAAGCCCGCTCCTGCAACTCGCCGCCACTTTTAGTTACGGCAAGATCGTTCACCAGGGACTGACCCTGGCCATCGTAGGTCGTCCCAACGTAGGCAAGTCGAGCCTCTTTAACCGCCTGGTCGAACGGGAGCGCGCCATCGTCACCGCCCAGCCCGGCACCACTCGCGACCTGGTCAGCGAAACCGTCGCCATCGGTGGAATCCCTGTGGAACTGGTAGACACTGCCGGCATCCGCCGCGCCCCAGACAATGCCGAAGCCGAAAGCCTAGGCATCAAGAAATCAATGGAAGCGCTCGTCGACGCCGACTTAGTCCTTGTAGTAATCGATAAAACTCAGCCCCTATCAGAAGAAGACCGAGAGTTACTAACTCAGGTAGAAGCCCGCCCAGCGATAGTAGTAGAAAACAAATCCGACCTGCCAAGCGCGTGTGAGAGTAGTTCGTGTGGGGACGGGCGTCTCGCCCGTCCAAACCATGCCCACGTGGGGACGGCCGCCCTCGGCCGTCCAGCCGAGCGCAGCTCGGCAACCCGGACGCCCCCCATAATTCAAACCTCCGCCCTAACCGGCGAAGGCATCCCCGCCCTGCGCGCCGCCATCCTCCAACACGTCGCCGGAGACTCCGCCACCCAGCTCGAGACCGGCTTCCTCACCAGCGTTCGCCATCAGAAGCTAGTCAATGATGCGCTCACCTCGCTAGCCGCCGCCACCGACGCCGTAGCCGCCCGAGTTCCCCACGAGATGCTCCTGCTCGATCTCTACGGAGCCCTGCGCCCCCTCGACGAAATCACCGGCGCGACCACCACCGACGACATCCTGAACCTGATATTCGGCACCTTCTGCATCGGAAAGTAGAGTGGCGTCCAGTACCGTCCAACGAAATGTAGAAATCAGGATTATGTTCTTGTAAATATTGAATACTTCGTCCTACAATGTCCAACGGGAGACATAGTCAGCCGATCTAAATTATGTCTCCAGTATGTCTCCAGACGAGAGTATGTCCTCCATATTGCGATCTGGAGACATAAAACCTGGCAAAATGGCACTCACAGATGCACAAATCAAGGCTTTGAAACCAAGGCCATCGCGGTATCTGGTGAGCGATGGCCGGGGGCTTTCGCTAGACGTATTGCCGAGCGGCAAAATGTCATGGCTCTATCGCTATCGGCTGAATGCCTCTTATGAAAAGGTGACTCTTGGCCGATACCCAGACCTGACCCTGAAGGCCGCGCGGGCAAAGCGCGATGATCTGGCCGCGCAGGTCGCAGATGGTAAGTCACCCGCGCAAGAGATAAAAAAGGCGAAAGCCGGGAGTGCCAGCGATCCGACCGTCCGGGAGTTTGGCGAGCGCTATTTCCAAGAGCAAGTGGTTAGGAATTGGAAGAAGCCGGCCCACATCCGACGTTATCTAGACAATGAAATTTATCCCACGCTGGGAGGCAAGCCGCTCAAGGAAATTACCGCCTTGGATGTGCAGGCGATTGTTTACCGCAAGCGGGATCATGGCCGCATTGCCGCTGCCATGCAGCTTCGCGGCGTGATGAAACAGATGTTCGACTATGCGATCGAAGTGCAGCAGGTAACGATGAACCCGGCTGCGATGGTAGCGACTCGATACATTGGCAAGGCCCGCAAACGTTCCCGTGTTCTGACCCCGCAAGAGATTCGCCTCTATCTCCACACCATCTACCGGAGCAACATCCGGCGGCAATTCAAGCTGGCGCTGCATCTCCTCTTGCTAACACTCGTCCGTAAGTCGGAGCTATTGCAGGCGCGGTGGCAGCATGTGGACTTTGGTGCGGGAGAGTGGCTCATCCCCGAACAGAACGCCAAGACAGGCAAGCCGCACATTGTCTATCTATCCACGCAGGTTGCCGCGATATTGCAAGAGCTAAAGGCGCTGGCTGGGGAGTCTGAGCTGGTGCTGCCGGGCCGGAGCGGCATCAGTAAGCCCTTTGTGGCGAATGCGCTCAACAAAGCCCTGGAGGGGCTTACGTTCGACATGGATCCGCTCACTATTCACGATCTGCGACGTACCGGCGCGACACTGCTGACAGAGAAGGGTTTTAACCGGGATGTGATCGAAAAGGCCCTGAGTCATGAGAAGCAAGGCATCCGCGCCGTCTACATTCTGGCTGAATACGCCGAAGAACGAAAAAAGATGCTGCAATGGTGGGCAGACTACGTGGACACCATTGTGAATGAGTCCAAGGTGATTGTAGGTAGTTTCGGAGGCGCCGCTTAGCGTTTCGGCTTTGTTGACGAAAAATACAAATCGATGCAGAAGGTGATGCTAGCAGCTACCGAAAACAAAACAGTGCGATTGCTGAACAACTGCCGCTCGTGGAGTACATGCCGGAGCACACAGCAACGTGCTGTGACGTTTCCCGATCCCCCATGCGGGCTAGAATTGAGCTGACAGATATAAGTGCCTGCCGGCGTCCGGTGTCGGAGGTCTGCAGCAGTCACGGGGGCAATGAAGACTGCCGATCGTCCTCAAGCAAAGCACATCAGCAAACATTTAGCAAAGAGTGTTACGACCGGGCGCGCTTCTGGGAGAACTTGATCGTGACGTTCAGTTCTATCGCGTTGGGCTTTCGCGGACCAACTTCAACCGTGATGTTCTGATCCGTCAAGCTTTCAAGGGCCAACGGTAGCATCATCTGCGCTTCGGGGGAGTTCCTGTCCTTCTTCGCGCGTTTCTTGATCAGACTAACGTCCAGATCTCCGTAGTTGACCTCCACCCCCAACCTTCGCGCCCGTTCGAGAACATCAAGGCTGGGGACGCTCTTTTCTTTCAAGACCTTGCAGCAAGCGAGCCGCGGGTACGCGAAAAACTTCGCAGATCCTAAGCAGAGTGGTTAGAGTGATCGGCCTTCCGGCTTCAATCTGTTGCCAGTGTCTCGCGGAGAAGCCGAACGAGATCATGTCTTCCTGGCTGAAGCCTTGGGCTTTACGCAACTTACGGATTCGTTCTCCCAGTCGGGCAAAGAATTTCGCTTGATCTGGCACCTCCGAGTTTGTAAAGTTCCACGAGCAGAAACACCACGAGCAGATTAGCTGGACGGGTGGTAATCGTTCTTGTTAGGACAGGAGGCATTTCAACTCCCACGTCTCTGATAAGGATCCTGCGGGCAATTCTGTCAGATTGGATTGTGCCGCACTATGCCTCCGATAAGGATTGGTGAAGAATGCCGATTAACAACCAGCTTGCGCCGGAACGCCGCGACTGGAGCTACATGATTCTTGGGGGCCTGCCACCAGGTTCGGGCGTTCTTTTTGAAGAGGTTACTCTCGACGCGCGTGTCGGACCCGAAGCGGTAGCGCTATTGATTGACCCGGAACCGGATGACTTGCTCGCGAGCTTAAGCGTGAATCTCAATCTCAAAGCTGGCATTGCAACGACAACATACGGACCGGTCCTGTTCCTGATCTGGTGGATACCGCCCATTGTCAATGGACGCCCATCAGCACTCTACGAGCAGGTGATGAACCCGTTGTATATCAAAACATCCGAGGTCCTCCGCCGCTTGGCCGATCAAACCCACCTCCATGTACTCCTCAGCGACGCGGTTGGCCAGGTTCTCACAGTCTTCGAATACAAGAACACTTTCGGATTCGACCGAATCCGTGCGGGCGTAGATGGAGCGCTTCTCGCATGGCCAGGGCCTGATGACTTCCAGCGGGCGGAGCGAGCCTACGAGCAGGACTATGACATCAATAAACTACTCGCCGACGAGCACGGCTGAAACTTCATAGTGAGGCGATTTGGCAAGAAGAAGACGGCAGTTGAAAAGGAGGGGCGCTAACCCCAGAGTGACATCGGCTGATTTTCGATTCCTGATACTTCGATCGCGCACTCCGGCGCGTCGTTCTGCGGTTTGTTGACCAAGGAACTCATCAGGCTAGCCCGGGCGGGTCTTGGTTCGCGGACTTGATATTTTCCGGAATCCTGGTCATCACTTCCTACAAGCCCGTTTTCTATGAGCAGGTCGCCTGTGGTCAAGGTCTGCTTTTGTTTTTTCCTTCCTTGCGTTGTTGCTTTTGCTGTGATCTGAATGCGCGACATATGTTGTTCTCCACCGGGTTTCTATTC
>JBEKGW010000011.1:0-161234 GCA_050012595.1 Terriglobales bacterium
TGGAGGCCCTGACCGGCTCACCTCGAGCGATTTACCTCACCGGCTACGATTCTTACGAAGCGCTGCAAAAGAACGAGGAGTGGCTCCTCGGCGACGCGGCGGCCGACGCTAAGTTTGACGCGCTGGACGCGCGCGAGGCGCCTTACATATCCGAGGTCCGCTACACCATCTGGCATTACCGCCCCGACCTCAGCAACAACGTCGCCGGAGCGGACATACCGCATTCCCATTACTGGGAGGTGATCGTTTTTCATATGCGCTCCGGTCACGTCGAACAGTTCGGGGAGTTGACGAAGCTTTATCGCGACGCCAGCCTCAAGAGCGGCCAAAACGTCCCCTGGGCGACTTACCAAGGACAGATGGGTGTAACGGACTCCTATCTTGTCTTGGTGCCGATGAGGTCCCTCAAGGACTTGGACACTGGCTTGGCGCATCAGAAGGATTTCGGCGCTGCGCTGGGCGCCGAAGGAGGGGCTCGGATGAGCAAGCTTTCGGAGGAGAGCGTGGCCAGCGTCGACGACAACATCTGGATGGTGAATCCGGAATGGAGCTATGTGGAGAAATCCTGGATCGACGCCGATCCTCGATACTGGGCGCCTGAACCAACCGCAAAGCACGCGCCAAAACACGCCGAAAAAGCCGCGCCTGCACAATAATCAACACCGATCGGAACATCAAGGGCGTCCTTACGCGAGGACGCCCTTCATATTTTCATTCACACAAATGATTCGACGTTTCCCGCCTTACTGGTTGTTTTGACCGAAGTACATTCGCGCCTGAGGGGGTTCATTACTCCCTGTGCGCTTGTTTATAACCGGCAGCCTTCGCTTCCGCTTCGGTCATGAACTTTCCGTTCTTCGTTTTGCCGTACCAGCGGCCGTTCTTGTGATAGACGCCGCTCTCGGTGTTGACCCAGACCTTGCCGCTGGCTTTCGCGGCGGCAATCTCCTGGCTGGTAGGTGCGCCCGCCGCCTTGGTGGTCGCCTTGGGAGCGGCTGGAGTTGCGCTGGGACTAGCCTGAGCCGCGGGTTTTGCTGCGGCGGAACTGCTGTCGCTCGCCTGGGCGTTTGCCAAAGCAGGTGAAATGACGACCGCGAGCATCAAGCAGAAAATGAGCATCCATAGAGTAAGTTTGCCTGGTGAGTAATTCATTTTTCCTCGCAAGTTGCATCTTGAGGACGGGCGAGGGCGCCCGTCCCTCCACAAGCTAGGCATAGATTCCGCGCTGGCGGATGGTGTATGCCACGCGGTCGATCGCCAGCATGTAGGCGGCGATCCGGTTGTTCACGCCGTGAGTTTCGGAGTACCGGACAACATCATCGAACGCCGCAATCATAATCTCCGACAGGTGCTCGTTGACCACCGATTCCTTCCAGAAGTAGCCCTGGCGATCCTGCACCCACTCGAAGTAAGAAGTAGTGACGCCGCCAGCATTGGCCAAGATGTCGGGGATCACGAAGACTTTTTTCTCGGAGAGAATATCGTCGGCGGCCGCGGTCGTGGGACCGTTCGCGCCTTCGGCCAGGATCTTGCATTTCACGCGGTCCGCATTTTGGCTGGTGATCTGGTTTTCGGTCGCCGCAGGGATCAGGATGTCGCAATCGACGAGCAAAAGTTCGGCCGGATCGTACTTCTCGGCGCCCGGGAAGCCGTGAATCGTGCCATTGCGCTGGCGGAATTCCCATAGCGCCTCCATGTCGATGCCGTCCTTTTTGTACAGGCCACCGTCCACCTCGATGATGCCGATGACTTTGTATCCGGCTTCCGCCATGAGGCGCGCCGCGTTCGACCCGACGTTGCCGAAGCCCTGCACGATGACGCGGGTAGAGCTGCGATTCAGACGCAGTTTCTTGATCGCCTGTTCGCAGACCATGAGAACACCGCGCCCCGTAGCCTCGCGGCGCCCGCGCGATCCGCCGATGTTGATCGGCTTGCCGGTGACGACGGCGGTGACCGTCTGGCGCGCATGCATGGAATAGGTGTCCATGATCCAGGCCATGGTCTGTTCGTTGGTGTTCACGTCAGGGGCGGGAACGTCCTTCTCGGGCCCGATGAAATCGAACAGCTCAGCGGTATAGCGGCGGGTCATGCGCTCCAGTTCGCCCTGCGACATTTTGTGCGGATCGCAGATGATGCCGCCCTTGGCGCCGCCGAACGGAATGTTCACCACTGCGCACTTCCACGTCATCCAACTCGCCAGCGCGCGGACTTCGTCGAGGTTCACGTCGGGCGCGTAGCGCAGTCCGCCCTTGGCAGGGCCGCGTGCAATGGAGTGCTGCACCCGGTATCCCGTGAAGACTTCCAGGTGCCCGTCATCCATCATCACCGGGATATGAACAATAATTTCGCGGCTCGGACTCCGCAGAACCCTCCACAGTCCTTCATCAAGATTCAGCTTTTTCGCGGCCAGATCGAAGCGGGCAGCTTGCGCCTGCCAGGGATTAGTTTCCTGTTCGAGGTCCACTGTCTTCATAGAGTCTCCGGATGATTGCGATAAACTCTGCTGCCCAAGTCAAGCAAGCAAGCCTCGCAAAGTATATTGCCGGCCCGCAGGCTAGGCAAGCGAAGGTGTGATGAATGGGGAACGTGGGAGCAACGATCAGATTCCTTATAATGAAATCCGCGGGAGAGCCATGATCCGTCCTGACTACAAAGAGTTCGCCCGATTGTCACGCGGCGCCACGCTGGTTCCGGTGGCGAAGTCGATCTCTGCCGACTTGCTGACACCAGTTTCCGCCTTTCTTGCCGTGGCGGACGGAGAGCCCGATGCTTTCCTGCTGGAGTCGGTCGAAGGTGGAGAAAAGATTGGACGGTATACGTTTCTTGGCGTGCGGCCGTTTCTGAGGCTGGAGTCGCGTGGCGCCGAGATCAAGATCGAACGTGGCCGCATTAAGAAAGTCGAGCGGCGCACGGGAAAAGTTTTCGCAGTCATCAAGGAGCTGCTGCAGCAGCATCGTCCGGCGACGATGGAAGGCTTGCCGCCATTCACCGCCGGCGCGGTTGGTTATTGCGCTTACGATATTGTGCGGCAGCTGGAGAACATCGGAGAGCGCGCTTCGGATGACCTCGACGTTCCCGACTGTGTGCTGATGTTTTTCGATCGCGTGCTCGCTTTCGATCACCTGCGCCACCAGATCCACATTGTGGCGTCGGCGGACGTGACGCGGGAAGCGCCCAAGGTTGCGTACGAGCGGGCCGTGAAGGACATTGCGGGTATCGAGAAAAAACTCGCCGCGGGATGGAAGCCGGCGCACTGGCGCAAAGCTGCCACGAAGTCGAAGCTGGCGAAGTTAAAAATGAAGCCGCGGGCGCGCACTCCGAAGCCCAAATTTCTGGAAAGCGTCCGGCGAGCCAAGGAGTACATCGCCGCCGGGGATATTTTCCAGGTCGTGCTTTCGCAGCGCTGGGATTTCGAGCCGGCAATCGCTCCGCTCGATCTCTACCGCGCGCTCCGGACGGTGAATCCGTCGCCGTATATGTATTTTTTGCGGTTCGGCGGCGGACGAAAGAATTCTGCAGGAATGCACGTGCTGGGTTCGTCTCCGGAAATGCTGGTGCGCGCCGCGGGAGGAGGACGAAAGCTCGAATACCGTCCGATTGCGGGGACGCATCCGCGTGGACGCGACGAAGCGGAAGACGCGGCACTGGAAATGAAAATGCTCGCGGACGAGAAAGAACGCGCCGAACACGTGATGCTGGTAGATCTTGGCCGGAACGACCTCGGCCGCGTCAGCGAATACGGGTCGGTAAAGGTTCGCGATCTGATGTACGTGGAGCGCTACTCGCACGTGATGCACCTGGTTTCGGCGCTCGAAGGACGGCTGCGTCCTGAACTGAATGCGATGGACGCGTTTGCCGCGTGCTTTCCCGCGGGAACGCTAAGCGGCGCACCAAAAGTTCGCGCCATGCAGATCATCGAAGAACTGGAGCGGACGCGGCGCGGAGTGTATGGCGGCTCGGTCCTCTACGCCGATTTCGCGGGAAATCTGGATTCGTGCATTGCGATTCGGACTCTGCTCATGAAAGGCAAGAAGGCGTACTTGCAAGCGGGCGCGGGAATCGTGGCCGATTCCGATCCGCAGCGTGAGTTTGAAGAGACGGAGAACAAGGCGCGGGCAGTGCTGCGGGCGGTGGAGATGGCCAGGGGCAGTGGATAGAACCGATCTTGTCGTGAGTGTAATCGCCTGATTACGTTAGCAATGCGCTTTCATCCCTATGGGTGGGCCGCAGGCCCATGGGAACTCATTGACCTCTATGAGTGAAATCGGGATTTCACGGCAACGATGCGAAGCGCGAGCCGGAGCCCCGCCGTAGGTGTCACTCCCCAGGGGTTACACTGCCATCGCTTCCGCTGACTCGTTTGATTCTCCTGCGAGGCACGCGTTGACCCTGGCAAGAGAGGTGGCTAGGATTTAAGAAGGTTCGTTCCGAATCGGGTCTGAGCTGTTCTCGGAAGAATGCGACCTGCTTCGCCAAGGAGTTGCATCGTGAAGGTCAAGAGATCATTTTTTTCGGCCGTCCTGTTATCACTAGCTGCAATCGGCGGTGTGTTCTTGATGCTGAGCCCTGTGGTGGCCCAGAGAAATAGCATGGTCAGGATGTGGGGCGTGCCCGATGATTGGACCCATCACCACCTCATCTTCTCCGATCCCGGCTCATTTGCCGATGCTGTCAACCACGGGTCGTTCGAGCGCTGGTACAAGGTGGTTACTGACCCTCGCTTCGTCATCCAGCAGGCGAAGCGCGCTGGAAGGGGGACCGGTATCGACGGCGAACGCCGGGGCCGGCGTCGGAAAAGCCCGTTGCACAACGACTGGACCATGAGCTTGGGCAGTGGCGGCATTGTAGGAGCAGGTCAGTACCCTGCAAAATTCCCGTTCGGCACCACAACCAACTGCGCCAACAATTTCGTTGTCTACAACACGGGCTTGGCGGGGTCATCGTCGCAGCCGACCATCATTGCTTACAGCAACCTCTACTCAAGCTGTTCCGGCAGTGTGCCCTCGGTCTATTGGCAATACAACACGGCCTATCCTCAAGGCAGCGCGACGGGGGACGGTAGTGCGATCACGACATCGGTCGTTCTCTCTTCGACTGGTGCGCAGCTAGCCTTCGTCCAGAATAACTCGTCCAACGTGGCAAGCCTGGTGCTGCTGAAATGGCAAAGCAGTTCTTCGCTGGTGCAAATGGACACCGGGACCAACAACGTCACGCCGAGCAATTACCCGACCTGTACTGCACCCTGCATGACGAGGCTAAGTTTTAACGGTTCAGCCAACGACACCAACTCGCCGCCCTTCTACGATTATGCAGATGACATAATGTACGTGGGCGATAACAGCGGCAAGCTGCACAAATTCACCGGGGTCTTCTTGGGAACTCCCGCCGAGGTGACGGTGTCGTGGCCGATTGCGGTCAGCTCGAACGTACTTACCGGCCCTGTGTACGATTCCGGAACCAAGCACATCTTCGTCGCCGACTCAGGGGGCTTTCTTTACTCGTACACGACAGCCGGCGCCGCCGTCATGAAAAGCAGCCAACTCGCGGCGACTGGCAGCAAAGGCATTGTCGACGCCCCGCTGGTCGATTCCAGCACCGGATTCGTGTATGTTTTTGTCGGTGATGACGAGAGTACGAACACCTCAGGCACATATAACTGCGATAATGCGACGGGCTGTAACGGCGTTTTTCAATTCAGTGCCAGTAACAGCACGATCGGCACTGGCGTCTGCAGGCCGACGAGTGCAACCGCCTGGTCAGGATCAAACTGCGGTCGGGAATCTGTGTTCGGAGTTGGGGCAACCAGCATCGTCATCTACGACGGATCGTTCGATCAGATCTACTACGCGGGCTCGGGAACAAGCGGAAATCTTTGGACCTGCGCGATCAACGACAGCAGCGGAACTCCTCGCCCCAAGCTGATGCAAATAGCCATGTCAGCTTTCGTTACCTCTGGCGATGTCGTTAGCCCGGCCGCCAACGTCATCAATCCGCTGACCTCTGCCGCGGGAGGGGCCTGTTCTCCGGTGACGGAGGTATTCGGCAGTGGCGGAACCACAGACGACTACATTTTTCTGAGCGTGACGGCTAACGGAAATGTGGGTGACGGGGGCACCTGTACAGGGGCTTGTCTTTATAATTTCCTGGTCTCGACCAACGGCACGTCGACCACGGTTCCAACTGCCGCGACCGCCGGGCTCGCCACTACTGGCGGTTCCAGCGGCATTATTATGGACAACATATCCACCACAAGTGGCGCCTCACAGATTTATTTCTCTTCACTTGCGAACGAGACTTGCGTAGGGAATGGGACTACGGGGAGCGGTACTGGGGGCTGCGCCGTGCAGGCGTCACAGGCGGCGCCCTGAAGTCGCCATCGTGGATAACCACAGCAGTTTCACCCAAGCTTCGAGCGTTTCCAGGCAGCTCAGAAGACATCGCCACCCTGCCAGTTCGAGAATTTTGTTCATGAGCTGTCCATTGTAGCGCTGGCATCCCCGCATTGTTGACGTAACATCCCGATTTCACTCATTGACCGATGAGTGGGATTAACTCCGCAGGAAATTCGCCACTAGCTTTTTTCCTTCGTCCGTCAGCACGCTCTCAGGATGAAACTGCACTCCCTCCACCGGGAACCTTCTGTGCCGTAGCCCCATGATGACGCGCGTGCCATCTTGATCGCGAGTCCATGCGCTGACTTCGAGATCGCTCGGCAGGCCGTTCTCGGCGACGATCAGCGAGTGGTAGCGCGTCGCGGTCATCGGCGAAGGCAGACCGCGAAAGATGGTCTTGCCATCGTGCTCAACCTGACTGGTCTTGCCGTGCATCAGGGTCTTCGCGCGAACTACCTGGCCGCCGAAGGCCGCGCCGATCGCCTGGTGTCCTAGGCAGACGCCTAGCAACGGCACTTTGTATGGAACTCGGTATGGAACTCGGCCCGCGAAATGGCGGATCAGTTCGATGCTGATGCCGGCTTCCTGCGGAGTGCAGGGCCCGGGAGATATGACGATGCGCTCGGGGTGCATCGCCTCGATCTCGCTGACCGTCACTTCGTCGTTGCGGCGAACCTCGACCTGGGCGCCCAGTTCGCCGAGGTACTGGACGAGGTTGTAAGTGAACGAATCGTAGTTATCGAGAACGAAGACCACGAATTCATTGTAGCGGCTGAGGGACGGATCGACAGCTTGAAACGGTAGTGGCTCAGTTTGGAACGGGAGGCGAGCCACGTGTACGATTGCGGCCGGCAAACAGCAGGTCCTTCGCTTCGCTCAGGATGACAATTTTTTATTTGGGCAGTACGCAGGTCCTTCCCCTTCGGCAAGCTCAGGGTCAGGATAACAATTGTTTTACTTGGTCAGTACGACGACCGGACTGAGCCACTACTCCTGAAACCTTGTCTTGACAGGCTGGTCGCAAATTGCCATGCTTACAGGCGATTTCCGGAGGTTCGATGGCCGAGACGCAGCAGGACAATGATAAGCGGGCCACGCGGCGGTTTGCGCTTCGTCTGCCAGTAAGCGTCCGTTACGGCGAAAATGAGCCGGAGCACGCGGCGCAGACCCGCGACGTCAGCGCGCGCGGAATCTGCTTCTACGTCGATTCCGCCATCCGGGCCGGCTCGGCGATTGATTTCACGCTGACCTTGCCGCCCGAGATCACGCTGACGGAAAGCATCCGGGTGCGCTGCAAAGGCCGTGTGGTGCGGGTCGAAGGTGGCAGTCCCGCCAACAAGATAGCGGTGGCAGCCGTCATTGATGAGTACGAGTTCCTGGCCGACTCGTAATAGATCGCGCGCTTTTCCCAGCATCGCTTTTTTCGTGCTCTTTTTCCATGGAACCCCCGAGTGGTATGGTTGCTGTAACACTCGAGTGCTTTCGTGAAAGACTTCCCGCCGAATCTGGCGTTCCGGCAACCGCTCTCTCGCTGCAGTTTGCGGGCAGATTTGTGCGCGGCTATTGCGCTGGGAATGCTCGTACTCGGAGCCCCCAGGCTTCGTTCCCAGACAACGGTTGAGCCTGGGGTTAAGCCGGGCTCCAAGCCTGCCGCTCCTTCTTTGAGCAAGATTGCTGCGATCAAGAGCTTCCGGATTGTGCAGGAAAAGGATGGCCAGGCAGTCGAAATTCTCTCGACGAAGCCGTTGATTCCTTCGATCCAGGCGATCAGCGACCCTGATCGGCTGGTGATCGATCTGCCGAATGCGCGGCTGGAAACGCAGCAGAAGCGGATCAGCGTACAGCAGGATCAGATCAGCACAATACGCGCCGACCAGTTTCAGCAGAATCCACCAGTAGCGCGCGTGGTGGTAGATCTACTTGCGCCGCGCGCCTACACCTGGGATGCTGCAGGAAACCGCCTAGTCGTGCATCTCGGGAAAAATCCCAACCAGGCGAACAGTTCGCCATTTCAGCCACCTACGGTTCCCAGCCTGACGCCAGCGCCACAACCGGTAGTGATGGCGGTGCGCGCGGCCGGCCCGCTGGCGCTGGCTGGAAATGACGGGGGCTCAGGTTCTTCGATTACCGCCGGACCCGATACCGCCGTCCTCAGTCTTTCGAGCGGCGGCAAGGTGCATGTGTGTCCGGGAACGACCGTGGCGGTGACTCCGTCGCAGAACCGGCATAACCTGATGCTCAGCATGAACACGGGCGCGCTCGAAGCGCACTTCGCGCTCGACGCTTCTTCGGATTCCGTGATGACGCCAGACTTCCGCATTCTGCTGGTGGGGCCGGGGGAATTTCACTATGCCATCAGCGCGGACAACCAGGGTAATACCTGCGTGCGCGCGCTGCCCGGCAACACGGCATCGGCGATTGTCACCGAGTTACTCGGCGATCGCACTTACCAGGTCAAGGCAACCGACCAGCTCGTGTTTCGTTCCGGGCAGCTCGATCGTGTGGATATGGCGGTGCCGCTCGAGTGCGGATGTCCACCACCGCGGGACCCTCCGCTGCGGGCGACAAACAATCTGCCCATGCAAAGCCGAGCGCAGAGCGCTTTGCCTCCTCTGAACGCGAGCCCGGCGTCGGTTGCGGAGACGGCTCATGTGGAAGGCGCGCCCGCGACCGGGTTACCGGCAGCGGCCGCTCCACTTGACGCCTCGGTTGCGCCGAACGAACTTCACGTGCAGGTAGAGGCGCCGTTTGTGTTCCACGCAACAGGCCCCCCGCCCGCGCCGGTTGAGGATGTGCGCGCACTGCCTCTCGATTCGCGTCCGCAAGCGGCACCGGCTTTGGCGGCTCCGCTTCCCCCGCCCACTAACGAAAAGCCGAAACCGGCTGGCACTGAAACGGCGTCGGCGAATCACGCGCCGGCGCGCGGGTTCTTCAGAAAACTCGGGGGATTTTTTGCCGCGATGTTCCGCTAATCTGCCCAAGTGCGTTGCGTGGCCGGGCAAAGTTTTCTGCCGCGCTTGCATCTATATTGGGCTACACATCTCAAATCGCAATGCTTCAAACTGCACGCAAGGAGAAAAACAATGCGAAGACTGTGGACTGTTGTCTTGTCATTGACGATGCTGGCGAGCGCTGCTTGGGCGCAGATTCCGACGAAGGGAAACGTATTCTTCGGCTATTCCTACGACCGTACTTCCGTCGTCTCGAACGACACTACCAATCTGAATGGGTGGGATGCAACACTGGAAGGAAAGTTCGCGCCTTGGATTGGTGTGGTGCTCGATGTGGACGGCCACTACGGCAACCATACTTACTATTGCCCGGCGATGGGATGTCCCCTACTCGTCGACGTTGCTGAACACAATGTTCTTTTCGGTCCCAGAGTGTCGGTACAAGTCCAGCGCTTCCGTCCGTTCGCGGAGTTCCTAGTGGGCGTGGGGCACATCAGCCGGAGCAACGGAATTTCGGACTCGAATACTTCGTTCGTGAACGCGGCCGGCGGAGGTCTGGATTATCGGATCGCCGGGCCGATAACGTTCCGCGGACAGCTCGATTGGATCAACACTCGTTTCTATGGTGACGGCCAGAATGGCGTGCGCTTCTCGACCGGCATCGCAGTGCATTTCTAGGAGTTTGGATCTGAGGCCTTGCGGCGACTGGATTTAGACAGCAGCCGGAGATTGAGTTGTTGCCGCCGTACGCTCTGCGCATTTTTCCAGGACGGCCGGCACTTCAAAGAGTGTGTGATTCGAATACTCGTTGGCCTTCCGCCGAAACTCATCGAAAGTCGCACTCTGCAGTAAGTGTTGAACGGCGGGCGCAATTCTTTTGAAGCTCGGCACGACGATCCCGTAACCTTTCTCGGTCACCCATTCCGCGTTGTAGCGCTCTTGCGGCAGTGTCTTGGAATTGCATTCAACGATCACAGGCAAGTGGAACTGCAGCGCCTCGCTTATCGAGCCAGGGCCTGGTTTCCCAATAAAAAAGTCGGCCAAGGCCATGTAGTATTCAACGTTCTGAGCAAATCCGACGACTAAGATTGGCTTTCTGGTCTGCAGGTTCTTGAGCTCAGCGGCGAGCTTCTCGTTATGGCCGCAAATCAGGATTAACTGTACGCCGCTGCCGGCTTCGTTGAGTTTCCTGGTGATGTCGACCATCACCTGGGAGCCATAGCCTCCGAACAGGACAATGCCTGTTGGACAATCGGTCTCCAGGCCGAGCCGCTTCCTTTCAGAGACGCGATCGACAGTGGTCTTTTCGTAGAACTTTGGCTTCAGAATCATTCCAGATGTCTGGAAGATATGGTCGGCGGAATGGCCGATGGTTAGGGCTTGTTGTCGGGCGCGTTCCGTACCGGCGATGATGTATTCTGACTCGCGCTCAATCCAGAAGTGTGGCGGGTAATCCGCCAAATCCGTGATTAGAGTGACAAAGGGCGTTCGTGTGCCGGGTGTTCTCATCTCAACCGGGCGAAGGCTGTCGGCGATCTCGCGATTGAAGTGCGGGATTACGGAGAGCACCAGGTCCGCCGGATGCTCGGCCCAATAAGCTCGAAGTGCTTTCACGATCGGGGAATGGTAGAGACGGATCGTCCCCTGCAGAACGACCAGGAGTTGCGGCGTGAAACGCGTCCAGCCTCGGCGGAGAATCAGGTTGTAGGTGTCCTGAATGCGCAGGCCGGTGGCGCGACGAAGGAGGTCGAGGGGATCGAGCAACTCCTGAATGTCGAGAAGGCTGACGTCCCAAGGATGCTCTTGCCCGGAGAGAGTACCTTTGAGAGCGTCGGCTGCACTTTGATGTCCTCCGCCGGCGTGGTGAAAAACGATAGTCAATTTGCGCAAGAGTCACCTGACTTGCGTCGAGATAAATTTCGGAAGTCCGTGCGGAAGACCGTGCCGTCGGTGGAGTTGGCGTCAGCGACTAACGCTCTCATACTCGCCATCTTCGAGTAGGCTGGCCTCATCGGCGAATTCAGCAGGCTCGTGATCAGCCGGGCCTCGTTCTTCGCGGGGATGATGATCGTCAGGCCGCTCAATGTATTCATGGATCTGGATTCCCTCCTCACCAACGGTGATGTAGGTAGGACGCTCGTCAATCCAGGCTCCGCAATTGAAATAGTCGACTCCGTGCTCGTGCTTGTGCAAGGCGGCATGGGTGTGGCCGCAGAAAATGCGCGCCGCGTGATGATGACGGGCATGGGCCAGGGCACCCTCGGCGACCTTTGGCGACAAGCGCAGCCAGCGCGTGTTAAGCCGGTCGAGGAAACGGGTCACAGTTTTGTTTTTCGAATCCCACTTTTGCAGTTGCAGATAGAGCAGCGTCCCTATCAGATAGCTGACGCGAACATTGCTCACGACGAAGCCGTCGAACTGGTGGCCGTGCACGGCGATGTGGCGCAGGCCCTGATATTCCCATTGATATTCGTGGTACACGCGGACACCCACCAGATGGGACATGATTTCGGCCAGGCCGTGGTCGTGATTGCCTTCGACCCAGACCACTTCGACATGGCGCTTGGGATTAGAGAGCTTGCGAATGAAGCCGAGAAATTTCCAGTGCTCTTTTTTCAAGCGTCCGAAATTGAGGTCGGCAAAAATATCGCCTAGCAGAATGAGGCGGCGATATTGATTTTCCCGCAGGACGCGCAACGCCTCGCGGGCGCGGCTCATGTCCGCGCCGAGGTGCAGATCCGAGAGGATCAGCGTGTCATGGATCTGCGGTGCTGTGACCTGCGGCGCCACGGCTCCATTGTCGCCGAGGAGTGTTACGAGATGATGAATTGGGAACCGACTGAGAGGCCGGAGGTAATCAGTCAGTAACCAGCCTCCGACCCGCCTGCGAAATCGGCTGACGGCCGCGGATGGCTTGCCCGGCAGCGTTTTTAGATCAGTTCGCGCTCGCAGTGCGCTCAGTGCGTTGGGGGAACGTATTCGGCGGGACGCGCGGATCCTTCACCGAAGAAAAACTGCTCCATCTGCTTCACGATGACTTCCTGATCCTGCTTGCGTGCCGGGTTCAGGCGATATTCGTTCAGCAACATTTTGCAGTGTTCCACCCACTGGTCCCACGCCTGTTGCGAGACCTGCTCGTAGATCTTTTGCCCCAAGTCGCTGTCGAACGGAGGCTCGGCGAGCCCAGGCAATTCCTGTTTCAATTTGGCGCAGAAGACTTTGTGATCGGACATAAATTTCTTCTGAAATTATCGCACAAGCATCGCGCCTTCATCGATTGCGGACGAGAAGGTTTTGCCGCGGTGATGAAAGTTTGCATAAGGGCGCCCGCACAAGCTAAGCACGTACTTCACCAAAATCGCACGGTGGAGTGAAATTTTCATTGACAAATTACATACAAATGGCAATATCTTGTGGTAGGACAGCTGCTCATACTATGAGTTGAGTGGCGCGGGCATCAAGGTGCCCTGTCGAGAACCTTGGGAGAACAAAATCGTTCAAACGGAGGAAACACTTCATGGCAACCAAGAAGAAAGCCGCCAAGAAAAAGAAACACTAAGCGGACAGACGCTTGTTCAGAAATTCCCCAAAGCCTCTCGGGAGAAGCACCTCTTGAGAGGCTTTTCCTTTGTGGGTCGTTGGTCGATAGTCGTTGGTCGTTGGCAAACCTAAGGGTGACCCCCGAAGGACAAACGACTATCGGCTAACGACCATCGACTGATTTCGGCGTGCCGACCGTACTTCTGGGCGCATTAGGGGTTGTCCCGCGGCGCGGCTCGTGCTAGAAACGCGTATACAGGAGTACGAAAGCGGCCTTCATGAGCCTGCGCAAGAAAGCGTCGAAGAAAGCGGCCCGCAACGCCGAAATCATCATTCCGGACAAGCTGTATTTCCGCATCGGCGAAGTCGCCGGCTTGTGCCGTCTGCCTGCCTACGTACTTCGGTTTTGGGAAACCGAATTTCCGCAGCTCAAGCCAGTAAAAAGCAGCACCGGGCAGCGCATGTATCGCAAGCGCGATGTAGAGTCGGTAGTGCGGATCAAGAAGCTGCTTTACGACGACGGCTTCACGATCGCGGGTGCGCGGCTGCAGTTGCGCGAGGTGACCAAGTCCGATCGGACCCAGTCCGCCCTCCCGTTTCCGATGAATCCTTCCGTGAGTGTGGCGCACTTCCGGCATGAACTGCAGCAGATCCTGCACATTCTTTCCGCACGCCACTAGCCGCCAATAAAAACGCGGGCTATGAAGCCCGCGTGCATTCCTTCGCAAATCTTTTTGTCTTATGCCGATTGCCGCAGGGGCTCGGCTTCGACCAGCGGCGCATTGACCAGGTGTTCGCTCAGGAACCAAGCCTGCAGTTCGCTGGGGCGAAGCACATCGCTCACCACCAGATCGTTGGTGCCGGCATCGCCGAGTTTGGTGGCAAGCTCCGCGAGTTCACGGCAATGGGTGATGATGACCTCGTGCGCGTCCAGCAGGCGAGACAGTTGCACGGGAACCTCTTCGCGGCCCTTGGGCGGTCGCGGAATCCGGGTCAACTCGGCGACGTCGGCCGCCATGGCGATACTGACTCCGCCCAGAAGCTGGATTCGTTCCGCGATCGTGTCGACGATCTCGCTCTGTTCTGCGTAGTGTTTATCGAACAGAAGATGAAGTTGATAGAACGTGGCTCCGGACACCTGCCAATGGGACTTCTTGTAGAGATCCCGAAGCGTCATGGTGTCGGCCAACAGTTGATTGAGTTGCTCGGTTATCTCCAGTCGTACCGGTTCGATCAGTTGCAACGGCATCTCAGCGGTCACTGTACCAAATGCCTGGAGTTCGCGGGCGCTCTGGTGGAAGCGGGGTTGCGCTGAAGCTTTGCTCGAATTGGTGGAGCTCGGTTTCTTAGCCATGAAGTTCTCCTGAAACTTCGAAATTGGGGGCAAGCCAGAAGAGGAGGAAATTGCCAGAGGTATCTGCTTCCGGTCCTGTTTGCCGGCTCAGCCCCATTCGATGCCAACTGCCGGAAATCGATTCCCAGCCTTGCCAAACTCCCTGCTTGCTCAGTCGGCAGCGCTGCGCCGGAGGCTGTGCACCTCAGCGAGGAAGTCGACTCGAGGCGAGCCTTTGACACCCGCATTCGCCATTTTAGTTTTGAGTTCCTCGGAAACTATGAAGGCGCGCGCCTTTTCCAGACTCTCCCATTCGAAGAAAAGTGTGAGGTCGTTGACGTTTCCAGCGCTGCGGAAAATACGGCAACTGAGCTCGCCGTTTTTGCGGCGCCAGTCGAAGGCGGAATCGAACGCCGCCTTCCAGGCCGCATAATCGGCGATTTCGTGGTGGATGAGAACGGTAATCATGATTTCGGGGGCACTCCTTTCCAACGTGAAACGTTGCCCCAAACGCCGGAAAAATGCAAGGGCTCGGATCACAGGGGGCTGGACTCGCGGGCCGGTTGTGATCCACTATGATGGGAATGGTCAGGTCCAGCCCCCCCCACCCCCCCTATTTCCGCTAAAATATTGAATAATAAAGACTTACTTGCAAAATATTCAAAACTAAGGACTTAGCTCGACTGTCCCCACTTTCTGTGCGGCTTGTTTCCTCGGCGTCACAATTTTTTTTATATCACGACCCTTTAGAATCATAGATTTGGCTGGAAATTCCTTTCAAATCTTTGAGTTTAAAGGAGTTATATGTAAAATATTCCGGAATAAGGAGTTAGCTTATTGGGCCCGCTCGCAGGATTTCGGCAGGGGGGCTTGACAGCTGACTGCCTCAACTTCGTGTTGTCAAAGAGCGCCGACTAGTGGTGCTGGGGCAGGTTTGAGGTGCGTCTTGGTGACGGGCACACCTTGGCCCTGCTACAGGTCGACTCCATTGTCGCCGACGGGCGGTTGGAGGTCTGTGATGGTGCTCACTGGGCGTTTGTGATGAAAAAAGATGAGGTATTTTCGGGGTACTTCGAGGGATTGCAACATCAACGGGCCCGCCCAAGCGGAGCTTGGACGGGGCACCCTCCGGATTTTCAAATGAAGATGGTAGGGTGTGCCACCCGCCAAGAACGTCTAATCGGAGGCTGGGAAGTTACAAATGTCGATTCCCATAGGTATCGAAGGAGATATCTCTTGAGCTACATGTACCCACTTACAATCTTTCCAGGCACTCGATAATGACATCAGCGCATAAGATTACGCCCTCGAACCCTCGAATCGCTTCTCTGCTCACGGATGTGGCAAAGGGAAACATCAAGATTCCTGTCTTCCAGAGAGAATACGTCTGGAAGGACGAGCAAATCACTAGTCTCCTCGACTCCATTTATCAGGGCTATCCGGTCGGCTCCTTGTTACTCTGGTCAACTAAAGAACGGCTGAAGCATGAGCGTAACGTCGGCGGGTTTAAGCTTCCAGTGACGCCTGAGGATTACCCGGTCCAGTATGTCCTCGATGGTCAGCAACGGCTAAGTACTTTGTATGGGGTCTTCAATTCGGATGCGCCCACCGACGATGTCGTACTTGCTAAGCGGCTTGACATAGCCTTCGTTCCTAACTCTGGCGAGTTCGTCCATTCCTCTGCGGCTGATCCCGCGGCGTCAATTCCTCTGAGAAACATCCTCGACACCACCAAGCTTCTTCCCGAGCTGCAGCGTTTTCCTGCGACCGATCAGAAAGTCATCGCCGGTCTGACGGAGCGATTCAAGGACTATGAGTTCCCAGTAGTGACGATCAAGGATCGTACCAACCAAGAGGTGTGCCGTGTTTTCCAACGCATCAACTCCTCAGGAACAACTCTGAGCACTCTGGAGCTACTGGCGGCCTGGACGTGGTCCGATCAATTCGACCTGCGAGACGAAATCCAGTCGCTGCTTGATCGACTGGCTGACAAAGGCTATGAGGACCTCGACAGAACTGAGGTCATGAGGTGCTTGGCGGCTGTTGTCACAGACAACATTGACGGAGATGGCTTAGTTGACGTCAAGCCGGAAACTTTGGTGGCTGGGATGTCCAAACTCAAGCAGGCGATGCATGCCACTATCGATTTCCTCGAGAGCGAGTTCCGAATCAAGAACATTGTCTTCGTGCCGTTTCCGATCATGCTTGTGCCGCTGGTACGTTTTTTCGCCAGTACTCTGAAACCGAGCGCGGATCAGCGAAAGAGCCTTCGCAGGTGGTTCTGGCATTGTGCATTCACCCAACGGTACAAGGCCGGTACAAATCGTTTAGTGATGGAGGATCTGTCGAGAATGATGGATCTGGCATCCGGCAAACCGGCGTTCGACAAGCTCGCCTCGATCGTGGACGCATCGACATTTCAGAAAACCTGGCGAATCAATTCGACGGTCGCAAAAGCGGCAATCTGCTTGTTAGCGCAACTGGAACCCAAGAGTTTTCTGTCGGGCGCTCCCGTGGACCTCAGCGATGCATTATCAGCCTACAACGCGCGAGAATTTCACCACATCTACCCGAAAGCATATTTGCAAACGCAGGGCATCCACTTTCATGAGGCCAACATCGTCGCGAACATCTGCATGTTGACGTCGTCTGACAACAAGGAGATCAGCGATAGCAACCCGGTCGATTACTTTCCGAAAATCCCAGCGACAATCCGCGACGATGTTTTTGATCGAGCCCTTGTGCCACCTGCCTTCCGTAACGGGTCCAGACTGTACGCCGATTTCGTCAAGGCACGCTCCGAGCATCTCGCGCAGAAGGCAGGAGAGCTTATTCAGGCGGGCTAAACCGCAAGCATGTCGGATTTTCAAATGACGATGGTAGGGCGGGCGACCCGCCACGGAACCAAGTTCACAAATTCCTAACGCTGTTTTTGACGCTCGACAGTTCTCTCTTCAGACCCTCGACCTCGCGTTTCAGTGCGGTCATATCGTTCTGAATTGACTGTGTTAGTTGCACCAATCCCGCGCCCAAACTCTGAATCGCAACATCCTGCGAATAGCCGCTTGCATCATTGAACTGCTTTTTCGCCTCAACGTAACTCACAGCAATCCTCCGTTCTCGACACGCACCATTTCTTTGAACCAAACCTCACCAGACCTCACCAAGCCAGGATGAAGTGTCCACCATACGATGAATGATAGCCAAAAGGGCGCAGCGAATACAAGGCGAAATGCCCACCTCTGGATCGCTCTAGCCGTTGAAGCTCTTGGCTCCGCATTCAATACACGCTCGCGCCGAAGTCGCAGCGAGATTGCGAATTGAACCGGCAGTGGCGGCGTAACTTTGCCCATTGCTTATGGAGGTGCCGGTCATCAGGTCCCCTAATCCGTAGCGGTCCTTCAGAAAGTAAAGCCATCTATCAGTGGCATCCTCATGCGACCGCAGTTCTACAGAAAGACGGCTAGACATAGGCGAAACAACTAAGAGGTTTCCGGCCTGAAAACATAGTGCTTCGCAATCGTGAACCACGTCTAACCTATCTCCGCATAGTCTCCACGTCTCTACCGGTCCTGAAGAATCACGAAACCAGTCGGCCCTAACCGACGAATTCTCATGTCTCCTAAATCCATCTTCAGCTAGTTTCCAGTCCCCTGGCCAATCCCGGTTCATGGTCGTCTTACCGTGGGCAGCCATGGTTTGCTTCACCATCTGGGCCTGCAATTCTGCGTTTGCCCTATCTCGTTTTTGTATTGCAGCGTGTGCACCCTCCAACAACACCCCTAGCAGAATCACCAATAGAGCAATGATCCAGGTGCGCCATGACAGATGCGGCGTTTTAGCAACGGGCGTCCATGACTGATATTTGTCAGGTAGAAGTTCGCTCTTGATTAAGTCCCACGCTCCGAGGATGACCCAAAGAGTGGTACCTACTAGCAGGGCTTTACCCCAGAAGATTTCTTTCCACGAACAGAACCTTTCGGTGATCTGCCGCCGCATTCAAATATGATAGCCCACTGCGGAAGCCTGAGGTGCACACACAGCCCAGCGATGCGCCACAGGGGGGCAAACCGTTGAGCCACTAAGAAATGGTCGGGACGGCGAGATTTGAACTCGCGACCCCTTGCACCCCAAGCAAGTGCGCTACCAGGCTGCGCTACGTCCCGATGGAATCCGCTGCCGAGGATGACAGCGTGGGGTTTGACTTTCAAATTCTACACCAGTCGGCAGCGACCGCGGTGAAATCCCACTCATCGCAAAGAGCGCGATGAGTGGGGCACCAGCGGCTCCTCTGTCACAAACGAAGCGTGATGGGTATCATCTCGGGGCGGGCGCTTTTCGCGTCAATTATGATTGCGTAGAAAAACTCAGGCCGTGGAATCATGCGAGGCTTCTCTTGGCGATCTTAGTATCGGGCGGGGCAGGCTACATCGGCAGTCATGCGGCGCGCGCGCTGCGGCGTTCCGGCTATGAGGTCGTGGTCTATGACAATCTCTCAACCGGTTTCCGCCGGTTGGCGCACGGCTTCGAACTTGTGGAGGGCGACATCGCCGACGAAGCCAAACTCCGGCCCGTGCTCGCGCGCGTGGATGCGGTGATGCACTTTGCCGCCCACGCTTATGTTGGAGAGTCGGTCGAGAACCCGCGCAAGTATTTCCGGAACAACGTCCTCGGCGCGCTCAGCCTGCTGAATTCCGCGCTGGACGCCGGCATTCGCCGCTTCGTGTTTTCCTCCACCTGCGCCGTGTACGGCATCCCCGAGCAAATTCCGATCTCCGAGCAGACGCCGCGCGAGCCGGTCAATCCCTATGGCGCATCGAAGCTTTTTTTCGAAAACGCACTCGAGGCGTACAGCCGCGCTTACGGACTACGCTCGGTGCGGCTGCGCTATTTCAACGCCGCGGGAGCCGATGAAAGCGGCGAGATTGGCGAGATGCACGACCCGGAGACTCACCTGATTCCGCTGGTGCTTGCCGCCTCCACCGCGAACGGAGCCGAGTTGCAAATCTACGGGTCCGACTACCCGACTCCGGACGGCACCTGCCTGCGCGATTACATTCATGTTAACGATCTCGCCGATGCGCACGTGCGGGCGTTGCAATACCTCGAAGGAGGCGGCGATGAAGAAGGCGGCGGCTCGCTGGCCGTCAATCTGGGGACAGGCCGCGGACATTCCGTTCTCGAAGTCATCCGGGCAGCGGAAAAGGTCACGGGACGGCCGGTTCGGCGAACGATCGGACCGCGGCGGCCGGGCGATCCTCCGGTTCTGGTGGCCGATCCGGCGAAGGCCCAAAGAGTGCTGGGATGGACTGCCCAGCGTAATCTCGCCGACATCGTCTCGAGTGCGTGGACCTGGATGCAGAAAAATTTGTAATTGGTGATTTGTAATTCGGGGATTCCGCAGTCTCTCGGCTTTTCAAATTACTAATTACAAATTGCCAATTACAAATCCTGTCCCATGGCCTTCCGCAATCGCTCCCAGGTCACGTCCAGCGCCTCGGGCAGCACTCTCGTTTCACCGATGACGCTCTCGAAATTGGCGTCCGCGACCCAGCGCGGCAGAATGTGCATGTGGATGTGTCCGGCCACGCCGGCGCCTGCGGCTTTTCCGATATTCATGCCGAGATTGATGCCGTCGGCTCGATAGAGAGAGCGCAGAACGGCCTCCATCCGCTGAGTCAGAACCATCATCTCGTAGGCGGCATCGGCGGGGAGTTTGTGCAACTCGTCCAAGTGCGCATAAGGTACGACCATGACATGCCCATTCGTATACGGATATGTATTGAGAATGACGTAGCAATGCGCCCCGCGGTGGACGATGCGGGCCTGCTGGTCGCTTTCTTTGGGAGCGTTGCAGAAGATGCAGCCTGATTTCTGGTCGGCGCCAGTAACATATGCGTAACGCCACGGAGTCCAGAGGTGGTCCATGGGGGGAGAGTAGCAGAAGCGGCCAGCGCGGAGCGAATGGCCGCTTTCCGCTCGACCGCTTACAAAGCGCTTGACAGACCGATTGGTCGGTTGTAGTATTTGATCCCAAGTTTGCTCTTTTTTGAGCAAATGGGAATTTCATGCAGAGTGGCTGAGGGACGAGCCCTAGGACGCCACGGCAACCGGATCGGGATCATATATCCCGACCGTCAGGTGCCAACTCTCGCCCGGTAACGGGGACCATGAGATTCGGGGTGATTGCGATTTGTTCGCGTATCCCGAGCCTCTTTTCCCATTCGGAAAAGGGGTTTTGTGTTAACTGGGGTAATTTATACCCGGCTCGTCCCGCAGTCACGGAAAGAAGTTGCAAAATGGAGACGAGCACCTACCAGCTCCGCTGCCGCGAATGCGGCAAGACTTGGGGCAACCAACCGCGCAGTATCTGCGAAGACTGTTTCTCGCCGCTCGAAATCACCTACGACTACGATTTACTTCGATCGCGCATCTCGCACGAACTGTTCGCCTCGCGCGCGCCGAACATGTGGCGCTATCGCGAACTGCTGCCGCTGCCGGCGGGATTTCAGCCTTCGCTGCCGGTGGGATACACGCCGCTGGTGAGCGCTCTGCGACTCGGCGACAAGATTGGATCGCGCCGGGTCTTTATTAAAAATGATGCGGTGTGCCTGCCTACCTTGAGCTTCAAGGACCGAGTGGTTGCGGTCGCGCTCGCGAATGCTCGCAGCTTCGGGTTCGATACAGTCGCTTGTTCTTCCACTGGCAACCTCGCGAACTCGTTGGCGGCGCAAGCGGCTCGCGAAGGTTTGAAGGCGTGGATTTTTGTTCCTTCGGATCTGGAGCCGGCGAAGATTCTGGGCACACAAGTGTTTGGCGCGGAGCTGGTGCGCATCAACGGCAGCTACGACCATGTCAATCGCCTGTGCTCGCAGATCGCCGACGAACATCGTTCGGACGAACATGGCTGGGGATTCGTGAACGTCAATCTTCGTCCGTATTACGCCGAAGGTTCGAAGACGGTGGGCTATGAAATCGCCGAGCAACTGGGCTGGCGATTGCCCGATAACATCGTGGTGCCGATGGCGGGCGGATCGCTGATCACGAAAATCAAGAAAGCGTTTGATGAACTGATTCTCCTCGGACTGGTCGATCCCAAGCCGGTAAGGTTTTTTGGCGCGCAAGCGACTGGGTGCTCGCCGATTTCCACCGCGATCAAACAGTACAGCAGCGAGATTGAGCCGCAGCGTCCGAAGACGATTGCGCGCTCGCTGGCGATCGGCAATCCAGCCGACGGACATTACGCGCTGAAGGCCATCACCAAAAGCGGCGGATGGGCGGAAGATATTTCCGATCACGAAGTAGTCAGCTCCATCCAGTTGCTGGCGGAGAGCGAGGGCATTTTCACCGAGACCGCGGGCGGGGTAACGGTTGGAACCGCGCGCAAGCTGATCCAGCAGGACCGCATTCTGCCCGATGAAACGACCGTGCTCTGCATAACGGGCAACGGACTCAAAACCACCGACGTTCTGGCCAACGCGTACGAGGCCGAAACTCCGATCGCTCCGAAACTTGCCGAGTTTGAAGCTTACTTGGCGACGAAGGCGGCGAGTTTGCCGGCGACGTTCAGGGAGACGGCAGCTTCGTCGGCGGTTGCGGTCGCTTAGTCGCGGGACACCAGTCGTTGGTCGTTTGTCGCTCGCGGGGCGCAAACGCTCGCGGCGGGTTTAGCTGGGCTCGCTAAAGACTAACGATCGACGACCGCCGATCGACGACTGTCACATTTTCATTTGGGCTTTTTGCCCGGGAGGTTTTCTATGAGCATCACCATTCAAATTCCCACGGCTTTGCGGCGGCTTACGGCTGGGACACCTCGCGTTGTCTGCTCGGCTGCGAATCTCACTGAGCTGTTCTCGGAGCTCGACCAGCAGTTTCCCGACTTGAAGCCCCATTTGCGGGATGAAGCAGGGGAGACGCGGCGGTTCCTGAATATTTATGTGAATGAGGAGGATATTCGCTTTCTGGGAGGCGCTTCCTATTCGTTCCAGGATGGGGATGAAGTGCTGCTCGTGCCTTCGATCGCGGGCGGATCAGAGTAGAAGTTTCGGCGGCGGCTTTTAGGCGGCATCAACAACCGATTTGTCATGGTAGGATGCTAAGCGCCTTGCCTCGCGGCCTCAAATTCGCGTCGGTTTTGCCAGTTTCGGTCGAAGACCGGCTACGCGAGTGCTACTGGCGAATCAAGAGCAAGTTCCTCTACCAAACCCTCTATCGTGCGCTCCGCCTTGAGCACACCCTCCGCTCGGGTCTCACTGTCAAAGTGTCGAGCATGGGCGAGTGGTGGACCTATAACGACATCTTTGTGGATGGCGAATACGATCTCGCAATCCTCACAGCTTTGAACACTGTTCCTCCGGAGCGGCCTCTCGTAGTGCTTGATCTCGGCGCGAACGTCGGATATTTCGCATTTCGAATTCTCGACCTGCTGGCCGGCAAAAAGCAGAGCCTTGACATCACCATGGTCGAGGGCAGCCCGAAAACATTTGCTGAGCTCAAGAAACGCATGTCGAGCGAACGAGAACGGCGAGGCCCGGAGACTTTGATCTGCGGGTTGGTCGGCCAGCCTCAGGGCAGCGCCTTTATTCGGGAAAGCGCCATCCACGTGAAAAGCACGATCGTGAATACTGTAGCCGCGCAAGGAACGAAAGTAAATTTCGTCGATCTCAACTCCGTGATGGGAGAGAGGCCCGAAATCGATCTCTTAAAGTGCGACATCGAGGGTTCGGAGTTACTGTTCATTCAGAACTACCCCAATCTTCTCCGCAAAGTGAAACATGCCGTGTTCGAGCTGCATCACGATCAATGTGACACGAAGGAGAGCGTAAAAAGACTGGAAGATTTGGGGTTTCGCGCAACACTGCTCCGGGACTGCGGTTCATTCTCCGTCAACCTGTTTTCGAGGAACCTGCGGTAGTTCATCAGCTCGTCGGCGCGGTCCACGCGTGATGGTAGACAATCAGCCGAATCGTCCCCGCTTCGGGCGTGGTGCTGGCTGTTAGCTACGCGATGATTTGGATCTTGCCTCGCGGAATTACAAAAGGTACAATCTAACTAACTGGTTAATTATATGACAGGATCTATGGCGGCGCGTCTTCCAGGTGGGTCGAGTCGCGGTGGGGGTCGGTCGGGCGCCTCCCGTCTGGGGACCCGGGGGCAGCCGGAGGAGAGCCGAGCGGCGATTTTGCAGGCGGCGGTGGCGGAATTTGCCGAGCATGGGATTGCGGGGGCTCGGACGGATGCGATCGCGCGGGCGGCGCACGTCAACAAGGCTCTGCTTTATTACTACTTCGAGGACAAGGATGCATTGTACGAAGCGGTTCTGGACCATGTGTTCAGCGGGCTGCGGGCACGGGTGATGCCGGTGCTGGACAGCAAACTGCCTCCGCGGCAGAAGATGCTGGAATATCTGGGGGCGTATTTCGATTACATCGCGGCGAATCCGCGGTTTCCGCGGGTGGTGCAGGGGGAGTGGATGCAGTCGGGTGCGAAGGGCAGCGCGCGGATGCAGCGGGTTGCTAAGGAATATTTCGGTCCGATCTTCGAGAAGTTGGTTGAGGTGTTGCGCGAGGGGATTGAGGCGGGGGAATTCCGGGCGGTGAATCCAATGGACTTTGTCCCGTCGGTGGTGGGGGTAATTATTTTTTATTTCAGCTCGGCGCCGCTGATGAAGACGCTGATGAAGGTGGATCCATTGTCGGTGGAACGGATTCGGGAGCGGCGGGCGTTTGTTCTGGATTTTATTTCGGCGGCGCTGTTTGTTTCTTAGCTTCTGGCTTCTGGATCTTTGTTTTTGGTTCTTAGATTCCTTGGCTAAGGCCTCCAGCGGCAAAGCCGCTTGTGTGGCAGGTGCTAACGGCATGGTTGAAGCCATGCCCTTTCAAAGCTATCTGGGAACCAATTTAGTCAGAGTTTTCTTAAGAGCTAAGGGCCAGAAGCTAGAAGCCGAAATCTAGGAGATTTGCGATGAGCGTGAGAAATAGATTTTTGATTGTCCTGGGGGTCATTCTGGCGATCGCTTCGGGGTATTACTTTTTTTCTACTCCGGGTGGGAAGGACCTGGTTTTGGTGGGGACGGTGGATGCGAACCAGATCGTGGTAAGTCCGCAGATTCAGGGGCGGATTATGAAACTGCTGGTGGACGAAGGAACGCAAGTGAAGCAGGGGGATCTGATCGCGTTGCTGGATCCGTCGGAGTTGGAGGCGGAGGAGCGTGCGGCGGCGGCGACGATTGGCAGTTTGCGGTCGCAGGTGAGCGCGAGCGAATACACGCGGCAATCGACGAAAGGGGCGACGACGGGGGATGTGGCGAATTCGCAGGCGCGGCTGGCGGCGGCGCGGGCGCAACTGGCACAGGCGGAAGCAACGTTGACGCGGGTCGAAAGCGACAGCCGGCGGACGATTGGATTGGCGCAGGCGGGCGTGGCATCGGATCAGGACCGGGTGCAGGCGGAGATGAATCTGAAGGCGCAAGAGGCGACCGTGCAGGCACTGAAGGATCAGGTGACGGCGGGGCAGGGGGATTTGGATTCGGCGATCGCGCGCACGAAGCAGGCGACGGCGGCGCAGAGTACGGTGGAATCGACGCGGGCACAGGTGGATAACGCGGTGGCCCTGTTGAAGGAAGCGGAAGTGCATCTGGGATATACGAAGATTTATGCGCCGGTGACGGGGACGGTGCTGGTGCGGGCGGCGCGCGAAGGCGAGGTGGTAAGTGCGGGGCAGGCGATCGTGACAGTGGTGGATTTCAGCGACACGTGGGTGTTGGCGGCGATTCCGGAGACGGATTCCGATCATATTGGAATTGGAGACACGCTGCGGGTGCGGCTGCCGGGAGGCACAGTGGTTCCGGGAAAAGTTTTCTACAAGGCGGCGGAAGCGGATTTCGCTACGCAGCGGGATGTGGGGCGCCGGAAGAGGGATATACGGACGATTGCGTTGAAGGTGAGGCTGGAGAATCCGAAGGGGGCGTATGTGCCGGGGATGACGGCGGAGGTGCTAGTGTCGCCACAGCAATTGAAGGGGAGTTAGAGAGACGCCAAAAGCCAAGATCTAAAGGGTGCAAGCCATGAGTGAAGAAGTGAACAAGACGAACGGGAACACCACGAACGGCATGAGTGTTGCGGGATCGGAACTGAGCCTGCGGGGCGAGGTAGCGGCGGACGCTCCTAATGCGATTGAGGTGGAGCATATCGTGAAACGATATGGCGAGTTCACGGCGGTGGACGATATTTCGTTTGTGGTGAAGGAGGGGGAAATTTTTGGGCTGCTGGGGCCAAATGGGGCGGGGAAATCTACTCTGATTCGGATGATGACGACGCTGATTCCGATTACGGCTGGGTCGGCGCGAGTGGCCGGGCATGATGTGGCGCGCGATCCGGATGCGGTGCGGCGGACCATTGGAGTGATTCCGCAGGCGCTGACCAGCGATCTGGATTTGACGGTCGAAGAGAACCTGAATATTTATGCGAAGCTGTATGACGTTCCGAAGAAGCAGCGCAAAGAAGCGGTTGCGGAACTGCTGGAGACGGTGGACCTGACGAAGTGGCGGGACGCGCAGACGAAAACCCTATCAGGCGGCATGCGGCGGCGGCTGGAGATTGCGCGGGGGCTGGTGCATAGTCCGAAGATTTTTTTTCTGGACGAACCGACGACGGGCCTGGATCCGGTGTCGCGCGTGTCGGTGTGGGAGATGCTGACGAACATCAAGGCTAAGCGCAAGCTAACGATCCTGATTACTACGCACTACATGGACGAAGCCGACCGGCTGTGCAACCGGATTGCGATTGTGGATCACGGGAAACTAGTGGCGCTGGAAACTCCGGAGGCGCTGAAGGCGAGCGTGCCGGGAACGAACGTGATTGAGGCGCAATTCGAGCATCCGCCGGACGATTGGGAAGAGCGGCTGCGGGCATTACCGGGGGTGACGTCGGTGCAGAACGAGAGCGGGGGGATGTTCCGGGTGCTGACTTCAAATGGGTCGGGGACGACTACGGATCTGGTCGAGATGGCCGTGGTGGCGGGGACGGTGCTGAAGACGCTTTCGGTGCAGAATACGACATTGGACGATGTGTTTGTCTTTTACACGGGGCGGCAGTTGCGCGATGAACTGGTGAAAGCACATGCGTTCGTGATGCCGCCGAGCCCGGGGTTGCGGCCATGAACCGGATGATGGCGATTATCGAGCGCGAGATGCGCAAGTTCTTCCGGTCGCCGACGTTGATGTTTGCGTCGATGGTTTTTCCGCTGGTGCAGTTGATTGTGCTGGGGAACGCGTTTGGCGGAAAAATCCGCGACGCGAAGATGGGGCTGGTGGATGAGGACCATGGAACGCAGGCGATCCGGATCAAGGAAGCATTTGACGCGGTGCGGGCGAATATGCGGACGTTTATTGCGGTCCCGTATGACAACGAAGTGCAGGCGCGGGAGGACGTGCGCAACGGGAAGATTCAGGGAGCGGTGATTATTCCGGCGCAGTATTCGAAGATGGTGTACGAGAAGAATCATCCGCGGATCGCCCTGATCGTCGACAACAGCGACAACTTCATGAGTTCGACGCTTGAAGACGAGATGAATCAAGTGACGGACGCATTGAACCAGCCGGACGTGTCGCCGCGGCTGTTGCAGCAGACGGCGCTGGAGGTGGTGGAGCTGTATCCGTATATCGAATACATGAAGTATCTGCTGCCGGGATCGATCACGCTGGCGATGTTCGTGTCGGTGATGATCGGCGGGGGGATGCTGTATATCGACGACAAGGCGCGCGGGGTGCATGAGGGATATTTGGTGACTCCGATCACGAAGACGGAGCTGGTGTTTGGGCTGAACGGGGCGGGGGCGCTCAAGGCGGTGATGAGCGGAGTGGTGATTACGGTGGTCGGGGCGCTGCTGGCGGGAGTGGGGACGATATTCAATCCGGCGACGATGCTGGGGCTGTTGGTGATGATCGCGCTGACCTCGGTGGCGTTCAACACGATGATGTTCTTGTTGATGGTGCGGATTGAGGATCCGCTGGTGCCGCGGGCGATGTTTGGAATTCTGAATACACTGCTGTTTTTCCCCAGCGGATCGATCTATCCGATAGAAGCATTTCCAAAGTGGCTGCGGGCGATTGCGAAGGTGGATCCGTTTACATATGCGGTGCATGGATTCAAGTCGCTGCTGCTGAAGGAAACGGGGCTGGCGGCGATTGTTCCGGACATGATTTATCTGACGATTTTTGCGGTGGTGACGTTGGCGTTGGCGGTGCCGCTGTTTAAGCGGACGCTTTAGAGCTTTTCACCGCCGAGACGCCGAGGGCGCGCGGAAAGGCTCAGAAACCCGAACTCTTCCGCAGCCTGCTAGGTGGTTACCGCAGCTTTGGCATGAGTGCCGGACGCAGTGGGCGCGGTCAGGAACTTGAGCCGGGCGCGCAGGCGAAGCATGGCGAGAGAATGGATCTGGGACACGCGCGATTCGCCAATGCCGAGCGCGGCTCCGACTTTTTTCATGGTGAGTTCTTCGTAGTAGTAAAGCGCGAGAACGCGCTGTTCTTTTGCTGGCAATTCGGAGATGGCCTGCTCGAGCAGGTGTTTCGTCTCCGAGCGGAGGCACTGGAAGAAAGGTGTTTCCTCGGGCTTGGATGGGATGCGGTAGGTAAGATCTTCTTCTTTGCCATCGCCCGGGAACTCGATCTGCAGGCTGCCGAGTTCGAGGCCGTCGAGTTCGGCGAGCAGGGATTGCAGTTGGCGAAGGTCGATACCCATCCTGTGGGCGATTTCATTTTCATCAGGCGCGCGTCCGAGCTTGCCGGAAAGCTCGGAGCAGGTGGATTCGACGAGGCGGCCTTTGCGACGCAAGTAGCGCGGGCTCCAGTCGAGTTCGCGGAGACTGTCGAGGATAGCGCCCCGGATGCGGAACTTGGCGTAAGAACTGAACTGCACCTGCTTGGACAGATCGAACTTGTTGAGGGCGTCGATGAGTCCGAGGACGCCGGCATTGACCAGGTCTTCGAAGGGCACGTGGCGAGGCAGCCGATCGTGAATGCGGCGGGCGATGTAGCGGACATGGGGAAGTTGTTCCATGAGCACGCGATCGCGTTCGGCGTCGGCGTGGACATTTTGATAGGGGTCGGCGAGATGTTTGGTCATGCGGTAGACCTTCTGTCTTTCGTTAAAAGCGCCACAACTTTGGGGAGAAAGGGTTCGAGTGAGCGCCGCGGATCGCAATCATCCAAACGGCCAGGGTGGGTTCAATAGGCGCGCTTCTGGACGCGGGACTTACCTGCAAATCCGGCATCGGGAAACTCGTCATGCATTGATTTGAAACGGATGGGATTAGAACGAGATTAGATGGAGATTAGAAGACTCTGTCGGAAGGAAACCATCGTGCAGCGCGCTGGGCAAATTTTGCTTTACAGGCGGAGGTTTTCGTAGTTGTGGGGGCATTTTCTGCAGGAGGCGATTCTAACTAAGTTCTCTGTGGTTCGAGCTGTGAGCTACGAGCTTCGAGCTACGAGAGAACCCGCAATCTCTGTTTGCTCGTGGCTCGTAGCTCGTAGCCGTTATTTTTCCACGAACACCAGCTCGCCGTTTTCGACTTTGAGGTCTTTGACGTTATTGGGCAGCTTGAGCTGATCGCGCTGCTCGGCGAGTTTCTTTTGCAGCACCTCGTTGACCAGCGATGCGGGCACGGAGAGATCGCCGACCTTGACCTCGGTGGCATCGAAAGTGGCGTAGCCATCTTTGGATCCGAGATGTCCGGCGAGGGTGAGGTAGACGTCTTTGCCGGCGATCTGGGTGAGAAATTGACCGCGAACGATATCCCCATCCATGGAGACCTGATAATCCTTAATATTGGGAACCGCGCCGGGGAACTCCATTGAAGGGCCTGCGGAGGGAGAGTTGACGGCGGGAGAGTTAGTGGAAGCATTCGCTGGCGTAGCGGACGGCAGCAGGCCGGCAGCTTGCGCGAGCGCAGCCGACAATTCACCCGAATTCATGCGGACTTCGTTCTCACCTTCTCCGGGTATCTTGGGCTGCGCGAGACGGTTCACTTTGTCCTGGAAGGACTGTGCGTTGGCGGCAACCGCAGCAGGCGCGAGCGCGGTCGCAACCGGCGCGGGCCGTCTTAACACGAGGACGAGCGTAAGAATCGAGATTGCCAGGGTTGCGAAACTGATGATGCGCTGCAGCTTCACGAAGACACCTCCGCCGATGCTGGCTTCTATCTGTCGCTACCTTCCATGGTACGCGCAGGGGGAGACTGGGTTGAGATGACGTAGGTGCTATGGCTGTGGGAGGGTTTGGGATGTGGGTTGCGGGGCCCAGGGACTGTCTGATGATTGGGGCCGAGCTGCGCTCGGCTTGGACGGGCGAGTGCCCGTCCCCGCACGGGCCCATCTTCATTCCACGATAGCTAACACGTCGCCGGGGTTTACTGCCGCGCCTGGGGTCGCCAATACTTTTTTCACGACTCCTTTTTTTGGCGACTTGATTTCGTTCTGCATTTTCATCGCTTCGACTACGACAATGCCCTGGCCGGCTTCGACCTCGGAATTCTCCGCGACCAGCAGGCGCACGACGCGGCCTGGCATGGGAGCCAGGATTTTTCTGGGGCCCTTTTCGTCTCCGGCGGCGTGTTGGCGCGAGCGCAGGGACCGCGGATCGCGCAACTCGGCCGCGAAACGGGTACTGCCTACCCACAGGTGAAGATCGGTGGCAGTCTGCTCGCGCTTAATTTCGTAGGCGTGCCCACCGACCAACAGGGACAAAACGTCGCGGCGCGTGATGACCGCGTCGATAGGGACCGGTTGCCCGTCCAAGCGGCACTCCCATCCGCCTGCAGCTTTTTCAAGCTCGAGGCGGTGTGGTTTGCCTCCGACGATGACCTCATAAACCATAAGATCAGCGCAGCGCTTCCGAGCGTCCTTTCTGTTTCCAGTTGGATGGAACCGAAGCCGGCCCGACGGTGTTGCCATTCTTGCTGACGGGAGAAGCTGGGTCGAGCACGGCAAACATTCCGGCGGCAATCGCGGCGATCATCTCCATCGCTTCGAATAGGGGCTCCGGTGCGTGCGACGTGGCGACTTGGTTGTTTTTCGCGAGCAGGCGATCGAGGTATCCGGTATCGAGCTTTCCGGCTTGGAAATCGGCATCGCGCAGGATGCGCTGGAACAAGGAAATATTGGTCTTGATGCCGGCCACGAAATATTCGTAGAGCGCTCGCTGCAGCCGCATGATGGCCTGCTGCCGGTCGGTTCCGTAGCCGATCAGTTTGGCGAGCAGCGGGTCGTAATCCATGGGAACATTCCAGCCTTCGTACATGCCGCTGTCGCGACGGATTCCCGGTCCCGAGGGCTGGAGCAGCACCGTGATCTTGCCGGGGCTGGGAAAATAATTGTTGTCGGGATCCTCGGCGTAGATGCGGCACTCGATGGCGTGCCCGCGAATCGCCACGTCAGATTGCGCGAAGGGCAGCTTCTCGCCGCTCGCGATCCGGATCTGCAGGTGCACGAGATCGAGTCCGGTGGTCAACTCGGTGACCGGATGTTCCACCTGCAGGCGCGTGTTCATTTCGAGGAAGTAGAAGTTTTTTTGCTGATCGACCAGGAATTCGACGGTGCCAGCATTGGTGTAGTCGGCGGCCTGCGCGACTTTGACGGCAACTTCGCCCATGCGCCGGCGCATGTCGGGATCGACAATCGGCGAAGGCGCCTCCTCGAGAACTTTCTGGTGGCGGCGCTGGATGGAACACTCGCGCTCGCCGAGCCAGACCGTATTGCCGTGCTCGTCGGCCAGCACCTGCATCTCGATGTGGCGGGGATTGACGATCGCCTTCTCGATATAGACTTCGCTGTCGCCGAAAGAACGCTGCGCCTCGCTCTGGGCGGATTCGAGCGCGGAACGAAGTTCCTGGCGGGTGTGCACCAGGCGCATGCCTTTGCCACCGCCTCCGGCCGCGGCTTTCAGCATGACCGGGTAGCCGACGCGCTCGGCGACTTGTTCGCCTTCCTCGGCAGAGGCGAGGCCGCGCGAGGTTCCGGGAACAAAGGGCACGCCGGCTTTTTCCATCTGCTGCCGGGCGCTGGTTTTCGAGCCCATCATTTTCATGGAGTGCGGAGTTGGCCCAATAAATTTCACTCCCGCATCGGCGCACGCCTGGGCGAACTTCGCGTTCTCCGAGAGGAAACCGTAGCCGGGATGGATGGCCTCGGCGCCCGAGCGTTTCGCGACGCCAAGAATCTTGTCCATCCGCAGATAGGACTCCGAGGCAGGAGCCGGACCGATGTGGTAGGCCTCGTCGGACTGACGGACATGGAGTGCCGCGCGGTCGACGTCGGAATAGACGGCGACGGTGGCGATGCCCATCTCGCGGCAGGCGCGTATGATGCGCACCGCGATCTCTCCCCGATTGGCGATCAGAATCTTCTTGAACATTTCAGCGGAAAGCTGCGCCCTGATTTTACCTGCGGGAGCGGCCGGTGTGCATGCCGCAAATCACTGCCGGATGTGATTTTGGAGATTCCCAGCCCTGAAGCGGCTTCGGATTTGGATGGATTCCGGCATCGCTGAAGCAATGCCCTGATACGAAACCGGAGTTTCTTGCAGTGAAAATCCTGCCCGGTGGGAATGGTGATGGCTTAGGGGAGGGGCCGAGCTGCTCCACCCCGTCAAGCCAACACCAGGCTTGACGGGGGCCCCGGTGCGCTCGGCTGGGACGGGCGCGGACGCCCGTCCCTCCACGAGCATTTACTTGTTCTGATCCATGACAATGCCGCCTGCGGGCTGTTTTTCTGCCTTGGCCTTCTTGGTGGCCATGGTTTTGTCGACCCAATCGTCGGCCGTCTTCAGATCGGCGGCGCGCGCTGCCGGGTCATCGCACTGGATATCGGCGCGTTCCCGGTACATCAGGTTCAGATAGGCCATGGCGTCGTCGTAGTCAGGACGAAGCTGGAGCGCCTTGTTCAGGTTATCGATACCTTCCTGAACGTTGGCGGTATTCTGCTCTTTCAGCTCGGCGCAGACTTTCTTGTTCTTGGCCGGCAGGGACTCATCGGGCTTCATGCCGAGCTTGGCGCGCTCTTCCTGACGCGGCACGTACGTTTGCGTCCAGTCGATGACGGCGACCGAGTAATAAGGCTCGGGATCATTGGGATCGACCTCGGAGGCTTTCTTGTAGTACTCCTTGGCCAGGGGGAATTTCTTCATCTGCAGGTAGAGATAGGCGATGCCCTTGATGCTGTTGATGTTTTTGGGATCGACCTGCAGCACTTGCTTGTACTGGTCAATCGCCTGCTCGGCATAGCGGTTGTTGTCGGGAGTATCGGCGCCCGGAATGTACTGCTGGGCATAGGCTGTCGCCAGATACAGGCGGGCATTGATGAGGGACGGGTCGAGGGCGACGGCTTGTTGGAACTGGTCAATCGCCTGTTCGTACTTGGAGTTTTTGTAAGCCTGTACACCCTTGTTGAGGTGGTCACGCGCCTGAAGCTTAGCGCAGCCGGTGCTGTAGAGCAGCACCAGAGCGGCGGCGAATACCACCAGGAGCCTTTGAGTCGTTTTCATTGCTTTATGAATCTCCTTACCACGGAGTGTGGAAATCTGACGTGGAGCGCCGGGCGTCCCCGCCCGGCTGGACCCTTCGACGGGGCTCAGGGCAGGCTCGCGAGACGCCCGTCCCTCCATCGTAAAACGGTTCTAGCCGCCTGCTTCGATTTTGGCCGTGATCAAGCCGACTTTGTCGACTCCGGCGGAATGCGCGATATCAATGACGCTGGCGACGTCGGCAAAGGGCACATTGTCATCGCCCTTCACGAACATGACCTTCTCGGCGCGGGTTTTGAAAATATCTTCCAATCGGCCCTGCAGAGATTCCCAAGTGGCCTCGTCCTGATTGATCTTGAGTCCCGGAGGGTTGCCGGCACCGCGGTCGATCAACTGCACCACGATGGTGCGATCGGGCGTGGCCGGCGGTTGTTTCTGATTGGGCGGCGGAGGCTGGGGCACCAAGGCTTCCAAACCCTTGGGCGTCAGCGGCGTGATCACCATGAAAATGATCAGCAGCACCAGCAACACGTCAATCAGCGGCGTGACGTTCATGTTCGCGTTCTGGCCCCCTTTGGGGCCGACTGCCATACTCATAATCAATCTCCTGCATTGCTCTTGCGGTGGTGCTATTGCGCGTTATTGCCCGCCCGTAGGCGTCGGTGTAGTCGCGCCCGTCGGCGGGGCCATGGCTCCGGACTTCTTTTGATCCGTCAAAAGGCCGAGTTGGTCGACGCCGGCCGCGCGCACATTATCCACGACTTCGACTACCCAGCCGAATTTCGCTCGGGCGTCGGCCTTGAGAAAGACCCGCTTGTCGGTTCGGTTCGCCAGGCGATCCTTGATCTTCTGCGTCAACTCATCCACCTTGACGGGATCCGTACCGAAGAAGACATGGTCATCGCGAGTGACGGCAACCAGCAGCGCGTCTTCCTTGTCGGCATCGTGCATATCCGTAGGATTATTGACTTTGGCCATGTCCACGGGAATGCCATGTTGCAACATGGGCGTGACGACCATGAAGATGATCAGCAGTACCAGCATCACGTCCACCATCGGTGTGACGTTGATGTCGGATGTGACGTTGGCCCCTTCGTTTCGCTTTGCTAATGCCATGGAATTCTGTCTCCTGCGTATGCTTGCCCTGCCGCCGCAACCCTGCGACTACTGGCGCTCCCACCCTTGCTCGGTGGAGCGCCGGGCGTCCCCGCCCGGCTGGACGGGCGAGACGCCCGTCCCTCCACTTCAGCAACTCATGAGTGCAACCGCGGCCTTAGGACCGGCGCATGCTCCGGCGCTTCAGGAAGTAATCGATCAGTTCGCTCGAGGAGTTGTCCATCTCCACGTCGAACGCTTCCACCCGGCCGGTCAGATAGTTGAACATCATCACGGCCGGAATCGCCACGAACAGGCCGACGGCGGTGGTTACGAGCGCTTCGGAAATGCCGCCCGCGACCGCTGCCAAGCCGGTCGCCTTTTCCTTGGCGATACCGTTGAAGGCGTTCAGAATGCCGACCACCGTTCCGAACAATCCCACGAAGGGAGCCGTCGAACCGATTGTCGCTAGACCGCCCAAGCCACGCTTGAGTTCGGCGTGGACGATGGCTTCGGTGCGCTCCAGCGCGCGCTTGGAAGCTTCGATGGTCTCGCCAGGAATTTCACCCGGGCTATCCTGGTGGGCCTTGAATTCCATCAGGCCCGCAGTGACTACCTTGGCCAAGTGACTCTTCTTGTTGCGCTCGGCCACTTTGATCGCTTCATCAATCTTGCCTTCGCGCAGCGCTCCGGCGACCGCGGGAGCGAACGAGCGAGACTGATTGCGGGCGGCGTTGAAAGCCATCCAACGGTCAATCATCACGCCGATTGACCACCCCGACATGATGAACAGAACGATAACCACGACTTTCGCCAGAATACCCATCTGCTTCCAGAGCGAAATCGGGTCCCAACCGACCGAGGCCTCTTGCAAGAGCCAGGCGGCTAAAAGATGGAAATTACAGAGTGCGACTGCTGCCAAGTTCACTACCATGAGTTGCTTCTCCTCCTCAGAACTGTTTCGAACTCAGAACTATTTCGAACTCGCTTCTAACCGCTGCTTAAGATTGTTCCGCCGTACCCGCTCGCGCCCGGAACAACTATACCGCGATACCATGCCGGATCCCTCGCGTTGATCTGAATCGTTTGATGCAAGAACACTAAAAGTGGGCAGAATTGCCCTCGTGTGTCAAAACCACCCTAGTCTCCCGTCTCGGGAACAGGTGCGACGGGGAGAGCTTTAAACCGCCACAAACTTAACTCTAAACCGGCACAAACTAAACCGGGACAAGCCGGCCGGGAGAGTCTAGCCTCCAGACAAGCTAAAGTTCACAACCACCTGGGTCTCCACGGCCACCGGCTCGCCATTGAGCAGGTATGGCTTATAACGCCACTGTCTCACGGCCTCGATCGCCGCCGGCGCCAGCATGGGGTGCCCGCTAATCAACTGCAGATTCTGAATCGTGCCCTCTTTGCTGATTTCCGCCTGCAGCACGACCTGCCCCTGAATGCGGGCCTGTTTTGCCAGCTGCGGATAAACGGGCGTAACCTTCTTGATCAAAAGACCGGTCGACACGCCCGACGAAACGCGGACGCGCATCGGAGTCGCGACCTTCGGGACCGCAACCGGGGTCGAACTGAGAATGCCACCGATCACGCCGCCTGTCGAGCCTCCAGGAATGCCGCCCGGGACACCACCGGGGACACCGCCACCACCCAGGTCCGGGGGCGCTTCCTCTTCTTTGATCATCTGAATCTTGTTTGGAATCTTGGTGGGGGTGCGCAATTGGCCGTTGATCACTTCGCTCTGCATCTTCACCACCTTAACGGCAGCGGCTGCCGGCGGGGGCGGCGGCGGTGGTGGTGGTGGTGGGGCTACCAGAAAGGTCATCAACTGCGTCTTGGGCAGCGCGTCGGTATAAATCAATGGGATCAGAATCAGGATACAGATGAGCCCGACTTGCAGCGCGAAGGAAAGAATCGTGGTGCTCAATCGTTTGGTCTTGAACCTGTTGCCTGACTCAATGAGGCTGTCTTCAAACATAGGATTCTCCTACATGAGACCCGTACCAAAGTTTAGACACCGGCCGCATCCTCTTTGCTCCCGCTCTTTCGAGCTTTTTACTCTCCGAACTCCTGCCTCTGCGGGCAGACCAATGATTTTACGCCATATCGGCCCGGATTCAGACCTTAACTTTTTCCTTCGGTTGCGCTGGACTGCTGCCGGGCCGCAGTGGCATGGCAATCGGCTTCTTACCCCGCTCGCCACGCCAGTCCTGGTAGGCGACCAGAATCGGGGCGGCAATCGCGATCGAGGAATAGGTTCCGATCAGGATGCCGATGACCAGCGCGAGGCTGAAATTATGCAACACCTCGCCGCCGAAAATGAACAGCGCAAGCACGGTAAGGAAAGTCAGGCCCGCTGTCAAGATCGTTCGGCTTAAAGTCTGATTAATACTCTTGTTGACGATGTCGGAGAGCTTGTCCCGCCGGAGCAGCTTGACGTTCTCGCGGATGCGGTCAAAGACGACGATGGTGTCGTTATTGGAGTATCCGATCAGCGTCAGGATGGCGGCGATCACGGTCAGGGATATTTCCCTGTTTAGCAGCGAGAAGGCGCCTACCGTAATCAGCGTGTCGTGGAAGACCGTCAATACGGCGGCGACACCGTAGATCCATTCGAAGCGGAAGCCCAGGTAGATCAGCATTCCACCCAGCGAATAAAGGGTGGCCAGGATGGCTTGCTTACGGAGTTGCTGTCCCACTTGCGGGCCGACAATGTCGACGTTGCGGATACCGAAGTCCGACACGAAGAAGCTGTCCTGGAGCGAAGCGACGACGGCGGGACCGGCCACACTCTTCAGTTCATCAATGGAACCGAGCACGCCGCCTTTCGTCTTGTCGCGATAATCAACCACGGCCTGAGCGATGGCGGTGTAGCGCGGGTTGGCGTCGGTACCTGTTCCGAGGTGGAGCGGGTCCTTCTCCAAAAGATAATTCGTGACGGTTAAAGAGCTGGAGTTGTTGAGATCCTGTTTACCCGCGACCGCGTTGCTTTCGAGCGCCTGAATGATCTGGATCTTACCTTTGTCGAGAGCCTGCTCGCTGGTCTCCTGAATATCGAGTTGGATCAGCACCTCGTTATTGGCGGGTTGCCCGTATCCTTGGACGCGGGTGTTCTTCAATCCGACGCGCTCGGTCTCAGAGTGGATGGCGGCCAGGTCGGGCGTGTGTGCGTACTTCACATAGACCAGCGTGCCGCCGCGGAAGTCAACACCCAGCGGGATGCCGTGCCAGAACGCCATGGAAAGCACTCCGGCCACGCTGAAGATCAGCGAGAAGGTCAGGAAGTACCACTTTTTCCCGAGGAAATCGATGTTGGTATTGCGAAAAAATTCCAAGTCAAACTCCAAAATTCGGCTTCGGGCTTCGAGCTACGAGCTTGTGGCAAACCAGCTTGCTCGGAGCCCGTGGCTCGAAGCTAAATGCTCAATGCCTCGCCGCGCTGCTTCGTACTCAGCACCCAATCAAAAATCGCGCGCGATACAAACACTGCCGTAAACAGGTTTGCGAGCAAACCGAATACCAGCGTCGTGGCAAAACCCTTTACCGGCCCGGTTCCAAAGATGAAAAGAATCGCGGCGGAGACGATGGTGGTGACGTGAGTATCGACGATGGTGATCCAGGCGTGGCCAAATCCCTGCTCCACGGCCGAAGGCGGCGTCTTGCCGTTCCTCAGCTCTTCCCGGATGCGCTCAAATATCAGAACGTTCGAATCCACGCCCATGCCAACCGTCAGGATGATGCCGGCAATGCCCGGCAGCGTCAGCACCGCTCCGAAGTAGCCCATGAACCCGAGCAGGATGACCAGGTTCAGGATGAGGGCAATATCGGCATTCACGCCAGCCCAGCGGTAGTAAATCAGCATGAAGATGAGGACGGCGAGCATGCCGATGATGGCGGCCTGAACGCCGGAACGAATCGAATCGGCGCCGAGCGACGGCCCGACCGTGCGCTCTTCCAGGTACTTGATGCCGGCCGGCAGCGCGCCGGAACGAAGCGTCATCGCAAGGTCTTGCGTCTCTTGCTGGGTGAACCGTCCGTTAATGATGCCGGTGTCGTGAATGGCTTCTTTGATCACGGCCACTTCCTGCACCTTGTTGTCGAGAACGACCGCCAGGTAGTCGCCGACATGGGCGGAAGTGAAGGCGTAGAACTTTCGCCCACCCTCAGAGGTAAGGATAAAGCGGACCGCCGGCTGGCCATTTTCGTCGGTGCTCGGTTCCGCGGTACGAAGATCGCGACCGGTCACGGCCGAGGCCCGAGAGATTATGTACCATTGTTCGCCGCCTTCGCTGTTGCGTGAGCCGATGCTTTTGCCTTGCATCAGGACAGTGTCCGGAGGCAGCACTCCGCCGTGCTCCTGTAAGGCCGACTGCTCGCTCGAATAAGGCCCACCGAGGGATTGTTTGATTTCGAGCATTGCCGTGGACTGCATGATCTCCTTCACGCGCGCCGGGTCGTCCACGCCCGGAAGTTGGACAAGAATCTGATACTGGCCGAGGCCGTGCTCCTGGATCACAGGCTCGCTCACGCCGAGCTGGTCAATGCGGTTGCGGATGGTCTCGATGGCCTGGGAGACCGCGCGGTTCTTCAAATCAGCCAGGTTTTGGCCCTTCATCGAAACGGTCCAGGAATTTTCCGCACCCGAGGTAGCGTCGTAGTCCGGCAGCCGATCGGAAATAATGCTCTTGAAATCGCTGGTCTGATCCGGAGGAACGCCCTTGACCACGATCATTTCCGGATGGTTCACCGGATCGGGCTTGGTGATGTCGGCATAATTGATCTTGTGTGTGCGGAAGTCTTCCTTAAGGCGCGCAACCGCGTTGTCGGAGTCGACGTTGACCGCGTCATTGACCTGCACCTGCAGAATCAGGTGCGTCCCACCGCGGAGATCGAGGCCCAAATGAATGCGGTCGGCGACCGACGCCAGCATCCCCCTGCCCGACCAGTCCTTCGGAACGCCGAAGATGCCGAACAGGAAAACCAGCAGGATCCCTACGATGACGACCAACTTCCAAGTAAGGTTCTTATTCATTAGAAAACCAGTCGATCGTCGTCGGTCGTTGGTCGTTAGTCAAAACCAGAATCGCTTGGCGAGCGACCAACGACTAGCGACCAACGACTATTTTCCTTCTTCCGCCGGCGTCACCGATAGCACCGATGCGCGGCTAATTTCGAGCTTCAGATTGTCAGGCGGCACGCGCAAGATCAGCGCATCGTCCTTGAGGCTGACGATCGTCCCGCGCAGGCCGCCGCTGGTTACGATCTTGTCCCCGTTTTTCAACTCGCTCAGCATGGCCTGCCACTTTTTCTGCTTGCGCTGCTGCGGCAAAATCAGCAGAAAGTAGAAAATGGCAAAGATGAACAGCAGCGGAGCCAGCCCGAGCAGACTCGTGCCACCGGGTAGCTGCAACCAAAACGCCAATTCGCCAGGCATACCAGACAAAATGATTTCCACCACCAAGTTGATCCTCTGTAACGAAATACCCGACTAAAAACCGCAGCCAGAAGCGCACTCTTCGGATCGGCCGAGCGGAACTCGGCTGTTTCCTTCTTTATGCCGCTTCACGTTCTCTGCGTAGCCGCGGGAATTCTTTTCTGCTAGGGCCGGAGATCCTGCAGCTTGAGGCTCGAACCGCCGATGCCGCGCCCCGGTTCTGATCGGAACGGCACAGAAAGAAACTGACCTTGTTCCCAAGTTTAATAGAATGCCGGACGGCTCGCCGGGTGTCAAGGACGCCACGCCGAATTTACATCCGGGAAACGCCGGTGATGGGCGCGTGGCCGGCTCGAATCCAGGCGCGGACGGTCCGCATGGTGGCCAGGTAAAAATGCAGGTTGTGGACGGTATTCAAAACCTGGGCCAGCAGTTCGTTCGAGGCGTAAAGATGACGCAAGTAGGCCCGTGAATACCGCTGGCAGACGCGGCAGTCGCACGCTCGATCGGGCGCGCTTTCGTCCTGCGCATACCTGGCCTGCTTGATCGACAGTCTGCCTTCGGAGGTGAACAGCAATCCATGGCGCGCGGCGCGGGTGGGAAGCACACAATCCATCATGTCGACGCCCGACTGGGCGTAGTGGGCGATCTCTTCGGGAGTGCCGACCCCCATCAGATAGCGCGGCTGGCTGGAGGGAAGATGCTCGAGCGTGGATTCGACGATGTCGCGCGTAAGCTCGCGGGGTTCGCCGACGCTCAGCCCTCCGATGGCGTATCCGGGGAAGCCGATGTCGATGGTTCGCTCGGCGGATTCGCGGCGCAGCTCAAGGTCCGTGCCGCCTTGGACGATGCCAAATAATGCCTGCGTCGCCCCCGCTTGCGTAGGGACAGCCGCCCTCGGCTGTCCAGCAGAGCGAAGCGGAGCAGCATCGCTCCCCCACGGCACTTCGTACTTGTATGCTTCGAAATAATTCTTGCAGCGCGCGGCCCAGCGGAGGGTTAGTTCCATTGAGGCACGCGCGCGCTGAGCGTCGGCCGGATACTCGGTGCACTCATCGAACGCCATGATGATGTCGGCTCCTAGCCCGATCTGCGCCTCCATGGCCTTTTCGGGACTCAGGAAGTACGGGGAGCCGTCGAGGTGCGAGCGGAACTCGACTCCTTCTTCGCTGACCTTGCGCAGGTCGTTCAGGCTGAAGACCTGAAAGCCGCCTGAATCGGTGAGGATGGCTCGATCCCATGACATGAATCGGTGCAGCCCGCCCATCTGCCGAACGGTTTCGACACCAGGCCGCAGAAAAAGATGGTAGGTATTGGCGAGCAGAATCTGGACGCCGAGTTCTTCAAGCACATCCTGCGAGACGCCCTTGACCGAAGCCAGAGTTCCGACCGGCATGAACACAGGCGTCTCGACCTCTCCGTGAGGAGTGAAGAGCTTGCCGGCGCGAGCCGAGCCGCGAGTCGCTTCAATCTGCAGGCGAACAGGCACGGGGGGATTCTATCGGAAGTTATAAGTTGGAGATCAATTAGGCCGGGTAACATTCCAACTTTGGCGGGGGAAACGGACAACCTTTATCGGGCTCCCGCAGCGGATCGGCCTCCGGCTTGCCAGCGATTCGCCACCTGGCCGGTCGGTGATATACAGTCGGTATTTGCTGGAAGCAGCAGCGAACGAAACGTGATTCGCCGCCAGTTTGATGAAGCCTCGTCGCAATGCGCCCTCGGTCCCGCTGGACGACGGCCTCTTCGCCGCCAAGCCGCGCAAGCCTGTCCCACATGAATTCGTGCTCGACGCGATCGCTTCACTGTCGCCCCGGACCCGTCCCATGTTCGGCTGCCTCGCGATCTATGTCCAGGACAAGATCGTCCTCATCCTCCGCGACAAACCTAACCAGACCACCGACAACGGAGTGTGGCTCGCCACCACCGAGGAGCACCACCAGAGTCTGCGGCGGGACTTCCCCAACATGCGATCCATCGAGGTATTGGGAAAGAAGGTGACGGGCTGGCAAGTGCTTCCCGTTGATGCGCCCGACTTCGAGGAAGCGGCAATGCACGCCTGCGAGCTCGTTCTTGCGGGGGATCACAGAATCGGGAAGGTGCCAGGGGCGCGGCGCGCGAAAGCACCGAAGAAGGCCAAGAAACGTAGCGCGCGGCGTGAAGGCGGTGCGCGAAAAGATCAGGTCTAGGCGCTGACGGCCCTAGGTGGTCTTCTAGCGCTGATTCTCTAGCGCTGACTCTCTACCGGAAGATGCTGGAAGTATCCGCCGGAAACTCGACCAGCGTCATGCCCGCATTTCCGCGATCGAGATCTTCATCCTTGCTGAGAAAAGCATAGCGCTGGCGCAGATCCTGCGAGCCGGGATCGAAGATGCTCCAGTTTTCGCCGGGCACCACCTTGAGCACTTTGCCTTCGCGCTGCCACTCGGCCATCTGTTCGCGGATCGCGGTGCGGATCGCGCCACCCTTCCCCGAAGATCCGTAGCCGTGAATGATCTTCACCACCGGACCACTCGCTCCCCGCGGCGCATACAACGATTCGAGCAATCGCCGCTTCGCTTGCTCAACCGTCGGCATCCCCGCCTTAAGGTTCAGGACAATCAGTTTTGTTTGTGAGGGCGCAGCCACGGCTTGTATTCTACGAGCTCGGCAGTTGCCCGTGGCTGCAGCAACTCTGGATTCGCTATAGAGAAACTATGATGAATAACGCTGCCAACCCGATCCCAAATGGAGTGCGAGCCATCGCCGCGCTGTTCGCTCTCTGCGGAATTTACCTGGGGATCTTGGGCGCCCTGATGCTGGTTCGTCCCGGCACGGTATCGATGTCGGCAGGCGCGCCGCTGTTGTTCGGACTGCAATTAGCAGGCCCGTATATGTTCCTGCTCATGGCCGTCGTCGGAGGCGGAGTCGCGTGGGGTCTCGTGGAACTCAATAACATCGCGCGGCACGCGGCGTTGCTGATCGCCATCACAGGAATCGTAATGCTGGTGCCGTCAGTTTCGGCCGCAACCGTTATGGTTCAACCGAAAGCACTCGCGTTCGGCGGCGTGGGGATCATCGTGCGCGTGATCGTGGCATGGTTTTTGTCGCGACGCGAGATTGCCGATCAGTTCAAGGCGCCCCCAACCACGTAAGGGACGCAATAGAAATATAGCTATTGTATATATTCATTTACCTTAGCTATAAGTAATTACTTTTGGCACTTATGTTCCACGTGGAACACTTTTGAAAGCAAACAAAGGACTTAACTCGCCCTCGGCCTGGACGGGCGAGTCGCCCGTCCCCACACAATCTTCCCCACCAGGACATTACTTCTTCGCCCGCGCTGGCTCTTTCTCCCTGACCCGCTCGCTGACTTTGAACGTCATCTTGCCCGCGTTCTTATCGGCGTCCACGATCACGTGGTCGCCGTGCAGCACCTCGCCGTCCAGAATTTTCAGCGCGAGCGGGTCCTGCACCAGCTTCTGAATGGCGCGCTTCAGCGGACGCGCTCCGAAGTTTGGATCGTAGCCTTCGGTGAAGAGCAACTCCTTCGCGGCGTCGGTCAGCTCCAGCGAAATCTTTCGGTCGGCGAGCAGGCGGCGCAGGTCTTCGAGGCGCAGGTCGACGATCTTGACCAGTTGTTCCTTGCCGAGCGGACGGAAGATGATGATGTCGTCCACGCGATTCAGGAACTCGGGTTTGAAATGCCCGTGCAGCGCGTCCATCACCTGCTTCGAGGCACGCTCGAAGCCATCGGCGGTGCGAATATTTTCCGACTGCAGGTACGACGAGCCCAGGTTCGAGGTCATGATGATGACCGTGTTCTTGAAATCCACATGGCGACCCTTGCCGTCGGTGAGGCGGCCGTCGTCCATGATCTGCAACAGGATGTTGAACACATCGGGATGCGCTTTTTCTATCTCGTCGAAGAGCACGACCGCGTAAGGATGCCGTCGCACTTGCTCGGTGAGCTGTCCGCCCTCTTCATAGCCCACGTATCCCGGAGGCGCGCCGATCAGACGCGACACGGCATGCTTCTCCATATATTCGGACATGTCGATGCGGATCATGGCGCGCTCGTCGTCGAAAAGAAATTCGGCGAGGGCGCGCGCCAGTTCGGTTTTGCCGACGCCGGTTGGCCCGAGAAAAATAAACGAACCGATCGGCCGCTTGGGATCGCTTAGGCCGGCGCGCGAACGGCGGATGGCGTTGGCCACGCGTTCTAGCGCCGCGTCCTGGCCGATGACACGCAGGCGCAGGCGGTCTTCCATGTTGACGAGCTTCTTGACTTCGCCCTCGAGCATCTTGGAGACCGGAATGCCGGTCCACTTCGAAACGATGCGGGCAACGTCTTCCTCATCGACCTCTTCTTTCAACATCCGCTGTCCGGCCTTGCCATCGATCTGCGCGGTGACTTTATTCAGTTCTTGTTCGGTCTGGCGGATGAGCCCATAGCGGATTTGCGCCACGCGCTCCAGATTTCCTTTGCGCTCCTCGGCAGCTTCTTCGATTCTGAGCTGCTCGAGTTTTTCTTTCAGGGTGCGGGCTTTTGCGATTACGTCTTTTTCCTGCTTCCACTTCGCATTGAGCGCATTTGATTGTTCACGAATGCCGGCCAATTCTTTCTCGACGTGGGCGAGGCGCTCTTTCGAATTCGCATCGTCTTCTCTTTTCAACGCCTGCTTTTCGATCTCGAGTTGCGTGGCCCGCCGTTCGAGCTGATCGATTTCGGTGGGCATGGAATCGATCTGAATGCGGAGCGAGGCGGCGGCTTCGTCGATCAGATCGATGGCCTTGTCGGGCAGGAAGCGGTCGGAAATATAGCGATGCGACAGGGTCGCGGCTGCGACGATGGCCGAATCCTTGATGCGCACGCCGTGGTGCACTTCATATTTTTCCTTCAGCCCGCGCAGGATGGCGATGGTGTCCTCGACGTTCGGCTCGCCTACGAAAACGATCTGGAAGCGGCGTTCGAGCGCGGCGTCTTTCTCGATGTACTTGCGATATTCGTTGAGCGTGGTCGCTCCGATGGCGCGCAGCTCTCCCCGAGCAAGCGCCGGCTTCAGCATGTTCGAGGCGTCGATGGCGCCTTCGGCGGCGCCGGCGCCAACCAGCGTGTGCAACTCGTCGATGAAGAGAATGATCTTGCCTTGCGAATCTTCGATTTCCTTGAGGACGGCCTTGAGACGGTCTTCGAACTCGCCGCGATACTTCGCGCCGGCGAGCATGGCTCCCAAATCTAGCGCGACGACGCGCTTGTTCTTCAGGACTTCGGGCACGTCGCCGGAGACGATGCGCTGCGCCAGGCCTTCAACTATTGCAGTCTTGCCCACGCCCGGCTCGCCGATCAGCACCGGATTATTCTTCGTGCGCCGCGAAAGCACCTGCACTACACGTCGGATTTCTTCATCGCGGCCGATCACGGGATCGAGTTTGCCGCGTCGCGCCTGCTCATTCAGGTCGCGGGCATAGCGCTCGAGCGCCTGGTACTTAGCTTCGGGATTCTGGTCGGTGATACGTTGCGATCCCCGAACCGCGGTGAGCGCTTTCAGGATGGCGTCGTGGGTCGCACCGTGACGCGCCAGCAGCTCCTGCGCCGGATCGCGCTTCAGATCGGTCAGCCCCAGCAACATGTGCTCGGTCGACACATATTCGTCTTTGAAGGTGTCGGCTTCTTTGAAAGATTTTTCGAGGACCTGGTTGATCTGCGACGACATGGCTGGCTGCTGCGCGCCGCTGCCCGAGACTTTGGGCAACTTCTCGATTTCTTTGTAGAGGTCGCTGAGCACGGCCTGCGGCCCGATGCCGATTTTTTCGAGCACGGGCGCAACGATGCCTTCGCGGTCCTCAACCAACGCGGCCAGCAGATGGGCTGGGGTCATCTCCGGATTGCCGTGCTCGGAGGCAAGCTCGTTTGCGCGCTGGATGGCCTCCTGCGCCTTGACGGTGAATTTGTCCCAACGAATGGGCATGGACGTTTACTCCTGCGCCTGAAGGCGCGTTGACGGTAGTGCATTTATGGCATGCCTGAAGGCATGCCCTGATACGAATCTCACTTGTACCACGGATTATTGGGTGCAGCTCTCAATTACCAATTACAAATTGCCAATTGCAAATAAAGCGGGAGGCGCTGGTTCTCGCCTCCCGCTGCCGGGCTTTGCCCGGCTGGACGGCCGAGGGCGGCCGTCTCTACGTAATTCCGGCTGGACGGGCGAGACGCCCGTCCCCCCCACGCGTATCGCTTATGCGGCTTTGCTGGCGCTCTTGGGCTCTTTGGCTTCTAGCGTCTTCTGGCTGCCTACGTTTACCTTGATCTGCTTGGGCTTGGCTTCGGCTTTTTTCTCCAGCTTGATCTTCAGCACTCCCTTGTCATAGTTGGCCTGAACGTTGTCATGGTTGACTGTGCTGGGGAGGGTGAAGGTGCGGGTGAAGCTGCCGTACTGACGCTCCACTCGGCGGAAGTTCTCTTCTTTTTCTTCCTTCTCGAACTTGCGCTCGCCGTGCACGGTCAGCGTGTTGTTTTCGATGCGGACGTCGATATCCTTCTCGTCGATTCCCGGCACTTCGATCTTCAGCGTGACGTTGTGCTCATCCTCGTAAACGTCGACGGGCGGAGCAAATGCGGTCGTGGTCAGAGATTCATCCTGCCCTTCCGGCCCACGCGGGTCGCGGAACAAGCGGTTCATGCGATCTTGGAGAGTTACGAACTCACGGAAAGGGTCATAACGCGTAATCAGTGTCATAAGGTAAATCCTCCTACTGGAAGTTCATTCGGGGAGCTTCTAAAGTTCCCGGGTTTAAATTAGTGTAGGCAAATCATAAAATCTTAGTGTTTTGTTGTCAAGTACATTATATCATTATTTTTCAATTGCTTACGCTCAATATCAGGCACTTTAGATAGCTGGTTTCTGGCACGTTCAATAATATTGGATGATCCTTCGCCGCACCATGGCTCTCGAGCACCCGCAGGGACTTGTGGGCGTCTTGGGCGGCGGCGGCTAGCACTTTGAGGAAGTCTGCGGTACTGACGTGGAAGGAGCAGCAGCAGGTAACGAGAATCCCTCCGGGCCGCAGCATCTTCATGGCACGCAGATTGAGCTCCTTGTAGCCGCCGAGAGCTTTTTCGAGGTCGCGCTTCGTCTTGGCAAACGCCGGGGGATCGAGAACGATGGTGTCGTAGCGGCGTCCGGCGGCGGCATACTCCCTTAGGAGATCGAAGGCGTTGGCCTCGATCCACTCCAGTTCGCGACCGTTCAGAAGCGCGTTCTTTTCCGCCATTTCGAGCGCCGGACGCGAGCTATCCACTCCGGTGACGCTGGAACACTTTGCGGCGGGGTGCAGAGCAAGAGCAAGGTGCAGCGCAAATCCTCCTTGGTAGCAGAACGCGTCGAGAGCTTCGCCGTGCGCGTACTGCGCGGCGGCGGCGTAGTTCTCCCGCTGATCTAGAAACGCGCCGGTTTTCTGGCCTTCGAGGCCATCGCAGTGGAAGCGGACGCCGTTCATGCTGATGACAGACGAACTCTTCTCGCCCCAAAGCAGGCCGGACTGCCGCGGCGGCAATTGCTCGAGTTCTCTGACTCGCGCATCGACGCGCTCGACGATTCCCGCCGGTTGCAGTTCGTCACATGACGTTTGCAGGACGGCTTCGCGAACGGGGGCGGCGTCCATGGCCTGGGTCAGGATTTGCACCGAGAGCACGTCGTTATAGCGATCGACGATGAGGCCGGGCAGAAAATCAGCTTCGCTGAAGACGATGCGGTAGGCGTCGGTGTTGCGGACGAGATCATTTTCCTTGCGGTAGGCGATGGCGGCGCGAATGCGCTCCGCTACCAGAGCCGGCAGATCGGCCACGGAACCGTGAGAGATCATGCGGATCGCGATCTGCGACGAGGAACTGTAGAGCGCGGTTCCGAGGAATTTGCCGCGCTGATCGAGGACGCGGACGACGGCGCCGGGCGGCACATCTTTTTCTTCGGTGACATCCGAGCGGTAGACCCATGGGTGACGGGCTTGCAAGCGGGTGGCTCCTCGGGTGGAGAGTTTTACGGCGGGCTCCGCGTGCTTGGCGGAGGGAGGGCATTTTTTCGGCATGGATAGATGTTATAGCGAACCCCAGGTTGCTGCGGGCGTAGGCAGCTGCCGAGCTTCTCCACCCCGTCAAGCCAACACCGGGCTTGAAGGGGGCCCCGGTTCGCTCGGCTTGGACGGGCGAGGGCGCCCGTCCCCACACGAGCCCGTTAAGCTCGGGTCACGATCCCATTCAGATTCCGTTTGCCCAGTTCTCCTGAGCTTGGCCTTGCGCCGACACTGGCCGTCACCGCACCCGACATCACCTTCTGCCACGCCGCCTGGAACTGCTCCATCTCGGACGCGGTTCCAATCGTGATGCGCGCGTAGGTTGGCCATACCGGCCAGATGCGCCCGATGAATACATTTTGTTTTGCCATGGCGTCGATCGCAGCCTTCGCCGGGCGTTTCGTGTCGAGCATGAAGCAGTTCGATTCGGAAGGAACGTAAGAGTATCCGTTGCGGTCGAGCCAGGCAAAGACCTGGCCGCGGATGGTGGCGTTAATGTGCTTGCGCTCGGGCACCAGCTGCGCGTCTTTCAGGCTGGCCGAGGCGGCGACGAGCGCGGTGATGGGCATCGGATTCCAGCCGCCGTAGTTTTCGATTTTCTCCAGCAGGTCGGGGCGGGCGAAGACGACGCCACAGCGCAGGCCCGCCATCCCGTAGATCTTCGAGAACGTGCGCAGCAGGATCACGTCCTTGTCGGCTTTCACCAGATCCATTACGGGAACCGCGTCGGCAAAATGAATGTAGGCTTCATCCACGAGCACGACCGAACCCCTGGGCTTCTTTTCGACCAGGTATGCGATATCGGAATGGCTGGTGAGGGTGCCGGTCGGGTTGTTCGGGCTGCAAACATAGAACACGCCCGCGTCGGGAGCCGCGGCCAGCATCGCCTTCACATCGTGCGCGTACGTTCTTGTCAGCGGAACTTTCACTACCTTCGCACCAATGGCATTGGCGGCGAACATGCCGGCTTCGTATCCCGGATCGGCGGTGACATAGCTGCGCTGCGGGGAGGCGAAGGCGGCCACGGTGTGATGCAGCGGGTCACTCGACCCGGGGTGGACGCGGATCTGTTCCGGCTTGAGGCCTTCAGTTTCCGCGAGCGTCTTTACCAGATCGTCGGTCAGCCCGAAGGAATAGCGCCCGCCACGCGGGATGATGGCGGCCAGTGCCTCGCGCGCAGAAGCAGCAGGCCCGAGCGGATTTTCGTTGGCGTCAATCTTGACGCCATCGGTCGGCAAGCTCTCCCGCGCGGCGCGAGCCAGCATCGGTTCGGTGACAATGCGCAATGCCAGCGCGGCCGAAGCAGCGGCAGACAGGCTGAGAAACGAACGGCGGGATGTAGAAGGAAGGCTGAAGTCATTGACGTTGGGGGCCATCACTCACCTCGTGGGCGCAATTTTACCGCAAGAGCCTGCCGGTGGAGGTTTCGGGCATCACTCCTGGCTGCCGGGGTGGCGCCTGCCGTGCAGCAAAGATCTAGCGGGCGGCCGGTTGTTCCGCCGGAGAGGCGGAATGCTTGGGGCTCGATCTGTGCTCGCGCCGAATGGCCAGCAGATCTTTATGAAGAAGATCGAGCGCATTCGAAGGTATTTCAGAACCCCACTCGTCGATTTCCTTTTCTTCCCAATGGCCGTTGAGGCGGAGAGCGGCGTCGGTCAGGTCCTCGGGAAACGCCAGGCGGTAAATTCCTTCGCGCACCAGCACAGCGCCGATCTGGCGCCCGGTGTGCATTTCGTAGATGCGCCGCGTCGAACTGCCGCCGTCATTGATGAACACCAGCAGCACCTCGCCTTCCTCGCCATAGTCCGGACGGTAGAACCACGCCTGCGGAGCATCCGCTTTGGGGCGAGCGCGTTTCCTGCCCGTAACCGTCACCACTTCCTGCTCCGGCTTCACTTCGTTCGCAGGATCGTAGTATTGAATTCTCTGGCACGACTCGCAGACCATGACCTTCTCGCCATTCCGCACTTCGTTATAGGTCTGCGGACGCAGCATCACCTGGCAGCCCATGCATTTCTGGTCGCGGACTTCCGCCAGTCCGCTGCCCCGAAACTTAGCCACGCGCTCATAGTGACGAAGAACATCTTCGGAAATCCCGTGCCGCAGAGCGTCGCGCTTGCCGTTCCACTCAGAGAGCTTTTTCTGATCTTCCGCCGTAACCTTGCGCGCGTCTTCTTTTTCTTTTTCGATCTCAGCCGTCTCCGCCTTGAGCTCGGTCTCCGCCGCTTTAACTTCCTTTTCGCGAGCGTCGACGTTGACCATCACCTCCAGGATGCGGTCTTCGTTAAGCCGGATCTCCTGCTCGGCAAACTGGATCTCGTGCAGCAGGGCTTTGTACTGGTCGTTGGTTTTAACGTCGAGAGATTGGTCGCGATACTTGGAAATCTTGCCTTGCAGGTCTTTGATATTGGCTTCGAACTTCTTGCGGTTGGCCTCGTCGCCCTTGGCTGCAGCCCGCACCTTCTCCAGGTGCGCCTTGGTCCCAGCCAGCTTTTGCTCAATCACCGCCACGCGTTTCGGCAGCGCGGCCACCTCGTCCCGCAGTCTGCGGATCTCTTTATCCGCCGCCTGCAGCTCCAGCAATTTGTCGATGTCAGGAAGCATCGGTTGGGGGAGTCACAGTAACGATTCTAGCACGCGAGAGCGGCAGCCCTGCCGGGGTGTCTACTCCCTACCCACCAACCCGTGATCCATCTTGTACTTGGGCTTACTAAGCGCAATCTTCCTCTTTTTCGCTGTTGCTCTCGGCGGGCGAGGAAGACGGGGCAAGCCCCAGCTCTACGGAGGTGCGACCAAAACCGACGGCCTGACTTTGGTAATCTGCCCTGTTGCCGCCGCCTGATGCAAAATTAGTAGAGAATGCCCTCCATGCCGATAACGCTCAAAGGACACCGGAGCTGGCGCGTCAAGCTCGGCGGCTCCATCCTTGCCCTGATGGTGCTCGAAAACGGACGTCAGGTCCGTGGCCGCATGAGCCAACTCTCCGTTAACGGCGGGCTGATCTCGATCGAACGACCGCTCGACGAAGGCATCCGGGTGACAGTCCTGTTCCACCTCGGCGTTACCAGCATCCGCTGCCGCGTGCACATGTTGTTTCCCATGTGGGCCACTCAAGGATGCCTCCAGCCTTTTCGCTTTTTAGAATTGCCCGAGGCCGACCGCGCTGGTTTGAACCGAGAATTGGAAAACCTGGTCCGAGCCGGCGCGTCTCAGGAAGAAGAAGCCGAGTAACGCGGAGAACGGTTGCGACCTACGAGCTTCGAGCTTCGAGCAAACCCCAATATCAGTTTGCGCGAAGCCCGCAGCTTGCTGGAATCATGCCAGCCAGAAATCACCGCCCCGCACTCCTCCGGCATGCCCCGGGGCATTCCACCGGGCATTTCCCGCTTGACACGACTCTTGCCATGGATGGATACTTATGCATTCAGTTGCATTTTTATTCATGTCGAAAACAGCGCGCCACCAAGCCATCCTCGATCTGCTCGACGACGGTCCTGTCGAAAGCCAGGACTCCCTTCAGCACAGCCTCGAGCGCAAGGGCTTCGATGTAGGCCAGGCGACGCTGTCCCGTGACATCCACGAACTGAAACTCGTCAAAGGGCCCGAGGGCTATCGGCGCGCTGACGAGAGCTTGGGCGCGGAAGGCTTTTTGCCCTCGGTCATGCATCTCGCTCGCCAATTCGTGGTCGAAATCCGCCAGGCCCAGAACCTGCTTGTGGTGAAGACCACGGTCGGCAGCGCGCAGCCCGTTGCCGCCGCGCTCGATACCTCGCACTGGCCTGAGGTCGTCGGCACAATCGCCGGCGACGACACGGTGCTGGTCGTCGCCACCGACAAAAAGAAGGCGCATGCGCTCGCCCGACGCATTCGCGAGCTGTTGTAAGCGGCTTGCCGGGGCCAATTCCTCGAGCCGCGTTAAGTTTCTCCGGAAATGGAGTGTTACGAAATGCAAATGAGTACCGTTCCCATGGCACTGATGAATCCGCCAACAATGAAGACGAACCCGTCGAACCCGCTGGCGGGACCGGTGGCGCCGCGTGATCTCATCTCGATCCACGACCTCGCCCCTGCCGAAATTCTCGCGCTCTTTAACCTCACCTTGATGCTCAAGCAGCGGCCCGCGGACTATCGCGGCGTTCTCGCAGGCAAGCAGATGGTGATGTTCTTCGAGAAGCCCTCCCTGCGCACGCGGCTCACGTTCGAAGCCGGCATGGACAGCCTGGGTGGCACCACATTCTTCGTCGACCAGACGGCCAGCCGCCTCAATGCCCGCGAGTCGCTTTACGACATCGCCCACAACCTCGAACGCTGGATCGACATCATCGTGTTGCGAACGTTTAGTCATTCGGTCGTCGAAGAGATGGCCACCTACGCCAGCGTTCCGGTCATCAACGCGCTCAGTGAACTCGAACATCCCTGCCAGGCGCTCGCCGACTTCTTTACCCTGCAGGAACATTTCGGCGATCTCTCGAAGATTCATTTCGCCTACGTTGGCGATGGCAACAACATGGCGCACTCGCTCCTGTTGGCGGGCGCCGCGGTAGGCGCAAAAGTTTCCATTGCTACCCCGGAGCGCTACGGGCTCAATCCCGTCATTGTCACCATGGCGAAGGCCATTGCGGACGAGACCAAGGCTTCGCTCCGCATCCTGACCGACCCGCGCAAAGCCGTTGCCGGAGCCGATGCCGTCTACACCGATGCGTGGGCCAGCATGGGACACGAACACGAGGCGGAAGAACGTGCCGCCATCTTCGGCCTCTACCAGGTGAACGCCGCGCTCATGCAACTTGCCAAGCCCAATGCGCTGTTCATGCACTGTCTGCCCGCGCATCGCGGCTGCGAGGTGACCGATCAGGTCATCGACTCGGTGAACTCGGTTGTTTTCGATCAGGCGGAAAATCGCCTGCACATTCAGAAAGCCATTCTCGTATGGCTGTTGGGCGGTGGCGTGGGCCACTTCCCAGCTAGGAGCGCACATGCCTAAGCAAGAGAAAATTGTTCTCGCCTACTCCGGGGGGCTCGATACCTCCATCATCATTCCGTGGCTCAAGGAAAATTATGCTTACGAAGTGGTCGCCATGGTCGCCGATGTAGGCCAGGCGGATGACATCGAGGCCGTGGTGGAAAAGGCCTACAAAACCGGAGCCAACAAAGTGATAGTCGAAGATCTGCGCGAAGAGTTTCTGACCGGCTACGTCTGGCCGGCGCTGAAAGCGGGCGCGGTGTACGAAAACAAGTATCTGCTCGGCACCTCGCTCGCCCGCCCCGTGATCGCGAAACATCAGGTCGAAGTCGCGCTGCGCGAAGGCGCCTCGGCCGTCAGCCACGGATGCACCGGCAAGGGCAATGACCAGGTCCGCTTCGAGATGGCATACCAGGCGCTCGCTCCCGAACTGAAAGTTGTGGTGCCGTGGCGCGAGTGGGATCTCAAGTCGCGCGAAGATTGTCTCGACTACGCCGAGAAGCGCGGCATTCCCGTGACCGCGAGCCGTGAGAAGATCCACAGCCGCGATCGCAATCTCTGGCACGTGAGCCACGAGGGTGGAGAGCTCGAAGACGCGGCCAACGCGCCATTCCCGAGCACCTGGCAAATGACGAAGTCGCCGCAGGAGGCTCCCGATCAGGACGAACAAGTCGAAATCGGATTCGAAAAAGGTGTGCCCGTCTCGGTGAACGGCATGAATCTCGATCCCGTGTCGCTCGTCGAACTGCTGAACGAAATCGGCGGACGCAACGCGGTGGGACGCATCGACTTGGTCGAGAACCGCTTCGTCGGCATCAAATCGCGCGGCTGCTACGAAACTCCCGGAGGCACGCTGCTGCTGGCCGTCCACGGCGAACTCGAAGCCCTCTGCCTCGATCGCGACCTGCTGCACTTCAAGCAGCACGTCGCGCTCAAGTATGCCGAACTGGTTTACTTCGGCCTGTGGTTCACGCCGCTGCGCGAAGCGCTGGACGCCTTCGTCGAAACCACGCAACAGAACGTGACCGGCGCGGTCACGCTGTCGCTCTACAAAGGCAACGTCAGCATCGTCAGCCGCAAGTCCGATTACTCGCTCTACCGCACCGACCTCTCCTCATTCACCATGGGTGCGAGCTATGATCAGAAAGACGCCGAAGGCTTCATCCGCATCCTGGGATTGCCCTCGCGTTGCCGCGCCCAGACGCAGGCGAGAGTAAAGGTAGAGGTTGAACAATGAAGGTTGAACAATGAAGGTCGAACAATGAAGATGTGGTCCGGCCGCTTCCGGCAGCCGCTTGACCCCGAATTTGAAAAATGGCAGCGGTCGTTCCCCTACGATCAACGGCTGCTGCCCTTCGAACTCGCCGCCAGCCGCGCGCATGCCAACGCGCTCGAACACGCGGGAGTGCTTTCCTCCGAAGAGCTTTCCGAAATCGTGAAAGCGCTGGAAGAAATCGGCCACCGCGCCGAATCCTCGCCGGAATTTCTGAAAGATTCGGAAGCCGAAGACGTTCACCACTTCGTAGAAAAGCAACTCGCCGCGCTGATCGGTGTCACCGGCTACAAGTTGCACACCGGCCGCAGCCGCAACGAACAGATCGCGACCGACCTCCGGCTCTTCGTGCGCCAAAGCATTGATACCCTGCAAAACTTGATCGCCGATTGGATCGAGGCGATCCTGGCTCGCGCCGAGGCAGCAGGCAGCGCGTCTTCGCCATTAGCAATGCCCGCCTACACGCACCTGCAGCCGGCAGAGCCCGTCATGGTGGCACATTGGTTGCTGGCGTATGTAGAAATGTTTCTGCGCGACGCCGATCGCCTCGCCGACTGCCGCAAGCGCGCGAACCTTTGTCCGCTGGGATCGGGCGCCGTCGCCGGAGCCACGCTCGCACTCAATCGTCAAGCGATGGCCGCGGAGCTGGGGTTTGCTGGCCCGACCTCTAATAGCATGGATGCTACAAGCGACCGCGACTTCGCCATTGAATTCGTCGATGTGCTCTCGTTGCTGACGCTTCATCTCAGCCGCTGGGCCGAAGAGATGATCTTGTTCTCCACGCCCGCGTACGGCTTCGTCGAGTTGCCCGAGCCCTACTCAACCGGCAGCAGCGCCATGCCGCAGAAAAAAAATCCAGACTTGCTGGAACTGGTGCGCGGCAAAGCGGCGCGCGTCATGGGATGCGCCATCACGCTACAAACCTTGGTGAAGGGATTGCCCCTCGCCTACAACAAGGACATGCAGGAAACGCAGGAGCCTGTGTTCGACGCCTCCGACACAGTCATCGGCATGCTGCCGCTCGTGACCGGATTTATGAACACCGTCGAATTCAACGACGCAAAGATGAATCAGGCCGCAAGTTTGGGTTTTATGAACGCGTGGGCCGCAGCCGCATATCTCGTCGAACGCGGAGTGCCGTCGCGCCTCGCCCACGAAGCGGTCGGCAAGGCGGTGCAGCTGGCCGTGGAACGCGGATGCGAGTTGCAAAAACTGCCGCTCGCCGACCTGCAAGCGATCCACGCGAGCTTTGATGCGGGTTTCCACTCCTGCCTCGGACTTACTGAAGTACTCGCGCTGCATGACGTCCCCGGCGGTACCGCGCCTCGTCACGTCAAGCGCGCGCTCCAGAACGCCCGTGAGCGCGCCTCCTCGCTGCGCTCGCAAGAACCGCTCGCGATCCGTTAGCCAAGGAACATCTCACCTGAAATTGAACCCCAACAACGGATAGGACGCAATGCTGCTCCCGTCAAGCTGGCGCGTCAATACGCGTGGCTTGACGCATACTTGAGTCAGAATGGGACAAGTTATTTCGGCACCACCCAAAAACTTCGAGGTAAGATTCCTCAAATGGCACGCGGTTGGGAAAGTAAGTCCGTAGAACAACAACAAGCGGAAATGTCGGAGCGGCGGAAGACCGTCCGCGCACCGATCTCGCCAGAGCAACAGCGACGCAACCGGAAACGCGAGGGCCTGCTTCTTTCCCGGGGACGCCTCACGCAACAACTGCAGGCAGCCAGCAACCGTCATCACCGCCAGATGCTGGAGCAGGCGATCGCAGAGTTGGACCATCAACTGGCATCTTTTGAACAGGTTACGGATTCGACTTCACGAAAGTGAGTGGCCCGAACCGCATACCCCCTATAACGGAAACCACGGTCCTGTTCGCTGCGACCTGACGTATAATTGACACGTTGATGAAAGCCTACGTCTACGTGTCATTGAAGAAGAGCGTTCTGGATCCGCAGGGTAAAACCATCCATGGCGCCCTTACGAAAATCGGCTACAAGAGTCTGCACGATGTACGGCAAGGAAAGTATTTCGAGATTACTCTCAACAGCGGCATCTCAAAGGATGAGGCGCAAGCGGAAGTAGAGCGGATCGCGCGCGAAGTTCTAACGAACCCGGTCATTGAAGAGTTTCGCTTCTCCCTCGAAGAGTAGATCTCCGTTTGTGCTTGACGGGCAATGCTGTGCCCGAACAATCACCGGTCCTCCCCACCGAACCATTCGTCAAGGAGCCAATTAACCAATGTGCGGCATTGTTGGATATGTGGGTAAGAAGCAGGTCGTCCCCGTCATTATTGAGGGACTAAGAAAGCTGGAGTATCGTGGCTACGACTCGGCGGGAATCGCGGTGGCCGGAAACGGCGCGGGCCTGCAGATCCGCCGCGCGGAAGGAAAGCTGCGCAATCTGGAAGAAGTGATCCGCCTCAAGCCGCTCGACGGCACCTACGGCATCGGACACACGCGCTGGGCCACCCATGGCCGCCCCACCGAAGAAAACGCCCATCCGCATCGCGACTGCACCGGCAGAATCGTGGTCGTGCATAACGGCATTGTCGAGAACTATCTCTCGCTCAAGAAGAAGCTGATAGCCGAAGGACACAAGTTCACCACCGAAACGGACACGGAAATCATCGCGCACCTGATCGAGAAGTACTACCTGCAAACTGGCAACGGTCATAGGCCGCTCCTGGAAGAAGCCGTGCGCAAAGCGGTCAAGGAACTCACCGGCGTATTCGCGCTGGTGGTGATTGCGGTCGACGAACCGAACAAGATCGTCGCGGCGCGTAATGGACCGCCCGTCGTCATCGGTCTTGGTAAGGATGAATACTTCGTCGCCTCCGACGTGCCCGCGCTCCTCGATCACACGCGCGAGCTTTTCTTTCTGGCCGATGGCGATCTTGCCGTGATCACCGCAGACGGCGTGCGGGTCACCGATTTCGACGGCAATCCGCTGGAGCGGAAGGCGCAGCGCATCACCTGGGATCCGATCATGGCGGAGAAGGGTGGCTTCAAGCACTTCATGCTGAAGGAAATTTATGAGCAGCCGCGCACCGTCCGCGACACCACCCTCGGCCGCGTCTCGCAGGATACCGGCGCCATCTTCCTCAACGAGATGCAGGTCAGCGATGCCGAGTTCAAGACACTGAAGAAAATCAATATCGCCGCCTGCGGGACCAGTTGGCATGCCGGACTGGCCGGCAAGTTCATGATCGAGAACCTGGCCCGTGTTCCCGTCGAGGTCGATTACGCCAGCGAATGGCGCTATCGCGATCCGATTCTGGGGCCGGACACGATGACGATGCTGATTTCGCAGTCTGGCGAAACCGCCGACACCATAGCGGCCCAGCGTGAAGCCAAAGCCAAGGGCTCGAAGACGCTGGCCATCTGCAACGTGGTCGGCTCCATGATCACGCGTGAGGCCGCCGGAACCATCTACACCCACGCCGGCCCAGAGATCGGCGTGGCTTCCACCAAGGCTTTCACCGGACAACTGACCGCTCTTTATTTATTCGCCTTGTATCTGGCGCAGGTGCGCGGCGCCATGACACCCGAACAGGCCAAGGCCGCCGTGCAAGAGCTCATGCGCATCCCCGGCAAGCTGGAACAGATTCTCACGCACGATGAGGCTTGCGACGAGCTGGCGAAAACTTATATCCGCGCGCAGGATTTCCTTTTCCTCGGACGCGGCATTCACTATCCCATCGCGCTCGAAGGCGCGCTCAAGCTCAAGGAAATTTCCTACATTCACGCCGAAGGTTACCCAGCGGGCGAGATGAAGCACGGCCCGAATGCGCTGATTGACGAAAATCTTCCCGTGGTCATCATCGCCACGCGCGACGTCAACAGCCCGCAGTCGATGCTCCGTTACGAGAAGACGATGTCGAACCTGAAAGAAGTAAAAGCTCGTTCCGGAATCGTCATCGCACTCGCCACCGAAGGCGACAAAGAGATTAGCGAAGAGGCAGATCACGTCCTCTTCGTTCCGCCGGCGCCCGATGAATTGTCGCCGATTCTGGAGATCGTCCCGTTGCAACTGCTCGCCTATCACATCGCGGTGCGCCGAGGCTGCGACGTAGATCAACCGCGAAATCTGGCGAAGTCGGTGACCGTGGAGTAAGAAGCCGTAAGCTCTCAGCCGTCGGAAAGGGCCTTCGCGTCCTGCAGCCATTCGCCATCATCTAACTGATCGATGGCCCAGTTCAAAACCCTCGATGCACGTGTGGTTCGCTCCGTCCCGCTCTCCGAATTTACCAGGCATATCGAGCTCGAAGTGAACGTCCCCCGCTTCGGCTTCGTTCCCGGACAATGGCTCTCGGTGAAGGCCACCACTCCCGATGGCGAGGAGATGACGCGCGCGTATTCGATCGGGTCCCCGCCGTCCGAGAACGGGCACTTCGCCTTCTGCCTGAATCGCGTGCAGGATGGGTTCATGTCCAACTATCTTTGCAGCCTCGACGAAGGCGAGAGGATCGCGTTTCAGGGGCCGTTCGGCGACTTCATTCTGCGCCCACCATTGCGTGACACCGTCTTCATTGCCACCGGAACCGGAATCGCGCCGTTCCGCTCCATGCTGCACTGGCTGCTGGCGGAGAGCGACCGTCATCAGGGACACCAGTTCTGGCTGCTCTTCGGCGCGCGCCGCGAGCAGGACATTTATTATCGCGAAGAGTTTGAACGTCTCGCCGCCGATCACGCCAACTTTCATTTCTTGCCTACGTTGAGCCGCGGTGAAGCAGCGTGGAAAGGGCTGCGAGGATACGTGCAGGAACATCTGGCAGAAATCGTCGGAACCCGTACCGACATGCACGCCTACATCTGCGGCCTCGACAAGATGGTCAAGGCGAACCGCGAGTTGCTGAAGAGTCTGGGTTGGGATCGAACTTCGATCCGTTACGAAAAATACGACTGAACTCGTAGAATGAGTTCCGTCGAGGAGAGCGATCGTGTACGTCGCAGATGACAAGCGTTACGACTCCATGCAATATCGCCGCTCGGGGCGCAGCGGCATCCAACTTCCCGCCGTGTCGCTCGGACTGTGGCACAACTTCGGCGGCGTGGATAATTTCGAAAATTCTCGCGCCATGCTGCGCCGGGCATTCGATCTCGGCATTACGCATTTCGATCTCGCCAACAATTACGGTCCTCCGTATGGATCGGCGGAGGAAACTTTCGGGCAGATCCTGAAAAAAGATTTTCTCCCCTACCGCGACGAACTGATCATTTCGACCAAGGCGGGCTGGGATATGTGGCCCGGGCCCTACGGGGATCTTGGCTCGCGCAAATATATGCTGGCCAGTCTCGATCAAAGCCTGAAACGCATGGGACTGGAGTATGTCGATATTTTCTACCATCATCGCCCCGATCCCGACACGCCGATGGAAGAGTCGCTCGGAGCGCTCGACACGGCGGTCCACTCCGGCCGGGCGCTCTACGCGGGTATTTCGGCTTACAACGCCAAGCAGACGGCCGCGGCGGTAAAGATTTTGCGCGATCTCGGAACGCCTTGCCTGATTCATCAGCCGAAGTATTCGATGTTCGTGCGCGATCCCGAGCAGGGATTGTTCGACGTGCTGGAGAAAGAAGGCGTGGGAGCGATCGTCTTCAGCCCGTTGGCGCAGGGACTGTTGTCAGATCGCTATCTGCACGGAATCCCCAGCGACTCGCGCGCCGCCCGCAATTTCTTTCTAAAGAAGAAGGACATCGGAGCAGCGACTCTCGCCAGGGTTCGCGCGCTCAATGAAATCGCGGGGCAGCGAGGGCAGACGCTGGCAGAGATGGCAGTCGCGTGGGTGCTGCGCGATCCGCGCGTCACCAGCGCGCTGGTTGGCACCAGCAAAGTGTCGCAGGTGGACGACAACGTAGCCGCACTGAAGAACCTGAAATTCTCAGCCGAGGAGTTGCGCAAGATTGACGGAGTTCTCGCCGGCAAGTAATCGGCCCAAGGTCGAGAACCGGTTGAATCGCATCCAGAATCCGCCATTCGCCTGGCCCTTTTCACAGCCCAGCCGCGTGCCATTTTGAGGAACCTTACCTCGAAATTCATGGTATCGAGAAGAAGACTCTTGCATATGACCCGGAGACGGAGTAAGAGTATCCTTTCCGGGAAAGCACCAATCCGGGAAGATAGTGTCGCAGAACCTGAGGGGGCTCCCCAGCCGGGGAGGATAAGATTGGTTCCCCATGTAAAGGAACCAACACCTGCGACGCAATGCTGAACTCGAGTCCCGCAGCTTGGCAAGCTGCGATGGCCCCCATTTTCTGCTCAAGACAAGCTGTCCGACATAATTGCATGCGGCAGGTGGATCTCGCATCTCTCAACTCGGGTCCAGTCATTTATTGAGACAGTCGGCTGTTGACCTCAGATGAATTTGGGGGCTTAGCCTAAACCAGTAGAGGATCCTCGATGATCGTCTCTGCAAACGCGGCCCTGACTGGTTCCTACGACTACGGCGAGGTGGCGCGCTCGATATTGATCGCCATCGCCGCATCCTATGCGGCCCTCGATCTTGCCGGGCGCGTAACCGCTGCAAAGGGCTGGGTTCGCCTGGCTTGGTTGAACGCTGGCGCCACAGCGATGGGGATCGGTATCTGGGAGATGCATTTCAAGGGGATGCTGGCCTTCCGGCTGCCTGTGCCCGTTGAGTACCACTGGCCGACAATTCTGGCAGCACTTGTGGTGGCCATCCTCGCGTCCGCGGTCGCGCTGTATGTGGTGAGCCGCCAAGAGATGGGCCCGGTTGAGGCCTGGAGCGGCAGCATCATAATGGGGGTTGGCATCGCCGGCCTGCATTACCTCTGCATGGCCTCCATGAGATTACCCGCTATCACCCGGTATTCCCCGCTTCTGGTGACCCTTTCCATTTTGTTCGCAATGGCGTTTTCGCTGATCGCGCTGCTGCTGGTATTCGGTCTACGAGAGGAGACCAAATGGAGTGTCCCGCGAAGGCTTGGCGGCGCCACGGTGATGGGAGTCGCTGTCTCGGGTATGCATTACACCGGAATGGCTGCCGCAAGTTTCATCCCCGCCTCGCTTCCGGACCTTTCCCACGCTATGAGCATTTCGCCCGTTGCCAACAATGGAATTGCCGTCGTGACCTTGATCGTGATTGCGGCCGCGCTCACGACATCGTCCGTGGACAGACGGGCGAGTGCGGAAGTGCAGCGGCTCAACCAAGAGTTGGAGCATCGCGTCGCCGAGCGGACCTTACAGCTTGAAGCGTTCAACCAGGCGCTGAGAAAGGAAATAGTCGAGCGTGAGCGGGCAGAGAAGGCCTTGCGAGAAAGTGAAGATCGCCTACGGCTCGTCATCGACACAATCCCGCAGCAGATCTGGAGCGGCCCACCCGATGGCTCGCTGGATTTCTGCAACGCGCAAATGCGCTCCTACGTTGGCCTCACCCAGGAAGACCTGCAAGGCGAGGGTTGGCAGGTCATGCTGCATCCCGAGGATCGGGAGCGGGTGCTGAAAGTCTGGCGCGAGGCGGTGATGAATGGGACGCCCTTCGAGCAGGAAGTGCGTCATCGCGGGGCCGACGGGCAATATCGCTGGTTTCTAGTGCGTGGCGTGCCGCTGAGGGACTCTGCAGGACGCATTGTCAGATGGTACGGCACGAGTACCGATATCGAGGACCGAAAGCGCGCCGAAGATGAATTGCGAAAGCAGAAAGAGGTTTTCCAGAAGATATTCGATCATATCCCCGTGACGATATCTTTCGTAGGCCAGGACGGCCACATTGAGCTGGTCAATCCAGAATGGGAGCGCACGATCGGTTGGACGCTGGAGGAAATACGGAAACAAAATCTCGACCTATTTGCCGAGTTTTATCCCGACCCGCAATATCGCCAATGGGTTCTGGACCTCACTGCCGCGTCAACTGGTGAGTGGACTGACCGCAAAGTGAGGGTGAGGGACGGGAGAGTCATAGATTTGGCCATGGCAGTCGTGCATCTTTCGGACGGCACGAGCATTGCCATCGGGCGAGACATCACCGAGCGCAAGCGTGCCGAAGAGGCCCTCCGAACTAGTGAGCGGCGCCAGCACAAGATCGCAAAGCAATTGGAGGCAGAACGTGCCCGCCTGATCGAGGCCCAAGCCGTGGCAAAAGTGGGCAGTTGGGAAACCGAGTTGCCAAGCCTTGAGGTTAGTTGGTCCGAGCAGACACATCGAATCTTTGAGACTGATCCCTCCCAGTTTCACCCCAGTCGTCCGGACTTTGTGGAATTTATCCATCCTGAGGATCGCGCGAAGGTAGATGCAGTCTTTCAGGCTTCGCTCGACAAGCGTGCCCCCTCCAACGTCGAATATCGGATTGTCATGGCAGACGGCCGCGTCAAAGTCTTGGAGGAGCAATGGAGGGTTTTTCACGATGAACAGGGACGGCCAATTCGCCTGATGGGTACCTGCCGAGACATCACAGAGCGAAAGCGGACGGAGGCGGAACTACGCGAGAGTGAGGCCCGCTTTCGGCTGGTGGCCGATAGCGCTCCGGTGATGATCTGGATGTCGGGGACGGACAAGCTCCGCACCTACTTCAACAAGCCGTGGTTGGACTTCACCGGCCAATCCTTTGACCATGAGCTTGGAAACGGCTGGGCGGACGGGGTCCATCCTGAGGATCTGAGAAGTTGCATGGTTACGTATATTCAGGCCTTTGATGGCCGACAGCCATTTCGAATGGAGTATCGTCTCCGGCACGACAGCGAATACCGATGGGTTTCCGAAATCGGTGTGCCACGATTCAATCCGGATGGGTCTTTTGCCGGTTACATTGGCTCGTGCATTGACGTGACTGAGCAGAGGCGCGCTGAAGAGCAGCTGCATCAGGCGCAGGCGGAGCTTGCTCACGTGACCCGCGCCGTGACCATGGGAGAACTGGTCGCCTCCCTCGCCCACGAAGTCAACCAACCCCTGACTGCGGTGATCACGACCAGCAATTTTGCCCTGCGCCAGCTCGCAAGTGGGACGCCGAATTTGCAGGACCTGCAGGAGGCAATAAAAGAGATTGTGGATGACGCAACCCGGATTAGCGCTGTCATTTCGCAGGTTCGCTCGCTGTTGTCGAAGAAGGGTGGTCCCGATAGGGTTGAACTTAACATCAATGATCTGATTCAAGAAGTCACTGTTCTTCTGCGCAACGAGGCCGCCCTAAACCGTGTACAAGTCCGGCTGGACCTTGCCGCCGATCTGCCGTTCGTTCTGGGCGACCGGGTGCAACTGCAACAGGTCTTGATCAACCTGGCCATGAACGGCATCGAGGCAATGCATACCGTGAATGACCGGCCACGGAGGCTTAGCATCAAGTCCGTTAAGCATGCCGATGGTGTGCTGATCCAAGTTCAGGATTCGGGAATCGGGTTTGATCCGGATCTCTTGGACCGTATCTTTGAACCATTCTTTACTACCAAGCCTGAGGGTATCGGAATGGGATTATCAATCAGCCGGTCTATCGTGGAGTCCCATGGAGGCCGTCTGTGGGCTGAGTCAGGTCCCAACGGAGCGCTGTTTCAACTTACTTTGCCCGCCCCAGTTCGAAATGGTGTTTTATGACTGAGCCAGCAACCGCTGTTCTTGTAGTGGACGACGATCCATCGGTTCGTCGCGCGATCAAGCGCCTTGTCGAGTCTGAAGGATTTCAAGTCGTGCTGTTCGAGTCCGCCCAGGAGTTACTGCAGGCCAAGCGTCCGGATGTGCCCAGTTGCCTCATACTCGACGTTAGGCTGAGGGGGGTAAGCGGGCTTGATTTTCAGCAAGAGTTAGCTAAGGCTGACATCCATATTCCGATCGTCTTTCTTACCGCGCACGGTGATATCCCTATGAGTGTGCGAGCCATAAAGGCGGGAGCCGTCGAGTTTCTCACCAAGCCGTTCCGCGATCAGGATCTGCTGGATGCGATTCACATCGCCCTGGAGAAGGATCGAGCCAGACGCGAACAAGAGGCGGAAATTGCAGTGTTGCGGGAGCGTTTCGAATCGCTGACACCGCGAGAGCGGGAAGTCATCGCCATGGTCGTCGCGGGCCGGCTCAACAAGCAGATTGCGGCTGAGATTGGAACCGCCGAAAACACAGTAAAGGTCCATCGCAGCCGCGCGATGGAAAAGATGCAGGCACAATCTCTGGCCGACTTGGTGAGGATGGTTGAAAGACTCCAAATCCCTGCCCGCAGAGCCTCCTAAACTAAAGCATTATAGGCATCCTCCTTTCTGTTACCTCACGCTTACTAACGCTCAATAGTATTGTCTGTCTCTAGGTCATACCTTGATCTTAAGTTTTGGGCTTCGAGAACTGGCTCGCCAAGACATTCGTCGCTGATAGGTCAGCTTGCAAAGCAACGTAACTCGCTGTCAGCCATTTGTAGGGCCAACTCTCGTATGCGGGTCGAAGGCAGCGGCGTACCATTTGAGGAATCTTACTTCGAAGTTTCTGGATGGTACCAAGAAAGAACTTGCCTGTGACCTGAGATGGAGTGATAATATTTTTCCCGGAATGCACTAATCCGGGAAATAGGCGCCGCAGAACCTGAGGGGGCTCCCCGACCGGGGAGGATGAGATTGGTTTCCAAGTAGAGGAACCGACGCCTGCGGCTTACCGGAATGTTGAAATAGAGTCCCGCAGCTTGGCAAGCTGCGATGACCCCCAGTTCCTGCTCAAAACTAGCTGCCCGATATATTGCACTCGGCAGGTGCAGGAGATGTTTCTATGTCAGAAAAGCAGAGCGCATTCGATGGGGATGCCTCGCCTGAACGCAACCGATATCGGCTGTTACTCGAGGTCACCAACCTGGTATTGCGAGCCGAGAGCCTGCCCGACGCATTCAAAAAACTCGCGCCTCCGGTGCTGGCCCTGACGGGAGGCGAATTGCTCAATCTTTCCCTCCATGATCCGCGCCGGAATTGCATGCTGAGTCAGTATTGGAAGAAGAACCAGGAGAGTGGAGAGTTCGACGCTTTCCCCGTGGACGAAGCGGCGAGCGGGTGGGCATGGAAACATCAGGAACCGATCGCCATTCCCGATATCGAGAGCGAGCAGCGATTTCCCGACATCGTGCCCACGTTGCTCAATCACGGCGTTCGATCGTACACCGTCCTTCCCATCAGCACGCCTTCACGCCGCTTTGGGGCACTGGGCCTGGGCAAGAACGTTCCCGAGGTGCTGGATGGCGAGAACATCGAGTTCCTTTCGAGCGTGGCGCGGATGGGAGCGCTTGCCCTGGAGAACGATAGAGCCCATCGCGCCTTTGAGGAACAGCAGAGCCTGGTTGCCATCAGCCGTGAACTGAGTTCCAGCCTGGAGTTGGAAAAGCTGTTACCGGTGATTCTTTCCAGCGTTCGAAGCATCGCGCGCTACGACCGCGCCGTCCTGTCCCTGCTGGACGAGGACGGCAAGAACGTGCACCTGTATGGAGATGCTCTGGAATGGGAGTCTTTCCTTAACCACGGAAATACGGTTCCGCTCGAGCAATCACTCTCGGCGCAGGCGATCCAGACGCGAAACGTTGCGTTCCTAACCGCAAGCGATTTGCACGACATGAACGAACCCCTGGCGAAAGCTATGCATGAACGCGGGGTTCGGTCGGTTTGCAGCGTGCCCCTGGTCGCGGGCAATCAGATCTGGGGAGCACTGAATCCGAGTAGCATGATCGAGCACGCTTTCGGCCCGTCGGAGGTTGAGTACCTGCAGCAAGTGGCCAACCAGATCGCGGCGGCGCTCCATAATGCGCACGCCTATCGCGAGATCGCGCAACTCAAGGAACGCCTTACCCAGGAAAAGCGATATTTGGAGTACGAAATCCGGAGCGCGAACCGGTCCGACGATATCGTGGGCAACAGCCCGGCCTTGAAACGTGTGCTGGACTACGCTGCCATCGTCGCCGACACCGATTCCACCGTTCTTATCACGGGCGAAACTGGGACGGGCAAAGAGCGCATCGCCCGCTTGATTCACAGCATGAGCGGGCGCAAGGACCGCAACTTCATCAAGGTGAACTGCGCCGCCATTCCTACGGGACTGCTGGAAAGCGAGCTGTTCGGCCACGAAAAGGGAGCGTTCACCGGGGCGGTAAGCCAGAAGGTCGGCCGCCTGGAGTTGGCGGATAAAGGCACCTTGTTGCTCGACGAGATTGGAGAGATTCCTCTGGAGTTGCAGCCCAAGTTGCTGCGCGTTCTACAGGACCAGGAGTTCGAGCGTCTGGGAGGAACGAAGACGATCCGGGTGGATGTACGGCTGATCGCCGCCACCAATCGCGATCTGGTTCGTGCGGTCGAAGAAAAGGAATTCCGCGGTGACTTGTTCTACCGCTTGCACGTCTTCCCCCTGCATTTGCCGGCGTTGCGCGACCGGCGCGAGGACATACCCATGCTGCTCCGACATTTCGTTGAAAAGTGCGCGGTGCGGCTGCACAAGCGGATCGACTTCATCCCCGATGAGGCCGTCGAAGCCCTGATGCACTGGAGATGGCCGGGAAACATCCGCGAGTTGGAGAACTTCATCGAGCGCTCGGTGATCCTGTCGGAAGGCAACCGGTTGAGTCCGCCGCTCGGCGAGTTGCGCGAAGAAATCTCACGGCAGCCGTCCGATTCCGACGGTACTTTGCGTGACAAAGAACGGGAGCACATCATCGAAATTCTGCGTCAGACCCGGGGTGCGCTGTCGGGTCCGGCAGGTGCGGCGGCCCGGCTTGGACTCAAGCGCACCACGCTACAGTACAAGATGCAGCGGCTGGGAATCTCGCGCATGGATTATCTGCATTAGGAATCACTGGAACTGGACTGATAAATGATTCTTGCTGCATGATGTCCGGCCCTCAATGGGCTAAAACCTTATTTCTTTTGGCTCTGTGCGGCACGGATGAAGCCGTGCCCTCCCAAGAACCTGTTGATGAGACCAGTTCCAGACTTAAGATTATCTGGACCTGAGATTGCGAAAGTGCTATCTGCCCAACTGTCGGCAGCCCCGCCTCTGTTACGGCATTTCCTTTGGCGCTCCACTCGTTCAAACCATCCTAAGCAGTGAAGTTACAGCCACTTAGTCCATGTTGAGGATGTGGCAATTGGTGTGCACTGTTTTCTCCAAGTGGCGCATTTCCGCTCCCCCCGGCGGAAGATTCCGCCAGCAGTTTTGTCGTCTGGAAGGAGTTCTCTATGGGTGTGCTCCGGCGCTTTGCCATTCCCAAAGACTGTCTAAGCTGCACCCTGAGGCGGAACGGTGACTTCTGCAATTTGCCTCAGCCTTTGATGAATGAGTTCAACGCGATGGGGCACCTGACTCTGTATCCCGCCAATGCCACTTTGCTGACGGAAGGTCAAATCCCGCGCGGCGTCTACATCGCCTGTTCCGGCCGCGCCAAGCTCTCGGTCGAGGCCCGCGATGGCAAGACCATCATCCTAAGAATTGCCGGAGACCGTCAGGTGCTGGGGCTGAGCGCGGTCGTCTCCGGGGGGCCATCACTGATTACTGTCACCACCATCGAGCTATGCCAGATCAAGTTCGTCGAACGCGACAGCTTCCTACATCTGATCGAACACGACAGCCACGCCGCGCTGGCGTGCGCCACCATGCTCGCCAACGAGGTCACGACCTCATTCGACGATGTGTACGAATTGCTGCTCGCGCGCAGTTCGACGGAGAAGCTCGCCCGCCTGCTGCTTTCCTGGGTCTCGGACGAGCCCCGCAACCGGGAACTCCGCGTATCCACGGAATTCACGCACGAGGAAATTGCCCAAATGATCGGATCTTCGCGAGAAACGGTAACCCGCTTATTGAGTGATATGAAACGGAAAGAGTTAATTCGGCTTGAGGGCGCGACGCTGGTGATTCCCAACCGGATCGCCTTGCAAGCCATCGCTTCCTGAATGAGATCCCTCCCCCGGGCGGACGAAGCGGTCTTCACGTCCGCCCCTTTTCCCCCCTCAGAGGTTGAACAGTTCCCGCAGGCGCCGGGTCTGTGCGCGGCTCACCGGAATCTCCGTCTGTTTCTTGTCGTCCATGCGCAACTGGTAGGAGCTTTTGAACCAGGGCACGACTTCGCGGATGTGATTGATGTTGACCAGAAAGGATCGGTGCGCGCGCCAGAACAGATTGGGATCGAGATTTTCGAAAAGTTCCTCCAGCGTCCGGCAGTTCGACTGGCCTTCCATGCCCACATGGCCGCTGGTGGCCACCGTGATCACGCCATCCTCGATGGTCGCGTAGCAGATATCCTTCGGGTCGGTCAGAAATAACCTTCCCGCCGCCTTGATCAGAATCTTCGCCGTCTGCGGCTTCTGCGATTCCAACATCCGCACCAGTGTTTCGAATTTTTCTTCCGGCCCGGCCCCCGCCTCAACCTTTGCCCGTGCTCTCTCAATGGACTGAGCCACTCGCTTCTTATCGAATGGCTTCAGTATGTAGTCGACCGCGTTCACCTCGAACGCCTTCACCGCGTATTGATCGAAGGCGGTCGCGAAGACAATCTTGGGGAGGGGAACCTTGCGGTCGAGCAGCTTCTTGATGACGCCGAAACCGTCCAAGCCCGGCATCTGGACGTCGAGAAACACGATGTCCGGATTGTGTTCGCGGATCAGGCTGATCGCTTCCAGGCCGTTCTTGCCCTGCGCGACTACGTTCACGTCGTCCAGTTGCTTGAGCAGGTAGGCGAGCTCGTCACGCGCCAGTTGTTCGTCGTCGACGATGATCGCGGAGAGGGGCATAGGGTTTAGAGCGGGCTGCTGGTGAAACCGGCGATTGCGGCAGCGATCGCCGTGTCCTTAATGGTGAGTATAGCCACCGCAATGGGCAAGCCGCCAGTCTCCAAAGAGGGCACAGAGGAACACAGGGGGAAGCTCTCGATTCGGAATCAACTTGATAGCCGGTCGAAGAAGAAGTCCCCTGTGTTCCTATGTGTCCGCTGTGGTAAAGAATCAAGCGCCACTAACTCGCCGGACGGGCACGCGGTAAACTACTCGACGTGAATATTCTCTACGGAATCAATACGGTTGCGGAGGCGCTCAAGGCACGCGGTCGCAACTTCGAGTGGGTTGGTGTCGCGAAGGAGCGGAACGATATTCGCCTGAAGCGGGTGATTGACGAGTGTCGCAAGATCGGTGTTCCGGTGCGCGTTTTGTCGCGGGTGGAACTCGACGAAATCGCTGGCAACGCCGCGCATCAGGGGCTGGTAGCCGCGACCTCGGCAAAACAATATAGCGATCTCGATGATCTGGTGGCATCGCGTCGCGGCGAGCGTTCGCTGATTGTCGTGCTCGATGGCGTCGAAGATCCGCACAATCTGGGAGCGATCTTGCGCACAGCGGACGCCGCGGGCGCTGACGGCGTGGTGATCCCCGAACGCCGGTCGGCCGCGGTCACAGGTGCGGTGGCGAAGGTTTCGGCGGGAGCAAGCGAACATCTTCCGGTTGCGAAAGTGACGAACATATCGCGTGCACTCGAGGAGTTGAAGGAGAAGGATCTCTGGATCGTTGGATTAGACGAGCGCGGCGAGCAAACCTACGATGCGGTGGACTACAAGATGCATTGCGCCATCGTGCTCGGCGCCGAAGGCAAGGGGCTGCACGATCTGGTGCGCAAACACTGCGATTTCCTGGTGTCGATTCCGATGCTGGGCAAAGTGCCGTCGCTGAATGTATCGGTGGCAGCGGGTGTGGTGCTGTATGAAGTTGTGCGGCAGAGACGGTTGGGCGCATCCAAGAAATCATGAAGTTCCTCTGTGTTCTCTGCGTCCTCGGTGGTTTCGCTTCAGCGGCGTGGGCCTTGGAGCGCGAAGCCTTCACCATTACCAAATATGATTTGGAGATCCGCCTGGAGCCGGAGCAGCAGAGGCTTGGCGCTCGGGGCAAGATCACATTGCGCAACGACTCCGCTCACCCGCAGAAGATCGCTGCCCTGCAAATTTCTTCATCTCTCAACTGGCGTTCGATTCGGGTGGACGGCAAGCCCGTACAATTTGTCTCGCAACCCTACCTTTCGGATATTGACCATACCGGCGCGCTTTCCGAAGCCATCGTTACGCTGCCCGCTGAGATCAAGCCGAGAGATTCCGTGGAAATCGAAGTTGGCTACGAAGGTGTGATTCCGCTGGATGCGACGCGCCTGACGCGGATCGGCGTGCCGGAGGAGATTGCCAAGCACACGAGCTGGGATCAGATCAGTCCGTCATTCACGGCGGTGCGCGGCGCTGGATATGTCGCGTGGTATCCGATTACCACGGAGTCGGCGGATTTCTCCGAGGGGAATAGTCTGTTTGAGGTTGCCGATCGATGGAAGGCGCGAGAGGCGGGGAGCGAGTTAAAGGTTCAGTTTAGTTACTTGGAAACTCGTGCCGATGTATTGCCGTCGCTGTTGTGCGGAGTTGAGCACGGCTATCACGGGCGAAACGTGAGCACGAATGCCGAAGCCGTCCGATGGGAAAGTGCAATGTCCTGTCTATGGTCCCCGCTCGGTACGGTCACACCGACATTCGTGATTGCGAGATATGTTTCCCCGAAGCAAGCTCAGTTCGGTCTGCATAGTTTCCCAGGCCATGAGGCAGGCGCCGCCACCTATTCAAACGCGTATGACCCGGCGACCAAGTTCGTGACTGGTTGGTTCGGCTGGTATAGCGGCAACGTCGAAGTTGCCGATTTAGCCGATCCAAATTCCGCTCCGTTTGAGAGCGGCACGTTGTTGCTGGTATCGCTGGCCGCGGAGGATTCGAATCTGGCGGGGATCAACTTGGTTCACGAATTGGTTCATTCCAGGTTGCCATCGTCAAGGCCCTGGGTATACGAGGGCTTGGCTCACTTTGCGGAGGCGATGTATCGCCAGGAGCAAGGTGGACGTCAGGCAGCGCTCGACCTTCTTGGCCTGCACCGGGCGGCGTTTCTTGATTCGGAAAAAGAAGTATCGGCCGCACCGCAGAAGGATGTTGGCCAGAAGGTCGTCGAACAAAAGACCGTCGGCCAACCGCTGGCCAGCACGTTTGATGAAACTTACTATCGAAGCAAGGCCGCATATGTGTGGTGGATGTTACGAGACATGGTCGGCGACGACGCGCTGAAGCAGGCCATTGGCAAATATCGGGCCGAGGACGACAAAGACAAAGACCCAAAGTATGTGGAGCGGTTAATCGAATCCGCCGCAAAACGCGACCTGGGTTGGTTCTTCGACGACTGGGTGTATCAGGATCGGGGCCTGCCCGATTTCCACGTGCAGTCGGTGCATCCGTGGACGACGGAGAAAGGAGTGCAGTTTATAACCGTAACGCTGGAAAACCTTGGCAATGCGGGGGCGGAAGTCCCGTTCACTATATTGTTTGAAGGCGGCGAGATCACGAAACGAATTGAGGTGCGCGCCAAAGGAACGGCCACAACGCGAGTGGAATTGCCAGGCACAGCGAGCGAGATCGTGGTCAACGACGGCAGTGTTCCGGAAAGCGATCTGACAAATAATGTGTTCAAAATTTCCGCGCCATGAACCAACCCACGGAGACAAGGAGAAAGCGCCTGGTAGCTATTAGCCTTTGACCTTAGCCAAAAACCAAGAGCTAGAAGCTAATAGCAATTTCTCCGTGGTAGATTTTTCCTGTTCGCCTGTAGAGGAGACGGTTTGCCCTATATTCAATTCCTCGGTGCTGCCGGGACCGTAACTGGCTCGAAGCACCTGATCAACACTACTTACGACTCGAGTCGCAAGCAGGGATTCCAGATTTTGATCGACTGCGGACTTTTCCAAGGACAGAAAGAATGGCGCGAGCGTAACTGGCAGGACACTCCGGTCCCGGCGCGTGAAATCGATGCGGTTGTTCTTACCCATGCGCATCTCGATCACTGTGGCTGGATTCCGCGTCTGGTGAAAGAAGGCTTCCGCGGGCCGATTTACGCCACCCAGCCAACCATCGATCTGTGCTCGGTCGTGCTGCCGGACTCCGGACACCTGCAGGAAGAAGACGCCGCGTACTACAACAAGAGAAAAGCGTCGAAGCATGATCCGGCGCTGCCCTTGTACACGCTCAAACAAGCGCAGGATTGCCTGCGGTACTTCAAGCCAGTCTCGGTTGAGAACACCACTCAACTGAGCCCCGAGCTTGCGTTCCGCTTCGTAGATGCCGCGCACATTCTAGGTTCCTGCATGGTGGAAGTCAGGCTGCAAACGAACGAACAGAGTCGCCGGCTGCTCTTCACCGGCGACCTAGGCCGGGTGCGGGACAGCGTGATTGCGCCCGGCAAGGTGGTACACTCCGGCCCGCAGGAAAACGAGACCGCCGACGTACTGGTCATGGAGTCCACTTACGGCAACCGGCTGCATCCCGACACCGATCCTCGGCCGATCCTCGCCAGCCTGATTCGCGACGCCGCCCAGCGCGGCGGCAGCGTGGTCGTTCCGGCGTTCGCCGTGGAGCGGACGCAGAAATTTCTTTTCATCCTGAAAAGGCTAATGGAGACGGGACAGATTCCGCGCCTGCCGGTTTATTGCGACAGCCCAATGGCGATCAAGGCGGTCGAAATTTTCCTGAAGTACTCCGAGGAGTACACGGCGCGGGCTGCCGAGTTGATCAAGACATACGGCTCGCCGGTCGAGTGGCCGGGCTTCACGTTTGCATTGACCGCCGAACAGTCGAAGAAGATTAACGAGAGCCACTATCCCTCGATCATCGTTTCGTCGAGCGGGATGGTTACTGGCGGCCGGATCTTGCATCATATGGCGCAGCGGCTGCCCGATCCGAAGAACCTGGTGATTTTTATCGGTTTCCAGGCGCCGGGCACGCGCGGGGCGATCATCAAGAGCGGGGCGTCCGAGGTGAAGATCTTCGGCGATTTTGTGCCGATCCGCGCACAGGTCGCGGCGCTCGAACAGTTCAGCGATCACGCCGATCCGCCAGAGATGTTGGAGTGGCTGCGAACGTTCAGAAATCAACCGGCCACGACCTACCTAGTTCACGGCGAGCCCGCCGCGGCGGCGCAACTTCGCGACCGGATGAAGAAAGAAGTCGGATGGAATGTGCAGGTGGCGGAGTATATGGAGCGGGTTGACGTGGAGTAGGATTTTGTAATTTTGAAGTAGGGTAATTTGGTAATTTTGAACCCCAGCAAGCAATGCGCTAATCCAAAAAGATCTCGATTGCCAAATACCTAAAGAGTGCCTTGCCTATGACCGAAGCAGATTTGAGAAAACACCTCGATGCGGCGGAGAAGAGCCCGAAAGAGATTGCGGCGGCGGTCTCCGGTTTGTCCGAAAAAGTTCTGCGTTACAAGCCTTCCCCGGAAAAATGGTGCGTGCTGGAAGTTCTCGGGCACCTGGCCGACGCCGAGATCATCTACGGATACCGTCTGCGGCAAATGCTGGCGGATACTAAGGCCGTCATCGCGCCGCTGGATCCGGACGCATGGGCCCGCCATCTGAACTACCTGGATTCGCCTCCCTCCGAACTGGTCGCGTTTTACGGGTTGGGGCGTCATCACAACTTGCGTTTGCTGCGAAGTTTGAAGCTTTCCGACCTCTCCAAGTCGGCTTTTCATCCGGAACTGCAACGGGACATGACCGTTGCCGACCTCGTCGAGAGGATGGGCGGGCATGGTGCTTCACACCTGCAGCAGATTGAAAAATTAAAAGCGGCGGCAAGCAAAACGTAATTTCGAGCGGCGATGTCAGGTCGGGTGCTGCTCGCGGGCTGCGGTGAAAGCGACAAGGGCCTGCAACTTCGCAAGCGCGGCGCCCGAATCAATCGCGTTTGCGGCCAGCGGAACGGCATCGCGCAGATGGTCAGCCCGTCCGGCGGCCACGAGGGCGGCGGCCGCGTTGAGCAGCACCACGTCGCGGCGGGCGGAATTTTCCCCGGCCAGTATTTCGCGGATCAGCGTGGCGTTGCGAGCGGCGTCTCCGCCGGAGATTTCGTCGAGTGTGGCGCGCTGCAGGCCGAATTCCTCGGGCTCGACTTCATAGCTGTGAACTTGTCCCTCGCGCACTTCGGCGATGCGCGTTGCGGCAGTGATGGTGATTTCGTCGAGGCCGTCACTGCCGTGGACGACAAGCGCGCGACGCAAACCTAACATGCTGAGCGCCTCTGCAAGTGTCTCGACAAGATCCGCTGAATAGACGCCCACTACCTGGCAACTGGCGCGCGCGGGATTCGTCAACGGACCGAGCAGGTTGAAAACCGTGCGCAGATGCAACTCGCGGCGAGCGGTCTGCACGTACTTCATCGCCGCATGCATGGCGGGGGCGAAAAGAAACGCGATTCCTACTTGTTCGAGGCAGGCCGCGATCTGTGTGGCTGGCAGTTGGATGTTCACGCCCAACGCTTCCATCACGTCGGCAGAGCCGCACTTCGAGGTCACGCTGCGATTGCCATGTTTGGCGACCCGAACGCCGGCTCCGGCGACCACGAAAGCTGTGGCCGTCGAAATGTTGAAGGTGCCGCTGGTATCGCCGCCGGTGCCGCAGGTATCGACGAGCGCATCGCGTCCGGTGCCGCTGGCGTCGAGGACGGAGTCGGTGTGAAGTTCGAGCGGAGTGGCGGCGGCGCGGATGGCTTCGGCAAAACCGACGATCTCTTCGACCGTTTCGCCCTTCATGTGCAACGCCACCAGCAGCGCCGCAATTTGCGCGTCCGAGCATTCACCGGTGAGAACCTCGGTCATCACCGCATGCGCCTCTTCGCGGGAGAGCGACTGGCGGTGATTGGCGATGCGATGGAGGACGTCGAGGATCATGTCTCCCGCCAAGATTAGCACTGATCACCGTTCATTGTGATCTGCGGCGTTTGCACCAATTCTTCTGCCTCTATAAAATCAAGAGTTTGCTGCACGTTGTCTGAAGCCGCAAGCAGAGTCCTCTCGGGAGTCCATTAACGGCGTCGCGAACGACTAACGACCAGCGACCAACGACGGATTTGGAATCATTATGAAAATTCATGAGTATCAGGCAAAAGGAATTCTGAAGAAGTACGGCGTGGCCGTGCCGCGCGGAATGATGGCGGCGACACGCGAAGAAGCTGAGGCGGCCGCGAAGGAACTGTTCCGCTCCAGCGCGACGGGTGTTGTGGTGAAGGCGCAGATCCACGCCGGCGGACGCGGCAAGGGCGGTGGAGTGAAGATCGCCAAATCGGTGGAAGAGGCGGTCGAAATCGCCGGCAAGATGCTGGGCATGAAACTGGTCACGCACCAGACCGGACCGGAAGGGCGCATCGTGCATCGGTTGCTGATCGAAGAAACGTTGCCCATCGAGAAGGAACTTTATCTCGGCATTCTGGTGGATCGCGGCGAGGGCAAGCCGGTGTTTATGGCATCTGCCGCGGGCGGCATGGATATTGAGCAGGTGGCGGCTGAGAGGCCGGAAGCGATCCTGAAACAGTACGTCGATCCGGGCATGGGACTGGAGCCTTTTCAAGCGCGCAAGATCGCGTTCAGTTTGGGTCTGAAGCCGCAGCAGATCAATCCTGGAGTTCAGTTCCTCACCAGCCTTTATCGCACATTTCTTGAAACAGATGCTTCGCTTGTGGAGATCAATCCTTTCGTCAGTTGCACGGATGGCCGGTTGTTTGCGCTCGACGCCAAGTTGACCTTTGACGATAACGCGCTCTTTCGGCATGCGGACCTCCGCGAATTGCGGGACTTCAGCGAGGAAGATGCGCTTGAAGTGGAAGCCTCGAAATACAACCTCAACTACATCAAGCTCGACGGCAGCGTAGGCTGCATGGTGAATGGAGCCGGCTTGGCGATGGCCACGATGGACATCATCAAATATGCGGGCGGCATGCCGGCTAACTTCCTCGATGTGGGCGGCAGCGCAAGCGCGGACCAGGTAGCGCATGCGTTTGAAATTCTGCTGAGCGACAAGAGTGTGCGCGCCGTGCTGATCAATATTTTTGGCGGCATTCTGCGGGTGGATATGCTGGCTACCGGAGTGGTCGAAGCGGCGAAGAAGACGCATATCCAACTGCCGGTGGTGCTGCGACTGGAAGGGACCAATGTTGAGGAAGGCAAGAAAATCCTGATGGAATCGGGGCTGAACTTCACGGTCGCAGAAACCATGAAGGATGCGGCCGACAAAGTAGTGGCCGCGGCGAAGAGCGCGGCTTGAGCGCGAATAGCGAACAGCGAATAGATTTTTTTCGAAAGTGAGCAATTATGGCAATCCTGGCTGATAAAAGAACTCGATTGGTGGTACAAGGTTTGACGGGCCGTGAAGGCACTTTCCACGCGAAGGCTTGCGCGGCTTACGGCACGCAGATTATGGGCGGCGTCACGCCCGGCAAGGGCGGGACGACACACGAGGGCTGGCCGATCTTCAATACCGTTCAGGAAGCGCTGGACAAGACAGGCGCGAATGCCACGGTCATTTTCGTGCCGCCGCCGTACGCGGCCGACGCAATTATGGAAGCGGCCGACGCGGAAATCGAACTCATTGTCTGCATCACCGAGGGCATTCCGACGCTGGATATGGTGCGCGCCTGGGAGTTTCTGCAGAACCGGCGCTCCCGCCTGATCGGGCCGAACTGCCCGGGCATCATCTCACCCGGCAAATGCAAGATCGGCATCATGCCGGCGTCGATCCACAAAGAGGGCAATGTCGGCATCGTGTCGCGCTCCGGGACGCTGACTTACGAGGCGGTGCATCAGCTGACCCAACGTGGAATCGGGCAATCGACGGCGATCGGCATTGGCGGCGATCCGATTATCGGCACGAATTTTGTCGACGCGCTCGATCTGTTTAATCGCGATCCGCAGACCGAAGCCGTGATCATGATCGGGGAAATCGGTGGCAACGCGGAGGAGATCGCCGCGGAGTTCATCAGGATGCACATGAAAAAGCCGGTGGTGGGGTTCATCGCCGGGCAGACAGCGCCTCCCGGACGCCGCATGGGTCACGCCGGTGCGATCATTTCCGGCGGCAAAGGCACCGCGGCCGAAAAAATTGCCGCCATGGAAAAGGCCGGCCTCAAAGTCGCAAAATCGCCGGCTGACATCGGCGAAACGCTCGCGGCGGTGCTGGGAGTGAAGGTGTAGGAGCAATCAGCACTCAGCCGTCAACTCTTCGTCATAGGGAGCGGATAGGTTTTACTGAGAGCTGACAACTGAGAACTGACAACTGACTTATGAAAACACTGCAGCGTACACTGACCATCATCAAGCCCGACGCGGTGAAAAAGAACGCTGTCGGAGACATCATCGAACAGTTCGAGAAGAATGGCTTCCGCATTCTGGCCATGAAGATGCTGGAAATCTCCCAGCACCAGGCGGAGCAGTTCTACGCCGTCCACGCGAGCCGGCCGTTTTACCACTCGCTGACCAACTTCATGTCGAGTGGACCAATCGTGGTGCTGGCGCTGGAAAAAGAAAATGCCATCGCCGATCTGCGCAAGCTGATGGGCGCCACCAATCCGGCCAGTGCCGAAGAGGGCACCATCCGCAAGAAATGGGCCAGTAACATTGAACACAACGCGATTCACGGCTCCGACGCGGATGAAACGGCGCGCTTCGAACTAAGTTTTTTCTTCGCGGGTTACGAATTGACGCAATAACAGCAGTTCCCGGTTCTCGGTTCCCAGTTCTCAGTGAAGTTGATCTGAGATTGGGTTTTTCTGAGAACTGAGAACTGGGAACTGAGAACTCCATGCCGTTAATTCAAGTCACGATGCTCCAAGGCCGCACGGCCGATCAGAAACGGAAGATTGCGCAGCGCATCACCGACACGATGGTGGAAGAAGCGGGAGCGCGCCGTGAAGCCGTCATGGTCGCGTTCCACGAAGTTTCCAAGGAGAGCTACGCTTCTGGCGGGGTGCTGATGGTGGACAAGCAGCCGAAGTGAGGGTCAAGCAGCCCGCGGATGCGCGCCCGCAAGAGATCCTTCCCCTTCGGCTGCGCTCCGGGTCAGGATGACAATCGATCAAAAGTTATCCTAGCGGTTCGTACAGGTGCCCTTCGATCCGGTCGGCAATTCTGGGCAGATCCTTCTTTGCCATCTGCAAGAAATGCGGGGCGGCGCGATGCGCCTCGATGGCGGCGTCGTCCTTGTACTGTTCGTAGACAAAGAACCGGCGCGGATCGGTCTTGTGCTTATGCACCTGATACATGAGACAGCCCGGCTCCTTGCGCGATTCGGCCGAGAGTTTTTCAAAGATCCCGGCCACTTCAGACTCGCGTCCGACTTTTGCCATCCAAGTTACGGCCAACACCACCATCCATCGCTCCGTTTTATCTCTCTCGGTTGAGCTAGTTTTGCGCCGCCGGGCTCTTCAGACCCAACTCGCGTATGAAGTCGGGGACCAATATCGTCTGCTCACGATCGGGGCCCGTGGAAATCATTCCCACCTGTGCTCCAGTTTCCTTTTCGATGAAGCCAAGGTATTCGCGGGCGGCCTTGGGCAATGCTTCGACCGTCCGAATGTCCTGGGTGGGGCTGGCCCAGCCCGTCAGGTTGCGGTAGATGCATTCGATTTTCTCATAACCGCATGCCTGAGCCGGAACTTTGTTCGTTTCCTTGCCGTCCACCTTATACCCCACGCATACCGGAATCTCCGTCAGGTGGTCGAGCACATCCAACTTAGTGACCACCAACCAGGAGATACCGTTAATCATGCCAGCGTAACGGAGTAGAGGCAAATCGAGCCAGCCGGTGCGGCGGGGACGTCCGGTGACGGCGCCGAATTCGTTGCCGCGTTTGCGCAGGTCTTCTCCTCGCGCGTCGAGCAGTTCGCTCGGGAACGGGCCGCTGCCGACGCGGGTGCAATAGGCTTTGGTGATGCCGATGACCGTGTCAAGCGACGTCGGCGGTACGCCGGTTCCGGTTGCGGCGCCACCGGAAGTGGAACTCGAAGAGGTCACAAACGGATAGGTGCCGTGATCGATGTCGAGCATGGTGCCTTGCGCGCCTTCGAACACGATCGACTTGCCTGCGGCCAGAGCGCGGTTCAGCAGAAGGGCCGTGTCGCGGACAAAGGGAGCGATTTTTTCGGCTGCGTCAGCGTACTCCCGGAACATTTTGTCGGCATCGAGCGGGTCGGAGTTGAACAGCGCGTGCGCGATCATGTTTTTCTCGCGGCAGGCATTCTCGATGTGCGTGCGCAGCAATTGCGTGTCGAGCAGGTCGGCGACACGCAATCCGCGGCGTCCCATTTTGTCTTCGTAAGCGGGGCCGATGCCCCGTGAAGTGGTTCCGATTTTCACGCGACCGGGAGCGTTTTCCGACCCCAATTCCATCATGCGATGGTAGGGAAGAATGACCTGCGCGCGGTTTGAGATGAAAAGATTGCCCTCCACTTTCACGCCGGCAGCGCGCAGGGAAGCGACTTCCTTCAGGAAGGCCAACGGATCAAGCACCACGCCATTGCCGATAACGCTGGTGCACCCGGGCCGCAGAATACCGCCGGGCACAAGCTGCAGGATGAATTTTTTTCCGTTGGTGATGACCGTGTGTCCGGCGTTGTGGCCGCCGGCGTAACGAGCCACGACCGAAAAGGTCTGGGTAAGTACGTCGACAATCTTGCCCTTCCCTTCGTCGCCCCACTGGGCTCCGACAATGACCGCAGTTCTGCCTCTGCTCGTTCCGCCTCGACTCAATTCGAACTCCGCTTGGAATATATTGCGCGGCCGCAAACCGAAGGCCGCCCCAGGGTCGCACACACGGATTGCGCCGCTGCTGAATAGACTGGAAAACTGATGAAGATCGATCGGCGTTACTTGGTGTGTACGCTCTAGCATACCGAATCGGGCCGTGGAGGAGCAAACCCGAATTCAGCGGAAGCTCGCAGGCGAAATGTCCGCAGACAAATTGACCGGCTACGCTGATCTTGTATCCTGACAGCGTGCCCGAACTCCCAGAAGTCGAGACCATTGCGCGAGGTCTTGACACGCGCGTAGCGGGAGACACCGTCGAATCTGTCTGGATCGGTTCCAGACCGCAGCCGCTCAAGTCACCGGCTGGCGTCATCGCCTCGACACTTGAGGGCAAGCGGATCGTGCGAGTGCATCGTGCGGGCAAGCACATCGTGTTCGATCTGGAGGAAACGGCACATCCGAAAAAAGTCGGACGTGCCGTTCGAGGCAAGACGCGGCGAGGCGTGCCTCCGCATCGGCCCGATGCAGCGCAGTGGATTGTCCATCTTGGCATGACCGGGCGCATTGTGGTTTCGGAAGCTGCGGCGGGGATTGCAAAGCACACTCACCTGATCGCGACGCTGGCTTCGGGGCGCGAACTGCGGTTTATCGATCCGCGGATGTTTGGCAAGCTCAGCGTTCATCTGCAACCTGGCCGCTTCGATCCCGGTGGAGTGGAACCGCTGGAGGTGAGCGAGGAGGGGTTCATCGCGCTTTTTCGCGGGCGCAAGACTCCGATCAAGAGCGCGCTTCTGAATCAGAAGTTGCTGCGCGGCGTGGGCAACATCTATGCCGACGAGTCGTTGTTTCGAGCTGGCATCCGTCCCCGCCGGCGCGCGGCGGCCATCCCCCGGGAGCAGTTGGGTAAGCTGCATTCCGCGGTACGGGAAGTTCTGCGCGCGGCGATCGCGCTGGGTGGGTCGTCGATTTCCGATTATGTGGACGCGGATGGAGAAGAAGGATTCTTCCAGTTCCAGCATCGAGTCTATGGCCGTGAGGGGGAGCCTTGCCTCGTGTGCAGGACCGCGATCCGGCGCATCGTGCTTGCCGGGCGCAGCAGTCACTACTGTTCAAAGTGTCAAAAATAGCCCTAATATAACGATTTAATATTTGACGGATTGACATCCGCGCTGTACAAAAAAGGGCAGGGCTAAATGCTTCTTCAAACAGACTTCCGAGTCATTCATCATGAATAAATTCTCAATTGGAGTCGACCTCGGCGGCACGAACATGCGCATTGCCGCCGTGGACGAGCAAGGCAGCCTCGTCGAGAAAGTCACGCTAGACACCAAGGTTTCCCTGGGACGCGACTACGTCATCGGCAACATGTGCGACGCTATTCAGCGCATATCGGAGAAATACAGGAACTCCGCTACACTGCTGGGGATCGGCGTCGGTGTGCCGGGCATCATCGACATGCAAACTGGCTTGGTGCGCGAATCGCCCAACCTGCCGGGCTGGGTCGACTATCCAGCTGGCGCCGACATTGGGCAGCGCCTGAAGACCATGGTGATCCTCGAAAACGACGCCAATGTCGCGGCGCTCGGAGAACAGTGGCTGGGCGCGGCCAAGGATTATGCCGACATGGCGATGCTGACCCTCGGAACCGGTGTTGGCGGTGGACTGGTTCTGGGCGGCGCGATCTGGCGCGGCGCAAACGGCATGGCCGGGGAGTTTGGGCATACAACCGTTGAACCGGAGGGGCACCCTTGCGGGTGCGGCAATCGAGGATGCCTGGAACAATACGCTTCGGCGACGGCAGTGGTCCGGATGGCACGGGACGCGATCGCGAGCAACGGCGTGTCGGCACTGGCGCGCGCCGCTCACTCCGATCCGGAGTTCAGCGCGAAGTCGATTTACAACCTCGCGATGCAAGGCGATGAAGATGCACGCCGCATCTTCCGGTACGTGGGCCGTTGTTTGGGCATTGTGCTTTCGTTGATGGTGAATTCGTTGAACCTGCCGATTTACGTGATTGGCGGGGGAGCTTCGGGCGCGTGGGAAGTTTTTTCACCCGCGCTCTTCGAAGAGTTGCGGCAGCGCTCCATCGTGTACGCCGCCACCGCGCCGCCCGATCCTTCGGCCAGCAATCAGGGCGCTTCCGCGCACGTGAAGGCGGGCCCCGGCCACAAGACCATCATCACCCGTGCGCTGCTCGGTAGCGATGCTGGCTTGTACGGCGCGGCCCGGCTGCCGATGATTGCGAAAGCAAAATGTTAATCGCGCTTGCGCTTCGGTGAGCGCGAGGGCTTCGCAGCGGTAGCTCGCGGTGCGCGTGAAGACTTGGACGATTGCGCCAGCCCGGGTAAGCCCTTTGCGAAGGATGGCCTCTCCGAGTGTGGTGGTCTGGATGAGCGCGATACGAACGACGGCTTCTCCTGACGCGATGGCCTGGGTGAACGCGATCGGCTCGACGATCTCGGTACGCGCGGCAGCTTGCTGGTTGGCACCTTCGGCGGGTACAGCGGAGTGGGTACGCTGGGCGGAAGGGTAAGTTTCGGTCCCGACGCGGCGGTCTTCAGTTTTGCGACCTCCAGCAGAGTAAGGTTGCGCCAATCTCCCGGCGGCACGTCGAGCGCGAGCGGACCGTACTTTACGCGCCGGATTTTCTCCACGTGGTGCCCCACTTCCTCAAACATTTTTCGCACCTGGCGATTGCGGCCTTCAATAATGGTCACTTCGAGCCACGGGTTATCGCCTTCACGGATCAGGCGAATTTTTGCTGGGGCCGTGCGCACGCGGCGGCCACCCTTTTCGGCGATGGAAACTCCGCAGCGCAGCTTGTCGAGCTTGGCCTCGTCGGGCTGGCCGGCGACTTTTACCACGTAAGTCTTCGCCACGTTGGAAGACGCTTTCATCAGCGCATTGGCCAGCGCGCCGTCATTGGTCATCAGCAGAAGGCCTTCGCTGGCCCAGTCCAGCCGGCCCACGGGATAGACGCGCCCTTTCACCTTCTGCCCTTTCACACTTTGAAGCAGGTCCATCACGGTGGGGCGTTTTTTCTCATCACTGACCGTGGTCACATATCCCTTGGGTTTGTTGAGCACGACGTAGGTGTAACGTTCCGGCCCTCGCAGCAGTTTGCCATCGACGCGGATGTGGTCTTGTTCGGGATCGGCTTTGGTGCCGAGCTCGGTGACCACCTGTCCGTTGACCTGCACGCGGCCGGACGTGATCAGGTCTTCGGATTTGCGGCGGGATGCAACTCCGGCAGCAGCGATAATTTTTTGCAGGCGTTCGGCAGACATGGATGGCTACTCCGGTTTGATGCTGGCTGGCGTTTCGGCTTCCTCTTCGGTGGCGAGTTCGGGCTCGGTGCTCTCGGCAATTTCAGGAGCACTTTCTGTTCCAGAAACTGTTTCGGAAGAATCGTCCTCTACAGTTGACGGCGAACTTGAAGATGCTTCCACAGGCGTGCCATCGCTTGGAATCAAGTCGCTCTGGAACGACTCCGCCAGCAGCTTCTCGAACTCCTCCATGCTGGGCAGTTCGTTGATGTCCTTAAGCCCGAAGCGCAGCAGAAAGTCCTTGCTGGTCTTGTAGAGAATCGGGCGACCGATTACGGCTTTTCTGCCCGCCGTCGTGATCAGCTTGCGGTCGAGCAGGGTGGCGATGACTCCGCCGGAATCGATGCCGCGGATTTCGCTGATCTCGGGCACCGTGGCCGGCTGCTTATAGGCGATGACGGCAAGGGTTTCGAGCGCCGGAAGCGACAGCCGGAAAGGCGGTTTCAGGCTCTTGGCGAAGGCGCGCACCACGTCGTGCTGCTCGGGCTTGGTGGACATGCGGTATCCCCCAGCGACTTGGCGGATTTCGATTCCGTGGCCTGCGCCGGAGTAATCCGCGATGAGTTCTTCGAGCGTGGCGCGGATGCGCGACTTGATTTCCGCAGCTTCGATTCCGGGAGTTTCCGCGAGCAGCGACTCCTTCACCAGCAAAGAAATCTGGTCGAGCGAGATGGGCGTCTCCGCCGCGTAAATGATGGCTTCGAGTTGGGGTTTAAGACTCATAAAGTTGTCGTTCGCCGGTGGAGCGCCGGGCGTCCTCGCCCGGCCCCGCAGGCATCCCTCAGGACGGGCGAGACGCCCGTCACTCCACTAACCAGTCCTCTTCATTTCCAATCATCACGCACGGCAGCTTGTTCCGTCATTACTTGTTCGAAGTGGGAATGCTTCCTCACCAGCACTTCGCCGAAAACATGGTCCTGCCGCACCTGGATCGCCTGCAACCGGACCAGTTCGAGCAACGCCAGAAACATGCAGACCAGCGCCGGTCGCGACGGTACGTTGCGGAGCATCTGCTTCAGGCGAATCGGGCGATCTTCGAGCGCGAGCCGGCGGCGCAGGTACTGGATCATCTGGCCGACGGTTACGGTCTCTTCGTCCACTTCCAGGATCGGTCGATTGCGCGCACGGTCCAATATCTGTTGGAAGGTCTTGACCAGGTCGATGACATCGGCGGCGAGTTCGGGCTCGGCGCCCTCGGCGTCCATGAACTCTCTGATCGCCGGATTGCTCAGCACCGCGTCTTCAATCTGCTGCTTCTGCAGGAGCATTTGTGCCGCGGATTTGAACTTTTCGTGCTCGAGCAGCCGGTTGACGAGTTCGTTGCGCGGGTCTTCCAGCGTGTCGGCCGGAGCGAGCGGATCGCGCGGCAGCAACATCTTCGATTTGATGTGAATCAGCACCGCTGCCATATAGATGAACTCGGAGGCGACGTTCACGTCGAGTTCGCGTATGCGCTCGACATAAGTGAGGTATTGCGCCGTGATCCTGGCGATAGGAATGTCGTAGATGTTGATATCCTGCTTGCGGATCAGGTCGAGCAGCAGGTCGAGCGGGCCTTCGTAGATTTCGCCGAGGGCGATGGAAAAGGGGAAGTCGCTGGCATCTTCTTTCCCGGACTTGGCTGCGGCGGTCGTGGGCGGAACCGCGTCATGCCCAGAAGCCTGGACCGGCGACGGTTCTGATATGGGTTGAGACAAATCCGTCACTTCGTGGAATCCTTCGCCGGCTCACAGTTCTTATTAACGTTTGGACTATCGCTCGGACCATAGTCCAGACCCATCGACTTGCGGACTTCGTCCATCGTGGCGCCTGCGACATCGCGAGCGCGAGCCGAGCCAGCTTCCAGAATATCCCAGGCGAGGCGCGGATTGTCCTCGTATTTTTTTCGGCGCTCCTGCATCGGGTTGAGAATCTTTACCAGGGCATCGGCGACCCAACTCTTGCACTCGATGCACCCGATTCCGGCCGACCGGCAGCCTTCGTATACCTTCGCGATCGTCTCTTGGGTGCTGAATATTTTGTGCAGATCACCCACCGGGCACACATCAGGATTGCCGGGATCGGTGCGGCGCACCCGGGCAGGATCGGTGACCATCGTCTTCAATTTTTGCCGTACCACGGACTCGGGATCAGTGAGCAGGACAGCGTTGTCGTATGACTTCGACATCTTGCGGCCGTCAGTACCGGGCAGGCGGGGAGCGGGCGTGAGCAGGGCCGCCGGTTCGGGGAAAACGATTCTAGGGAAAATGTAATCGGTATCCGGCGTTATTTCCGTTCCACTGGAAATCAGAAACTCCCTTTGACCCTGCGTCAAGTGAGTCGTGTCGGTCACCATCGGCTGCGCGTACGTGTAGAATGCATTGAACCGGCGCGCGATCTCACGGGTCAGTTCAACGTGCGCCACCTGATCTTCGCCCACCGGCACAAAATCAGCCTTGTAAATCAAAATATCCGCCGACTGCAGAACGGGATAACCAAGAAAGCCGTAAGTGCCCAGATCTTTTTCCTTGATGTTTTCCTTCTGCTCTTTGTACGTCGGGACGCGTTCCAGCCAGCCGAGGGGAGTGATCATCGAAAGCAACAGGTGCAATTCCGCATGAGCCGGCACATGGGACTGGATGAACATCACGCACTTCGCCGGATCAAGGCCCGCTGCCAGCCAGTCCAGCAGCACCTCGACCGAGTTCTCTTTCAGCCGCGACGTGTCGGCATAGTCGGTGGTCAGCGCGTGCCAGTCGGCGATAAAGAAAAAGCAATCATACTGCTCCTGCATGCGGACCCAGTTTTCGAGCGCGCCAACGTAGTTTCCCAGGTGCAGTTTGCCGGTCGAGCGCATTCCGCTCAGCACGCGTTTCTTGGAAGGAGTTGTCATTCAGAATTTGCCCAGCATCGATACATAGAAGTGAAGAAACGGGCGGATCAAGCCCCAGAGCAGTCCTCCGCCCAGATACACCAGCGCCAGCAGTGCGAAGATGCCGATGCGGTCGTACACCATCCCCACTGAATCCGGCAAGAAATGCCGCAGTACGTGGCTGCCATCGAGCGGCGGGACGGGAATCAGGTTAAAGACTGCCAGAACGATGTTGATGATCATGAACGCATACAGCAGCATAGCAACTGGCGTCAAGGCGGAATCGGAAGCAGCGCCGTCGGAACCACCCGGCAATCCCATGACCAGACTGTGTCCGGAGGCCGATGAAAGTGAGATGCCGCCAAGAAGTAGGAGCGCCCCGGTGGCAACGATGAAGTTGCTGACTGGACCCGCCACTGAGGTCAGAATGTCGTCCATCACGGGATGGCGAAAATTTCGGGGGTCCACCGGTGTGGGCTTGGCCCAGCCGAGCAATGGGATGCCGCTGATGGCCGCGACCAGCGGCAGTATGATCGTGCCAAACAGATCGATGTGGCGAATCGGATTCAGCGACACCCGCCCCAGCATACGCGCCGTCGGATCGCCACAGCGTGACGCGGTCCAGGCATGGGCGGACTCGTGCACGCTGATCGCAAACAGGAACGCGATCATCTGATAAAGGATTGCAACGGTTTTCGGCGTCATTGGTGAACCTTGATTCTAACAAAGCCCAAAAATTGTAGAGGCAAGCAGTCAGATTGCAGAAGTGAAACCGAGAGTTGCGAGGATCGAAAAGTGGGATCTATTGCCCGGCGCGCATCGGCGAGACGATCAGGTGGCCAGCGGCACGTTTCTTGCTGTCGCCCTTGTCGTGCTGGTAGAGCAGCGAGAGGGCGCCTTCGGCGGACGTGGTCGCGCCGGCGAGTTCGGCGGCTAATCCTTGATAGGAGCGGCCGATTTCGTGATTTCCCTGCAAGGCCACCGGGTTGCCCTTGTCAATCGCGGGTCCGATGACCTGGAAAGAATTGGGAACCTTCCAGAGCACCTTACAGTTGGTGGCTTTCTCGACATCCTCGTCGGTGAAGCCGGGAATCTTCTTGTAACGGTTGAGCACGATTCGCAGGCGATCACGGCCCGCTCCTTCCTGCAGGAAGTCGTGAATACGGCCCGCGCTCCAGAGGGAAACGACGTCGGCCTGCGTGACCAGCAGCACGGCATTCGAGAGGTCGCAGATCATTTGTGTGGTGCCATCTAGCCGGCCCGAGCAATCGAGTACGACGAAGTGATACTGGCTTACCAGTAGATCGAACAGACGAGCCAGTTCCGACGCGGTCGGGACACTGTTGTGCGGTTGCTGAGCGCCGGCCAGCAGATGAAGGCCATTGCGATAAGGCGTCATCAGGCCATCGAGGAGCGAACTATCCATGCGATGCAGGTTCTGCAACGCATCGATCAATGTGAATTGAGGCCGCAGATTCAGTTGCAGGGCAGTGTGGCCGATGGGAGCGAAATCCACTAACACTACACGCCCGTGAGTCTCCTGCAATGCGACGGCGGTATTCACAGCCATGGTGGTGGCACCGGCTCCGCCCTTGGCGTTCAGAAAAGTGAGCACACGGGCCTTGCTGGCACTGCGCTGCGCACGGCTCAATGTGGCCGAGAAACGAGTAAAGGCTTCGATCAGGGCTTCGCGGCTGGCGGCATGATCCAGAAACTCACGCGCGCCGGCTCGCATGGCGGAAACAATGTTGGTGGGTTGGTTGATCTCGCCGACGGCAAAAATCGTGACTTCGGGAATGCTGGCGTGGATCAGTTCGATGGTGCGGATGGCTCGCTGCGGATTCTGGGGATCGATATTCACCAGCACGACTTCGACGCGCTGATCCTGCAATTGACGCAAGACGGCATCGCCCGCTCCCAGGGGGAACCCGACGTGGCTCAATGCTGTACGGGCCAGGTTCGTGCTCTCCACCCGGCTGTTCAGTACGACGGATTGTTCGCGGTCTTCGGTAAGGAGGGCGACGGCGATCCCGGGCATGACTCGATTCTCAGTGTCCATTCTCATGCTACGAACTTCCAGCGCCCCGGGCCAAGTGACCTTCGTAATCGAAGGGGAACCTCAGGACGCAGCGGCAGGTCGCCAGCGAGTCCTTAACAGTGGGAACGACCCTCCGACTACTATTTTATTCGATTATAAGGCAAAGGCCAGCGCTTGAAAAGGGACGCTAGTGGCTCAGTTTCCGGGCAGGTGACAATTCGGGATTGCGGTCTCCGAACATGTGCATGATCCACGTATCGAAGTGGTTTTTGGCAAAGCCTTCATAGACGATATATTTTCCGTCTGCGGACCAACTGCCAGGGTATTTGTCAACATCGTCGTGATACAGCAATTCCTCCTGGCGAGCGCCATTGGCCGGCCTGGTATGGAGGTCCATCTTCCCGTTGCGCACGGAGTCGATCCACTACCGAGGCGTCGGAAAACAAGGTTTCAGCGCGAAGCCAGGCCAGAAGTCGCTCCGGCTGCACTTGCAGCCGAGACTCGCACGAATTGAGTGAGGGGCTCGTTGGAGGGCAAGTACTCGTAGGAATCGAACTGCACGGCGATCCCGTTTCGCTGACCCGCTTGGGAACGGCCCGCCTGAGAATGACCGGTCTGGGAAGCCGAGGCGCGCAACACCCGCCCACGACACCGAACAGGCATGTTTTCCGCTAAGGTGATTTCGGAGGGCATGGTGAAAGTCAATTCCACGATCGCCCCTTCCATGAGTGTCGTCTCGGCGTAAAGGAAAATTCCACGGCCACTCAAGTCCTGAGTAAATCCGGGTACAGTCCGTCCATCGAAGTGAACCGCCAACGGCAGGTGCATTTCGAAGCGCTGGGCGCCTCGGCGTTCAAGACGATTGGGATCTGTGCTCATCATTGATCATTGATCCTTCCACGATCTCGAATCTCTCCAATCAGTGGACTCAACTCTACCGCGGATCGACCCGGCAGGGAAGTTCCAAGTCGGTCACCCGGCGGAGCTGTGGAAATCTGCTGCAATGTCTCAATGTCTCAATGTCTCAATGCCTCATCCTCCGGCCGGTTGCCCTCATCCCCAAGATGTGAAAAAGTTCTAGAAGAGTGACTGAGGAGCAAAATTCCGCCACGGCTGAAGCAACGGAAGCAAAAACCGCGCCCCTGCCGAAATGGGCCACAACCCTGCGCGCCTTGCGCCACCGCAATTTTCAACTCTTCTTCGGCGGACAACTTATCTCTCTCATCGGCACCTGGATGCAGACCGTGGCCCAGGCGTGGCTCGTCTATAAGATGACGAATTCCGCCCTCTTGCTGGGAAGTGTCGGCTTTGCCAGTCAGTTTCCTGTTTTTCTCGTTGCTCCTTTCGGCGGGATTACCGCCGACCGCGTTAATCGCCAGCGACTCATAATCGCCACCCAGACCGCCGCCATGATCCTCGCGGGGATTCTGGCCTGGCTCACGCTAAGCGGACGCGTCCATGTGTGGCACATCTTCGTGCTCGCCGCCCTGCTCGGAGTGGTGAACGCGTTCGATATTCCCGGCCGGCAGTCCTTCCTCGTTGACATGGTCGGCAAGGAGGACCTGATGAACGCCATCGCGCTGAATTCCTCAATGTTCAATGGCGCGCGCATCATCGGCCCAGCCATAGCCGGAATTTTGGTGGCGAAAATCGGCGAAGGCTGGTGCTTTGCCGCCAATTCAATCAGCTACATCGCTGTGATCGCCGGCCTGTCGCTGATGCACGTGCACTGCGCCCCGCGTGCCAGCAAGCGTTCGCCGATCGAAGACATCATCGAAGGCTTTCGCTGGGTCAACCACACGAAGGTCATTCGCGCGCTGCTTCTGCTGCTTGGCCTGGTGAGCCTGGTCGGCATGCCCTACACCGTGCTGATGCCGGTTTTCGCCGACAAAATTCTGCATGGCGGCGCGCGCGGCCTCGGCATCCTGATGGGCGCCACCGGCGTAGGCGCGCTGTTCGGCGCCCTGACCCTAGCCGCCAAAACCGGCGTGAAAGGGCTCGGGCGGTGGGTGGCATTCGCCTGTGGAAGCTTTGGCGTCAGCCTGTTGCTTTTTTCCTTCTCGCATTCATTCTGGTTGTCAGTCGCGCTCCTGCTACCTGCCGGTTATTCAATGATGTTGCAGATGGCTTGCTCGAACACGCTGGTCCAAACCATGGTCCCCGACCACCTGCGCGGTCGCGTCATGTCCGTTTATTCAATGATGTTCATGGGGATGGCTCCCATCGGAGCTTTCTTTGGCGGAGCCTTGGCTCACCGCCTCGGCGCGCCCTTCACGGTTGCCGTCGGAGGCGTGGCTTGCGTCCTTGGTGCAATCTGGTTCGGACGCGCGCTGCCCACGCTGCGCATCGAAGCCCGACGCCTCATCATCGCCCAGGGCTTGGCCGGAGGCGATCCTCCTCAGGAACTGAACGCGCAGCCGGTGGACGAGTAGGCCGGAGAAACTCCGCAGCCATGTGTCACTTGATCCGTTGCCCCGTCTCTTTGTCAAAGACGTCGTTGCGCAGGAATTGTTCCGTGGACCAGGGTGGCGCGGCTCCTCCCAGATACTGGTGGAACCACTCGAGGTGCGCGGTATAGTACAGAGCCATTTCATACCAACTGGGCCAGTGGCCGGCGTCGGAATAGACGATCAACCGGGAAGGGACACTCATCTTTTGCAGCGAGGTGAACATCTGAAGTGACTGCGTGTAGGGGATGCGATAGTCACGCTCACCGGAGATCACCAGGCAGGGCGTCTTGAAATTCTTCACGAAGTAGGAGGGAGAGAACTTTTCGTATTGGTCCGAATTCCACGGTTGCCCTTTGAGGTCCCACTCGGGAAACCACAACTCTTCGGTCGCGCCGTAAAAGGAACGCAGGTCGAAAAGACCCATCATCGACGCGATGGCCTTGAAGCGGTTGGTGTGGCCCTCGAACCAGTCCATCATGTAGCCGCCGTAGGACCAGCCCATGGCGCCCGTGCGCTCGGCATCGACGTACGGAAGCTTGATCAGTTCGTCGGTGACCTTCATCAGGTCTTCAAACACCTTGCCCCCATGGTCTCCCGAAATTTCAGCCGTGAAATCCTGGCCATAGCCAGTGGACCCATGTGGATTGGCGAAAGCGACAACGTAGCCTGCGCCGGGATAAACCTGCCAGTCACCGCGAAACGAATCCTGCCATTGAAACTGCGGCCCACCGTGCACGTTGAGGATGAGCGGATATTTCTTGGAGGGATCGAAGTTGTGGGGCTTGACGATAAAGACTTCTATCTTCGCTCCGTCGGCTCCTTTTACCCAAATGCGCTCGGCCGGACGGAGGTCCACCTGGTTGGCGACTTCGTCGTTGAATTGAGATAGGCGTTGCGGCGTCAAGGATTTGCCGTCAGCCAAATCCACCGCAAAAATTTCCGCCGGATCGGAAACAGAACGCCGGATGTAAATGATGCGGCGGCTGTCATGGGCGAGACCGAAGGAGTCGATGGCACGATCCACCAATACCTGCTGAATAGAGCCGGAGTCGAGGGTCACGCGGAAGATAGGAGTGTCGCCTTCGACCGGAGCGCTGAAGTAAAGAGATTTCGAGTCGGAGGCCCATTGGAAGGCGTCTACCCAGTTGCGGAAAGACTCGGTGAGCACGCGTGACGTGCCGGCGGAGCGATCGTAGATGGCCAGGCGAAAGAGGTCGGATTCATAGCCGGGTTGCTTTTGCAGTTGATAGGCAATGTATTTTCCGTCGGGCGAGTATTTCGGATGGCCGTCGAAGGCGGGATTCGAAGCAGTGATGTTGCGTGGCGGCTGATTGCCAGAGAGCGGTACGATCCACACGTCACTGTTTGTGGACGACGCGAGGTCGCGGTCATGATTGGAGTCGAAGGCGAGTTCCGTGCTATCCGGAGAGAAATCGTATTGCAAAGAGCCGCCAAGCTGGAAGGGAGGCGAATCGAAATCACCGGGCGTCAGGTCGCGCACCGCGCCGCTGGAAACATCGGCCAGCAGGATGTGCGTGCGCTTACCGTCTTTCCATTGCGTCCAGTGCCGATAGAGCAGTGCATCGGCCATATGAGCATGGAGCGGGCCCTTGCTCCAGCGTTGTTCGATTTTCTTGTTGCAAGCATCGTCGGCGCTGCATTCCGGATAGACGTCGCTCGAAAACGCGATCCATTTGCCGTCCGGAGACCAGAGCGGATCGGAAACTCCGGTGGAAATGTTGGTGAGTTGCCGTGCTTCGCCGCCGCTGGCGGAGATGACGTAGAGATTATCGTTGTCAGTGCCATCACGCGAGCTGATGAATGCGATCCACTTGCCGTCGGGTGAGAAGATGGGCGACGATTCACCCTTTTCGCCAAACGTAAACTGGCGCGCGTTCTTGCCGTCGGCATCCATCAGCCAGACGTGCCCAGTGCGCTTTGCCTTCGCCAGGTCGTTCGTGTGCAGGGTGAACAGGACGGTTTTGCCGTCGGGAGATAAGTGCAAGTCTTCTATTCCGCGAATGTGGTAAAGGTCTTCGATGGTAAAGGCGCGTTTGGCGGAAGCTGTGGAAATAGCCAGCAGCAGAAAGCAGAATAAGAACGAAAACAGTCTCCTACGCATGAATCCCCTCGTCTTGAAGTGAACTTTGTGGATGACTGAAAAGTCAAACACAATCCGGCTGAGTCGCGCTATCGGGTAACCAGCCCCGTCTTGTACGCGGCGTCGGGCAACCCCGTGATCCGTATTCCGCCGTGGCCTTTGTGCCGTATGTTGAGACCGATCAGCAGCGCGGTGATCTGCTCGACAATGCGCGCATTCTCAAGCTTGCCGCCATCAATCGCTCGCACGCGCGCGATCTTGGCGGCGAGTTCCATCGCAACCTGCGTGGCATTCGGATCGTCGCTGCATACGATCACGTCGCAATCCACGTCGTCATTCCTGTCGCCGTTGAGCACGTCCGCTGAAATATTCTGGAAGGCCGCCGCGACGGAAACGTTCGGAACCAGCTCCGCCGTCTGTTGCGCGGCCGAGCCTTGCCACACGCCAAGGGTGCGGCTGGCGCGTCCGCCTACGCTCGCAGCCAAAGGAACGGTGGCATCAATCAACACACTGCCCGGACGGATCGCCGGCTTCAACTGCTTGAGCAGAGCTGCCTGCCCTTCGAACGGCACGGTGAGCACCAGCAGATCGCTGGCGGCACAGGCCGCCGAATTTTCCATCCCGGAAACGTGAGCGTTCGCGCCCGCCCGCTTGCGGATTGTCTCTGCCGTCTGCCGCGCCCGGGCGGCATCGCGCGAGCCGATGATGACGGTTTCTCCCGCGCGCGCCCAGCGCAGCGCGAGGCCCGTGCCAGCCGGGCCAGTGCCCCCGATGACGGCGATGGGGCGGCTCATGCGGTCATTCATGAGAACTCCGCAATCTGCGCGTGTTCTACAGCGAATTCAGAGTTGCCGTCGCCGCCGGCAACAGCCGAGCTGCGCTCGGCTTGGACGGGCGAGGGCGCCCGTCCCCACATGAGCGGCAGCTTGATTTTCATGCGCGAATATTTTGTATTGCGCTCCGCCGGAATGCGCCCGATCTCCAGAATCAACGCCTGGAAGTCTTCTGGACTGGTGTACTGGCCCGCGTCAGCTCCGGCCTCACGCGAGATATTTTCTTCCATCAGCGTTCCACCGTAGTCGTTGGCGCCAGCCTGCAGGCAAAGCTGCGAAAGTTTACGGTTCAGCTTCACCCACGAGACCTGGATGTTATGAATCGAGCCGGCGAGCAGTATGCGGGCCAGCGCATGAATTTTGAGGTGTTCGGCGAGCGTCGGCCCCGTGCGCGCCAGGCCCTGCTGGAACAAAAGCGTGTTCTGATGTACAAAGCCAAGCGGCACGAACTCGGTGAAGCCGCCAGTCTCAGCCTGAATCTGCCGGAACAAGGACAACTGCCGTACCCAGTGGTCCGGTGTTTCCCTGTGGCCGTACATCAGCGTCGAAGTGCTCGGGATTCCACACGCGTGCGCCGTGCGAATCACCTCTTGCCATTGCGCTGACGAAAGTTTGTTGCGCGACAATACATAACGCACTTCGTCATCCAGAATCTCGGCGGCCGTGCCCGGCAGCGTGTCCAGTCCGTTATCGCGCAGCATCATAAGATAGTCGGCCAGCTTCATGCCGGTCAGTTCCACGCCGTACACAATTTCCATCGGAGAAAACGCGTGGATGTGCATACCCGGCGCCGCATTCTTGACGGCTCGCAGAATGTCGCGGTAGTAAAACGGCGGCAGATCGCGCGGCAGCCCGCCTTGAATGCAGACTTCGGTGGAGCCCAGTGTCCACGCTTCTTTACTTTTGCGCCCCATATCTTCGAGCGAATGAAAGTACGAGTCAGCTTCCCGCGGCCCGCGGCTGAACGCGCAAAATTTGCAGCCCACGAAACAGACGTTCGTGAAATTGATATTGCGGTTCACCACGTAGCTGACGATGTTGCCGACCAGGTCGCGTCGAAGAGTATCTGCGGCTATCAGCAAGGCGAATAGGTCCGCGCCATTACAGTTTGCCCCGTCGCAGTTCGCCAAGGCGTAGCGCTCGTCGTCCCTCAGACATGCTCCGTCTTGCGTTTCCAGCACGCGCTCCAAGGCGTTACGAATTGCCACGGAGGCTTGTGGCGCGATCTGGTCCCAAGTCAGCGCTGGGAATTGCTCAAGTTCTGAAGCCTGCCAGGCCATAACATTCTCCTATCGAAAAGCTCTTATCGAAAAAGATCGTTCTGCGCGGGCCGGATCAGAGCCTGCGCCCCACCGCTTCCTCGGCGACCTTCGCGGTGATAGGAATATCCGCGAATGATGCACGCGGGAGTGCCTGCCAGCTTGCCGCAGACCAGTCCGGCCGCGCAAGCCAGTTCGTCCGCTACCGCGTCCACCGTCGCGTGCAGTGAGTAGCCGTGCGGATCGCGGCGTCCGCGGTAGTCGAGCAGAGGCCGTATCCCAGCGGCGCCGATCGCCACTTCCGTCAGGCCTTCCCGCCACGGACGTCCGAAACTATCGCTGACGATGACCGCGATCTCGATCCCAAGCTGCTTCTTCAACTCCCGCCGCAACGTCGCGGCGGAACGATCCGGATCGACCGGCAGCAACACCGCGTGCCGCCCACCATCCACGTTCGATACATCCACGCCGCTGTTCGCACAAATAAATCCGTGCCTCGTCTCGGTGATCAGCACACCGCGCTTTCGCCGCACGATTCGACGACTCTCACGTACCGCCAATTCACTGACGCGTGCATCAAGCCCGTAGCGTCGAGCCCAAAGCTTTGAAGCCGCCGAGGGCTGAATCTCATCCAGCGCGACCAACGCGCCTTCCGCCTTCGAAACAACCTTGTGCTTCACGATCAGGATGTCGCCGTCCTGAAAGCGCAGTCCCAAGCTTCGCGCCGCCGCCAACAGCCTCGCGCACAGCGATTCGCCAGCGCGGATTTCTCCACTGACGAAGACCGGAAGAATGCGCACTTCCCCGGTCGCGCGCTTAGCGATACCGGACCCCATGTTAGACCTGGCCATATTAGGAGCCCGTGGTGAAACTCCAATCGCCGCCCTCAGCGCCTGAAGGCGCTTGCATAACGCAACGCTTACGGCACGACTAAAGTCGTGCCCTGATACGAACCTTTACGGCGCGGCTGAAGCCGCCACCTTCAAGACAAAGCTAAAACCCGGCTGCCGAGGTTCCAGCTTCGCACCAGCTTCTGCGATTGCCGTTCTCCACGGACAGCCGCCAGTTCGCGAAGATCTTCGGGACGATCGACATCCCGCGCAATCCCCGGCAGTTTGAGCACAACACAAAGCATGCCCGTTGCCTTGGCCGCAGCCAGGTGCGGCAGGAAGCTGTCGTTCCCGAAGCGAAGTGGGAACAAATCACCCGGGGACCGCCAGGCTGCATTCGTGCCGCGCCCCGCCGCGTCCGGCACCAGCACCGCGCCACCGGAAGGTGCGCAATCCACGATCTTCTGCAGTTCCGAACTATCGATCAAAGGAATATCTGCCGGAACCACCAGGGTGCTGGCCGCTCCACGCTCAGTGCATATCGCCGTTGCCATCTCGATGGCACTGGTCTCTCCGGAGTTGTCGTCGGCAACGACCTCGAAATTGAAACGCGCCGCCAATCCGCACGCAAATGAATCACTCGTCACCACAGTGACGGCAGGCCGGCTTTGCCAGTGCGCCAGCGCTTGCAGCACGTCCTCGCACATCGCCTGCGCCAGCGCGAAACGTTCTTCCGGACTCAAAATAGAGGATAGCCGCTGCTTGGCGTCGACGAGGTTTTTCACCGGAACCAGGATCATGGCCGCTCCACCGCCGCCTGAGCGGACGGAGGCTGCATGGCCGCGTCCAGAACGCTCTTTGCCAGCGCGATTCTATCCTCATTCTTGCGCATGATGGTCGGGGTACAATGCACACGCATGCCGGTCTTGCGCAATTCTTCGGCAGCCGCGGCATCCTCGGAATCGACCACCAGCAAATCCAGGAAGTCGCGATAGAAGTCGGCAACCCCGGCAATCGAAACGGCGAAACCTTGCGCCGCCATGAGTATTCCTGCGGGCCCCGAGACCGCGGCTCCTCCCACAATCGGGCTCACGGCCGCAATGCGGGCGCGGCTTTCGCGCAGCGCTTCGCGAATTCCCGGCACGGCGAGAATCGGCGCGATGCTGCTTACTGGACTACTCGGCGCCAGTAGCACAAGATCTGCCGAGCGGATGGCTTCGATCACTGCCGGCGCGGGTTCCGCATCGGAGGCGCCGGCGAACCGAACCGATTCCACGGGATCCTGATACCAGCGCTGGACGAAATATTCTTCAAAGCTCAGGTCTCCCATCGGAGTCAGAACCCGCGTCTCAACGCGCGAATTGCTCATCGGCAGGATGCGTGTCTTGATTCCCAGCCTGGCCGCGATCTCGGATGTGGTTTCACTGAGCGTCTTGCCGTCAGCCAGCAGCTTCGAGCGAAAAATGTGCGTGGCCAGATCGCGATCGCCGGCATGAAACCAAATCGGTTGTCCCAATTGCCCCATGGCGTTCAGGCAAAAGAAAGTGTCGCCCTTCACGCCCCAGCCACGCTCCTGGCTCAGTTTCCCTGCCAGCATGTAAGTGATGGAATCGAGATCGGGCGAAACGTACAATCCCCACCACAGCAAGTCGTCGCCGGTATTCACGATGATCGTCAATTCTTCCGGACGAACGATCTGCCGAAGTCCATCCACGAACTTGGCGCCGCCCGTGCCGCCGGTCAGAACCGTGATCATGCCGCCCTCCTAGCGTAGCCCTCAGCGTCTGCGGCGGCGCTCAGGCGCTCGGCCAGCAACTCACTTGATGCCGCTGCTTGTTCCGCGAACTCTTTTGCGAACTCTGGATAAACCGGCAACCTTTGGCGCAACTCAAATCCTTTCGCTTCGGTACGTTGTCGCAATTCTTCCAGATGCGGCCACGGCTTTTCCGGATTGATGAAATCCGGCGTCAGCGGCGAAACTCCGCCCCAGTCATTGATGCCGCCCTCGAGCAGATCGGCATAGTGCGGATCGGAGAGATTCGGCGGCGCCTGAATATTCATCTCCGGCATCAGCAGGCGCGCCACGGCCAGCGTGCGCAGCATTTCCCCGCGGTCCGGCTCCGGCCAGTGGGCCATGGGCGTTCCACTCTTGGCGCGGAAGTTTTGCACGATTACTTCCTGAATGTGCCCATACTTCGCGTGCAAGTCGCGAATCGCGATCAGCGCATCCACGCGCTCTTCCTGTGTCTCGCCAATTCCAATCAGAACTCCCGTGGTAAAAGGAATTTTCCGCCGTCCCGCATCTTCAATTACCCGCAGGCGCTTTGCCGGTTCCTTGTCGGGAGCGTTGTCATGCGCGGCATTTTTCGCGAGCAGTCGCGCACTGGTCGTTTCTAGCATGAGTCCCATGCTGGGAGCGACGCGGGACAGCCGTTCCAGCCATTCCGCGCTCATCAGGCCGGGATTGGGATGCGGAAGCAGGCTCGATTCGCGAAGCACCTTCTCACACATCGCTTCCAGATAATGCAGCGTCGATTTGTATCCGAAGCGCCGCAGCGTATCGCGCATCTCGAGAAAAAGCAGCTCCGGCCTGTCTCCCAAGCTGAACAACGCCTCGGTACATCCCATGCGCTCTCCCGCGCGCACGACTTCCATCACTTCGTCCGGAGCCATGGTGTGGGCACCGGGCTCGCCGGGATCGCGCCGGAACGTGCAGTAGCCGCAGTAGTCGCGGCAAAGATTTGTCAGGGGAAGAAACACCTTGCGCGAATACGTGATGATACCCGGCTTAAATCTGGCGCGGGCAAGTTGCGCCGCCGAGAGCAGGGAGGGCAGCATGTCGTCGTCCGGTCGCAGCAGCCGACAAGCCGCTCCACGAGAGATCGGCTCCGCGCCAGCGTTTTCCAACTCAACAGCCGTCGCGGCGAGCGCATCTGGAGAAAAGGTGGCCATGCGTTTTTACTTGTCTAATGATTTTCCCTCTGCGTTCCCCCGTGCCCTCTGTGGTTATCGCTCTTACTTGGACATCACCAGCTTCGCGATCGTTGCCAGTTGCATGTTCGACGTGCCCTCATAGATTTTTCCGATCTTCGCGTCGCGCCAATATTTTTCTACCGGATAATCTTTTGTAAAACCGTATCCACCGTAGACTTCGATTGCCAGCGACGTCACACGCTCGGCCACCTGCGACGTGAAGAGCTTGGTCATGGCGGCTTCTTTCACGAAATTTACGCCGGCATCTTTCATGCGGGCTGCGTTATAGACCATCAGCCGCGCCGCCTCGATCTCGGTGGCCATCTGCGCGATCTGGAACTGGATCCCCTGAAATTCCGCAATCGGCTTGCCGAATTGCGTGCGCTCCTGCGCATATTTTGCGGCGCATTCCCACGCGCCGCGCGCCACGCCCAGCATCTGCGCGCCAATTCCGATGCGGCCTTCGTTGAGCGTCTCGATCGCGATCTTGTATCCCTTGCCAACCTCGCCGAGCACGTTTTCTTTGGGCACGTGACAATCTTCGAGAATCAGTTCGCAGGTTGAGGAAGCCCGAATGCCCAGCTTGTCTTCCTTTTTGCCGACGGTGAAACCGGGGAAGTTTTTCTCGATCAAAAACGCCGTGATGCCCTTGTAGCCTTTCGACGCATCTACGGTGGCAAATAGAATGAATAATCCAGCCTCTTTGCTATTCGTGATCCAGAGCTTGCGTCCGTTGAGAACGAAGTCACTCCCTTTGAGTTCAGCTTTCGTTTGCAGCGCAAACGCGTCCGATCCCGATCCCGCCTCGCTCAGCGCGTATGCGCCGACCGTGTCCGACGCTATCTTCGGCAGGTAACGCTTCTTCTGATCTGCATTGGCCCAGCGCAGAATCGCATTTGCTACCAGTGTGTTCTGCACGTCCACGATTACACCAGCGGAAGCGTCGGCCCGCGAAAGTTCTTCCACTGCCAGGATCGCCTCAAAAAACTTGCCGCCCGCACCGCCGTACTGCTCTGGGATCTCGACTCCCATCAGTCCGAGCTGAAAGAACTGATCGATCAGGCCGTGATCGAAGACTGCCTTTTCGTCCATCTCTTTGGCCAATGGACGAACCTTGTCGTCGGCGAACTGGCGGACGTTGTCGCGGAACAGAATCTCGTCTTCAGTAAGAGTGGTGAGTGGCGCGGGATTCGAAAGCTGCAAAGTTTCCGGCATGAAGACACCTCGATGTGGAGACGCGGCTTGCCGCGTCTGGGAAGAATGGCGAACGGGAAATTGTAGCAGCAGACGACGGCGAGACGGCGACCGCCCGGTTGGTTCGGCAGTGTCCTAATGTGCCTTTCTTCGGGGGTGGTTGAGTATGGCGGATGAATTCGTGCGGGTTCTAATCTCTTAGAATTCTGAATTCTCTCCTGTTTACTCTTAGGATATTACATAGTGTATTACGTACCCCCACCCCCCCTCCCCAATTTACCGCAAAATATTCAAAAATAACGACTTACTTGTAAAGTATTCCGGAATAAGGACTTAGCTTGACTGTCCCCACTTTGGGGCGGCTTGTTTCCCCGGCGTCACAATTTTTTTTAATATCCATCCCTTTAGAATCATATATTTGGCTGGAAATTCCTTTCAAATCTTTGATTGTAAAGGAGTTATATGTAAAATATTCCGAAATAAGGAGTTAGCTTGTTTGGCTCACTCGCTGGATTTCGGCAGGGGGGCTTGACAGCTGACTGCCTCAACTTCGTGTTGTCAAGGAGCGCCGACTAGTGGGGCCTGGGGGGCGGCTTCGAGGAGAGTCTTGGGACGGGCACACCTCGACCCTGACACACAGGTCGATCACCATTGTCGCCGACGGGGTGGTTGGGAGTCTGTGATGGTGCACACTGCGTGTCTGTGATGAAAAAGAGATGAGGTATTTTCGGGGTATTTCGAGAGATTGCAGCATCAACGGACCCGCCCAAGCGGAGCTTGGACGGGGCACCCTCCGGGATTTCAAATGACGATGGTAGGGTGGGCCACCCGCCGATCATTCTGGCTCCCACCCTTGCGCACAGAACGCGCAAGGATGGGGCACCCTCGGGCGCGGGTTGGTTCGAAAAAAAATCAAAGTCAAAGGCAGCGGACAGGAGTGTTCGCTATACACGGGTCGCGGGGAGAACGCCTGGACAATTGACGGGGAGTGTTGGGAGCGTAGGATCCTTCGACTACGTGGCTGCTTCGCTTCGCGAAGCAGCAACTCCGCTCAGGATGACACTTTATGAGGTGACGTCAGCGGCGGTTGATGAGCGAGGCTACGTAGCCTGCACCGAATCCGTTATCGATGTTTACTACGCTGACGTTGGAGGCGCAGGAGTTCATCATTCCGAGCAAAGCGGCCAGGCCCTCGAAGGCTGCACCGTATCCTATGCTGGTGGGAACGGCGATTACCGGGACTCCTACCAGGCCGCCGACTACGCTGGGCAGAGCGCCTTCCATTCCAGCGCAGACTATGATTACGCGCGCTTTGGCTAGCGCTTCGCGATGGGCTAGCAGGCGGTGAATCCCCGCGACTCCTACGTCATAGATATGCTGAACGTTGTTGCCCATCAATTCCGCGGTGACGACTGCTTCTTCGGCGACCGGGATGTCGCTGGTTCCCGCGGACACGACCGCGATTACGCCCTTGCCGCGCTGCTTGCGATCGCGCTTGAGCACGATGGCCCGCGCCACTGGACGATACTCTGCGAGGTCCACAGTGGCGGCGACGGCGGCGTACTGTTCTTCGGTGGCTCGCGTGGCGAGCACGTTGCCTCCGTGGGCCGCTAAGCGCTGGAAGATTTCGGCTACCTGGCTGGGCGTTTTGCTTTGGGCAAAGATTACCTCGGGCATGCCCTGGCGCAGGGCGCGATGGTGGTCGAGCTTGGCGAAACCGAGGTCCTCAAAGGGCAAGTGACGCAGGCGCTCGACGGCATCGTCGGGTGAGAGGCGTTTCTTTCGAACCTGCTCGAACAGCTTGCAAAGGGCTTCTGAATTCACGTGAACCTCGGAGGTCTCGGATCGTAATTGCTTAAATCCGGCATGGGCTTCACTTCTGCAATCTTACTTGTGACGCAGTGCGCAGCTGTTAGCCGATTCGAGGCGTCCAGCTGTCGCACGCGCTGTTCCAGGACGCAGAATTCTTAACAAAATCAAGTCCTTTCAGTCACTTACGTAGATTACTTCAGTGGTTCTACGCCCTTCGGATAGATTGCCCCTGTCCCCGGCGCAACCTATAATCACGGTACTCTGGTTCTGGATTCTTCGGCAGGTTCGCGGGTAGGGTGGGCCCTAGAGCAAGTGTGCCTCTTGGCCGGTCTGGAACTCTATGCGAAAGTGCCTGCAAATCGCGCTGATGGCCAGCTTAACCGCGATCTCCTTTCTTTCTATGCTTTTTTCGACGACGACGGGGCGCGCGCAATCGGGAACTATTATTCCGACCACCGACGAATCTGGCCGCAAGATCTATGTTAACGGGGACGGGCCTTCCGCGGGTTCGAGGGCGGAAGCCTCTGTGCCTGCACGGTCTCGGCTGGTTTATTGGAGTGTGACCGAACATCGTTTCAAGCCGGTTCCGACCAGCGGAGCTGTAATGCAGGCGGCGCGCTCGGCGGCTTCGGAAGTCCACAGCTATCTCGATGGCAGAGCGCAGACTTACCAGACTCTCAACCGTGCTTTCACCGCGCAGGATGTCGACGCCGCGATTGACGAGGCGGCCGCCCGGCACAATGTGGATCCAAGCCTGGTGCGGTCGGTGGTCAAGGTGGAATCGAATTTCAACCCCAATGCGGTGTCGCGCAAGGGCGCGATGGGGCTGATGCAGTTGATGCCTTCGACCGCCCGTTCGCTTAATGTTTCCAATCCTTTTGATCCGCAACAAAACGTGGATGCCGGGGTTAGACATCTAAGGAAACTGCTGGACAGCTATGGCGGCGACGTCAGCCTCAGTCTGGCCGCCTATAACGCTGGTTCGGGGGCGGTGGCGCGGAGTGCGGGCATTCCGCATTTCAGGGAAACGCAGAACTACGTTCGCCGGATCACGAACTTGTACAACGGCGGCAGCGAACCCATTTTTGGCAACCCGGTGCACGACCCAGTGCACGTGCAGCGGGATGCTCGGGGCGTGCTGTACATGAGCAATACGGAATAAGAGCATTGAATCATTGCGTCATTGAGGCATTGAATCATTTACCTCTGACCCAATCATTCAAATGACTCAATGATTTAATAATTCAATAGCATGAAGACCCAGGTTTCTACGACCCTAATTCGAGGCGGCCGCGCCTTTCGCCTCGGCGCAGCGTTGTTGCTCGTGCTGCTGTCGCTCGGTTCCGCATCGGCGCGCGTCCACCACAACGACGCCTGGGCCCGTCAGCAATTCAGCAAAGCGGAGCGCATGCGGGAGGCTCTCAATGGCCGTCCCGCTGGAGAGCGCACTCGGCGCGAATACCAGCGTGCGATCGACTCCTACCGCCGCGTCTACTTCGGCTCTCCTGCCTCATCGAAGGCGGACCCGAGCGTGGTGGCGACGGCCGAACTTATGGTCGAGATGGGCCGGCGCTTTGACGACAACAAGATTCTGCGCGGCGCCGTCGAACAGTACCGCTTTCTGCGCAAGGAATATCCCGGCAGCAAATACCGCTTCGATGCCCTTTTCACGATCGGCGAGATCTACAAGGACGATCTCAACGATCCGGAAGAGGCGCGCACGACGTTCGAAGACTTTCTTCATCGCTACCCGCGCAACCGCCTGGCCGATGATGCCCGCGCGGCGGTGAAGGAAATCGATGGTGCGGCCGACGAAATGGAACACTCGGCCGAAAAGGCGGCGCGCAAGCGGCGGTCTTCCTCGTACACCGTCAGTGCCGGCAATGCCGCCAGCGCCAACGCCGACGACTCTGCCGCATCCGCAAGTGACGATAGCGCCCGTCGCAGCGCGTTGCCTCGCGTTACCGGGGTTCGCCACTGGTCCACGCCCGACTACACGCGCGTCGCCATTGACGTCGAGCAGGAAGTGAAGTTCGGTTCGCAGCGGATCTCGCATCCAGACCGCATTTTCTTCGACCTGCACGATACCAAACTGGCTTCGACCCTGGTGGGCAAGACCTTCGACGTCGACGATGGCTTCCTGAAGAAAATTCGCGTTGCCGAATTTCAGCCGGGGCGCACGCGGATTGTGCTGGAAGTGGATGACCTCGCAAGCTATGACGCTTTCCTGCTGCCGGATCCGTACCGGCTCATCATTGATATCCACGGAAAGGACACCCACGGGAAACAGAACCGGGCGACGGTGATTGCTAAGGCGGAGACGGCCACGACGGCTTCCCAGGAATCGGACGATGATTCCAGCGAGGCGGCAGCGTCGTCGCGCGGAGACGCGAAATCTGACGGGCACAGAGGGCAGCAGGACTCCGATAAAGATGCGGCTGGTTCTACGAAACGGGGGCCGGTGGAAACCGATTTACCCGACGAGGATGGCAGCGCGGATTCCACATCGTCCGGCTCGGCGAAACCATCGAGCGGCAATCGAGTGACCAAGACCACGGTTGCCGTCAAAGGGTCGAACCGCAGGATCCCGAAGACGATCGTTCAACCGGACGGCGTGGAGGCGGACGACAGAGCGCCGTCGACGGTCGCCGCGCTTGAGCACGGCACAGACGAGGCGAAGCGGGCGAAATCGGATTCGCCTTCGCGATTATCATCATCATCACCATCTTCTTCTTCATCTTCATCTTCTTCGTCTCTGCGCCGAAAAAAGTCTCGTTCATCCGCAGCGGCGGCTGCTCCCGACACCGCGGATCTTCGTCCTGAGACCCGTCCTGAGACCCGCGAAGCGCGTCCCACCGCCGCTGGCGACCGCTCTTTGACTCGCGCTCTCGGCCTGAAGATTGGCAAGATCGTCATTGACGCGGGCCACGGGGGCCATGACACCGGCACCATCGGTCCCGATGGCCTGTGCGAGAAGGACCTGGTGCTCGACGTGGCCAAGCGCCTCGGCCGTTTGCTCGACACCCGGCTCGGCGCCGAAGTTGTTTATACACGCCAGGACGACACCTTCATTCCACTGGAAACCCGCACGGCGATTGCGAACCGGGAGCGGGCGGATTTGTTCATCTCGATCCACGCCAACTCGAGCCGCGATTCCGATGCGCGCGGTGTCGAAACCTACTACCTGAATTTCACCTCGTCGCCGGAAGCGCTGGAAGTTGCCGCGCGCGAAAACGCGGTGTCGGAGAAGTCGATCCACGAACTGCAGGATCTGGTGAAGAAGATTGCGCTGAAAGACAAAATCGACGAATCGCGCGAGTTCGCCGGCGACGTGCAGGAATCGCTCTACGGAGGGCTGGCCCTGAACAACGCTGGTGTCCGCAATCGCGGGATCAAGAAGGCACCGTTCATTGTGCTGATCGGCGCGAATATGCCTTCGATTCTGGCCGAGATTTCGTTTGTGTCGAATCCGACCGACGAGCGCAAACTCGAAACCTCCGAGCACCGGCAGCGCATTGCCGAGTCGCTCTATCGAGGCGTCTCGAAGTACGTCAGCGGCTTAAGCGGCGTGAAAGTGGCGAGCAAGATCGACAAGCCCGAAGGGCAATAACAATTCTCAGTTGGTGAAATCGCTGCCTAACGCCAACTATGACTGCTCAACCCCGTGAGGGACTGCCTAGCCGCACTTATCCAACACCGCACCGCGTTGACCTGACGCTCTATCCGCGCAGAGAATAGCTACAGCGTCGTGACGGGGGAAAGATGACTCACAGACGTGCAGCATTACTGAGCTTCTTTGGCGGAGCGGCAAGTTTCTGGATTCCTGATGTAATCGTTTTTAACCTATGTAAAAGTCAGTATGGATTTGTTTGGATGACTGGGCTGTGCCCTATCGCTGGCCTAGGATTTTATGCATGGATATTGCGAAGGAGAGCAAGGGGAATCCCCTCTGGACCATCTTCAGCCTTGCTCGAATTGCTCGGAATCTGGGTGCTCGCGCCTTGGTTCATGGTCCTAGCGTCGAAGCTACAACCGGGTCCCCATGATACATGGCCCGCCGCCATGTATGGATTTGTCCTGTTGGTCATGGTTTTTCCGCCTTATACGTTTTTCTTTTCCACCGCTAATGGCAGTGGTTATGCCTTGATTTTGATAACTCTGGTACTCCCGTTTCTCCATTGCCGGAAGGAACTCGGGCAATGGATTGTCCCTCCGCGCTTTGCGTTCTGGCGCAAGGGGCGCAGCCGTGGATTGCTGCCATAGTTGTTGATAAATCGCGATAGCGCTCATTGACTGGGCTCTGAGCGGCATTGGCTGCTTACAGCAACTATCCCCGAGATTGGTGGAAACCAGGGCTGGTGTTGCAGGTCAGCTTGACGACTGGTCTTTTCTTCGGATGTGCAGCAACTTCTCGATCTGGGCGACGACACTCCCGGATTCGTCCTTGACCTCGACGGTGAACACCCGCTCGATCTTCTCATTTTCATGGGTATTCAGGGCTTGCTTGATTTCGCGGATCTGCTCTTGGGACAGCCGGAAACTGGCGGAAACTGTTCCGCGTCCCGGCTTTTTGAAGCGGATGCTCGCCGACTTGTCCCATACAATGTAATCCTTCCCCAAATTCTGAATCAGCATGACCATAAAGAACGGATCCGCCATGGAGTACAGCGAACCTCCGTAGTGAGTGCCAACGTAATTTCGGTTCCACCCATGAAGCTTCATCTCTACATCAATCTCTGTCCAGTCGGAACTGAGTCGCCTTACGCGGATTCCCGCGCCCAGAAACGGCGGCCAGATATTCATAAACATTCGCATGTGGCGCTTGACATGACGTTTGAAGATTGTCTTCACTGCACGCTCCTACTGACCTAGCGAGCCAATTGGACCGCAGGTCGGCCAAGCGTACTCCCACGGATATCAAACCAGCGAATCAACCTATCGGTAAACTCGTCAGGACTGGTACCGATTGCTCCGCAGTGATCTGTGTTAGGCACCTCCCACAGAACGGCGGCCGAATTGCGCGCGGCGATCAGCCGGGAATGACGCACGGGGATATTACTGTCGCTTTGCCCGTGAATCAGAAACACGGGAATGCTGGTCGCAGCCACTGCGTCTTCAGGCGAGACCTGTTCGAAGTCCAGTTTATATTTCCATCTAGCGTAAACAAATGCAAAACCGATAATCGGGCGCAGCACCGTGCGGCCGAGCCATGGGCCGGTGCGAAAGAACTGGGCAACGCGGTCGTAGGCGATTTCGCGAAAGCTCGCGAAGGATGATTCGGCGGCAACGGCGCAGAATCGAGTTTCAGATCGCAACGACTGCAACAATAGCGCTGCGCCCATGGATTCTCCCAGGCCGAAAATGCACTCGGGATGGTCGTTCTGTTCCAGCCAATCCAACCACCGATGGATGTCATCCGATTCCAGCAGCCCAAAAGTGGCCAGGTTGCCGCCACTGGTTCCGTGCGCCCGCGCGTCCGGCATAAGGACGCTGAAGCCGCGACTCAGGAGCAACTCCGCATAGCCGGTCATCCCGACGCGATTGTCGGCGAGACCGTGCAGCAGAATCACCGCGTTCCCGTTACTCTTGGCTGGGCGAATGCTCCAGCCGTGCAGCGTCGCTCCATCGCGTGCGTGGATCTCAACATCAGCCAACTCGGAGTCATGGCGACGCGCCATTTCGCGGGCTCGTACTTCATCTCCGGAAGACTGGAGGTGACGGCCGGGATGCAACGTCACCTCGGCCAGGAACGCACCCGCAATTGCTGAGAGGGTCAGAAACCCCAGAAGGCCGATGACGGTGAGTCTTTGGAACAACTTGTTTGCCATCTATTCAAGGGTACGCAATTGCCCTGTAGCATGTTCCGCTTGGGGTTCGCGGCGTGGGGCGGGCTGCTGTCGGCTTGGACGGCCGAGGACGCCCGTCGCTCCACGAGCTAAACCGCCCGGGTGGAAACTTTCTCGGCCTGCCGGTAGTCTAAACTGGTAGCAGAAGTGTGCTTTTTTCGAATGAAATTCTCGCGATTACTCTCCGTTGTCTGCATATTTCTTTGTGGCGCTGGCTTTGCCGCTGAACCGTCTGCGCCGGTGCCGGTCTCTCCGACCGCTGTCTCTTCGACCCCGGTCCTTCCCACCGAGTTTGCTGGCTGGCAGGTGAAAGGCGCTGTTGCCAGGAGTGACGATCCCGCCGCCGCTGATGCGGTGAATGCGCCCGTCCTGAAAGAGTACGGCTTCGTGCGTTTGGAGAAGGCGGCCTACACTCGCGATGATGGCCGCAATCTGGTGATCAGAGCCGCCGTGTTTGAAGATGCCAGCGGCGCTTACGGCGCCTTCACTTATTACTATTCTGACGAGATGGGAGAGGAAACAATTGGCGGGCAGGCGGCGTTTCTGAATAACCGCGTGCTGTTCTATCAGGGAAACGTATTGGTGGATGCCGTATTCGACAGAATGAGCGTGATGTCGGCGGCGCAACTTCGCGAACTAGCCGGACTGCTGCCGCAAGCGGAGGGCAACAGGGGCAACCCGCCTTCGCTGCCCACGTATCTTCCGAAGAGAGCCTTCCAGAAGAATTTCGAAAAGAACACGACGAAGTACATTCTGGGTCCGGTCACGCTCGATCGCGTCGGATCGCCAGTGCCGGGTTCGTTGGTGGATTTCAAGTCGGGCGCGGAAGTAGTGATGGGCAAGTATGCGGCGGCCGTGGGCGATGCCACCCTGATGCTCATCGAATATCCAACGCCGCAGATTGCCGCGGAACGGTTGCGGCAGATTGACGCCTCGGTCGATGTCTCGCACCGGGTCACGCAGCAGCAGCCGGGGGTTACGGCCATTCTTGATGTGGGCCCGTTTTTCCACACACGCACCGGCCCCATCATCGTGATCGCGGCGGGGCCGCTTTCAAAAAGCGAAGCGAGATCCTTGATGTCGTCCATCAGCTACGACGCCGATGTGACGTGGAACGAAAATACTTATGTGAGCAAGAAAGACAATCTGGCAAACTTTCTGTTCAACGCGATAGTTCTCTGTGGAATTGTGGTCGGCCTGGCGCTGGTTGCGGGGATCGCATTTGGCGGCTTGCGGATCGTCGTGAAGCGATTTTTTCCCGACTCCGTGTTCGATCGCCGGGAGGCGATGGAAATCATCTCTCTGCACCTGGAAGAGGACGCCCGGCGAGTGCCTCGGGAGCGGTAAGTCACTCAATCGAATGTTGTTAGCGTCGAAAAGAGAGAATTTTGGCTGATTTTGATCCCGTTTGCTGACTTGTGGACGTATTGTGTAAGTTATTGAAAATAAGACTATTTAAACAATAAATTTTACTTGACACTGCGCTTTTGAGACTCATAAGATTCCCGCAGAAAGTTCTGATGGGCTAAACCTCCGTTGGAACTATTCTCCCTTGAAAGAAAAGGCCGCCCAAGTTGCCGGGTGGCCTTTTCGTTTTGAGAGTAAGTTCTCAGTTCCGTGTTGGGCGACTGAGAACTGATCGGAACTGTTGAGTGCTTGCATCCGTACACCACTGTGTATCGAAGCGTGAGCTCGGGGAAGAGGAAAAGCAAATGTTTTGCGATCAATGTGGTGCGCCGTTGCAATCGGGGGAGCCACGCTGCGGACGCTGCGGCAAAACCGTGCTTGGGCTCATCGAGCTTCGGCATAGCCGGGTTCGCGAACATGTCCGTCTGGTGGGCATTCTCTGGATGGCATACTCGGCGCTGCACGTGGTTGCTGGAGTAGTCGTGATCATTGTCGCGCACACGATCTTCGGCCACGTGATCCATATTCCCAACGGCCCACCTCCCGAGGTCACGGTCTGGCTGCGGCCTCTTCTTAGCTTCGTCGGATGGTTAATCCTGATGAAAGCCGCAGCCGACTTCATCGCCGGTTGGGGCTTGCTGCAGCGGCAGAAGTGGGCGCGAATTTTTGCCCTGGTCGTGGGCTTCGTGGCACTGTTAAACGTCCCGCTAGGTACTGCACTCGGCATCTACACGCTCTGGGTGCTGCTGCCCACGCAATCCGATGACGAGTACAAAGCGTTGGCGCAGGCCGCGTAGGCGATCGCATTTTGTCTGCGCGCGGCTGCGCAAGGCAAGGCTGTCAAAACGCCATTTCGCCAACAACCGAATCATTAGCGAGATTGCTGTTTACGACAACTGAGAACGATGTTTCCTGGCAGGAAGGTTGTCACTCCCCTAAAAAGCAAACCCCCCGTCAGAACTGCTCGGGGGGCGATGCGGCTGAGATGAACGCTAGAGACCCAGAAACTTCCTGCGCATGAAACCAACCAAGGAAAGTAAGCCGGTACCCATCAGCACCAGGGATGACGGTTCCGGTACTGTGGTAGTTCCGGAGCTCGGATTCAAATCGAGCGTGAAATAGCCATTCACAGGAAGCCCTTGCAAATTAACTTCGATGAACGACGAGCCGAATGTCACGTCGGAACCGATCAATCCTGCAATGTTTGTCGACAGGCTGTAGGCGGTCAAGGATCCACCGGTGAACGTCAGCCCGGTGAAATCGAAGCCATTAAATGAACCAGGGGCGTAGCCGCTGGACGACGACTCGGAAGATGTGTAAGAAATGGCGGAAGGCCCCACGCTGAATGTCTGATTTCCACCAGACCCGGAATACCCTACGCAGATGGGGGAAACGCCTGGACAGGTCAGAGAGGAGCCGACTCCGATGGTATCAGTTGCGTACGTCGTGGAGGTATCGGGGTAGAGCCAGGTGATACCGACGGATCCGGTCAAGCTGTCGGCGCGGGCGTTGCCCGGAGAAAGCAGGAGAAAGCAACCAGCAGCAATCGCCAGCACATAGACACATACCCTACCCATAAAATCTCCCTTTCTAACTTTCCGCTTCACCTGCTGACGCATTCCAGCACGGAGCGCAAGCTACATTCAGCAATTAGGAAGCCAACATTAGCAACATACCGAGAGTCTGGGAAATATTGCAAATACGCGGTTTATCGCCCATGATAGTGGGCGATTTCCGGTTGAACCACGAAATACGAGTTTAAAGTGTGCAACAATTTTTACTCATTTACCGGGGCTAACCTGCTGTCTAACCGCGACTTCTGGGGGCAGGGTCTCGCGACCGAAGCCGCCATCGCGTGCCGCGACTGGGCATTCGCGCACCTGGAAACTGACCGCCTGATTTCCCTGATTCGCCACGGGAACACTCGCTCACGCCGCGTCGCCGAGCGCACCGGCATGACCGTCTGGAAAGAAGTGAACTGACGAGGTCTGCCCCACTACGTCTATGCCCTCGAGAAGCAGCCGCACATCAATCGCGGTTCAAGCGAACGCCAGCGGCCTGTGGGAGTGGGGCGTGCGGTAAACTCAAATCAGAGCTAGCCGAAGCATGCGCAAAGCCACCATTCTGTTCAACCCTAACTCTGGCCGCCGTGGAAGAAAGCGCGACCGGGAACTGGACCATGCTATCGGCGTTCTCCAGTCAGCCGGGGTTCGCACCGAGCTAACGGTCTGCCGCTCCAGCCCGGAAGCGACCGACAATGCCCGCTGCGCGGTGGCGGGCGGCAGTGACACTGTCTTTGCCTGCGGAGGCGACGGCACGATCCACGATGTGATTCAGGGATTAGCCGGCACGCCCATCGCGCTCGCCATTCTGCCATTCGGCACCGCCAATGCTCTCGCCCACGACCTCGGAATCCCGCTCCGTCCCATTGTCGCGGCCCAAGCCGCTGTTGACGGCAGGGTCCGCCGTATTCCTCTCGGCCGGATTGAGTACGAGGATTTCGACGGTAAAGCTGCCGCGCGCTACTTCACCGTCGCCGCCGGAATTGGCGTGGACGCGCACCTCTTCTACAAACTGACGGCGGAACTCAAGAATCGCTCGGGCATGACCGCCTACTACCTCAAAGCCTGGCAGTTGTGGGCGACTCATCGCATGCGCCGCTTCGAGGTCGAATATGCGAATGGAAGCGGGCTGCGCCAGCGCGCCTTGCTGACGGAACTTTTGGCGGTAAGAATCCGCTTTTTCGGAAACATACTGCGCGAACTGGTTCCCGGAGCTTCACTCGACTGCGGCGATCTGCGAGCCGTCATGTGCCGCACCGCCAGCCGCAACGCTTATCTGCAATATGTAGCCGGAGCGCTGCTCGGCCGCCAATGGAATATCAACGGCATCGATCTGGTCAGCTGCTCGGAGGTCGTGTGTCGGTTGCCAGAGAAAAGCGACGGGCATGAAGAAGAGCGTGTCTACGTCGAGGCCGACGGCGAACTACTCGGCCGCTTGCCCGCCCGCATGACGATGCAGCCCGACGCCCTGTCCCTGGTGGTACCCGCTTGACCGAGTCGTAGAGACGGGGCTTGGCCGTCTCGGCAGTGCACTACACTCTTGACCTGGAGAACCCTTGGAACCCGTCACCCATTTTCTATTTGGCGCCGCCATGGGCCGCGCCGGACTCAACCGCAAGACGGCGCTCGCCACGGCTACGTTAACCCTGGGCGCCGAGGCCGCCGATCTCGACGTCCTCAGCCGTTTCGGCGGCTCGGCGTTCGGCTTGAACCATCACCGCGGCTTCACTCATTCGTTCCTGGGCGTTCCGCTGGTGGCCGCCGTGGTCGTGGCATTCATCTATCTCCTCTGGCGCCTGCGCGGCCGCAAGACCCGCAATCCCGACCTTCCCCCGCGCTGGGGACTGCTCTTCGCCTACGCCTGCCTGGCCGGCCTCAGCCACCTTCTCCTCGACTTCACCAACAATTACGGACTGCGTCCGTTCTGGCCGTTCTCCGAACGCTGGTATTCCTGGGACATCGTCTTCATCGTCGAGCCCGTACTCTTGGTCGTTCTCACGCTAGGCCTGATTCTCCCCGCATTGTTTTCGCTCATCAACGAAGAGATCGGCGCGCGTGACAAAGGCCGGCGCGCCAAGCCAACTGGGAGACTAGCCGCGACTCTCGCTCTGCTCGCTGTGCTCGCATACTGGGGACTATGCGACTACGAGCATCGCCGCGCCGTAGCCGCGCTCGAGTCGCGCAATTATCAGGCAGCCGACCCACTCCGCGTTTCCGCCTATCCCTACATGACGAATCCGTTCCGCTGGTATGGAGTCGCCGAAACCCCCAACTTCTTCGCCACGATGGACGTCGATTCGCCGAACTTCGATTCGATGTCTCCCGAAGTCGATCCCGAAGGCCAAATGCAGATTCTCTATAAGCCCGAAGAAACGCCCGTCACTCTGGCTGCCAAGAAAACCTACCTCGGACGCGTGTACCTGAGCTGGGCCGAGTATCCGGTGGTCGAAACCGAACAGCTACAGAACGATCCGGTGGACAATCCCGTCGAGAGCGCCCGCGCCGCCTATGTAGTCCGCTTCCGCGATCTCCGCTACGACTATCCTGGGCGCAATGCCCGTGCCATGCTCGGGGCGGCGGTCTTCCTGACCCGCGATCTCCAGGTGGTCGAGGAACACTTCGGCATGGGGAGCCGCCATCAGGGCAGAAATAGGGAATGAGTCAAACGTCACTTCTCGGGAGACAACACACCCGTCTCGGGAGGCAACAGACCCGTCTGTCGCATCACTTCCAACATGTCGAACACGTTCCACTCTTCACAAATCTTGCCGTCTTTGAAGCGGAAGATCGTCACCCCGTCAGCCGCGATCTTCTTGCCCGTTGCCGGAAATCCCATCCCTGCCTGGGTGTTCGTACCACTCAAAGTAAAATGCACGACTACCAGATCCCGCTCTGCGACCATCCTGTTAACCCTGAAGCTCATGTCCGGCAGAGCCTTGCGTTCTCCCCGGGCATAGGCCATATCCTCCGCAAGGGTGAAAGTGCGGTCGCCGCTATGGCCCACAAAATCCTTAGAATGAAACTCCCCGTACTTGTCGAGTTGCCCCTGGCTGAGCACTTCCTCGAAAAAGTTCCGGGCGACGTTCTTGTTTCTTTCCTGCTCGCTGGCTGATCGCGCAAAGCCGGGAAGAGTGAGGGCGAGGAATAAGATCGAAATCAAACCTCTTCGCATATCCGTACTCCGCGGGAAAAATCCCTGGCAATTAATGTAACATATGTTACATTAATTAGGAAGAGGAAAACATCCTAAATGGCCAGACCGCCCGAACCCCACATCCGCGCCCGGCTTCGTGACCAGGCTGTTGATTATGTGCTCTCGCACGGATTCCGCGACCTGGCCCTGAGGCCCCTTGCCCAGGCCCTGAAGACGAACGCCCGCATGCTTGTCTATCACTTTGGGTCGCGGGAAGGATTGATGCGCGAGATCCTTGCCCGCGTGCGCGAACGTGAGGATGCGCGCATCCAGGCCTGGTTCCAGGCCGGGAAAAAACCACGCACGCTATCCGAGTTCCTGCGCTGGCTCTGGCAGCGGATGTACGCGCCATCCCAGCAGCCTCAACTGCGCCTGCTCTTCGAGTTGTACGCCCTCGCCCTCCGCCACCCGAAGGACTATCCCGGCGTCCTCGAAGATCCGCTCCTCTATTGGAAAGGACTCACAAAGAAGACGTCCCGGCAATCGAAAGCCGACGAGGCCAAGGCAACGCTGCTCCTCGGAGCCACCCGAGGCTTGCTCCTCGACCTCTGCGCCACCGGAGATCGGACTCGCGTCGGACGGGCTATGCAGTTGCTGGCTCAGTTTGTCGAATCGCGTTGCGAGCAAGAGCCCGGCGGGACGGCGAAAGGAAAAGCCCGTCGATAGTCGAAGAACTGGTATGAACACGCCAGACCCTGGGAGCGAGCTAGCGGCGTCGCTTGACCGGCGGCATCTACTCGCGCAACAATCCTAATGGGCTCCTGACGAGGTGATTATGCTGGCTTACGTATTTGTACTCTTCGCAGTCGCGGTGCGGTTCATGCCGCATCCTCTGGCTTTTACTCCGGTAGCGGCGGCGCTGCTCTATTTTGGCGCGCGCGGTTCGCGGCGACAGCTATGGGTGCCCTTGGCGCTGCTGGCCGCCTCCGACGTCATCCTCACCAAATTCGTGTACTCGTATCAATTCTCGTGGGACCATTTTGTGACCTGGGCGTGGTATGCGGCGATTTTGTGGCTCGGCAGCCAACTGCGCGAAAACACGAACTGGCTGCGGGTCGGCGGAGCCGCGCTGGCCAGTTCCGTCTCTTTCTTCGTGGTCAGTAATTTCGCCGTCTGGGCATGCTGGAACATGTATCCCATGACTCTGTCCGGACTGATGACCTGTTGCGCCGCCGGCCTGCCGTTCTTCCGCCGTGGAATCGCCGGCGACATGCTCTTCACCGCAGTTATGTTTGGATTGCCCGCAATTGCCGCCGTGGTAGCTCGCGCCACGCACAAGCCCCACGGAGCCGCAGCCGCCTAGCCGATCAATCGAGTCTCTTCCGAGGGCAGCGCGGAATCCTTCCCCGCTGCTTTTTTATTTTTCGCACGCTGACGCTTCACCCGCCGCCAGGCGAGCCACGCCACCACCAGCGCTCCCACCCCCACCAGAATCCCGACGAAGTGGTGCGCGAAAAGGTTCCCTGTCAGCGTCACCATCTGCGGGCCAAACCAGAGCGTGAGCAGCGCCTCAATCAAAAAGCGCACGAACCGTCCCGCAAAAATCGCCAGCAGAAAATGCGCGAAGTTCATTTCAAACGCCGCCGCCGCCAGCACCACAATCTTGAAAGGCGCGGGCGGCGGCAACATCGCCGGAAACATCAGCTCCCAGAATTTATGGTGCTCGAAGGACGCGTGGATCTTCGCGAAGCGCTCCGGCGAAAGCCGCTTGCGCAACAGCACCTCGCCGCCCGTAAACCCGATGACGTAGAGAACGATGCTTCCGAGCGCCGAGCCAGCCGAGGCCAGAAGCACATACAGCAGGAAGCGCGAGCGATCGTGGTAAACGTAGCCCACGAAAATCGGATCCAGCGGCAAGCCCATGAAGGAACCATCCACCGCCGCAAACGCAAGCATCCCCCACGGCCCCAGAGGCGCAAGAATGTGCTTGATCCACTCGCCGTAGGCGTGGACGAAATGTTTGATCTTGTGCAACTAGGTAAGTTTACGCGAGAAGGTGGAGAGCCGGGCGTCCTCGCCCGGCCAGTTCACAGTTGGACGGGCGAGACGCCCGTCGCTCCACCGAATCAGTGTCCCGTCTTTCCTGCAATCAACTCCAGCGCATGCGGCAGCAAATCGATCACCGACTCCAGCGACTCGACCGCTCCCGCCGGACTGCCCGGCAGATTCAGGATCAGGCTTGTTCCCCGGACACCGCATACCGCGCGGCTTAGCGCAGCGAAACGCGTCTTGCGCACTCCCTGGAATCGCATCTGCTCCGCGATGCCTGCCACCAGTCGATCGCACACCGCGCTTGTAGCTTCCGGCGTCACGTCGCGCGGAGCGATTCCCGTTCCGCCCGTGGTCACGACCAGTCGAGCCGACCGGCACAACTCAATCAGTTTTTCCTGGATCGCGGCGCGCTCGTCGGCGACCACGCTGCGCGCCACCACCTGAAAATTGCGTCGCTCAAGCGCTTCCGCCACGGCCGGACCGGAGAGATCTTTCTTCCCACCGCGCTTTTCGCCGCGCGAACAGGAATCGCTAACTGTCAAGACCGCCGCCCGCGTGGCATTAAGTTGGGAGGCAGCAAGTATCGAGGCATCAGGTGTCGAGGAGGACATCTTCACCTTCAGCCGCCGCGTCGCGCTGCGCCTCGTCCAGCAGCCGCAATCCTTCCATCAGCAGGCCCTGCGTATTCAGCGTCGTCGTTTCCTGCGCCGACTTTCCCTTGAAATCAATCTGGAAGTTTCCTTCCGTCCAGCGCAGCACTTTGAAAACCGCCTCGTCTCCTGTAATCGGGCCATAAACCGCGTGCTTGGCCTGCCCCTGCACGAAATAGATCTCGCACTTTTCGCTATTATTGCCATTGGTCATGGTGAGCAGGCAGCTCTTGCGCCCCATCTCCAGCGATTGCACCAGGTCGATCACGTTCATCTGCGACAGGCTGCCGCGCAGCACGCCATCGGTGGACGCTGCCTTGCTCAGTTTTTCCAGCGCGATCCGGTCCACCACGCGTTTGATTTTGTGCGTGGCATCTTTCAGGAAGAACGGTTTTTCCAGATAGTCTTCGATCGGATCCTGCATCGACAATCGTTCGCTGATGTCGGCCTTGCTGGCCATCAGAATCACCGCGATGCTCGCGGTTGCCGGCCTGCTCTTCAGTTTTTCCAGCAACTTCCGCCCGTCCATGCCCGGCATGCGGTAGTCGCTGATCAGCAGATCCGGCAGATCGTCGACCGCCTTCAACAAGGCATCAGCGGCATCGGTCGCGACCGTGACCTCGCCCATCGCTGAGAGCGCCTGCTGCAGCATTCCCAGCACCATCGGGTTGTCGTCCACCAGCAGGATTTTGACGTTGCTCGCCATATGAAAGATGAATAGATAAATCGAAAACTATTTCCGCTTCGAGCTTCTCCGGTAGTCTCCGCTCTTGCCGCCCGACTTCCGCTGCAGCACCACTTCCCGGATTTCGATGCCCTTGTCGAGCGCCTTGCACATGTCGTATACGGTCAGCGCCGCCATGCTGGCCGCGACCAGCGCTTCCATCTCGACGCCCGTCTCCGCCATAGTCTTTACTTTTGTGGCAATGGAAACGCCATTCTCGCACACGCGCAGGGTCACAGCAATGTGCGACAACGCCACCGGATGGCACATCGGAATCAACTCTGCCGTCCGCTTCGCCGCCATGATTCCCGCCGTCCGCGCCACTTCCAGCGGATCGCCCTTCGGATTCTCCGGCAGCGCCCGCAACACCTCCGGCGTCATCCGAACGAAGGCGCTCGCCTCCGCTTCTCGCGCGGTTCGCGCCTTGGACGACACGTCCACCATGTGGGCCTGACCCTGCCCGTCGTAGTGGGAAAGTTTTTTTGCCATCACTAATTAGGTTACCCTACCCGCCTGTGGTGAAAGTGAGAATCCGCCGTTCAGCTCCCGATTCACCAGATTTGTCATCCTGAGCGAAGCGAAGGATATGCATTTCGCGGGGAAAAGCAGATCCTTCGCTTCGCTCAGGATGACAAATTATTGAAGTTTCGCTTATGTGCTGCTCCACAACTTTCACCACAGGCTGCTACCCGCTCCAGCCGCCGCATCCTTCATCGCATCAACAACGACACCCATTCTCCCGCGCCGATCCGTTCGCGGTCCGGAGGAATCACAACATAACAGTTCGCCCGAGCCAGCGCAGCGATGTCGCCCGACCCCTGCCACCGCGCCAGCTCCACCTCCGCATTCTCAAACTCTCCCGAAAGCACTGCCGGAAGAAATCTCTTCAAGCCGGTCTTCGTCCGTATCTCAGATTTCAGCCGCGCCCGCAGAAAGACCAACCGCTGCCGCGTCATCCCCGCCAGCGCTTCGATCATCGGCCGAGCGAACAGTTCGAAAGTCACCATGGTAGAAACCGGATTCCCCGGCAGTCCAAAGAAATATTTCTTTTGTGGTGCTGACACTTCTGCCCGGGCCGACTGCTTGTTCTCTGCAGGCACGCGGGCGAGGGCGCCCGCGCTACACGAACCAAACACCACCGGCCTTCCGGGCTGAATCTCCGCTCCCGTAAAGTAAAACTCCGCCTTCAACTCTCCGAGAACCTGCTCCACCAGATCGTACTTCCCCATGGATACGCCGCCCGTCAGCAACAACAGGTCGCACCCCAGCCCTTCTTCGATCAAAGCGCGTAGCCGCCCCCGCTCATCCGGAGCGATCGCCAGCCGCACTGCCTCTCCGCCCGCATTCTGAACCTGCGCCGCCAGCGAATACGAATTCGAATTCCGTATCTGCGCCGGCCCCGGCGTCGCGTCAATCTCCACAACTTCGTCACCGGTCGAAACGACGGCCACGCGCGGCTTCCGGAAGACCTGCACCCGGCTTTTGCCTACCGACGCGGCAATCGCAATCCCGGCGTGGTCCAGCCGCCGTCCTCGATCCAGCAGCAATTGCCCGGCGCGCGCTTCCGCCCCACGCGGAACAAAGTTTTCGCCCCGGGTCACGCTGCACCGCACGTCCACCGATTTTGCAATCAACGAAGTGTGTTCCACCATCACCACCGCGTCCGCCCACGCCGGCAGCGGAGCCCCCGTCATGATCCCCACCGCCTGCCCGCGTTCGACCGAGCACACTCCCGGCTCCGGCCACTCCCCCGCCTTCACCTCGCCAACCACTTCGAGTCGCGCCGGAACCTCGGCCAGATCCGCCGCCCGCACTGCGTATCCGTCGCGAGTAGCCCGATCAAAAGGAGGAAAGTCACGGTCCGCCAAAATCCCCTCCGCCAGCACCCGCCCCAAACCCGCCAGCAGATCCACCGTCTCCACGTCTCTCGAACACAAGCCAACCGCATGCTGCTCAACCAGGTGTCGAGCCACTTCGAAGCTCACCACGCGAGCCGAAGGCGCTGAAGATGAAGCTGACATGGCAAGAATCATACGCCGTCCGATTTTGCTCTGGCGTTTGCAAGTATGGAGCGAGGGGCGTCTCGCGAAGCCTGCGGGAAGTGAAGTCGAAGGGTCCAGTGGTTTGGCGGCCGGGCGGGGACGCCCGGCGCTCCACCCGGCGAAGAGTGCAAGAAATGTATTTTCTGAGAACTGAAAGCTGAGAGCCGTCTCAGCGCGCCAGTTCCTGCCCCAGCACCGTTGCATTGCTGGCGAAGCAGAGGCCGGTTTCCAGATCCACCAGGCCCGAACGGACAAGTTTCGCGATCTCGCCATCGAAGTGCTGCATGCCTTCATTTTCGCTGCCCTTGATTATGTCCAGCAGCGTGCGGCCCGGCCGCTCGCCTTGTTCGACGCAATCGCGAGTGCGCGAGTTGGATTTCAAGATTTCAACCACAGGGACGCGGTCACCGCCATCGCTGCGCGGGATCAGCCTCTGCGCAATGACGTAGCGGAAGGTTTTGGCGAGACGTTCTCGAACCGATTGCTGTTCGCTGGCAGGGAACGTAGTGACGATGCGCTCCACCGTCTTCGAGGTATCGACGGTGTGCATGCTGGAAAGAACGAGGTGTCCGTTTTCGGCGGCATCGAGAAGAATCTCGAGCGTCTCCCGGTCGCGGATTTCGCCGACCATAATGACGCGCGGCGCCTGGCGCAGCGCCGCCCGCAACGCCATCGTGAAATTCGGCGCATCGCTGTGCAACTCGCGCTGGTGCACCGTCGATTTCTTGTGCTTGTGCAGAAACTCAATCGGATCTTCAACCGTCAGAACGTGATAGCAATATTGGCTGTTGATGCGGTCAATCAAAGCGGCCAGCGTCGAAGACTTGCCCGATCCAGTTCCGCCCGTCACCAGGATGATGCCGTTGCGGACCTTGGCAGCCTCTTCCAATTGCGCCGGCAGATGAAGCGAACTGAAAGTCGGAATGACGGTGGGGATGACACGCATTACAATCGCACAACTTCCGCGCTGGATGAAGACATTGACGCGGAAGCGCGCCATTCCCGGTAGTCCGTAGGAAACGTCGCAGGAACCTTGCTCGCGAAGCGTATTGATGGCCTGCTTATTGGCGCCGATCAGGTCGGCCGCGATGCGGCGCGTGTCATCCGCCGAAAGCGTGCCGCTGCCGGAGATTTCGACCGCCGTGAGTTGTCCGTGAATCTCGACCTGGGGCGGCCGCCCCGGCGAAAAAATCAGATCGCTAACCTTGTCAGACGCGCGCAGCATGCCGGCGAGCAGAACCGGCGTCGGGATCGAACCCGTTCCGCTGATGCCCTCGAAGGCAATTGCAATCGGGGAATTCCCCGGAGCAGCCATTCCATACACTCCTAGTTATCAGCATTGACGCCACAGGGGAGAAACATTGGGGAGGAACCTATGTAATGAATGTATCGCGGATGTGCGGAAGAGCGAAGGACAAGTAGGTCATAGACCTCGGTAACTGAAGACAAATAAGAAGGAGAGCGGCTTCTAAGGACCGCTCTCCATGCCCTTTCCGTGTAGACCGGAGACCAAATTTGGCGCCGTTTAAGTTACTACTTCGCCGGTTTCTTCTTGGTTCCGAAGCCGGTTTCGATGGTCGCGCCGATGCTAGCCAGCATGTCTTTCGCCGGCTGAGCGAGCGGACCATTGGGTTGGAGCTCAAGATATTTTCGGAAGGCCTCGGCTGTACCTTCGGGCGCAACCATCTTGTTGTCCTTCAGCGTAGCTTTGCCGATCAAGTTCACGCCCTTCCAGTAGTAAGCCTCGGCTTTGTTCGGGTCGGCGGCAATCACTTTGTCGAATGCTGCAATGGCGTCATCCACCCTGCCCGCATTGGTCAAGACAGCACCCTCGTTGAACAGGTAGGTAGCGGCGCGCGTCGGATCCAGTTGCGCCGCCTTGGTGTAGTTGGTCATGGCATCATCGACCTTATTGGACTTCGAATAAACTTCGGCAAGGTTGTTGTAGTAGGCGGCCATTTTCACATTGTTGTCGGGATCTTTCTGTGCCACTTCGGAGGCGCTGCGCAGGTCAATTGCCTTCTGGTAATTGGCTGCGGCCATCTCGTAGCGCTTCTGTTTTTCGGCGGGATCGGTTTGTTTGGGTGCCGACATGCGATAGGCGTCGCCGAGTTTGAACCAGATCAGATCGCGGGTGCTGTCGATCTGGTTGGCTTCAGTCAGGGTGGCGATTGCAGTCTCGAAGTCGCCGGCATCGGACGCCGCCTTGGCGGCATTGAGTTTTTCGTTGAGCGTGCCGACAGTTTTCTTTTCGTTCTCGGCTTTAGCGACCTGCTCCGCCCTCGCCTTGGCTTGTTCAGGGGTCAATCCCTGGCCCTGGGCTGCGCTCATCTGTTCCTTCTTCAGGTCGAAGTCCAGAGGCGTTTCGTCCAGAGTCACCGAAACGCCGTTGACGTGAAAGAGTTCCTTGCCGTCCTTGCTGAGCGTGACGTTGTACTTGCCGGGGACGATGCCAAGCGAGAAGTACTCACCCTTGTTGTTGGTTTTGATGACGTACTTGTGGCCGGATTCGGTTCCAGTCCACTGCACTTCGGCCTGAGCGATTGGTTTCCCTTCAAAGTCTTTGCAAATTCCCTTCACGCTGCCCGTGGTTTGCGCGAACGCAAGTGGAGCGGACAGCCCCACGACGAGCACGAGCAGCAGGGGAAGGATGAAATATTTCCGCATGATTGGCCTCCCGGCATTGAATCTGAATTTACTGAACTGGGGCGGCGGCTTCCGCGTATGGAATCGGATCGTCCGCGCCCGCTTCGTGAAACGCGCGCCGGCGGAGCACACAGCTGTCGCAGACACCGCAGGCGCGATCTTCGCGCTGATAGCATGACCACGTTAAATCGAACGGGGCACCTAGTTCAAGGCCAAGCGTCACAATCTCGTGTTTACGCATCGCAATCAGCGGTGTCATTACCCGGATGGTCCCCTGTTTAGTGCCCACTTTCACGACTTCATTGAATGCCCGATAATACTCCGGCCGGCAATCGGGATAACCGGAACTGTCAGGCTCAACCGCTCCGATGTAAACTTTTTCGGCTCCCAGCACTTCCGCCCAACTGACGGCGACGGCGAGGAAATGCGCGTTGCGGAAAGGGACATAGGTAACCGGAACGCCAACGGGCACGCCGACGCCGTGCGCTTCGGGAACCGCTATGCTCGGATCGGTGAGGGCGGATCCACCGATGGCGCGCAGAGCCTCATTACGTACGAGCAGCCGGTCGCGAATTTCGAGCCGGTCGCAGATGTTTTCAAAGGAGCGCCGCTCGCGGTGTTCGGTGCGCTGCCCATAGCTGACGTGGACGGCAGCGGCCTGGTGGTCGCGTGCCGCGAGCGCCGCACACACGCAGGAATCCATGCCGCCGCTTAGCAGGACCACGGCGCGGCTCCGGTTGCTGATTGCGTTCGATACCATGACCCGCTCGCGAAGCTCTGCAATCGCTTCCTTCTGATTTTATGCCAGTTGACGACGTTTGACGGCTCGGAAGCGTCTGTGTGCGGACCTGGGCCGTCCTCCAGTGCCTTTCTTTCCCACTTGTTACTGATTTGATTCTTAACCAAGCAGGGTCAGTCGCTCTTCGGCTGTGCCACCGTGGTTCCCAGCCCGCTATTCGTAGCGCAGGCTTTCGACGGGATCGAGTTGGGCGGCGCGAATCGCGGGAAGCGTGCCGAACAGAATGCCGACCAGCGAGCAGACGACGATGGCGATGATGGCGGAGAGACCGGAAATGGGGATGCGATAGGCGGTTAGGAAGCGGACGGAGTAGGGGATGGCGAGTCCGATGATGATGCCGAGGATGCCGCCGCTGAGGGAGATAAGGATGGCCTCGGAGAGAAACTGGAGACGAATCTCGCGTTTGGTGGCGCCGACCGCTTTGCGGATGCCGATCTCGCGAGTGCGGGCGCTGACCGTGGCCAGCATGATGTTCATGATGCCGATGCCGCTGACCAGTAACACCACCGCCGCAATCAACGACAGCACCGTCGTCAGAATGTTCGCCGTTTTGTTCGCCAAGTTCACCAGTTGCGTCAGGTTCTCCACGTTATAGACCGACTCCGGCCGGTGCCGCGACTGCAGGACCCGCTTGATTTGAGCCGTCGCTGTCGTCACTTCGTCCGAACTCGCCACCGTAAAATAAATCTGCCGCACAGCATTGGATGGCAGAAAAAAACGGCTCACCGAATATGGGATCGCCATCGTGTTCTCCTCCACTTCAGACTGCCCAAACGTCTCCACCCGCTCCTTGAACACCCCGATCACCGTAAAGGGCAGACCGTTCAGCTTGATCACCTGGCTCACCGCGCTCTCTGGAGTCAGGAACAGCTTTACCGCCAACTTCTCCGTGATCACGCCGACCTTGTTGCGCCTCTGCGAGTCCTCCGTGTCAAAGAATCGGCCCGCCAGCAACACCAGGTTCCGCACCTGACGGTATTCCGGGAATACGCCAAGGACCAGGATGTCCTGCTCTTTACCGTTGCCCAGGCTGATGCGGTCATTGAGCGACACAAACGGCGATGCGGCCACCACCGAGGGCACCTGCTCGCGCACCGCGGTAAGGTCATCCACGGTCAATTCATCGAGCGCCACGGCCGTGATGCGCTGTCCTGCGCCGGAATAACTGGCATAAATCAGGTTGGCGCCAATGCCCTGAATCTGGCCCAGGATGTATTGTTTCCCGGTAAGCCCAATCGTGACCACCAGAACCAGCGAGGCTGTCCCAATCATCATGCCCAGCGCGGTCAGCAGAAACCGCACCTTGTTGGTGAGGAAGGTGTCGTAGGCGAAGCGCAGACTCTCGCTAATCAGCAGCTCAGGCTTGTGCGGCCCGTTATCCAGCGCGGAGTTGGTCACATCTACAGGTGTAGAGTCCAGAACCTTCACCAATTCTTATTCTTAAGATGCTAAAACGCCCGCTCCAGCTGCGGGCTGCCTACGCCCTCCGAATCGCTCGGTCACGAAATACGCTGCCAGCACCACAATCAGCGGATCTACCGGCCTGAAGTAGTAAGTCTCCGGATGCGAAAAATAATAAGCCAGCGGAAAGAACACAAACACGATGGCAAATCGCACCCCGAGCCCCGCATCCGCCCGCAGCGTGTTTGCCCGATACACGTTTGCCCGATACAGCCGGTGCAGCCCCGCCAGCGCCAGCACCGTCATCGTCGTACTCAGAAAAATATTGGGCACGTCCAGCGGCTCTTCCGCAAGGTAGGCGCGATCAAAACTCCAGAACCCCGTCCAGATGTATATTATCCGCCGCACCACCCGGTAGACGTACTGAGCCGGATGACTTCGGATGTACTGCTTCGCTTGCTGCGCCTTGCGCGCCATATACGCGGGTTCGCCCAGCCGCGCATATTCCGCCAGTTCCGCGTCGCTGTGGTTTGGATGCAGGCTGCGGTTCACCCAATGCAGCGAGTCGGCGCTGTTGCCAATGTACAGCTCCAACCCAAATCCGCTGCGTATGGGAATGAACTGGTGGAAGGTCCGGTAGTTGCGCACGAACCACGGCGCCATCACAGCTACTGCCGCGAGCCCTGCCACCGTCATCGGCAGCACCCAGTTCTGCCGCTTCCGCAAGCGCCGCCAGCACGTCCACAAACCAAGCAGCGGAACGACGGAAAGCACCACCGGCTCCGTCAACGCCGCCACGCCGCCCACCGCGCCAAAGCCCAGCCAATCCCACGCCCTACCGGAATCCTCCAGCGCCAGCGCCCACAGCAAGAGCACGGCCAGCAGCAGCGTCACCAGACTCGTCGACCAAGCCCAGTCCGCGCCGTAGTAAATCCCATACGGAGAAAAAGCCCAGCCCCATCCCGCCCACTTCGCTGCACGTAAGTTAAAGCACCGGCGCGCCAGGAGAAACACAGGAATGCACGTAAGCGCCGAAAACAGGCTGTTCAGCGCCAGCGCCGCTACGATGGATGCCGGCGTGTACGTCCCGAACAGCCGGAACACTCCTGCCAGCACATACGCATACACAGGGGACACCACCGCCGTCGGCCCGGTGTCCGCAAACACATTTCCGAACCCGTGCCCCGCGACCAGCGAACGCGCGACCCGACCGAACGCCCAATGCTCCAGCACAAACGGATCCAGCCAGTCGCGATAGAGAAACGGAATGACCGCCAGCCGCACCGCCAGCGCCGCAGCCACCATCGGGCCTATTCTCATCGACCCATACGCGCGCACATCGCCTTTTTCCGCTTCCCGCGTTTCGCTCACTCCCCTCCCAGAATTCCACCCACCCGTTACTCCACCCGGCAAACCACCACCTGCGAGTTCCGGTAGGGACACGACAATCCGTCCACCCCCGGCACTTGCAGAACGACCCAGTCCACTCCGAACTCCCTTTGCAAACGCAAGAAGTCCCGGCGTTGAAAATCGTGCCACCCACGTTGTGCTTCCACTTCCCGCTGCCAGCGCGGCGCGAGCCTCGGCACTCGCGCTGCCATGCCCGCGTCCTTCACCGCGTCCGCCAACACGCTGCGCTCCGCCAGGGCGCGAAAACCATGGTAGTCCTCGCCCGGCAATTCCATGTAGTGCGGATCAAGCGCGAACTGGCTATCCACGGGCGTGTTTCGGCTGATCCAGCGGAACGCCCCCACCCAGCTATTGTGCGACGCTTCATTGCGCGACAGCAGGCCCGGCAACTCCAGATGCGCGGTTTCCGGATACATCTGCCGCTGCGCATAAAACATTCCGACGCTGAGCGGGACAAACAGCAGCAGCCAGCGCAGCGCATGTTTCTTCAGCACGTACTGCCCCAGCAATCCCCCCGATAGCAGCACAAACAACAGATACACGAGATGTAGAAAACGCATCGGCTCCAGCGGCCGAAGACGCTCCAGCCGGGCAGGCAGCAACATAACCAGCGCCACCGCTAACTGGAACACGCCAAAGTACACCAGTCGCTCGGCCACGAGCGCCAGAACAGCCTGGCTCCGGCGCTGCGCCAGCACCCGAAACCACCACAGCAGCGCCAGCGGCGCGACCACCCCCAGCCATTCATACCAATGCCAGCGCAGCACAAAGTAAAACGGACGCGTAGCCGCCGCCTGCCGCCACGCATCCGAGGCGGGCTCGAAAATCCATCCCAGTGGCAACAGCAGCGCTGCCAACGGCGCCGTGCGCCGCTGGTCTACTTTTGTTTTGGTGCGCTCCGTCTTCGTGCGCCCCGCCGGCTTCCACATCAGAAACAAGCAATACGACGCGCCGAACGCGGCCATGATGGCATGCACGGAAAATGCCGCCGCCAGCAGCGCGCCGGCCAACAACCACCGCTGGTCGAGCACAGCCACGATCGCAGCCAAAATCAGCGCCGTGGCCAACGCCCGCGGGTGCAGGTACTGGTCCGTCAAACTCAGCCCTGTGCCCGAGACCGGGAGGGACAGCAGGACCGCGACCAGCGTCACCGCCGCCCACTGCGCGTGTGCTTCCGCGAAACACCGCCGGCTGATTCGCCAGCACCCCCATAAAATCAGAAAAGTTACGCCCCACTGCCAAAACAAAATTCCCCATTCCAGGGGCACGTGAGTCGATCGCAGGGAAAACGCAATCAGCTTATCGAATACTGTCGCGTGAAACTGCACGCGGAAAAAGTCTGCGTCATGGGGGAACAAGGACGGGTTCAGGTTGTGCTTTATCGCGGCCAGGTAGAAGGCATCATCCTCCAGCCCCGGATGATATCCCTGCACCAGCATGGCAAACGCTGCCAGCAGCAGTAAGGCAAACCAGCGCGAACTTTGCCATGAGCTCTGCCACGAAGTCCCCGTGTGCGATGCGAGTTGGTTTGGCAAGGTTAGCCGCCGGACCGGCCGTCGGTAATTGTTCCGTCGGTGATCGTTCCATCGGTAATCTTTGGACTGTAATACCTGGCGTCGAGACCCGGCTCCAGGCAGCGGCCTTTGCGATTGAAAATCCGGAATTGTCCCAACCCGATTTTCTGCAAGCGAAACTGCAACGACGTCAGCAGCACGCCCAGCCCATACTTCACGCTGCGCCGGAAATTAATCGAGGAAGCTTCCGGAAAATATTTCGTCGGGCAGGAAATTTCGCCCATCCGGAACCCGAACATCACGCACTGCGCCAGCATCTGATTGTCAAAGACAAAATCGTCCGAGTTCTCGAGCAGCGGAAGATCCTTGAGCACGGTGCGGCTGAACGCCCGGTATCCGGTGTGATATTCCGACAACTTCGCGCCCAAACAGATGTTTTCGAAAAGCGTCAGGAAGCGGTTGGCAATGTACTTCCACCCCGGCATGCCACCCTGGCGCGCCTGCCCTCCCAGAATTCGCGAGCCCAGCACCACGTCATAAACATCGTAGGCAATCATGCTCGCCATGGCGGTTACGAGCAGCGGCGTGTACTGATAATCGGGATGGACCATGATGACGACGTCGGCGCCGGCGGCCAGAGCTTCGCGGTAGCAGGTCTGCTGATTGCGGCCATAGCCGTAATTGCGGTTGTGCACGAAGGACTGCAGGCCGAGCTGGTGAGCGATCTCGACGGTGCGATCGGAACTATGATCGTCAACCAGAATGCGGATATCGACCATGTCGGGCAATTCCCGCACCGTCGCTTCCAGCGTCTTTTCCGCATTGTAAGCGGGAAGCACGACGGCAATGCGCTTGCCGTTGATCATGCAGTGTTTTCCTCGACGGACTAGCCTGAATCATAACCGGAAATGCGGACTTCTGCAGGAGTAGCCAGCTTGTGTGGGGACGGGCGCCCTCGCCCGTCCAAGCCGAGCGCAGCTCGGCAGCTGTCTGGGGCAACAACAGCTCTTGAAGTATCGGCGGACTATGGGCGAAACTGGAAATATGCCTCCTCGTACTCTGTTTGAGAAAGTCTGGGATTCACACGTGGTCGCTGCTCCCGAAGGCCAGTCGGCGCTGCTCTATATCGATCTGCACCTGGTGCACGAAGTGACGTCGCCGCAAGCGTTCGACGGGCTGCGCGCCAATGGACGCCGTCTGCGCCAACCTCTCCGCACGGTGGCAACCGTCGACCACAACATCCCGACCACTCCGCGGGGCTTGCCGATCACCGACCCGATTGCGGCGAAACAGATTGAGGCCCTGCAGAAAAATTGCCGCGAGTTTGGGGTCCCGTTGTTCGATATGGACTCGGCCGAGCAAGGCATTGTGCACATTATCGGCCCGGAACTCGGCGTCACGTTGCCAGCGATGACGATTGTCTGCGGCGACAGCCACACCTCGACCCACGGCGCCTTCGGATCGCTGGCGTTCGGCATAGGCACTTCAGAAGTGGAGCACGTGCTGGCAACACAATGTCTGCCGCAGAAAAAGCCGAAGACCATGCAGATCCAAGTCAGCGGAAAGCTGGCCGAAGGCGTGACGGCGAAAGATCTGGCGCTCGGAATCATTGGACGAATCGGCACTGACGGCGCCACCGGACATGTGATCGAGTACGCCGGGGATGCAGTGCGTTGGTTGTCGATGGAAGCCCGCATGACGCTGTGCAACATGAGCATCGAGGCGGGAGCAAGAGCCGGGCTGATCGCACCAGATGAGACGACGTTCGCGTATGTCAGCGGCCGCCGCTTTGCGCCGAAAGGAAAAGATTGGGAAGACGCGGTGGCGGATTGGCGCACGCTGGCCAGCGATCCGGGAGCGCAATTCGATCGGGTGATTGAGATCGACGCCGCATCGCTCGCGCCCTTCGTGACCTGGGGAACGAATCCAGGAATGGTGGTCGCTGTGAACGCGCGAGTCCCCGAGCTGAAGAGCTTTGCGCAAGAGGCCGACCGGCGCGCCGCCGAACAAGCGCTCGCCTACATGGGCCTCAGTCCCGGAACGCCGATCGAAGCCATTGCCGTGGATCGCGTGTTCATCGGATCGTGCACCAATTCGCGCATCGAAGACCTGCGCGCGGCGGCGCGAGTGGCGAAGGGGCAGCACGTGAATCCGAAGGTTCGGGCAATGGTGGTGCCGGGCTCGCAGGCGATCAAGCGCGCGGCGGAACAGGAAGGATTGCACCGTATTTTTCTGGATGCCGGATTTGAATGGCGCGAGTCGGGATGCTCCATGTGTCTCGGCATGAATCCCGACATCCTGCAGCCGGGAGAGCGCTGCGCTTCGACCAGCAACCGGAATTTCGAAGGACGCCAAGGGCGCGGTGGACGTACGCATTTGGTCAGTCCCATGATGGCGGCAGCGGCGGCAATTGCCGGACATTTCACCGACATAAGGAATTGGCGATTTCAGTGATCTTCGCGGTGGAGCGACGGGTCTCGCCCGTCTGCTTGCGCCCTCAGCGGCATCGAGGCCGGGCGGGGACGCCCGGCGCTCCATTGGCTCGGCTGGCAGAAAGGTTTAAATCATGCAACCGTTTCGCAAGCACACCGGCGTCGTTGTCCCGCTCGACAAGGTCAATGTGGACACCGATCAGATCATCCCCAAACAGTTTCTAAAGCGCATCGAGCGCACGGGATTCGGCGAATTCCTGTTCTATGACTGGCGCTTCTCGGGAGACGGAAAAGAGCCCGGAAAAAAGACCGGCGATTTTGTGCTCGACGCGCCGCGCTATGCGAAGGCCTCGATCCTGGTCGCGGGGAAAAACTTCGGCTGCGGTTCCTCACGCGAACATGCCGTCTGGGCGCTGGCGGATTTCGGCTTCCAGGTGGTGATCGCGTCGTCATTTGCCGACATCTTTGCCAACAACAGCCTGAAGAACGGCCTGTTGACGGTGCGACTCAACGAAGAGCAGGTGGCGGAGATCATGCGCCGTTCGGAAGAGATCGAAAACTACCAACTGAAGGTCGATCTCGAAACCTTGCGCGTGGAAGACGGACGGGGATTCGCGGCGACGTTCGCGATGGACGGATTCTCGCGTCATTGTCTGCTGAACGGATTGGACGATATCGGGCTGACGCTGCAACATGAAGCGGAGATCGCAGCCTATGAAGCAAAGCATCCGGTGCGCGCGGAGATGAAGGCGATTCTGACATTGGAGTGACGGGCGCCCAGCCCGTCCCCCATTCAGCCGGGCAACAAACCCTCCTGACGCAAACTCCTTCCAGGTTGTACACTTTTGAGTTTCACTGCCAGCGCGGCGTTGGGTCACGCCTCGTGCTGAATCGGAGTAGGTTCGTGAGAAAACTTCTTTTTGCCCTCGTCATCAACCTGTTGGTTCTGCTTTCCGCGGGGCGGGCTCAGACTGCCGCGCCTCAGACCGCTGCGCCGAAACAACTCACGATTGAACAGATCTTCGCGGAGGGAGGAGTCACAGGACGCGCGCCGGAGACGATCCAGTGGAGTCCGGATGGCGCCAAGGTGTCTTTCGTGCAGCGCGATGACGCTGGCGAGCACGGCGAACTCTGGTATGTGGACGCGGTGACGGGCGAGAAAAAAATACTAGCCAGCGAAACCAAGTTATCCCAGCTTGCCCCTCCCACGAGCAAGATCAAGGACGAGCGCGAGAAAGAACGCGTGACGCGGTATCACATCGCCGCCTACACGTGGTCGCCCGATTCCAAACACCTGCTCTTTGATTCGCAGGGACAGCTCTGGTATTACAGCCTGGATACGGGAACGGCGGTGCAACTTACGTCGTCTCCGGACGCGAGCGAAGACCCAAAGTTTTCGCCGGACGGCAAGCGGCTCGCTTACGTGCGCAAGCACAATCTTTATCTGCATCCGGTCTCGGGTCAGGAAGGCGAACGTCCGCTCACGCGCGAGGAAAAAGAGAAAAAGAAGGATAAGGATAAGGATAAGGATGGGGACAAAGAAAAAGACGACAACATCCTGAACGGCGAAGTGGACTGGGTTTACGCCGAAGAACTGGAGGTGCGCAGCAACTATTTCTGGTCGCCGGAGGGGCACGAAATCATTTTTCTGCAGATGGATGAGACCCGCGTACCAACCTATCCCATCACCGACTGGTTGCCCACGCATCCCCGGGTCGAGCAGGAAAAATATCCGAAGGCGGGTGATCCGAATCCCCGCGTGCGCCTCGGAGTGGTGGGCAGCAACGGCGGCAAAGTGCGCTGGATCAAACTTACCGATGACGATGACACCTATGTGCCGCGTTTCGGCTGGATTCGCGAAGGCTGGGCTTGGGCCGAGGTCCTGAATCGCAAGCAGGATGTGATGGACCTTTATTTTATCGAGACGAAGTCCGGGAAGTCGCGCAAAGTGCTGACCGAATTGGCTCCGGATGCGTGGGTAAATGTCAACGACGACTTTCGCATACTGAGATCTGGCGACCGCTTTCTGTGGACCAGTTGGCGCGACGGCCACACCCACATTTATCTCTACAGTTTCAATGCGCAGGATCCGCTGGGGGCCGATGCCAAACTCGAACGCCAGCTTGAGAGCGGAGACTACGAAGTGATCGCGATCAGCGGGGTGGACGAGGCATCGAGCGATAAATCGGGCACGGTTTTCTTCACCGCCAATAAAGGAGATCCGCGACAAGAGAAGATTTTTTCTGTGAAGCTCGATGGCTCGGAGATGCAAAGCATTTCATCGGAAGCGGGCAGCTATGCGGCGACTTTCGCCGATGACGGCAAGCATTTCGTGGAAACGCATTCTGCGACGCTGACGCCGCCGCGGATTTCGGTGTGCGCGGCGTCGGGCCCATGCCAGAAAATCTGGGAAAGCCGCAGCGTGGCAGATTACGATCTCATCGCGCCGAAGTCTTTGGAGTTCAAAGCCGACGACGGCACGCTGTTATATGGCAATTTGATTCTGCCGCGCAATGCAGACGCGAGCCAGACAATTCCAGTTCCGCTGATCGTGTACATCTATGGCGGTCCGCCGGAGCAGACTGTGCAGAATTCATGGGGCGGAACTACTACGCTGTTCCACCAGATTCTGGCGAACGAAGGATTCGCGATTTTTTCAATCGATAATCGTGGAACTCCCAATCGCGGCAAGAAATTTTTGGCTGCGACTCGTCTGCAGTTTGGCGGAGTTGAACTGAAAGACCAGCTCACGGCGCTCGACCAGTTGTACGCGCAGTTTCCGCAGCTCGACCGCACTCGCGCGGGGATCTGGGGATGGTCGAATGGCGGTTCGATGACGCTCTATGCGCTGACTCACTCCGACCGCTTCAAGGCGGGAATTTCGGTGGCGCCGGTGACCAACTGGCGCGACTACGATTCGATTTACACCGAGCGCTACATGGGTTTGCTCAAGGACAACGCCCGCGGCTACGACGATTCGATCGTCAACGCGGCCAGTAGTCTGCACGGGTCGTTGCTGCTCGTGCACGGGACGAGCGACGACAATGTGCACTTTCAGAATACAATCCAGATGACCGATGCGCTGATCAAGGCGCAGAAGCAGTTCCGGCTGATGGTGTATCCGGACAAGACGCATGGAATTTCGGGGTCCGGCACGCGGATGCAGTTGTCTCACATGATGAACGATTTCTGGGAGAGCGAATTGCACCCATCTCTCAGCTTAGACCTGAATCTCAACCCTACCTTGGAGTGAGAGCTGAAAACTGCTCTTATGCACCGCACAACGCTCGGCGATTTCGAACTTACGGTCGTCTCCGATGGGACTTACTTCCTCGACGGCGGAGCCTTTTTTGGCGTCGTCCCGAAGACCATGTGGTCGAAGAAGGTCACGCCTGACGAGCAGAACCGGCTCGACGCGGGATTGAATTCGCTGCTCGTGCGCACCGGCAAGAAAAACATCCTCATCGAAACCGGCATCGGCAACAAACTACCAGACAAATTGGTGCAGATCTACAAACAGCCGGCCAAACTGCTCGACAATCTGCACGCCGCCGGAGTCGCGCCGGAAGATATCGACATCGTCATCAACACGCACCTGCATTTTGACCACTGCGGCTGGAATACGGTGCGGCGCGGAGATCGCGTGGTAGCGACTTTTCCGAACGCGAAGTATTACGTGCAGGAGCAAGAGTGGGAGCACGGCCGCCTGGAACTCGAGCGCGACGCGATCAGCTACATGAGCCCGAATTACGATCCGCTGCTGGAGACCGGCCAGATGGTGCTGCTGAACGGCGATGTGGAGCTTACACCCGGCATCTCAGTCAAAGTTTTTCCCGGACACACAGCGAATATGCAGGCGGTGATCATTGAGAGTGGCGGCGAGAGTGGTGGCGGGGGCAACGAGAAGAAGAAGGCGTGCTACATCTCCGATCTGATTCCAACCTCAGCTCATCTCGACCTGACCTGGGTGATGGCGTTTGATCTGTTTCCGCTCGAAACCATCGAGAGCCGCAAGAAGTATTACGCGCAGGCGATCCCGGAGAGATGGCTGACGGTGTTCACGCATGATGACCGGACGCCGTGGGGTTATGTGGAACGCGGGGAGCGGGGAAAGCTGGCGTTGAAGACGCTCGCGTAGGGACGACCGCCGTCGGCGTCCAGGCGCGCCAAGCGCGCCAGAAACTCTTGAGCGAATGCTGCGGGGCTTGGCCCCGCTGGACGGCCGAGGGCGGCCATCCCTACGTGGTCTGTGCGGGAAGCTTGGCTTCGAAGAAGTTTTCCACCTGGGCTAGTATCTCGGCCCCGCTCTTAGCCTCGTAGATCGCCTTCCGAAGCGCCGCGCCGCCGGGCACGCCGTGCGTGAACCACGAGGCGAACTGCTTCATTTTGCCTTCCGCTCCGGGCATTTCTTCTTCCAGCAACATCTGGAAGTAGGTGCGGATCATCTGATAGCGGTCGGCTTGGGTGGGCTCGGCATAGAGCTTGCCACTCGCGGCGTTCGCCGCGGAGCTTCGCTCCGCTGGACGGGCGGGGTCGCCCGTCCCCACACGACTTACATACTGCTCGATCTGGCGAAAGATCCACGGATTCGCCGGGGCCATGCGGCCGATCATTACGGCGTCGCAGCCGGTTTGGGCAACGATGGCGCAGGCGTCTTCGGGTGAGCGGATGTCGCCGTTGCCGATCACAGGAATCTTGACTGACTGCTTGACCGAGGCGATCCACTCCCAACGCGCATTTCCACTGTAGCCTTGCTCGCGCGTGCGGGCATGCAGCGCCACCGCATCGAGGCCGCAGCTTTCTGCCATGCGCGCCAGTTCTACGCAGACGATTTCGTCGTCGTTCCATCCGGCGCGGAATTTCACGGTAAAGGGAATCTTCACGGCGGCTCGCACCACGTCGAAAATTTGCCGGATCAGTGGCAAATCGCGCAGCAGGCCCGAGCCGCCGTTGCACTTCACGACTTTCTTCGCCGGGCAGCCGAGGTTCAGGTCGACGAGGTCGAAGCCAAGGTCTTCCACCAGGCGCGCGGCATCGGCCAGCACGCTCGGACTGCTGCCGAAGAGCTGGGCCGAGATCGGGTGCTCGTCTTCGTAGAAGTGAAGGTAGCGTCCGCGGACGCGCTGGTCGCGCAGGACGCCGTCGGCCGAGGTGAACTCGGTCATGATCAGGCCGCATCCGCCGAGGTTTTTGATGAAGCGGCGGAAGACGGTGTCGGTGACCCCGGACATGGGCGCGAGCACGGTGGCGGGAGCGATCTCAACTTTCCCAATTTTTAGGGACACGGGGAACACCCGTGCCGGTGTGGGGACGGGCAGTGTGGGGACGGGCGTCTCGCCCCTCCGATCAACCTCTGCATCCGTGTTGTCCCAGAACTTCTGCACAGTCTGATTTTACTTTCTTTCCTGGCGAATCTATAGCGAGTCCTGAGTTGCGGTGACGATAGGCAGCTGCCGAGCTGCGCTCGGCTTGGACGGGCGAGACGCCCGTCCCCACACGAGCCTGCGACGGGTCTGAAAAAGTAAAGCCTCCCGCCGGGGGAGGCTTTCAAGAATGCGTGTTTCTGCGCAGGACTTACTGCTGCTTGGCGGCGGCTTCGGCTTTTCCGGCGTCGCTCTTGGCATACTTGCGGCGGAAACGCTCGATGCGGCCGGCGGTGTCCATGAGCTTCTGCTTGCCGGTAAAGAAGGGATGGCAGGCGGAGCAGATTTCTACGCCGATGTCGCCCTTGTGGGTGGAGCGGGTGGTAAATGCGTTACCGCAGGCGCAATGCACGCGGATCTCGCCGTAGCTGGGATGAATGGCTGCTTTCATGTCAGTTCCTAAAACCTCGACTAGACATTAGATTTTACAAGAGTTAGGAAGGATTCAGCAAGGCGGTGTATCGCGCGGTAGAGCCTACCCACAGCGAATCCCCCTTAGGGCTTGACGCGGAAACGATCCACGCAGGGGCGGACGCTTTCGTCTGCCTGTTCTGGTGGACAGCTGAGTGCCCCCTACTCCACCGTAACTTCCTTCAAGAACACGTAATAAAAATCCACGCCCCGGGCAAACGCCTCGACCCCTGTCCTCTCATCTTTCCCATGCGCCCGGATATCGTTGCGGTCGTACTGTTCGCCCGATACACAATAGGTCGGCATCCCCGCTGCATTCGTGTACACGCCATCCGACGCGCCCGTGCTCATGGTTGGAAGCACCGGAATCCCCGGCCACATTTTCGCCACAACTTTATCCAGCGGATCGAACACTTCGTTCCGGGGAGCGGGTGGCACATAACTGTGCCGGTCGGACCCGTGATCCATCAGCACGTTGTTGTTCTCGCGGAACTGCACTTTAATCGTCGGATTCGCAAGTTTCGGATTGGCCACCACCTTCTCCAGCGTCAGCCGGATTTCTTCCAGCGTGTGTCCGGGCTCGATGCGGCAGTTCACGTTGGCTTGCGCCATCTGCGGCAGCGCGTTGTTAGCATGGCCTCCGCTCAACCGCGTCGCTACGCAAGTCGTGTGCATAGTCGAGTTGTCCAGCGGATCCTGCGACAGCCGCGCCACCGCCTCCATGTCTGGAGGAGTCTTCAGCATCGCCACCAGATCCGCCGACCGCTGCCCTGTTGCCATCTTCACCTGCCGCTCGTAATACGCGCGCGTGATGTTGTTCAGTTCGAAGGGGAACTGGTAGTGCGCGATCCGCGTCAGCGCATCAGCCAGTTCGTAGATTGCATTCTCCGGCCGTGGCAGCGAGCTGTGGCCGCCCGGATTGGTCGCCGTCAGCGCGAAGTCGCCATACAATTTCTCGGTGGCATTTACTTCCATCATTACCGGCTTGCCGTGATCGGCCAGCACACCGCCGCCATCGTGGTTCAGCACGAACTCCGCATCAATGAGTTCGCGATGATTCTTGATCAGCCAGTCAACTCCATTCGATGTGCCGCCTTCTTCATCCGCCGTCATCGCAAGAATGATGTCGCGGCTCGGCACATATCCTTCTTTCTTCATCCGGATCAGCGTGGCCGACATGATCGCATCGCCATCCTTCATATCGCTGCTGCCGCGCCCGTAGTAATATCCGTCCTTCTCGATGAACTGAAACGGATCCGTCGTCCAGTCCTCGCGCCGCGCTTCCACCACGTCCAGATGCCCGATCAGCAGCACCGGCTTGTGCTTGCCTGAACCGTGCAGCCGCACCACCACGTTCTTCTTGCGGTCATTTGGGCCCAGCACCTGAATGTCGCTCTCCGGAAATCCGGCATCCCGAAACCGCTGCGCCATGGCTTCCGCGGCTGCCGTCACGCTGCCCACCGAGTCCGTCGTATTGATCTCGATCAACTGTTTGAAAATATCGACTGCCAGCCGCCGCGTAGCTTCGTCCGCCGGCGCCATTTGTTGCGCCTGCATCGAGACCACAAATATCAGAGAAAAAAACAGGCCCAGCCACCATCTTTGAGATCTCACATCCATCCTCCGAATAAATTCTCGACCTCACGCCGACGCTGAAAGCTAACAGATTCGTTCCGCAAAACCAAGCTTGCCGGACGAAACGCGTGATCAGATCCAGCGCTCAGCTTGTCGTCCGCTTTACTCCTGCCGCGGACTTCCACCTGGCACTATGAATTTTTGGGATTCGCCGTCTGGAGCTTGGTGAACAGCTCGAAGTGCGGCGACGCCGACGTATCGTGCAGTATAATGCGCACGCTTGCCCCTTGTGATGCGCTGTGCTGTCGCAAACGAACTTCTCTTTGTGGATCGATTGAGGAGGAAGCCATGCCACACGATTTCGATCACCAGCAGGACCAGGGAAGCCAGCCTCAACCCCATCATCATGATTGCGGAAACCTCTTCGGATGCGGCGAGGAGAAGGGCACTGGCGTGCTCCGCGAAGACATTAAGGACGCCGCCTTCACCAAGCGGGCCGCCGACCGACTTCTGCATATGGACGAGATGAACCAGGAGCAACTCGACGGCTATCTGACCGCCCGCGGCCTTGCCCGCCGCCGGCTGCTGCGCGCCAGCGGCTTCATGGGCGCGCTGGCCGGCATCGGGCCCTGGTTCGGCAAACTTGCTCATGCCGCGGATGCGCTGGGCGGCGGGACTGCGGCTGGCCCCGCAGCGGCGCCGGAGAAAGACGATCAAGGCCGCGTCCACGTGGTCGAGAGCAATGATAAGACCGTGCGCCTGGGAGTCTACGACACAACACTCGAGCCCATTCTGAAAGTCGATTCTGGCGATACCATCAGCTATCCCAACACATGGTCGCACTTTTTGAACCAGATGCAGCCGGGCGTTCCGGTCGAGACCCTGGCGAAGCTCCGCGTCAGCAATCCGGGACACGGGCCACACTCGATCATCGGGCCCATCTACGTCAACAATGCCGAGCCCGGCGATGTGCTGGAGGTCCGCTACAAGCGCATTCGTCCATTTGACTGGGGAGCCGTATTCAATAACCCGGGGTCGCTCGGAACCGGGTTGCTGGCCCAGGATTTCCCCGAAGGACAGGTGAAATATCTGAAGCTCGATCTTCCCAACATGACGGCGGAGTTTAACCGGGATATTCATGTACCCCTCAAGCCCTTCCAGGGGACGCTGGGTCTGGCTCCCCCGGACGGTTTCTATCCTCCTTTAACTCCGGGAGTGACCAGTTCCGTTCCCCCGGGGCCTCATGCCGGCAATACCGACCTGAGCGAGATGGCCGAAGGCTCGACGATGTTCATCCCGGTCTGGAAACCGGGGGCGCTGATCTATACCGGCGATTCCCATGCGGTACAGGGTGATGGCGAAATCAACCTTTCCGCACTGGAAACGCGCATGCAGGAATTGCGCATCGAGGTGGTCCTTCACAAGCAGAAGAATTTCGCCTGGCCGGTGGCGGAGACTCCGACCCACTGGATCACCCTGGGCCTAGACAAGGATCTCAACGTGGCCATGACCCTGGCGGCGCGCAACGCCATCAACTTCCTGGCCACGCGTGCCGATCTCACCAAGCTCGACGCCTACGCTTTGTGCAGCATCGCCATCAGTTTCCGGGTGACGCAGGTGGTGGACATCGTGCGCGGGGTCCATGCCATGATCCCTAAGAACCTTTTCGCTGCCGGCCTGCGCAAGCAGATCGCTGTCGTTTAGCTCGTCTGATAACAGCAACTGCTAGCGCGCCGCCTCCACCACCAGCACCACGAACGAATCCGGCTCCACTTTTCTTTCCGGCCGCGGTCCCACGTTCGCCGTTACGGTGAAAAGCTGATGCGTCTTGGCATCGAGTGTCATAGTGCGCGCTCCCTTCTGGGTGGTCACCGTCTGCGCCACGCTGAACCTGTCGCCACCATCTTCCCGAATCACCGTGATCGTGCCATCTCCCGCCGACGCAAAAGCTAAACCAAGATCGGCATCGAACCTGGTCGCATCGCATCCCTCTCCGATGGCGGGGCTTGCCACCAGTTTCCCGCTGTCCGCATCCACCACCGCCATCTTCTTACTCCCGCTGCAGCCGGCAAACAGACGCCGGTTTTTCCGGTCGATCGCGAGGCCCGTCGGCTCTTCACAGTCCGTCAGCTTCCAACGCGACTTCACCGTCAGCTTCTGCGGATCGAACGCCACCAGCTCCGCCTTGTCCTCAATATTCACGAACACCGTGCCCTTTTCGTCGGTCGCGGCAAATTCCGGCTTTCCGCCCAGATCGATCTTGCCCACCACCTCGCCCGTGGACGCATCCACGGCCGTCGTGTCATGACCTCTTCCGTTAAAAGTAAATATGCGCTTTGAAAACGGGTCGTACAGGATCGCGTCGGGCCCGCTGCCGACCTTGATCTTCTTCTCGACCGCCAACGACTTGAGATCAAAAACGCTCACCGTGTCTTCGCGGCCGTTGCTCGTAAATCCGCGCCCGATTTCCGAATCCAGCGCCACCCCATGCACGCCCGCCGTCTCCGGAATCTCGCCCAGCTGCTTGCCCGACTCGGTGTCAATGACCATTACCCGCGTGGATCGCGCAATGAACAAGCGATGCCCAGCACTGTCCTCGGTCAGGTAATCCCATCCGCCATCGCCGCCCAGCTTCCATGTCTTAACGACCTTGTAGTCCGTACCGGCCGCCACCGCTGCCAGCGCTATTATGGTTATCAGAAAGAGCAAGGGAATTCGCACCGCTGCTCGAAATTTCATGTCTACCTCCTCATCGTAATTTAGAGGAAAAATCCCTTAAAGGCAGCGCCGCAACCAACCAAACCCAGCAGCGCAGAGGATTGTACGCTCCTTGCCCAATATTGCGGCGGCGGCATGTGTGGCGTGCATGTATGGCGCTGCCTAGTCCATCGCTCTCCACAATTGTGCAAAGAATTGCGATTACCCCGCGCAAACCCCCGCAAGAGGCCATTTTGCCCCGGCAAAGTTTGGTACCGGATTTGCTCTTATCCTGCTTGGAGGAGCCAACAATCCGCTGCTTTCGCCGCGGATGATCCCTCGCTTCCTCCGCAGTCTGGAGACCTTGCGATGAAAAAGGCCCTGTTCGTCCTGTGCCTACTTTCCGCCACTGCGGCATTTGCGCAGTTCGGCGCGTCGTCTGTCAACAGTCAACCGCAGATCTACGAGTTTTCGAGTCATCCGGGACACGCAACTTATGCGCCCATGTCCCAGGAACAGAACGTCCTTGGATCCGCGAGTTACACTTCCGCCCAGGGAGTAAGGCCGGCTTCGGATTTCCCGCAGGCAGAAGCAGTCTCTCTCGGCGCCGCTGCCCGCGAACTCAAGAAGCAGCACGCTCAGTTGAAAAAATCCCGCTTTGTCTGGGTAAACCAGTAGAGGGTGGCGCGGACACTCTTGTCCGCGCGATCTCGAACTGCAATCTAAATCCTGCAATCTGAATCTAAAGATGAAAAACCCACCCTTGTTCGGGCGGGCTCGGCACGACGCCCAATAACTTTGCGCCCGCTTCCTGTCCCTTGCCAGTGATTCACCTCCGATCCTCTCAAGAAAAGAAATGTTACCCTATGAGAAATTCAATGACCGTCCTGGAATTCACCGCCGTCGTCGCGATCGTCTCCTTCGTCGCGGGACTTCTCGGATCGCTCACCGGCCTCGGTGGTGGTGTCGTCCTCGTGCCCCTGCTCACCATCTTCTTTCACGTGGATATCCGCTACGCCATTGGAGCCTCGCTCGTTTCCGTGATCGCGACCTCCTCCGGCGCCGCTGCCTCCTATGTAAAAGAAGGATTCTCCAACATTCGCATCGGCATGTTTTTGGAAATTGCTACCACGTTCGGTGCGTTGCTCGGAGCCTTCCTGGCCACCCGGATTCCGACCAGCGCCCTGGCGATCATCTTCGGAGCCGTTCTGCTCTACTCGGCGTATCTTTCCCGCAAGCCGCGTCCGTTGGATCAGCGCAACCTGCCACCAGATCCGCTCGCTACCCGTCTGCGGCTGAACGGCAGTTTCCCCGACCTGGAAGGCGAGCGCAGTTACAACGTGCAGCACGTCCCCACAGGTTTCAGCCTTATGTTCGGCGCCGGCGCGCTTTCTGGATTGCTCGGTATCGGCTCCGGAGCCGTCAAAGTGCTCGCCATGGATCAGGCCATGCGGATCCCCTTCAAGGTCTCCACCACCACTAGCAACTTCATGATCGGCGTGACCGCAGCCGCCAGCGCCGGTGTCTATCTCAGCCGCGGATACGTCGATCCCGGCCTCTCCATGCCCGTAATGTTAGGAGTCCTCGCCGGCTCCTTACTCGGCAGCCGCATCCTGATCAAAGCTGAAACCAAATCGCTCCGCCTCGTCTTCAGCGTGGTAATTCTCGTTCTAGGCTTGCAAATGCTCTACAAGGGATTCTGGGGAAAAATCTGATGCCCGCTGCCCAAGCGCCACAACCGCAGCCGCTCCAACCCCAACCGCAGGCGTGGGACGATCACCGCATCGAAGTCATTCTCGGTAACCTGCTCCGCGCCGGAGTCCTTATCTCGGCGGCTGTCGTCCTCTGGGGAGCGTGTATCTACCTCTTCCGCCACGCGCACGAGCCCGCCAATTACCGCGTCTTTCGCGGCGAGCCCTCCGAATTCCGCACGATCCACGGAGTCATCCAAAGTGTCAAGGATGGCCGGGGCCGAGGCTTAATCCAACTCGGATTGCTCCTCCTCATCGCCACCCCCATCGCCCGCGTAGCCTTCTCCATCGTGGGATTCGCCATGGAACACGATCGCATGTACGTGGCCTTCACCCTGATCGTGCTCGCCATCCTGCTCTACAGCCTCCTCGGCTCCGGCATAGGGGTGTAAGACCCGAGACGCCACAGCAGGTTTGAAAAACTCGATGTTGCAATGATTTGGGTGGCGCAGCGCTCAGCATGTGCGTGGGAACTTCGGTCGTCCCTACGGTACCCCTGCCGCCCTTTGTTTCCATTACCTTACGTTACCTCGGTTATGCGCCGGTTATAATTTCTTCCTTGGGTCCCCGCCCGGTACGCGGTACTATAGCTACAGTATAAGAGCGAACAAATGGCGAACTGCACAGACAAAAAAATGGCAGGGGCGGTGCAAGGGCCACGCGGCGGTTTGCGGCAAGGCGGCGGTCCGCGCCATTAATCGCGCCCTGTCAGACTTAAATGGAGGAGGGAACGAAAGATGAAGAGGTTAATCCCAATCGTTCTAGCACTGGCATGCGTGTCAGCGTCGGCTCAGTGGGACAATAATCAGCCGCCACCAACCACATACTACAAGTTGCTCAACGTCAGGAGCGTAGGTCCTAACCGATACCACGCAGACTGGACGCGTCCGCCGATAATCTCATCGGAGAAAGCAATCACGTCCCGCGTTACTGTCCTGACCTCCGACTGCGCAACGGAGGCGACTGGCGAGATCGCCAATTTGGTCATCCAGCAATACTACAATCGCATCTATTTCGAGGACGGATCGGCGTGTCATGTCACGGGCTGGAAGGTTAAAGCGAGACCATAGACGACCCACAGCACAGAGAACAAGGACGAGAGCGGCTCTACCCCGCGCTGAAGCGCGGGGCTAAGCTAGGCCGCCCCTCCGGGGCTGGTGTTCTGGTGTGGCCACCTCAGCATGCTAGGGAATAGCATCTCCGAAAAGCTGTCCCTGCACTCTCAGTCAGGTGAGGATGGAGTCGTCGAGTCGTTTGCGGTGGAAGTCGGCGACGTGCTGCACGAATGCCATGATCAGCGGATGCGGGTTGTCCTCGCGTGACGAGAGTTGCGGTTGGAATAACGTCGCGATGTAAAACAAGTGTGCGGGAGATTCGATGGCCCGGCATTCTTCCTTGGAGCCGCGGGCTACGACCGGGAAGCCCGCCTCCATAGCCGTCCATTCGAACTCAGGATTCAGTTCGTAGTTGCAGAAAAATTCTTCCTCGATCATTTCTTTTCCGTAATACGCCGCGAGATAGGAGCCGGGACGGAGCCGGATCTGGCTCACTTTTCCGGAGAGCTTGGGTGCCTTCGGATCGCGGTTGGGAACGGCGCAGGCGACGGGATAGATGACGATGTTCTTGGCGTGCGGATCTTCTTCAGCGGTGGTGGCGTCGCGGATGCCGAGCACATTGCGGGCACATTCGATGAGCGTGTACTGGAAGCCTCCGCAGGTGCCGAGGAATGGCCGGTTGTGGACGCGAGCGAACTCGATACCTTTGAGCATGCCGTCGAAACTTTTGTAGGGGCTGCCCGCCGAGGCCCACAGACCATCGAAGGAATCGAGTGCGGCGGCGCCGCCCGGTTCGAGGAGCGAAGGCGTGGGAAGCCACGCTGATTCTACTTGGAGTTGGAGCTTCCGAGCCGCGTACTGCAGCGAATCGTTGGTCGCGTGATGGGAACGGAATTCGGGATTGAAATCGCCGAGAATCCCGATCCGGACAGGTTCAGTCACAAGGGACATTCTAAATTAGCGGTTCGCACTTGCCATCGAGCAGTTAGCAGATGCTTTCGCCGAGTTCGAAAAACGGTCGAAGAACGCCGCGCCAAATGCCAAATGTCGCCGTGCTACAGCCGCTCCATCTGCGCCAGCAGCATGTAGAGGCCGAGCAGCGTGATGGCGGCGCCTCCCCAGACCATGGCGGCGGATTTCCAGGCCAGCGCACTGACGAATTCCTTCTGGCTGCGGAAGGAGATCACGAACGTAGGATTGTTCGCGCCTTTCATCAATACGATGGGCGGAGTGAGATTGAAGTCGGATGGCTTGGCCTGGTCTTCGCGAAGACGCGCTTCGTCAAGACGCGCTTCGGCGTTAGCGGAGTTGGTCGCGGGCGGCGCGTTCTCCTCGACGGCTACATTTTGGTACGGGACTCCGGCAGCCGACCACGCCTCTGGTTTGGTGATGCCGGCGCGAGCGAGCGCGGCCGCGATTTTTGCCTGCTGGCTCATCTCTTGAGTGGTGGAAGGATCTGCGCTACTGGCAAGTCTGATGATCTGCGGGGCAGCGACAGCGACGTGCTCCGAAAATTTATTTGGCACCGAACTGTGCGTGTAATCGCGCGGCGAAAACGGACGCACCTGGACGCCCGGATTTTCGGTGAGAGTTCCGGCGATGAAGAGCGCGTCTTCGGGCTTGATCGAGCGTTCTTCGATGCGCAGGCGGCGGCCCGGAACGATGCCTTGGCGCGAAAGAAAAACGCTGACGCGCGGCGGAACGTCATCCAGGTTCGAAGAAAAAAACGACGCAGCATATTCTTCGCGAAAGTCACGGTGCAGGTCGAGATCGGCTCCGAGAGGTTCGATGAGCAACTGCCCTGTGAAGTCGTCGATAAAGAAGGGCAGGTGCAGAGTTTCGTCTGCCACTTTCTCCCATTCCTGCTTCTTACCGTCACGCTGCTGCCAGGCGGTGGTTTGGTAGAGAAAGCAGAGCTTGCCGGTGATGGGCGCCGACATGGTGTAAGGGCCGGCAGCCACGCCGTTGACCTCGACCAGTCCCAGGGCGGCGCTGCGAATCTTGGAGGTTGGTGTGGTAAGCAATAAGCGCTTGCGGGCGAGCAGTTGGAATCCGAGAAAGAAAAAGTACAACCCGCCGGCAATCGCGATAGACGAAAGAATCGTGAGGTAGTTGATCGGGATGAAGAGGGAAAGGCAGACGGTCACAATGCTTTCCTGGATTGTCTCGGATGATCTGATATGAGGATAAGAAGAGATTTCAAAAAGGACACGGAGAAAGACGTGGAATGGCCTTACGGAAGTAACTGTTTCTAACTTATACGGACAGAATCCCGTGATCCTTAAGTGCAACAGTCAGACAACAGCTTGATGCCTTCAGAGGGCGCGACCCTGATCAATCGTGGGCATGGTTTGTACAGGCTACCCACAAAATCATGTGAGCACGATTTCCGCCTGCTAACGCGAGCGTAAGCTGCTCGGGCTTACGGTTTCGAATTTGCTCCAACCCTTTGTCCCTGCGCTTTGTCCCTGGTCTCAAGCTGTTTCAGTTTCGCCATTGTAGTAGCTGTTTGGTCTGCTCGAGAGCCGGACTTTTGGCGTCTCTTGCGTTTTGTAGCAGAATGTCTCTGAGACATGTTAGTCCTTTCCGGTTACTGTAAGACCGCAACGCCTGCACTGGCAGAGCTCGCGTTTGCCTCGCGTAGCAAGATAGCGTTCCGCAATCCCGCAGCAAGTAATGGTTGCGGTGGCGACGGTACCAGCGAAGTTAAACACAGGGTGGCTCGTATCTGTACCCGCCGCGATGTGTCCAGCGCCGTCGGAGTAATCGTACCGCATTCGAGAGCAGGGTGTACTGCAGCCCAGCGGAAACGCTGGCGGCTGCGCCATCCAGGATCACGCGCAAGATCGAGTTCTTCCGCTGCCGCTAGGCTTTTTCGTTCGGGGTCATTGTGTCCGGGACCGTTTCGGTGAAATTTAATTCGGGCAAAGCGGCTGCGGGGCGGGCGACGACGACACGGTTGCGACCCGCGCGCTTGGCCTGGTAGAGAGCGTCGTCAGCGAAATTGAGGAGGAGATCGACGCGATCGGTAGTTTCGTCGAAGGCAGCGACGCCGATCGAGAAGGTAAGAGTATCTCGAGTCTGGTGGTCGGGCTGAGCGTGGTATTCCTGGAGGCGCCTGCAGATTTCCTTAGCGCGCGCGGTTGCCTGGAGAAGGGAGCACTCGGGGAGGATGAGGGTGAATTCTTCGCCACCGTAGCGGCAGGCGACGTCTTCGGCGCGCACGCTGCGCATGAGCATCTTGCCGACAGCGGCTAAGGCCTGGTCGCCAGCGGAGTGTCCTAAGTGGTCGTTGTAGCGTTTGAAGTGGTCGAGATCGAGCATCATGACGGCGAGGGGACGGTGTTTCCGGCGAGCGGAATGGAGTTCGCGCTCGAGGAACTCCTCCATGTAGCGGCGGTTGTGAAGGCCGGTGAGCGGGTCGCGGACGGCCTGCAGGCGGAGAGATTCACGGAGGTTAACGTTGGCAACTGCGACCGCGATGTGTTCGGCGACGGTGGCGGCGAGCTGACGGCGGCGAGCAAAGGAATCGGAGTCAGCGCCCACGTCGGAAATGGGGGATAGGGGATCGTCATTCTGGATGGTCAGCGTTCCGAAGGTATCGCCGCTGGCGATGAGAGGAATGCAGACCGAAGGACCTTCTCCGAGCAGGTGAGAGCAACGCGGGTCGGAGCGTCCACCGGGATGAGCATGGGTGCATCCGCGGCGAAGAGCCCAGCATTGTTCGGGCGAAAAGATCTGGTCGGTCGGGCGGACTCCCCACTCGGCGACGGACTCGACGCGGTTTCTGGAGGTGCTGAACAGTGAGATGGAGCCGGAGGCGCGGGGAAACAGACGGCGCAAGCGCTCCGGGATGAGGCGAAAGATCTCTTCGCGGGAGGTGCAAGCCTGGAGAAGGCTTCCGAGTTCGCTGATCTGGGTAATTTCGATAGTTTGACGGCGAGCATCGTCCAGCAAGCGGCCGACTTCTTGGTGAGAAGCAGTCAACTGGAGCTGCGCGGCCTTGCGATGGGCGATTTCCCGATGCTGGTGGAACTGGGTAAGGGCCAACCTTAACGTGAAGGCAAGGAGCGAGGCGGTGATCGCCACGTCTGCGAGAGTTTCTCCGTATGCCTGCTTCCAGCGGTCCATCAGCAAATTGATGCAGACGAGCATGGCGACCAGCACCAGGTTGATACCGAGGAAGCTGAGGAAATTGGCGGCCTCCGGAGTGGATTCGGGCGCGGGGGAAGGGGCCCAAGTGAGGGCGATGAGGCCAGCGGCAACTTGGGGAAGAGCCCAGCCCAGATTGAACCATGCGGCGGCGGACACATAGTGGTGCAGGTCGATCCAGTCACCAATGGAGGTTGCGACCGCGCAGACCAGCAGGAAGAGTCCTAACCGGAGCAACAGACTGCGAGTGCTGGGGAGGCGGGCGAATTGCAGGCGCACCAAGACTGCGATCAGGAGGAGCAAGCTTTGCGCGTCGCTGACGCTGAGATTGCGCAGGAGCGCGTCAGCGGGCAACATCTGCTGCACTGGGGCAAAGAAGAATGTGGAGTAGACGAGACCAACGACGATCGCGATTTGAAAGAGATCGAGAAAGATCTCGGACTTCACACGGGCGTGCCCGTGGGTCTCCGGAAGGAAGAGCATCATCAGGATCGGGGCGCCATAGAGGCAGTAGAGCAGGCGCCAGGTGGAATCCGACAAGACGGTTTGGTCGAACAGGGCGTCGTAGGTCTGGAGGGCTGTGGGAACGAGCAAGACCACCAGGACGGCGGCGAATAGAAGCCAGAACACGGCCGCAATGCCTTGTGCGCGACGGAATGCACCCCAGGCGCAGGCGAGGGCGAGAAAACTACTGAGAACGAGGCTGGACAGGGCAACGCTGAGGCCGGACCGGCCGGTTCCGAGCACGAGGAAGCCCAGCGCCTGGGCGGCCATGAGGGCGGCGAAGAGGCCGACTAAGCGAGCTTGGCGGAGGTTCGCGAACTCGCCCAGGCGGGAGCCGCGACGCAACTCGAGATTGACTGCCGTATCCATCAGTTGTGCAGAGGCACTCCGCCTCATTCATAAAGATCGGCCTGGACCGTGGAAAACTCCATTCGTCTCTGCTTCTCCGGCCCGTTTCTCTGGCCCGAAATCTGTGATTTGAATAGTTCCTTCCATCGAGAAGACTGGGGAATGCGCTTATCGCATGACTTTCGTAATCGCAGAGCGGAGGAACCGCGTTGCTGGTGCGGGGGGTGAATCCTAGAATCAAGGCGGAACTCTCTGTCCCAAGACCGCCCATGCCGGAAAATCCTAATCGTGCCGAAGTAACCCGCCGCGTGGAAAAGGCGGAGAAGCTTTTGCAGAAGGGGAAGACGGCGGACGCGCTGGCGGAATATCTGCAAATCCTGGAAGGCGATCCGGAAAACGACAATGTGCGGCAGATGGCGGCCGACTTGTGTCTCTCTTTAAATAAGGGGGCGCAGGCGGTACGGCTGCTGGGAGAGTTGTTTGCGCGGCAGGTGGCGGCGTCGGATGCGACGCGAGCAAGCCTGACCTACAAGAAGCTGGCGCGGTATGCCAATCCGACGTGGGAACAGAAAGTGCGCTTTGGGCAGTTGCTGGAGCATTCGAACAAAAAGCTGGCGATCGGAACGTATGAAAATGCGCTGGAGGATTTGCAGACGCAGGGACAGAAAGAAGAGTCGTTGCTGGTCTTGCGGCGGATTGAGAGTCTGGAGCCATCGCAGACAAACCATTTGCGGGTGGCGGAATTGTCGGCGGAACTGGGCGAGCACGTAATGGCGTCGCAGTCATTTTTGCAATTGGCGGAACTGGCGGAAACCTCGGGTGGAAACGCCAGCCCATGGTTCGAGCGGGCGTACACGGAGAATCCGACGGATTCGAAGATCGCGGTGGCCTATGGCAAGAGCCTGCTGTTGCGCGGCGAGGCGGGGGCAGCGATTTTCATTTTCGAGCCGCTGGTGCATTCCGGAGATGAATCGCTTGAACTGCGCGACCTGTATGCGCAGGCGCTGCTGTCCGCGGGACGGTGCGTGGAAAGCGAGCCACTGATCTGGCAGATGTTCGAGCAGAACCCGGCGCGAATGCAGCAGGTGGTGAACCTGATCGGAAAGTTGATCGATTCCGAACTGGATGCCGAGGCGGTGGCGTTGGCGCGGAAGCTGGAAGCTTTTCAGCGGCGGCGTGGGGAGCGACGATCGTTCATCACGACGATGCAGGAGCTATTGGCATCGCACCGGCCGTCGGCGGAAACGCTGGAATTTCTGGCGGAGCTGTTCAACGCGTCAAACCGTGAAACGGACTATGCGCAGGCGCTGCTGAAACTGTTCGATCTGTATTGCGCGAAGCACGACTACCAGAAAGCGGGCGAGTGTCTGGACCGGGGAGCGGAAGTGGATCCGTACGAGCCGGGGCATCAGAAACGGCTGGAGGCGCTGCGGGGCAAGATCGACGATCAACGCTTCAACGCAATCGCTTCGCGGTTCGTGGCGGTGAAAAAAGAAGAGCAGGCGGTCAAGGTCGAAGAGCCGACGTTGGGAGCGGCAGCGCTGCAGGATCTGATGCTGCAAGCCGAGATCCTGGTGCAGTATGGGATGCGTTCGAAGGCCATCGAGCGTTTGCACCGCATTCAGGAATTGTTTCCGCGTGAGGAAGAGCGCAACCAGGAACTGCAGCGGTTATACATTGCGGCCGGCATCGAATCGCAATATGCGAAGCCAGGGACGATGGCCGCGCTGGCTGCGCCGGCGGCGGCGAATAGCGATCAGGCGGCACCGGTAGCTGCTGCTGCGCCGGCGGCGGCGAGCGAGGCGGCCGACGTCAGCAGTCTGGCGAAGGTGGCTGAAATCACGCGCAAGCTTTACCACCAGGGAAACGCGGAGGGAGTTTTAAAAACGGCGGCGAACGAAATCGGCGGGAACTGGCGGACGGCGCGTTGCATTGCGGCCTTGCGCAAGCCGGGTCTGCCGCCGTCGAGCGTGCAGGAATATCACGCGGATGGGCTGATTCCGGCGAGTTCGGCGGCGCTGGTTAGCCTGGTGGAAACGCTGCAGGATCTGGCGGTGGCGCGAGGCTCGGTAGCGATCGTCGATGCGGGAAACGCTCCGGAGTTGATGGGCGTGCGCAGCGGGGTCGAGGAGTTGCAGATCGAATCGCTGCTGGCGCTGCCGCTGACCGAAGGCAACGATCAGATCGGGGTGCTGGTCCTGACCCAGAACACGGGCCGGGTGTGGCAGGCTTCGGAGGTGCTGGTCATCCGGACGCTGAGCGACCAGGTGTTGATTGCGCTCAACAACGCCGGGCTGCGGCGGCTGGTAAAAAACCTTTCGGTGACGGACGAGAAATCGGGGCTGCTGAAGCGGGCTTCGTATCTGGATCTTCTGCAGGCGGAAACCCGGCGCGGGTTGCAGCAGGGGACGGCGGTGACGGTGTTGCTGATGCAGTTTGGACGGCGCAGCGCGCTGATCAAGGAACATGGCGAGCAGGCGGTGACGGCGGTGATGGAGCAGATCGGGCAGCTGTTTTCGGCGAATATCCGGACGAACGATCTGGCGTTCCGCTATGAAGCGACGACGGTCGCCCTGGTGCTCGGCGACACGGGCGAAAAAGAAGCGCTGCTGGCAGTGGAGAAATTGCGGCGGCTGCTCGGGGAAGTGCGTTTCCCGGGTAAGGACCAGGGAATCGAGTTCAGCGCCGGGCTGGCGCAGGCGGTGATGCGGCAGCATTTCGATCCGGTGGACATTGTGACCGAAGTGGCCAACCGCGCCGATCACGCGCTGGAGCTGGCAGTGGCACAGGGTGCGGGGAAGATCGTGACTCAGGCGCCGCAGTTCGCCGCATCCGCGGCGGTGGCGTAGAGTCTGCTCGTGTAGAGCGGACACTCTTGTCCGCTGCCGTTGCTCTTGCAGTTGGTTTTGCCCGAGCGTGTGTCCGAGATTCCGCCCCCAAACTCTCTAGCCGCTGCCAACTTTTCGCGGACAAGAGTGTCCGCGCTACACTTTGAAACTTGGTCCTTCCTGTTAAACTCACAGGTTGGCTTCTGGCCAGCCATCTTTATCTATCGAGCGGGACTCATGCTAAAGCCTGGAGACATTGCCATTGTCAGCGGGGCGCGCACGCCCTTTGGACGCTATTGCGGGAAGATCAAAGATTACACGGCGCAGGAACTGGGCGCGGTGGCGGCTAAGGCGGCTATCGAGCGCGCGGGGGTGCGTCCCGAAGATTTCGATCATGCCGTGTTCGGAAACGCGCAGCAGACTTCGGGCGACGCGATGTATGGAGCGCGGCACGCGGCGTTGCGGGCGGGCTTGCCGATTGAGACTCCGGCGCTGACCGTAAATCGGCTTTGCGGGTCGGGGATGCAAGCGATTGTCAGCGCGGCGCAGATAATCCAGACCGAGGAAGCGAAGGTGGTGCTGGCGGGCGGGATGGAATCGATGTCGCAGGCTCCGTTTGTGATCCGGGGGCGCGATGGATTTACGCTGGCTCCGGGCGGGAAGCTCGAGGATTCGCTTATGGTGGCGCTGCTCGATTCTTATTGTGGACTGTACATGGCGAATACCGCGGAGCTCTATGCCGAGCAGCAGGGGATCACGCGGCAGGCGCAGGACGAGTTCGCGCTGCGCTCGCAGCAGGCGGCCGATGCAGCGTATAAGGCGGGGCGCGCGCAGGAAGAGCTGACGCCGGTGCCGCTGCGGAATTCGAAAGGCGAGGCGACGGGAGAGATGCTGACGGAAGACGATCACCGGCGTCCACAGACAACGCTGGAGGGCCTGGCGAAGCTGCGCGCGGCGTTTGGGAAAAATGGGACGGTGACGGCGGGCAATGCGAGCGGGATTGTGGATGGCGGGGCGGCGGTGGTGGTGATGTCGCTGGAGCAGGCGCAGAAGAGGAATCTGAGCCCGCTGGGACGGATTATCAATTGGGGGATTGCGGGCGTCGATCCGAAGATCATGGGGAGCGGTCCGGTTCCGGCGACGAAGATTGCGCTGCAGCGGGCGGGGCTGACTTTGGATTACATCGATTTGATTGAAGTGAACGAGGCGTTCGCGGCGCAGTATCTGGCGGTGGAGAAAGAATTGGGCCTCGATCGCGAAAAAGTGAACGTGAACGGCGGAGCGATTGCGCTGGGACATCCTCTGGGAGCGACTGGGACGCGCCTTGTGATCACGCTGCTCTATGAGTTGCGGCGGCGAAAGAAGAAGTACGGGCTGGCAACGGCGTGCATTGGGGGCGGACAGGGGATTGCTATGGTGGTGGAGAGCTTTCAGTGAGACCGAGCCTGCGCTTGCGAGCCCGCTAACGTCTGTCATCCTGAGCGAAGCGAAGAACCTATGCAGTCTGATGGCGCAGCCAAAATGCATAGGTTCTTCGCTTCGCTCAGAATGACAAAGTATTTTTCGAAGTGTCAGCGCGAAGGAGGCAATCATGGAAATCAAAAGAGTTGGCGTTTTAGGTTGTGGCTTGATGGGTTCCGGTGTCGCGCAGGTCTGCGCGACGGCGGGATTCGACGTTACCGCGCTTGAAGTCGAGCAGAAGTATCTTGACAAGGGTTTTGCTGGGATTGAGAAATCGCTGGCTAAGTTTGCCGAGCGCGGTCCTGAGAAAGGCGGAATCACTCCGCAGCAGAAGGACGAGATTCGGGCTCGGCTTAAGGGGACCACTAACAAGGCGGAGCTGGCGGATTGCGATATTGTGATCGAGGCCATCATCGAGAATGTTGAGGAAAAGAAGAAGATGTTTGCGTCGCTCGATGGCATCGTGAAAAAAGACGCGATCTTTGCCTCGAATACTTCTTCGATTTCGGTGACGGAGCTTTTGACGGCTACGAAGCGTCCCGAACGATTTATCGGGCTGCACTTTTTTAACCCAGTGCCGCTGATGAAGCTGGTGGAGGTGGTGAAGACGATTGCCACCGCTCCCGCCGCGTACGACGCGGCTTACGAGTTCGCGAAAAAGCTGGGCAAGGTTCCGGTCCGCACGTCGGACAAGACGGGATTCATCGTGAACCGGCTGCTGGTGCCGTATCTGCTCGATGCGATCCGCGCGTATGAAGAGGGCGTCGGGTCGATCGAGGACATCGATAACGCGATGAAGCTCGGCTGCGGCTATCCGATGGGTCCGTTTACGCTGCTCGATTTTGTCGGCCTCGACACGACTTATTACATTACCCACGTGATGTATGACGAGTTCAAGGAGCGGCGGTTTGCTTCGCCTCCGCTGCTGAAGCGGCTGGTGATGGCGGGGTGGTATGGGAAAAAGTCGGGGCGCGGATTTTATGATTACTCGGACCCGGCGAAGCCGGTGGCGGGGAAGTTCTAAGAGCTCACCACAGAGACACAGAGCCTGCAGAGAAGAACTAAGAAAATACCTTTGGGTTTCTCGGTGACTCTGTGCCTCTGTGGTAGGTTTTGATGTTTGCGAGTCGGCAGAAGGAAGTTCATCAGCTTATGACCTACGAAAATCTCCTGGTCGAAAAGAGAAACTCCATTGCCTACGTCACCGTCAATCGGCCGAAGGTACTCAACGCGCTCAACATGGCCACTATGGAAGAGTTGCGGGCTGCGTTCACCGACATTCAATCCGACTCCTCGATTCGGGTGGCCATCCTGACTGGTGCGGGCGAGAAGGCGTTCGTTGCGGGCGCGGACATTGGAGAACTGGCTAAACACGACGCCGTCTCCGGCAAGGAATACACGCATCGCGGGCAGGCGGTGCTGGACCTGATCGAAAATCTGGGCAAGCCGGTGATTGCTTGCATTAACGGATTTGCGCTGGGCGGCGGATGCGAACTGGCTCTGGCTTGCACGATGCGCCTGGCGAGCGACAACGCGAAGCTGGGGCAGCCGGAGGTGAAGCTGGGAATTATTCCGGGATATGGAGGGACGCAGCGGCTGGCGCGGTTGGTGGGTAAGGGGCTTGCGATGCAGATGGTGCTGGCCGGGGAGATGATCACGGCGGCGGAAGCGCATCGGATTGGGTTGGTCAATGAAGTGACTTCGGCGGCTGAGTTGATTCCACGGGCGGAAGCGATTGCGGCTAAGATCATCGCGAATGCTCCGCTGGCGGTGCAGTATGCTATGGAGGCGGTCAACAAGGGCATGGAGATGTCGCTAGCCGAGGGGCTTTACCTGGAGGCTACTTTGTTTGGCGTTTGTTGCGCTACGGAGGATAAGAAGGAAGGGACGACGGCGTTTCTGGAAAAGCGGGCGGCGCAGTTTAAAGGAAAGTAGCGAGTCCAGAGTTGCTGTGGCCACCGGCAACTGCCGAGCTTCGCTCGGCTTGGACGGGCGAGGACGCCCGTCCCTCCACTAGCACGGGCGGTGAGCTGAAATGCTGAAATCTCTGCATATCGGGCGGTATGTTAGTGACCCTAAGGACCTGCGGGTGCTTGCGGAGTTTCTGCGCTCGATTGGATTCGAAGCGGTTGACGGCGAAGATGGAAGGTCGGTGGTGCTGTCGGCGCCGCTTGCGCTGCTTAGCCTGAACTCGCTGGCGAAGGAATATCCTGCCGAGGTGCGCGAGCGCTTGAAAGATGTGAACCGGCTGCTGGTGATCGAGGTTACGAATCCGGACGCGGTGTTTGAGATTGCCCAGAAACGGAAGTTCAAGCTGCTGGCCGACACGAACAATCTTATGACGCCTGAGACGCCGCCTAAGACGCCGGCTAAGACGGCTAAGACAGGCGACCGCAGCTTTTCGCTGGAGCTGCCGGGCGAAATCGTGCTCACTATTCATGGCCGGGCCGAGGAAGTTGCGGCCGGGCGGGGATGCCCGGCGCTCCACACGGCGCTCCACGGGCAACTGAACGCGGCGGGAAAGCGGTTTGCCATCGTGGTCTCGCGCTTCAACTCGTTCATCACCGAAAGGCTGCTGCAGGGAGCTCTTGATGGGCTGCGCCGAGCCGGCGCGGAGAACGAGGACATCGCGCTGGTCCGCGTTCCCGGGTCATTCGAGATTCCCTCCGCGGCTCGGACGCTAGCGGAAACCAGGAAGTATGACGCGATCATCTGCCTAGGCTGTTTGCTGCGTGGCGACACGGCGCATTACGACGTGATTGTGAACGAGGTTACTCGGGGGATTGGGCAGTCGGCGCAGGAGACCGGCGTGCCTCATGCATTTGGAGTGCTGACTTGCGAGACGCTGGAGCAGGCGATTGATCGCGCCGGGTTGAAGATGGGCAACAAGGGCTTGGAGACGGCGCTGGCGGCGGTGGAGATGGCGAATCTGAAGAGAGTTGTCAGTCGTCAGTTGTCAGTTGCCAGTAAAACCGATGCTCGGCCCAAGGTTTCGGTTGGCAGGAAAGGCAACGCAACTCCGGTTTCCAAGAAACGCAAACCTCACTCCTAATCTCCAACTTTCTGCAATACAACTGTCCTGTAAACTGTTTTCAGCCACACTCAGTTTTCGGTTTTACTGACAACTGATGACTGACAACTGACAACTCCCCATGGGCACTCGACGCAAATCCCGCGAACTGGTTCTGCAGATGCTGTTTCAGGCGGACATGGGGAAGCAGACGCCGGAGCTTGTCCGGAAGACGTTCTGGGCGGAGCGGACTAACGTCGAAGAAGAAGTGCGCGGGTTTGCCGACGATCTGTTTCGCGTGGCGAGCGACCGGATGGGGGAGATCGACGGGCTGATCGGGAAGCACACGCAGCACTGGCGGATGGAACGGATGGCGACGGTCGACCGGAATGTGCTGCGGGGAGCGGTGGCGGAGTTCCTGGGGTATCCGGCGACGCCGCGAGCAGTGGTGATTAATGAGGCGCTTGAAATTGCGCGGAAGTTTTCGACTCCGGAGTCGGTGCAGTTTATCAATGGAGTGCTGGACAGTGTGGGGAAGGAAGTAGGGCCGTAGGGAACCGCTGGCAGTTGTCCGGCCGGGCGGGGACGCCCGGCGCTCCATCGGATGGTTCATCACCGGTTCAGTTGTCAGTTGTCAGTTCTCAGTTGTCTCCGGAATTACTGCGGCTTGATGGCGATGAGGTTGGGGAGGCAGAGCGGGGCTGTGCCACCCTGGCTGTTACACATGTTGGGGTTGTTGTTGTCGTTGACGTTGACGTAAGGGACCTGCTGGAGGTCGCCTTGACTGATGGTGTTGATGATGTGCACGGAGCCGGCGGTGCAGGTGGTTCCGTCATTGGCATACTGATCGCAGGCGGCGACGTAGACCTGGCTTCCGTCGGTGGAGGCGGAGGCGGCGAGCGGGAAGCTGCTGCCGAAGCCTGGCCGCTGTAGCGGCACGGAGCTGGCGCCATTGGCCACGCTGAACAGAATCACGGCGGGAATGTTCCTGGCGACGATGATGAGCTCGGTGCCATCGGCTACGAGCTGCGTGTAGATCGGGGTGAAATTGCCCTGGCCGAGGTTGAAAGATGCGCCTTTGCTGAAGCTCAGGAGATTTGGAGGATTACACGTGAGCTGGAGCGGAGCATTGTACAGTATCGGAACCTGCGTGAACTGCGCAGTCAAGAACTCAATGTTCGGTGGTTCGAGAGCGATTATGCTCTGCGTTAATCCCTGCGGGTCGGCCTGAACGACAGGCGACGGAAAGATTTCCAACGGCGTGCTCGATGCTGCGACACTTCCGATATTCACACTTGCCATGTTAGGCAGGGAACAGGTCGAGAAGGCAGACACCGAACTTGCGGGCGTTCCCGCCACATAGGCAAAGCTGCCATCCGCCGAGAATTTTACGTCGGTTACCGAGGTCGCGCTGGGAACCGAGGCGAGAGCGTCGACCGTGGAGTAGATGTACATGTTGCCGGTGTTGGTGAGGATGAAGAGTTTTAACTGATCGGGAGAAAAGGCAGCGGCAGTGGCGGTTTCACCGGGGATGATGAGGTCGACGGGGGCAGTGGTGGTGCTGCCGGCGCTGTAGATGTAGACCTGGTTGGGGGTGGAAACGGTGTCGGAGACAACCACCTGCTTGCCATCGTTCGAGATGGTGAGCACTTTGCCGCACAGGGCTACGTTACAGGTCGAGGAGTTCGAGACCACACTGACGGAGGGACTGCTGACATCAACGTACATCAGTCCCTGATCGCTACCGAGGTAGACACGCGCCGACGACAGATGGTTAAACATCATGGAGTTGGGAGTGCGGGGCAGGCTCACGATGGTGGAGCCGATAGGGGTGGTTCCTGGGGTCACCGAGAACAGCGCACTGGAGCAGCCGGGCTGGTTCTGGCAGCCGGTGGTCGCGGCCCAGGCGGTGTAGGTGGGGACGGCGGAGGTGGAAGTTACGTCCACGGAGATCGTGCCATACCCGCTGGTCCCGTTCGGCAGCTGTCCGTCGCTGGCGTAGATGGGGAGACCGGGCAGAACTCCGATATTGCAGGACGGGGGAGTGCAGGAAGCGAAGACGGTGGCGCCGCCGAGATTGTTGCGGGCGGTCGCACTATTGCTTAGCGAGGTGCTGGTGGTGGTGCTGAAGGCGGCAACTTCAGGATTGGTGGTGCTCCAGGTGAGGGGCGGGGTGGCCAGGGTGAAACCTAAGGTATCGACGACGGTAGCTGTGACGGGTACGCTGCCGCCGTTGTTTACGGTGATCGAGTTTCCTGCCGGGCCCTGGCCCCCGATCTGGAGTCGGAGGTACTGGACCAGGCAAGTGGTGAAATAGTAGGGATAGGGAGTGCTGGTGGTTCCAGAGACTGTGGCAAAAAGCTGGGTGATACCGGGGGTCTTGGCGGTGACCTGAACCTGGTTGGGCAGTAGTGTGGACACGGTGGTATTCGTGGTGAGGACACCGGGGTTGCTCGACAACCAGCTCATGGGGCCGACGGTGTTGGTGACATCCACGTTGTTGCTGTAGGCGATGCCCTGGAACTGCCAAGTCTGTCCCTGGGAAAAGCAGTCGAACTGAGGCGGAAGGGCCTCGGCCTGGACAACCTTAATGTTATCGATGTGCTGGTGGACGTAGACCTTGGTGGGCGGGCTGCTGACGCCGTTGATGACCGCGGTTACGAGGGCGATCCCGGGAGTTCCGGGACTGCACATGCCGCCAGTCTGGTCCCAGGCGCCGGCACAAGCGGTCCCAAAGCTGTTGATGGAGAGCGGTGCGGGGGCGTTCGGGCTGCCGCTCACGATAACAAATTGAATGTTGACGCCGAGGACGGCGGTGCCGGCGGCAGTCTTGCCGGAGGCGGAAAAGACCTGAGTGCCACCGACATCCATGGAGAAGATGCCGCCGGGGCTCAGCGTAACGCTCGACACGCCTCCGTTGCCGGGGTTGCTGGTGCTCTTGCCGAGGCAGCCAGTGAGGGCGACGACGAAGCTGATGGCCAACGCAAGAAGAATACCGGAACCGCAACGATGCATGAACCCTCTCCGCGTCCGTTTGCCAGGCGCGAGCATAATAATGTGGTTGGGCGGAAAACTGTCAGTGTAGAAGGTAAAGTGCAAGGTTTCAAGGCTTCAGGGTTTCAAGGGCAAAGGCGTTCGCGGGCGTCTGAGACCGTGATCCAATGGAGCGACGGGCATCTCGCCCGTCCAGCAGTATTGCGGCTCAGTATTGCGGCCGGGCGGGGACGCCCGGCTCTCCACCAGCGACCCTGAGACCTTGAAACCTTGAAACCTTGAAACCTTGAAACCTTGCCTTCTTAAGATGCGTCGAACACCGGTTGACGATGTACAACGGAGTTGTTATTATCAAACAGTTCCGCGAGTTAAGTCTGGCTTGCCTGTGTACGGCAGTCCTGTTGGATGCGCAACCTGCGTTGGCGACAGGCTCCGGGAAAATTTTGGCTGAGCTTTGAAGAAATACGTACCCGGTTGGAAGTGGGACCGGGGACGCCCTCGCTGAAACGTCCTGCGAAAACCTTCGCGCCCGGGGTGTGAAGTAGAAGCCTTGGGAATCACGCGAGGCTATGCAGGGGAAAGCAGACGAAACGGAACGCCTCCGAACCCAATCGGGAACTCGGTTGAGGTGAGGCGTGGCGTCACCGTCGTCGGCGATTTAGTCTGAGCGGGAAACCGACGAATTCTCACCGGCATTAGTAATGCTGCACGGTTGAGAGCATGGCTGGGCGCGACAGCCCGTGCCAGACCGGAGACGTAAGGAAGTTTGCGTCTCTACGGTGAGAGAAGTGTGCGGAGACGGGGCAACGCCCGTCTCTACGGAAGTGTGCGATCCGAAAATGTGCGGTAGAGATGCGGCTTGCCGCGTCTGGGAGTGGCGAGAGTGCCTACTTTTAATCAGCTGGTGAAATTTGGCCGCGAGCGGCCCCGGTATAAGACGGCCAGTCCGGCTCTGCAATCGTGTCCGCAGAAGCGCGGCGTGTGTACGCGCGTGTATACCCAGACGCCGAAGAAGCCGAACTCGGCGCTGCGCAAAGTGGCGCGCGTTCGCTTGACGAATGGAATCGAAGTAACGACGTATATCCCGGGGGTCGGCCATAACCTGCAGGAGCACTCGATTGTGCTGATCCGCGGGGGCCGGGTGAAGGATCTGCCGGGCGTGCGTTATCACGTGGTGCGCGGAACACTCGACGCGACCGGCGTCGCGGGCCGCAACCAGGGGCGCTCGAAGTACGGCACGAAGAGACAAAAGAAAGCGTAGAGCAGGTTTTTAGGGATTGCAGTTGCGCCCAGGTTAGCGCCCAAAGGACGGGCGCGAACCTGGGGCACCGTCAGATTAGGAGCAAAGCTATACATGCCTCGTAAAGGACATACGGTAAAGCGGACGGTCGAGGCCGATCCGGTGTATGGATCGGACCTGGTGACGAAGTTCATCAGCTCGATGATGTGGCAGGGAAAGAAGTCGACTGCCGAGGGCATTTTCTATAAGTCGCTCGAGAAGTTGCAGGAAAAGGGCGGCGACGAAGCCCTGAAGCTGTTCACGAAGGCGGTCGAGAACGCCAAACCGTTGCTGGAAGTGAAAACGCGGCGTGTGGGCGGCGCGAACTATCAGGTGCCGATCGAAGTAGGTCCGGACCGCAGGACGTCGCTGGCGATCCGCTGGATCGTGAGCTATGCGCGCGGTCGCGGCGAAAAGGGAATGATCGACAAGCTGACGAACGAGTTGCTCGATGCCTCGAACGGCAAGGGCGCCGCCATCAAGAAGAAAGAAGACGTGCATCGCATGGCGGAAGCGAACAAGGCGTTCGCGCATTATAGGTGGTAGTTAATGATGCGCGCCAAACGCGCGAGTTTATGCGCCCGCAAAGAACGCGGGCGCTTCGCGCGGCGCGCCAAGATCCTTCGGCGCCAAAAGAAGGCGCCTCAGGATGACAAATTTTAAGTGGAGCCCTGGAAAGAGTTAAGAGTCGTGCCTAGAACAGTCCCATTAGAGCGTTGCAGGAACATCGGCATCATGGCGCACATCGATGCCGGGAAGACCACGACGACGGAGCGCATCCTGTTTTATACGGGAAAGACGCACCGTATCGGCGAGGTGCATGAAGGCACGGCCATCATGGACTGGATGGAGCAGGAGCAGGAGCGCGGCATCACGATTACGTCGGCGGCGACGACCTGCACCTGGCGCGACATTCGCATCAACATTATCGATACGCCCGGCCACGTGGACTTTACCGCCGAGGTGGAGCGCTCGCTGCGCGTGCTGGACGGCGCGGTCGCGGTGTTCGACGCGGTGCACGGGGTGCAGCCGCAGTCGGAAAAAGTATGGCGGCAGGCCGATAAGTACGGCGTTCCGCGAATTTGTTTCATTAACAAGATCGACAAGATGGGCGCGGATTTCGAGCATGCCATCGACACGATCCGCAAGCGCCTCAATGCGAAGCCGGTAGCGATTCAAATCCCCATCGGACAAGAAGACAAGTTTCAGGGAGTGGTGGACGTCGTTGCCATGAAGTCCATCATCTGGCAGGACGAGACCATCGGCGCGGAGTACCACGTCGGCGAGATTCCCGCGGACTTGCAGAAAAAGGCCGAGGCGTTCCATACCCAGTTGGTCGAAACCGTCGCCGAGAACGATGACCACATTCTGCACAAGTTTCTCGAGGGCGAAGCGATTTCGGCGGACGAACTGAAACAATCGCTGCGCAAGTCGACGATCGGGCTGAAGCTGTTTCCGGTGGTGGTGGGAACGGCGTTCAAGAATAAAGGTATCCAGCCGTTGCTCGACGCAGTGGTGGATTATCTGCCCTCGCCGCTCGATACGAAAGAGACGCACGGCCTCGATCCCGCCAATGGGAAGACGATTACGCGCAGAGCCGACGACAACGAGCCTTTTTCGGCGCTGGCCTTCAAGATCATGGCCGACCCGTATGTCGGCCAGTTGACGTTTATCCGGGTGTACTCGGGACAGTTGAATTCGGGCGAGTCGGTGATGAACTCGCGTACGCAGAAGCACGAGCGCATTGGGCGCCTCCTCAAGATGCACGCCAATAAGCGGGAAGATATTCAGGAAATTCTCGCTGGCGACATCTGTGCCGTCGTGGGGCTGAGAAACGTCGGTACCGGCGACACGATCTGCGAAGAGAAACATCCGATCACGCTCGAATCGATTGTGTTTGCGGTGCCGGTGATTTCGGTGGCCGTCGAGCCGAAGACCAAGGCCGATCAGGAAAAGATGGGCATGGCGCTGGCGCGACTGGCGCAGGAAGACCCGACCTTCAAAGTCCACACCGACCCGGATAGTGGGCAGACGATCATCAGCGGCATGGGCGAGTTGCATCTGGAAATCATCGTCGACCGCATGATGCGCGAGTACAAGGTCGAGGCCAACGTCGGCAAGCCGCAGGTGGCGTATCGCGAGACCATTCGCAGGCATGCGGAAGCGGAAGGCAAGTACATTCGCCAGACGGGCGGACGCGGTCAGTACGGACACGCGAAGATCTATCTCGATCCGAACGAGCCGGGCAAGGGCTACGAATTTATCAACGAGATCGTGGGCGGCACGGTGCCGAAGGAATTCATCAAGCCGATCGATCAGGGCATGCAGGAGGCCATGGAAGGCGGCGTTCTCGCCGGCTATCCGATGGTCGACATCAAGGCGACGCTCTACGATGGCAGCTACCACGATGTCGATTCGAACGAAATGGCGTTCAAGATCGCCGGTTCGATGGCATTTAAAGAAGCGGCGCGCAAGGCTAGCCCGGTGATTCTGGAGCCGGTGATGTCGGTCGAAGTGGTGACGCCGGAAGATTACGCGGGAACGATCATGGGCGACCTGAGTTCGCGTCGCGGACGAATCGAAGGCATGGAGCATCGCGCCGGATCGCAGGTGATCAAGGCCATCGTTCCGCTGGCGGAGATGTTCGGGTACGCGACGCATATGCGGTCATCAACCCAAGGTCGTGCCGAGTACTCGATGCATTTTGCGCGGTATGAAGAAGCCCCGCGTCACGTGGCGGAAGAGATTATCGCCAAGACGCAGGGGAAAGCAGCACCTAGGTGACTTCTCGCCCGGCGGTTCGTCGTCGATCGAAGGTTCTGGGCGGCGAGCGGCAGGCGGGCAGATTTTGAAATGGTTTTCGGTACCGATGGAATCTGGACAAGGCTGCTATATGAGGCCAACGGCTACCTGGGAACCGAGTTTTGGTGCGAAGTTCCCGCATCTAGACAGTATCGGGTGAGGGACCTTTGGTTGTGGCACCGGGATTTTGAGAATTTTCGTTCGCAGTTTCAGTCGGAGTACGAGCGCTTCGGAAACTGGATTGTTTCCGATGGGTTGATCGAGAAAGAGCAGTTTCTGGGTGCGTACTACGAACCATTGGGCGGCGAAGAAGACAATTCTGTATTGATCTAGAGTGTGTGGCCGGCGAGACTCCGGCGCTACAAAGGAAAACGGAAATGGCGAAAGAAAAATTTGAACGGACAAAGCCGCACTGCAACGTAGGGACGATTGGTCACATTGACCATGGCAAGACGACGTTGACGGCGGCCATCACGAAAGTTTTGCAGAAGCACAACCCGAAGATCGTGTTCCGGTCGTTCGATTCGATCGACAATGCTCCGGAAGAGAAGGCGCGCGGCA
>JBEKGW010000012.1:0-161200 GCA_050012595.1 Terriglobales bacterium
GAATAGAAACCCGGTGGAGAACAACATATGTCGCGCATTCAGATCACAGCAAAAGCAACAACGCAAGGAAGGAAAAAACAAAAGCAGACCTTGACCACAGGCGACCTGCTCATAGAAAACGGGCTTGGAGGAGATCCGTGGCGATCTCCCCGAAGCCGACTTCTGGCCCGGGGAATAATTTCCGGGTTGCCCAGCGACATGGTGCTACTGATCGCCGCGGACTTTCCACCAATCCAACTGTTCGAACTCGGCCATCTTTTCGGCCCCGTGTTGCGCATACCAGTCTTGCCAAGCCGATGCATCGGCAGGCACAGCTGCGTCCGTTACCTCATGCAACGCGAGGAACGTCCAGTTGCGCATTTGCGGGGTAATTTGGGGATCTGCCGCTAGCTTGATCAGTTTGGGCACCATTCGCAGGCGCTGTTTGCGCATGAAGTTACCGCAATCGGATACGTTGCAGCCCGCGCGGTCGCGGACCGCGTCGGATGGGTCGTGCGTAAAGGAATCGAAGAGCTGGTCCAGAGCTTCATCGGTGCCGAGGTAGCGCATGCCTTCGACGGCCCACTGGCGCACCTGCGGGTTGGGGTCATTCTTGGCATAGTCCGCCAGGACGGGATAAATGCGACCGTAGCCCACGCCGCGGCCGGCCAGCATTCCCATGGAGTACACGCTGTAGGCGCGATGCGCGGGGTCGGCTTGCGCCTGTGCGATGAGTGCGTCCGCCGAGGCGTCCGTTTTCGGCACTCCGTTGATTGCCAGGTTGAGATCTGCGTTGGCGTAGCGAACGCGCAAGTCGGTGGAGAATTGAGAGCGCCTCTCCAAGTCGTCCATGTGTGCGGTGCGCTGGAGATCGTGCCAGACGCCAATATTCTGCTCGAACAAGTCGAGCGCACGGGTATCGTGATGAATTGCCCGGTCCAGCAATTCTTCCGCCTGCACCTGTTCGGGGAGCGTTTGCAGGTGTTGCAGATCAATGTCTGTGAGCGGCGAGTGAGCCAACTGGTGCGGGGAAGATTTGGCCGGTGCCGGCACCTTGGATACACGGGTGGGCTTGCCGTAACCTCGAGAGAAGAAACGGTAGCCGACGAAACCCGTCCAGGCGAGGAAGAACGCGATCCCGACTGCGATCGCGGCCGGACTATTGCGCCGAAAGGCAGGGAGCGATCTTGATGGCGCTTGTCCACGTTGCGGCGGCGGGCCGTAGCCGCCGAGAACAGTGTCGACAGCGACGTGAGTGTCGAGTTTAAGGCCGGCGAGCTTCTCCAGTTGGGCGGCGACCCAGCGCGCCTCCTGACGGTTATCGATCATGTCGGCAAGCGTCGCCTTCTCTCCATTCTTCATCTGCAAGCGAAGAGAGTAGGAAGCCGGTGTGCCTGGTTGTTGCGCGTTGGTGACGGGCAATATCTGAGCAATGTCGGAAAAGGGAAATTCACGAGCCCCTCCGACGCCGAGCAGAGCCCTACGGCGCACAATCCTGCCATTGCCCGCCTGGATGCGGAATGAGACCAGCGTCGAATGAATAAGTCCGTAGATCAGCAGGAGCTCAAACAGTCCGAACACCACGGTGAAGAACAATGGAGCTTTGGAATGTGCGAGGAAATAGACAATGGCCGTCCACACGACGGTGAAGAAGATCAAAACCAGGACCTGGGACGGGTTGCGAAACGCCGGGAAATAGAATTCGGTGCTGCCATCCATTCCGGCCGAGACTACAACTTTCGGATTCTGGGGAGCGGCCACGTCGGTGGCATCGGATTGGAAGGCGGGGGCAGCGGTTGCGCCCTGCGCGTCGCTCAGAAAGATTGGCGTCAGCTCTGCGGCTGAGGCCGACGATGGCGTCAGGCGGAAAACCGGGACCTCGAAATCATCGGAATAATTCACGCCGGGGACGTCGGCCTGGGCGTGCAAGAGCCAGAGTACCTGATCGTTCGGATCGTCGTGATTCGGCTCGTAGGCGTCGCTCGGGATACTGAATTCCACTGGGATCACGGCGTCACCCATGAGTCCGTGTGCCAGCGATGCCTGCGGCACATTCTTGTCAGCTTGCCAGAGAACGCTCTGGAGGCTGGAACGATTTTTCCCCCCGCCCGTAATGACTTGGCGCACGCAGGAAAGACTCAGGTCGATGCCATGTTTGGCATCGGTGTTGAAGCGCAAGTGAATCGTGCCCTTCAGCGCGCGGCCGGGAGAAAAGGGCAGTGAGGCGAACTCGAAATAGGTTTGGCCAAAGCGCTTCCGCCGGATGCTGGCCCGCATGGCCGCGCCCGCCAGAATGACTCCAGCCACGCAGAACGCAAGCGGGAAGAATGCTTTGGGGTCAGAGGTCCGCAAGAGTTGAGGCACGACCGAGGCCGCGATTGTGAACACAATCCCGTTCACAAAAATCGCCGCCGCCCAAAGGCCGAAGGCGCTGTTGCGGTTCTTGCTCTCGGCTCGGCTCGCCGCCCAGTCCTTCCGCCATAGCCAGGGAGACTGGGGATTGGACACCTCGGCTGCCGCTTGCTCTTTTAATTTGCGGCTGCCATAGATTCCGGCGTAAATGACCCCGCCGCCAATTAGAGCGAAAATCGCGCTGATGAGCACTCCCACCCAGCGATTTCCATGGACATGGCCGGGAGAACCGAAGAGAAAGCCGCTTGCGAAAGCGAGTCCAAAGGCTATAAAAATCAGGCCAAAAACAATGGGGAAGATCTGGGCGCCTTTGGATGGTCTGGTCACAGCAGAATTATAGAGTCGTCTTAGATGGGACGAGAGCAGGATATAAACATCTTTATTACTCCAGTCACAGCATCCTGGGTAGTCGGCAATCGGGAATCAATACAGTGAGCAGCGGAGCCAGATCAGTAACGGGAAGTCGGCATAGCGCCACAATCCCAGGATCAAATGGACAGGGAAATGCATAGCTCCAAGCGCGTTTGTCAGTACCGATCCCGGCAAACTTCTCCGAAGCGGACTTCTGGCCCGGAATGATCTGGCTCTCTTGGCTGCTGCCTTGCCCTCGGGCGTGTCCGCAACACAGAGCTACGTCCGCGTCGTCAGCACCCATTCTGAATCCCTCTGCGCTTGGCGAGCATCTTTAGTGCAAATGGAGACTTTGGAGGATGCCAAGATGAAACGGTTTTCATTTGTTCGTTTGGTCCTGCTGGTTCTGCCGATTCTATTCATTTCCTTCGTGACCACAGGATGCAGTAAGACCGAAGCCAAGCAACCGACTCCACAAGCGACGCCGGTGAAAACGGAGATTGTTGATCTGGCGGCCGTGCCGCGCGCCGATGAATATGTCGCCACGATCAAGTCGCGCCGTTCGGCCAGCATCCAGCCGCAAGTGGATGGTTCGCTGACCAGAATTCTGGTGAAATCCGGCGATCAAGTAAGGGCCGGACAGGTGTTGATGACGATCGATCCACTGAAACAGCAGGCGGCTGTGGACCAGCAACGCAGCACCGTAGCGCAAAAGAAAGCACTCTTCGACTACAACAAGACGGAAGTGGAGCGGCAGCGGGGGCTCTACGAAGGCGGCGTGACCAGCAAGCAGAATTATGACCTCGCGGTTCAGGCGTTCGAGAACTCCAAAGCGGATTGGGAAGCATCGCAAGCCGCGCGGGTCACTCAGGAGCGCCAGCTCGCGTACTACAACTTAGCTGCGCCGTTCGCAGGGATCGTCGGCGACATTCCGGTTCACCTCGGCGACTACGTTTCTCCGCAGACGTTGCTGACCACGGTGGACGAGAACGCAGATCTAGAGGCCTACATCTACATTCCAACGGAGAAATCGGGTGATATTCGCCCGGGTCTTCCTGTGCAAATCGTTACCAGCCGTGGCGAAGCGATCGAAAAGACGAAGATCAATTTTATTTCGCAGCAGGTGGACAACGGGATCCAGGGGATCCTGGTCAAAGCCCCAATCCACAAATCACTGGATACATTTCGTAATGAGCAATTGGTGAAAGCGCGCGTGGTGTGGAGCACCTCTCCGACGCCGACGGTTCCGGTACTGGCGGTCACGCGCATCGGAGGACAGTCGTTTGTTTACGTCGCAGCGCAGTCGGACAAGGGTACAGTCGCGCGGCAACGCGCGGTCACCCTCGGCGACACTATCGGCAACGATTATGCCGTGACGGACGGATTGAAGGCTGGCGACCAGGTCATCGTCTCGGGTATTCAGTTCTTGATCGATGGCGCGCCTGTAATCCCAATCAGCTAACCAGAAATTTCGAGGTACTCCGCGATGGAAGCCGCGGCTAACAGAGCAAGGTCTACTTTGGTAGATTTTTTCATTCGACGGCCCATTTTCGCGACGGTTTGCGCGTTGCTGATCATCCTGGCAGGCGCGGTTTCCATCCCCACGCTGCCAATTTCGCTGTATCCAACGCTGGCGCCGCCGCAGGTCACCGTCACCAGCAACTACGTAGGCGCGAACGCCAGCGTGGTCGAGTCTGCAGTAACTACGCCGTTGGAGCAGCAGATCAACGGCGTCGAGGGGATGCATTACATCACCTCGACGAGCTCGAACGACGGCACCAGCAACATCAACGTAGTCTTCCGTACCGGATACGATTTGAACATCGCGGCCGTGGACGTCCAAAACCGGGTGGCCACCGCGCAAGGCCGCCTGCCGCAGGAAATCAAAAACACCGGCGTGACCATTACCAAGGCGAATCCAAACTTTGTCTTCGCCGCCGGATTCTATTCGCCCGACAACAGTCTCTCGAACCAGTACATCTCCAACTATCTGGATGTTTACGTGAAGGATGCGCTGAAGCGTATCCCCGGCGTGGGCGATGTCTTAATTTTCGGCGAGCGCAAATATGCAATGCGCATCTGGCTGGATCCCGCGAAACTAGCGGCCCGCCAATTGACGGCGGCCGACGTGGTCTCGGCGCTGCAGGAGCAAAATGTTGAAATCCCGGCAGGCCAGTTGGGGCGCCCGCCCTCCGATCCTAAGCAGGAGTTCCAGGTAACCCTGCGCGTGGTGGGACGACTCTCCGATCCAAGAGAGTTCGAGAGCATCATCATCAAGAACACGCGCAACGGCATCGTGCAACTGAAGGATGTCGGCCGTGCGGAGATCGGCGCGGAAAGCTACGATACGAATCTTCTGTACAGCGGGCACGAAGCCATCGGCATCGGCGTTCAGCAGCTCTCAAATGCCAACGCGCTCGATGTGGACCAAAAAGCCAAATCCGCACTGGAGGAACTCTCGAAATCGTTTCCTCCGGGCATCAAGTACGTGATTGCCTTCGACACGACCACCGTTGTGGGCGATTCAGTGAAGGAAGTTGTGACTACGCTCGAAGAGGCAGTCCTCATCGTCATCGTTGTGATTTTTCTATTCCTGCTGGACTGGCGCGCCACCATCATCCCGGCGGTCACGATACCGGTATCGTTGATTGGAACCTTCGCGTTCATCAAGATATTCGGCTTCTCGATCAATTCGCTGACGCTTTTCGGGATTACCCTCGCGACTGGACTGGTGGTGGACGACGCGATTGTAGTCATTGAAAATGCCCAGCGACACATCGATGCAGATAGAAGCGATCCGCATGCCGCGACTTCCGCTGCCATGGCGGAAGTGTCGAGCGCCGTCGTGGCTACGTCGTTGGTGCTTATTTCGGTGTTCGTGCCGGTGTCATTCTTCCCCGGCACGACGGGAATTCTCTACAAACAATTCTCTTTGACCATCGCGTTTTCAATCGCCATCTCGTTGTTCAACGCTCTCACGCTGTCACCGGCTCTGGCCGCGATCCTGTTGCGTCGTGAAGAGCAAAAATATTCGATCTTTGATTGGACGCATATTGGATGGCTTTCGAGCGCGTACAGGAAGTTCGCTCATGGCGTCAGTGCGGGAATTCAGGCCCTCGCGAACGCATATGGAAAAGCCATTTGCAGGGTGCTGAACTATCGCTACGCGATGATCCTGCTGTTCTTTATCGGTTTGGCTGCGACTGCCTACATGTATGTTCACGTGCCGACCGGATTCGTGCCGCAGGAAGACCAGAATTACTTCATCGTGGTGGTGCAAGCGCCGCCCGGAGCATCGTTGAGTTACACGACAAACGTGGCGCGACAAGCTGAAGAGATTCTGCGCGCCGATCCCGACGTCTTCGGCACTTTCGCGGTCCCTGGCTTTTCTCTCTCCGGAGGCAGTTCGTCAAACTACGGCCTGGTGTTTGCTCCGCTTAAGCCCATAGACGACCGCAGGGGCAAGGGTCACGGTGCGAGCGATATTGTCGCGCGCGTCTCGCCGAAGCTCTTTGGCATCCCGGGAGCGATCGTTGTTGCCTTCGAGCCGCCCGCGGTCAATGGCATTGGGAGCTTCGGCGGATTTCAATTTGAATTGCAAGACCTGGGCCGCAATACGTTGCAGGATATCGACACGGTCGCGCACAAAATTGTTGCCGGCAGCCGCCAGCGCCATGATCTACAGGGTTTGTTCACAAGCTTTACTGCCAACGATCCGCAGCAATTGGTGCAGATTGATCGCGAGAAAGCCAAAGCCATAGGGGTGCCTATCAGTCAGATTACGCAAGCGCTCGGGGTGTACATGGGCTCCCAGTACGTAAATGATTTTGATTTCAACAATCGGTCGTACCGCGTTTACGTGCAGGCCGACCAGCCCTTCCGCATGAGCGCGCGCGACTTGCGGCAATACTACGTGCGCTCCGATACGAACGGATTGGTTCCGCTGGCGAACGTTGTCAGCTTGAAAGAGACGTCCGGACCGCAGGTGATCAATCACTACAACCTGTTTCGATCGGCGGAAATTGACGGCGCCGCGGCCCCCGGATTTAGTTCCGGTCAAGGCCTGAAGGCCATGGAGGAGTTGTCGAAGCAGAACATGCTGCAAGGGATGGCTTTCAGCTGGACGGGTCTGGCGCTGGAAGAAGTGGAAGCCAGCGGTAAGGCCATAATCATCTTTGGACTCGGTATCCTGGTCGTCTATCTTACCCTTTCGGCGCAGTACGAAAGCTTCGCTCTGCCTTTCATCATCCTGCTGGCGGTGCCCATGGCAGTGCTGGGTGCGCTGCTCCTCATCTCTGCACGCGGATTGGTGGACGACGTTTATGTGCAGATCGGCCTAGTCATGTTGATCGGGCTATCGGCGAAGAACTCAATTCTGATCGTGGAGTTCGCCGAACAATTGATCGAGCAGGGGCGTACCATCACCAACGCCGCCATTGAGGCCGCCGAGCTGCGTCTTCGTCCTATCTTGATGACCTCGTTCGCGTTTTTATTCGGTGTCCTGCCACTTTATTTCGCGTCTGGCGCGGGCAAGCTAGGGCGACACTCGGTTGGGACCGCGATCGTCGGCGGCATGTTATTTTCCACTGTTCTGAATCTGTTCTTTATTCCGGTGCTGTACGTGATTCTGAAGACAGCGCTGGTTTCGCTTTCGAGAAAAAACGGGAAAGTAGAACTGAGAGAGCAGCGGTTGGAAGTGTCGTAACTGCAGATGGCGGGCCACTCGGAAGCAACTGTGAGATTCCGTTATCCACCGCGACCCCGTATTGACAGACTTCCAGGCGAGGAGGGCACTTCCAACTTGTGCTCCTTATAAATGCGGTAGTTTGTCAGTGCCAAAGATTCGAGCTGCGTGCGGGAGAGGCTCATCGCGATCATGACAGGGAAAGTACCAGATCCGTACGCTTGGGTTGAGGCGCTCTAGAACGAAGCAGGAAAGAAACGAGAATTCAAATGCATTATCTTTTGTTCTACGAAGTTGGCGAGGATTATGTAACCAAGCGCGCTGCGTTTCGCGAGGCGCACCTTGAGAAGGCCTGGAAAGCGAGCGAGGTGAGCTCCTGTTGGGTGGTGCGTTCGCGAACCCGGTCGATGGCGCGGTTTTGCTCTTCCAGGGAAATTCCCCCCAGGTAGCGGAGAAGTTTGCCGAGGCCGATCCCTATGTGACGAGCGGCGTGGTCAAGCGGTGGTATGTCCGGGAATGGACGACGGTCGCAGGAAAAGACGTTGCCCGTCAGGCCGAAGGCCGCGCCAACGACAAGCGGCAAACGTTAAGCAGCCGGTACATTGAAAAGAGATAGTTTCAGCTAGCGAGGGAGCATGATCTTGCGAATGTGGCGAGCGCAATCAACTGTCAAAAAAGCTGACGAATATGTTCGGCACGCCACTACGAAGGTGTTTCCGGCGCTGCGCGCCATCGAAGGACATCGGGGAGCCTACCTGCTCCGCCACACGCTGGGCGATACGGTCGAACTTGTTGTGCTGACGCTTTGGGAATCGATGGACGCAGTACGAAAGTTCGCCGGCGCGGAACCGAATCGAGCCGTTGTCGAGCCAGACGCCCGAGCCGTTTTGACCTCCTTCGACGATTTCGTAACGCATTTCGATGTGATTCACCGGCCCGAAATGTAGCCGACCTCTCCCACAAGTGACGCGAAGGGCAGAGACATCGTTGGGTGTAACGATAAGCCTTTCGTGTCTCACCCCGTGGCTGGATGGTCGGTCATCCAGAGACTGACCATAAACGGGCTTGGAGGAGATCAATGGCGATCTCCTCGAAGCCGACTTCGGAGGCGTGATGACGCACGATCAGCGCGTTTGGGCGATAACTGCAACGTCGAGCTTCGAATAGAGATTCACGCCGCTGGTCCCATACTTGCCTCGGAATTTCTCGACCGCGGACTTCACCTGCGTGGCGTCAGTGACAGCAAAGACCTTAAGTTGACTCTGTGCACCCCCAACATCAATCCGAATTGAGGGGTCCTTGAGCACGTTCTTGTACCACTGTGTGTCCGATCCCTTCACCGGCAACCTTTCATTATCTGTTGTTGCTCAGCGGCCCACCAGCTTCTGCAGTTCTTCGGGGTAGCGAGCGCCTTGCAGCGAGATCTTCGACGCTGCGGCTTCCAGTTGCCGGAGATCTTCGCGCGTAAGTTCGACCGCGGCGGCTCCGATGTTCTCTTCCAGTCGATGCAGCTTCGTCGTGCCCGGGATCGGAACGATCCACGGCTTTTGTGCAAGCAGCCAGGCTAGCGCGATCTGAGCCGGTGTCGCCTTTTTCTGTTGCGCGAACTTGCCAATCAGATCCACCAACGCCTGATTCGTTTTCCGGTTCTCCGGCGTAAAGCGAGGCACAATGTTGCGGAAGTCAGTTTTGTCGAACTGCGTGTCTTCGCTGATCTTGCCGGTGAGGAAGCCCTTGCCCAACGGGCTGAATGGAACGAATCCGATCCCGAGTTCCTCGAGTGTCGGTATGACTTCGGCCTCAGGTTCTCTCCACCACAGCGAGTATTCGCTCTGCAGTGCCGCGACGGGTTGAACTTTGTGTGCCCGACGGATTGTTTTCACGCCTGCTTCAGAAAGACCGAAGTGCTTGACCTTGCCTTGCCGAATCAGATCCTTTACGGCACCAGCCGTGTCTTCGATTGGCACATTTGGATCGACGCGGTGCTGATAGAACAAGTCGATTACATCGGTTTTAAGACGCTTGAGCGAGGCCTCGGCGACCTTCTTGATGTGTTCCGGACGACTGTCCAGGCCACTCCAACGCGGTCCACCACTGGGATCTGGTTTGAACCCGAATTTGGTGGCGATCACCACCTGGTCACGAAGTGGCGCCAGCGCTTCGCCCACGAGTTCTTCGTTGGTGAAAGGACCGTAAACTTCGGCGGTGTCGAAGAACGTTACGCCACGTTCGACGGCAGACCGAATCAGAGAGATCATCTCCTTTTTGTCCGCCGCCGGGCCATAACCGAAGCTCATTCCCATGCAGCCGAGCCCGATGGCCGACACCTCCAGATTGCTTTTTCCAAGCTTGCGTTTTTTCATTGCTTCTCCTTCTGAAATAGAGCGTGGGTTTACTCAGATTTGAGAGAAGCCATGTCGATGGAGAAACGGTACTTCACATCGGACTTGAGCAGTCTCTCGTAAGCTTCGTTGACCTTCTGGATCGGGATGACTTCGACATCAGCGGTAATGTTGTGCTTCCCGCAGAAGTCGAGCATCTCCTGGGTTTCGGCGATGCCGCCGATGTTCGAGCCTGAAAAACTGCGACGGCGAATAATCAGGCTGAAGGCAGAAACAGCGAGAGGCTTTGCCGGCGCGCCGACAAGGGTAAGGTTGCCGTCTCGGCGGAGCAGGTTGAGATAGGCATTGATGTCGTGGTCGGCGGAAACGGCGTCGAGAATGAAATCGAAGCTCTCGCTGTGCTTTTGCATCTCGTCGGCATTGCGGGAGACGACGACTGCGTCGGCGCCGAGACGAAGTGCGTCTTCCTTCTTGTTCGGTGAAGTCGTGAAGACAACGACGTGGGCTCCAAGCGCATGAGCAAACTTCACGGCCATGTGGCCCAGTCCGCCGAGCCCAACCACGCCAACTTTCTGGCCCTTGCTGACACCCCAGCGGCGCATGGGCGAGTAAGTCGTGATCCCTGCGCAGAGCAGAGGAGCGGCGCCGGCCAGGTTCAGATTCGAGGGGACACGCAGGACGAACCTCTGGTCCACGACAATGCTCTCGGAGTAGCCGCCATAGGTGACGCCTCCGAGGTGCTTGTCCGGCATATTAAAGGTGAGTGTGAGGTTCGGGCAGAACTGCTCAAAGCCCGCCCGGCACTCGGGACAGGTGCCGTCCGAGTCGACCAGGCAGCCAACCGCGGCGAGGTCTCCGCGCTTGAACTTGGTGACTGCCGAGCCGGTCTTGGTGACGCGGCCGGCAATCTCATGGCCCGGAACAATCGGGTACACAGTGGGCATGAATTCGCTCCACTCATTACGCACCGAGTGAAGATCAGAGTGGCAAATACCGCAGAACAGGATTTCGATCTGCACGTCGTGTGCGGTTGGTTCGCACCTCGGGATCGTGGTAAAGGCAAGCGGCGATGTCGCGCTGGCAGCGGAGTAAGCTTTGGCGTTTTGCATGTATGTAATTTAGATGTTCGCCGAGTGTTGCGATATGCAAAACATGCCATAGTGCGTGCAAAATACGCCAGCAACCTGCGCGAATGCTCACGCATCCGTGGATTACTGGCGGATTACGGGCAAACCGGAAATAATCCCAGGGTAGGGGTTGCCGACCACACAGGAACAATTGCTTTTTTGCCGTTGCGTGCTACGCGTGGATTTCTCGCCACCGCCGCGCAGAGCTGTTCCGCGGGCAGACGCAACACTGCGTATTTCGCCATGGGTCAGGGCCCTCGACCTTATATCGACATCCGTTACCCAGTGAGCGCACAATGGCTGACGGAACGTGGGCGGGCTAATCGCCAGGCGCTGAATTTGGGGGAAGAATGCGAATGAACGGCAAAGATCGAGATCGTGAATTGGGTATGGGGCACAAGATCACCCGTCGTGATTTCCTGAATGGAATAAGCATCGCCGTTGGAACGTCCCTCGTTGCAGCAAATTCCACCTGGCTGGAAGCCTTCGGCGTGCCACAATCCCCGTTCGCTCCTGAGAAGGATCCTGGTTATTACCCGCCTGCCAAAACCGGCCTTCGCGGCAGTCACGATGGTTCCTGGGAAGTTGCGCACGACTTGCGCGATGGCAAGGACAAAGACTGGGCCGAGCCCGTCGACGACGGCGAGTCGTATGATCTGGTCGTTGTCGGTGCTGGGTTAAGCGGCCTGGCGGCAGCATACTTCTACCGCAAGTTTGCCGGACAACGATCGAAGATTCTGATCCTCGACAACCACGATGATTTCGGCGGGCACGCCAAGCGCAATGAATTCCAGGCAGGAAAGCGATTGCTGCTCGGATACGGTGGGACCCAGTCCATCGAGGCGCCGGGCAATTACAGCAAGGTGTCGATTGGGCTGTTGAAAGAACTGGGAATCGACGTGCGGCGCTTCTTCAAGTACTACGACCAAAAGTTGTTTGACTCGATGCATCTGAAGGAAGCCGTCTTCTTCGATAAAGAAACGTTTGGCGCCGACTGCCTGGTGCCCCAGAAAGGCCTCCACTACTTCGGCCTCAACTTCGCAATGGAGAATGTCGCCCAGATTCCCATCGCGGAAGCCGCCCGTAAGGATCTCCTCCGCCTGCAGCACGCGCGCGTCGATTACCTGCCAGACCTTACTCCGGAGCGGAAGAAATCGAAGCTGATCAAGACCAGCTACAAAGATTTCCTCCTGCAATACGTCAAGGTTCACCCCGATGTGGTCAAAGTGTTTCAGAGTTCAACCCATGATTTATATGCCGTCGGGATTGATGCCGTTTCGGCATATGACTGCGATGGGGAAGGATTTCCAGGCTTCAAGGGAATGCGTCTCCCCAAGAGCCATGAGGAGAATGCCGAGCTAGATGAGCCTTATATCTTCCATTTTCCGGACGGCAACGCTTCCATTGCCAGAATGCTGGTGCGATCCCTGGTGCCCGGTGCTCTTCCCGGTCACACCATGGAAGACATCGTCACTGCCCGGGCAAACTATGCGCGCCTGGACGATGCCTCCTCCACAGTTCGCATTCGTCTGAACAGCACCGCGGTGAGAGCCAAGCACATCGGAAATCCAGATCCAGATCCAAAGACCGCGAAAGAGGTCGAAGTAACCTACGTTCGCGGTGGACAGGCCCACCGGATCCGCGCCGCGCATTGTGTACTCGCGTGCTACAACACGGTCATTCCCTATTTGTGTCCGGAGATGTCAGCCAAACAAAAGGAAGCCCTGGCTTACTGTCTGAAGTCTCCTCTTGTCTACACGAACGTGCAAATCAGCAACTGGAGAGCATTCCAGAAACTCGGTGTTAGCGCGATCTACTCTCCGGGAGCATACTTCAGCAACGTTACATTGGATTTCCCGGTTTCCATGGGCGGATACCACTTTCCCAGTTCGCCGGATGAATCCTGCCTGCTTCACCTTCTTCGCACTCCATGCGAGCCTGGTCTGAATTGCAAGGACCAGTACCGGGCAGGACGGTGGGAACTCGTCAACACGAAATTCGAAACCTTCGAGCGTCAGGTACGAGATCAACTTGGTCGCACACTCTCAGCCGGCGGTTTCGATCCCGCTCGCGACATTCAGGCAATTACGGTCAACCGCTGGCCTCACGGATATGCATACGAGTACAACGCATTGTTCGAACCTCTCGACCGGCCGGCATCCGAACGTCCGTGTGTGATTGGCCGGCAGCCCTTCGGGAGAATCAAGATCGCGAACTCGGATGCTAACGGTCATGCCTACACCAATACCGCCATCGATCAGGGCCATCGCGCCGTGCGAGAGATCGTCGGAGCATGAGCCTCGGAGAACTTAACGGTGGTTCCGTAGCGGCACACGACAGCGCCGCTTCTACGTCAGCGAATTCCAAGCAGCACGGCGATGTATTGCCGCACTTTCGGGAGCAGCGTTGCCTCGGCTTTGGAATGAAATTGCGCGTGGCGGGCCGCCCAGTCCAAGCTCTTGAGCTGGTCGACTAGCAAAGCACCTTCTACCTTATCGACTTTGACGGGCAGCGCGAAGGGATATGGTTTGCGCTTGCTCGTCAAGGGACAAACTACCGCTAGCCCACTGGCTCGGTTATAGCGTTGATCGGTCAGCACCAGTGCGGGCCTCCGCTTTGCCTGTTCGTGGCCAACCTGGGGGTCAAAGTCGAGGAATACGATGTCCCCCGCTTCGGGTACGTACGCGGTCACCATTCAACTCTTTCCTTTCCAACTTCTGGGCCAGTAGAAATCTCGGAGTACCGATTCTCCTGGGTAATCTGAGAGATCAGTTGAGCCAGGGTTGGTATTTTGGTGGTCCGGCGCAGCTCGATCTGCCCGTCGCCGGCTTCAATTTCCAGGAAATCACCTTCCTTGAGGCGGGCCTCCTCGATGATCGGCTTCGGGATGCGCACTGCCAGACTATTGCCCCACTTGACCATCTGAGCCTTCATAACCTTGCTCCTTGTCTGTTGGCTATGATACGCAGTATACACGGTAGTATATACATTGTATACTACGCGTAAATGTCCCGCGGCGGGCGAATATTCCAGCGCTGTGATGGTGCGGGTCGCACACCATGACGCCTTCACCTGGCCGCACCGCCAGGCTATACGGACATTCCAGTTCCGGTCAGTTGAACCCCAACCGCCACGTCGAATTTCGAATAATACTTCTTCACGTCTTTCGCCCCGTACTTCTCCCGGAACTTCTCAACCACAGATTTGACAGGCTTGGCACTAGTCACGGGAAGGGCTCGAAACGTCGCCGCCACGCCCTGCGCATCAATCTTAATCGACGGGTTCTTGAGCACATTTTTGTACCACTGCGTGTCCGAGCCCTGCACTGGCAAGAGATAGAGTTTCTCGCCTTCCAGCACGAACCAGACAGGAATCGAGATTGTCTGCCCCGACTTCCTGCCGATTACGCTGATCTTGATCTGGCGGTAGCGGGAGAGGCGGTCTTTCAGGTCGATCTTCTTCGGAGTTGGCATGGTGACTCCGTGCTCCTTTTTGCTGGCTCTGCTGGGCTTTGCACTTCGCTTGGCACAGCTTCTCTCTATCCCGCCAACGTCACTTCGAATGCTCCTGTTGTATCGCGCATCGCCCCGATAGCCGTAAGAATCCGTCCCAGCGCAATGAGCGGCCGATACATCCAGTACTTCCGTCGAATCGCCGCCATGGCTCGTTCATGCCCGGTACGGTCGGTGAGGAAGCGTGCTGTGCCGCCGAAGGTCTCACCGCCCATGGACAGTTTGATTCGTGGTGTTTTCTGGACATTGCGCACCCACTGTCGATTCACGTTCGCGGTTCCGATATAGACTTTGTCGCCGTCCACGACGAACCAGATCGTGACATCGTAGGGCTTCCCGGACTTACGCCCGTAATGGGTCAGCGTCACGGTCTGCCTAGCCGCTACTCTGTTCAGCCGCATAGCCACGTTCGATTCCATAAGCTCTCGCTCCGCAGAACCAGTAGTCCACCCATTTCTTAGCTAAACATCCTTCAGTTGTTCCTCATCCAGCCCGAAATAGTGACCCAGTTCATGGATGACAGTGAGGCGGATTTGTTTGCGGACTTCGGCTTTGCTGGAGCAGACCGCCTCAATATTCTTCTGATAGAGCACGATGTGATCGGGTCCTGACGGCAGGTTAAATATGCTTTTCTTGGTCGTCGGCACGCCCTGGAAGACACCCAGAACCAGCCGCCTTGGCTGCCCAGCCTGCGGTGACATCTGCTTCGACGGAAGATCCTCTACCAGAACAGCAACGTTACGAATGCGACTGCGAAATTCTTGTGGGAGCGAGTCGAGGGCCTCCTCGACTACTTCGACGAAATGTTCACGCGTCATCCTGCACCCACTGAAATAAGTAAGGGCACGCTCGCTCCGAGTAGCCGTCGTCGGTCGTGTCGTTATCATTATCATCTTCTTTGTCTTTGTCTTCCTCTTCGTCCTCTTCCTCGTCTGGCTCTTGGCGAAGGAGGACATCGGCGGCGACCGAATAATCAGGAGCGGATGAGTCGGGGCGTTGGATGCATTCTGCTGATGTCCAATGGTACGCCTGATAACTGGCTCCGAGCGGCGACCGAGATACTGGGAGCGCAGAAGCGGCAGAAGGTCAAAGCAGCAAAGGGATCGAAGTAGCTGGAGGCGCCATGGAAGGGAAGATCGGTATACAGTGGACGTAAATGAAATACGTGATCTGCATGGTGTTCTTGCTCTTAACTATTCGCAGAATGAGTGCACAGAGCACTACAACCCCGACCATGTTTGACATGAACGCTGCTGAGCGGTTTGCGAATCTTGCACTCGCGTGCGTCCACAAAGAGTATCCGAACAAAATCAGTCACACCCTGAACGGCGATGCAGATGTGGCTCCGCCGCGAAAACTGACGCCCGCGTTCTACGGCTGCTACGACTGGCATTCTTCGGTGCACGGACATTGGCTGCTGGCACGGCTGATCAGGACTTTCCCCAACGCTGCCTTCGCGCCGTCTGCACGCGAAGCTCTTCGGCAAAGCCTGACCGCGGATAACATCGCCCAAGAAGCGGTGTACCTGCGGGCTGAGGGACGCGCTAGCTTCGAACGTCCCTATGGACTGGCATGGCTGCTTCAACTGGGTGCGGAACTGCGCGAGTGGGATGATCCAGAAGCACGCGATATGGCGGCGAACTTGCGCCCGCTGGAAGAGGCTGCGCTCAGACGACTGAACGACTGGCTTCCCAAGCTCTCCTATCCGGTGCGGATCGGGGAGCATGCGCAGACCGCTTTCGCTCTCGGCTTAATGCTCGACTATGCACGCGCAACGGGGGATACGAAATTTGCGGACCTGCTGGCATCGAAAGCTCGGCAGTTCTACCTCGGCGACAAAGATTGTCCACTGGGGTATGAGCCTTCCGGCGAGGACTTTCTTTCACCATGTCTCGGCGAAGCAGACGTGATGCGGCGTGTGCTGCCGAGTCCTGAGTTTGCTCGTTGGCTCCGAACTTTTCTGCCGCAGATTTCCCCGGCAAAAAAGGGCGCTTGGTTAGAGCCCGTGGTGTCGCCCGATCCCAGTGACCCCAAATTGGCGCATCTGGATGGGCTCAATCTGAGTCGCGCATGGATGCTGGAAGGTATCGCTGCGGGTCTGCCCAAAGGCGATAAGCGCCTGCCGACGATCATGACGGCTACCGAGGAACACAGACGTGCTGGACTTGCAGCGGTGACCGGCAAGCATTACGAAGGTGGTCATTGGCTGGGGAGCTTTGCAGTTTATCTCGTCACAAAGCGAGGCATTCCCCAGAAGTGAGCCGTTAGAAGCACGCATGGCGAAGGACAAAGGGATTCGTGACGATTAGGCCGGATCGATCCCTTCAGTTCGAATACCAATCAGAGTGCGGAGACCAGCGTGTCCGTAGCCAGCCAAGGTGCACCGAAGGAGACGCATCAGCACGGGGTTTCCTGGTTGGCCTTGGCTGACCGTGCTATCACCACATTGTCCCGACGAAATGAGCGGGGAACGCGATCCAGACGCGTAACCGTCTCCAACTCGGGTTTGTTGAGTACGAGGGCTCCTTCAATAACCAAATCCGTTAACGCGGGGCTCTTCACACTGTCCCCCACTGGTTCCGTGCTGTCACGCAGCCACTCGAGCAGAATGGAGGGATCCTGTATTGCCGCGACCAGATCCGGGTCCTTCACTCCTTCCTTCCGCACCTGCAATTTCCCCCTGTTTACCACTAAACCGAACGTCCCGCCCCCGGTGCGGACAGTGACCGTGCGGCGCCAGTTGGCAAGATTGGCCGTCGCTCGTGGGCTGTGGGGGATCATTTCAGCAAGTTTCTGGAAATGTACTCTCACTTCCTGCAAGGTGTTCTGCAGTTGAGGAGTGGGTTTGCCAAATTCCATCTCCGAGAGCCGCCCCCACTTTAGTTCACTCTCGAAAAGCGGACTCTTGCGGAGTTGTTTCCGCGTCAGTTCATTCTGCGGCACGGCAAAAATGTCCAGCATCTCGCCTTGCCGGGAATCGCAAAAGGCGAGCTTGACCGGTGTGCCTCTCTTATAGATCCCCGGCCGTATGGTTCCCCGGGTGGTGCGGACGCGCACGAGCATGGCAGTATCAGTGAGTTTGCCGTCCGCGGTTTCCAGAAACACCCGGCCGGTGCCGAACGGTTCCTGGCCCTTAAAACGGCTGGGCGCAAAAACGGTGATAACCGGCGTCGCGGCCATGATGCCAGTGTCGTGTACGTACTCCTTTTCCATCTCCACGAAATTGCAGGAGGGGCAGCGGCGCATGAAGGGCGGGATAATCAGGTGACGGCAGTCGGGACAACGATGGCCGAACACTTTGCCCTCGTCGCGCAGTGCCCGGAAGAAATCCGAGAATTCGCCCTGCGTGTGCTTCATGGCCGTGAACATCACGTCGTTCCGCTGGAGGTACATGCCGTCCGCTGTTTGGACTTCGCTGATCCCTTCCATGGGGAGCATCGCTGGGGAGATCACCGGCTTGGTTTTGCTTTTCGCGGAAACCACTGCTTTTCCAGTCTTTGCCATGATCAAGCTCTCCTCTCGAGCACTATGGCCACGCCATACATCGAAAGCGACGCGCCCGTGCCATGAATCAGGCCATGCTCAAGATTCCTGGCTCTCATTTCGCGCATGGCGCTCCAGGTTGACATCATGTTGGATCCGCCGACGAAATGTCCGCCGAACACGAGCCCGCCCGAGGGATTCACCAGCAGTTTTCCGCCGGGCAGGATGATGCCTTCCTCCACTAGATCGTTGGCGCGACCCAACGGCACCACGCCCATCTCGGCCAGTGTGATCATCAACTGCGGAATGAAAGCGTCGTGCAATTCGATCACTTGTACGTCTTCTATGGTGATGCCCGCCATCTGCAATGCCTTCTTCGTCGCCAGGTGGTCGGAATAGATGCGATGGAGGACCTTGTAACGGGTGATGTCGTTGCCCACGAAGTAGGGCTCGTTGGCAGCGCCGACCCCGGTCAGCCAAATAGGTTCGCGGCCGTTGCGCTCTTTGATTCTCTGCGCCATTTCCGCAGAAGCAAAAATCAGCGCGCACGCCCCCTCCGTGTATACGCAGGTTTCCAAGACGCGAACGGGATAAACCACGTAGCGTGAATGGAGGACTTGGTCCGCGGTCACTTTCTCGCCGAGGCGCTGTGCGTAGGGATTGTTTTGCGCCTGTTCGCAGAGGAGTTCCACGATTTTGGCGCGCGCCATGGGCGCGAGGTCGCCCGGATGTTCGTCCATGTAGGCCTGGATGACCTCGGCATAACTCTCCGAGGCATGCGCCCCAAGCGGCCGTTCAAACCATGGATCCCATGAATAACCAATGGTCTGAACGACAGCCGGCGTGCTGCTCTCGGCTTCATAATCGTAACAATCGAGCGCCTTTTCCACACCCAAGACGAGCACGAGATCGTGCTGTCCACTCGCGACCATGTTGCGGGCCGCCAGCATGGCATAGGCACCGGTCGCGCCACCATTTGTGACCCTCATCAACGGCTTGTTCTGAAGGCCAATAATCCCTTGGAATCCACTTTCGGGAATTGCCTGGAACTCAAAGATGTCGTTGTAGATTCCCGCGACGCCGGCCTCGACTTCTTGGATGTGGATGCCCGCGTCGTGAACCGCCTCACTGACCGCCATTTGTGCCAATTCCCAAAAAGTTTTCTCAACCCACCGGGAACGACATGGGGTCATGCCCGCGCCTACGATGGCTACGTCATTCACTGTATTGCTCCTGATTTATTTTTTTATTCCCCTGAACGCCTGGACGGTTGCGAATCCGCCCAGTGCTTGCCGACAATATTGCAGAGGCCGAGGCCTGTCTGGTAAAGACACATGTCACAGAGACCCGACACACACGCCTCGGTCAGCGGCATTTGCGCCAATTCTCTCAACGCCTTGTCAACCGACGGGGAACGACATGGGGCCGTGCTCGCATTTACGATGGCTACGTCATTCACTGTAGTGCTCCTCGTCTGGTTGTGCACTGTCACAAGACACCCCTGTTGTCCGTGCGACTGATCTAAAAGCTAGCAGCTCCGAGCTTGCGGACGCAGTGACGAAGATCACCTGGGAGGGGTTGATAGCCGGGCGGCGGTTGCGCCACCGTGCAGCTATACCATGGTGCGTCCGCCTTCTAGCGACACCGACTCAGCTTCTTCTGAGGGAAGCAGATATACATTTTGGGTGTTCTGGTGGGTGGAGATATCGATTTCAAGTTGTACAAGAGCCAGATCCCTGTTATTGAGCTTCGAGACAGCGGCTCTGATTGCTTCGGACGGACAAATCCCGGGCTGCCTGGAGAAGATCTGCGCGGATTTCCTGGTGGGCGCAAACCTTGACAACGTAGGGGCCCTCCCTTGTCTAACGCCTGAATAATGAATAAAATCCGGGAAACTAGCACTAGCGCCTTCCAGGAGAATCTCGTGAAAGTAGTAATGCTGTGCGGAGGGCTCGGTACGCGCTTGCGCGAGGAAACTGAGTATCGGCCCAAGCCCATGGTCGAAATCGGCGGTCGTCCGATCCTGTGGCATATTATGAAGTTGTATGCGCACAATGGTTTTACTGATTTTGTGTTCTGCCTCGGATACCGCGGCAACATGATCAAGGAATATTTCCTGAACTACGAGGCGATGAACAACGATTTCGCCCTCTGCCTCGGCCGGAACTCCAAGATTGAGTACAAAAACGTCCATCGCGAACAAGACTTTCAGGTCACGCTCGTCGATACCGGACAGAACACGATGACGGGCGGACGGGTGAAGAGGATTGAGAAGTACATTGGTCAAGATGAGGATCTCTTCATGCTGACTTATGGCGATGGCGTGGGCGATGTAAACATCCGAGAGTTGCTGGAGTACCACAAGAGCCATGGGAAGCTTGCCACGGTCACGACCATCACACCGAGTTCTCGCTTCGGAGTCATCGAGGCAAACTCGACAGGTCGCGTGACAAAGTTTAAGGAGAAGGCAAAGATCAGCGGCCGCGCAAGCGCAGGCTTTTTTGTGCTCGATCGCCGCGTGTTCGATTATCTCGGCGGTGACGATTGCGTCTTCGAGAAGGAACCGCTGGAGCGGCTGGCCGCCGACGGGCAGTTGATGGCCTATCAGCATGACGGCTTCTTCTACGCGATGGATACGTATCGCGAATACGAGTACTTGAACCAGTTATGGAGCGCGAACCAGGCGCCATGGAAGGTTTGGCAGGAATAATAATGAAGAACGGCTTCTGGCGCGACCGTGCCGTCTTTATCACTGGCGCCACGGGACTGGTGGGCGGATGGCTGACGAAACACTTGCTGGAGCAGGGCGCGTCCGTGACGGCGCTGGTACGCGACTGGGTTCCGGCCAGCGAATTTGTGCGCGACGGATTTGCGGACCGCGTCAACGTAGTGCGCGGCGGTCTGAGCAGTCCATATCTGCTGGAACGTGTGCTGGGCGAGTACGAGATCGAAGTTGTTTTTCATCTCGCCGCGCAGACGATCGTGGGAATCGCCAACCGCAATCCACTTTCAACTTTCGAGAGCAACATCCGCGGAACGTGGAATCTTCTGGAGGCTTGCCGGCGTTCGCCGACGGTGAAGTCGGTCATCCTCGCGTCTTCGGACAAGGCTTACGGCGATCAGAAGGTGCTTCCGTATAAGGAAGATATGCCGTTGCAGGGGAAGCATCCCTACGACGTAAGCAAGTCTTGCGCGGACCTGATTGCTCAATCCTACGCGCACACGTTTGGCGTGCCAGTGGCGATCACGCGTTGCGGGAATTTTTACGGCGGCGGAGACCTGAACTGGAACCGCGTGGTGCCCGGCACGATCCGCTCCGTGATTCGTGGCGAACGACCCATTATTCGCTCCGACGGCAAATACGTGCGCGACTATTTCTACGTGGAAGATGGTGCCGCGGCATACATGCTGCTGGCAGAGCGGCTCATGCAGAATTCGAAGCTTTGCGGCGCAGCCTATAACTTTTCGAATGAAGCGCAGATCAGCGTGCTTGAACTGGTGAATGCGATCCTCGCGAAAATGGGATCGAAGTTGAAGCCCGAGATTCAGAACCAGGCTTCGAATGAGATCCGCCATCAGTTCCTGAGCGCCGAGCGGGCCCGCACGGAATTGAACTGGAAGCCCATGTTCACGCTGGATGAAGGCTTGGAAAAGACCATCGCGTGGTACCGGGAGGCGCTGAAGTAGTGTCACGAGCAGACGAGTTGCGCGACCGGATCCGCGGCTTGGTGGCGGAGTTCTACCGCGAGGCCTTCGTCTTCCCTGCCCCTGCCTTCGTGCCGGGATCATCGCCTGTGCCGATTTCCGGCCGTGTCTTCGACGAACAAGAACTCGAACTGCTGGTCGAGTCTTCGCTCGATTTCTGGCTGACCACCGGGCGCTTCGCCGAGCAGTTCGAACGTGAGTTCGCCAAATTCGCCGGTGTGCGCGAAGCAGTGCTGGTCAACTCGGGCTCGTCGGCCAATCTGCTGGCGATCGCAGCCCTAACTTCGAAGAGATTGGGCGATCGGCGGCTGAGACCCGGAGACGAGGTCATTACCCTGGCTGCTGGATTCCCCACTACCGTCAATCCGATCGTGCAAAACGGACTGGTTCCCGTCTTCGTCGATGTTCACATTCCCACGTTCAACGTGGATGTCAGTTATCTCGAAACGGCGCTATCTGAGCGCACGCGTGCCGTCATCTTTGCGCACACCCTGGGGAATCCGTTCGATCTCGATGCCGTGACGGCGTTCGCGAAGAAGCACGGCTTGTGGCTGATCGAAGACTGCTGTGACGCGCTCGGATCGACCTATCGCGGACAGAAAGTCGGAACCTTCGGCGATCTCGCGACCGTCAGCTTCTATCCCGCGCACCACATCACCATGGGCGAAGGCGGATGCGTTTTGACGGACAAGCCCCTGATGCGCACGCTGGTAGAATCGTTTCGCGATTGGGGGCGGGATTGCTGGTGTGCCCCGGGTAAAGAGAACACTTGTGGAAAGCGTTTCGACTGGCAAGTGGGTCAGCTGCCCCACGGGTACGATCACAAATACATTTATTCGCATGTGGGCTATAACCTGAAGGCCACGGACATGCAAGCTGCCGTGGGCGTCGCGCAGTTGAAGAAACTGCCGGCATTCATTGAGGCGAGAAAACGAAATTTTGCGTATTTGAAGGCGGGGCTCAAGGACGTGGAGGAGCAGTTCGTCTTGCCCGAGGCAACCCCGAATTCCGACCCGAGTTGGTTTGGATTTCCGCTGCTGGTACGGGAGACAGCTCCATTCTCGCGTAATGCGCTCATTGAGTTTCTGAATGGGAGAAAGATCGGTACTCGCCAGCTGTTCGGCGGCAACCTGGTCCGTCAACCTGCCTATGCGGACCTCAACTATCGTGTAGTGGGTGATCTTCGAACCAGTGACCGCGTGATGAATCAGGCCTTCTGGATTGGCGTATATCCCGGACTCACGCAGCCGATGTTGGATTACGTTCTGGAAACGATGAACGAAATCGCTTTAAAGGGGGTACTTTCCGATGCCGCACGAAAATGACAACCATTCCTCCAGCCAGCTTCGAGAGATTCGATTGGGGTCCAAGGTGATCGGACCTGGGAGACCTTGCTATGTGGTCGCTGAAATCGGAATCAACCACAATGGAGATATCGATCTTGCCAAAAAACTTATCAACGTGGCCTTGGGCGCCGATTGTGATGCCGTCAAGTTTCAGAAGAGAACCATCGATGTCGTCTACTCGGCGGAAGAACTGGCGAAGCCTCGGGAAAGCCCTTTTGGAACGACCAACGGCGATCTGAAGCGCGGCCTCGAATTCGAGCTCGAAGAGTATGAGGAAATTGACCGTTATTGCCGTGAGGTCAAGATCGACTGGTTCGCGTCTTGCTGGGATGAGGCATCCGTCGATTTCATAGCCCAGTTTCGTGTCCCCTGCTTTAAGATCGCTTCCGCATCCCTCACCGATGACAACCTGCTGCGCCATACCCGCGCGATTGGTAAGCCGATCGTGTTGTCGACCGGAATGAGTACGATCCAGCAAGTCGACCATGCGGTGGAAATTCTGGGCAAGCAGGATCTCGTCCTTCTGCATGCCTGCAGTACGTATCCCGCGTACTACGAAGAATTGAACCTGCAGGTTATCGATGTGCTGAGAGATCGGTATGGCGTGCCGGTTGGTTACTCGGGCCACGAAACTGGGTTGCCCTCGAGCGTCGCGGCCGCGGTGCTCGGCGCCTGCATAATCGAGCGGCACATCACGCTCGATCGCTCCATGTGGGGTTCGGACCACGCGGCGTCGCTGGAACCAAATGGCATCACTCGCTTGGTTCGAGACATCCGCTTGATCGAAAAATCGATGGGTGACGGCGTCAAGCGAGTGCTGGAGCGCGAGCAACCGATCATCAAAAAGCTGCGGCGCGTGGGAGCCGTCTAGTGCCCGAGATCGTGCCGGAGGTCCTATCAAAGATCAAGGCCATCGCCATGGATGTCGATGGTGTGCTCACCGATGGGGGAGTTTGGTGGGGGCCAAACGGCGAAGAATGGAAGCGCTTTCACTTTGCCGACATTATGGGCCTGTCGCTGGCACGAAAATCGGGAATGGTGATTGCTTTGGTGTCGGGTGAGAACAGCCCGCTGGTCGACCGGCTTGCCAGTAAGCTCGGCATCAGCGACGTGCACAAGGACTGCAAAGACAAAGCCAGCGCGCTGCGCGCGTTCTCGGAACGGCACGGGTTGAGCCTGCAGGAGATTTGCTTCATTGGGGACGATGTGAACGATTTACCCGCGCTTAGCATCGTTGGTCTCAGCGCCTGTCCCGCGGACGCGCGCCCTTCGATCCGAGAACATTGCCAGGTGGTCAGCAAGCTCGCCGGCGGGAACGGTGCCGTGCGCGAGGTCGTGGACATGCTGCTCGGGTCTGCCCGAATGGCGGCAAAGCCGGTTCGCTAGGAGAGCATGAGACTCGCTGATTATGTCATGAGCTTTGTCGCCCAGCAGGGCGTGAAGCACGTTTTCCTCGTCACTGGCGGCGGGGCTATGCATTTGAACGATGCTCTCGCCCGGTGCAGCGATCTGACCTTCGTCTGCAACCACCACGAACAGGCTGCCGCGATCGCCGCGGAGAACTACTCGAAAGCCACCAATAACCTCGGAGTCGCCCTGGTCACCACTGGCCCGGGCGGAACGAATGCGATCACCGGCGTGGTCGGAGCATGGCTTGATTCGACTCCGATGCTCGTCATCTCGGGGCAGGTAAAACGCGCCGACCGGATGTACCGTCCGGATGGCACTCCTCTCGGAGTGCGACAGCGAGGCAGTCAGGAGGTCGATATTGTCTCTCTGGTCAAGCCGATTACGAAGTACGCGGTGACCATCGAGGATCCGCAGAGCATTCGCTACCATCTCGAAAAGGCGGCACACCTGGCTCGCACCGGAAGACCCGGTCCGGTTTGGATCGATATTCCGATCGACGTGCAAGCTGCGCCCATTGAGCCGGACTCGGACTTGATGCGCGGCTTTGATCCTGCCGAGTCGCCACACCGCGATCAAGACGACTCAGTTACTCAGGTGCGTGATGTGCGCGACGTTATTGCCCGGCTGAACCAGTCCGAACGGCCATTCATCTTCGCGGGAAACGGGGTTCGAGTTTCCGGCGCGGCGGCAGCGTTCGAGAGACTTGTGCGTCTTTTGAATGTCCCCGTCGGCTTGACTTGGATGGCCATGGATTTGTTGAACGATGACGATCCGCTCTTCGTCGGCCGGCCTGGCACGGTTGCATCTCGGGGTGCAAACTTCGCCCTGCAGAATGCCGATTTCGTCCTTGTGATCGGAGCTCGTCTTGACCCGCCTCTGATGGGTTGGGACCCTCATCAGTTCGCGCGCGGAGCCTACAAAGTTGTCGTCGATATCGATCCGGCGGAATTGCGAAAGCTGGAGGGCGCTATCGACAAGCCGATCTGCGCCGATGCTCGGGTATTCATTGACGACATGCTCCAGCAGGGCGGATCTGTAGTGGGCAAGGATCGCAGCGCTTGGATCCAGCGATGCCAGGACTGGAAGGCGCGTTATCCCATCGTTTTGCCCGAGCACCGCGCTCCGGGACTCGTAAGTGTGTATCATCTGGCGGAGATCATCGGGCAGGAAGTCGGACCTGACGACCGCATCGTCTCCGGAAGCTCAGGTAGCGCCATTGAAGTTTTCCTGCTTGCGTACCGAGCTCGAAAAGGGCGCCGCGTTTTTCACACGGCAGGACTGGGGGCTATGGGATTCGGTATCCCCGCAAGTATTGGCGTTTGTCTTGGCAGCGGCGGCAAGAAAACGATCTGCGTTGACGGCGACGGCGGCTTTCAGCTCAACATCCAGGAGTTGGCCACCATTGCGCACCTCCAACTGCCGATCAAATTTTTCGTTCTCAACAACTCAGGATACGCATCGATTCGGGCCAGTCAAACCAACTACTTCGGCGGCCCCAACATCGGATGCAGTTCGGAAACTGGCGTGTCGATCCCCGATTATCGCAAGGTCGCTCGTGCCTATGGCTTGAAGACGGCGGTGATCGAAGGTCAAGGGGACGATCAATCGGACTTGCGCGCCGCTGTCCGTCGCGTTCTGCGCGGCCGTGGACCGGTGGTTTGCGACGTACATGTAATTCCCGACGAGATCAGGGCTCCGCGTGTAACCTCGATTCAGCGTCCCGATGGATCATTTGTTTCCAAGCCTCTGGAGGATCTGTGGCCCTTCCTGGATCGCGACGAGTTCGCCCGGAATATGATCGTGGAGCCGGTGAGCTAATGACGGGGGACAGACCTTAGCTCGGAGATATTAGTTGGTGGTGGGTACCCCCCTCCCCCCCCTAAAATTTGCTAAAATATTCAATTTAAAGGAGTTACCTTCAAAATATTCAAAACAAAGGAGTTACCGTCGGTTATCTTTTGCTTGCCTGGCGATTTCGATTTTTTTTTATTTGGGGTCTATTAGGATCAGAGAGTTACGGATAAATTCCCGCCAAATCTTTGGATTTACAGGAGTTAAAGTCAAAATCCAGATAACAATGGAGTTAGCGGACTTACTAAGTCGCGGTAGAATTTAAGGATTTCAAAGAACTTACTTGAAAGTTCGGCGCGGCCTCGCTGGGCTGCAACCTAACTTCTATTATAAGGTCTTCTGTCAAGTAACAAGAATCCGAGGTTTACTTAGAGCATGATCGTGGAGCGTATAAGCGAATGACGGTGGCAGCAACGAACGCCTACCTGGTCGAGCTTGATCGCTTGCTCAGTGAGCCTCTGAGCAGCGTGCGCGAGCGCGAGAATTCGGCCTTTGATACTTTGCTGGCGGGCTGCGAGAACCGTTTGGTGCTTTTCGGCGCGGGGAACCTGGGGCGCAAAGTTCTGCAATGCCTACGCAGCATTGGGGTGGAGCCGTTGGCCTTTGCCGACAACCGAATGGGAGGAGAAAGGAGAACAGAAGCAGATAGGAGGAGAGACGAAGAAAGGAGAAGAGAGGCGCAAAGAAAAGAAGAAGAGAGAAGAAGAGCGGACAGGAGAAAAGGAGCGAACAGGAGAACAGGCGTAGACAGAAGAACAGAAGAACCCTGTTCAGGAGGGCAGGCGGGCGTGGTAGAAGATTTTGCACCCGCCGTTAGCAACCCCAATCCTTCGCAACAGCAAGTCATGGGACTCCCCGTGCTCTCTCCCAAGGATGCTGCAGAGCAGTACGGAGCATCGGCTTTGTTTGTGGTCACCATATGGTCGCTGGGACACTTTTACCCGAAGACCCGGGCGCAACTGGAAGGCTTGGGATGCGCCCACGTCGAGTCCACGGCATCATTACGCTGGAAGTTTGCCGACCGATTGTTGCCCGATTTCTGCCAGGATTTGCCCCACAAGCTGTACGAGCAAGCTTCCGAGGTGCGGAAGGCAGCGTCCCTGTGGGCCGATGACTCCTCGCGCCGGGAATATCTGAACCACGTGAAATGGCGCGCGCTCGGCGATCAGGACGCCCTCGGACCGCCGGTCAAAGAAGAGTCGTATTTCCTGGACAGCCTGTACCGGATCAATGACCACGAAGTCTTTGTGGATTGCGGCGCCTACACTGGAGACACGGCTGAACAGGTGATCCGCAGAAATCCTGCCTTCTCGAGGATTATCGCGATCGAGGCGGATCCGGAGAATTTCGATCGTCTTACAAAGTGGATTGGCACCCTCGAGGCATCCGTCGCTTCCAGGATTACCGCGCTGAACGTCGCCGTGGGCGCCAAACGCGGCCAACTTCGCTTTCAGGCAGGCGGCGGCGAAGGCGCCAAGCTTGCGGCCGACGGCAATGTCGTGGTGGAGTGCGTTCCGATTGATGACCTGGCGACCGAAACCGCACCCACTTTCATCAAGATGGATATCGAAGGGGCTGAGCTCGACGCGCTCGAGGGCGCCAGACGCTCGATCCAGAAGCACCGCCCGATTCTTTCCATCTGCGTTTACCACAAGCAAAATGATCTGTGGCGCATTCCGCTCTTCATCCACACACTGGCGGAGGACTACCGTTTGTTCTTGCGCCCGCATGACGTCGATGGATGGCAGTTGGTATGCTATGCCGTTCCGGCGAATCGATTGAGGCTCTGAGGACCAATATGAAATTGTACCCAACGATTATCCCGGGCTGCTATGAGGTTGAACTCTCGCCCCGGTTAGACAAGCGCGGGAGTTTCGTGAAGACTTTTCAGGCAACCGCATTCCGCGAACTTGGTTTGGAGACTGGATTCCTGGAGAGTTTCTATTCCGTCTCACAGCCCAATGTTCTAAGGGGAATGCATTTCCAGCTGCCTCCGTCTGACGGCGCGAAACTGGTCTGCTGCCTGCAGGGTGAAGTCCTTGATGTCGCCTTAGATCTGCGCGTTGGATCGCCTTGTTTTGCTGGCTATGCGACTTTCGAACTCTCCGCTGGGAGGGCCACTGCCGTCTACATTCCGTCTGGCGTTGCGCATGGTTTCTACACTCGCAAGGGCCCCGCTATGCTCGTCTATCAGGTCTCCTCGGAATATAACCCCGCGCTTGACGCAGGCGTGCTTTGGAGTTCTTTGAAGATGGATTGGCCCAGCGCGACTCCAATCTGCTCTACTCGCGATTCAAACTTTGTCAGCCTCAGCGATTTCGTCAGTCCCTTCCGCTTTGCCCCCACTGAGGCGGCTGCATGAGCAGCCGCGCACTCGTGGTCGGGGCCTCTGGTCAGGTCGGCCACCGGCTCGCCGTTGAGCTCGGTGACGGCGCACTTCGGGCCGGGCGGGTGCAGCAAATTAGTGCGCAGCAAACCAAGGATTGGGTGCATATTGATCTAGCCGGGCTTGCGCATGACCCAGAACAGGCGGAAATCATAATTGATAGTCATGAATTGAGTGCCGTCTATTGCGTAGGTGGCGCGACGGATGTTGAGCGTTGTGAAGCTGAACGCGACTGGGCAATGGACACCAATTGTTACGGTCCATCGGCACTTGCCAAGGCAGCCAGGCACGTTCCCTTTATTTACTTCTCCACCGAATACGTCTTCGATGGAAGAAACGGCCCTTATGAGGAAGACTCTGAGACCAATCCGCTCTCGATCTACGGGCGTAGCAAGCTCTGCGGCGAACAGTCAATCTTAAGCGCACATCCCAAACCGTTGATCGTCCGCACTACTGTCGTCTTTGGTCACGATCCGTTTCAGAGGAATTTTCTCTATTCCCTGCGCCGCCTTCTGACTGCGGGTCAGACCATGCGGGTGCCGGCGGATCAGGTCTCAACACCCACCTATAATCGTGATCTGGCAGCAGCCACTATTGAACTTGTCAATCGTGGGCAAGGCGGCATCTTCCATGTTTGCGGCCCGGAATTGCTATCAAGGTATGAGTTCGCCTTGGTCGCGGCGTCCATATTGGGGCTGGACGATTCCCTGGTGACTGCTGTACCTACTTCCAAACTCGGCCAGCGCGCTCCGCGTCCTCTCGCCGCCGGGCTCAAGACCGCGAAACTCCGCCGCACCCTGCCTCAAACGCACATGCGGAGCAATGCGGACGCAATCCTCGATTGGATCAGCCGGGAGCATGTTGAGAGTGTTGCGTGAACAGCCTGCCTAAAGTCACCATTGGCATCCCTACTCGAAATCGGCGTACGTATTTGATGGAGTCGATCGCTTCGGCGCTGGGGCAAACTTACGAAAACGTTGAGGTCGTGATCTCAGACAATAATTCCTCAGACGATACTTGGGAACACCTGTCCTCACTGAAGGATTCCCGAATCCACGCAATTCATCAAGGCTCCGACACGGGAATGGTCGGCAACTTCAACGCCGTCCTGAATGCCGCAACGGGCGACTTGTTCTTGCTTCTATCCGACGACGACCTGCTCGATCCAACAGCGATCGAAAAGCTGTCCTTGCCCTTTCGCATGCCGACTCAGGGCCAGGATCCTTCGACAATCGGTATGAGTTGGTGCGGCTCCATCAACATCGACGCAGAAGGCCGGGACCTCTGGCAGACCCGCTCCGGGCCTCCAATGGAGTCGCCCGTTGACTTGCTCGAAGGCCTCTTCAGCGGCGGGCGCGGCACCCTGTTCTCCGGGACTCTCATCCGGACGTCCGACGTCAAATCGGTCGGCGGCTACAACAACGAGCGCTTCGGTGTAGTTTGCGACACCGCCAACTGGGGCCAGGTGGCTTTGCGCTACGAATACATCGTGTGTGTCCGGGAGCCGTTGCTGCGCTATCGGGTACATTCCAGTAGCGGCACTGGGACCGCTGTCTGCCAGCAGTGGCAGGGGTGGGGACGCGCTATGCACGATAGCTTCCTATCGGTCCTACGCGAGCGCGGCGATCAAGCAGGCGTGCGCCGTCTGATACGCCTCCGCAACAATCTTCTCGCGCAGCTTACCGTGACAGTCCTGATGCGCTGCATCGGCAAACCCGGCTGGAAGCGGCTTTTCGCTCGCGAGATTTGGGCGGGGCGTAGCTTCATGTTCACTCCCTTTGTGGCAAAGAGGCTGGCGAAAGATGGGTGGAAATTGCTGCGCCTGAAAAAGGCTGGAGATACCGGAAGTGCTACTGGATCGATGGACTCGGCGCCGCAGCGTTAGGGGACGACCCAAACGAGAATTTTTTATGGCCTAGGAAGCTCACGATGACGTTCACACCCATCAGCAGTGCGCCCGCGATATAGGGAGCCGACGCGTCAGCGCGTGTGAGATGCCGGAGAGCAAAGACCGTCACTGGCAGAAGGGCTGCACCCAGGGCGATCCCGCCGCTATAGACCAGCAAACAGCGCGACCATTCTCGCAGGTAATTGCCCTTCGTCTTGAAGACGAACCGCTTGTAGTTCAGGAAAGAAACCGTGATATTAAGCACACTGGAGAGCACACCGGCCAGTATGTAGGCGTAGGGAACGTGGGGCGTGAGTACGGCGGTCAGGATAGCGTAGGTCGAATAGCCAAAGATAGTATTGAAGACACCTACTACCAGATAGCGGCCAAACTGCGCCGGAGGGATGTGGCTGGTGAGTTTTGCCACTGTCGGAATCTTCTGCAGGCTTTCAAACATAATCGACAGCAGGTACGAGGTCGTAGTTTCAATTGTAGCGAACTTGGCGAACAACCGCTTCGACCTTACGTCCGAAACCGTCGATGTTTCCGTTTGCGGGGTTCTCTGCACTTCAGGTACTCTGCATGTTCATGCAAACGAAGTTTTCCTTCCGGTCGCCTGCATAATGCGCATACTCATCACCGGCGGGTCTGGATTCATCGGACGAAATCTGGCGGAGCAACTTGCTTTGACGTATGAGGTGCTGGCACCCTCCTCGGCCGAACTGGATCTGCTGAACGAGCAGGCGGTGCGCGAATACCTCGGCACGCACCGTTTCGATGTGGTCGTGCATGCCGCAACCACGCGGTCGAATCGGCGCATGGCTGCTGCTCCGGACCTGCTTGACCGCAATTGCCGTATGTTTTTCAATCTCGTGCGCAACCTCGCAGGCGATGAGCGACGATTCGGAAAGATGATTCACTTCGGCTCCGGCGCGGAGTACGACCGTTTTCAAGTGCCGGCGCGAGTACGGGAAGACTATTTCGATACCCGCGTGCCGAGGGACGCGTACGGGTTTTCCAAGTACATTTGCGCGAAGTATATCGAGCGCTCCGACCGAATCGTTAATCTGCGGTTGTTCGGAGTTTTCGGCGCCTACGAGGACTATGCGGTGCGTTTCATTTCGAACGCCTGTTGCCGGGCGCTGAAAGGATTGCCGATTGTGCTCCGGCAGGATGTTATGTTTGACTACCTGTACATCAAAGACCTGGTCAAGATCACGAGGTGGTTTATCGAGAACGACGCCCGCCACAAGGCGTACAACGTGTGCACCGGGCGGCCGGTGGCGCTCACCGAATTGGCACGAGTGATTGCCCGGATCTCGGCTCAGGTCTCGGGGCGCAATCCCAATGTGTCCGTCATGACCGAAGGAATGGGACCCGAGTACTCAGGGGACAACTCGCGTATGCTGACGGAATTGCGCGGGTATCAGTTTTGGGATTTAGAAGGCTCGATCAAGGACCTTTATGCCTGGTATGCGCGGAACAACGATCTCGACGTCGAATCGCTAAGGTTCGACGAGAACAACAAAATCGGAGTGAGCAAGTGACCCCAACCCAGGCGCCCGCAAGCAGCGACGTGGAGCAGCTTGAAACTATCTTGCGGCGGATCGAGACGGAACCACCAGACACGGTGAGGGCGCGTGAGCGCAGTGCATTCGACGACCTCGCGAGCCCACTTGGCGAAAGGTTAGTGCTATTTGGCGCCGGGCCGCTGGGCAAGGGCGTCCTCGCCGGACTGCGCAAAGCAGGAGTTGAGCCACTGGCGTTTGCCGACAACAAGCGCGATCTTTGGCACCAACAGGTAATGGGACTCCCCGTGCTCTCTCCCACCGAAGCGGTGGAACTGTACGGCAAGACCGCGTGCTTTGTCGTCACCATCTATCAAGGCTCCTCAGTTCGCCACCAGTTGGCATCGTTAGGCTGTCAGCGGGTGGTGGCTTGTGCCCCACTCCTCTGGAAGTACGCCGAGATTTTTATTCCGCAATGTGGACTTGAACTGCCCCACAGGTTTCGAGAACAGTGCGCGAGCATCCGGCAATGTTACGCCATGTTGGAGGATGAACTCTCGAAGCGCGATCTGCGCGAACAACTACTCTGGCGGTACTGGCTGGATTTTTCGGCGTTGTCGCCACCGCTGGACGCGAGAGACACGTACTTCCCGATGGACTTACTGTCGCCGGTTCCTGACGAAGTATTCGCCGATTGTGGGAGCTTCGACGGGGACAGCATCCGGAGCTTCAATCGTCACTGGGGCGGCGAGTTCCGTCATGCCTTCGCTTTCGAGCCCGATCCAGTAAATCGAGGGGCGTTGGCCTCCAACGTGAAGGCGATGGGAATCGGCGATCGGGTCACGGTAATGCCCTACGCCGTCGGGAATACCAATGGCCGAGTTTCCTTTGCTTTCGATAGTTCTGCTTCCTCACACGTGACAACCGAGAATGCGAAATCCGATGCGGGATCGGCGATCGAGTGCCGCCGCTTGGATGACATCGAGTGGCCTCTGATGCCGACGTACATCAAAATGGATATCGAAAGCGCGGAGCCAGAAGCACTGGCCGGGGCAAGTGAATTGTTACGACGCCATCAGCCTGTGCTCGCGGTCTGCACGTATCACCGAAGTGAGCACCTTTGGCAGATACCGAATCTCATCCGATCGATTTCACCCGAGTACCATGTATTCTTACGGCGCTACGCAGAAGAGTGCTGGGAAGGGGTTTGCTATGCCATTCCCAAGCGCAGACTGAAACGTGCCTAGCTGCAACCCATGCCCATGCCAAAGACCCTGACCATCCTTACGCCCTGTTACAACGAAGAGGCCAACGTGCGCGAGGTGTACCTCCGAGTGCGCGCTGCCGTCGCCGCCGCCGGCGACTACAAGTACGAACACATCTTTATCGACAACGCGTCGACCGACAACACTCTGGGTGAACTCAAGGCCATCGCCGCCGCGGACAGGAACGTCAAGGTAATCAGGAATACGCGCAACTTCGGCCACATCAGGTCACCTCAGCATGCGTTGTATCAGGCTAGCGGAGACGCTGTCATAGGGATTGTGGCCGACCTGCAGGATCCTCCCGAGATGATTGTTGACATGATCCGTAAGTGGGAGGAGGGTTACCCGGTGGTGATCGGCGTCAAGGCGGCGAGCGACGAAAGCGGTCTGATGTACTTGATCCGGAAGCAATACTACCGGCTGGTGAACCGTCTTTCCGGCGTGGAAACCTACGAGAACTATACCGGGTTTGGCCTGTATGACCGCAAGGTAGTGGAAGTCATAAGAAGCTTCGACGATCCCTATCCGTACTTCCGAGGCATGATCGCGGAGGCTGGGTTTCAGCATTTCGATATTCCGTACCATCAGCCAGTGCGCAAACGCGGAATCACCAAGAACAATTTCTATTCGCTCTACGACATGGCGATGCTCGGGATCACAAACCTGTCTAAGGTGCCGCTGCGGCTGGTGACCTTTTCCGGCTTTGTGGGCGCGCTGGTTTCGGTTCTGGTGTCGCTGGCATACCTCATCTACAAACTAATCTTTTGGAACAACTTCTCGGTTGGCATCGCCCCATTGGTTATCGGCGTATTTTTCTTCATGTCGGTCCAAATGCTGTTTATGGGCATCATTGGGGAATACATCGGCACCATCCATACCCTGGTGCAGAAGCGGCCGCTGGTGGTCGAGCAGGAGCGGATCAATTTCGAATATGGAGCGGGTGAACCATTGCGGGACACATTGCCGGACAATGAGGTCCAACCCAGTGCGACCTCGTGAACGTCAGCGCTGACGGGAGATGTTCTATGAACGCGGATACTGCGCAGTCTCTGGCGGTCGCCAGGATTCGTGACTGCGCGTCGGTGGTGCAGAGCCTGCTGCAGTCTTCAGAGTATTTGAGCGCAGTGGTCAAGGTAGCGGACGCAATGACGAAATGCCTCCGCTCCGGAAACAAGATCCTGTTCTTCGGAAACGGCGGCAGTGCCGCGGACGCCCAGCACCTGGCCGCGGAACTGAGCGGACGGTTTTTGAAGGAACGAGCCAGCCTCTCGGGCTGGGCGCTGACCACCAATTCTTCCGTCCTAACCGCCATCGGCAACGATTATTCCTTTGACGACGTTTTCGCGCGCCAGATCCAGGGGATGGGCAGTCCCGATGACGTCGCCTTCGCCATCAGCACTAGCGGAAACTCTGCCAACGTGCTGCGAGCCGTGAACGTGGCCCGCGAGCGGAAACTCGTCACGGTGGGTCTGACCGGAAAAGCCGGCGGAAAGTTGCGCAGCGCGGTCAATCATTGCATCTGCATTCCCAGCGAGCAGACACCTCGTATCCAGGAAGCTCACATCTTAACTGGACACATTCTTTGCGAACTGATCGAAGAGACTTTGTTTGGAAAGAATTGATTATGGCCGTTCTGGTGGTCGGCGGTGCGGATACATGGGCGTGTAGCGTGCGGTCTACGTCGCCACGGCTGCGAGGTGATCAACTGCGGCAACCTCTCGACCGGTCACCGGTCTACAAGAGCGCACTTTGACAGTAGCCGGTTTAAACATTCTGTGATTAACCGCACAGGCTGGTGCGCAGTCCCCGTATTCAATTGAGTCTTCCGACAGTCTTTTCTGCAGCTTCCAGTATCTTGCCGTCTTTTGCCACTCGCGCGAGGGTGTTGATGTCGTCGAAGAGCGGCCGGTCTTGATCGAGTCTCTTCACATGACTGCGGATGACCTGGTACGCCGCCTCCGAGGCTGGCGAGGGTTTGACCGGCGCCCGCAGATCGAAGGCCTGAGCGGCCGCCATCAGTTCGATCGCGGCGATGTGCCATGCGTTCTCCAGAATCTGCCGGGTCTTGATGGCCGTAGTCATGCTCATGGAGACAAAGTCCTCCTGGTCGGCGGCAGCTGGAATCGAGCCGGTCGCCGCCGGGTGACAGAGCACACGGTTCTCACAAACCAATGCTCCAGCGGTGTACTGGGAGAGCATGAGGCCCGAGAACATTCCGGCGCCTTTGGTAAGGAAAGCAGGCAGCCCCATCGACAAATGAGGATTCAGGAGCCGATTCAGTCTGCGCTCGGAGAGAGCTGCCACCGTGGTCACGGACATGCCGGCGAGTTCGAGCGCGAACGCCAGCGGAGTGCCTTGGAAGTTGGCGCCTGTGAGTACCAGATCTTCATCCGGGAAGAAAACCGGGTTGTCGGCGGCGTGGTTGAGTTCGATCTCCAGCATGTACCGGCTCCACTGGAATGCGTCTTTGGCGGCGCCGATGACTTGCGGGCTGGAACGGAGCGAGTAGGCGTCCTGCAATTTCTTGCCCGGTAGCTTGAGAAGTTCGGATCCCGCGGTGAGCCTGCGGACATTCTCGGCGCAGGCCTGCGCTCCGGGATAACCGCGCACGGTGTGAATTCGCGGATCGTAAGCGGCCATGTTGGCATTGAGGGCTTCCAGAGTCATCGCCAGGCAGACTTCCTGCGTCTTGATCCACCTTTCCGCATCGTAGAGTTCCAGGCAGCCCATGCCAGTGGTGAGATCGGAGCCATTGATGGTGGCCAAACCATCCCGTTCGCGGAACGTAATCGGCCGAATGCCAGCGGCTGCCAGACCTTCTTTCGCCGGCACTCGACTCCCCTTGTAGAACACCTCGCCCTCGCCCATGAGCGTGATGGCCATTTGCGCCATCGGGGAGAGATCTCCGCATGCGCCGACCGATCCCTTCTGGCACACAACCGGGGTGACGACCCGGTTGAGCATCTCGATCTGGATTTCCACGACCTCGCGGCGAATCCCGGAATGACCCCAGCAATGAGTGTTCAGGCGTGAAAGCATGCCCGCGCGCACATCTTCTTCGCGGCAGGGTTCTCCACAACCCGCGGCATGGGAATAGAGCAAATATTTCTGGAACTGTTCGACCTGCTCTGGAGTCAGCACGACATCTGCAAGTTCGCCAATGCCAGTGTTGACTCCGTACATGATTTCGCGGGCACGAATTTTCCGCTCGAGAAGGTCCCGGCATTTGTTGATCCGTGCCACCGCGTCCGGGTGTAACTGGATTGGCTGACGATGGCGGGCGACCGCAGCGACATCCTCAATCTTCAACGAATGCCCGTCCAATACCAGACTGATTCCTGCTTGGTTCGACTGCACTTCATCCAGAACAACGGCCATACGCTACCCCCGCGTCACGTGGCGATGCACTGAACCGTCCACGGCTGCCCATCGCCTGGCAGACCACTCTGCAATTTAGCGCGCCAGACGCCAAAATGCTGTGACCGGAATCACCCAGACCTGGACGTTCCACCCTCCACCCTCACTTCTCAACCAGGCAGGCTCTTTCGAGTGGATTTAGCGCTGGAGGAATGTTACGCTGCACGAAACTTGCTACAGCACGATCCGCTTCGGGACGAAATGCGTCGAAGGCATTACCTAGAGTCACTTGGACACAATTTGGCTTTCGGTACACCCTGAATCTTTAACCGCTAGAGGCATCAATGGTTCCCAGCACCCTGCGAGCATCTCCGCTGCATGTCGTAACTCTTATGCCTCTCCGGGACGACTGGGCCTCTGCCGCAGAGCTTGTTCGTCGGCTTGATCAGGCTATTTCCTCGTATCCGTGTGCACTTGATGTCTTGCTTGTTGACGATGGCTCGGCTCAAGGCTGCACTTCGGAGGACTTCCAATCCGACTTCGCGGTTGTACAAACGATACGCATGCTGCGTCTGCGGCGAAATCTTGGCCACCAGCGAGCTATCGCGATTGGTCTTGCCCATATCGAACAGACTACCGTATGCGACGCCGTCCTAGTGATGGATGCCGACGGAGAGGACACACCGAGTGGGGCCTTAGAGCTCATTCGCTCGTTCTCGGATAGTGGCGGCACAAAAGCGATCTTTGCCGAACGGAGCCGCCGGGTGGAATCAATTCTGTTCCGGAGCTTTTATCGGCTCTACAAGTCTCTGCATCGCATTCTGACAGGCCTTAGCGTGCGTGTCGGGAACTTCAGTATTCTGCCCTCAGCGTACCTCAGTACGATTGTCACCCTTCCTGAGATGTGGAATCATTACGCCGCTGCTGTTTTTCGATCACGGCTTCCGTTCACAACCATTCCAATTCCACGGGGATACCGGATCGCCGGAACGTCCCAGATGAATTTCGTCGCCCTCGTCACTCACGGTTTGAGCGCAATTTCGGTGTTTGGAGACGTTGTCGGAGTACGGCTTTTGATCGGGTCCTTGGTTGGCTCGCTTCTGGCCACCGTCGGGATTGTTGTCGTCGTTATGATCCGGTTCTTCACTCATCAGGCCATACCGGGCTGGGCCACCTTCGCAACCGGTATACTGGCCATCATCCTTGTTCAGTTCATCACTATAGCGGCCATTTTCACCTTCTTTATGCTGTCCAACAGAACGAATCTCGGCTTTGTGCCTATCCGTGACTACAATCTATTTGTCGCAGAGGTCTTGGACATCTACCGGCGTGACTGATTTTACCTATGTCGGTTCGGAGCTGGAACTTTTTGCTGCCGCACGCAATTGGAAGTCATATTGGTCACGGCAGATTCGGCCTTTTATTACCGGTGACGTCATCGAAGTCGGCGCGGGGATCGGATCCAATACGCCGTTCCTAGATCCCGGCGGGAATGAACGATGGGTATGCCTTGAACCTGATCCGCTGCTCGTCGCTCAGCTAACCGAGAATCTCAAACAAACGACGGCCCGCCGCCGGTATGAAACCGTGTGCGGCACACTAGAGACCCTCGATGCTAGCCAGCGGTTCCACACAATCATCTACATTGATGTTCTTGAACACATCGAAAACGACCGGGAAGAGCTGAATATTGCGGCGGCCTACCTTCAGCCCGGCGGTCGCATTATAGTCCTGGCTCCGGCCCACCAGTGGCTGTTCAATCCGTTCGACGCTGCTATCGGTCATTTCCGCCGCTACGACCGCTCCATGCTCCGGAGCATCTCTCCGGCCTGCCTGAGGCTTGAGCGACTGATCTATCTCGATTCCGCCGGTTTGACGGCCTCTGCCGCTAATTTGTATCTGCTCCGGCAATCCATGCCAACCAAAGTGCAACTCCAATTTTGGGACCAGTGGATAGTCCCGGTCTCGCGAGTCCTCGATAAGCTATTACTACATTCAGTGGGCAAGTCGATCGTTGCCGTTTGGCGTAGAACTCAAACGATATAAAATCCGCCCGTGCCCAACGCGGCCATCCGTGCACGCTAAGTCGGTGTTGCTGCAAAAGATTGCGGACAATCTCCTCTGCCGATTCTCCGGCAATTCTCCCACTCGCGGAGTGGGATGGCTTGACTTACCATTCGGTGCGGTCCTCCGGAGCACGCTCTCCGGACATCAAATCACAAGCGAAAGTGATTGCAATCACATCCTCGATTTCCCCAACCAAGGTATCTTGACTCAGTGTTTTCGAACGATCGTTCGAATTTTGGGTGAGGAGGCCTCCGATGACGACAGCGCCCGCGCAAAGCGGTTGCCCCGCCACGAGCAAGGGCCTGAGGTTGGTTGCCAGCGGCCAGTTCGACTGGGCCGAAGCGGCTCTGGGAGAACTCTCCCCTGACGAAGTGATCATCGAGGTAGCAGGCTGCGGCGTTTGCCACACTGACATTGGATTTGCTTACGATGGCATTCGCACCCGCCACGCGCTACCGTTGATCCTGGGACATGAAATCGCCGGCCGTGTCGCGCTCGCCGGAGAGCAAGCTGGAAACTGGACCGGGCGCTCGGTCATTGTGCCGGCCGTAATTCCGTGCGGCGATTGCGATGCCTGCCGCAGCGGTCATCCGACCATCTGCCGCAAACAGTTCATGCCGGGCAATGATGCCGATGGGGGGTTTGCGACCTACGTACGAGTGCCGGCACGTGGCCTGTGCCCGCTGCCCGAAGAACTTCCCAACGGGCTCACCCTGGCGATGCTGTCGGTCGTCGCCGACGCAGTTACGACTCCGTATGAGGCAATTCGCCGTTCCGGTCTTGGCGTCGACGATGTCGCGGTCTTTGTCGGAGCCGGTGGCATCGGGGGGTTCGGAGTGCAAATTGCCGCTGCGCTGGGTGCAGCAGTCGTGGCCATCGATGTTGACGCGGACCGGCTGGAGCTCGCCTCGGCGCACGGCGCTGCCCTGGCACTGAATGCCCGCGAGTGCGCGGATGTGAAGACGGCCGTGCGGTCTTTCTCCAGGCAGAGCAGCGCCAGGCAGAGCGGGCGGCACGGGATTGGCCTCAAGATCTTCGAAACCAGCGGGACGGCCGCCGGGCAGCAGACTGCGTTCAGTCTGCTCGACCCGGGGGCTTACCTGGCGATCGTCGGGTACACCGCGCAGAAAGTTGAAGTGCGCCTGTCCAATCTAATGGCCTTTGATGCCACCGCGCGCGGAAATTGGGGATGCCCTCCCGATCAGTATCCGGACGCGCTGGCCATGGTGCTCGGAGGAAAAATTCAACTTCAGCCTTTTGTCGAGATGCACCCACTCGAGGAGGCCCAGCAAGTTCTCGAGGCAGTCCATCATCACCAACTCCGTCGGCGAGCGGTGCTGGTACCGCAGTCGCGAGGCATACAACAAGGAACAAAGCTATGAAAGATCAAAACCTGGCTATGAAAGATCAAAACCCGGCCATGAAAGATCACAACCTGGTCGAACAGTTTTCTCCCAGCGAAATCCTGTTGGAGCGCAGGCCCGCGCGCGATCGTGACGGCACGAGCGTGAAGGGGCTGCACAATGTGTGGATCACGCTGAACAATCCGCGCGAGCTGAACAGCTACACCACAACCTCGATCAAGGAAGTTATCCTCGCGCTGCGCGAAGCCAGCAACCATCGCGCCGCGGTGGCTGTCGTGCTCACGGGCGCGGGCACGCAGGCCTTCTGCACCGGCGGCAACACGCGCGAGTATGCGGAGATTTATGCCGGGGCCCCGGGCGAATACCGTCAATACATGCGCTTGTTCAATGATATGGTCAGCGCCGTCCTCGGTTGCGACAAGCCGGTGATCTGCCGCGTGAACGGCATGCGCGTGGGCGGTGGGCAAGAGATTGGAATGGCCTGCGACTTTTCCGTAGCCAGCGATCTTGCCATATTCGGCCAGGCCGGACCGAGGCACGGTTCAGCGCCCGATGGCGGCAGCACCGACTTCCTGCCGCTATTCGTGGGCATAGAGCACGCCATGCTCAGCGCCACGCTCTGCGAGCCCTGGAGCGCGCACCGCTTCTATCGTCTGGGGGGACTCACGCAGATTGTTCCGGCCCTCAAGGTTGACGGCAAATATGTGTCCAACCCGCTGGTCGTGACCGATCGGGAGCTCGACGAATTTGGCCGCATGGTTTTCGGAGACTGGAAGACGGGAGAAGCCCGAGAGGCGGGGAAAGCTCTGATGTCCAAAGGCACCATTGATCTTTCATTGCTGGATGAAGCGGTCGAGGGCCTGTGCACGAAACTTCTGCATACCATGCCTGATTGCCTGACCAAGACGGTCGAGAGTGTGAGGAAACACAAACTGGAACATTGGGACCGCAACCGCGAAACCAACCGCGCCTGGTTGGCGCTGAACATGATGACGGAGGCCAATGCCGGTTTTCGCGCTTTCCACCGCGGCACCCGGCAGCAACGTGAGGTGGACTTCGTTAAGTTGCGTCAGCGTCTGGCGGAAGGCGTGCGCTGGAGCGAGGCGTTGATCGCAGAAATTGCGCCCTGGGCAGTTCCGGAAACGACAAAGGCAAGACGATGAGCAGCCTGAAACTCTCTGTCGAACACGATGGCCAAGTCGCCCGCGTCGCATTGGCTGCGCCCAAGGCCAACATCGTCGACCAAGCAATGATGGCAGCTTTGTTGGCGGCCTTTGACGACCTGCGGAATCGACCACCGCTCAAGGTGATGATTCTCACCGCGGAAGGCCCGCATTTCAGTTTTGGCGCCAGCGTGCAAGAGCACCTGCCCGAGCATGTCAGGACCATGTTGTCCCAGTTCAGTGGACTGCTTGGCCAAATGCTCGAACTGCCGGCGGTCACGATTGCGGCCGTGCGCGGGCAGTGCCTGGGCGGAGGATTTGAACTGGCACTGGCTTGCGACTTCATCGTCGCGGAGGAAGGCGCCGCGTTCGCTTGTCCCGAAATTAAGCTGGCAGTCTTCCCTCCCGCGGCGGCTGTGCTATTACCGGCCCGGATTGGCGCGAGCCGCGCCGCGGAACTCGTGTTGACCGGAGCTACATGGAACGTGGCCCAAGCTGCGGAGGCAGGATTGATCGTGCGAACCGCTCCGCAAGGACAGCTGGAAGCGACGGTCGAAACCTGGATCCGCGACAACTTTCTGTCCCGTTCGCCGGTCGCGCTCCGCTACGGCATACGCGCTGCCAGACTTCCTTTGCGGCGGGCACTGCAGGAGGGTCTGCCGCAACTTGAGCGCATGTACCTTGACGAACTCATGGCCGAGCCCGACGCCGTGGAAGGACTCCGCGCTTTTATGGAAAAACGTGAGCCGGTCTGGCAGAAAAGCCGGGAGAAGAGAGGAGCGCTCCGGTGAATCCTGAGCTTGAACAGATTCTCAGCCGCGCCCAGACCTTGTACGAAGACGTTGACTACAAGGCAGTCGCAGAATGGAAATCCTGCGCGCCCGGGCGCAGAGCGATTGGCTACATGCCAATCTATGTCCCACGAGAACTGATTCATGCGGCTGGAATGTTGCCGGTCGGCATTTTCGGCGGAGGCGACCGGCTGGAAATCATCCGGGGCGACGCCTACTTCCAGAGCTACATCTGCCACATTCCTCGCAGCACGGTCGAGTTGGCATTATCGGGACGTCTGGATGTGATGGACGGCATGTTGTTCCCTTCGATCTGCGATGTTATCCGCAACCTGAGCGGAATGTGGACGATGCTCTTTCCCGGACGCTACGTGCGCTATGTCGATCTGCCCCAGAACTACGACGCCCGCGTGGGAGGTGAATTCTGGCGGCGGGAATTGACGGCAATCCGCGAGGACATGGCGCGGTTGGCGGGCGGACAGATCTCCGATCAGAATCTCCGAAACAGCATCCGGATTTACAACCAGAACCGCCGTGCGATCCGGGAACTCTATCAGGCACGCAGCGAATCGCCGTGGCTCTATCCCATCTCGCAGGTCTATGGCGTACTGCGCGCCGGCAGTGTGCTGCCGCCGGAGGAACATACCACGATGGTGCGTCGCTACCTCGAGATGGCTTCGCAGGGATCGGCTGTTCCAGAAGATCGCAGCCGAGTTGTACTGACGGGCATGTTCTGCGAACAGCCTCCGCTGGCATTGCTCATCACCCTCGAACGCGCGGGCTGTTGGATCGTGGACGACGACCTGCTGCTGGGTTTGCGCTGGTTCACCGGCGACGTACCCGAGGAGGCTGACGCGATCGGAAACCTGGCGCAGGCTTACCTGACGCAAAGCGTGGCGACGGCCTCCTGCTATGCGCCCGATGGACAACGCGGCCGATGGCTGGTCGATACCGTGCGGCAGAATCGCGCGGACGGCGTCATTTTTTGCGCTCCGAGCTTTTGCGATCCCGCGCTGCTGGAGCAGCCCATGCTGGTCGCCGCCCTGGAGCGCGAACACATTCCCCACACCCAGTTCAAGTATTCCGAGGATACGGGGCAATTTGCCGTCATCCGGGAACAAGCTGGCACCTTCTCGGATTCCATCCGGCTATGGAGCGAGGCATGAGCGCAGACGCTGTCAAGGCATCGACCGTGCAGACCGTGCAAAAAGAGCGGAGCATGGTCATGCAGAAGCAACTCATCGGGGACTACTACGAGTCTCTGGGACGGGCGCGTGAAGAGGGAAAGCGAGTCGTCTCCACGTTTGTTCCCGGTAATTTGACCGAACTGCTGCGGTCCTTCGATCTGCTGCCGATCTTGCCGGAGATCAACGCGCTGCAGTCCGGCATGCGCAAGCTTTCCGCCAACTACATTGCGGAAGCGGAGAAGCAAGGGCACAGCGAGGATGTCTGCACCTATGTGAAATGCGACATCGGCATGTTGAAGTCGGGCAACGTGGGGCCCACCGGCGTAAAACTCCCCAATCCCGACCTGCTGCTGCTCTCCTACACGGGATGCTTCACGTTTCTCAAGTGGTTCGAACTCCTGCGTCAGGAGTATCAATGCCCGGTGGCCATGCTGCACGTGCCATATCTGGCCAACGGACGCATTGAACCACACCATGTCGACTACGTCGTGCAGCAGTTGCGCACCGAGGTGATCCCGAAACTGGAGCAAGTGAGCGGCCGGCGCTACGATGAGGCTCGACTTTCCGAGATGCTGGCTCTTTCCGCCAAGGCAGAGGACGATTTCGTGTGGGTGCTGGAGAGCGCGAAAAACGAGCCCTCGCCGATTGATGCGTACTTCGGCGGTGTGTATTACATTGGCCCGATCTTCACCGCCTTTCGAGGCACGAGCGAGGGCGTCGAGTATTACCGCGTGCTGCGCGAAGAGATTGCGGAACGGATCAGGCTAGGACTTGGTCCCGTTACTCCCGAGGGCACGATGGAGCGCCAGCGCTACCGCCTGGTGGTGGAAGGCCCGCCCAACTGGACGAGCTTCCGCGAGTTCTGGAAGATGTTCTACGACGAAGGCGCTGTCATCGTTGCCAGCAGCTATACCAAAGTGGGTGGACTCTACGATCGCGGTTTCCGCCACGACCCCAACCGTCCGCTCGAAAGTCTGGCGGAATATTGCCTGGGTTGCTACACCAACCTCGGGCTGCCGGCGCGCGTCGACCTGCTGGAGCGCTACATCCGCGAATACCGCGCCGACGGCTTCATGATCAACAGTGTCAAGAGTTGCAACTCGTTCAGTGTCGGCCAGCTGCTGATGCTGCGGCAACTGGAGCAGCGGGCGGGTGTGCCCGGCGGATTCATCGAGAGCGATCTCGTGGATCCGCGATATTTCTCGGCGGCCAACATCAAGAACCGCATTGAGAGCTACCTGCAAATGCTCGAACAAAGGCGAACTGCTGTGGTGATGGCATGAGCGTAGTGGAGGTTCTGCTCGGTATTGATCTGGGCTCGACCACGACGAAGGCCGTCGCGCTTGATCGAACCGGCCGGGTCCTGGGCCGCGGCATCACCAACACCCGCAGCAACTACGAAGTCGCTTCCCAGATCGTTCGCGACGAAGCGCTTGTGCAATCAAGATTTGAGCTGGTGCGGCATGCCATGGCAGCCGACGCAGAACTCTCAGGAATTGAAAAAAAGTTTATTGGATCTCTGGTGCGCAATTTCCGCCGGCAGCAACACCTGGAACAGTTGGAGTGGCTGGAGTCGGCGCTCGACCGTTGTGCCGATGCGCCACGATACGCACCCAACCGGGAAGCAGTCAAGGAAATGCTCAATCGTATCTGCCAAGCGATGAAGTCGCGCGTTCCCGGACATTTCAGCGAATTGGCGGTGCGGAAAAGCGATTTCTTCCGCGATCTGGCCGCAGCCGACTACATGCAGTTCGCGGAGCAGTTCAGCAATTCGAAGCACGCTTCTTTCGACGTCCTGTGTGGCCTGTTCGACGCCGCCATCCTGGTGGTCGAGAATGCGGCAGGTGAGGGGGCATTTGAACGGCACGCCGGTCCGTCACTCGAGCAGACGCTGGCCGCTGCGCCGGCGGACATCCACGAACGGGAAGCAAGACTGCGCTCTGCCGTTGAGTCGGTGAGATCGCTTGAGTTCCGGGTGCTGGGAATGGTCGGTACTGGCTATGGCCGGCAACGGCTTCCGTTCCCGAAAGAACAGATCCGCAGTGAGATCCTCTGCCACGGCCTGGGCGCTCATGCCATGTTCGCCGGCACGCGCACGGTGCTCGACATCGGTGGCCAAGACACCAAGGCAATTCAGGTGGATGGCACCGGCATCGTCACCAGTTTCCAGATGAATGACCGGTGCGCGGCAGGATGTGGCCGCTACCTGGGATATATCGCCGACGAAATGAACCTTGGCCTGCATGAACTCGGCAGGCTGGCACAGGAGAGCACTTGCAGCGTAAAGATCAACAGCACGTGCACGGTCTTTGCCGGAGCCGAACTGCGGGATCGCTTGTCTCTGGGGCAGAAGGTGCCGGACATCCTGGCGGGTCTGCACCGGGCGATCATGTTGCGGGCGATGTCGCTGCTGGCGCGTTCCGGAGGAATTTCCGACGAATTCACGTTTACCGGGGGAGTCGCCCGCAACCCCGCTGCGGTTTCCGCCCTGCGAGGCCTGGTCCAACAAAACTATGGCGTGCGAACACTCAATATCTCTCCGGAATCCATCTACACCGGGGCCCTGGGGGCGGCGTTATTCGCGCAGCGCGCTGCCGAAGGAGGGAATGCGGCATGAAGGCTAAGTCCGAAGAAAGCATTCTCGCCGCGGGCGTCGACGTTGGTTCGAGTGCCGTCAAGTTTGCGCTGGTGCGGGATGGTGGAAACGGGGCGGTGAGCGTGCTCGCTCTGCATAACGAGCGCATTCGCCGGCGCGACCTGCGGAAGGTGATTCGAGAAGGCTATGAGGTGTCTCTGGAAGCGGCGGGAGTGCGCCAGAATGAGATCGCTTATACCGCGAGCACCGGGGAAGGCGAACTGGTGGATTTCCGCCGCGGTCACTTTTACGGAATGACGACGCACGCGCGAGGAGCGGTCTTTCTAATGCCCGGCACAGTCGCCGTACTCGACATTGGGGCCTTGCATGCGCGTGCCATGCGGATTGACGAGCGCAGCCGCATATTGGCGTATCGCATGACCAGCCAGTGCGCCTCCGGTTCAGGACAGTTTCTCGAAAACGTTGCCCGCTACCTGGGCATCATGCTGGAGGACGTCGGACCTTTGTCTTGTGAAGCAAAGAATCCGGAATCGGTCAGCAGCATTTGCGCGGTGCTGGCGGAGACCGACGTGATCAACATGGTAAGCCGTGGCATTTCGCGCAGCGACATCCTGAAAGGAATTCACCTGTCGATGGCGGGGCGTTACACGAAGCTTCTGCGCTCGATCGGGGCGTGCGGTGACGTGGCGATCACGGGCGGGCTGGCGGCCGATATCGGGCTGTGCCGGGCATTGGAAGAGAAGATCGCGGAAGACAAGATCGCGGAAGAGAAGCTCGCCGAAGAAAAGCCTGCCATGCGCGTGCGCATTCACCCCGACTCGGTCTATGCTGGAGCGATCGGGGCCGCGCTGTGGGGAGCGTACCGCCATCGTGTACTGGCGCGGCGCACCGAGGTAGTGGCGTGAAGCGCACTGTCGAAAACAAGATTTGAGAGGGGGAGCTCCATATGAGTACCAAACCTCTGGAAGAACCGGGAATCCTGGACACCGACAGCATCCTGGTGCGCCTTATGAACGAGGGTGACCTGGAGGCGGTGGTTGCGATTGACGCAGCCGCGAGCGGCCGACGGCGTCCCCGCTATTTCGAACTGATGTTGGAACGGGCGGTGAAACAGGCGGCGCTGCAAGTCTCGCTGACTGCGGAAGTGGATGGGCGCGTCGTCGGATTCGTCATCGCCTCGTTATACTATGGCGAGTACGGCGTCAGCGAGCCCACGGCTTCGCTGGATGCCATTGGCGTGGACCCGGCAAACCGCGGCCAGCGTGTAGGCAAAGCCTTACTGCGGCAGTTGCGGCTGAATCTATCCGCTCTCCGGGTCACGACGCTGCGCACCGAAGTATCGTGGGATGATTTTGATCTTCTCGCTTTCTTCAAGAAAGAAGGATTTTCCCCGGCGCACCGTCTCTGCCTGGATTGTGCGCTCGACCCCACACGCTCGGAGTGACGAGTGACGCGTAAGTCGCGTAAGTAGGAGGATCGTATGTCAGAAGCGACTCATGACTCTGTACGTTGTCCCCGCTGCGGTCACCTCGGCGCCACGGCGGACAAGTTCTGCGCCGAGTGCGGACGTTTCCTCCGCGACGCTTCGATTGACCAGCGGCTTCTTTTGGCCCTGGTGCATGAACGCGACGGACGGGGGCGGGAGGCACGGCAGGAGCTCCAGCACTTGCTCGATTCCGAGCCCGACAATGTCCTCGGCAACCACCAGCTTGGAAACCTCCTGTTCCACGAAGGTCTGCTGGACCTGGCCATCGAACACTATCACCGGGCAGTGACGGCCTCGGCGACATTTGTGTTGGCCTATTACGACCTCGGGGTCGCCTACTACCACCGCGGCAACATGCCCGAGGCGGCTGCCGCCTTCCGCCGCTGTCTCGACATTAATCCCAACTACAACGCCGCCCACTACCGGCTTGCCCTGGCGCTGTTTCACCAGGGACAGCTCGCCAAGGCCCGCGAGCATTTTGAGCTTTCGGCGACCCTCACGCCCGAATACGTAATGGCGCACTATCACCTGGGCGTGATTCACGAGCGCGAAGGCGCGACCGAGATCGCTCGCCGGGAATTCGAACGGAGCTTGGACGAGGGGGTTCACGAACTCAGCAGTTTGTACCACCTTGCGATGATCCGTCGTGCGGAGGGTGATAATGCCGGGGCACAAGAACTTCTCCGGCGAGCGGGTGAGTTTGGCAAGTTGCGCCCGGCGGCATCCGAAGCCCACAGGTAAACGGGAGAATGCGGCATGGGAATCTCGGCGGGAGACGGTCTCATCTTCGACTGGGCAAGCGCAGGCCCGCGGACTATTTCCTGGCCGGCACACGTCATGCTCGACGATGAAACGCTGCGCGACGGTCTGCAGAGTCCCTCCGTGACCGATCCGCCAGCGGCGGCGAAAGTCGAGATTCTCCATCTCATGGAGAATCTCGGAATTGAAACCCTTGATGTCGGGCTGCCCGGAGCCGGCGCACGCCAGCGCGAAGCTGTACTCGCACTCTGCCGCGAGATCTCCGGTCAGCGGATGCGCATACGCCCCAACTGCGCCGCCCGAACCATGATGGTGGACATTCGTCCCATCGCGGAGGCCGCGCAAGTAACCGGCATGCCGATTGAGGCTTGTTTATTTATCGGCAGCAGCCCCATCCGGCAGTACGCGGAAGAATGGACCATCGAGCAAATCCTGCGCCACACCCGGGAAGCGATCCGCTTTGCCGTAAGGGAAGGCCTCGACGTGATGTACGTGACGGAGGACACCGTACGATCTTCGCCAGAGCACCTGCGTATCTTGTTTGCCGAAGCGATCGAGGCTGGAGCCAAGCGGCTGTGTCTCTGCGACACGTGTGGGGCTGCGACGCCGGAGGCGGTCTGGAACCTGGTGTCCTGGGTTAAGAAGTTCCTGGCTGAGACGGGGGCCGACATCGGGATTGGCATCGACTGGCACGGTCACCGCGATCGCGGCCTCGATTTGGCGAACACGCTGGCCGCCATTGAGGCGGGGGCATCCCGCGTGCATGGCACAGCGCTCGGAATCGGCGAGCGCGTGGGAAACACGCCGATGGAACAGTTGCTCGTGAATCTCAACCTGCTCGGCATGAGGCACGACAACCTCAGTTCTCTGCAGGGGTATGTGGACTCGGTTTCGGCCGCGACCTCGGTCCCAGTTCCGGCGAATACTCCGGTGATTGGACGCGATGCCTTCCGCACCGCCACCGGCGTCCACGCGGCGGCCATCATCAAAGCCCAGAAGAAGGGCGATCGCTGGTTGACCGACTACGTCTATTCAGGAGTCCCGGCAAGCCTGATCGGACGCAATCAGGAAATTGAGATCGGGCCCATGTCGGGCAGTTCGAACGTTGTCTACTATCTCTCGCAGCGGGGAATCGTGGCCAGCCATGAACTCATACAGACCGTCCTGCTGGCTGCCAAAGAATCCAACCGCATTCTGCAGGAACCGGAAATCCTGGCCATAGTGCGGCGCTTTGAAAATGTGATTTCGTAGTTTTCTGGTACGCAAAAAGCTCCTCCCATTTGCACCGTGCTCGTGCACTTTCAGTCCGTCGCAGGTTTTTGCGGAGGACAGCAGTAGCCAGTAGTCAGGTTTCAATAGCGAGCGAAAGAATCGCGCGTTTCGTGAACACACGGATCATCTCGCGACGATATTCAGCGGTCAGGGCTGAGGTGGTCAACGGTTTCGCGGTCAGGGCCGCGAGAACACCGGCGGCTTCAGCCCACTCTTCCGTCATGCGCCTCCCTGCCAAAAGTTCGGCGGCACCTTTCACCAGCACCGGCGCGGGATTCACGGCAGTCAGTGCGACGCGCGCGTCTTCGATGTGTCTGTTGGGCTGCTTCAGAACCACGGCGACTCCGGCGAGCGGGTAGTCAATCGAGCCGCGGATGCGCAGCTTGCGGTAGGCGCCGCGATAGCCGGCCGAGGATGCAGGCAGCAAGACGCGGGTCACGAGTTCGTCGGGTCGCAGTCTGCGGTAGTCATCGCCAATGCCCGTGTAGAAGTCCGCGAGTCTCATGCAGCGCAAGCCGGAGGTGCTGGCAATCTCGATTTCCGCGTCAAGGCAGAGCAGCGCCGCCGGAGTATCGCCCGAAAAAACCGCCCAGCACTTCTTGCCGCCCGGCGCGACGTGGCAGAGATCGCCATCTTTCTTAATGCAGAAGGCGCAGGATTTTCGCCACTGCAACGACTGGTTGTACCAGAGGCAGCGCGTGTCAAGACAGATGTTCCCTCCGATGGTTCCCATGTTGCGCAACACGGGAGAAGCGACTGTTTTTGCGGCCTCGGGAAGCACGGGAAAATGCTGACGCAAAAGACCGGAGTGCTCGATGTCGGTGAGTGCCGTGAGGGCGCCGATCTCAACCGCGTCGTCGGGTTGCTGGCGAATGCCTCTCAGTTCCGCGATGCGGCGGATGTCGAGAAGGTATTGCGGCTCGAACAGCTTTTGCTGCATCGAGGGCAGCAGGTCGGTGCCGCCGGCCAGGATACGTATATGACCGGCGTGTTGTGCCAGCAGTGCGATCGCTTCCGCAGTAGTGCGCGGACGCAGGAGTTTGAACTCGGGGAGGCTCAATCCGCACCTCCCGGCTGCGCCCGCTGACGCGCGGGATCGTTCTCATGCCGATCCGGCCCCTTGCCCTTGAAACATAACTCTCCCCCGTGTTCGCGAAATTTTGTCGGGGCGGTGGGGTCCACGCCTTCCGTCAGGTTCAGCGGCTTGGCGTTCCTCTTCGCGCGCAGCGCGGCCAGCACACGCTCCGGAGTGAATGGAGACTCGTGGAGACGGATGCCGACCGCATCGTAGATCGCATTCGCAATCGCGGGGATGGTGGCCGCGAGCGAGCCTTCGCTGGCCTCCTTCGCGCCAAACGGCCCTTCGGGATCGATGCTTTCAACAATGATCGCTTCGACTTCCGGCGACTCGACCGATGACGGGCTGCGGTATTCAAGCAGACCGGGGTTCATGAGCAGCCCGTCTTTCCAGATCATCTCTTCGGTAAGCGCCTGCCCCATCCCCATCCATACCGAGCCGATCACCTGGCCTTCGACCGAGACCGGGTTGAGGGCGCGCCCGCAATCGTGCGCCGCCCAGACTTTGTAGACGGTGACCTCGCCAGTGTCTTCGTCCACGCTGACCTCGGCGACTTGTGCCGAGTAGGAGTAGGCCGGCGAAGGTCCAACGCCCGCGCCTTTGTGCTTGCCGCCGCGCGCTTCCGGCGGAGGCGCATACGAACCGGTGCCGCTGAGAGCACCGTGGAAGTCGATGGCAGCGACCACCGCTTCCTCGAACGTCATCGAATCTTTTGGGCCTTCGTCCTTACGTTTTTGCTGAAGCGAGCCACGGAGGATCTGCCCCTCGACGCGCCCGGAGACCGTGGGTTGGGTTTGTGTTGCGCGGGCGCCCTCGCCCGCGATCTGTTTCCTGTTCACAGCGTCGTTGCGGAAGACGATGTCCTCCGGAGCGCAGTTCATCTTCTTTGCTGCGGCGGCGGCGATCTGCTTCTTGACCTCCTGCGCAGCGCGCAAGGTTGCATTGCCATTCATGAAAGTGACCCGGCTGGAGTAGGAGCCGATGTCAATCGGCGTGAGGTCGGTGTCGGCGGCGATTACCTTCACGCGCGAGAGCGCGCAGCCTAGCGTTTCCGCGGCCACTTGCGCGACCATCGTGTCGGATCCCTGGCCGATGTCGGATGCACCGGTATAGATGACCACACCGCCGTCGCGGTCAATTTTGATATTAACGGTCGAGTGCGGCATGTCGGAGCGAATAATCGAGTTGGCCGCACCACTCACGTAGTGGCTGCAAGCAATGCCAAGGCCGCGGCCGCGGGGCAGCTTCCCCTTGCGATCGTTCCAGCGCGAGCGCGTCACGATCTGGTCAATGCATTCCGGCAAACCGTAGCTCTGCACGCGCAGGCCGTTGATAGTAATGCAGGGAGGTTTGAGCAAATTACGGCGGCGGATCTCGGCGGGGTCCATCTTGAGCTTGACCGCAATTTCGTCGAGTTGCGATTCGAAGGCGAAGCGGACGTTGACCGTGCCATGCCCGCGCATGGCGCCACAAGCGGGCTTGTTGGTGAGCACGCGATAGCCGTCGTACTGGATGTTGGGAATATCGTAGAGTGCGCCCAGCAGCGCGCCCGAATAAAGAATAGTGACCACGCCGTAGGAGCAATAGGCGCCGCCATCCTGCACCACGCGCGCCTTAACGGCGGTGATGCTGCCGTCGTTCTTCACCGCGGTCTTGAGGTCCACGATGGTGCGCGGGCGCCCGCGGTGCGCCCAGAAAACTTCTTCTCGGGTGTAGGTGATCTTCACCGGTCTCTGCGCCGCGCGAGCGGCGATGCCGGCAATAATTTCGATTGGGATCACTTCACTCTTGCCGCCAAAGCCGCCGCCCACCAACGGCTTGATCACGCGGATCTGCGACATCGGCATCTCGAGCACCAGCGACAGCTTGTGTTGCAGGTAATACGGAACCTGAGTGGAGGACCAGACCGTCAGACGTCCGAGTGTGCCGGTGTGCGGGTCAAGCTCGAATGATGCCAGCGTGCAGTGCGGCTCCATGGCGGCATGGGTAACTTCGTTCGCGAGGAAGCGGCCTTCGGCGATGTAGTCGGCTTCAGCAAAAGCTTGGTCGGGATCGCCAAAGACGTGGTGGTAGTCCTTCTCCAGGTTGTTCGGCTTGTTGTCGTGGATGAGATTGGTCTCGGCCTTCATCGATTCTTCGGGATCGAAGTAGGCGGGCAAAAGCTCGTAATCGACGTCAATCAACTCGAGCGCCTTCTCGGCAATGGCTTCGGAGACGGCCGCTACGCAGGCTACGTTGTCGCCGACGTAACGAACCTTATCGAGCGCCAGCGCGTGCTCGTCGTGGCCGACGGGAAGGATGCCGAAGGGGTTGGGAGCGTCCTTGCCCGTGACCACCGCAATCACACCGTCGAGTCTCTCGGCTCGGCTGGTGTCAATGCTCTTGATGCGAGCATGGGGATGCGGCGAATGCAGAATCTTTCCATAGAGCATGCCGGGCAGTGAGAGGTCGTCGGTGTATTTGCCCGAGCCGGTGGTCTTCCCGGCGGCGTCAACCATGGCGATGGATTTGCCAATGATGGAGTAGTCGTTGGTCATGAGTTCTGAGTAACCATCATTTCACCGCCGCCATTCCCTTCTTCTCCGCTTCAACCGCCGCCTTTATCGCCGTATACATCTGCGTGTAGCCGGTGCAGCGGCAAAGATTACTGCTCAGCGCGCTGCGGATCTCTTCGTCCGTGGGATCCGGATTCACCGAGAGCAGATGCTTCACCGTGATCATGAAACCCGGTGTGCAGTATCCGCATTGCGCGCCGCCCCAATCTCCGTAAGCCTTTTGAATGGCGGCCAGGCTGCCGTGCTCACTGATGCCTTCGACGGTAGTGATCTCCTGCCCCTCGCAACTGAAGGCGAGCAGCGTACAGGCGAGCATGGGCGTGCCGCCCACGAGCACCGTGCAGGCCCCGCAGGAGGAGTCGTCGCAGCCGCGCTTCGAGCCGGTGAGGCCGAGATCGCGGCGCAACACGTCGAGCAGCAGCGCGCTCGGCTCGATGGCGAGCTCGTGGGTAAGACCGTTGACGCGCAGTTCTATGAGTTCTTTCTTCACTTTGATTCGGCTTCCGGCTGCTACCGCCTAGTATATGGAAAAGCCGCTGCCGAATCACGAGAGCAGGCCGGGCGCGCGTATTTTGCCGCTAATCCGGCGGCTGGGTATAAAATCGCTCTGAATCTGGCAATCGTCATTAGACATTGCCTGCAACTGTTCCAAACGATGTGGCTGCGCGAGATGCAGCGCACCGTGGAAGTGCGTTCTATTTGACCCGGGGGAATCGGACCATGAGACCGGCGATCGAGACTGGCGATCCGGATCCTGAGTGGTTCCTGCGGCAGGGGGCGCAGTGAATGACCGCTGACCAACTTTCTCAACCCGAACCGACGCGCCGCCGCGCGATAGGAATGTTTCTCGGTGGCGGCCTGCTTGCCTCTTTTGCTTCTTTCATCTATCCCGTGCTGCGCTATCTTGTCCCGCCGGCGGTGGTAGATCTCGGCGGGGACGAGATCGTCGCCGCCAAGCTCACCGAGCTGAAGCCGAATTCCGGCAAGATTTTCCGTTTCGGCAGCCGTCCCGGCCTGTTGATCATGACCAGCGACGGCACTTATCGCGCCCTCTCCGCCACTTGTACCCACCTCGGGTGCACGGTGCAGTATCGCAGCGATCTGCGCGAGATCTGGTGCGCCTGCCATAACGGAATCTACGATCTCAATGGCCGCAACGTTTCCGGTCCTCCGCCCAGACCGCTCGATGTGTTTGATGTCCACTTGCGCGGCGATGAGATTGTCGTCAGCCGGAAGCGGGAGGCGTGAGCTTGTCCGCCCTCGGCCGCTGGTTTGATGAACGACTGGATTGGGACGACCTCATCGCCCCGCTCCGCCACAAGACCGTCCCCACTCATCGCCTGTCCTACTGGTATTTCCTCGGAGGCATCACCCTTTTTCTGTTTGTCATCCAGGTGCTGACCGGGATCTTGCTGCTCCTGTATTACCGTCCGGGCGCCAACGAGGCCTTCGAAAGCGTCCAGTACATCATGACCCGGGTGCGGTTTGGCTGGCTGATTCGCTCCATCCACTCCTGGTCAGCCAATCTCATGATTTTTACTGCCTTTGCGCACATGTTCAGCGTGCTGTTTCTCAAGGCCTACCGCAAACCCAGGGAGCTGACGTGGGTCAGCGGTGTGTTTCTTCTATTTCTTGTCATGGGATTTGGCTTCAGCGGGTATCTGCTGCCCTGGAACACGCTGGCCTTCTTCGCCACCAAAGTCGGCACCGCAATTGCCGGGCAGGTTCCGATCATCGGTAAGCCCCTGATGATTTTTCTCCGAGGTGGTGAAGAGGTGACTGGAGCCACGCTGACCAGGTTCTTTGGATTCCATGTCGCCGTGCTACCCGGAATTACAACCTTGCTGCTCCTGCTGCACGTGCTGCTGGTGCAACGCCTTGGCATGAGCATTCCTCCGAAACTGGAAGTGCAGTGGACCGCGAATCCGTCTGCGAAACGGGAAATGAAATTCTTTCCCAATTTCTTGCTGCGGGAATTGATGGCTTGGTACGTGGCCCTGGGAGTATTGGGCGCGTTGGCGGCACTCTTCCCCTGGAACCTCGGGGTCAAGGCAGATCCTTTTGGGGCCGCCCCAGCCGGAATCAAGCCCGAGTGGTACTTCCTGTTCATGTTCCAGACGCTCAAGCTCATCCCGGCCAAAGTGTGGTTCATCGACGGGGAGGTTCTGGGTGTACTCGCTTTCGGTCTAGTCGGATTGTTGTGGCTTCTACTGCCTTTTTTTGAGAGTGATCAACCCTCTCACACGAAAGGGTGGATCACCGGGCTTGGAGTTTTTGCTCTTGCCTACATGGCAGGTATGAGTGTTTATGGCCTTCTTGCGAAATAAGCTTCGACCGTTCAGCGCGGCCCATGTGGCGCTGGCCGGCTTCGTCGTGCTGGCAGCGTGCCTGGGTTGTGGGCAAAGTTATGGGCAAACCACGAACTCCTGCCTGGATTGTCACTCTGCCTTGCCCGATCCTCTGGGAGTGAGCCAGGAGAAGTTCAGCCAGGACATACACGCACAAAAGGATTTGACTTGCGCTAGCTGCCATGGGGGCGACCCAACCAGCGACGATCCAGACAAAGCCATGAGCCGAAAGGCCGGTTGGAAGGGCAAGATCGATCGCAAGCAGATCCCGCAGTTGTGCGGAAGTTGCCATTCGGATCCCGCTTATATTCGGCAGTTCAACCCCAGCTTGCGCACGGACCAGTTGGGCCAGTACCGCACCAGTGTGCATGGCAAGCGCTTCGCGGCTGGAGACGCGAAAGTAGCTGTGTGCACGGATTGTCATAGTGTCCACGATCTAAGGGCGCCCAGCGATCCCCGTTCCACGGTTAACCCGGTCAACGTGGCGACCACGTGCGCTCGCTGCCATGCTGACGCAGATTACATGAAGGGATATTCCATTCCCACGGATCAGTTCGCAAAGTACAGCACGAGCGTGCACCACCAGGCGCTGGCGGTGCGAGGCGATCTGAGCGCGCCAACCTGTTCAACGTGTCATGGAAACCATGGCGCGGCGCCACCAGGAGTGGACAAGGTTGAGAATGTGTGTTCGAACTGTCACGCGTTCCAGGCCCAGATGTACGAAAAAAGTTCGCACAAAAAGGCCTTTGAAGCGGCTTCTCTACCAGGATGCGTCGTGTGTCATAGCAATCATGGCATCAGACATCCAACGGACGCGATGCTTGGCACTGGTCCTGACGCCGTCTGCATGCGCTGTCATAGCCCAGGGGATGCCTGTGATCAAGCAAGGGCAGGATTACTGAGTAGCTTGAGTCAATTGGACGAGGCGGTCAAAAGCGCAGACCAGGTTCTCCGTGTCGCCGAGTCTTCTGGCATGGAAGTGAGCGAGGCTCGGCTTGGACAGGATCAGGCGCGGGATTCGCTGACCAAGGCTCGGGTCACGATCCATAGCTTCCGCACGGACTTGGTGGATCAGGATATTCAAGCCGGCCTGAAAATCGCCGCCAACAACCTGCAAGTAGGGAAGGACGCCATGGTTGAGCGCAACCATCGCCGTGTCGGGCTGGGGATATCCCTCATCGCGATCGGGATAGTGTTGGCTGGGCTTCGGCTGTACATCAAGAAGATAGAGAGCTAGACCCACGGATGCATTTTTTCTTGCAACGATAGGCGATAACGGGGAACTGCTGGTGGAGCGCCGGGCGAGACGCCCGTCACTCCACCTAAACCGTCAAAAAAACGCAGCCGCCGCACGCAGACCCCGCAACTGAACCGGGGCAACCTGATCCGGGGAACTATTTGTAAGTTCCGTTTGAGCTGGACAGATAATCGCGGTGCGGTGTGAAGTCCACCATGGAGCCGATCGCCGCGCCGCCCAGGGGGTTCATCTTATTCGCTTCCCGCAGCGCGGCATTGAATTTGTCCAGGCCTTCCGCGTTGGGCGCGACGAATTCAACCCAGAACGTTCCGGGATCTCCGGTGTGGATCGCTTCGGTGTCGATTTCATACTCGAGAATCGCGCCGTCGGCCAGCAACTTCTCCATCAGCGGCACGAACAGATGCTTGCTGAGCGTATCGACCGCGTGATCGGGCGCATCGGGCTTTAGTTTGTATTCCGCCACGCGCGTATAGGCGCCCTTAAATGAGCCCGAATGCCAGTTGTAATGCCGGCTGACGAATATGTTGTCCCAGTGCTTGGTGGCGCTGGCCAGCACGGGTGAAGTTGACGAGCCGGACTTGTAGAACTTGTCCAGCACGTTCAGTATCCCGGCCATGGACATCGCCGACCACCAGTCGTCGTGCGTGTCCCCGTCCGGCGTATGCACCAGGTTTATGTCGTTGCCATAGGCAACAATCGTTCCATCGGCCATCGCCTTGTCCAGAATCTTCTGATCGGCGGCGTCGGACTTTGCCATATCCGCCCACTGCGCGCGGGGAATGCTCCAATTCCCGACGTAACTGTACATCGGCGGTTTTTCCTTCGGCTCGTCCTGCGCGCTCGCTGGTGCGGTCCAGGCGGCCATCATCGCGAGCGTGCACACGACTGCAAAAATCCCACAAAATTTCCTGTTCATTCTTATTTCCTCCACATGGAGTCACCGGCTCGTGCGAGAATGCCGGTGCTATGCCAACTGCTGTTCCTGCGGCGTCGAAACGTTAACCCTGCAGGACAGCAAATGTCAATAAAGTCAGTCCAGATCGTTTGCGCTCCACAGGTTGGGCGTGATCTGGCGGAATTTCAGTTTCCATTGGCCGCCGATTTTTGCCCAGGTGTCGGCCATGTGGCGATAGCGTGGATGTCCTCCGGGGACGATCAGGTTGTAGGCGACGACGGCGGAGTCATCGTTCAGTTTGATGACGTGGAAATCGTAGGCGCGCGTGCCCTGGGGCATTCCCGCCTGCGCGGATTCGACGAGGTCACCTTTGTCGTAGAAGTCGCCGTTGGTCTCGATGCCCTGAAAATCGTCCGCGATGGCGCGGTCGACCATGCTTGAATCTTTGCTCTGCGTAGCCTGCAGGAACTGCTTCTGCTGATCGATGAGTTGCTGCTCGAAAGCGGAAACCGGCTTGGAAGGAGCTTGAGAAACAGCCAGGGTCGCGCTCAAAAGAACCGTGCCCAACAGTTGAAGAATGCCTCGCATGATCGCCTCCAAAAAATAGATTTACAGAGGACACGTCAAAAGCCAAGAGCTAAAAGCTGAGAGCTGACGGCTGACGGCTACTTCCGCAAAATCCGTTGCGCCAGTTCCGCGCGTGGAACTGTGACTTGTTCGCCGGAGGCCAGATGCTTGAGCGCGAATGCCTCGGCCGCCACCTCGTTCTCGCCGACGATGAGGATGTATCGCGCTCCCATTTTGTCGGCGGTCTCGAACGACTTCTTTAAACGAAACGATTCGTCGCCGAGATCGACAACCAGATCGTGCCGGCGCAGTTCGCGAGCCACGCGAGCCGCTTCGCGATTCATCCCGGCGCCGAGCGGAGCAATGTAAACGTCGGGCTTGCGCACAACCGACTCCGCCGACGCGGTCTCCATTAGCGAAAGCACCAGCCGATCTTCTCCGATCGCAAAGCCAATGCCGGGAGCGGCCGGTCCGCCAAGTGCTTCGGATAAACCATCGTATCTTCCGCCGCCGAGGATTGCATTCTGGGCTCCCAGCGATCCGTGCGTAAATTCAAACGCAGTGCGGGTGTAGTAATCCAGACCGCGCACCAGGCGCGGGTTTTCGACATAGGGAATCTGGACGGCGTTCAGGATTTTCTTTACTTCTTCGTAGTGGGCGCGGCAATCTTCGTCTAGGAATTGGCTGATGGTGGGAAGAGTTTCGATGATGGGCTGGTCTTCGGGAACTTTGCAGTCGAAGACGCGCAGCGGATTGGTGACGTAGCGGCGCTGGCAGTCAGCGCACATTTTTTCTACTACGGGCGCGAGCGCCTTGCGAAGAGCTTCGTTGAATTTTGCGCGGTCGGCGGGGCAGCCTACGGAGTTCAGTTCGAGCATCCAGTTGGCGATGCCTACGCGGTCGAGCAGCGTGGCTACTAATTCGAGAATCTCCGCGTCTCTCGCAGGAGACTCGCTGCCGGAGGCGGGGGGGCCGATGACTTCGGCGTCGATTTGGTAGAACTGGCGGTAGCGTCCTTTTTGCGGGCGCTCACGGCGAAACATGGGGCCAATGGAGAAAAATTTGTTCAGGCCACGGTCCCAGAGTTTGTGCTCGATGTAGGCGCGGACGATCCCGGCGGTGTTTTCGGGGCGCAGGGTTAGGGATTGTCCTTTGTCGCTTTCGGCGCGACCGCGATCTTCCCAGGTGAACATTTCTTTCTTAACGATGTCGGTTTCTTCGCCTACACCTCGGGCGAAGAGTTCGGTGGACTCGAAAATCGGAGTGCGGATTTCGTGAAAGTTGTAGGCGCGGAAGACGGCGCGGACGGCGGTTTCGACGAAGTTCCAGAGCGCCGTGTCGGGCGGGAGAAGATCGCGAGTGCCTCGGGGAGATTTGATCATCGGTCGTTGGTCGTCGGTCGTTCGTCTTTCGCTGTTCGTCGTTCGCTTTTCGTCTAGCCCTCGGCCGGAAGCTTGTCTGCCTGACGTTGTTGCGGGACTTGATTAGTGTAACGTCGAATTGGCATTTTGCGGCTCGCTTGCGCAACGGATTTGGCAAATGGACTGGAATGTTCACACAGTTGATACTACTGACCAGGCTGAGTTGCCATGCGTCGCATACAGTTCATCGAACTCCATGAACAATCGTGGTTCCCATCGTCTCTTCGAGATTTCGTTACGGATGCGCTTCAGTTTGGGTTCAACCTCTTAAAGCTCTACGCGCCCATCGCTCCGCTGCTGCAAAGCGTACTGGACTCCACGGGAAGCCGGATGGCTGCCGGCCAATCGGTTGTTGATTTGGGTTCGGGAGGCGGCGGACCCTGGTTGGACCTTTCTCGAAAGCTCCACGGAAACCCGCCGGGCCTTCGCATTTGGCTCACTGATAAATACCCGAACCTCGGGGCATTCCAAAAGGTTAGAGCGGCTTCTGAGAATCAGATTACTTTCTATCCGGACTCGGTTGAAGCGATGAACGTTCCTCGTGAATTGAAGGGGCTGCGAACGATGTTCACGTCGTTTCATCATTTTGCGCCAGATGAGGCTCGCGCCATACTCCAGAATGCTGTCGATGCTGGCGAAGCCGTCGGCATATTTGAAATAGCGAGGCGCGCTTGGTCAACTATCGGCCTTACGTTTGCCTTTGTTCTCATGCTCTTCGTCTGCACTCCGTTGATCCGTCCGTTCCGCTGGTCCCGGTTGCTCTGGACATATTTGGTTCCGATCATTCCCGTGGTCTTGCTGTTCGATGGAGTGGTGTCCTGCCTGCGGACATATCGGCCACATGAACTGCGTGAGATGGTCGAAAAACTGAGCCCAAGCAAGTATCGGTGGGAGATCGGCGAGCATTCGAAATCTCTTGGCGAGGCGCCAATTACTTACTTGATTGGTTATAAGCAAGCGGGCGGGTCAATGAGCGACGAAAGCCCTCGCCCAAGCGAACCTTGAACGGGCTGCCTTCGATCTGCAACGGCGCTTTAATTAGTTTAACTTCGAATGGGCATTTTGTGGCTTTGGGCGGGTGATGAAACAAGAGTTGAACAATGAAAGTTAAACAATGCAAGTTGGACAATGAACCAGGCAATCGCAGCGAAAGGCCCCACTTTTTTCGAAAAAAAGCGCGAGAGGCGGCAGCCGCAACTCCCCAAGGCTCCAAACGTGATCCGTTAGCCCGGTCCCTATGCGGCTTTTCGTGTCTTGCTCTCTGCTCTGACTTTCGCTTCTGCCGCCAACTCATAGCCTACGGCAGCCGAGTAAATTGCCAACTCAAAGAACTGGTCGAGCAACTGCAACAATTCCTGCTTGCCGAAGACCTCTATCGGGCGATCCGGATAGGAGTCATCCAGGATGAACTCCCAGAGATTGTCTTTGGTCAACATGATTGCCCAAATCAACTGGCTCAGTGGCACACCCTGTTGGGCGCGGCGAGTCCCAATTTGTGTATAGAGCTGTTCGATATCGGCTTCGCTCTTGTCAAGGAGCCACTCACCCAGGTGGTGATAGATTTCGGATACCCGATCGGTAAGTTCCTCTGGCGGAACTTTGCGGAAGGCCTCAGTACGGGCGGACCGCTGAATCTTGTGCAGGAGGCCGATGGCCAGAGCATCAGAGCGCTCCTCGATGTGACGGACGAACCTGTGGCTGAGCATCATTACTGCATCTCTTCCCAACGTTTCTGTCTTCATACTCTCCTCCCTTCCCCATGGATTGAGGACGAGTCCAATCAAATTATGATCCTATTTTCCAGCGAGATTATGTGATGCTGGTCACCTCATGTCACGCTGCGGCAAGCTGCGGTTCGATGCCTGGCGGAATGAGGGAGCATTACTCCGAAGTCTGCAATCGAGTCAATGAGCGGCGGCGAATCCCCGCCCAAGCGGGAGCTTGGACGGGGCGTTCGCCAGATAGTCGGGAAAGCTACGCTTTCGCGTAATAGGCAGCGTTCTTTGCCAAAAACTCTTTTTTGTCCTCCGGCAGTTCCTCGGCCACGAAGATCGAATCCGAGGTGCACACCGGAATGCAGGCGCCGCAATCGATGCAACCCTCGGGGTCTACATAAACCTGTGTCGCCGCCTCAAACTGCGGCTCGTCTTTTTTGGGATGGATGCAGTCGGTCGGGCAGACGTCCACGCAAAGCTCGTCCTTGATGCAAGTGTCGGTGATTACATACGCCATGATTGCTTCTCCTGAGATGTTTTGTTTAGCAGTTTCACTTTTACCTTAGCGAGTGAAGTCCCGCCTTGGCGGTGACCTTCATCACAGCGCTAGGTGATTTAGTCACGCAGAATGGTGATCGCCGTCACAGTCGGAGAAAGGTCTCATGCGGTATAAAGGCAACAATTGCAATCCTGAGTGGAAGCAAAGAATTGCCCGGCCCTCACCCCACGACCCCACACAGCCGCCACCCAAGCGGCGGGCCGGGCATTCTCTTCACTGATTCGGAAACTCCTCCAAGCCCAATCCTCGGGCCGACACGAGCGGGGAGCGGATCGGTCTGTTGCCGTTCGTTGCCGTTCAATGACCGCTAGAAATGTTTTCTGAGGTCGATGAAACGGTCTACCACGAGCAGCCTCTGGGATGCTGGAGCGGTCGTGACTTCCTCGTGCTCGAGAATCCAGGTGTTGTCGTGGGGTATGAAGACGGCGTGCAGGCCTGCGGCGAGAGCGGGGTTGATATCAGACTTGGGGCTGTTGCCGACCATCCAGGTGGTGTCCGCAGGCAGGGCGTACTTAGCGATAGCGGAGCGGTAGGTCGATTCGTCCTTCTCGGCCACGATCTCGACGGCGGAGAAATATTCTTTCAATCCCGAGCGCTCGACTTTTCCAGATTGCTCAGCGGGGTTTCCCTTGGTCATCAGGATGAGGTGGTGGCGCTCGCCGAGATACTGCAAGGTCTCGGGCACCCCCGAGAGAACTTCGATGGGATGATCGGCGATCTGGTGGGCGAAGCTGCGAATGCGTTCATGTAAGTCGGGCGTGACTGGGTCAACGGAAAGCTTCTCGAAGGTTTCAACCAGCGAATGCGCGAAGCTGTGGAGGCCGTAGCCGTGTTTGACGATGGATTCTCGCTCGACATCGTTCAGCACCAACCGAACCATCTCGGGCGAGTACTCGCGATGGTTGAGAAACGAAATGAACTTGGCGATCGCCCGTTCGAAATAGATGTTGTTTTCCCAGAGCGTGTCGTCGGCATCGATGAGCAGAGTCTGGGCGCCGTTCTCTCCCCGCATGGATTCATGATAACGGCTCCGGGCGCATTCACGGCTTTGATAGACTTGTCTTCCTATGAAGAATGGTCGTATTGAAAGCTTTTTAGCGTGCTGTGGACCTGTTTTACTTTTCATGCTCCTGATGTCAACTTTCGGCGCGGCACAGCAGAAAAAAGCGCGGGTGATGACGGGTTCGGCGGCGAAGGGCGGCGCCCCAGCGAATTTGAAGGTCGCGGCTGACCTGGAGCAGCGATTGGCCAGGTTCCGGCGCGTCCAAATGGCGTTCCGGACGGCGGGTCTGAGCGCTCGTGAGCAGCAACTTGTTCACAAGCTGGTGGAGGCCTGCGGCTACGTCGAAAGCATCTACTGGCGGCAGAGCGACCCCGAGGGCCTGGCGCTGTACCAGTCTCTGGCCTCGAGCCGAAACCGGCGCGATCTGCAACTGCGACGCTACTTGTGGATTAACGCTTCGCGCTTCGATCTGATCGACGAAAATAAACCGTTTGTCGGGACGGAGGCCATGCCGCCGGGGCAAGGGTTCTATCCTGCAAACCTGACGCGCGAGCAGGTGGAGCAATACGTCAAGCAGCATCCGGATCAAAAGGCGGCGATCTACGATCAGTTCACGATCGTGCGCTGGGATCACGAAAAACTGGAGGCCGTTCCCTACCGGATTGCGTTTCGCGCTTTTCTGGAGCCGGCGGCAAAAGCCCTGCGGGCCGCGGCCCAGCTCAGTGATGACGCTGCCTTCACGAAATTTCTTCGACTGCGGGCCGATGCGCTGCTCAGCGATGATTACTTCCCGAGCGACCTGGCATGGCTGGAGTTGAAGAATCCGAAATTCGACATTATTTTTGCGCCGGATGAAACCTACATGGACGGATTGCTGGGCGTGAAAGGTTCGTACGGCGCGGCGGTGATGGTGCGCAACGAGCGCGAGAGCAAAAAGCTGGAGCTGTTCCAGAAATATGTACCAGAAATCCAGGACGCGCTGCCGCTGGCGGCGGAAGATCGGCCGTCGAAACAGGGCTTGGAGACGCCAATGGAAGTGATGGACGCTCCGTTTCGAGCGGGAGACATGACTCATGGGTACCAGGCGGTGGCCGACAACCTGCCAAACGATCCGCGCGTGCATGAGCAAAAGGGCAGCAAGAAACTTTTCTTCAAGAATTTCATGGACGCGCGGGTGAACTACGTCATAGTGCCGGTCGCGCGCAAACTGATGGTGCCGGACCAGGCCGCTAAAGTTTCGGGCGAAGGCTATCTTCTGACTACAATCATGCACGAGATCTGTCACGGACTGGGCCCGGCGTTTGCGCGCACTTTGCCCGACAAATCGGCGGGTAAGGTCAGTATTCGGGAAGCGATCGGTCCGGGCTATAGCGGCCTGGAAGAAGCGAAGGCCGATGTCACCGGAATGTTCGCTTTGAAATGGCTGGTGGATCACGACGCGCTTCCGAAAGAAAAGCTGGAAGAGTATTACGCGTCGTATGTGGGCGACCTGTTTCGCACGGTACGCTTCGGAACCGCTGAGGCACACGGTCAAGCGGAGATGATGGAGTTCAACTATCTCTCCGAGCGCGGTGCGATTCGCCGCAACGGCAACGGCAAATACGCGATTAACTATGAGAAGATGCCCGGCGCCCTGGCTGATCTAGCCAAGGAACTGCTGGAGATCGAGGCCACGGGGGACCGCTCGCGCGCGGAAAACTGGTTCAAGAAATACGGCACGATGCCCGAGGAATTGAAGGCATCGCTGAAAGCGGTGTCGGATGTTCCAGTGGATCTTGATCCGGTGTTTTCGTTTCCGGAGAGGGTGAAGTAGGAGGCTGCTGGCTTCTAGCTCCTGGCTTCTAGCAAGCAAAATTGTTCGCGACGAAGCGGAGGGAACACCAACTCGACGAGACAGTTTTTGAACTTTGTCGCGAAGTCCAAACAGTGAATGTCCGGCTCGCTAGCAGCTAGAAGCCAGCAGCCAGTAGCTTTCCTCACACCCACTCCACTCGCGGCGTCTGCGGAATAATCCCCGCCTTGTGCCCCATGTCGAGCAACCGCTTCACGGCTTCGCGGCCGTCGTCGCCGTAGTCTAGGGTACGCTCGTTGACGTACATGCCGACGAACTTATCGGCGAGTTGAGTATCGAGATCGCGGGCAAACTGCATGGCGTAGGCCAGCGCTTCTTCGCGATGATCGATGGCGTACTGGATGCTCTCGCGTATCGCCTGGGTGACGCTGGTCATCGTTTCCCTGCCGAGCGAGCGCCGGATGGCGTTTCCGCCGAGCGGCAGCGGCAGTCCGGTAACTTTCTGCCACCACCTCCCGAGATCGACCACGCGGTGCAGTCCGGACTTGTCGTAGGTAAGCTGGCCTTCGTGAATGATGAGGCCGGCTTCGTATTTGCCCTCGAGAATCTGCGGGATGATTTGATCGAAGGGAACGACCTCCACTTCAATGCCGGGCGCGAACAGTTCGAGCGCCAGGTAGGCGGTGGTGAGCTTGCCGGGCACCGCGATCTTCCTGCGCTTGATTTCGTCATGCGTGAAGGGGCGCGTGGAAACGAGCATGGGACCATAACCGTCGCCCACGCTGCCGCCGCACGACATCAGCGCGTAGTCTTCCTGAATGTAGGGAAAGGCGTGGAATGAAATCGCGGTTACGTCGTAGATGCCTTCCTGCGCCTGGCGGTTCAGCGTTTCGATGTCGCAAAGAGTATGGCTGAACTTCAGTCCCGGCACGCGAACTTTGTTCGTGGCCAAGCCATAAAACATGAATGCGTCGTCGGAGTCCGGGCTGTGCGCCACGGTGATGTCGCGAACTGGAGAAGATACTGTGCTCATATGATTCCGTAATCCTGTTCTATAAACTTACCTACAACTGGTCTCATGAGTGAGACGTGGTATGACATCTCGCCGTCAGGGGCTAAAGCCCGAATTGTGTGTGGCCGGCTGAAGCCGTGCCCTTCCCAAAACCTACGGTTGCGAAGAAAGGTGTTGGTGCCAGCGAACGGCGACGGCAGCGGCCATCAGCACCTTGATGACTTCCGCAAAAACGAACCAATAGAGGCCAAACCTGATCGCCAGAGAAACCGAGTGCGTGATCACGGCAAGCCAACTGAGTCCGCCAGCGAAGAGCACCACTTCCGCAGCCAAGGCTGACAGCGCGGCCCAGCCGAAACGGTGTGAACTTTGTTCCGACCTCTGCTCGTAAATGTAGCCAGCGACGAATGCCACGAGTGGATAGGCCATGAGGAATCCACCGGTCGGGCCGAGTATATGACCAATTCCCCCGCCTAGGCTGAATACGGGTAGTCCGAACGCGCCTTCGACGAGGTAGAGGGAGAGTGCGGCGAAACCGCGACGCGAACCGAGGAGCAAGCCCACGGCCAGAACTCCGAAGTTTTGCAGTGTCAGCGGTACTGGCGTAAGCGGCAGCAGCGGCACAGTCACGCGCGCACACAAGGCAACAAAGAGGCTGGCGGCGATGACGATGGCCGCCTGTTTCGCCCATTCCTTGCGCCAATCCTTTACCCGATCTTTTCCCCGAACCAGGGACCGAGTCTGCTGACCAAGAATTTGCGTAGACATGGCGTTCCTTTCCTCTTCGCGGATTAAACTCGCAGATCGAATTCTTGCGGCGGATCAGGCCTCAGGCGACGAGTGGTCGAGGCCGTCGATTTCCGCTCTGTGGGCCGCCGTGCGCTTCATTTGCCGCCGGACCCGCATATAGATCGTAAGCGCAACCGACACGACCACCGCAGTACTGACTCCCAGTATGAGAAACCACCAGAGCATCCGCACAACCCATTTAGGATAGCAGATGGGCGGCGACGAAAATGTGCACAGAACGAAGAAGAGCGCTCGGCCGCGGTCAGCCCTTCTTCGCTGTCTTGGCCAGCTCTTTGCGGCGAATCTCAACGTTCTTCGAGATGCGTTCCAGACGCTTGCGGGCGGTCTTCGACCCGGTGGCTACCTTCTCGATGTTAGCGAAGACCTCGGGATTGTTGGTTTTCTCGCGAAATTCTTTAAGGAATGGATGAATTTTTGCGAAAATGAAAAACATTTCGCCGCTAACGCCGGGCTGAAGGAAGAGCTCTTCGTTGAGGGCGCCGTGCAATACCAGCGATGCGGCCATATCCCAGTAGCCGCCGACCTGACGCATCCAGGCATTTTCCTGGCTGGGAAACGCGTTGGCGACTTTCAGGAAGTCAGCGGCGCTCTGCGGCCAGAATTCCGCCCCAAACCAGCTTCTTGCCTTGCGCATTTCCGCTTCGCGGCGGAGGTCGTAGAGTTTTAGAACCAGTTCTGCATCGTGCGGGGTCGCTTTCTTTGCCATATTTTCACCTCGTTAGGTATTTCGGAGTTTAGTTATGTTTCTGAAAACTTCGTTCTGAAAACGCTGACTTTGTCAGACTTTTGCAACATCCGCAGTGGCGCCTTCAACGGCGCGTTCGTAATCGCATTCCTTATTCGGGCACGCGATTACCGACCCGTCCTTGCGCAGTCGTTCCACCAGGTATTCATGTCCGCAATCCGGACACTTCTCGGGGACGGGCTTCGCCGCGGAGGTGAACTTGCACTTCGGATAATTTCCGCAGCCGTAAAAAGTGTTGCCCTTGCGCGCGCGTTTTTCGACGAGTTCGCCTTCTTTGCATTCGGGGCACTTCACGCCGATGAAGTTCTGCTTCACATATTTGCAGTCGGGGTATCCGCTGCACGAAGTGAACTCGCCGTAACGGCCGTGCCGCAGGATCAGGTTGCGTTTGCACAAGGGACAGGTCTCATCGAGCGGAATGTCGGGCACCTTCTTGCCCTGATCGAGCCGCCGCGTCGTCTTGCAATCGGGATAGCCGGTGCAGGCCATGAACTGGCCGAAGCGCCCGCGCTTCAGGACCATGACGCGGCCACAGTTTTCACAGTATTCCTCCTGTGCGATCTCCTGCGTTTCGGCCGTGTCCAGGTCGGGCAGATTGATGGGATTCTCTTTGGTGAACTTGCAGCTGTCAGGATTTTCCTTGTCGTAAGTGCTGCAGGCGTAGAACGAACCGTGCTTGCCCCACTTGATGACCAGCGGCGCACCGCAGAGTTCACACTTTTCGTCGGTCGGTTTCTCCATACGCTTGATGTTTTCCATGTGCTTCTCGGCGTATCGGAGATCCTTGGAAAACTTCTGGTAAAACTCGGTGAGCGCGTCGTTGCCCGTCTGCTTGCCTTCTTCAATCTCGTCGAGTTCTTCTTCCAGGCGCGCGGTGTATTGGAAGTCGAAAATGTCTTTGAAGTTTTCGACCAGCAGATCGGTGACGACCAGGCCAATTTCGGTGGGCACGAACTTGCCACCGACTTTCTGCGCATACTGCCGCTCCTGGATGGTGCTGAGAATGGTGGCATAGGTGGACGGACGGCCGATGCCGCGCTCCTCGAGTTCTTTCACCAGAGAAGCTTCGTTGAAGCGCGGAGGCGGCTCGGTGAAATGCTGCTCTGGGCGAAGCGACTTCAGCGTCAGCTTCCGCCCGGCTTCGAGTGGCGGGAGTTTGTGCTTCAGTTCCTCGTCTTCTTCGTCCTTGCTGTCTTTGGACTCTTCATAAACCTTGAGGAAGCCGTCGAACTTCATGACCGATCCGGTAACGCGGAACCAGAACACGTCGTTGCCTGATTTGGCATCGATGTCAACCGAGGTCTGGTCGAACACGGCGGGATTCATCTGCGAGGCGACGAAGCGCTGCCAGATCAGTTTGTAAACCTTGAATTCGTCCTCATGCAGATATTTCTTGACCTGGTCGGGATGGCGCGCCGCCGAAGTCGGGCGAATGGCCTCGTGGGCCGCTTGCGCTTCTTTCTTCTCCTTATATGTATTGGGGGAATCGGGCAAATAGTTGGCGCCGTACTCGCTGGCGATGTAATCGCGAACCTCCGTGATCGCCTCGGGCGCTACTCGGGTCGAATCGGTGCGCATGTAGGTGATCAGGCCGACCAGCCCCTCGTCGCCGAGTTCGACACCTTCATAGAGGCGCTGCGCGATCATCATGGTGCGCTTCACGCTGAAGCGCAGCTTACGCGAGGAATCCTGTTGCAGCTTGCTGGTAGTGAACGGCGGAGTGGCATTGCGCCGGCGCTCTTTCCTTTCCGCTGAACGAACTACCCAATCGGCGTTTTCGAGCGCCGCGCGGATTTTCTCCGCTTCCTCGCCGTTCGTGATTTCGATTTTGTCTTCGCCTTTGCCCAGGAAACGCGCGTCGAATGCCGGAGGCTTAGCGGCAGCGAGATGGGCATCGATCGTCCAGTACTCCTTTTTCTCGAAGGCTTTGATTTCGCGTTCGCGATCAACGATCAAGCGGAGGGCGACGGTCTGCACACGTCCGGCGGAAAGGCCGCGGCGCACTTTGTCCCATAAAAGAGGAGAGACCTGGTATCCCACGAGGCGATCGAGCACGCGGCGGGTCTGCTGGGCGTCCACCAGATTACGATCGATGTCGCGAGGATGCTCGAAAGCGGCCCTGACGGCGCGTTGCGTGATTTCGTTGAAGGTCACGCGGCGGATGCGTGCGTCGTCCCCAACGTCGTCCGGTTTTGCCTTGGCGCTGCCCTTAGTTGTCTTTGTCCCTGCCTCCGTCTTCTTCTTTTTCTTGCCGGACTCGTCGCCGAGTTCGTCGGCGAGATGGGCAGCGATGGCTTCGCCTTCGCGATCCGGGTCGGGCGCGAGGTAGATGTGGTCGGCCGAGAGGGCCAGCTTCTTCAGCTTCGCGAGAACTTTCTCTTTCCCGGGGATGACAACGTACTCTGTTTCGAAATGGTTTTCGACGTCGACACCCAGGCTGCTTTTGGGCAGGTCTTTCACATGGCCGAACGAAGCATCGACCGTGAATCCCTTGCCCAGATACTTCTGGATAGTTTTCGCCTTAGCCGGCGATTCGACAATGACTAGACCTTTGGACAATGGTTCCTCAGTATGGCGGTATCGGAATTGAAGCTAGCACGAATGCGTGGATTGCAACAACTGTGCGAGGCGGTCGGCTACTAGCTACTAGCTTCTAGCTACTGGCGATCAAGGACCTCCAAGCGATGCTCAGGCTTGGGTCTGCGACCTTGCGGCTGAACTTTCTGGACAAGCGCAGTTAGCATCCTCTGCACCGCAACCACACTCTGTTCAGCAGCTTGGAAATCGCCTTCCTGCAGAAATCCCAGGTCCTTCGCCAGCAGCAAGTGGTATTCGGTTTCGCTGGCGGAACCACGCGCGATCTGAAGGAAACGCGTCATCTCGCCGTCCGAATGCCTGCCGCACCCTTCCACAATATTCGCACCGATCGATGCCGCTGATCGACGCACCTGCGAAGTCAACCCATAGACTTCATCTCGTGGGAAAGCTCGCGTGAGCTTGTAGACGAGCATTGTGAGTTCATGAGCCTTCGACCATACTCTCAGTTCCTTGAAATCCTTCACGTTTTCTCCACTATGCTTGCTCGCTAGTAGCTAGCAGCCAGGAGCTAAAAGCTTTTCACAAAATTCTTCCCCGGCAACTGCCGTATCTTGCCATTCAGCTCCAACTCGAACAGCGCGGCGAAGATTTCCGAGGACGACATTTCGTTTTCCAGTAATTCGACCAGTTGATCGATGTGCGTGGATTCATCGGCCTTGAGCAACTTGAGGACTTTCTTTTCGTGAGGCGAGGTCACCTCATCCGGGAATAGAGATGCGGTTTCCGGCTCGGGAGATTCATTTTGCATGGAACTGAGCGCGGTTTGTACGTCCGGCGGAAGTTCTTCCCACACGTCTTCCCAGGTAGCAACGAGCTTCGCGCCTTGCTTGATCAGCGTGTTCGGGCCCCAGGAATTCTTATTGGTCACGTTGCCCGGAACGGCGTAGACATCGCGGTTTTGTTCGAGGGCACAGCGGGAAGTGATGCGCGTGCCGCTGTATTCCGCGGCTTCGACGACCAGTACGCCAGCGGACATGCCGCTGATGATCCGGTTACGGATGGGAAAGTTTTGCGGCGCCGGCGAGGTTCCGACTGGGAACTCGGTGATCAGCGCGCCACCGAGGGCCACAATCTGTTCGGTGAGCCGCGTGTTTTCCCTGGGGTACATGACGTCAATTCCGGTGCCGAGGACGGCGACGGTTTTCCCCTTGGCCGCGATGGCGCCGCGATGCGACGCGGTATCGATGCCCCGCGCTAATCCACTGATGATCACCAGGCCGCGAGCGGCAAGGTCGGTGGAGAGACGTTCGGCCATGCCGCTGCCATAGGGCGTAGGATGACGCGTTCCGACCATCGCGATGCCGGGCCGAGCCAGCACCTCGACGCTTCCCTTCACGAACAGGATTACCGGTGGGTCGTAAATTTCCTTCAGCCGGGACGGATATTCGGGATCGCTGAGTGAAATAATTCTCGCCCCCGCCTCGACCGCCTTCACGCATTCCTGCTGCGCCAGTTCGAGCGACTTTCCCGTGGCCACCGATTGCGCGGAAACCGCGCGCATCCCCGTAGCTTCGAGTTCGGTCAGGCTGGCATGGAAGACGCACTCGGCCGTGCCATAGCGCTCGATCAGTTTCTTGATGCGCGTGGGGCCCAATCCCGGGGTCAGTGCGAGGGCCAGCCAGTAGGTAGCCTGGTAAGAAGCCGGGTTGCGGGCGGCAACGGCCACCTCGGACATATCAACATTATTATTGGACATATTGCGTGACCCGAAACCACCGGGCTGCGAGCTTCGACCCACGAGCTTCGAGCGAACAGCTTGCCCTCCTAGCTCGTAGCTCGCGGCTCGCAGCTTTTGCTGGGCAATTCAGCATTAGCCGCTATTCAAAACGCTGTCAAGGATGGCGCGCACATCACTTTTGGTAGAATTCGTAAAGTGATGAGCCGGTTAAAGATCTCGGCCATTTCCTACCTGAACACCGCGCCGCTCATGTGGGATTTTGAGCATGGCCAGGCAGGCGCGGGCATTAGTTTTGATATTTCCTACACCATCCCCTCAGCCTGCGCCGCGGCTTTGCAGGCGGGAACGGCCGATATTGGCATCATTCCGGCCGCGGCTTATGCCACGGTTCCGGATCTCGTCATCATTCCGGACGTGTCGATCGCGTCACGGCGGGCTGTGCGGTCGATCCTGCTGATAAGCAAAAAGTCCGTCGATCCGATGTGGAAGCAGGTGCGCACGGTTGCGCTCGATACTTCTTCGATGACATCGGTGGCGCTAGCCAAGATTCTGTTTGCGAAATGGCTGGGCGGAGCGCGCAGTTACAAGGCGATGGCTCCGGATCTCGATGCGATGCTCCGCGCTTGCGATGCGGCGTTGCTCATCGGAGACCCGGCACTGCAGGTCGACCGCACGCGCTACTTTACGCTCGATTTGGCCGAGGAGTGGGTGGCGCGCACGGGAAAGCCATTCGTCTTCGCTTTCTGGGCCATTCGCAAGCAGGCGCTTGCCGGACGCAATGCCGCGGCGATCGCTGAGGTTTTCAAGAAGTCACGGGATCATGGGCTGTCGCCGAAAAAACTTGAAGCCATCGCTCAGGAGTGGGCGCCGCGCCTCGGCCTCACGGTCGAAATCGTTCGCGTCTACCTGACGCACAACATCCATTATTATCTCGACCCTCCGTGCCTGGAAGGGCTTGCGCTTTATTACCGCCTGGCCGCGGAAATCGGTGCCCTTCCGCAAGCGCCGGAACTTCATTTTGTTTAGAACTCGGCGTTCCCTTTTGCCATTTCCTTTAGTTGGACGGCATAGGCTGCTTTTTGACATTGCATCTTGCCAGCCGCTCCTGCTCCAATAAGGAACCATGGATTTGCTCGCGATCGTCCTGCTCGTGTCGAAAAAGAGTGCCTTGCGATGGCTGATCCATCTCGGGGGCCCCAGCCTGATTTTGCTGGGCCTCGTCGACAACTCGGTTATCCCTCTGCCGGGCAGCACGGACGTCGTCACCATCCTGCTGGCCGCCCACCATCCCAACCTGTGGATCTACTACGCGATCATGGCGACGGCAGGAGCGCTCATCGGCGGCTATCTTACTTACCGCATGGCTCGCAAGGGTGGCAAAGCAACTCTGGAAAAAAGATTTTCGAAGAAGACGACCAACAAGGTATATGCAATTTTTGAACGATGGGGCTTCGCGGCAGTTGCGATCCCGGCGCTGCTTCCGCCGCCGTTTCCCATCGTGCCCATGCTTCTGGCTGCCGGCGCGATGCAGTACCCGACCCGGAAGTTTCTGACCGCTCTGGCCGTGGGGCGCGGCCTTCGGTTCACTATCCTCGCTTATCTCGGGTTTCACTACGGCCGGCACATCGTGAGGCTTTTCGCGCAGTACTACTGGCCCGTGCTGATCACCCTGATCGCGTTCTCAGCGGTGGGCACACTGTACGGGCTGTACGAGTACAAACGCAGACAGAAAAGCAGCGGTCAGGAAACTCCCCGCCCGCAATCGCAGGTTCGCCGCCGGACGGCCTAGCGTCGTGTCCCGTAAATTTGCGACACACTTTTGGATTGTCATCCTGAGCGAAGCGAAGGACCTGCTGTTCGCCGCAAAATGCAGATCCTTCGCTTCGCTCAGGATGACAAAATCTGGGGAATTGAGATTTGCGCTAGACGCCTGTGGCCCTCTTCAGCGAACTCGCCTCCACCGCCTCTCACCAGCTAAAATAGCTATTACTGTGGGGTGAAGAGGATGTCCCTGACCAAACAGCAAGCGCTGGAGATGTTTCGGTCCGACGATCTGATCGGGATTGGCATGGAGGCGGACGCAGTCCGCCGCAAGCTCCACCCCGAAGGCACCGTGACCTACATCATCGACCGCAACATTAATTACACCAACTTCTGCACGGAATATTGCACGTTCTGCGCATTCTATCGTCCGTTGAAGGGACCGGCGGCCAAGGTCAACGAGGGATACATCCTCGACCTCGACACCATCTACGAGAAAATTCGCGAGACCGTGGAACTCGGCGGCACCGGCGTGCTGATGCAGGGCGGCCTGCATCCCGACCTCAAGATCGACTGGCACGAGCGCATGCTCAGCGGCATCAAGCAGCGCTTCCCGCAGATCCATCTGCACTGCTACTCGGCTTCTGAAATTCTCGCGATTGCGGAGTACAGCAATCTCAGCGTGCGCGATACGATTGCGCGCCTGCTTGACTCGGGCCTTGATTCAATCCCGGGTGGCGGCGCTGAGATTCTTGACGATGAAGTCCGCTACAAAATTGCGCGCTTGAAATGCCTGACCGCGGATTGGCTGCTGGTGCATCGCACCGCGCACCAGCTCGGCATGCGCACCACCGCGACCATGATGTTTGGCGTTGGCGAGTCTATCGAACACCGCATCAACCACTTCCAATGTCTTTACGATTTGCAGCAGGAGACGGGCGGGTTTACGGCGTTCATCCCGTGGAGCTTCCAACCTGCCAACACCGCGCTCGGCGGACGCCGCTGGGATGAGGCCACGGCGGTTGAGTACCTGAAGGTGCTGGCGATTTCGCGCCTCTATCTTTCGAATTTCCTGAATGTGCAGTCCAGTTGGGTCACACAGGGTTTGAAAGTCTGCCAGATGGGCTTGCGCTTTGGCGGCAACGACGTAGGCTCGGTGATGCTGGAGGAGAATGTCGTCCGCGCCGCGGGCGTGACCAACTGCACAACCGAAGAAGAATTGCGGCGCATCATACGCGATGCGGGTTTCCGTCCGGCACAGCGGGATACGTTGTACCGGCAATATTTTCTGAACTGAACCCAGCTTTGAACTGTCATCTTGAGCGAAGCGAAAGACCTATGCATCCCGCAGCCAATACACAGGTCCTTCGCTTCGCTCAGGATGACAATGTTGGTTTGGGCCGTGGACTTGTGTTCTCGTCCTTAGTAACGTGCCCCCTCGCGCTCGCCTTCTTTCTCCTCAGCGCCTGCTTGCTGGCGAGCGCGCAGGACTCCACACCCACCGTGAACGCGTCCTCCATTGCAGGCACGGTGATGAAGGAACCGGGCAGCCAGCCGCTCAAAAAAGTGCTGGTGCAGGTCGTCGCGGAAGATCAGAAGCAGGGCGGAAACTATACCGCCTCGACCGATGCCGACGGCCATTTCCACATTGAGAACGTGCTGCCGGGGCGTTACCGGCTCTACCTCGAGAAAACCGGGTTGGTCGGGGTGAATGGGCGCGGGCTTAAGTCTGACGTCAACGTTTTAACGGTTCAGGCCGGGCAATCCGTGGAAGACCTTCTCTTTCGCATGTTGCCCACGGCCATCATCAGCGGCCGCATCACGGACGAGGATGGCGACCCGATGTCCGGGGTCAGAGTGATCGCACTAAGAAAAAAGCCAGGGAAGGCAACGAGGGAAACCGCCGGGAGCGAGGCGACGAATGATCTTGGCGAATACCGGCTCGCCGGTTTGTTTCCCGGGCAGTATTGGATTGCGGCCATGCCGCCTCCCGACTTCCGCGATTACGAACGGCAGCAAGAGAAATCGCCGCAGGGCGATAACAAGGGCGACATGCAGCCCGATAACCGTTATGTCACCACTTACTATCCGGGCACCTACGACGGCACGCAGGCCTCGGCTGTAACGCTTAAGGCGGGGGATGAAATGCCGGTCAACCTCACGCTGGCGCCGGCGAGAACGTATCGGGTTCGCGGAACCGTTACTGCCATTACGGTCGCCCAGAAGCCAACCGTGGAGTTGATTCCCAAGGCGGGCGACTCTATCCGGTCGAGTGAAGTTGGGCCGGATGGTCAGTTCGAAGTCCTCGGGGTCGCCCCGGGGTCCTACTTGGTCAGGGCATCGGCCGGGATGGATTCGCAACCGCTAACTGCGCACCAGGAGATCAACGTCGTAGCCGCCGACGTCGAAGGCTTGAAGCTCAGTCCCCTGCCTTCTTTCCGGCTCTCCGGTCGTCTCCAAATCGAGGGCAGCGCGTCCGGAGAGCTTAGTCTGTACTCGGTAAACCTGCGCGTGCCCGATGATCCAGGGTTCTTCCTGTCCCAGAACTTCTTTGGGACGAACGCGCCGATCGACCGGTTCGGCAATTTTGAGTGGAAAGACGTGATCCCCGGCAACTATATCGTGCAACTATTCGGGGCTGACGTTCAGAGCAATTTCTACCTGAAATCCGTAACCCTCGGCGGACGAGATGTAGCAACCGGATTCACGGCAAACGGGCCCGCGACGCTTGATCTGCTCCTTAGTTCCAAGGGAGGCACGATTGAGGGAGCGGTCGTTGAAAAGGAAAAAGATGTGAATACTGATCATGTAGACAACGATCATGTGGACAACGATCATCCGGTGCCCAATGCCACAGTGGTGGCCGTGCCGGAAGAAAAATACCGCAAGCTTCCCGATCACTTCGGGCTCGGATCGACCGATCAGCATGGCCGCTTTACGATTCGCGGCGTAGCTCCGGGCAGCTACACGCTATTCGCCTGGCAGGACTTGGAAGAGGGCGTGTACCGCGACCCCGACTTTCTGAAGTCTCAGGAAGCAAATGGTACGGCGGTGAAAGTGGAGGAAGGTTCTCATCAGAAGCTGGAGCTGAAGCTCAGTCCAGCGGGCGAGGAGTGGCGATAAGACTTCGCGCGTCGCCGGCGGACGGCTGGCGGACGGCCGAGACCGATCAGGTACAATGCTTGTGCTGCCTTCTTTCTTTCTGATTTACGGTGCTGTTGAGTTCATGGATTTGAGACTTACTTCCTCCCCGCTGGCCTTGGCCGTCATGCTTGCCTCCAAGGGCTTGGTGCCCTATCTTCGCCACCATTTTCTGGACAAGACTTTCCAGGGACTTTACCAGGTCAATGCGTTTGACCTGGCGCTGCTGATTCCTTACTTTGTCGTGCTGATCGTCCTGGCGACGTACGGCGGGCACCGCTACTGGCTGGTCTATCTTTATTATAAGAACCAGAAGAACAAGACGACAGAACCAGCCGCTCATTTCCATTTCGATGACCTGCCGCGCGTCACCGTGCAGTTGCCGATCTTTAACGAGCAATACGTGGTGGAGCGGCTGCTCGACGCCGTCTGCCGGCTCGACTATCCGCAAGAAAAACTCGACATCCAACTGCTCGACGACTCGACCGACGAAACCGTAGAGGTCGCCCGCCTTTTGGTCGATCGCTACGCCACCTTGGGATATCCGGTCACGTACCTGCATCGCGACAATCGTGAAGGCTACAAGGCTGGCGCTTTGGCGGAAGGATTGAAAACCGCGAAGGGCGAATTCATCGCCATCTTTGACGCTGATTTTGTTCCGCCACCCGACTTTCTGCTGAAGTGCATCCATCACTTCACCGATCCCAAGGTCGGCATGGTGCAGACGCGCTGGACGCACATCAATCGCAACTATTCCTTGCTGACCCAGGTCGAAGCCATTCTGCTCGACGGTCATTTCGTGCTGGAGCACTCGGGACGGGCACGCAGCGGCGTTTTCTTTAACTTCAACGGCACGGCCGGCATGTGGCGGCGCTGCGCCATTGACGAAGCCGGCGGCTGGGAGCATGACACGCTCACCGAAGACACCGATCTTTCCTATCGCGCCCAGCTCAAAGGATGGAAGTTTCTTTATCTGCAGGACGTCGAATGTCCGGCCGAATTGCCGGTAGAGATGACCGCATTCAAAACGCAGCAGGCGCGCTGGGCTAAAGGGCTGATCCAGGTCTCGAAGAAAATACTTCCGCAGGTGTTAAAGAGCGACGTATCGCGGCACCAGAAAATCGAAGCCGTGTATCACCTGACGGCTAACATCAGCTATCCACTGATGATCGTGCTCTCGGTTCTGCTGATGCCCGCCATGATTATTCGCTTCTACCAGGGATGGTTCCAGATGCTCTACATCGACCTGCCCCTGTTCCTGGCTTCGACGTTCTCCATTTCCAGCTTCTATCTGGTCTCGCAGAAGGAGCTGTTTCCGAAAAGCTGGCTGCGATCGCTGCTCTACCTGCCAATATTGATGTCTCTCGGAATCGGGCTGACGATCACCAATACGATTGCCGTGCTCGAAGCGCTGGTTGGCAGGCAGACCGCCTTCGTCCGTACTCCCAAGTATCGCGTCGAATCGAAGAAGGACAGAGTCGGCGCGAAAAAATACCGCAAGCGTCTGGGATGGGTTCCGTGGATTGAACTCCTCATTGGAGCTTATTTCGCGCTGGCGGTCTTTTACGCCATCGAGAACGAGAATTACTTCACGGTTCCCTTCCTGCTGTTGTTCGTGATCGGTTACTGGGTCACGGGGCTGATGTCACTGCTGCAGGGGCGGTTCGCCGGACTCTCGATGGGTTCGGAAACCCACACCAAGCCATTCCCGGTCGGCGTGTAGTATGGAAGTGGGCTATGCCCTGACGAATCGAGACTTGGAGAGCGCCTATGGGGTTCACCTCTTGGGGTATGCCGTGAAAATATAATCCTTTGACGCCGCTAGCGTGTGGCATGCGGCGCCGCACCTGGCGTCGTGCGCCTGCGGTGGCTTGCTGGCCGACGTGGCGGGCGCGAACGTTCCGGATGCGGCGTCATAGTCGAACATGGCATATCCCCATCCGTGCGTGTCCGAGAATCTCTTGCTGTCCTTCAGGATGAACTCGACCTCCGTCAGGTCGCCAGGCACCGTGTCCGGGGTGCTCGCGGAAAAAGGGAGATCTGTTAACTTTTTCGGTCTCCACTCAAGCTTCACAATCTTGGAGCCGTCGGGGAAAGGCTTGCCATTGCCGGGAATGCCCTCCTGGTAGGCTTTGATCATCACCGGATTGGCGAGGATCACTCGGATCACGTTTGCGGCTTCGGTGAGGCTGGGGCCGACTACCTGCCATTGTTCGTATCCCTTGATCTCAGAGAACGCGAGTCCGCCCGGCACCTGCAGAGTGTACTTGTCCTGCTTGTCCTGCGCAGAGCTGGACCTGCCGCCCGGGACGGCGAGCACCAGCGCGACGATCGCCGCCACTCCTAACAGAGTTGTCTTCATGGCTCGTTCCTCCGCAGCTGTTTGGAAGTTTGGGAGTCGCTCCGATTCAGGGCACGGACTATAAGTCACTGCAAACCCTGTTGTCAAGGTTTTCTGTTGCCCGATTACGAGCAAACCTGAAGTTATCCGAAGGCGGACAGTAGATCGCGTCCGTGATTTCGGCCAGACAGCGTGAAGTTGTCCAGAAGTCGGCTTCTGGAAATTGGAACATCCAGTCGAAGCTGGTCGATTTCCAGGGGGTGCCGGTTGACGGCTCCACCAAAACTAACTTTGCCTTACGTTAGCGCTTGTGGGGCTATGCGCCCGGTTGGACGGGGCAAAGCCCCGTCCCCACACAAGAAAGCGTAGTCAGCGCGAGGCGTCGTCGGAGGGAAGCTTGAAGTCAATGGCAATCCTGGTCTCGGTCTTCACCGGTTTTCCATCGAGCTCATAAGGCTCGTACCGCCAGTACTTCACCGCATCCACGGCGGATTGGGCAAGCTCGGGTGGGCCTTCGACAACCTTCACATCGCGCACAGTCCCATCCTCAATGACCGTCGCGGCCAGAATGACCCTGCCTTCCAAGCGCGAAAGAAGAGCCTGCGCGGGATAAACAGGCTCGACGCGGTGCACCAGTTGGCCGCCCGAAATCCCTTGCGACACCGGCGCAGAGGGCACGGGCAACGAAACTTTCGCGGAGAGAACTCCGTTGAGAGCGGACTGATTCGTGGAGCCGGCGGAGATCGACGGCGGCTCGGTCGAGGCGGTCTCATCCAAGCGCGGATCGATGGAGCCCGAGGCATTGTGCGATCCAATCTGCGAGCCGCGGACCTCGCGCGTGACGGTGAAATGGGCAGCAACATCCTTTGGAGTCTTCTTTCCCGAAACGACGTCCACTTTTGAGACGAACTTCACGGGAGTTCCGGCTGAAGTCTTTCCGCTGGATGGAAACAGGGATTCGCCACCAGGATTCGCCTTCCAGACTGGGTCATTATCGGGAGGATGTTTGTCGGGAGAATGTTCGTCGGGAGAATGTGCGGTTACGGCGTTGACGGTTGTGGTGCCGACAGAAGACGGCTTCGTCGAATCCGCCTTACCATCCGCGTCATCCGGACCGCGCCACCCAAGCCAGATCGCCAGGGCAAGCAGCGAGATCGCTACGAGGCCGATGGCGCCCAAAGCAAACGGTCGCGATCGAGTTCCCAGGAAAGCCAGAGCCACGTCCTCGACACGATCCGACGCCGGTAGCAGGCCGGAGGGTTGCGGCCTCTCCACCGGAAGCTTCGGCGCGGCGGACGATGCGCCATGCGGTTGCGATGCGCGTGCGCGTTCCGCGAGCTCCGCCAGTTGCTGAAGAAGAGCAAGATGCTGTTCGCTGAAGGCTGCGGGCTTGGTGGAAAGAACCTCGAGAATTCCGTTGATCCCGCGCCGGCCCTGAATCGGCAAGACGGCAATCGAGCGCAAACCGAGGCTACGGCAGACTTCCACATCGACGAGCGGATCATTCTCGGTATCTGCGCAATGATGAATTTTACCGGTGCGCAAACACCTTCCCGAGATTCCTCCAGTTCCCGCGCCCAACTGCGCGCCGAGAGCCGGTGCTGTGTCGCCACTGCGCGCGCGGCACACCATCGTCCCTTCCTTCCACATCGCAAGTGCGGCTCCGGAGGCGGCCGTCAGTTGTCGGGCAGCGTCTGTGATGGTCGCCAGTATCGGGTCCAGGCGTTGGTCCCCGGCTGCGATCAGCTCTTTCAGGGACGACAGGGCTGCGCTCTCGCCCAAATTGTCAGACATGTTGCCGGACCAACTGGAGGAAGTCTCCGGCGAAGAATCGCGGCCAAAAGCACTGAGTATTTTCCCGGAGCGAAGCGGTCCTGATTGAGGCACAACCACAGGTCTCTCTCGGTCGGTAAATTGCCGGACAAAACCGGCAGAACAGAAGCGGCGCGCGCGATTTGGCCGAAGTATGAGCCAACTCCGCGCGCCTGTCAAGACAAGTGGGAGGCGGGTAGTGGCTCAATTTGAAGTTTTACTTTTCCACAGTAGCCACGAGCCAAATAGAACAGGAGCAATCCAACCAAAAAAGAACAACGGAATCAGCACGCGCAACAATGCAAGAACACGAGCGGGATCATGGTCACCCATTATTGAGATACCGAAGCTCCCCCAGACGACAGCCACGATGACAGCGACCAGCCATATTGCTCCGAACGCCAGAAACATGTACGCTTTCATGCCTTTTATTGGGCGGGGTGGCATGAAACCATGATGCCACGGATTTAGATCGAGCGCGAGAGTCTGTGAATTTCAAATTGAGCCACTACCGACGCGGCGTGGTCATCGGGTGATCGGAAGTTCGGCAGGGAAAGATGATCCGATCGCCCGATGATTCGCTCACCGGTGCTCTGGCGCTTGCACCAAACTAACTAACAACCGAGTTGCGGGGCGGTGCTACCCTGATAGCGCTCTGGTTTCTCGCACCTCCGCTATACGAATTGCAGGGAACCAATCTCAAGAAGCTTTTACGAACAGTCGAAGCGCTGGCGGATTTGGGGCCCGAACTTACGGCGGACCGCGACTTCCGCCAAACCGCTCGCACCATGCTGACCGCCGTGATGGAAGCGTCCGGCGCGCGCGAGGCTGTCCTGTTTTCGTTTGGCGAACGGCCTTCCTTGCTGACCTCGGTCGATGCCCAAGGATTCGCGCTGCTGCCCGAACCGTCGCTGATTCCCCTGCTTCCCCGCCACGTGCACACTTTGACAGCGGCCGTCGGCCCTGTAGTGCTCAACAGTTCCACCTACGATGTCTTTCTGAGTTCGAACGGCAATGTCGCGCCCGAACTGTTCAAGTGCGTTTGCCCGCTGAAAGTTCGAGGAAAGCTCGCCGGAGTGATCGCCCTGGGACGCCGGCCCGGCGATGCGGTCTACGAAGAAGACGCGCTCGACGCTTTTGAAATGCTGAGCCACTACGTGGCGCTGGCCATTCAGAATCACACTCTCGGCCAGACGCTGGCCCAGCGGGTTTCCGAAAACCTGCGGCTGCTGGCCTCCTTGCACGGGTTCTACGACAACGCGCTTGAAGCTTTCGCCACCGCCATCGACGTTAAACACGTCAACATTCATGGACACTCGCTGCGGGTGGGCCGCTACTCGCAGGCAATCGGCGAGGCACTGGGGATGGACTCGAACGACGTTGCGTCACTCCGGTCGGCGGCCTATCTGCACGACATCGGCATGGTTGCCGTCGATAAGCGGCTAATCGGAAAAGCGTCGGCGCTCGACGCGGAAGAATCCCGCGAGATGCGCGATCACACAGTCGTAGGGCATCAGATCGTCAGCCATGTGCAGTTTCCCTGGCCGCAGATTCCGGAAATCGTGCGCTGGCACCATGAACGTGCAGATGGGTCGGGCTACCCGGACGGCTTGCATGGCGACGAATTGCCGCAAGCGGTGCGCATCGTGGCCCTGGCCGAGACCTTCGATGCCATGACCAGCGAACGTCCCTACCGCGAACGCATGACGGTCGGAGTCGCACTTCAGGAATTGATCCGCATGACCCCGCAAAAATACGATCCCCACGCGCTCCAGGCTTTGCTGATCCAGGTGCGGCGGGACGCGATCGGAACGAACCGCATCCCGATCCTTGACCCCGACATGATGAATCTTGCGGCCACAGACGTGGACCAGTTGGCCTCCACCCTGCAACACAGAATCAGCCAGGCCAAGATTTTTCTTACCTGAAATCGCAGTTCGCGTTGCACCAGTCAGCGCGACCCATCCGGCGCCAGCGAGCCAAATTCTTCTCGGTGTAAAATCGGAACCTAGTCCTCTCGTGCCTCGTCTTGTTTCGCGATCACGATGTGAACTAGGGTAGTTTGGCGCAGTTGTATCTATTTGGCGCTGATTTCATCTAATTTCGTAAGTACGGCAACGCAAGCCGATTTGCGTGGAGAGCATTGATGGCTGTCAGTGACCAGTCTGTCGCCACCGGTACCGAACTCGATCAGTTGTGTATCAACACGATTCGCACTCTTTCGATCGACGCAGTGCAGAAGGCGAACTCGGGCCATCCTGGAGCGCCAATGGGGTTGGCTCCGGTCGCTTACTGTCTGTGGCAGCAGTTTCTGCGCTATGACCCGGAAGATCCCATCTGGCCGAACCGCGACCGCTTCGTGCTCTCCAATGGGCATGCCTCCATGCTGCTGTATTCCCTGCTCCATCTGGCGGGCGTGCGAGAAGTCAGTCCCACGGGTGAAATTCTTTCGACCCCTGCCGTCTCGCTCGAGGAGATCAAGAATTTCCGGCAACTGGGCAGCAAAACGCCGGGCCATCCCGAATACGGCTTGACTTCCGGTGTCGAGACGACCACCGGCCCGCTCGGTCAGGGCGTCGGCAACAGCGTGGGCATGGCGATCGCCGAGCGCTGGCTGGAGGAGTATTTCAATCGTCCGGGATTCGACCTCTTCAACTACAACATCTGGGCGATTTGCGGCGATGGCGACATGATGGAAGGAATTTCCTCGGAAGCCGCATCGATCGCTGGGCATCTGAAACTTTCGAACCTGTGCTGGATTTACGACAACAACCACATCACCATCGAAGGCAAAACCGATCTCGCGTACGACGAAAATGTGGCCGCCCGGTTTGGCGCCTATGGCTGGGATGTCCAGCACCTCCACGATGCGAACGATCTGGTTGCGCTCGCCCAAGCCTACACCCACGCGCTCAGCGTGAAGGATCGTCCCAAGCTGATCATTGTAGACAGTCACATCGGCTACGGCTCGCCTCACCGTCAGGACACAAAAGAAGCGCACGGCGAAGCGCTCGGCGAAGAAGAAGTCAAACTGACGAAGCGCTTCTATGGCTGGCCGGAAGATGCCAAGTTCCTGGTACCCGATGGAGTGCGCGGGAACTTTCGCGACGTCATGGGGAAGCGCGGGCGGCAATTGCGCGGCCAGTGGAACGCGCTGTTCAGCGGGTACAGCAAGCAGTATCCCGATTTGGCGCTTCAATTCGGACGCATGCAGCATCAGCAACCTCCCGACGGATGGGACAGGGACCTGCCGACGTTTGCGCCTGATACCAAGGGAATCGCGACCCGCGATTCGTCCTCCAAGGTTCTGAACGCAATTGCCAAGAACGATCCCTGGCTCATGGGCGGCTCGGCCGACTTGTATCCATCAACGAAAACACGGCTCACCTTCGACGGCGCGGGCGATTTCGAGGCGAATCATTACAACGCGCGCAACTTCCACTTCGGCATTCGCGAACACGCCATGGGCGCAATCGTAAACGGCATGGCGCTGTCGAAAATCCGCGCCTACGGTTCGACGTTCCTCATCTTCAGCGACTACATGAAGATGCCGATCCGCCTCTCGGCCCTCATGGAAATTCCCGCAATCTGGATCTTCTCGCACGATTCCATCGGCGTCGGCGAAGACGGACCAACCCACCAGCCCATCGAGCAACTGATCACGCTGCGAGCGATTCCCAGACTCATGACGCTCCGCCCTGCCGATGCGAACGAAGTGGTCGAGGCGTGGAAAATCATCATGAAGCTGCAGAAAGAGCCGGTGGCTCTGATCCTGACGCGGCAGGCTGTGCCCACATTCGATCGCACGAAATACAGGTCCGCGGCAGGCCTGGCTCGCGGCGCCTACATTCTGGCCGACGCCGAAGGTGGCAAACCGCAGGTGATCCTGCTGGCCACTGGCAGCGAGGTCTATCTCTGCATCGACGCTTACGAAAAACTGAAAGCGGAAGGCATACGAGCCCGGGTCGTCAGCATGCCTTCGTGGGACTTGTTCGAGCATCAGGACCAGAGTTACCGCGATGAGGTGCTTCCTCCCGACGTCACCGCGCGGGTCGCGGTCGAGATGGCTTCGACCTTCGGCTGGGCGCAATATACAGGGCCGAAAGGACGCGTCATTGGCATGCACACCTTTGGAGCTTCCGCGCCGCTCAAGGATCTGCAGAAGAAGTTCGGCTTCACGACCGACGCCGTCGTGCAAGCAGCGCGCGAACTGCTCGGCAAGTGAGGCGCTGCTCGGGAGTTGATAATCCAGCCCCCTTAGGGGCGACCGAGCTTAGCCCAGCGCTTCAGCGCTGGGAAACGTGGGGCAAATGATTAAAGTCCCGTAGGGACGACCGAGTTGTTCGAATCGTGATGTAACGGATTGCTAACAAGCATTGATTCAATGGCTCAATCATTCAACGATTCAAGCCCTCAGTTTAGGAGATAGTTATGAATCCAGTGGGCACGCTCGAAACCGCAAAAGCCGCGAATCCTCTCATCCAGCTTCAGACTTTCGGCCAGTCCATCTGGCTCGACTACATCCGCCGCGACCTGCTGAAGAGCGGCGAACTGCAGCGCCTGATCACGAAAGACGGCCTGCGCGGCATGACGTCGAATCCCGCGATTTTCGAGAAGGCCATAGCCGGCTCGACGCAGTATCAGGATTTTCTCGACTCGCTCGCCGGCCGCGCCGACCTCGACGCCAAGGGCCGCTACGAACTGCTGGCGATCCGCGACATTCAGGACGCGGCCGACCTGCTTCGTCCCGTGTACCGGAACACGAAAAAGCGCGACGGCTACGTGAGCCTCGAAGTGTCCCCGTATCTGGCGTATGACACCAACGGCACCATCGACGAAGCGCGGCGGCTGTGGAAGAGCGTGGCCCGCGAAAACTTGATGATCAAAGTGCCAGGCACAGCCGAGGGCATACCTGCGTTTCGCCAGCTCATCAGCGAGGGCATCAACGTCAATGTGACGCTGCTGTTCGCGCAGGAGGTGTATGAGCAAGTAGCCGCGGCTTTCATTGATGGAGTTGAGAAGTTTGCTGCGACCGGCGGCGATGTGAGCAAGATGGCGAGCGTAGCCAGCTTCTTCATCAGCCGCATTGACTCGCTGGTCGACTCGCTCGTGGGCGACCAACTGAAGAAAGGAACCGACGCGGCCCGCAAGGCGAAATTGCAGGGGATTTTAGGGAAAGTCGCAATTGCGAATGGCAAGCTGACCTACGAAGCCTACCAGCGAATCTTTTCTTCTCCGCGCTGGAAAGCGCTGGCCGCCAAGGGCGCGCAAACCCAGCGCGTGCTGTGGGCAAGCACCAGCACAAAGAATCCGAACTATCGCGACGTGCTCTACATCGAAGAATTGATCGGGCCAGACACCGTCAACACTGTCCCTCCGGCAACGCTCGATGCCTTCCGCGATCACGGCAAGCCGCGCCAGAGTCTGACCGAAGACCTGGACGCCGCGCGCAAAACGATGGCCGATCTGGCCGGCGTTGGCATCGTCATGAAAGATGTGACCGACAAGCTGACTGTAGACGGCGTGAAATCGTTTGCCGACGCCTTCGACACACTGCTGGCCGCGGTTGAGAAGAATACGAAGCGGTCCCCGTAGCTCACTCAAGAGGAAACCATGGCTCCAACAGAAGTTCTGCCAGCAACAATCAAACCGCAGGTGGGGCGCACCGGAGATCCGTGTGTCATGGTGATCTTCGGCTTTACCGGCGACCTGACGCGCCGCAAGCTGATTCCCGCTCTCTACAATCTCGCCAGCCAGCAATTGCTGTCGCGGGAGTTCGCCGTGATCGGCGTGGGCCGCAGCCCCATGAGCGATGACGACGCGCGTAAAAAGGTCACCGAAGACTTCAAACAGTTTGCCACCGGCGCCGTCGATGCTGATTTGTGGGAATGGTTTGTCCGTCGCATAAGTTATGTAAGTGGAAATTTCGACGATCCCGCTACCTACGACAAGCTGAAAGAAACCCTGGCCAAAGTTGACCAGGAGCATAACTCCCATGGCAACTATTTCTTTTATCTCGCCACCGCGCCCAACTTCTTCGGCGACGTCGTCGACCGATTGGCGAAAGTCGGACTGATGACCGAAGACAACAGCCATTGGCGGCGGGTGATTATCGAAAAACCTTTTGGCCACGATCTCGAATCCGCCAAGGCTTTGAATAAACAACTTTTGAGAGTCGCTACGGAATGCCAGATCTACCGCATCGATCACTATCTGGGGAAAGAGACGGTGCAGAACATTTTGGCGCTCCGTTTCGCGAACGGAGTTTTCGAACCCATCTGGAATCGCCGCTACATTGACCACGTGCAGATTTCGGTTGCCGAAACCGTCGGCGTCGAAAAACGCGGCGGTTACTACGATGGAGCGGGCGCCCTGCGCGACATGGTGCCCAACCACATCATGCAGCTCATCACTCTGACCGCGATGGAACCGCCGATTTCGTTCGAGGCGAACGCGGTGCGCGACGAGCAGGCCAAAATTCTGCATGCCATCCAGCCCTTCAGCAACGAAGACGTGCTCAGCAAAACCGTCCGCGGCCAATACGGAGAGGGCATCATGGACGGCGAGCACGTGCCCGCCTACCGTTCGGAAGAGGGCGTGCCGCCGGACTCGCGCACCGAAACCTTCGTCGCCATGCGGCTGTTGATCGACAACTGGCGCTGGGCGGGAGTTCCCTTCTATCTGCGCACCGGCAAGCGGCTGCCCGCCCACAATACGCACGTCGTGATCCAGTTCCGGCGCGCGCCCTTCATGCTGTTCCGCGAAACCCAGGTGGAAAACCTGACGCCCAACCAAATGGTGCTGCACATCCAGCCCGAAGAAGGCATCTCGCTGCGCTTTGCCGCCAAAACTCCCGGGCCCGCCATGCAACTGGGCGAAGTGAATATGGATTTCAACTACGCCGACTATTTCGGGCTCACTCCTTCGACCGGCTATGAACGCCTGCTGCATGACTGCATGACCGGCGACGCCACGCTGTTCCAGCGCGCCGACATGGTCGAGGCTGGTTGGAGCATTGTCAATCCCGTACTCGACGTGTGGAAGGCGCTGCCGCCGCGTCATTTCCCCAACTATCCCGCCGGAACCTGGGGCCCGAAAGAGTCCGACGAACTGATGGAACGCGATGGCCGGCGCTGGAGAGATTTCGAGAAATGATAAGGATTGTGTAATTTGGTAATCGGATACTTTTGTAATTTGTGTTTAGCTTTGCTGATCGCGGGGGATCAAATTACATAATTACCAAATTACAAAATTACAAATTTTCCTATGCCGTCTACTCGAATCATTGAAGTCGTCGCCACCGCCGCCGATCTCTTTCACGCGGCCGCCGAAGAATTCATTCGCCTGGCCCGCGCCGCCATCGGCGCCCAGGGACGATTCACGGTCGCGCTCTCCGGTGGCTCGACTCCAAAAGCTCTCTATTCCCTGCTCGCCGCCAGTTACCCCGACTTCGCCTGGAACCGCATCTTCTTATTCTTCGGCGACGAACGTCACGTCCCGCCCACCGACCCCGAAAGTAATTACCGGATGGTCAATGAATCGTTGCTGGCGAAGATTGCGATTCCACCCGAGAACGTCTTTCGCGTGCCGGCCGAGAATCCCGATGCCGCCGCCGCAGCCTCGGACTATGAGGCTCAGCTCCGCCGATTCTTTGAACTCCAACCCGGCGAATTCCCGCGCTTCGACCTGATTCTGCTCGGCCTGGGTCCCGATGGCCACACGGCATCGCTCTTCCCCGATTCCCTGGCGCTCGACGAACAGTCGCGCCTGGTAGTCGCCAATTGGGTCACAAAGTTCAACGCCTACCGCATCACCTTCACCTTCCCGGTGCTCAATCGCGCCGCCGAAGTGATGTTCCTGGCCAGTGGCGCGGAAAAAGCCGACATGCTGCATCAGGTTCTCGAGGGAAAGAACATTCCTCCATTACCCTCGCAACGAGTGCAACCCTCCGACGGAAAATTGCTGTGGCTGCTCGACGAAGCTGCCGCCGCAAAATTGACTCGGTGAAGGGTGTCACTCATCTACCGGACGAGTACAATAAAGTAAATTCCAGCAGTTCCCGAAGGCGGACTTTCCGCGCTTGAAGCGCTGTCCCAGTCAGTCAGCAAAGGGGGACGCACAGATGTTCGGCAAAACGTTCAGCAAAACGGCCAGCAAAAAAACCATCGCCGTTCGCCACGCGATGTTAGCTGTCGTTCTCGCCTCCGCCGCCTTCAGCCAACCGACGCCCAATCAACCGACGCCCGCTGCGCCCAGTTCCTCGGCAGGGATCGAGTTTCCCGTGATCATGCGGCAAAACGTGGTTGCCGGCACCACCCCCGTCGGAACCGCGGTCCGGGCCAAACTTGCAGTTGCCACCATGGTCAATGGCGTAGTCGTCCCGCGGGATGCGCTCTTGTCCGGAGAAGTTATCGAGTCCGTGGCGAAATCTGCCAGCGCCCCATCCCGCCTTGCCATTCGCATGGACTCCGCGCAGTGGAAGAATGGCTCAGCACCCATCGTGCTTTCGCTCGCGCCAAAGGTTTATTTGACCGCCTGGTATTACCCCGTGGCGACGCTGGCGGCTCCGGATCTCTCGTCTGGCCTGCCGAACGCCGCAAACAACCCGAAAGTTTGGAATGGAACTGGCGCTTATCCCGGCCAGAGGAATCCGACCGCACCGCCATTTCCAGGCTCTGACACGGCCACGGACAAGGACGCGCCGCTCGCGCCAGGCATTTCGAAGCACCGCGTCTTGATGAAAAATGTAGAGTCCACGCGCAATGGCGACGGAGCCGTCACCCTTACTTCCAAGCGTTCCAATATCAAGCTCGATAAGCAGACCACTTACGTCCTCGCCGCGGGCGATTTACTGCCTGCAAACTAAGAAAGGCTGTTTACTAGGGCTGTTGCCCAGCTTCAAGGGCCGTCTTGGGACGGGCACACCTCGACCATGCACCACAGGTCGATCATAAGCGTCAGAGGAAACACATGGTTGACGGGTTGAGTCCTCCGTCGCTGGATGGTAGAAGACGCGCCACAGTCCGGCATTGACTTAGCTTCCACGCCGTGCTATAAGTTTCTCCCGTAGAGACCTTCCCCTCTCTGTAATCCTCCCTGCCCGCGAGCCGGGCTCCCAGGATTTCGGGTATAAGCGTTCGGCCCCGTCCGCGGAGGCCTGAAAGCCTCCGAGAAATCTGATCGGTTTCCGAGCGCAGTCTCAGGAGGACCTGATCATGAAGCGGATAGTTCTGATGGCTTTACTGGCTCTAGCTTTTCCACTGGCAGCGCTTGCGGACAGTGTGGATTTCAGCAACCTCGGTGGCACCCTTACAGGAAGTTCTGCGGGCCTGGCCCTTACCGGCTCTGACCTCTCGGCGGTCGTGGGCCTCGGCGGAAACGGCCCAGTCCTGGGGGATCTGGGCAGCGTAACCTTCACCACGAGTTCCCTGCTGTCGGGAAGCCTCGCCACTGATGCTCTGTTCAACAGTGGCGGAAGCTTCACGATCAGCGGCAACGGCACCAATGGCGTTCCGTACGGCGTGCTCTTCAGTGGCCCATTCACCAGCACGGTCACTTGGGCATACTCAAGCACACTGTCCGACGGCTCCGAGGTTTTCGACATCTCAGGCAATGTTTCCGGGGGCAGCACCATACAAGGTTACGCTGTCGTCGGCTCGAACGAATTTTCCCAAGTGTACGGGACCCTCGGCAGCGGCAATACGATTATCAGCACCGTTCCCGAGCCAGGCACTTTCGCATTATTCGGAACTGGATTGGCTGGCTTGGCTGGAGCGGTTCGCAGAAAGAAATTATTCACGGGAAGATCCACGCCGCCGCTGTGACGGCGCTCACGGAAATTTCCGTTTTTTGCGCGTAGAGTCCGGAGGTGCTCACCTTCGACCACGGCGAAACATTCCACAGGCTTCCCCCGCCTGTAAACCGTCCCGAAGCGCATCTCCTGACGAATTGATCTGTCCTCGATTGTCCGCAGCTAAGGAGGTCTCCCATGACCCGCCAGCGTATCCCCAAGATTCGCATTCTCAGCGCCTCAGTTCTGTTCGTCATCGTTATTGCCGTTCTAACAGTATTCGCCGGGTCGGCCATAGCGCAGAATCCTGTGCCCTTCCTTGATCAGCCGCTGGTTCCCGACGCCACTGCTCCCGGCGGGGCTGGGTTTACTCTGACGGTGAATGGCGCGGGATTTGTCTCGTCTTCAACAGTGGATTGGAACGGCTCTCCGCTAGCCACGACCTTTATAAAAGGCACCCAGCTAACCGCGGCTGTCCCTGCATCCGACATTGCCACGGCGTCCACAGCCGCGGTCACGGTAGTCAGCCCCAGCCCGGGCGGCGGCGTTTCCAGCACCCTGTACTTCTCGATCGCCGTGGCCGGGGCGAGCGTTTCGTTCCTGCCGCCGAAGACCTACGAGACGGGCGGGATCAACCCTTCCTCAGTCGCGATTGCGGATCTGAGGGGGGACGGCAAGCTTGATCTCGTCGTGGCCCAATGTTCCACCAACTCCTGCCCCCAGGCGGAGGGGTCGGTGGGCGTGCTGCTAGGCAACGGCGACGGCACCTTCCAGCCACCGACCGTCTACGACGCAGGAGGGTGGAATGCGAGCTCAGTCATCGTCACCGATGTCAACGGGGATGGCAAGCTGGACATAGTGGTGGCCGGCGGTTGCGATCCTTCGTTGGACTGTGCGGGCGCGCCTTTTATCCACGGCTACGTGGGCGTGCTGCTGGGCAACGGCGACGGGACATTCCAGCCAGTGGCGACGTACTCCTCAGGAGACTACTATGCCGTTTCCGTGGCTGCGGCGGACGTAAACGGTAACGGAAAACTTGACTTGGTGGTGGCGAACGGCTTCGGGGAGGGATCGGTAGGCGTTCTACTCGGCAATGGCGACGGAACCTTCCAACCGGCGGTGACCTACGACTCGGGCGGATACGCAGCTAGGTCGGTGGCGGTGGGGGATGTGAACGGGGACGGCAAACTCGACTTGGTGGTGGCGAACTTCGTGAGCTCCGTAGCGGGCGTTCTGCTGGGCAATGGCGACGGAACCTTCCAACCGGCGGTGACCTACTACGTCCTGTTCGGGGTGTACATGGCTTCCATAGCACTCGCAGACGTGAATGGGGATGGCAAGCTCGACATCCTCACATCCAATTGCGGATACAATGAGTGTAGCATTGGGAATTCTGGGGGTGATGTTGGAGTTCTGCTAGGAAACGGCGATGGAACCTTCCTCCAAGGCGTAGCTTACTCCGCGGGCAACTCTCCGATCTCGATAGCCATTGCAGATATGAACGGCGACGGTAAACAGGATGTGGTAGTCGCGAACTGGGGTAGTTCGGATTCGATCAACGGTGCCGGCAGCGTACTGCTGGCCAACGGCGACGGCACTTTCCAGCCGGCGCAGACCTACCTCTCGGGCGGGAACGAAGCAACCTCGGTCGCGGTCGCGGATCTTACTGGCGACGGCCGGCCGGACATTGTCCTAGGGGACTTTGGCTCCGGCGGCACGAACCCTCCGCCCGGCATAGTGAGCGTACTGCTGAACAACACCGGCCCATGCGTCGGGAAGTGCCCGACTTCGGTGGCGCGCGCCTCCAGCCTGAACCCGTCCATCTACGGGCAAAAAGTAACCTGGACGGCGACGGTGACGACCTCGGGCTCCGTCACGCCCACAGGAACAGTGAACTTTACGTGGGATGGCTACAGCATCGGTACGGCCACGCTCAACGCCAGCGGCGTAGCCACGCTGACCAAGTCAAATCTAAACGTCTACACTTACCCGCTAACCGCGGTGTACTCGGGCGACGCGAACAACGCGAGCAGTAAGTCCGCCATCCTGAACCAGGTGGTAAAGGAAACCACCAGCGCGGCCACGCTCAGTTCGTCACCGAATCCGTCAACCCAGGGTCAGGCAGTGACGTTCACCGCCACGATCACCTCGCCGACGGTCACGGCAACCGGGCCAGTGACGTTTACGGCGGGGAAGACGGTGCTGGGAACGGCGCAACTCAGCGGCGGCAAGGCCAAGTTCACAACTTCCACGTTGCCCGTCGGCTCAACCACGGCCACGGCAACCTACAACGGAGACTCGAACATCGCCGAGAGCTCGGCGTCGGTCACGCAGACGGTGCAACCGTAATCGAAAATCACAATTCGGGCTAGCGGTGCCGGGTGGCCCAGGCGAAGGGGGCCCGTGCGGCTGGATGTTCCCGTATGGCTGCCAAAATATCTGGAGACTGACCCACCCTGGGAGCCGCCACGACTGAGGCTGCCCCACCCTTCGCGGTTTTCGAAGGCTGGGATTCCGGATGATCGGGATCAGGCGAAGTGCCGGGGAAGCTCAGCTTTCTGCGTCTCGTTCACCAACCCGGGGCCGCGCTCTCCGTCGGAGTAGTAGCGAAAGCCGCTCCGGGAAGACCCGCCCCAAAAGCGACCAGCGTAAAAAGTACAGCGTAACAACTGCACGACTGTGGTCATCTAACCACAAACGACCCCGAGCATTATCAACAATTTAAAACCCCTTCCCCGCTAAAAAATCGCACGAACCCCTTTTTATACAGTCAATGTATGTATATTTATGTACGTATAACAGAGCCCTTACAAAGTGTTCCACGTGAAACACTGTACGTACACGGGAAACATCAACCTCAAGGTCAAAGGCAGCGGACAGGAGTGTCCGCTCTACACAGAGCTGCCGGGCTTCGCTCGGCTTGGACGGGCGAGGACGCCCGTCCCTCCACGAGCGGGCTTGTAGAAGCGATGAATTCGCCTGGAACCTCGGGCTTCTGACGCTGGTGGCGAAAGCAGATCCTTCCCCTTCGGCTCCGCTCAGGGTCAGGATGACAATTTGTTGCAAGATATTCTGCGCGAGGCTCACAAAGGGTCGGTGCGGTTGTATCCACAGTCGCTGTCGGGCTTCGCCCGACTGGACGGACGAATGCGTCCGTCCCAACGTGGTTTTGGTTTAACTGAGAACTGAGAACTGATAGCTGAGAACTGGTCTCACGCCGCGTGGCCGCGCCAGTCGGCGATCTCTTTCAGACCTTCTCCGCGGGCATGCTCGAACAGTCTGACTTTGTGGCGGGTATGTTCGAATTCGTGGATGTCGGCCCAGACTTCCGCCTGCCACGCTCTCTCGTGGGTCTCGGCCTCGCCGCAACTGGCACAGCGGGTGTGAAAGATCACGCCCTCCCTGGGAAGAGTCACGTCCCGCAGTTCGAGGAAGACGCAGCGAACTTCTTCGATTTCTTCGTTGGGACCGAGAATGTGCTCGTAGCGCAGCAGGTATCCAAAGCCAAGTTTGCGGGCTTCGACTTCCGCTTCTTCCCGGGTGTGAAACGGCCCGTATTCGGCCCGCAACTGCTCGGTTGAGTCGCAGGCCATCCAGAAAATGTCCTTGTAAGCCATACCTACCTCAGTCTGGGCCGGGATTGAAGAAGCTCCGAACTGATGAAGCGGATCGAACGGGTCCACCAGCAAGCGAGCAATTTGATAACCGGGATTGCGGGGCGCGGCGCACCTTTCCGGGCGGCTGCTTTTGGGAGAAGCTGGCGGGCTATTCTTCTGAAAACATGTTAGTTAGAACTGGCAGCCCCGCGAACCGAGAGGCTTGCGGGGACCGCCAGTCATAGCCCGGTCACAGCGACGAGTGTGAAATCTGTTTCCGTCCGCCCAGCAAAGGTCTCAGGTCTCAGGAAAAGCAAAACCACACCGGGAGCGAATTTCTCCTGAGACCTGACACCTGACACATGACGCCTGAGGCCTAACATGAGACCTGCCGAATACACCTGACGGCGATCCGCTTGACCACGATGCGTGCGAGTCGCCGGGACGCGGCAATTTCTAGCGAGTCCCTCCGGAGGCCGCGGCCCTCTTTCTTTCCCCATCCGCGAACACAGCGGCTTCCGCGTCCCCGGCTGCGCTCCACCCTGCTGCCGGTGACAATAGCCCATTGCCCAATGGCACATGCCAGTTCGCTCCGCCGTGGCTGGCGACGTAGAGCGCGAGTTCGAGTCGGGTCCACACTCCCAGCTTGTCGAAGGCGGTGCGCAGGTAGTTCTTCACTACCTGCTCGCTGGTGATGAGCACCCCAGCAATGTCTTTGTTGGTAAGACCCTGCCAGACCAGGGTCGCGACCTGAATTTCCTTGGCGGTTAGCCGATCACGGGGTTGCATGGTTGCACCTGCTCCTTGATGAACTGTTCTTTGATAAACATGGCGGTGGCGAGTTTCACTCGCTTCCGGCCTTCTTTGATGCCTGCGCGCAGAAACAGCGTGCGCAGATGCTGTTTGACGGTGCGCGGGCTGATGTTCAACTGGCTCGCGATTTCTTTGTTACTGCATCCCTGCACCAGCAGATGCAGCACCTGGCGGTCACGGGGCGTTATCTTGATCTCATTAAGGTTAATCATTGGATTTGGCTTTTCGTCTGCTCCTTCAGTTCAGTCTTGGGGTCGCGACCCGCCGTAAATAGAAGCAAGCTGTTCGCCAAATCTTCGCTGCTTAATAATGCCGTTTAAAACCATATAGTTACACTCCCAGGTTCTACTTTCCTTCGCCGTCTCTTAGATGGTTTTCATGATTCGATTCCACATTGGAAGTCGCAAACGGGAATCCCGTTCCAAAAGCGCTCCCATTTCTTCGTTTCAGATTGCCAAGACTTGCACTACAATGGTGCCAGTTTCGACGATCTTTCTCCCCCGCGATGCTATGTCCGCGAACCGGCCCAGCCTGACACTCGACGAGCAATCCTTTCAGGGCTTGCTGTCCGCTGCCTTCACCATTCAGGAGCATAACGACCGGAAGAAACTCGCTCGACAAACACCCGCTCGAGAAACCCAGGCGGAACCGGAAGCACACTCCGAACCGGAAGCCGGAAGAGTTTGCGAGCATTGTGGCGCTCGGATGCCGGCAGAGGCATCGCGGTGCGGGAGCTGCGGCCTGGATGAGTTTCGTCCCGGGGAACGCATGCAGCGCAATTGGGCGTCGATGTGGCTGAGGAGCCAGGAGCAGGGCTTGTGGCCCGAGCGCTCTCCCGAGAGACGCGAAGGTCCACGGACGGGCGTCCCGCCGGTTGCCAAAAAGGTGGCAGCGGAAACGATCGCGCAGGAAAAGACCGGGACCATTCACGATCGAGCGTTCGACGCATCGCCACTCGACAAAGCCGAAGCGAAAAGCCAATGGATCACGGAAGCAACCGAAGACTGGGCACCAGAAGGCCTGACTCCGGAAGACGCGACTTCAGCAGACCTGACTCCGGAAGAGCTGGCACCTGCAGACGCTGAGCTGACCGTCCCGCCATTCCAGTTATCCACGAGCGACGATTCTTTCCTTACCGACGCCGATGCCAGCGCGAGTTCCATGATTCAGCGCTTTGGGGACCTGCGAGTGAAGCTGCGCTTTCAGCGCGCCGACCTCTATCTGGGGGCGGCCATCTGCGTGGCCGCGGTGGCACTGCTGTGGCCGGCGCCAGGCTCGCCGCGGCGGGCAGCCCTCCACCCGTGGGAAAAAGCGCTCGTCACTCTCGGAATCGCCGAGGCTCCCGCACCCGCGGTCCATTTTCAAGGAGACCCTGGCATCGAGGTCTGGGTCGATCCGCACACCGCTCTCTACTACTGTCCGGGCGAAGAGCAGTACGGAAAGACGGCCGGCGGCCGCTTCAACGGCCAGCGCGAAGCGCAGATGGATCGCTTCGAACCCGCCGGTCGCAGCGCCTGCGAGTAACCGCAAGTAATTCACCTTCCGATTACTGCTGGCAGAGAAGAAAGCGAGGATGCCCCTCGTTTCGCGCTTTTCGCAGAGTGGGCCTCCCGACGGCCAGCACAACAGTGAACTCGGGTTTAACGCGGCCAGCGGTCGAATCCAAGCATCGGCAGCGCAAACCTCATATAAGTGACCATCGTAACCTCAGGAATTACAAAAGATCGCCGCTATTGCACTGAAGTGCTTTGACCTATCTCCCACCGCGCCCCTACGATGAATCAACAGGGGCACACCCCGAACTGACTAAGAGCGCGCACTTAGTATGCTGCGTTCCACGACACAGAAAAGCTCGGGGCTTTCCCTGATTGAAATGGTGATCGTCGTTGACATCATCATGATTTTGGCAGGGATTACTGTACCTCGCTTGTTGAATGTCGTCGCCGACAACAGGCGGCGAGCTGCGCCGCAATTCAGCGCAGGAGAAGCACAATGAAATCAAAGCTCCAAGCTACAAACCGATTACAAGGCCAGCATGGATTCTCGCTGCTGGAGATGACGACCGTGGTTGTGATCATGATGATTATGACGGCGATCGCGATTCCCGCCTTCATGACCCCAATAAGACAGGCTAGGCTTAGGGGATCTGAATCTGACTACGCCAACCTATTGCAGATGGCACGTACCCGGGCAGTGAACGACGACCGATATTATTCTGTGTATATACAAGCCGCAGCGGGAAGCGCTCCTCAGATGGCGTATGTGGACATTTATCCGCAAAACGTGAATGGGGCTTCGGGCAAAGGGGCGCCTCCGACCGGTTCTTATACTGCGGGACCGCCCGCGGATCCCATGGTTACGCTGTCATCGGAGGCGGTTCCACAAGCGCAAGCGGCAGCCCCCAACACGAGCAATCTGTTTACTCAGTTCTGCGGCTCCTGCGCTTCGGCGATCATAAAGAACACGGCTCCCACGTGGGGGCCGGATGGGCTGCCTTGTACTCCAGCCATCGCCGCCGGGGGAACCGGTACGGTTTGCAACAGCGGAGGCGGCCCGGTCGCTTATGTGGCTTTTTTCCAATCCTCGACGATCCAGGAATGGGATGCGGTCACAATCACTCCGGCGGGCAGAATCAAAACCTGGTACTACGACGCGAGTGGGACTTGGGCTCCCTTCAATCAATGAGGAAACAAATGCTGAGGACAACAAGAAAACTAGCGCGGGCGCGGAGGGGCAAGGCCGGGATGACTCTGCTCGAGTTGGTGATCGCCATGGCCGTGCTGGCGACCGGTCTGGGAGCATTGTCAACTCTGTTCATCTCCGCCGCCCTTTCGAACAACAAGAACAGCAGAAATACGACCGCAACCTTGCTGGCTCAACTGGTGCTCGATCAAATCGCCGCCCAGAGTCCGAATTCCACGGCCACAATCTACTTGACCGACTGTGTGGGGAACCAATGGGCGATTGCCACCACGGGAGGCGCCGCGCCGGCTGGGGCTGGGGCGCTTCTGGATACCACTGCGACCGACTACAACTATGGCGGCATAAATCCGAGTCAGACCTACAGCGCAATTCCGCCCGCAACCAGCACCGTCCCCGGCTACGCCATGCAATACGTTGATTGTGGCGCGGCAGGCGCGCAGAGCACCTACGACGTGCGCTGGAATGTGATCAATATGGACACCTATACCCGTCTCATCACGGTCTCTGCGCGGCAAACGAGTTCTTCGACTCAACTCGGAGGCGCGATTTACGCTATGCCAATAACTCTGCGCGGCATCGGAGGACAGTGATGTCAAAAGCGATGGGGAAGTTCGCAAGAATTCGAGAGGGCGGCCAGCGCGGATTTTCGCTGTTGGAGTTGCTGATGGCAGTAGCTATCTTGCTGATAGTCTTTGGCGTGGTGGTGAATGGAGTCACAGAAATGCAGAAATCCAACACTAACCAGGCAGTCAACATCGATCTAACTCAGGAGTCTCGCCAGTTCATGGACCAGGTGGTGCAGGATCTGCATCAAGCCGGCTTTCCCAGCCTGGCGATGTTCGATACGGCTACTTCGACGGCTAATCCAAATCTGTACGCCGCTGGCCTGGTCAGTATCAGCAGCACTGCGATTCAGTACGAAGGGGACGTCGACGGCACCGGTGTGAGCGAAGTTTTCGTGCAGCTCTCGCCCGCCGCGGGGCCATGCCCATGCACGCTGCGCCGTGGGGCGGTTTCGAAGGCCCTCTATGCCGGCGGCGCAACGCCGACGTACTACACGGAAGTGGACGGTGTGATGAATCTAAACATATTCACCGCTTACGATAAGGCCGGCAACGCGGCCACATTGCCCTGTGGTGCGGCGACATGCGCGGACGGGAGTGCCACGGCGAATATCAAGAACGTCGGGCTGCTCCTCAACGTCCAGTCCAAGTCACCGAACCCGACGAACCACGCTTATACGAACTTCACCGTGTCAACGGAAGCGAAAATCCACTAGGCCGGTGTCTCTCGATGGAGGGTCTTTCGATGAAACGGTCCAAAACAAACCAGCAAAACGGAATAGCGCTTATCTCGGCGCTGTTCATACTGCTATTACTGTCAGCCGTAGCCGCCAGTTTGGTGCTGATGACCAATACGGAGACCGGAGTCAATGCCAATTATCGGGGAGAGCGGACGCTCGACTTCGCCGCCCGGGCGGGCATTGAAGAGGTTCGCGACCGGATGATGACTTCCAATGCCGCCCCTCTTACGCTCCCTACCAGCTTGCCCTCCAGCGCCAACAACTCAATCCTCTACGTGCTGGGTGGGCCGACTCCGACCTCCGTAGCTCCCTGGACGGCGGGCACGATTTACACCGATGATGAGCTATGCCATGACGGATATGGGATCGTAGCCGCCCAGAGCTCCGATGTGCACTGCAGCGCTGTACCCGCGGGCACGGGATGGTATGCGACCGCGACCAGCAACGCTCCGTGGGCAGCTACGACTGCTGCCCTTCCGTATGTGTGGGTGCGCGTGGCCTTGAAAGAGAACGGATCGATAGAAAACTATCCGGTGGATAGTGCGACTTGCGCTACGACTGGAGCGGCTGGGTGCAGTACCGCCGTGTGCTATAACGGCACCAATGAAGTCTTGTTGACGGCAGCCACTTGCGGTGCAATGGCGACCCCGGCCAGTCCGGTTTACCTCTTGACTGCTCTCGCCGTCAACCCTATTAGCGGAGCGCGAAAGATAATACAGGCCGATGTAGCCCTGCCTCCTCCTACAGTCGTGACGAACAACACCGCTGGTTTCTTTGCCACCAGCACGGCCTGTGGGGCCTTCACAATGACGGGAAACGCGTCCACGGGCAGCTATTCCAGCTCCAGCGGAAACCCACCCTTTACGATCTCCACGACTACCGGTGGAAACATCGGAACGAACGGTAACGTGAGCTTGACCGGCAATGTCAATATAGGAGGCGACATTCAAGCGCCGAACACGACCGTCGGCGCCTGTCCCGACGGTGCCACTGAGACCGGCAATATCACTGTGGCGGCGACTCCAAAGTTGGTTGCGAATCCTGCTGGCGGTGTAACGGAGCCTACCCCTCCCTTGCCGAATCCTCTGCCGCCTACCACTAACACTAGCTACACTGGCAATACTTCAACGAGTCTGGTTCCCGGCAATTACGGCAATCTCAGTTTCACAGGAAATGCCACTTTGACTCTGGCTCCAGGAGTTTACAACATCAATAGCCTTCAACTCACCGGAAACGGGACTATCCAGATTAGTCCGGCCGGAGCGGTGGTTATCAATATCGCCGGACAGGGTTTCACAGGTTCCGCGCAGCCTCTCGATTTGACCGGCAACGCAATTGATAACGCCAGCGGCGTGGCCCCGAACTTCAAGATCAACTACCCAGGCACGCAACCCATTACGGTTACCGGGAATTCGAACGCCTACGCGATCGTAAACGCCCCTAACTCTCCCATCTCGCTCACCGGCAATTCCTCCTTCTACGGGTCGATGATCGGATCCACCATCACCGATACGGGCAACGCCAGCATGTATTTTGATTCTGCGTTATCGAGCGGCACTACCGTTACGCCGTCGACGCTTAGTTACCAGGAGCTCGGCATGAGGGAGGTTGCTTACTGAGGAGTGGTGGCCTTGGTAAGCCGCCAGCGGCGCGAGAACGTAGGCCACCTCGCAAGCCGTGGGCACAACATCGAAGTGCCAGCAATGGCCACGCCCTCGGCCCATCTATTTAAAGGAAGAAATGCGAGTGGATTCGTGGCCTGAGAAAATTCCAATCTCCGGCCTCAGCGCCTGAAGGCGCCCTCACAACGCAGCACTTACGGCATACCTGAAGGCATGCCTGATACGAATCGTACTTGCACCACAGGCTGTTAGGGCCGAGGGGCAAGAAATGGCCCCTACGAAACTCAGGCGTGGTAGACCTGCTCGTGCTGCCGCGCTTCATACCATAGCGCCAACTCGACGCGGTTCCACAATCCCAGTTTGTCGTAGATCAATCGCAAATAATTTTTTACCACGTGCTCGGTGGTCCCGAGCGAATCGGCGATCTCCCGGTTCTTGCAGCCCTCGGCTACGCGTTGAATGATGAGTTGTTCGCGTTCGCTGGGCCCGCGGGGGTTTGCTGTTTCTCTAGCCATAATTGCCTCCTATAAAGTAAAGTCGCGAGCTTAACCCGCTTGATGCCCCCCTTGATTCCGAAACGCAGAAACAGGCGGTTGAAATGCGCTTTGACGGTGCGCTCGGCGATGTTCAGATCCCGAGCGATTTCCGAGTTGTCACATCCCTGGAGAAGCAGATCGATGATCTGCCGTTCCCGGGGGCCTACTTGGCTGAACTTCTCTTCCATAAAAATACACACCTGATCGCCCCAAACGCAGGCCCGAAACCTGGCCCCTCGGCTCATCTGGATTCGGGTCTTTGCGTCTCAATTTGCAACCACGCGGCCAAATCGGGCTCCCGGCGTTAACTTCGTGTAAAAACTCTGGTTGCGCGTTTTTTGCTTGGAAAACCACTATTACAGTCGTTGCAGGCAGGTTGCGGGCAGAGACGTATAGCAGTCTTGCTCAGCATCTAGGGTGAATCACTTAGTACAAAGTTCTCATGTACCTGCCTGCCAAAGAGCATGATTTACACAGAAGGACATCCCTCAACCAGTCCTCTTCCCTACCCTATAATGAGCTGTGGATTTCAAGCTGGTAAGCAACTACAGGCCCCAAGGCGACCAGGGGCAAGCCATCGACACGCTCACCCGCGGCGTCTTCGATCGTGAGCAGCATCAGGTCCTGCTCGGGGTCACCGGATCGGGCAAGACCTACACCGCCGCCAAAGTGATCGAGGCCGCCAACCGGCCCGTCCTCGTCATGGCACACAACAAGACGCTCGCCGCCCAGCTCTACCACGAGTTCAAGAGTTTCTTCCCCCACAACGCCGTGGAGTACTTCGTCTCCTACTACGACTACTACCAGCCGGAGGCTTATGTGCCGGCGGCGGACCTCTATATTGAGAAGGAATCCACCATCAATGACGAGCTTGACAAGCTGCGGCTCTCGGCTACGCGGTCGTTGTTTGAGCGGCGCGACTGTTTGATTGTTGCCTCGGTCAGTTGCATTTATGGCCTGGGTTCGCCGGAGGCCTACTACGGGATGCTGCTGTTCCTTGAAAAAGGACAGAAGATCAAGCGCCAGGACATTACCCGCAAGCTGGTTGAAATTCTCTACGAGCGCACCGAAGGCGATTTCCGCCGCGGGACGTTTCGCGTGCGCGGCGATGTCATTGAAATTTATCCCACCTACGACGACAACGCCTACCGCATCGAGATGTTTGGTGACGAGATTGAATCGCTCTCGCAGATCGATCCGCTATTTGGCACGGTCAAGCAGCGTTATATGCGGCTGCCGATTTATCCGAAGACGCACTATGTGATGAAAGAAGAAACCCGTGCCTCAGCCGTCGCTTCCATAAAAACCGAACTGGCCTGGTGGGAAGCGGAACTTGAGAAGCAGGGACGGCTGGTGGAATCGCAGCGCATCCATCAGCGCGTGATGTATGACCTCGAAATGATCAAGGCCATGGGCTACTGCCACGGCATCGAAAACTACTCGCGCCATTTCACCGGACGCCTTCCGGGCGAGCCGCCGCCGACGCTGCTTGATTATTTTCCGCGCGACTTTCTGATGTTCATCGACGAGTCGCATCAGACCGTGCCCCAACTTCACGGCATGTATCACGGCGATCGCTCGCGCAAGCAGACGCTGGTCGAATACGGATTCCGCATGCCGTCGGCGCTCGACAACCGTCCGCTTACGTTCGAGGAATTCGAGCATCGCACCAACCAGATCATTTATATCTCCGCCACTCCCGGCCCCTACGAGCTTACTAAGTCCGCCGGAGTGGTGGTCGAGCAGATCATCCGCCCCACTGGTTTGATCGATCCGCCGGTCGAGATCCGTCCGGTTAAAGGACAGATTGACGACCTGCTGCACATGATCCGCGACCGCGTCGCCCGCAACGAGCGCGTGCTGGTGACCACGCTGACCAAGCGCATGTCTGAAGACCTGGCCGAGTATTACAGCGAAGTCGGCGTGAAGTGCCGTTACATGCACTCTGAAATCGAAACGCTGGAGCGGGTGAAGATCCTGCGCGACCTGCGCAAAGGCGAGTTCGATGTATTGATCGGCATCAATCTTTTGCGCGAAGGACTCGATCTGCCCGAAGTATCGCTGGTCGCGATTCTCGATGCCGACAAAGAAGGCTTCCTGCGCTCCGCTGGTTCGCTGATCCAAACGATTGGGCGCTGCGCCCGCAATTTGAACGGACGGGCTATTCTCTATGCGGATCGCATGACCGACTCCATGAAAAAGGCGCTCGACGAAACCAACCGGCGGCGCGCCATCCAGCAGGCCTACAACGAAGAGAACGGGATCACGCCCGAATCCATCATTCGTCCGCTCGATATGACGCTCGTCGCTATTGTCGGCGCCGACTACACCGACCTGACCGGGCCCGAAGCCGACGGCATTCCGGAACTGAAATCACAGGAAGAGCTCGATGCTTACATTGGGAAGTTAGAGAGCGATATGCGGGAAGCGGCCAAGCGGTTTGAATTTGAGAAGGCCGCCAAGCTGCGGGATACCATCAAGGAACTTAGGACTAAGGAGTTTTTGTTTGCTTGAGGTCGTCGGGGTGGAACAAAGTTAAAGCCCCACCCTAACGTCGAAGAGCACGCCGTTAGAATGGGGCGCCGCCGAGAGTAAGATCAACGCGAAAGTCGCCCCCGCTCGAGGTCGGACCCTCGAAAGTTAAGGATGGACTCGAAGTCGGGGCCGCCTGCCTACTTAGCTCCGATCTCAACGTACCTCTCACGTTCCGCCATAAGAGTGTGTTCCACCTCAAGTCTGGCGTTGGATCGCTGGGAAACGATTTCCCGGCACAGCCGTTCGCAGAGAAGCGGCAGCACTTGTCACGGAAGCCAACGGGTTGCCATCAACGGCTGCGACTCTGCGACCAAGATCGCATGTGTTCCTTTCTGCACAGAAACACTTTCTCCTGGTGACTAGTATTTTGGGCTAGGATCATCCGTTCAAAGGAGAACCATGAAAAAGCTCAGATTGTCAGTAGCGCTGTTCACGCTGCTCGCCGCCGGGATGCTGGCCGGATGCTCGGGGCCGACCACGAAGTCACCCGATGTTTCCGACAGTATTCGCAAATCGCTCGATCAAGCAGGCTTGAAAGGCGTCGCCGTCAGTCAGGATCGCGACAAGGGCGTCGTGACCCTCAGCGGACAAGTGGCCAGTGAGAACGACAAGGCACAAGCCGAATCTCTGGCAAAATCGCTCGCGGGCGCGCAGGTGGTCGCGGATCAGATTGCCGTGATTCCGGTGGGCGGAGAAAAAGATGCCAGAGCCGTGAACTCCGATCTGGACAAAGGCATCGAGAAGAATCTGGACGCGGCGCTGATCCAGAACAAGCTGCACGAGCGCGTGAAATATGAAGTGAAGAGCGGCGTCGTCACGCTGACCGGAGAAGTGAACTCGGAAGCCAAGCGCACTCTCGCCGGGCAGGTAGCGACTGGAGTGCCCAACGTTCAGCAAGTGGTGAACGATCTGCAGGTGAAAAATCAGAAAGCCACTTCATCGCAGTAGGAGCGGCGGAGTTGGCTCCCTCGGGGTCTGATTGTGGGTGATGCGCTCTTGGATCCTGGACACGAACTTCGGTGTGAAGCCCTTCACCATTTGCCGGATGCCAGGGCCAAACTCGTGGAGGACGTTGAGCCCCGCGTCGCTGCCAATCGTCGAACCAAAATTGTTGAATGTCTCCGAAGAGGAGCGCGCCCAATATGGACGGTAAGCGGTGGCGCTAGCGACCGAAGTCAGCACCCCAAGGAAATAGCGGGTGTTCAGCCTCCCCTTTCCGGAGTCGTCACGCGTGACAAAAATGCGCGAAGCTGCGTAAGTGGCTCGGCCCATGAAGCTGTCGCTGGTCGAAGGGAGATAACGCAGGTTTTGCTTGAGCAATGACGGATACGGGTCCTTATCAACAGAGTTGCTGGACTCCTTTTGAATAAACGCCGCCTGATAATGCGCAGTTAAGCTGGGCTGCGGTCCCGGAGCGACGTGTCCCAGTTCTGCTTCGCGCATTGCGCCCGCGCTGACGCCCACCGCGCCAAGTGTCACCGGCGAGCTTGCCTCATTGACAAACGGGCGAACTCTCTCTGCTTGTGTTGGAGGCTGTACCGACGACGGAGCATCGGGAAGCGATTTCCACGTACGCATCTCCTGACGCTGCGCTTCGGGTGAGTTTGAGCCGTCAAACTGTGATTCCTGGAGCAAATCAACTGAAGGACGTTTCTGGCACAAGGCCCCGCAAACAGCCAATAGCATGAAAGGAATGACCCGGATTGGTGCAATTCGCTTCACGATAGCTCGGTCCTGCAAAGCGGCACGCGACTCTCGGGCTGCTCGCCGATTCGGCTGGAAGCACACCACAAAATTAGCACTCCGCGAGGCATTCGTCTGAGCAAGAGTGCTCATCCCCGGGAAGCGGAGAGTTCGAGCGGAGAGTTCATTGATGGGGCGGGGGGAATCTGCCTGCAGCAAAAGAGCCCCGTGGAGTGCCGGCTGCTATCGTTTACCGGGCTTCGTTTCCAATGCCTCGGCTGCGGAAAGTTTCCGATCTCGATGTGGCTCGGTCCGCAGGGCACCTGTATGCAGTTCACAATCTTCCTCGATCGCTGCACCACAAGTAGGACAAGGCACGGATAATATCTGTTTCGGGGTGAGTTCCTTGGTTTTCACCAGCACATAATGCAACTTTCCACAGGCTGGAAAATGCTCAATATTGCTCATTTTCAGCACATTAGCCAAGCGGCAGTTTCATTGGGTGCGCCAGCGGGTTTTTAACAATTGTGAGCAAAAGTGAACATCTTTAGCAATCACCATTCTGACAGAATACGTGGGAGTGTAGGTCCGCCCAGGAGAAGTCATTGATGGCAGCAACCGTTCCGGCCAAGAAAAAGTATGGTTTCGACCCAAGGAAATTCCTGGCCACTATCGGCGAGGGCAGAAAGGTCGAGGCCTTTTCCCAAAAACAAACAATCTTTACCCAGGGGGACGCGGCTGACGCAGTCTTCTACATCCAGGAAGGCAAGGTCAGACTCACTGTCGTATCCAAGATTGGCAAGGAAGCGTCCCTGGGCATATTGAGCGAGGGAGAGTTTTTCGGAGAAGGTAGTCTGGCTGGGCAGCCTTTGCGCATGGGGTCCGCAATCGCAATGACGGACTGCGAACTTCTGCGAATTGACAAGAAGGCAATGATGCTCGCGCTCCACCGGGAACACACGTTCTCAGATCTGTTCGTAACGTATCTGCTGTCACGGAACATCCGGTACGAAGAGGATTTGGTGGACCAGCTCTTCAATTCGAGCGAAAAGAGACTGGCTCGGGTTCTGCTGTTGCTGGCGCGCTTCGGTAAGGAAGGCGTGCCCGAGTCTGTAATCCCCAAGGTCAGTCAGGAGACCCTCGCCGAGATGGTAGGGACAACCCGGTCGCGGGTCAGTTTTTTCATGAACCGGTTCAGGGAGTTGGGCTTCGTTGACTATGGCGGGACCGGGCTGCGCGTTCATAGTTCACTTCTAAATATCGTTCTCCATGACTAGCTTCGCGCCCCAATCCCAAAAACAAGCTCCCACCGCACTCCGCACGCACTTTGGGTCAGATGCCCTAGCACTGATTTACAAGGCGATCAATTCTGACCAGTTTTCCAAATCCTAAAGTTTGATACTGACGGCTGACAAGGTTCTACCGCAAAGGGAACTTCGCGAGCAAATTTGGTTTTATGGACATTCTGTGATGTAGGAGGCTTCAATGAATCTGAATCTGCTGGATCCGAAACTGATTGTGCTTGCGGCCGTGGTGATTCTGATCATCGCAGCACTGGCTTGGCTGTACGTGCGAAAACGCAGGAGTACGACTGCAGACCTGCGGCAAAAGTTTGGGCCCGAGTACGATCGGGCGGTGCAGACGCATGGGTCAGAACGAAAAGCAGAAGCGAAACTAGCGGATCGCGAGAAGCGGGTGGAAAAGCTCAACCTTCGCGATCTTGATCCGGTGGAACGCGAACGTTTTTTGAAACGGTGGGATGCCATACAGTCTCGTTTTGTCGATTCCCCCAAGGGGGCAGTCACGGAAGCCGATGACTTGGTGTCCTCTTTAATGAAAACTCGTGGCTATCCCGTGTCCGATTTCGATCAACGTGCCGCGGACATTTCTGTCGACCATCCTCGAGTGGTGGAGAACTACCGGTCTGCGCATGAGATTGCGCTGCGGGTTGGGAAAGACGCAGCGACAACGGAAGATCTGAGGACGGCGATGATTCACTACCGCTCTCTATTTGAGGAACTGGTGCAGGAGCCAGCGAGTGTTGAAAGGAAAGAGGTGGCGTAAATGGCTGAACCGAAGAGAAAAGAAGAAGAGCTTACGACGGCCGACCTGGCGAGCACCGACATTCCGCCAAAGCCGCCCGAGGGACCCAAGCTGGTGAAAGTTCAAGAGCCGGCAACTCTGGATAAAGTGGCTGCAATCTCAGAGCCCATGCCCTTGTTTTCTGAATCGGAGCTGGGAGAGTTCCGATCGCAGTGGAGCAAGATACAGACTGGTTTCGTCGACGAGCCGCGCCGGACGGTCGAAGACGCAGACAAGCTGGTAGCTGCGGTGATGCAGCGACTCGCGGAAGGTTTCGCCAACGAGCGATCGGGCTTGGAAAAGCAGTGGGACAGCGGTGACAACGTGTCCACGGAGAACCTGCGGGTTGCCCTACAGCGCTATCGTTCCTTTTTTGACAGATTGCTGAAACTATGACAGATTGCTGAAGCTATAAGGACGAACACGCTTTCGGACTGCAAGGAGGAGATCTCAACGTGAAGATGGGCGGACTTATGCTTTGGCTATTGGTAATCGCGGGCCTGACCGCCCCGCCACCGTTGGTCATGGCGCAATCACCCGCCGATTCGCGAGACTCCTCCAGCACTGTGGCAAGCACAAGCCCGGCGGAACTGGATCTGACGTACGTGCGTCCGCCGCCGAAAACGAAGCTCCGCAACTACCTCTTCGATGCGTTCGGCCCGTATCCCATCGTCGGCGCAGGGCTCGCGGCTGGTATTCACCAGGCGTATAACGCCCCACCGGAATGGAAACAAGGCGCGGAGGGTTACGGCAAGCGATTCGGGTCCGACTTCGGCATCGCAGCGGTAACTACGACGACGCGCTATGCGCTCTCGGCAGCCTTCAAGGAAGACGCGTTGTATTACCGCTGTGAATGCAAAGGCGTGTTTCCGCGGCTGAAACATGCCATGATTTCTACCCTCACCGCGCGCCGCGGCGACGATGGCCATCGCGTCTTTTCCATCCCCGCTCTGGTCGCTCCGTATGCCGGCACCATGACCGCCATCTATGGGTGGTATCCCGACCGCTACGGTGCCATGGATGGTTTTCGAATGGGCAACTACAGCTTGCTGTGGTATATGAGCGGAAACGTCGCCCTTGAATTCCTCTATAGTGGGCCACATTCGTGGCTTTCTCGCATGCATATGAACAACCGGCACGGAGCGCCAAATCCGGGTTCAAGTCCCTGATCGGCATCCTTGAAGCCTATTACAAGAAGACAGGAGAAAAATCATGAAACCAAGCACGAAAGACAAGACCGAGGGCAAGCTCCACGAAGTGAAAGGGAAAATCAAAGAGGCGGCCGGAAAGGCGATCAACGACCCCAATTTGGAAGTCTCAGGGAAAGCGGAAAAGAAAGCTGGCAAAGTTCAAAAATGGATCGGCCGTGCTGAAAAGGCCGTCGGGGAATGAAGGACGTATCAACACCATCTCGCAAAACACTTAGGAGAGTACCATGTCACAAACCGTAGTGGAAAGAACGGCTGAACACATCGCCGAAACAGCGCACCGGGCTTCTCGCGCAACCTGTGCGGTTGCCGATGCAATAGAGGATGGCGTAGGAGTAGTGAGGCGTGCCGCAAAACAGGGCGGCGATGCTGCCGAAGAATTCTTGGAAGACACGACTCATCGCATCCAGCGACACCCAGCGCTGACGGTTGCGGCCACGTTTGCGATAGGCCTCACCGCAGGAACATTGATCGGCTGGATGATAAAACGAAGGTAGATCAGGAAAATTGAATTGAATTGAATTGATCAGCCCTCGATCCAACCGAGAAGAGGGGCGCTGCTCCTCAGCGCCCTGGCAGGCTGCGGGAGAACTCTGATCCTAGCGAGTTTTTGGGAAGGGCACGACTTCAGTCGTGCCGTAAGTGGCCGCTGAATGAAGGGCGGCTTTAGCCGCTGAGGGCAGCTGCGGCGCGCATTACGAGTTTTTCAGCAACCTGCTGGAAGTGCAGATTTCATATTCCTCAGTCCTGTCTTCTTTAGCTTCGGCAACACGTTCTTGTCGGCTTCTTGTCGGCCCGCTTCTGATAAAGTGCTCATGATTGGCACTGCGCTCTTAGGGGTCGAGGTCCTCAGGAATGTTTGTACGCCACAGGGAACGACACCGCACAGAACGCATCGGGTGGCTGCGCGCGGCGGTACTGGGCGCGAACGACGGCATCCTTTCAACCTCGAGTCTGGTGCTCGGTGTCGCCGCTGCGCATGCGACTCGCAGCAACGTAATGGTTGCAGGGATCGCCGGTCTGGTGGCTGGGGCTATGTCGATGGCCGCCGGTGAGTACGTGTCTGTCCACTCGCAGGCAGACACCGAACAGGCCGACCTGGCGCTGGAGCGCGCGGAACTCAAAGCAGACGACAAGGGCGAGCACCAGGAACTGACGGCAATCTACGTCGCTCGCGGGCTCAAACCTGCGCTCGCGAAACAGGTCGCCGAGCAACTGATGGCCCATGACGCGCTCGGCGCGCATGCCCGCGACGAACTTGGCATCTCCACGACTCTCCGTGCGCGTCCGATTCAGGCTGCGTTGGCATCGGCTGCCAGCTTTGCGGTTGGAGCGGCCATGCCTCTCTTGGTAACTGCCATGGCCCCGGCGGCGGGTTTGATCCCTCTTGTCTCTGGAACTTCACTGCTGTTTCTCGCGCTTCTAGGCGGCTTGGCCGCACGCGCGGGTGGCGCAGGAGTGGCGATGGGCGCAATACGCGTCACGTTCTGGGGTGCGCTCGCCATGGCGGTGACCGCAGGCGCCGGGGCGCTGTTCGGAACTGTTGCGTGAGCCGGGTCAAGCGAAGGCCGGCGCGGTGATGCTCCACCCAAAAATCTCCGAGACAATGTAGTGGGCTGGCGGGGCGAAAGGCAGCGATTGTAATCGGCTTTCCGCTGCTACCCTTCCCAGGAACCGCTTATGAAAACGGTTCCGCTCAGCAGCCGCCGGCGGCGGCGTGGGTGGCTTTCTTGCCGGACTCGCGAGCGGCGACGGTGAGTTCTTTTTCGATGGAAGAAAAACGCTGAAAGACTTCGTGCAGCCGCAGCGCCATGTTGCGGATGGTATCGGCTTGCGCCAGCACAGTGGCGGGCAGTCCGGGCTCGAGGACCAGAAGTTCGGCGTTGCCGAGCACGGTGGTGAGAGCGTTGTTGACGTTGGTCCGCATCTCGACCATGTAGCGTCCGAGAGTGGCCTCGGCTTGGGCGGCGGCGCAAATTTTCTCGGCTTCGCGGGCGCGAAACTCGGCCTGGCGGCGGCAAAGAATTTCGCGTCCGACCAGACCCGCCATCGCCGGCCAGACTCCGGGCTCGCAACGTAACTCGAGAACGGCCCCGTGGATGTTGTAGAAATCGAGCGAGAGGTCGGAGTGAATCAGGATGGCAGGCTTGCCAGCGGCGGCGAGCGACTGCTTCAGCTCTTTGTTCCTGGTCTTGTTCTTCTCATCGGAAGAGGCGTCGGCAATCGCGAGGTCGTAGTGGCTACCCTCGAGGTCGCGAGAGAAGCCTCCGTCGAGGACAATGAATTCCGGGCCATCGGAATGCGCAGCAGGATGCTTGGGCCAATTCGCGGTAATCTCCCGCGAGAAGGCGGGGTCGCTGGCAAGGATCAGGACGGTCGGGCGATTGATGCTCATCGTCGCTTTCTGGCTCTGCAAATTGGCCTCGAAGTGCTTCGCCGTGGTTGAGGAATTATTCTTGTGCTTTACCACCGGATTTTGCGGCGGCGGCGCTCGCCGCCAGCGGATTCTTGCGCGCGCCGTTCTGGAGCGCGTCATCGACGGCCGCTCGGAGATCGACCAGCATGCGCAACGGCTGGCCCGAGGAGTATTCGGCGTGGAACATTACTTTCCAGGACTGGCAGATCATGCGCAGACGCCCGGTCGGTTCGGCGGCGGAGAATTGCGCGCGGCGGCAATCGATGGTCGAGACGCCGCGGCGCTCGAGTTCACGCAAGCCGTCCTGTATGGCGTTCAGATCGGCGTGCATGAGACGGAAAAATATCCGCCGGATCATGAAGCTGAAACGGGCAAAGGCCACCATGGCCGAGGGCTCGAAGTAGCGGGCCGCGTTCTGCGTCTTGAGCTTGCGCCCTTGCTCGATCGTGCCGCTGTGCAGCAGTTCGCTAAGGCGGCGGCAATGCGCCGCCGACTGCATGATGGTATCAAGAGAACTCAACCACGCGGGGAGCTCGGGCTGTTGCGGCCCGAGCACGGGCTCGAGCACCTGGGCGACATAATCGAGATCGAGGTCGGCGTCTTCCAGTCCCGAGGGCGCGCAGAGCGAAAAATACTGGACGAGCAGGAAATCAATCTTGTCGCGGTCGCTCGCGGACTTCGCGGTCTTGTGCAGGTGATGCAGCAGAAGATAGCGCAGCACGGCTTCGTTGGCCAGAGGCGTGGTCTGCAGAAACTGGCGCAACTGGTGCACCTGGATCTGGGCGTCAACCTGCTGGAACCAGGCTTGGGCCTGCTCGACCGACTCGGGCGATGGCGAGAATTCCTCGGCATTGTCTTTATCGATATCGATCGGGCAGGTGGAAACCTCAATCACAAATTCGCGCACCAGCCCAGCGTACATGGGCTGCAGGGCACAAAGCGTGGCCCCCTGCTCTTCAAGTGAAGGTTGGAATGAAGGTTGGGTGGAATCAGTCATGATTTCACGATCCAATTGGGAACATGTTTTAGGAAGCGGACGGCAACCACTGTCCGTTCGGGATGATATTGAACCGCGACCACGTAGGCTTCGGCGCGCAGCGTGCCGTCGTTGCTTTCGAGCAGGACGCGATCGGCGAATTCCAGAGGACGGTTGACCACAAACAAGACTTCGCGCGGCGTGCCGAACTCGATGACGGTGTCTTGAAGAAAACCGTTCTCGTTTTCGTCGGCGGTCCGATCGCCATCGCCGTTGCTCTTACTCTGAGCGCGGCTGAGTTTGATGGGAATCCGCACCGGAGTGGCTTCGGGAAAGAACCGGGCCAAGCGGCTTACGAAGTCTGGTTCAAGAGCGCGAGCAGTCGCCTGGTTGGGCACAATAGACCTCGACCCTGGAGTTGGAGCAGCCGAGTCTCCTCTCTTCCCGGTTTGGAAGAGCCACGAGGAGACTCGTTCTGCTTTATCGCCATTTAGTTGTGCACGAGCGCCACCAAAAACTTGAAGGTCATGCCCCTAAGAACAAGTAAAAGAAAGGCAAGCAGTTAACCGCGTCGTCCGAGGCCGAAACCGGGTAAGTTCTCCGCCAGCGGGGAATTTGCGTCTCAGAATGAAACAACCGTCTCAGTTCGGCAGGTGCGAGGAAGCTGAGGAGTTCGGAGTGAGGCCGAGCGCTCGCATGGACAGCCGGGGTGTCCCTCCATAAGCGTTAACTTAAGCCGAATTCCTTCCGGTTAGCCGACCAACCGGCCGCGAAGGGCTGGCGGGAGTTCGCTGGGACGTCGCGTGTGCGCCGAATCCTACTTTCTCTGGTAGGTGCCTACTTCTTGATCGATGCTGATCACGAGCTTGTCAGAGGTTACCGAAATCTTCCACACTCCGGGCCTCGAGGGTGCTCCTGGGGGTGCGCAATCTATGCGAATCTGCTCTGAATCCGGGAAGCCGTAAACACAGGAATGATTTTCAGATGGACTTTTCATAATCAGAGTTCCGTCAGCATTGAACTGCAGAGTCTCTTTGGTGCCGTGGACTTCTTCCCAACTGCCGACAACACTTTCTTTCAAATGTTGGTCGGAAGGGTGATGGCATCCCTGGAGCAACAAACTGGCGCTCAGCAGCACGAATATACCGAGCCGACGGCTGGCGGAATTGTCAATTCTGGTTTGTACGTCTCGGTCCTTCGAAGGGTTCAATTGTCACCTGGAACTCGGCCCGAATTTGATGAATCATGCTGGTACTTTGGCCAGGCGCTTTGCATTAGACCGCGACTTGCCGTCTGCACCGCATAGATCGCGCCTTCTTGGGTTGCAATATAAATGGTTCCGTCAGGAGCTAGAGCTGGGGACCCTCCGAAGGCCCCCTGCAGCGGCAGTTCCCAAAGCATACGGCCCTCGGGGGACAATGCCATCAGTCTCTGTGCCACAAGCACATAGATCGTTCCATCGCTTCCCAGAACGGGTGCGGGCAGCTCCTGATTAAGGACCGCGTTGGGCGATTGAAATTTCCATTTCAGGCTGCCGTCCGGCGAAAATGCATAGAGGAAGCCTTGGGGGTATGAAACCGCAAAGACCGTGCCGTCTGATGCAATCACCGGGGATGTCCGGAAGCCCTGATTACCAACATCGAAAGTCCATTTGAGAGCACCGTGCGCATCCACCGCGAGGAACTTCTGATTTCCCTGAGAACCAACGTACAGGGTTTCGTCCGAACCCACTGCAATGGGAGTATCGGCCCAGACTTGCGGGGGTGAATTGCTTGCCACCCGTGGGTCATAGGTGAGGGTTGAATCGCGGGGATAAGTCCAAAGCGTTTTTCCCTCCCGGTCAACCGCCACAATCTGCCGGCCAGTAATAGAAACAAGAACTCCGTCCTTCAACATCACGGGCGCGGACTCTCTGTCTAACGCCGCCCGCGACCATATTTGCCTGCCGCTGTCCTTGTTGAGGGCGCAGAATTTGTCCCCACACTCCGCATATAGCACATTCCCGTCGAAGGTGCTGCCTTGATCATCCTGCCACATCCTGCCCGGCGAGCAGGCTGTTTCCCAACGCTTCAGTCCGAAGGGTGTAAGCGAGTACACCTTGGTCAGGGTGGTGACGTAGATGTTCTTGTCTCGGTCCTGCAGCAGCCCGCCTACAATCAATTCGGGCATACGATATTGCCATCGCATCGCACCGGAAGGATCCAGGGAAAACATAGAGCTTGAGCCGCCGATATAGAGCTCTCCATCATTTCCTAATATCGGTGAAGTCGAGAAACCCGCCCCACCAAATGACTTGGTCCACTTGACGTAGGGGACATGCAAGGGCAGGGCACGCCTGACAGTGCGGTACTGATAAAAAATGCTTCCGACGGCAGCCGCAATTACAACGCACAGAATCACCAGTGTTGCTTTGGGTGGCCAACCGTGCGCTGGGCGAAGGTTCTCTGCGGACACTCGACTTCCTTGCTCTTTCGCGACTCTAAGCGGATGCTAACATGCAATGTCGCGCGGTATTCAACTGGGTATCAGCCGGGTTACGGAGTTGTGTAATTATGGCTGGGAGGGCGTATGCGCGCCTCAAGGATATTCGAGAAGACTCTGCTGTGGCTGTTGCTCGCCATCTTTGCGTCTGTGGTGACTTCCGCGATCATCAGGTACGTGACTTCACCGCGCTCTCCGCAAGAAGAAGTTGCGCGTCAGGAGGAGAAATACAAGTCGGTCAACCAGGCAAAATTCCGGTCTTTGTTCGATGCAGGCACGAGAGCCATTAGAGACGCCCAGTACAGTCAGGCGCTTGATAGTTTCCGCGAAGCGGAACGATCCACCGATCAACCGACTCCCGATCAGTATGCGTCCTTGAAAAAATCCCGGCAGGAGATTGCCCGCCTCTGCGAAGCATCGGGATGCAATTCAGAAGCGGAAGGAGCTTATGCCGACCTGGTGAATTCCGCGCTCCGAGAAGGAGACCGGCTGGAGGCCGGCCAGCCCGCAGCCGCGCTCGCCGAATACGAGAGCGCGGAACAATTCTCCCAGCACTTGACAGCCACGAAGCAGTCCTCCCTGCTGCAAGTTCGCCGCAAGATCGCTTACTGTCTTTCGGGGATGCATCGCTACCCGGAGGCAGTGCAGACGACCCAGCTCATGATTGACGATCTTCGGGCCACGGCCGGTGAATACGATCCGAGGTTAACCTCACTCTATCTGCAGCTAGCCGAAACGTACTCCCATGAAAACGATTGGAAAGACACGGAACGAGCTACTATGTTCGCATCCCAGTCGTGCGACAACATTATCGAGCGTTTCCACCAGGACCGCGGGGAAGAGGCCGTGGGATTGGTGGGTGGGGCGATTTCTGATAAGGGCATTGCGATGCATTGGTTAGAGATCGCCTACTGGCGAGAGGGAAATACCGATCTCGCGCTTTCCACCGCGGACGACTACTTCAATTACAAATTAGAACCCGCGGGGGGTTGGGGAGTGATTCGACTTTACCCGCAAAAAGATGTTGCCAACCTCGCCTTGCAGATCGCGACCGAAGCCAACCGGCAGGATGCGATTGACCTTTGGCGCCAGCGTTTAAACAATCTACACGAGTAGTTTCCTGCTTCATCGCGGTAGCAATTTCGTGATTATTGCCGGTCGCTCCCTGGCTCCTCCCGGATCACGGGCAAACCGGAAACAACAAATCCTTAAGTTAGCGCTTATGGGGCGTCCCTCCCTACGCAACCTTGGACGGAGCAGAGCCCGTCCCCACACGAGCAATTTACTGCAAGGTGGTCGATTGCGGAGGCTCCTCGCGGGCGCCGATGTTGTAGCGTTTGAGTTTGCGATAGAGGGTGGCTCGGCTTATGCCGAGCATCTTGCCGGCTAGAGCCTTGTCTCCATTGACCTGGGAAAAAACGCGCTCGATGGTGGCGCGCTCGATATCTTCAAGGTCGGTGCCGGAGAATTCGGGCGAATCGAGCGGCTCGGCTTGGACTTCCGCGCGTGCGATCGCCGGCGGCAGATCGTTGACTTCGATGACGCGCTGATCGCCGAGGGCGACGGCGCGCTCCAGGCAATTCTCCAGTTCGCGGACATTGCCGGGCCAGCCATAAGCCAGCAGCGCTTTCATGGCGTTGCCGGAGAGCTGGACACCGCGTCCGGGAGCAAGGCGATCGAGGAACCACGCCGCCAGGATGGGAATGTCGGAGCGGCGCTCGCGCAGCGGCGGCAGAGAAATGGTGACCACGTTGAGGCGGAAATAGAGATCCTTGCGGAAGGTTCCCTTCTGGTATTCGGTGTCGAGATCGCGGTTGGTGGCGGCCATGATGCGCACGTCCACTTTGACCTTTTGATTGCTGCCCACGGGGCGGACTTCTTTCTCCTGGAGAAAGCGCAACAGCTTGGCTTGCATCTCGAGGGGAAGTTCGCCGACTTCGTCGAAAAAAATGGTTCCGGTATCGGCCGATTGCAGCAGGCCCGACTTGGAACGAAGAGCGCCGGTGAAGGCGCCTTTTTCGTAGCCGAACAGTTCGCTTTCGATGAGGGTGGGGACGAGCGATCCGCAGTCGACCGCCACAAAGGGAAGATTGGCCATGGTCCCGCGAAAGTGAAGCGCGCGGGCAACCAGTTCTTTGCCGGTTCCGCTTTCGCCGAAAATCAGGACTGGAGTGCGCGTGTCTTTGAGGCGGGAGATGAGGCGCAGCACGTTCTGAATGCCGGGGGAATTACCGATGATGCCGTGGAGTGAAGTCTCGGTTTCGGAGCGTTCGCGGAGATAGAGATTTTCTTCCACCAGGCGGACCTTGTCGGCCATGCGGCGCAGGAAAAGGCGGAGTTCATCGAGCGGCGCAAAGGGCTTCGAAATGTAATCGTAGGCGCCGAGCTTCATCGCCTGCACCGCAGTTTCGACCGATCCGTGGCCGGTCATGACCGCGACTTCGATGCGGGGGTGGGAACGCTTGACCTGTTCCAGAAATTCGATTCCAGACATGCGCGGCATGACCATGTCGGTGAGCACCATGTGGACGGGCTGTTCCTCGATCAGGGCGAGGGCGGCGTCGCCGCTCTCGGCTTCGAGGCAGAAGAAGCCGAGCGAATCGCCGACGGTCATGCAGAGGCGGCGGATGGTCTGCTCGTCATCGACAATCAACAATCGGATGCGGAAGTCGTCCTTCGTCAAATTCTGAGTCATGAAGCGGCCCTGCCCATGGTCTGCTCGACCACGGAAATGAAGTCGTGGACGCGAAACGGCTTTTCCACGCAGGGCGCGCCGGTGCGGCGCAGCGTGGCAGCGGTTTCCTCGTTGGCGATATCGCCGGTGATGAAAACCAGGCGGGAGGCGAGTTCCGGGCGATGGGCGGCGATCCAGGCATAGACCTGGGCGCCATCGACGCCTCCGGGGGTGCGCATGTCGGAGACGACCCCGTGAAAATCGCCGGCCTCGAGCAGGCGGAGGGCTTCGGCGCCGGATTCGGTCGGAACGACGGCGTATCCGTGGCCCTCCAGGACGGCGCGTACCAAGGCCAGGACGGCCGGTTCGTCTTCAATCAACAGCACTGGCGCACAAGCGGGTTTAGTTCCAGTTTGCGTCATTTGAGATCCACTCCTGCAACTGCTCCAAAGGATGCCGTCTCGGATGCCACCGGGAGGCGGACGGTAAAAGTCGCTCCTTCAGAGTCCAGGTTGTTGTGACAAACAATTTCGCCGCCATGTTCGCGGACAATGCCATAGCAAATACTCAGGCCCAATCCAGTACCCTTGCCAACGTCTTTGGTGGTAAAGAAAGGATCAAAAATACGTTCGGGATCGGCGATGCCGATGCCGTTATCGCGAAAAGAAATCTCAACGAAAGAGCCGGCGCGGGCGCTTATGACCTCAATGCGGGCGGCCCGCGAGCTTTCGCGGACCGCATCGTAAGCATTGTTCAGGATGTTGAGAAACACCTGCTGGAGCTGGTGAGAGTCTCCGATGACCGCGGGCAATGACTCGTCGAGGCGTTCGACCACCTGAATGCCGTGGCTGATGAAATCGTAAGAACGCAAGTGCACGGTGCGTTGCAGGATGGAGTTGAGCTGAACCGGCTGGCGCTGCGGCGGCATCTGGCGGGCAAAGCTGAGCAGGTTTTGCACGATTTGCTTGGTGCGCTGCGCTTCCTGGAGAATCACGCGCAGATCGTGGCGCGCATTTTCGGGGAGATCGGGGTTCTCCATCAAGAGGTCGGTGAATCCGAGGATGGCGGTGAGGGGATTGTTGACTTCGTGGGCAACGCCGGAGACCAGTTGTCCAACGGCAGCCATTTTCTCGGCGTGCATGAGCTTGGAGCGGAGCATGGCGGAGTCGGTGACGTCGGTCATGACCACGACGATGCTGCTCACCCGGCCGTCTTCGCCGCTGATGGGGCTCAGATTGACGGAGAACTGGGCGCTGGCGCCGTCGCCGCGAATCAGGGGCAGATCGAAATTATCGACCTGTTGGCCGCGCGATACGGCGGCCAGCGCTTCGCGGAGCGCGGCGCGGCGCGGGGGGGCGCAGAGCTCAGGCAAGGGATGCGCCAGGATCTGGTTCTGCTGAAAGCCCAGGCCGCTCCAGCGCCGGTTGGCGTAACTGATCACGCCTTCGGTGTCGGTGACCAGAATCAGGCTCTGGGTATGATTGAGAATTTTGCTGGAGAAATCACGCTCTTTCTGCAGCTCGGTTTGCGATTGGCGGAGGCCGCTAATGTCGAGCATGAGGCCGCGGTACTGCAGGATGTTGCCGGAGGGATCGCGCACTCCGAAACAGTTGATGAAGACGTGGACGGGCGATCCATCCTTGCGCCGGAGGATTTCTTCCTGATTGCGTAGACCACCCTGGCGGTCAAACAGCTCCACAAGTTCCTCGCGCCGCCGTGGAGAAAAATAAACTTCGGTGGGAATGTCGAGCTGAATAACCTCTTCGCGGCTGCTGTAGCCGAGCATGCGAACCAGCGCATCATTGACTTCCACGAAGCGACCCTGAGGCGTAGAGAAGAAAATTCCTTCCTGAGTATTATCGAACAGTTCGCGATAGCGGCGCTCGGCTTCGCGCCAGTCGGTAATGTCCTTGAGTACGTGCACGGTCTGCAACTGGGCGCTGCTCATCCCCATCGCGCCAAACCCGCGCGATGGGGGCTCCTGGCTGGCGGCATGAATGCGCGAGGTGGAAATCAGGTACGTGCGTTCGAACACGGGATGAACGTATTCGTCGAGACCCTCGCCGCTGCGGCAGAAGGGACAGGAGTGCGGCGAAGCGCCGGTGGAAAGGGCGTCGAGCGCCCGCATGTTGACGCCCACCAACTGGTCGGGGGCGATGCCCACGAAATCGGCCAGGGAGCGATTGACGCGGAGAACGTTGTGCTGCTCGTCGTGGACCACGATGAAGTCGCTGATGGCATCGAAGACTTCCAGCCAGTGACGGTTGGCCTGCTGCATGCGGGTGAACAGGCAGGCATTCTCGAGAGCGACGCTGGCATGGCCGGCGATGGCGCGCAGCAACTGGTGATCTTCGATGGCGGGCGGGGCGCCGCGGTCGGCGAGACAAAGAACGCCGACGAGTTCCCCCGAGGAACTGGCCAGCCGGACCAGTGTGCAATCGGCCCATCCCAGACTGGAGGCGAGGTCGGCTCCCAGCATATCGCTGGCCGGGGCGAAAGCGACATCGGTGGGGTATTTCGGCAGGGCCGCACTGAGCGCCTGACTGAAGCGGCGCAGCAGCGCCTTATCGTTGACTTCGGAAGCGTTGACTTCGGAAGCGCCGCCGCATATCAGGACCGTATCCAGCTCCGAAGTCTGGAAAAGGCTGAGGGCAACGGAGCCGCCTCCCAGCAGGCTCGCCGCGCGAAGCGCGAAGTTACGCGTGAATTCGGGCAGATGCAGAACGGTGTTCAGTTCGAGCGCGAGCGTAACCAGGGCCTCGGCGCGGCGGCGGTGCTCCTCGGATTGGTGCAGGTTACGGGTAAGTTCGAGAGCGATGGCAACTTGCGCGGCCAGAGCGCGGGCGCGGCGGACGTCTTCGTCGTTGATCGGCCCGGGCTCGATGCGGTCGAGCACTCCGAACATCCCGAGCACATCGCCATTCGAACCGAGCAAGGGCACAGCGAGGAGTTGGCGGATATGGAAAGCAGCAATGAAATCTAAATTCGCGCCCGCAGTTTTGCCGGCGTCCTCGGTGACGAACACATTTTTTTGCCTTAGCGTGCGGGTCGCGACGCCGTCGCTGAGCGGGATATCGACGGGACGGGCCACTCCGTTCTCCACTCCCCATCGAATGTGGAAAGCGGCCTCTTCGAGGAGCCCGATGAAGCAGCGCTGGAAGCCGAGGAAACTGGCGGCACGGACCGCCGAGGTCTGCATGAACTCGTCGAGTTTTCCGGCGGAGCCGAGTTCGAAGGAAATCTCGAGGATTTCGTGGAGTTCGCGGGCCTGGGCACGCGCCATGCCGTACAACTCGGCGTTGGCAATGGCTACCGCGCCAAAGCCGGCCAGGGCTGAAACCAAGGTTTTGTCTTCCTGGGTGAAGGGGTTGGCGGAACGGGGGTAGACCAGAATCGCACCGTGCGAGCGCGAGGTGTGAAAGGGTGCAGCGATGAGGACTCCGGGCGGCGAATCTTCTCCGAAATGAGAGGCGCCGTCGATGCTCACCGTAATACGCTCGCCGGCAGCGACGGCGCGGGTGGCGATCTCGAGCGAAGAGCGGAGGTCGTTCTTCTCGAAACGCGAACGGATGGAGCGGGCGAGCTTCGGGGCCTCGGTCGATACCGCCTGCAACTGGAACCGTTTCTCGTGTTGAACCTTTTCCTGTTGAACCTTCTCCTGCTGAACAAGGACGAGCACGGCGGGCGAATGCAGTAGCACGCGAAGACGGTCGGCGATATTCTCCATGACCGCTGCGGTGTCGGGCAAGCCATGCAGTGCGGTGGCGACTTCGACCAGAATGCTGGCGCGGCGGCGTTCTTCGCGGGAAAGCTGGTTCAAGCGAAGGGCTTCGAGCGCGGTGCCGAGCTGGGCGGCCAAGATGGTGACTTTGGCCACGGCCTCATCGTCAAAGCCGGCATCGGACGCACTCTGCACGAACGCGATGGCGCCGGCCACTTCTCCTGAAACCAGCAGAGGCGCGGCCATGGCGGCGTGCGCGTGGCATTCGGTCAACCAGGGGTAACGGGCGATGTCGACGCGGTTGAGGAAGAAGGGGCGGCGCCGCTGAACCGCTTCACTGGCGATGGATGGATCACCGGCGCGCAGATGCATGCCACGAAAGGACTCGGCCTGGTCGCCGTCGGCTTCGGCTCCGATGAGCTCACCATCGGAGGAGCAACTCCAAAAGTACGCGCCGCTGGCATGGAAGAAGGCGCGAGTGAGGGCGCAGAAGGATAGGATGAGATGGCTCGGATCGCTGCTCTGAAAAGCGGCCCGGGAGAGCTCCAAGAGAAGCTTCTGGAAAGCCTCGTCAGACTGAGACACTTCGCCGGACCCCGAATTTCCTGCGTGGGTTGTCAGTGCACACCGCTCGCTTAGCTAAGCGATTGAAAACAATTGAATTACATATAAAACGTACGCTTGATTCTCAAATTGAGTCAAGGGAATATGAGGGGGCGGTGCCGACTTGTGAACGGCACCAAAGTGATACTGGCGTCTCATTCTGGAATCGGGTGATCGGCCATCTGGTGATCGAGCCATCGGGCGATCTAAGTTCAGATGCGAAGCCTTTGGATCATCTGATGATCCGACCACCCGATCGCTAAGGCTCGATTCTTCATCGCTTAATGATCACCAAAGTAATGCAGAGGAAGAACTTTTGGTATGCGCTGATGTGTCCTTGCACGAATATAAAGTAAATGCAAAACGACAAGGGAGGTACTGTGGCAATGCAAGCCCTGAATCGTGTGTTCGCGGTGGGTCTGCTGCTGATTGGCGGATGGATCGCGACCAGCGCACCCAGTGCATGGGGACAGGAAATCGATCGAAAATCAAAGACCAAAGTGGCGCCGGTGTATCCGGAGCTGGCGAAGCGCATGAACATCTCCGGTGCGGTGAAGGTCATGATCACCGTCGCTGCCAACGGGACGATCAAGGACGTAAAGCTGATTGGCGGGCATCCGTTGTTGGCGAGCGCCGCTATGGATGCGGTCAAGAAGTGGCGTTTTGAGGCGGGTCCGCAAGAGTCAACGGGGATTGTGGAATTCCATTTTGATCCAACCCATTAAGAGGGCATCGCAGGACCCGAAGCGCTGGCTGAGGAAGGTTGGAGTATGAATATCGGAAAAAAGCTGTATATAAGTTTCGGCATCATTCTAGGGACGGTTCTGGTGCTGCTGGCCATCAACCTGATCGCGGTGCAACGCGAGCATGAGACCAAGGCGGCGGCGCAGCGTTCGATCAACATGACCGAGGTTACCTCGTCGGTCCGCTTCCAGATGATGCAGAACCGGCTTCACCTGCAGAACTACCTGCTCAGCGGAGACACCCGGGACGTGGAGAAAATGAATGACGGCGAACACCAGTTGAGTGACGCCCTGCACCATGCCCAGGAACTGGCGAATTCCGCGCAACAGCGAAGCAGTCTGGAAAAAGTGCAGGGGCTGGAGCAGGCTTGGGGCACCGAGTTCGCCAACCCGCTAGTGGACAAGCGCCGGGCAGTGGACAGCGGCAATGCGACGGTGGCCGAACTGCAGATTTTCTATCTGCAAAAGGATCCGAATTCCTGGGTCTCGCATTCGAGCGAAGTGCTGGATGATGTCGACCGTGAGAACCGCAAACTGCTGGACGAGCGGCGCCACTCCGATGAACTGGCAGCGACGGCTACGATTCTGATTGCGGTGACCAGTTCCCTGTTCGCTCTGGGCCTGGGCATAGTCATTGCCTACCGGACTGCCACCGGGATCACGGGGCCGCTGAGCCGCTTGATTCATGTGGCGGACCAGATCGGCCAGTCCGGGGATCTGGAGCACAATGTTGACATTCACGGCCAGGACGAGATCGGGCAACTGGCCAGGACTTTCGACTCGATGGTGAAGTACCTGAGGGAAATGGCCGCGGTTTCCGAGGCCATCGCCGGGGGCAACTTGGCGGTCGAAGTCCGTCCCCGCTCGGCCAACGACACGCTGGCGAACGCATTTACGCGTATGGTGGAAGGCCTGCGCGGGCTGGTGCGCAACGTGCGTGACGCCGCCTCCCAAGTGGCCAGCGCTTCCACCCAGGTGGCCAGCGCTTCCGACGAGTCGGCCAGGAACAGCCTGCAGACTTCTTCGGCCATTGATGAAGTGACCAGCACGATGCACGAGATGAGCGTGAACGTGCAGAACATGGTGAAGAGCACGCAGACGCAGGCCTCGAGCGTCAGCGAAACCTCGGCCTCCATCGACCAGATGGTGACCTCGATCCAGCGGGTCGCGGATACGGCCAAGGTTCTGCTCGATATCTCGAACCGTTCGCGGGAAGAGGTGCACAGCGGCATCGGCACCATGGAAAAGGCGACCGACGGCCTGAACCGGATCAATACCACAATCCGCTCTTCGGGCGAGATCATTGACTCACTCGGGACGCGGGCGGACGACATCGGCAAGATCATCGAAGTGATCGACGATCTGGCGGAGCAGACCAACCTGCTGGCCTTGAATGCCGCCATCGAAGCGGCGCGGGCGGGCGAGCACGGCCTCGGGTTCGCGGTGGTGGCGGATGAAGTCCGGAAGCTGGCGGAGAAATCCGCGCAGTCCACCAAGGAGATTTCCGAGCTGATCGGCAGCATCCAGAAGGAAGCGCGCAAAGCGGTCGAAAACATGGAGAAGAGTACGACGATCGTGAACGAAGGACTGAATCTGGGACAGGAACTGAATGCCGCGCTGCGAAAAATCTCGAACGTGGTGACCGAGGTATATAAGTTCGCGCAGGAAATCGGCGCCGCCACCAACGAGCAGTCGCACGGCTCGTCGCAGATCGCGCGCGCCACCACGCGCTTGAATGAAATCACGCACGAGATCAACTCGGCAGTGGAAGAACAGGCTTCCGGGGCGCAGGCGGTGGTACAGGCCATGGAGCGCATGCGCGAACTGGTGCAGTCCAACACGTCGGGTTCCACCGAACTGGCCGCTTCCTCCGATCAGATGTCAAAGATGTCGCGGGGCCTGCTGGATTCGATGGATCGTTTTGCGCTGCGCCCGAACGATAGGACGAACGACCGGACGAATGACAGCAGGCCGGGAAACGGGAACGCTGCCCGGACGGCGGCGGCGGGGTCTCGTTGAGGGAATTCCATCCATGAGTCGTGAAACACACATTGTGGGCTTCCGCGTAGGCCGCGAAACCTACGGCGTGCCCATCACCTCGCTGCATGAGATCGTCCGCGTGCCGGAGATCACTGCGGTGCCGGACGCGCCCGATTATTTGGAAGGCGTGATCAACCTGCGCGGCAAGATTGTCTCAGTGGTGGATCTGCGGAAACGATTCGGGAAGCCGTCCTCCGGACTCGACCGGCGCAGCCGCATTCTGGTCGTGGAACACCGGGGCCGGCTGGTGGGCATGATTGTGGACTCGGCGTCGGAGGTCCTGAAAATTCCCGAAAGCGACATCGAAGCCGCGCCCGCCATGATGCAGGAAGGCGGATTGGACTGTGTAACGGGCTTGGGCAAGTACCGCGGACGGCTGATCATTCTGCTCGATATCAGCAAGGTTTTGGCGGCGCGCGAGCTGGGAAACGAAGCGTCGGCAGAAAAGCTGGCACAAAAACCGGCTGCGGCCGGTGGTGGCAAGGCGGGGACCAAGGCGGGGACAGGAACAGCAACAATGACGAAGACCGCCTCGGCCGGAAAGTAGCAAGAAGAACCGAGCCCACATGAACACGAGCGAACTACCCGCACTCACCGACGCGGAATTGAAACTCCTGCAAGCGCTGGTCTACCAGGAGTGCGGCATGCACTTCGACGATCGGCGAACGCCCTTCCTCCAGGACCGTTTGCAGCGGCGGTTGAAAGAGTGCCAACTGGATTCGTTCTACAGCTACTATCGCCTGCTCATCAGCCAGCAGGGCAAACAAGAGCTGTCGCGCCTGCTGGAAAACCTCACGGTCAATGAGACCAGCTTCTTCCGGAACAAGGCTCAGCTGGACCTGTTTCAGCGAGACGTGATGGAAGATATTCTGCGGCGCAAACAGGAGCGCCGGGATTACAGCGTGAGAATCTGGAGCGCGGGCTGTTCCACGGGACAGGAACCCTACACCATGGCCATGCTAGTGGCCGATGCGTTGTCGTACCACTATATGCGCAATCCTCTGCCGTTCGAATCGCCGCTTCCGAAGCCCCTGGTGCCGCCGCCCTGGCGAGTCGAAATACTGGCCAGCGACATCAACTATTCGGTTCTGCGCACGGCGCAGGACGCCTCCTACGGTGAGCACCAGATGTCGGGAGTCGACTATGGCTACCGCTTGCGCTACTTCGACAAAGTGGGCAACCGCTACGCGGTGAAGAAGAACGTCAAGGAACTGGTGCATTTCGACTTTCACAATCTGAAGACCGAATACCTGCCGCAGCGCAACGACGTCATTTTCTGCCGCAACGTGATGATGTATTTCGACGAAGCTGAGCAGAAGCGGCTGGTCGAGAAGTTTTATCGTTGCTTGAATCCCCAGGGATACCTGTTTGTCGGCCACGCTGAAAGCCTGCTGGGGCTGACCGAAAAATTTCAGATGGTGCATCACAACAGCGGCACGGCGTACCAGCGAGTCGAGGTGCAAGTGTGACCGTCCCCCCCGAGGACCGGATGACCGAACTCCGCCAGCTGTTCTTTGAAAGCGCGGGGGAACTCGTCCAGAAGCTGAACGACGAAGCCATGCAGCTGGAGAAATCGCCCGGCGATACGGAGACCGCCCGCAGCCTGCGGCGGACGGTGCACACGCTGAAGGGGGACGCGGCCGCCTGCGGTTTCCGGGAACTCAGCGAACTGTCCCATGAGTTCGAGGAGGTGCTGACGCTCGGCAACACGGCAGCGGCGGCTTCGGTTCCCGAGATCGCGTTGCGCGCGGCCGACGTGTTTGCGGCCTTGCTGGAAGCGTATCGGAAGGGGACGAAACTTCCCAGCATCCAGTCTCTGCGCGCGGACATTGCCCGTCTGTCAGGCTCAGCACCGGGCGTCGCGGTCAAAGCAAAGAAGAAAGCCGCCGCGAAAGCCAGCCGCTGGTCGGAATACGAGCAATTGGCGATCACCCGAGCGGTGGCGGAGGGCAAGCACGTTCATCACGTGGTCGTGCAACTGGACCCACAGTGCACTATGCCCATCGCCGGACGCCAGATGATCAAGTTGGCCCTCGCCGGACTGGGCGAGGTGCTGGCTTTCTATCCGGTCGACGGCAGTGTCGAGACCAAGGATCGTGTCGAAGCCGCACTCGCATCGGAAAGATCGGCGGAGCAGATCCGGGCGAAGTGTAGTATTCCATCGATCACGCTGAATGTTCGAGTCAAGCCTCTGCGCTCCGAAGCGCCGTCGAACCCGCTCCCGCCGGTTTCCGCTGCCGATTCTGAAGGCAAGGACAAGGACGAGGCCGCGTCGCCTGCGGCTGCCGGCATCGCTGCTGCCCGCCTTGCTGAAAATGATGCGCCGGCGACCGTGGAACGGGCCGCGTCGCCCGCTGTGCCGGGCGGCCCCGACAACCTGCTGCGCGTGGATGCGGAAAGAATCGACAGCGTACTCAATCTGGTCGGTGAACTGATCCTGGCGAAATCGATGTTGCACCAGACGCTGCTGGAATTTGGACAACGCTTCCCGAAAGATGTCTTGCGGGGAAAGTTCTCCGATGCCATGGCATTCCAGGCGCGAGTTTTGAATGACCTGCAGCACTCGGTCATGAAGATTCGCATGGTGCCGGTCGATCAGCTGTTCCGCCGGTTCCCGCGCATGGTGCGGGACATCGCGCTGCAGTGCGGGAAAGAAGTCGAACTGACGGTCAGCGGTGGGCAAACCGATCTCGACAAGAGCATTCTGGATGCGATCGCCGAGCCGCTGACCCACATGGTGCGCAATGCCATCGGCCATGGCATTGAGACCGCCGAGGAGCGGGTTCGCGCCGGCAAGCGGCCGCAGGGAACGTTGCGGCTGGGCGCTTATCACCAGGGAAACCAGGTGGTCATCGAGGTCTCCGACGATGGGCGCGGCATTGATCCGGCAAAAGTCCGGCAGCGCGCGCTGTCCCAGGGATTGCTGAAAGCCGAGCAGGCAGCCCGTCTGACCGAGACGGAGACTCTGGATCTGATCCTGCAGCCGGGATTCTCCACCGCGGAAGAAATCACCGAACTCTCGGGCCGCGGCGTGGGATTGGATGTAGTACAGAGCGTGTTGGCACGCCTGAAGGGAACGGTGCAGATCGAAACTGCGCGGGGACGGGGCACAACCTTCCGTCTGCGGCTTCCGCTGACGCTGGCCATTATCCGGGCATTGATGTTCCGGGTGGAGCAGCGGCTCTATGCCCTGCCGCTGAACGCGGTGGCGGAGATCGCGCGCACGATGGAAGAAAATATCCATCAGGTGGAGCACTACGACGTGCTGCAACTGCGCAACGACGTGTTGCCTCTGCTGCGCCTCGGCTCGCAGCCCCCGAGTGGGCCGGAAACGGCGCGACGTAAGGTCTTCGTGCTGGTGATCAACAGCGGGGACCGTAAGTTTGGTGTCATCGTCGACGAACTGGAGGGCGAAGAAGAGCTGGTCATCAAGGCGCTCGATGACCAGTCGATCACGACCGACCTGGTGAGCGGGGCTTCAATTCTGGGCGATGGAAGAGTGGTTCTGATCCTGAACATGATCGCCCTGATGGATCGCTTCACGCGCGGGCGAGCCGATGCTGCCGGCCCGCGGATGGCGGGTCTGCTGTCCAGTGCCATACCGGCAGCGACAAGCAGTGGTGGAATCGCGATTGGTGAGGTGCGGGCACGCGGCACGGCAGGGGGCCAGGCATGAAAAAGGTGCGGGTCCTGGTGGTGGATGACTCGGCTCTGATGCGCAAACTGATTCCCAATATCCTCGAACGGGATGACTCGATCGAGGTGGTGGGCACGGCGATGGACGGCCATTTTGCGTTGAAGAAAATCGAGGACCTGTCGCCGCAAGTGGTGACGCTCGACCTCGAGATGCCCGGGATGAATGGGATCGACACGCTGAAAGAAATCATGCGGCATTGGCAGCTGCCGGTGATCGTGGTCAGCTCGCATAGCACAGCTGGGGCGTCGATCACGCTCAAGGCGCTGGCGCTCGGCGCGTTTGATTTCGTGGCCAAGCCGAAGGATGTTTCCGCGCGCATGCCCGAAATTGCCGCCGAGTTGATCAGGAAAATCCACGCCGCGCCGCAGAGCGCCGGGGTGCACACGCAGTTCCTGCCGGAAGACACACCCGGGGAGCGGCCACGCAAGCTGCGGCCCGTCGCACCGACGCACATCATTGCCATCGGCGTTTCCACCGGCGGTCCGAATGCCTTGCAATATCTGTTTTCGCAGCTGCCGGCGGAATTTTCCGGCAGCATCCTGGTGGTGCAGCATATGCCGGACGGGTTCACGGAACTGTTTGCTAAGAGGCTCGACGACAGCTGCCGCATCCGGGTGAAGGAAGCGCAATCCGGCGACTTGCTGGTGGCCGGGCGAGCGCTGATTTGTCCGGGGAATCGGCACATGAAAGTGAAGATATTGCCACTGGGCAACGTGGCGGTGCTGGTGGACGAGGCCCCGGTGAACGGGCACCGTCCTTCGGTGGACGTGCTGTTCCGCAGCGTAGCCGCGGAGTTTGGCCCGCAAGCCATGGCCGTGCTGATGACCGGCATGGGGGAAGACGGGGCAGCCGGCCTGGGCGAGATCCGGGCGGCCGGGGGATTCACCGTGGCGCAGAGTCAGGAGACATGCGTGGTTTTCGGCATGCCCAAGGCGGCCATCGAACGGGGTTACGCGATGCGCATCGCGGACCTCCAGGATCTGCCCGGTATTTTGCAGGCACAATGCGCGCCCGACCGCGGCCGGGGGGACACCACCGAAGTTAAGAGGGCAACCAGTGCCGGAAGTAACTAGAGTTATCTATCGAAAGTGTGTAGATCGTGATTAAGTGATAGTTGTGGAGGAGTGTCATGGAAAAGTTTGCGCCCATAAAACGGGGCGACGACGGACAGCCGGTGCGCTATCTGATCGTGGATGACTCTGTGTTTGCCCGCAAGAACCTGGCCCGGATGGTGGAAACATTCGGCGGACAGGTAATCGGCGAGGCGGGCGACGGGGTTTCGGCGATCAGCGAGTACGAACGGCTCACACCCGACATCGTTCTGATGGATATCACCATGCCGCAGATGGAAGGCATCGAAGCGGCGGAAAAGATCGTGCGCGACCATCCCAACGCCCGCATCGTTATGGTGTCGTCGGTTGGCTACCAGGAGAATATCGTGGCCGCCTTGCAGCGGGGTGCCCGCCACTTCGTGCAGAAACCGGTTAAGCCGGAAGTTCTCTACGAAGTCATCAAGTACGTAATGCGTGACGACGGAACGACGGCGCGCGGCGCCGGAGCTGGAGTCTAGTCATGCGGATGGAGCTGATTCAGCCTTTCATTAACTCGGCCGACGCCGTGCTGGCGCAGGGGCTGGAGTCGCCCATTTCCATCGAGAACCTGAGCATGGAACAAGAGGCGTACCGGCGGAAAGGGATTGCCGCCGAGGTTAATCTCACGGGCGAAATCGAAGGGCGGATCATTTTTGATGTGGACCTGGGAGCGGCGTTGCAGCTCGCCAGCCGTCTGGCCGGCGTCGAAGTATCTGAGACCGACGAGGATCTGGTACGCGAGGCGGTCTGTGAGCTGGCCAACCAGATCATTGGCAACTCCGTCACCACGCTCAACGACCAGGGATTTCACTTTCGCGTTCACCCCCCAACCCTGCACACTTCCGAGCAGGGCAGCAAAAGCAGTGAAGACACCGAGGCCCTGGTGATGTGCTTCAATACTTCCAGCGGAAACGTCTTCATGAATGTGGCACTGCGCTACCACCGCCGCCAGACGCTGGAAACCGCTGCCGTCGCGGGATAGAGAGACTCGGTCGTTAGTCGTAAGTCGTTAGGCATTAAGCATTGGTCGTTGGGTCGTTAGCGGCTCGACACTGCAACTCATCCCACCCTATCAATGCGCAGTTCGCTGCCTGCGTTCACATTGTGGATTTGTGCCACGAACTTCGGGACACTATGTTACGGACCGGCAATCAAAAACACCGGACTCTGCGGCGGGTTCAGCGGGTTCGGCGGAATCGGTTGGCGCGAATTGCTAACCGGTGCGGGTAGATTCTCGATGTAGGTGTCGCTGGAGGTATCGATGATGTTGACATTTCCTCCATCGCAACTGGACAGGTACGCGCGCGAACTGTCGCCGCCGGCCGCCATCATAAAACGGAAACGCGTAATGGCGCAGACCGGAACGTAGTACAAGGAAGTCTGAATGGTCGCGTCCGGAAATCCCGGAATCGCAATCGAGGGGATCTCGATCATGTTGCTCGTGGCGTCGATCACCGTTACCTGCGGGCAGATGTTATCGTTCGTGTCTTCATAGTAAGCCCCTACATAAGCGCGGCTTCCATCTGGCAGAGTTGCGACGGCAACGACCGTCAATGTCTGCGCGCTGGTGAGCGAGCAGGGGTCCGAGGCGCCGCGCGAACTGGGAGCGACCGTGGGAATGCAATTTTTTGATAACGGCGATGCTTGGCAGGTGGGGATCGGGCCTTCCGCAAGGTATTGTGGCGGAGATTGCGAAACATCGACGATCGCAAGCTGCGGTCCGCCCGGAATATAGAGCCGATTCAGATTGCTGTCATAGACCATCGTGGTGGCGCCGGGCACGTTGATGGTGGGGTACTCGGTCAGCGGGTCGGGGCCAGCCGTCGCTGTGGTATCGATCGAAGCGAGGACTCCGCTCGTCTGCTCCAGCACATACACGCGCTGGCTGTCGGAACGCGCCGACAACCAGATGGGTGGCATGGTGAGCGAACCGTTGACAGTCCGCGATGACCGGTCGAGGGTGTTGAAGCCGCTGACCGTGTTGTCGCCCTGGTTCGCCACGTAGAGCTTGCTATTGTCCGGGGTGACGGCCAGGGCATCCGGATTGTTGCCAACCGGAATCGTCGCCACCAGGTTGTTGCTCTGGGTATTGATCACGCCGACCGAGGGAACAATGGTTTGAGGTTGGGTAGGATCCGGCGGGTAAGTCGGCAACGTCACATACGCCAAAGTAGCCGACGGGGCAACAGCCATGAAGTTCGGCGCGGAATAAATCGGCAGACTGATGGCGTTGGTGCTGGAGATAGTCGTGCCGCTGAAGTTCAGCTTGGTAATCGAGGGACACACATCATACACATATTGAGCAGGATTGGGCGGAGGCGGAGATGGTACAAGACAACTAGTCGTCGGCAGATCTTCTCCCGTCCCGGCCTCGGTCACGGACTGGTTCAGGACCAGGATCTCGGCGGCGCTTTGCTGCACGGCGTGAACGGGATGGATGTCCGCGTTGGCGATGCTCACGTCCGTGTCGCCGGAGACATCGATCACCATGGCGCTGCCGGGTACAAAGGTTCCGTTATCGCTCATGGTCACCACGGTGTGCGCCGCCGCCGGATTGGGGAACGTTGGAGGATTCGGAATGATAATCGGGCGGTAAGTCTCGCCGCACCCGCTACAGATCATATAAACAAACAGCACGAACCCCAGCCAGAGAAACCGCTTCATTCAAACTCCGTAGTAAAAGGCATCTTGCGCGGAAACGGATATTGTATCGGGAACCGGGTCGAGAGGGGAAATCAGCCGGTGCTCTGCTTCGCCGCGAGTTTTTCCGCCGCTTTGGTGAGAAGCGGTTAGAGGCGAGTTTGGTTGCCGAGCGGCAGGCAACATTCGACAAATTTCTGTAGACCGCGGCAAGCCGCGCCTCTACCGCGGGGATTCACCCCCGCCCGCGGCGTGTCTTCGGTTGGCTCCCGGCTGGCATCTCGGCAACTTTTTCTGACCCGGCTGGCTTCTTCGTCTGGGCCAGGCTTTCTTTCAGCGCCGCCATCAGATCCACCACCGGCGCCAGCTTCTTCGGTGGTTCGGCGGCTTGGACTTCGCCGCCCTCCAGCTTAGTCTCAATCAGCTTTTTCAGATTTTCCTGAAAGGTGTCGTGATATTTCTCCGGATCCCACTCGCCCGCCAGCGCTTCGATGAGTTGATGGGCAACCTTAATTTCCGCCTCTTTAATCTCCACATCGGGTGCGCCGAACGACTCGACCATGCGAACTTCCTCCGCGTAGTACATGGTGTGCAGCATCATTCCACCTTCATGCGGGCGCAGGAAAACCGTGTATTCGCGGTTGTGCATGGTGAGTTTGGCGATGGCGACGTACTCGCTCTCCTCCAGCGCCTTGGTCAACAACGCGTAGGGGCGGCGGCCGGCTTCATCGGGAACCATGTAATATGACGACTCGAAATACACGGGATCGACTTCGCTCGACTTCACGAATTCGAGGATCTCCATCGTCTTCGCGGTCTTCGGCTCGATCTTCTTGATCTCTTCCGGATCGACGATGACGTACTCGTCTTTGCGATACTCATAGCCCTTGACGATATCGCTACGCTCGAGGACCTGGTTGTCCAGCGAGCAAATGAGCTGCTGCTTTACCCGATGGTGGTCCGTGCGGTGAAGCTGGTTGAAGGAAATGCCGCTGCTGCGCGCGCCCGAGAATAGACGCACCGGCATCGAGATTAATCCGAACGTAAGATATCCAGACCAGACTGAGGCCGCCATTGGTTTCCCCCCATTGCAGAAACGAAGTAGAGACGAGGCTTGCCCCGTCTCGGCAGACGCGGCGAGCCGCGTACTACGAAATCAGAACCCCCCAAGCGTATAGCAGTGTAGCCTAAATCCGTGGGGATTGCCGCCGCCAGATTACGGGGCGAATCCAAAGGTCAAGCACTACATGAGGCGGTCGGTTAACGCCGGGCACCGAATATAGTGTTATCGAACGAGGATCGTGAGTCTCCAGCCGTCCGTTGCGGATTGTCAGTCATCCGTTATCAGTTGCCGGGGAGTGAGATTTTACTGATAACTGACAACTGACAACTGATAACTGACACGAGAGCTGACAGCCGAAAGCTGACCTCACAATGATGCTGAACCCTTATCTAGCGCACGCCTGGGCGTCATCCCCGGAACAGTTGGCGATCGCCGCCGCGGTGACGCTGGCATTCGCGGTGCTCGCAAAAACCCTGCGCGGCGTCAATCGATCCGGAGCTCTGGCGGGCGGTCTCGCCTGTTTTCTGCTTTTTGCCGGCTTCGGCCCCAGCGCTTTCGCCACGCTCGCAGCACTGTTCGTGATGACCTGGGTATCCACCCGCCTGGGATACCGCCGTAAGCTGGCACTCGGGCTCGCCGAGCGTCGCGAAGGCCGGAATGGGTGGCAAATTCTGGCCAATCTGGCAGTGGCTGCCCTCGGTTCGGTTGTTTTCAGCGCCACCGGAAATCGAGTTTGGTTGGTCGCGACGCTGGGCGCTCTGGTCGAAGCAGCGACGGACACCGTGGCTAGCGAAATCGGGCAATACCGCGGCCACGACGCTCGGCTGATCACGACCTGGGAACGCGTCCCAGCAGGGACCGACGGCGGCATCACGATTCCCGGAAGCATCGCAGGCATGGCAGCCGGTCTGGTGATTGCGGCGGTTGGAGCGCTGGGTAGGATGCTTCCTCAAGCCCAGCTCTGGGTTCCGGTGGCCGCCGGATTCTCCGGAATGTTCATCGACAGCATTCTCGGCGCCACCCTGCAACGCCGAGGCTGGATCAGCAACCAAGCAGTGAATTTCTTCGCCACGCTGGCAGCGGCGGCGCTGGCGTACGCCATCTCGATGTTCACGTAGGGACAGCCGCCCTCGGCTGTCCGGCGCGGCGAAGCCGCGCCACGCTCTTGAGTGTGAGGATGGACAAACGAAGACCGAGGCGAGTTGCGCTCGCCTGGACAGCCGGGGCGGCTGTCCCTACGCGCTACGTTCGCTGCTTGACGCGGTCGAGCAGCATGAAGACGAGAACGCCCAGCAGGGCGTTCGCCACGCCCGACAAGAATTCGTGCGGCCAGGTCCACGCCATGCGCAACCCGACCAGGCCGCGGGCAATCATGAAGTAGACAACCTCGTGCACCACATAGAAGAAAATCGTAAGCAAGAAACGCGCGCCGGCATGTTCCACGTCCAGCTTGATCCCGAGCGAGGACGCGCCGAATCCCACCACCGTTTTCGAAATTCCGTAGAGCCCGATGGGCTGATGGGTCAGCGCATCTTGCAGAATGCCGATCAAGCCGCCCGTGAGCAGGCCAGCCAGCGGACTGCGCCGCGCCGTCGCGAAACCAATCACCACCAGCAGCGGAAGATCGAAGATCGTGAAAAAAGGAAACCGCAGCGGCAGCCACGCTTGCAGAAAAACGGCGCCCAGCGGAATCAGCACCGTCGCCGGAATACTGAAACGGTAAACCTCAACCTGTTCCCCCGATGTGTAAGTAATGGCCACGTTATTGCGGGCTATCCTCTATGGCAGGTTGCGGTTTGGGTTCGACTGCGGCCTTCACGGGCTTCGGGGAAACTTTCACAGCCGGAGCAGGGGTTGCGGTCGCCCCAGTCCCGGAGCCAGTTCCGGAGCCAGTTCTGGAAGAAGACGCGGGCATCGGCGTTTTTCGGGCTGCGGGCGCGCCGCTGCTGGCGGAGGCTTCTGGGGGCGCGGCTTTGGGCTTGGCATCGGAGCCTGTAGTAGTCGGTGCGACCGTCCCCGGTGCGACCGTCCCCGGCGCGGCAGTCCCCGATGCGGCACCTTTCTCGGCATTTTCCGGCTTGGAAGGAACGCTCGGAAGGCGCTCGGCCAGTATATCGACGGCGCGCGCTGCGCCCGTCTGGTCGGGCTCGGCCTGTCTTTCATCAATCTTCGTTACCACCAGCACTTCTTCCAGCCGGCTGAGATCGGCCGCGGGCCGCACGCGAATGTTCAGAAAGAGGTCACTGCCCAGCGAAACCTTCGTCACCCTGCCCACCAGCAGGCCCTTGGGGAAAATGCCATCCCCGCCACTGGTGAGAACCAGTTCTCCCGGGGGAACGGTTTCATCGCTCATCACTTTTTCAATTACCACTTCACCCGACGGCGTACCGCGCAGTATGCCTTGCAGCCGCGTTTTGTCGAGGAGCGCGCCCACTCCACTGGTCTGGTCATTGATCAAGAGCACCTGCGAAGTGGAGCGGTACACGTTCAGCACCTTGCCCACGATGCCGTCCGCGGTAATGACCGCCATATCGCGCTTGATGCCGTCGTTGTATCCCTTGTCGATGTAGACCGAGCGCGACAACTCGCTGCCACTCGATCCGATGACCTGCGCCGCCATAGTCCGGGAGATAAACTGTTCCTTGAAACCAAGCAACGCCTGCAGACGCCGCGCCTGATCGGCGTCCTGGCTCATCCGCACCTGCTCCAGACTCATGCGCTCGATCTTCTGCTTGAGGCTGCGATTCTCGGCTCGCACGCCGCGCAGGTAGAAGTAGCTGCGCCAGACGTTGCCGGTCGAGGTTTGCGCCCAGTTCAGCACTTTTTCCAGAGGAGTCACCGCTCCGACCGCCCAGATGCGGATCAAGCGCGTCGATTCGCTGTCGGTCGTTCGCTTGACCTGCACGGCCAAGCCCAGTACCTGGGCGAATAACACTCCCACCAGCACGATCAGGTTGCGGTAGCGTCCGAGGACGTCCATAACACCAGTTCTCAGCTGTCAGCTGTCAGCTCTCAGTAAATCCGCGATCTCTGAGATGGCTAGCCCGCCTGAAGTTGTCATCCTGAGCGAAGCGAAGGACCTGCTTTTCGCTCGCAGCTCGCCGCTCGCAGCTCTACTCGATCGAAATCTTGCGCAGCAGCTTGAAGTCCGAGAGCATTTTGCCGGTGCCGAGCACTACGCTGCAGAGCGGATCGTCGGCGATCGAGACCGGCAATCCCGTTTCCTCGCGGATGCGCTTGTCGAGGTTCTTGATCAGCGCGCCTCCGCCGGTGAGCACGATGCCGCGGTCGCTGATATCGGCGGAGAGTTCCGGCGGCGTACGTTCGAGCGCGACGCGGATCGCATTCATGATGGTCGAAACGCATTCGCTCAGCGATTCGCGGATTTCGCTGTCGTCCACCGTGATCGTCTTGGGCACGCCTTCGATCAGGTTGCGGCCTTTGATTTCCATGGTCAGCGGCTTGTCGAGCGGATACGCGGAGCCGATTTCGATCTTGATCTGCTCGGCGGTGCGCTCGCCGATCAGCAGGTTATATTTCCGCTTCAGGTAGTTCATGATGGCCTCGTCCATCTGGTTGCCGGCCATGCGCACGGAACGCGAATAAACAATGCCGCTGAGCGAGATTACCGCAATGTCGGTGGTACCACCGCCGATGTCGACGACCATGTTGCCGCTGGGCTCGGTAATCGGCAACCCTGCGCCGATGGCTGCCACCATGGCCTGCTCCACCAGAAATACTTCGCTGGCCCTGGCGCGATAGGCGGAATCCATCACCGCGCGCTTTTCCACCTGCGTGATTTCCGAAGGCACGCCGATCACGATCCGCGGATGCACCAGCATTTTGCGGTTGTGCGCCTTCTGGATGAAGTAGTTCAGCATCTTCTCGGTGACCTTGAAGTCGGCAATGACGCCGTCTTTCATCGGCTTGATGGCCACGATGTTGCCGGGCGTACGTCCCAGCATCTCCTTGGCTTCCTTGCCGACGGCCTCCACCTCGTTGGTGTTCTTGTTCAATGCGACGATGGAGGGCTCATTGACGACGATGCCCTTGCCGCGCGCGTACACCAGCGTGTTGGCTGTTCCGAGATCGATGGCGAGGTCGCTCGAAAACATGCTGAAGAGCGAACGCAGATTGTGCGAACGCGATGAGCCGTTATGAAACCCGTTGTTTGACATAGCGTTACTTCTCTCTCTCAGAAATTCGTCTCACCCTGGAATCTGGGCCTTAGTCAGTTTCCGTGTGAGTCGCTCTCCCCTGGCTTCTTCTATTCTACGTTTCTTCCATTCTACTTCGATGTTCAGGAGAACCGGTTGTCAACTGGGCACCGGCTGTTCCAAACATTGTTCCGAACATTCTTGCGGAACATTGCCTAACCATCGAATCTTTACTGAATCACCACTTTCTCCTGGCGGGTATTCACCCCGCCTTTCGCATTCTGCGCCGTGATCGTGATCACGTTTTCCCCATTCGGCAAAGGCGGCGTGAAATAGTGAAAACCGCCATCGTCGCCGACGATCGGGACTTCCCTGCCGTTCACCATGACGCGCGCTCCCGCCTCGGTTTTGCCCGTCACCTCGATCACGTGTCCGTGCTGGACAAAAGGATCGATGTCGAGCGACAGCTCTATTTTTTCCTTTGCCTTGACAACAATGGTAAAGCGATTCTTTTCGCTTTCCACCGATTCCTTGCCGGCCGCATTGTAGGACTGGATGGACCAATAGTAAGCGCCGACGGGCAGACCGGTCACCACCACACTCGGCATCTCCACCTTCCGGTCCAGCAACAATGACGAAAAATACGGATTGTGCGAAATGCGCAGCCGGTATCCGGCGGCGTTTGCCATGGGCGTCCAGGCAAACTCCAATTCCTTCGACTTCTCCCCGTCGTTGATGAAAACCGGCATCATGTTTCCCGGCGTAATAGGCGTTGGCGGACCGATTTCCGTGGCCCGGTCCATGGTCTTCGAGTCGTTTTGGAAACTCACCTTTTCCCATTTCGACAGGTGAACCACTTCCCCATTCCGCTCGATTTCGCCGCCGCCTTTCTTTACCAGGATTTCATGCTGATCGTCCTTGGGATTATTGTGCACCATGGCCGCCGAATCTGGAGCCAGCGAAGCTTTCGCGCCCGCGACAATCACCTGCGACTTCGAGCCCTGAACATAGGTCGCCGTGGTCAGGTCCACCGTGCCGGTCGTGACTGCCACCGACACGTTGGTCTGTTGCTGATCGTTGGCCGAGTTCTCTTCGATTACGATCAGCGAATCCTGTTTCACGGTGTAGTTGGTGCCGTCGTTGAAAACAATCTTTGCCATGCCTTCGGCGCCGGTCTGCACCACGTCGCCCTTTTCGAGCGGCACGTTGTAGTTCGCGTTGATCCAGCTGTTGCCGTTGCCTTTCCTTACCCGGATCGTGCCATCGAGCGCCGTGAAGTGCGCCTGCTGCGAAACCGCAGCCATCGGCCCCTTGAGCGGAGGCGCCAGGCCCGCAACTTTTTCGAGCAAGCCCGTGGAAATCTGCTCGGCCGCCTTCACCGTCGAGTCGGTGAATTTCGGAAACGCCTCGTGCATAACGGCGCCAAAGATCAGCGCCGCACCGAGCAGCGCCATAATCACGCTGCGGTACGTCACCGTCTTCCAGGCGACGTAGAGTCCCGGCTTGACTTTATTCGACACGAGCCCGTGCCAACCTCATTGCAAAATTCTGAGAATACTGGATATCTATTGCGCTGTGACCATCATATCCCTGCGGGGATGGGTATTAGACTTGGGTCATGGGGGGAAGGGGTTACGAAAGTGACCATCGCAATCGCTGAAGAGGACACTCTGCGACTATGGAGCGCCGGGCGTCCCCGCCCGGCTGGACCGCCAAAACACTCGCCCCTCCCTTGCCCGTCTTCACCCCGGGCGTTAGCATAAAGTGTTCCGCACTGCTCCCAGGAGGCTTCTATGTCTACCGATACCCTGACCAGCCCGGTGATCGCGGGCGGCACGACCAAACACAAGGTTTTCAAGAATTTCATTGACGGCGAATGGGTCGAATCCGCCAGCGGACGAACTTTCGAAGATCGCAACCCGGCTGACACGCGCGAGGTCGTCGCCATCTTCCAACGGTCTGACAAGGCAGATGTGGACGCAGCCGTGGATGCGGCCAAGCGCGCGTTTGTCAAATGGCGTCTGGTTCCCGCTCCCCGCCGCGCCGAAATGGTCTTCCGCGCCGCTGAGATCTTGATCGAACGCAAGGAAGACCATGCCCGTGACATGACCCGCGAAATGGGCAAGGTGCTGAAAGAAACCCGCGGCGATGTGCAGGAAGCCATTGACGCCGCTTACTACAATGCCGGTGAAGGCCGCCGCCTGTTCGGCCCAACCGTGCCTTCTGAGTTGCCCAACAAGTTCGCCATGGCCATCCGCCAGCCGATCGGCGTCTGCGGCATGATCACGCCCTGGAATTTCCCCATGGCCATCTCTTCATGGAAACTGCTGCCCGCCGTCGTCTGCGGCAACACCTGCGTGATCAAGCCGGCGCAGGACACTCCGCTCTCCACCTTCAATCTGGTGCAGGCGCTGACCGACGGCGGCATCCCGAAAGGCGTCATCAACATCGTGACCGGCTTCGGCTCGGAAGTCGGCACGCCGCTGACCGAGCATCCAGTGGTCCGCGCCATCTCGCTCACCGGCTCGTCGGAGGTCGGCAGAATCGTGGGCGCCACGGCGGCCAAGAGCTTCAAGCACTGTTCGCTCGAACTCGGCGGCAAGAACCCGATGATCGTGCTCGACGACGCTAACCTTGAACTCGCTGTCGAAGGCGGACTCTGGGGCGCTTTCGGCACCACCGGACAGCGCTGCACCGCGACCAGCCGCATCATCGTGCAGAAAGGCGTTTATACCGAGTTCGTCGATCGCTTCGTCGCGCGCGCCAAGAATATCAAAGTCGGCAACGGTCTCGACGAGACTGTGGAGATGGGGCCGGCGATCAATGAGAATCAGCTTAAGACCGACCTGAGCTATATCGAGATCGGGCAAAGCGAAGGCGCCAAGCTCGTGTGCGGCGGCCATCGGCTTGACCAGGGCGAATATCAGCATGGCTGGTTCCTCGAACCCACCGTCTTCACCGAGGTCGATCCCAAGATGCGCATCGCCCAGGAAGAAATCTTCGGCCCGGTGGTTGCGATCATCCCCTGCGACGATCTCGAGGACGCTATCGCCATCGCCAATAACATCGAATACGGGCTATCGTCGTCCCTGTACACGAAGGACGTGAACAAGGCGTTTGCCGCCGTCCGCGACCTCGATGCCGGCATCACCTACATCAACGCTCCGACCATCGGCGCCGAAGTTCACCTCCCGTTCGGCGGCGTAAAAGCCACCGGCAATGGCCATCGCGAGGGCGGCATCGGCGCGATTGATTTCTACACCGAGTGGAAGTCCGTCTACGTGGATTACTCCGACAAGCTGCAGAAGGCGCAGATCGATCGGGCGGAGTAAGGCAATCTACCGCCGAGACGCAGAGTGCGCCGAGATTTTTTGGAGTTTTGTCATCCCGAGCGGAGCGAGGGATCTGCAGTCCTCGGCGTCTCGGCGGTGATTCGAGTTCGAATATGCCGATAATTCAAGCCCGCGAAATTACTCCCGCATCCCGTCTAGAAAACGTCCGCTACGCCATTCGCGACCTGGCCTGCATCGCCGACGAGGTCGCCCGCCAGGGACACAAAATTCTGCCGCTCAACATCGGCGACCCGCTCAACTTTGACTTCCAAACGCCCACGCACATGATTGAAGCCGTCTATCAAGCCATGCGCGACGGCAGGAATGGATATTCCCCTTCCTCAGGGATCAAGGAGGCGCTCGACGCGATTCGCGGCGAGGCGGCCCGCAAGGGCATCACCAACATTCAGGATGTTTTCGTCACCTCGGGCGTCAGCGAGACGGTGGACATCTGCCTGGCCGCGCTGCTCAATCCGGGCGACAACCTGCTGACTCCCTGCCCCGACTATCCGCTCTATTCCGCGGTTCTGGCGAAGCTCGAAATCGGACTGAACACCTATTACTTGAACGAAGAAGACGGCTGGCAGCCCGATCTCGACGACATCAGGAAAAAGATCACGCCACGGACCCGCGGGATTGTGTTGATCAATCCCAACAACCCGACCGGCTCGGTCTGCACCCGTAAGATGCTCGAGCAGATTGCGGAACTCGCGCGCCAACACAACCTCGTCGTCTTTGCCGATGAGATTTACGACAAACTAATAATCGACGACGACGCACACGTTGCCATGGCCTCGGTAGCGCCCGATGTGCCGGTCATCACTTTCGGCGGACTCTCCAAGAATTACCTCGCCCCGGGATGGCGCATCGGATGGGGCATTGCGAGCGGCGAAGCGTCCGTTATCAAACCGTACCTCGAAGGCGTGAACAAGTTGTTGCGGGCGCGCCTCTGCGCCAATCATCCCGAGCAGTACGCGATCAAGCCCGCGCTCGAGGGCCCGCAGGATCACCTCGTCGAAGTCAAGCGCAAGCTGCGCAGCCGCCGCGATCTCACCATGAAGTGGTGTGCTGAAACTCCGCGCGTGAGTTGTGTCGAGCCGCGCGGGGCTTTCTACGCGTATCCGCGCATCGAGATCCCGGAAGGCGACGACGTCTTCGTGACCGAACTCATTCGCCAGAAACATGTGATGGTCGTGCACGGCTCCGGTTTTGGCCAGCGCCCCGGGACGAAACACTTCCGCATCGTTTTCCTGCCCGACGAAAAAACGCTGACCGCCGCGTACTCGGCGATTGGCGATTTCCTGCGTGAGCGCTACGCTTAGTAAGCGCTCCCGCCTGTAGACACGGGGAAATCAGATGAACCTTTAGGGCCTGGGCATCGACATTCGTTCTGCCTCCGCCCGTAATACAGTCCTCGGACTTTCGTAACTCTACACGGACCCAGCGTATTTCCTATACTTGCTCCGGTACTTTTTGCGGAAATCCGCCCATGCGTCGAACCATTCTGACCTCAATTCTCGTGCTATGGAGCACGATGGCATTAGCGCAGAGTACTTCTCCGGACGCTCTCTACGAGCGTGGAATGGTCGCCATTACCGGCATTGGGACGTCACAAAATGATTCGCTGGGGATCGACTACTTTCAGCGCTCCGCCGGCCTCGGCTACGGACCCGCCCAAATCGCACTGGCTTACTTTTACGAAGCCGGAACCGTGGTTGCGCGCAATCCGAGTCAGGCCGTCGACCTGTATCGCAAGGCTGCTCAACAAGGCGACCCGCTTGCGGGTTGGCTCGCCGGACGACTTTACCTCCTCGGCATCGGCGGCGTGGCGGACCGCGACGCTGCCCAGAAATGGCTCAAAGTGTCCGCCGACCAGAACAACCCTTACGGCGCCTACTATCTGGGCCGTCTGATGGCGGATCGAGACTACACCAAGGCTCCAAAGCTCTATAAGATTGCGGCCGATCAGGGCCTTCCCCAGGCGCAATACTTCTACGCCAAAACGCTGCGAGATGGCCGCGGCATTCCGCAGGACCGCTTCACCGCCTACATCTGGTACACCATTGCGGCCGATGCCGGTTATGCGGCTGCGGGCCCTGATCTCGGCGAACTCAACAACGGCGGCTATCTCACGACCGATCAGATCTCGGAAGCGCAAGCGAAAGCCCGCGATCTGGAACAGGTCGTAATCCGCGCCGTCGTTGCGCGCGGATGCTCCGGATGGGAAGGCGAGTTTGACGAGTACCCCACCCCGCCTCCGCCGAAACTACAGCGCTACTGCCACTAGGGTATGCGCCTGGCTGGTGGAGGGACGGGCGCCCTCGCCCGTCCAGGCCGAGCGCAGCTCGGCCCCGCCACTGAAGCCGCGTGCTAAACCATCTCGGTCCCCCATAAATCATGCAGGTGCAAGATCCCGCGCACGCGCTGATCGCTATCCGCAACTCTGTCCACGACGACGAGTGAAGTAATCTTCATCTCTTCCATGCGCGCCAGCGCGGTGGCTGCGAACTCCTGCGCCCCGATGGTTTTCGGAGCCCGCGTCATGCACTCCTGCGCCGTCAGGTCGAGCGTGTCTTTGCCACGCTGCTCGAGCAGTCGCCGCAGATCGCCGTCGCTGATCACCCCCAGCAACCGATCCCCCAACAAAGGATCGCCCTCGACCACCGCGGCCATTCCCAGCTTCTTGCGCGACATTTCGTAAATCACGTCCGGCATCTTCGTCTGCGCCGTCACCCGCGGAACCGCATCTCCCGAGTGCATCAACGATTCGACCCGCGCCAGCCGTTTGCCCAGCTTTCCCCCTGGATGCAGGTTGGCAAAGTCTTCTTCCTTGAACCCGCGTTTCTCCGAAAGCGCCACCGCCAAAGCATCGCCCAGAGCAAGCATGGTCGTGGTGGAAGCGGTAGGAGCAAGTCCAAGCGAACAAGCTTCCTTAGAAATCGAACAGTCCAAAGCCACGTCGGAAGAAGACGCGAGAGTAGAAGCCCGCGTGGCAGAAGCTTGTGTGGAGCGGGCGCCCTCGCCCGCTGCTTTTGCTCCGGGCTCGTCACAAGTCATACTGATGAGCGGAACCTGCAGCCGCTTGATCGTCGCCATTAACTGCAGAATTTCTTCCGTCTCGCCGCTGGCCGAAAGCGCCAGCACGACATCGCCGCGCACGATCATCCCCAGATCGCCATGCAACGCCTCCACCGGATGCAGATAAAGCGCAGGCGAGCCGGTCGAACTTAACGTAGCCGCGATCTTGCGAGCGATCAGCCCGCTCTTCCCCATCCCGGTCACGACCACCCGGCCCCGGCAGCCGAACATAAGATCGAGCGCCCGGTTGAAGTCCGCGGCCATCGGCCCCGCAAGCCGGTCCGCCAGCGCCCGCAACGCCTCCGCCTCGATGCGCACCACGTTTTCGCCTACGTGTTTCATGAAGGAGGAATGTTAGCAGAACAGATCAGAAATGATCGTCCGCCGCGCGTCCCGGACGCTCCAGCGCCCGCGCCTGAATCGCGCTGTCCCACGGGCTACTCTTCCAGTTATCTTTCTTGCGCTCGGTGGGAATCCACGGCGGCAACGTCATCAAAACCCGGCGGCTGAGCGCGTGCAGATAAGGTTCGTAGAGGACTCGAAGTTCCGCCAGCCGCTCCTGCGCGTCCGCGCCGCTATAGAGAGTCACGCCATGCCCGGCGAGTTCCGCCCGCAGCCGGGTTAGATCTGCTGCCGTGAGCCGGTCGGCATCATGCGGACTGTATTCGGCTCTCGCAACCTGGGCGAGATCGACCGCAGCGTGCCGCGCGATGGCAAACGTCAGCTTCGCCTGTTCCGGGTGGATGCCGTCCACGCCGGTCGTGACCAGCGACGTGACATCGAGCACCACTGACAGCGCGCTCAACCAGGATTGATTGCTGTGTTGCGACCGAAAAAAGACCAGCACGGGATAGGAAATGTGACTCGACAGGAGGTCGGCGCACCAGCGCTCCCAGTCGCGAAAAATTTCGTCGAGCACCCTTTGCTCGGGACAGCAGCCCAACCGGACCAGAAACTCGGCAGCGCTCGGCGGCGACCCGGCCCGCGCATCCAGCAGAGAAATTTCAATCTCGCGCGCGGCAAATGAATTGTAGATCACCGGCAGATATCCGATCACGACTCCGAGGAACGCGAAGCCCATGCCCGCTTCCATCACGGCAAGCGCGCGGGCGGCGGCGTTGCTGGGCGTGATGTCCCCATAGCCCAGTGTGAAAAAAGTTTCGCCGCTCAGGTAGAGCACTTTCCAGAACGTGATTTTTTCATTGGCCAGCGTCAGATGTTCGCCCAGTCCGTATTGCACGCAGGCAAATCCAAAAATCAGCCCGAGCGCCCAAAAGCCCAGCAGCGGGAACAGCGACAGCGGCCCAAAGTAAGCCAGGAAACCTTCGCGCCGGTTCGCGGATTTGATGTGCCTCCCAATTCTGGCCCAGAGGCCCCACGTATTCCGGTAGAACCACCCCGTGATGCGAAAATGCCGTTTGATGCGCCGCGGTAAAACAACGGTCTCAAACGCATCCATCAGGATGATGAAGATGAGAACAATCCCGGCAATCGATGCCCACCAATGCATACGCGATGAGATTTCAGATGACGCGGGAATGGTAGCAGATTCAGAAATGACGTCGATGACGCTACGGTGTCGCGTGCGCCACATCCAGCGCCTTTTTCACCGCTTGCAATTCTTTCAGCAAGCCGCGCAGGTTTCGCGTGTCGAGCGCGTTCGCGCCGTCGCTTTTCGCTTCTTTCGGATTGTCGTGGACTTCCATGAACACACCGTCCACACCCGCCGCCACCGCCGCCCGCGACAACACCGGGATAAACTCCGGCTGGCCGCCGCTCACCGCCGGCTGATCTTCATCACCGTGCGAGGACGACGGCAACTGCACGGAGTGCGTCGCGTCAAACACCACCGGCGAGAACTTGCGCATGATGGCCAGCGACCGCATGTCCACGATCAGATTGTTGTAGCCGAAACTCGAGCCGCGCTCGGTCACAAACACCTGGCCATTCCCGGCATCGCGGCACTTCTCGACGGCGTGCTTCATGTCCCAGGGCGAGACGAACTGCCCCTTCTTGATGTTCACCGGACGCCCGCTCAGCGCCGCCGCCACGACCAGATCGGTCTGGCGGCAGAGGAAGGCCGGAATCTGCAGGACGTCCACGACCTCGGCGACGGCAGCGACGTCGGCGACCTGATGCACATCGGTCAGCACCGGAATATGCACTTCATCTTTGACTTTCTTCAGAATGCGCAAGCCTTCCTTCATTCCCGGCCCGCGATAGCTGCGGATCGACGTGCGGTTCGCCTTGTCATACGAAGCTTTGAAGATGAACGGAAAGTTCAGCGAACGCGCAACACCTTTGATGATCTCCGCCATGCGCAGCGCATGCTCTTCACTTTCAATCACACAGGGCCCGGCAATCAGGAACAGATCGCCAGAGCCGACGCGAACGTTATCGATTTGAAAAGATAAAGTCATTGAATCATTGAGGCATTGAATCATTGAGGCATTTAATGACTCAATGTCTCAATGATTCAATGTCTCAATGGTTTATCTTCTTCCCACTTTTTCCGGCCGCAGGAACATCTCGACCTCGGCGGCGCCTCTCTGCTCTTTCTTTCTCTGCCCGTGTTCGTACGAAGCGCCGACGAACGCCTTGAACAGCGGATGCGGCTCCAGCGGCTTCGATTTGAATTCCGGGTGGAATTGGCATCCGATAAAGAATGGATGGCCGGGAATCTCCACGATCTCCACGTAAGTGCCGTCCGGAGTCGAGCCGGAAATGCGCAGTCCGGCGGCCACCATCGGCTCTTCATATTCGCGGTTGAACTCGTAACGATGTCGATGCCGCTCGCTGATCTCGGTCTGGCCATACACTCTGTACGCCAGCGTTCCCGGCTCGATCTTGCACGGCCATGCCCCCAGCCGCATCGTGCCGCCCAGTTCTTCCACGCCGCGCAGTTCGCGCAGCTTGTAGATCACGCGATGCGGAGTCGCCGGATCGAACTCACTCGAGTTGGCATCCGCCAAGCCGCAGACGTTGCGCGCAAATTCAATGCAAGCCGTCTGCATACCCAGACAGATTCCGAAGTATGGGACGTGCTTCTCGCGCGCGTACTGGATCGCCCTCAGCATGCCTTCGATGCCCCGCTTGCCGAATCCGCCGGGCACCAGCAATCCATCGTATTCTTCTAACTGCGCTTCATAACTCTTGTCGGCTTGGTCGGCGCTCTCCAGTCCTTCGGCTTCGATCCAATTAAATTCCAGCTTCAGGTTATGCGCCAGCGCGCCGTGCACCAGCGCTTCTTTCAGCGACTTATAGGAATCTTCATACTCCACGTACTTTCCGACAATGCCGATCCTGACCACATCCTTCGGGTTGTAGACGCGGTGCACCAGATCGTTCCACTTCGATAGATCGCGATCCTTCGCCTCGAGTTTCAGCCGGCGCAGGATCAGCGTGTCCACTTCTTCATGCGCGAATACCACCGGCACTTCATAGATGGACGCGACATCCTTCGCCGTGATCACCGCTTCTTCCTCGACGTTGCAGAACAGCGCAATCTTCGACTTGATCTCTTTCGAAAGGAAGCGGTCGGTGCGGCACAGCAGAATATCCGGCTGAATTCCGGCGCTGAGCAATTCTTTGACGGAGTGCTGGGTTGGCTTGGTCTTCAATTCCTGTGCCGCGGCGATAAACGGCACCAGCGTAACGTGCACGAACAAAGTGTTATCGCGGCCCAGTTCCTGCCGCATCTGGCGAATCGCTTCGATAAAGGGCAACGACTCGATGTCGCCCACCGTGCCGCCGATTTCGATGATCGCCACATCCACATCCTGCGCGACTTTCTTCGCCGCCGCCTTGATTTCGTTGGTGACGTGCGGAATCACCTGCACCGTCTTTCCCAGGTAATCGCCGCGCCGCTCCTTGGCGATAATCTGCTCGTAGAGGCGCCCGGTAGTCCAGTTGTTATCGCGAGAAAGCTTGGCATGCGTGAAGCGTTCGTAGTGACCGAGGTCGAGGTCGGTTTCCGCCCCGTCGTCGGTGACGAACACTTCGCCATGCTGAAACGGCGACATCGTCCCCGGATCCACGTTCAGGTAGGGATCGAACTTCATCAGGTTGACTTTGAGGCCACGGCTTTCCAGCAGGCATCCAATCGAAGCCGCCGCCAGTCCCTTGCCCAATGAAGACACCACACCGCCGGTTACAAAGATGTACTTGGCCGACATCGCTTCCTCGCTTTAATTTTGTTGGGAAAATTGTGCAGGTTGGGGTGCACGATCAATTATGGCAGAAGTTGTTCAGGAAGGGAATGCGGAAAAAAAGGTGGTAGTGGCTCAGTTTGATTGTCATCACAAGGAATTGTCATCACGAGGAATTGTCATCCTGAGCGAAGCGAAGGACCTGCTTTTTGATTGTCATCACAAAGAATTGTCATCCTGAGCGAAGCGAAGGACCTGCTTCTTGTCGGCAGCGGATGAAACAAGGGTGCCCCACGTTTCGCGCTTTTCGAAACGTGGGACGCCAGACCGCCGACTCCTTCAGATTTTGGTAGCGTCCTAATTTGCGGGGTGCCCCATCCTTGCCGCGTTCTTTGCGGCAAGGGTGGGAAACGCCGGGGCCAAGTCCACTTCTCGCTTCTGGCGGTAGTGTGCCAGTTTGACTGAGACATCCCGATTGCTAAGAACGTTCCGCGGGCAGTGGGCTACTTTGAATTTACGTCTTGCGGGAGTTCCGGCTGGGGGCGTCAGGCCTGCAAGAAGCGGCGGCGAAGCAATGGCCCGAGGCCGAGCAGGCCGGTACCGAGCAGAAGTAAGGTCGATGGCTCAGGGACAGCGTTTGCCTGCCCTTGAGTGAAGGTGCCCTGGCAATCTATATCGGACCCTGGACAGACGTTGTCGTATCCAGAAACGACGTTCAGAGGATACCCGAAGGTGTACGGAGTTATGGGGATAAGGAACCCTCCGCTTGTGAGGAAATCCGGAAGGTCAGTTTGGAAATTCAGAACCATTACCATTTGATCGAGTCTGCTGCTCTGGCTCGCGAACAGGAGGATCACGTAGTCCGTACCGTCTACGGTGGTGGCATCGATAGTTCCGTAGGCCGTTGGGTTCGTGGAATCGATTGGTGCCCCGTTAGGAACCAAGAAATCGAAGCTTGTGACGGTGTCCGAGTTGAGGTCTATCGTGAACGTGCCGGTTACGTTGCAGGTTCCGCACATGTAGTTTACCAGGTGGCCGCCGAAGTTAAATGTGCGGAGTTGATCGGCGCGTGCTGCGCCGGGCAAACCAAGACCGAAAAGCCCTAAGAGCGCGGCCAAAGCGTATTTTGTGATTCTCATTTGTGTCCCCCGGTGCGACGAATTTTGCCCGCGGGAAAACGGCGGACCACTAATTTTAATGAGCGGCAATTAGGCTGCCATTGCGCTCTGCTTCTGCCGTTCTGTTCTGAAACGACTTAGCCCCTCTTGGCATAGCCTGGCGGTCGCTGCGATATGCAAGCCGAGGTGCCGAATGTGCAACCATTCGCAGGTCATGGTACGGTGCTACCGCTGCGCCGTGCGACGAATGGGTTTAATTTCCCAGCCGAGCGACCCGAGAGTCCAAAAATTCGGCCTTGATTCAAGGTAGCCCACTACCGTTCCGCGGGCTGCCCGATCCTCGCCTCGTTCTTCGCGGCAATGATGGGAAACGCCGGAGCCAAGTCCACTTCCTGCTTCTGGCAATTCTTGGTGTCAACCCCCCGTTTTGAAGATTTTCCCCGTAACTCGATGAATAAGCGAGGAAAATAAACGGAATTATCACCTTCACAAACCACGCGGAGGCTCACAATGAGACTCCGTGACAGGGCGGCCAATTTATTTCGTGTGTGCTGTGTAATCGCCGCATTGGTCGTCATAGCAGTAGTGGGTCTTACAAGGCGGCCAGTTTGCGATGAGTTCGTCAGTTGGATTCGTCAGGTCGTTTGGCTTACTGAAACTCAAACTGGTAACGTCCATGCAGTACTCTGTCAGACGCCGGGGAGTGTGTGGAATGCCGTCATCGTAAGCGATCCATCCCCAAAAAAACATGTGTTTTTTCCCGTCAGCTACTTCTTTGAGCTGCTCAATAGAGATGTCCATGTTTTGCACTCCATAAGTTGCATTAGGCCCGAGAACGAAGGACAAGGTTGGACTCTGAGGAAGGGTGCCAAAGTCGAGTCCTTTCTCGGGACGCACATCTCCGATATAAAGATTCGTTTGGTAGACAGCATTATTCGCCGGAGTTCTTCCGCTATTTCCCCAGCTAAACAAGAATCTCCATCCAGCGATAGATTTACCGTCAGGAGATTGAATTTTTGCCCAAACTGGGCCGCTAATGTTAACCGTGGCTCGCTGGGTGGCGACGTTTACTTCATTAGCTCTATTGCTGACCATGTAAAGGAGTCCAGTGAAGAGAGTCAGAACTCCAGTGAATACGGCGGTCCAGAAAGCAGCCGAACCAAAGATTTTCTCGCACATATTTGTTTGGTTTCCCTTTTTCTTTCCGAGCTCGTCTTTTTTATCGGGTCCGTTATGTCGTTCCGGTGGCTCTTGTGTTTCGGGGGCGGAATCAAGGCGCTTTTGCTCGCGCTTATTCTTGCGGCGCTGTGCTGCGTTACCATTAGTCAAATCGGCAACCTCTTGGTGGCCACAATATGAAAGAACAAGAGTACACCGAAGGCCCGGAAGCACTGGAGAACTTTGAACGGAGAATGATAGCACTGTTCAAAGTTCCAAAAGTTAGTTAGTTCAATTAGCAAATAGTCTGGATTGCACGCGATACTTTCCAGAATTTACGCCGAAGCGCTCTTTGGTTGGCGTAGTGTCAGCCGCTTTCCCTCGGTCGCTCTGAGCGCCAGCAATGTGCGGTCTGAATCATTCACCTTGCGATTGTTGTATTTGAAATCGACCTCATTTAAGTATTGCTGCAAATAGCCGCGTCCCCAGTGGTGATACGTGCCAAAGACGCTGCGCTTCACTAGGCCAAAGAACCCTTCGACCGTGTTCGTCGTAACGTGACGCCCGTTCTCGTGCCGCGAGTATTCCTTATTCTTGTGCGTCACGAAATCATGGTCAGGATAATCATCGTGCAAGAAGTGATAGACCGTGGCTTCGTCGGTTTGAATGTTCGTTCCGACTTCCACGTGCTCTTTCATAATGGGCTTGATGTTGTTCAGCGTGACGCGCTCAACGGGGAAAGAGCGTACGCGGCTTCCGTTGGTGCTGCGTTCCATCAGCGAGACGACGGGGCGCTTCTTGCTCTCGGCATGTCCAGTGCCGCGCAAGCCAGTACCGATCTCCTTCGGCCCAAGCCAAACTTCGTCGATTTCCACGATGCCGCGCAGCTTTTCAATCATGCCGTGCTGCGTCATGGCGAAGCGGAGACGGTGACACATAAACCAAACCGTCTTGTAGCTGATGCCTGTCATGCGGTGAATTTGGTGGGCGCTCATTCCCTTTTTGCTGGCGCACATCAGGTAGGCGATCAGAAGCCAGCGATGCAGCGGGATATGACTATCTTCAAAGACCGTGCCGACCGTCGCGCTGAATTGCTCGCAGCATCCATAGCACTTCCATACGCCTTTGCGAACTGGTTTCTTTGAATCAGCACGTGCTTCTAGCTTGCGAGCATTCCCGATCTCGCCGCACTTGGGGCAGACGGGGCCATCAGGCCAGCGCAGTTTTTCGAAGAATTCGCGGGCGGTTTCTTCATCGTGGAAATGCTCATGGATTCGAGAGAGGGTGAAGGAATTATCTGCGTTCATGAGCTTTTCTCCGCTTGCTTTTTGCGGGAAAAAGCCCCAAAATCCTGTTTGGGTCTAGTTCGTGGGCTCACCCCCGCGTTCTGGATTAGCCCCGACTCCTGTTCAAGCAGAAGCCGGGGCGCTTACTCAGCGAATTAAATTGGTGGCGGCGGCATCGTCACCTCCGATTTGCGACGGCTCAGCGTCTCTACACGTTGGGCCGTTCGTATTTGACTCCTAAACTTGTCCTTCATCCTGTTCTCCGTCGTCAGACGAATGGTCGGCTTCGTATGTTTGTAGTTGGTCTATGAGACCGAACACAAATTCACGATCCTCTTTCCCCAAAGAAAAAACATCAACGGAGATGGCCAGCGTAATCGTGCCACCATCCGCGAGGGTCACTGATCGGCTGGAACCAGAGGAGGAATTGATTGACGGGGGCTTCGGAATGCGGCTGTCTGTCTCGCCTTCGGCCCTTCTACGACGTTTGGTACCGCTTGTATTACGAATCTTCTCCGTCAGAAAATTACTGAGAGGAATTTCAGCGAACTTCGCAGCCTGCAAAAAAAATGTGGCAGCCTTCTTTTTCGTATCGCCGCTTACGTTGTATCTCTCGATTTGTTCGTCGAGCATTTTCGGGGTCATTGTTGCAAGATCGTGCGTCATGACCTCCGGGTATCCGATTGCCAGCAACTTTTTTATTTCCTCTTTTCTTGCCTGATCTTTTGACTTCACTAGTCTCTGGAATTCGGGACTGGGTTTGCTATTCACGTCAACCAAATGAAAGAAGCGGTAGGCGTTCATAATCAGCCCCTGCACGAAGCCGGATTGATTCCATAGCGACCGATCTATTTTCGGCGGGACGCCTTGCGTAAAGGGGTCGAGTGAACTCAAGAACGTTTTAAACGGCAGGTAGGGAGCCGGAAGCACTGTGTCTCTGATTTGGTCATCCGCCATCTGATCCTCCACTAACGCATTATGCGTTAACGAGACCAGTATATTCCTTAATGCGCTAACGTCAAGAGTTTTTTTGACATTGCTTATCTAAATTCGCTAAGCTGTACGCATCATGGCTAAACAATTGAAAATAGGTGAGTTGGTAAAATGCTTGGATATCGAAGATGAGCTCTTAGACCGGCGAATTGTGAACATCTGTGGAAATCTCGTGTTTGTTTGCACAGATCAGGAATTCGCCTCAGCTAAGAAAGAAGGGCGTGCTCCGCTTACGGTCGGGTGGTCGATAGATGCCTGTGGTTTGTGAAGGTGATAATTCCGAAAATAAAGTTGGAAAACTTGTCCATCCCATAGTCCGAACTTGATATAATAGAATTATAGGTAAGAATAAGGGCGCGGATCACTTCCGCACCCTTTTTCCATTTGCAGCCCTCTCACCACTGTCTGAGAGTTCAAACTGATCTGAAGCTAACTCCTTATTCCGGAATATTTTACGTATAAGCCCTTTGAACTCAAAGATTTGGAGAGTTTTTCCCGCCAACTCTATGATTCTAAAAGGTGGCCGGTGAAAAAAAGCACAGTCCAACCGGGAACGCACGGGGAAGCGGCGGCGTAGAGATCGCGCTAAGTCCCTATTTATGAGGAATTTAAAAAATAAGTCCTTTAGGCTGAGGAATTTAGCTGGCAACACCACCTAAGCCCATGATTCCAATAGATCGAAGAAAAGGGGGGTAGGGGGTACCCCAGCCAGCACAACCTGATGAACACCCGTGGAGCGACGAGCGTCTCGCCCGTCCAGCGGTATGGTGGCCGGACGGGGGCGTCCGGCTCTCCACCAAAAAACGGCATGCATCCAACTTTCCAGACGCGCCCAGGAAGACCGATAATGTTCTGCGGCATGAAATCACTCTTCGGCAGAACCGGCTTAGGCAGGACAGGACTTCTCGCGGCGGCAATCCTTGGGTCTGCGATACTTGGGTCGGTCCTCTTTTGTCTATCCCAGGTTCCCACTCCCACCCAAGCCCACCGCCTCATCCTGAAAGACGGCTCCTACCAGTCCGTCACCAAATATGAGATTCACGGCGAGCGCGTCCGCTACTTTAGCGCCGAACGCGGCGAATGGGAGGAAGTCCCGAAAGCGCTGATCGACTGGGACGCAACCGACAAGTTTGAGCAAGGCCGCCAGAATGCCAAGCTCGCTCCGGAAGCGGTCGAACTCGACAAGGAACTCGAGGCCGAACGGAAAGCTGAACAAGCGCGGTCCCCGCAGGTCGCGCCCGGTCTGCGACTGCCCGACGAAGGCGGCGTCTTTCTACTCGACACCTATGAGAATCAGCCGCAGCTAGCCGAACTGCAACAATCAGGCGGCGACGTAGAGAAGAACACCAAGTCGAATATTCTGCGGGCAGCGATCAATCCGCTGGCCGGCGTCAAGCAGACGATTGAACTTCCCGGAGCTCACGCCAGGATTCAGTCGCACACCGCCGTGCCTTCGCTCTACATCAACATTGATTTGAATAACGGCGCGCCCGCAACCGTAACCTTGAAGCCCGCCACCGGAGAGCCCGCGCCGCGCGCGCCCAGTAACCTCGCGCCCACTAACCTCGCTCCCACTAACGACGACCGCTTCAAGATCATTCGCGTCGAGATCAAGGGCGGCAAACGCGTAGCCGGCGCCATCAAGATCGCGGTCACCGGAAAGATGAAAACCGACGAGCGTTTTCTCGCGGCCACGGTCACCGCCATGACCGGAGGCTGGGTGAAGCTCACACCCACCGAGCCTTTGGCGGCGGGCGAATACGCCGTCGCCGAAATGCTGGGAAAAGAAGGAATGAACCTCTACGTGTGGGACTTCGGCGTAAACCCTTCCGCGCCAGCCAATGCGTTCACATGGAAACCGGACCCGACAGAATCGCAGCCCAAAAAAGATCAGCCCACCGACCTGCAGAAGAGAGAAAAACAATAATCCAATAATCCGAGGATGGTCGTCCTCGACTGTTCGAGACGAGCCTAGCCGAAGTCGCGCCTCAGCGGATAGTCGACAATGATCGCCCGCCCATCGGTCAGGGCCTTAACCGAATGTCGGACATTTCCCGGAACGATCGCCACTATGCCGGGTTTGGCAACCTGAGCCACGTCATCGATGGTCAATTCGAGCTCTCCCTCGATCACCTCGTAGACTTCTTCTTCAGCATGGAAGTGCTCGTGAATCGACGAGCCGCGCTTGAATTCGTAGTGCGCGAAGGTCATGCTCGGCGAGTGGAAATAGCGTCCATACCAGCCCGGCAAGCGCTCGATGACATTGAGGGTGTTGGTGTCGATGAAGGGCATGGGGCCGCTCCTTTGAGGCATCCTAGCACAGCTGCGGCGGCTGTCCGGATGTGGAGAATCTACGGCTCCATCAGCCCTTGCGATGCAATGCCGATATTATCGCGGGTCGTGTTCTTCACCATATACATCATCTCGTCCGCCTGGCGGATGATGTCGTGCGGCGTCTGCGCATCGTTCGGAAAAGTCGCCAGCCCCATGCTGGCGCGTACGTTCAGGCTCAAGCCCTGCTCGCCGCAGAAGGTCCCCGTGCGCAGCGAATCCTGCAAACGTTTCGCGACCACCACTGCCTGATCCTTGCTGGTTTGCGGCAGCAGAATCACGAACTCGTCGCCACCGTAGCGAAAAGCAAAATCAATCAACCGCAACTGCGCCTTGATCAGGTATCCGACTTCGGCCAGCAGCCGGCTTCCCACCAGATGTCCATGCGTGTCGTTGACCAGCTTGAAGTGGTCGAGGTCGATAAAAATCACGCTGAACTGGTAGCCGAAGCGCGCCGAGCGGTAGACCTCGGTTTCGAGCGTCTTGTGCAGATGGCGCGCATTGAACAGGCCCGTGCAGTCGTCGGTGATGGTCAGTTCCTGAATCTTCTCGACCGCCCTCGCGTTCTCGATCGAAATCGCGGCGTAATCGCACAAGGCCTGCAGGAAAAACAGCTCCTGTTCCGTCAGCCCCACGTTCGCGTTGATCAGTTGGATCACGCCCAGCACGCGGTGTTTCGAGCGCAACGGCACGCAGATCACGGAGCGGGTCTGCACCCGCGTTATCTCGTCCAGCCGGGATGAGAAACGCGGATCACTCTGCACGTCGGGCACAATCAGCACCTGTCCGTGCTTGGCCACCCAACCGGCAATTCCCTCCCCCACCTTCAAACGCGCCTTCGCCAGAACCTCAGCCGCAGGCCCCACCGCGATCGCGAAGTAGAGCTCATCCTTTTCTTCATCCACCATCAGCAGCGACCAGGTATCCGGACGGAAGTATTCCGCCATTTTTTCCATGATGGTCTGCAGGATCGCGTCGAGATTGAGCGAGGATGTCAGCGCCTTGGCGACATCATGAAAGATGGTCAGCTCTTGCGACAGGCGAATTGGGGATGTGCCCGCGGCCTCTGCCATGGACTCCTCGTTCGAGTGGATGGATAGCAAATTATAGGTTTGGTCGCACCGCGCGGGCAATGAACGTTGGTAACCGGTACCCGTCATGCCAACCTGCCGCTGAAGAATTGTAACTTGATAATCGGGTAATTTGGCAATTGAAACTCGGGTCGGGACGCGATCCGTTTCAAATTACCAAATTAGAAATTACTCAATTACCAATTTTCTATGATCTTGCTTCTCGACAGAGTAAAATTTCGTTCGCCATCCAACGAATGCGGGAGACTGGGTTGCCTTCCTTTGGCGAAAAACTGAAACTGGAGCGCGAAAAGCGCAAGATCACGCTGGAGCAGATTTCCGGCTCCACCAAGATCGGAACCCGCATGCTGCAAGCACTGGAAGAGGATAAGTTCAACCAGTTGCCCGGAGGCATCTTCAACAAGGGCTTCGTCCGCGCCTACTCCCGCTGCGTTGGTCTCGACGAAGATCAGACCGTCGCCGAGTACCTGCAAGCCTCCGGCGACGCCCCTCCCGTTTCGACAGAAATCGCAGCGCAGGAAGACGGAGCACGCGAAAATGCAGAGGACGTCCACCGCCTGGAAGCCAGCGCCGACTTCCCGCCTCGCCAGCTACCGTGGGGCTTGTTCGCCGCGGTTCTACTCGTAATCGCCCTGGCACTCTCCCTCTGGAGCCGTCACCAGCGGGAGCACGCGAGACAGTTACTTCGGGAGACTCCAACCACGGCCGCGGCGCAGTTACCAGCGGCGCAGGTATCAGGCAAAGTGCCGGGTAAAGTGCCAGGTAAAGATAGTGGGACAACTGGTCGGCCGACTGGGGAATTTGCGCCTTCCGTCGCCTCCAAAACGCCTCCGGGTTTAACACCTCGGGACTTAGCGGCTGCCGCCCCCGCCGCGACTCCGGGCGAGTTTACGGTCGTCATTCAGGCCCGCGAAGACTCCTGGATCTCGATCACCGCCGACGGCAGAACTGTCTCGTCCGAACTTTTGGCCGCCGGCAGCGAGCGCGCGATCCGAGGCCGGAAAGAAATCATCGTCAAGGCCGGAAACGCCGGTGGCGTCGACTTTCGCTTCAACGGGAAGAAGCTCGACACCGGTGGAGACTACGGGGAGGTTAAAACCGTTACTTTTGGCCCGGGAGGAATGTTACCGAACGCCCCGCCACCGCCTTCGACGCCTTAAGTCTTTCTCTTTCTTTTCTTCCCTTTGCCGCCCGTCTTCCACCGTTCAATGCTAAAGGCTCCCACTCAATGTCAGCTCCGTCCATCACCGACCAATGCCGTTGCGCTTAAGTGGTCATCTCTGTTACCGTTTTGAGGAAGATTGAACCAGACTCCGGTCAAGAGCCCGCGGCTCCATAAGCCTCCCTTATCGGACATAAAGGCTCAAAGTCACCTTGAGGAGATGCCAGCTTGCCAGCAACCAATCGTTTTCTGTTTACCTCGGAATCCGTAACCGAGGGACATCCGGACAAGATCGCCGACCAGATTTCCGATGCCATTCTCGACGCCTGCCTGCGTGAAGATCCGAACAGCCGCGTCGCCTGTGAAACCCTGACTTGCACCGGCCTGGTCATGATCGCCGGCGAGATCACCACCAAAGCCTACGTCGACTTCCAGAACCTGGTGCGCGGTGTTGTACAGTCGATCGGCTACGACAACGCGGTGTACGGCTTCGACTCGAACACCTGCGCTGTAATTTCCAGCATCAACAAGCAGTCCGGCGATATCGCCCTGGGCGTGGATACCGGCGGCGCCGGCGACCAGGGCATGATGTTCGGCTACGCTTGCAACGAGACGCCTGAATTGATGCCCCTTCCGATTTCACTCGCCCACAAGCTCACCATGAAGCTTGCCGAAGTTCGCAAGAATGGCACCTGCCCCTACCTGCGGCCCGATGGAAAGTCCCAGGTCACGGTCGAATACGACGCGCAGCACAAAGTGAAGCGCGTGGATGCGGTCGTCGTCTCCACCCAGCATTCCGAAACTGTCGGCAACGATGAACTGCGCGCCGACATTTTGAAGCATGTCATCCAGACTGTAATCCCCGCCCATCTGCTCGATGAGGACACCAAGTACCACATCAATCCCACTGGACGCTTCGTCATCGGCGGTCCCATGGGCGATACCGGTCTGACCGGACGCAAGATCATCGTCGACACTTACGGTGGCATGGGACGTCACGGCGGCGGCGCGTTCAGCGGCAAGGATCCGACTAAGGTGGACCGTTCCGCCGCCTACATAGCGCGCTACATCGCGAAGAACATCGTGGCCGCCGGCCTGGCCGATCGCTGCGAAGTGCAACTCGCCTACGCCATCGGGGTTGCTGAACCCGTCAGCATCCTGGTGGAGACTTTCGGAACCGAGAAAATCGATGCCAATCTGATTCCAAGTCTGGTGCGGGCGAACTTCAAGCTCAAGCCGCGCGAGATCATCGAGTCGCTCAACTTGCGCCGTCCGATTTACCGTAAGACCGCGGTCTACGGACACTTCGGCCGCAGCGATCCCGACTTCACCTGGGAAGCAACCGACAAGGCCGCCAAACTGGCCGCCGACGCCGGCTTGAAGCGGGAGCCAGCCGGAGCCAGGAAATAGTTCCTTCACCACAGAGACACAGAGAAAAACGGTTTTGGGTTTTCCCGGTTTAGGTTTTCTCTGTGACTCTAATGCCTCTGTGGTGAGTTGTACTTCTGCGGCGTACACGCCGCGTAGATATTCATTCAGTGTCATCATCCGGGGATAGGGAGAAAAATGGCTACGACATCAGTTAGCAGCGACGTTAAAGGATTTGAACTGGCCGATCTGGGCAAGAAACGCATCGAGTGGGCGAACCAGTCGATGAAGGTGCTGCAGATCATCCGCAAGGAATTCATCAAGAATCAGCCGCTCAAGGGCATCCGCATTTCGGCCTGCCTGCACGTGACGGCCGAGACCGCAAATTTAATGATCGCATTGCGCGACGGCGGCGCCGACGTGGCCCTGTGCGCGTCGAACCCCCTGTCAACTCAGGATGACGTCGCCGCCAGCATGGTCCGCGACTACAGCATTCCCGTCTTCGCCATCAAGGGCGAGGACAATGACTCCTACTACGCGCACATCATGGCGGCGCTCGATCACAAGCCGCAGTTAACCATGGACGATGGCGCGGATCTCGTCTCCGTGCTGCACACCAAACGCACGGCGGAGCTGGCGAATGTAATCGGCGGAACCGAGGAGACGACCACCGGCGTGATTCGCTTGCGCGCCATGGCCAAAGAAGGCGTACTGCGCTATCCGATCATGGCCGTCAACGACGCCGACACCAAGCATCTGTTCGACAATCGTTACGGCACCGGGCAATCGACGATTGACGGCATCATCCGCGCTACGAATTTCCTGCTCGCAGGGTCGAAATTCGTGGTCGCCGGTTACGGCTGGTGCGGCCGCGGCCTCGCTTCGCGCGCACGCGGCACGGGAGCGGAAGTCATCATCACGGAAATCGATCCGACCAAAGCGCTCGAAGCGGTCATGGACGGATTCCGCGTGATGAGCATGGAAGAAGCCGCCAAAATCGGCGACGTTTTCTGCACCGTCACCGGCAACAAGAACGTGCTCGCCAAGCAGCACTTCGGACTCATGAAGGACGGCGCCATCATCTCGAACTCGGGCCACTTCAACGTCGAAATCGACATCCCGTCGCTCGAAAAGTTGTCGTCCTCCAAGCGCACCACGCGCACCTTCGTCGACGAGTACACGATGAAGGACGGCCGCCGCATCAACCTGCTCGGAGAAGGCCGCCTGATCAACCTGGCCGCCGCCGAAGGGCATCCGGCCTCGGTGATGGACATGAGTTTTGCCGACCAGGCGCTTTCGTGCGAGTACATGGTGAAGAATCACGCGTCGTTAGAAAAGAAGGTGTACGCGGTTCCGGTGGAGCTCGACAAACGCGTGGCCAAGCTAAAGCTGGAATCGCTCGGCATCAAGATCGACCGCTTGACCTCGGAGCAGGAAGAATACCTGGCAAGCTGGTCGGAAGGAACATAGTATCGAACATAGTATCGACCGTGGAGTGACGGGCGTCCTCGCCCGTCCGCCGCAAATTGAATACGCAGGGGCGGCTACGTACGCCCTGGGGGCGGCGCAAGCCGCCCCTTATGTTTCGTATCAGGGTATCGCTTTAGCGATACCGTAGCTTCAAATGAGACCTCCTTCAGGGGCCGGCTGCCCCACCCCTCAAGTTTTCCGCCGCCTGGCCGATGAGCCTACCGAGAGGGTTGTGTGTGGCCATGAACGCCAAAGTGCTGCTGGTCGAAGACAGCAAGTTTCTCCGCATAGCCAATGAGTGCGCTTTGTGCAAAGCCGGTTTCGAGGTCAGCACCGCCGCCGACGGCGAGGAAGCCTTGCGGGTCGCCAATGACAAACTGCCCGACATCATCCTGCTCGACATGTTGATTCCCAAGATCAGCGGTCTGGACGTCCTGAAAACTCTGAAAGCAAATCCCGCCACCATGGACATTCCGGTCATCGTGCTCACCAGCCTGTCTCAGGCGAACGAGGAAAAACTCCTCCACGAGGGCGCGGCCGCCTACTTCGAGAAGTCCACTCTGGAACTCGACAAAAGCTCCGATCGCCTCGCGACCGCCGTACGGACGGTGCTGCGCCGGGTCAATCACCAAAAAAGCCTGAATCTTCGTTTACGGGAATTAGCCCTCAAGAGGACCACTGCCGGCTGACGACCGACCAGACGACGACCAACGACCCGACCAGACTAACGACAGACGACAGACAACCGACGACCGAGAAATTCCACCCGCGGCGATACGGCGATACAATGGAGCGCATGTACCACTACAATCCCGCGACCGCCCTGGAAGAACTCACCGAAGACTCTATCCTGCCCAATCCCGTGCACGTGCGCGACATGATGCTGCGCCGCAAGCTCACCGCCGACCAGTCGCTCGAACTGAACCGGATTTTCCTCGAATACCAGAAATTTTTCGGCGAAGCGCAGAAGCTGGGCAAGGAAATCCTGAAGCGCCTGGCGGCGTAGATCCACACAGCTCACCTGGCGACGGACGAGACGCAGCGGGTCGCGGATGCCTGATCCCTGACAAGTACAAACGTTTGTGATTTACCTGACAATGGAGTATTGTTGGCAGGCTCATTACATGACAACCACGCGACTTGGGGTTCCGTGCTTGTTACGTTCATTCCAAATACAGGCTTTTCTACAGAACGAATTGTCATCCTCGTTCCAGCGCCCTGAGTTCATTGGCGCTTGAGCGGAGAAACTGCCCAGTCCAATCCAGTGGCGGGTCTGGGCAGTGCTGTGAGATTTGCCACTTCAATTGCTGATGGCACAAGGAGCCAATGAAATGAAGAACATGTTCCGTGTAGTTGCAGTTGCAGTTTTCGCCGCCATGTTGTTGCCCGCGCTCGCCCAAGCCCAAGTACCCGTCCGGCCATTTCATGATGGTCCGGTGTGGGACATCGCTTTCATCAAAGTGAAGCCCGGCGTCGGGCTAAAGTACATGTACTGGCTGGCAACGGAGTTTAAAACCGAACAAGAGGCTTTGAAGCAAGCTGGCCTGATCCTCGATTACAAAGTCATCGAAACCGAAGCCCACGGCACCACTGATTGGGACATGATGCTGATGACGGAGTTCAAGGATCTGGCCACCATGGAAGCCACCCAGGACAAGCGGGAAGAGGTGGCCGATAAAGCAACCAAGAGCGACGACAAAAAGATGATCGCAGGCTATGAGGAGCGTGCGAGCTGGCGTGAGGTTGTGGGCGGCCGGTTGGCCCGCGAGATCGTCCTCGAACCCAAGAAGTAAGCTTTTGCCGCGTGCCCCACGTCTCGCGGTTTTCGAGACGTGGGGTGCCGCGAGCGTTTCCACTTCCGCAATCTGACGCCCGACCCTTTTTCATCACCAATCATCTGTACCCGCATCACAGACTTCCAACTCGCCGTGCGCGACAATTGAACTGGGGCAGTCAGAGGCGCGCCGTCCACCAGAGACGGACCTCGAAGCTGCCCCGAACGCGTTTTCGGAGCTTTTTAACAAGCTAAGTCCTTATTATTGAATATTTTGTAGTTAAGTCCTTATTTTTGAATATTTTAGCTGGAACATGGGGGGGGGGGGGGGGGGGGGG
>JBEKGW010000013.1:0-156832 GCA_050012595.1 Terriglobales bacterium
GCCCAGTCCGACGCGGAGCGCGCACTCGTCTGGAAAGGACGCAAGGCCGCCTTTGCCGCCGTGGGGCGCATCTCTCCGAACTACATTGTGCAGGACGGCGTAGTTCCTCGCACCGCGCTGCCCAAGATTCTCAGCGAAATCGAACGCATGAGCGCCGCGGACGGATTGCGTGTGGCCAACGTCTTTCATGCGGGCGATGGCAATCTGCATCCCCTGGTGCTCTACGACCGACGCATCCCCGGACAGGAGGAGCGCGCGACGGAGCTTTCCATCAATATCCTGCGGCTGTGCGTGAGGTACGGTGGGTCGATCACCGGCGAGCACGGCGTAGGCGCAGAGAAAAAGATGATGATGGGGGAGATGTTCGCGGAGCCCGATCTGGAAACCATGCAACTCGTGCGCTGCGCTTTCGATCCCGAACGCCTTTCGAATCCAGGCAAAGTGTTTCCTCGCACGCGCATGTGCGCGGAGAGAACCGGCCCGTATCAACCGCATCCTCTGGAAGTCGCCGGGGTAGCGCAGTTCTTTTGAGGGTTATGGGAACTCATTCATCACACGCACCGATCGCCGCTGTGGAAACCGCGTGGAGCGATTTGCGGGCCCTCGTCGGCAAAGAGCACTTGCGCACCTCCATGTTGGAGGACGCGGTCGATGACGTCCTTCCGCAGATGGTCATCGAGCCGGGTAATCCTGAGGAAGTCGCTCGGGCGCTGAAGATCGCGACGGGCGCGGGTTTGCAGGTGATCCCTCGCGGCGGCGCAACCAAGATGGATTGGGGGAATCCGCCGCGCAGCGGGGACCTGATGCTTTCGACGCGCAGGTTGAACCGCGTCGTGGAACACGTCTGGGGCGATATGACGGCGACGGTCGAAGCCGGGTGCACGTTCCAACAACTACAACAAACTCTCGCCGAGCATGGTCAGCGACTGGCTCTCGACCCTGTTTGGCCGGACCAAGCGACGATCGGAGGGATTCTGGCGACCAACGAGAGCGGGCCTCTCCGTGTTCGCTTCGGAAGCTTGCGCGATTTGGTTATTGGTATCACGCTGGCTCTGCCCGATGGCACTCTCGCCAAGAGCGGCGGCAAGGTGGTAAAGAACGTTGCTGGATATGACCTGCCCAAGCTGGCTACGGGCTCATTGGGCACTTTGGGAATCATCACGCAAGCGATCTTCCGGCTTCACCCCGTTCCGCGCGAAACCCGCACCTTGAGTTTCTCCAATTCCGACAGCGGAAGCATGAACGCTTTGGTGCTCGCGATTCAGGACTGCAATATGGTTCCGACCGGCGTGCAGGTTCGCGCTGGGAGTTCTTCAACCCCAGAGGTCGATCTCCGTTTTGAAGGAACGACCGCGGGCTGCGACGCGCAGATTGAGCAGACACTGCGCATCGCCTCCGGGGCGCGCCGTATCGAGTCTCCGGCTGAGGTCTGGAATGCGTGCTCAACGCTGTGGAGCGGGGCCGAGCCTTCCGTCGTGTGCAAGTTCACCCTATTGCCCGCGGATCTCGGAACCTTCTTAAATTCGATAAGGAAAGCATCGGAATCGCTGCACTTGCCTTGGCGGCTCGTCGCTCAGGCGGTCGGAGTCGGGCACCTTCGGCTGGAGGGGAACGATACTGGTGCCCTTCTCAATGTACTCCAGGACTTGCGGAAGAATCTGGAAACTCGCGGGGGCTCGCTCGTCATCCTGCGCTGCCCTCTCGAAATCAAATCGAAAACGGACGTTTGGGGGAGCGCGGGCGATGCGCTGGCACTGATGAGAAGCATCAAAGCGCAATTCGATCCGACGGGAGTGCTGAACCCCGGCCGGTTTATGGGGGGAATCTAAATGGCGGAACCCGCGAGAATACCTGAGAACGCCAACTCTGGCGCCTTCGACGCGCACCACCCCCCGTCGACCGATTTGGTCAATGAGTGTGTGCATTGCGGGTTTTGCCTCGCCACCTGTCCCACCTATGCGCTTTGGGGCAAGGAGATGGATTCGCCTCGCGGGCGAATCTATTTGATGAAACTCGGCCTGGAGGGGCAGGTTCGCCTCGATCCCACCTTTGTCGACCACATGGATAACTGCCTCGGCTGCATGGCCTGTGTGACCGCGTGTCCTTCGGGCGTGAAGTACGAAAAGCTGATCGAAGCGACGCGCGCCCAGATCGAACGTAACTGTCATCGGCCGGTACCCGACGAACTTCTGCGCCGAATGATCTTTGACATCTTTCCGCGGCCCGAGCGACTGCGCCTGCTGCTGGGGCCGCTGCGCATGTACCAGCGCTCGGGATTGCAGTCGCTCATGCGCCGAAGCGGTGTCCTCAAGCTGCTCCCGGCAAGCCTGCGCGCAATGGAGAACCTCATGCCGCCAGTTCCGCGCAAAACAAAGACAGACGGCGCTGCGCTCCCGGAGCGCGTGGCAGCACAAGGCGAACGGCGCCTGCGTGTAGGTTTGCTGCTGGGATGCGTGCAGAGCGTCTTCTTCCCCGAGGTAAACGCCGCCACTGTCCGCGTACTGGCCGCAGAAGGTTGCGAGGTGGTAATTCCCAGGGACCAGTGCTGCTGTGGCGCGCTCATGATCCACACCGGAGAAGAGAAGGCAGCGCTCGATTACGCACGGCGCACCATTGACGCATTCGAACGCGTGCCGGTGGATACCGTGGTGAGCAATGCTGCGGGCTGCGGATCGAGCATGAAAGACTATGGCTATCTGCTGCGGGACGATCCGAAGTATAGCGAGCGGGCGAAGGCATTCTCCGCCAAGTGTCGTGACATTTCTGAAGTCCTGGCTGGCCTCGAGCCGCGGGCTCCGCGCCATCCGATTCCCTTGAAGGTCGCATACCACGACTCGTGCCACTTGCAACATGCACAGAGCGTGAGGACGCAGCCCCGCGCTGTCCTTGGGAAAATCCCCGAACTGCAGATCCTGGAACCCGCCGACGCGGCACTGTGCTGCGGGTCGGCCGGAATCTATAATCTGGTGCGGCCCGAACCGGCCAAGGAACTGGGCGATCGCAAGGTCCGCAATGTGCTGGCCACCGCGCCGGACATTGTTGCCTCGGGAAATCCCGGCTGCCTGCTTCAGTTGCGCAGCGGAATCCGGCTCGTCGGCAGCCAGGTACCGGTGGTTCACATGGTGGAAGTGGTGGACGCTTCGATTCGAGGAGTGCCGGCAGAATCCTTGCTCAAGCGCTAACCAGCGGTTTCAGTCCGCCGGCATCGGCGTTGGTCTTGCGATCAGCCCAGGCGCTTTCAGAGGGGCGACCGCTTCCGCAGGAGCCTCCAGCCATTTGCGCACTTCCGGCAGCGCGCGGCGCATGGCGAGTTCACCGACGCGGACCAATTCGCCAGCGCGTTTAAAGTCGTCATAGTCAAAACCCGCGACATCGGGCTCGATCACGACGTCGGCCGCGCTTCTCCATACCGCGCTCATCATGTCCTGCGCGATGGCGAACGACTGTCCGATTACATCGAAGAGATGCCGTGGCACGGTCGTCTTCGACCACTGCCCTTTCAATTGCACGGCCAGCACGCGCTCCGCTCCCATTTCACGCAGAGGACGCGTCGGCACGGGATGGGAGAGCATGCCATCCACCAGCCAGCGCCCACGAATTTCTACTGGCAGGAACATCCCCGGATAAGCGCAACTCGCTCGCACCGGGTCGATGATTGAACCGGAGCAAAAGACCGCTCCTTCCCCGGTGTTGAAGTCGGTTGCCGTCACACCGAGAGGGATACGCAACTGTTCAAATGTCTGTACCTTCAAAGCTCGCTTCAGAAACGAAACCATGCGGTCGTTCGTGGCGAAGCCGTAGCGCGAGAGCGTCCAGCGCGCGAAGGTGGTGAAGCGAACTTTGCAGGCGACTTCTTCCAGCTCCGCGATCGTGAGTCCGCTGCAATACAAGGCGCCGATCAACGCGCCCACACTGGTGCCCGCGACCATGCGAACCGGGATGCCTTCTTGTTCGAGGACCTTGAGAACCCCAATGTGCGCGATGCCGCGGGCAAAGCCTCCGCCCAAGGCGACACCAATTGCGGGCATGCGCTGCGTTTCAGCCGCACTCGACCTGCGGGACAGTTCGCGGCCGAAAGCTTGCACAGACCGGATAACTCTTCCCAGACTCTTCATCGCAACCCCACGTTCCTGGTTTGCCGGGGGCCGCAAACCCCACCTATATATATGTAAGATGCCACGAACCGGTTTTAGGCTACAAGCCACCTTGGTGCTATCTGGCAGTTACAGGAGAGTCTTCCCGGTATTACCAGAGCGTGACTTCCAGATCCGCCATGGTGACTAACTCCTGTAATCCTGCTAACTTGCCGTGTGACCGCGGCAACAGCGCCGGGTTTCCGATGAACCCGGCTCGTGACTTTGGTCCGCGCGTGGCCCACGCTATCCTGCAGATCAGCAAAGAGTGCAACGATGAATCGCACCGACATGTGGCGCCGTATCGAAGAGCATCCGAAAGCATGGGACATGATTGTCGTGGGCGGCGGTGCAACCGGCGTAGGCGTTGCCATCGATGCGGCGGCGCGCGGCTACGATGTGCTGCTCGTCGAGCAGAGCGACTTCGGTAAAGGCACCTCCAGTCGCAGCACCAAGCTGGCACACGGCGGCGTGCGCTACCTGGAGCAGGGCAATATCGGCCTTGTCATGGAAGCGCTCAAGGAGCGCGGACTGCTCCTGCAAAACGCGCCCCACCTGGTGCACGATCTTCGGTTCGTCGTGCCGAACTACGATTGGTGGGAGGCTCCATTCTACGGTCTCGGCCTGAAGCTGTATCAACTCCTGGCTGGCAAATACGGGTTTGGCACATCGCGCATGCTCTCCAGAGAAGAGACGCTCGAACATCTGCCCACACTGAAGACCGAAGGCCTGCGCGGCGGCGCCGTTTACTACGATGGACAATTCGACGACGCCCGGCTGCTCATCCATATGGTGGCCACCGCTTTCGAGCAGGGCGCTACGTTGCTGAACTATGTCGAAGTCACGGGACTGAAGAAGGACGCTCAGGGATTCGTGGATGGTGTCAGCGCACGAGATGTCGAAACCGGCAACGAATTTCGCGCAACCGCGAAGGTTGTGGTCAACGCCACTGGCGCTTTCAGCGACCTGCTGCGGCTCCAGGCGGAGCCTTCCGCTACTCCAATGATCGTTCCCAGCCAGGGCATTCACCTGGTCTTCGACGCGAGCTTCCTGCAGGGTGAAAGCGCAGTCATGGTCCCGCACACCGGAGATGGCCGCGTGTTGTTCGCAATTCCGTGGCACGGTCACACACTGGTCGGAACCACCGACACGCCCATTGCATCCGCCACGCTCGAGCCCGTCGCCATGGAGCAGGAAATCGAATTCATCCTCGCGACCGCCGGGCAATACCTGACGAAAGCGCCTACGCGCGACGATGTGTTGAGCGTATTTGCCGGCATCCGTCCGTTGGTACGCGCTACCGGCGTGGCTAGCACCGCGGCGCTGTCACGCGATCACGTCATCCACATCGATCGCTCCGGCCTGGTCACCATCTGCGGCGGAAAATGGACGACGTACCGCCATATGGCCGAGGATTGCGTCGATCAGGCGGCAACGCTCGCGCAGTTGCCGGAAAAACCATGCCTGACGCACCACCTGCACATTCACGGCTTCCACGATGATGCGAAACAGTTCGGATCGCTGGCTGTCTATGGTTCGGATGCGTACGAGATTCGCAAGCTCATCGAGACTGACGCTCGGCTCGGCGAACCGCTGCATGCCGCTCTGCCTTACGTGAAAGCGGAGGTGATCTGGGCGGCGCGACACGAGATGGCCCGCACCGTGGAAGACACGCTCGCCAGGCGCACGCGCGCACTGTTCTTGAATGCGCGCGCAGCCCTCGAAATGGCGCCCATGGTCGCGGAATTGATGGCTTCAGAACTGGGTTGGGACGAGGTCACCCGGCCGAAACAGTTGGCTGCATTTCGTGACGTTGCTTCGAACTACGTGCTTCATCCCTGAAAACTTGCGCCGGCTCTCAGACCTGCATGTGGTGGACGGGCTACGCTAATTCCCTGTGCGTTTATTTGCCTTGTGCTGCAGCCTTTGCTGCTGGCGCCGAAATCGCGACCGAGTCAGGTTGCGTCCAGACCGCTGTGCCGCTCGTCAAGTCTAGACGGTGCATCGAGATCTTGAGGCTGCCGCGATCAACTTCCACCAGGAGGTAGTGGTAATTCACTTCCTTACTCTGGAAAGGATCGTCCTTAGCGCGTTCAATCGGATACGCGTGCGCTCCCGCACCACCGGTCACGAAATAGGTGACGCCACCGTGCTCATGGCGTTCGTAATTGTGCACGTGTCCAGAGAAAATGACAATCCGGGCGCGGAGGTTCTGCTGCCGCGCTTCCAGCGTCCTGGCCAGTTCTTTCTCCTTGGCGCGGGCGGAGTGTCCTCCGCCGAACATCTTCATATCCGACGAACTGGTGTAGGGAGGATGGTGAAAAACAATGAACACGAAGTCCACATCGCCGGGAAGATGGTCCAGCTTCCGGGTGAGCCATTGCCCTTGCGGGCCGGAGGTCTCGTCGAGCGAGCTGTCCAGCACCAGCATCAGGGTGTTGGCGGCGCGGACCGAATAGTAGAGGCTGTTCTTCAGCTCAGGAAAGCGCTCGAAATAGTTAGCCAGGGCAACCCTTTCGTCGCCGTGAAGATCGTGGTTGCCGAGCGCGGGGTAAACCGTCATCTTCTTCTCGCGCCACACCGCGGTTTCGCTGTCCCAGACCCTCCAGTCGTCCTTATCGTAGCCGTTGTAGACGATGTCGCCAGTGAGAGCGACGAACGCAGGATTGGTTTGGGCGATCGCCTGCACCAGTTCGCGACGCACGGGCGGATTCGCCGCTTCGGTGTCCTTGGGATCGTGAAAGCGCGAATCTCCGTAGGCGACGAAGTGAAAGGGCGTGGTCACTTGCAGTTGCAGTTCCACCGGTTCGGTTGGCGGTGTCGCCTGCGCGTGCGAACGTGCGCACGCAACGCAGGCGAGAAGAATAACAATCGGCAATTTGTGGAAAAGTTTCATCTAGTGGCCCACAACCAGCACTTCAAACTGTCCCGCTTCAGCTGTGGATAGGAAGAGGCGATGCGTTTTGGGATCGAGCGCCATGGTCTTCGCCCGCGGCAAAGTTTTCACGGTTTCGACAACGGAGTACTTGTCCGGACTGTCCTGGTGAATCACCGTGATGGTACCTTCCCCATTGGAATTGAAAACAAGCCGCGAGGCAGGATCGAAGGCGGTAGCATCCACGTGGTCGCCAATCGGAAGCGTCGTAATCACTTGTCCTGTCTCCGCATTCATGACCGCCATAACTTTGCTGCGGCAGCCGATGAACAACCGCCGATTTGGCCGGTCCATAGCTATGCTGGAAGGCGACGCACAAGGCGCCGTCGGCCAGCGCTGCTCAACTTTCAGGGTGCGCGCGTTGATTTTCAGGACCAGGCTCGCGTCCTCAATATTATTGTAGACATACCCCAAACCGTCGGCGACCGCAAACTCGGGACCACCGCCAAGATCAACCGTTCCCACCACTTTTCCGTCCGCCGCCTGAATCGCGGTGGCGCTGTTGCTGTCGCCATTAAATGCGAACACGCGCGACGTGGCGGGATCGTAAATGATCGCGTCCGGCTTTTTGCCAACCGGGACTTCCGAAATCGTCTTCAGCGTCTTCAGATCGAAAATCGTGACGGTTGACGATTGCCCGTTGCTCACGAATCCCCGTCCCAGTTCCGGAGCAATTGCAATTCCATGCACGCCGGGAGTGTTCTCGATCCTGCCGACAACTGCACCCGTATCGACATCGAGCACTTCGACCTGGGTTCCGTGCGAGACATATAGCCGGCGGGCGCCCTCGTCGACGGATAGATAGTCCCAACTGCCTTGGCCGGCTACCGGGATCTTCTTGATTACGTGATAGCCGCCAGTCTGGGCGTGTGCGGCAATGAAGCTCAAAGACAGCACAAAGACAAGCAGAGCTTTCAACGGGCTCCTCCTGAGAATGCGTGATTTCAATTGTACTGATTCAACCAAGTACAAGAACTGCGAGCCGGCAGGACGCGAGAGTCCGCCCGCTGCAACTAGAACGTGAAGCGAACCATGAACTGCAATTGTCGCGGCGTGCCGGTTCCCGTGTTCCCGGCGGCGGCGTTGTCGTTGTTGCTGTTGAAGTTTACCGACGAATTAATCAGACCGAAATCCCCTTTAGCTGTTAAGTTCTGCAGATTCGATTGGGTAGGAGCATACGCCAAGGTCAGATCCAGGGGGTCGGCTAGCTGCACGTGATTGAAGATATCGAATGCCTGCACCGCGAACTCCATCGACAATCGTTCTGTGAGTTTCGTCGCTTTCGTAAGCGCCAGGTCGATCTGCCAGATATGAGGAGCGCGAATGGCGCCGTTCGGCTCGTTCCCGAAGCGCGTGAAATTACCATTCACCACCGGTGGCGACTGGAATGCCGCCGGGTTGACCAGCGGCGAATTAAGACCTGGGTGAGACAGCATTACCGGTACACCCGGAACGAGGTCGGGCCGCTGGTTGGTCTGGTCGTTGCCGTCTGGAAGCAAAAAGTTGTAGGTAAGCATGTTTTGCGCGAATGGAGAATTCGGAAACACGGTCGGATCAATCGTGCCACTGAGATCCATCTGGACTGTCAACGGATGCCCGGTGTGCCAAAGGCCGATGCTGCTCAGACTCCAGCCGCCGATTACCTTTCCCATCGCACCGCCCTGGTTAAGGAGTTGCTTACCCGGCCCGAAAGGAAGTTCATACTCAGTGTTGACGGTTATGTTGTGCCGAACGTCGTAAACGCTGGGCCCTTTGTCGCATTCCAGGCAATTCACATTCTCCGGTCCAGTCGATTCGCCTCCGCCGACGGACCCATCATTGATGGAATGCGACCAGGTGTAGCGCGATTGGAAGGAAAAGCCGTTCGTCATGCGCCGTTCGAGAGACAAACCGAGGGCGTGATACGTGCTGGCGCCAATGTCGCGCTTGATATCGACCGAACCGAAGGGATTGCCGTTCGGATAATACGGATCTAATGTCCGGACACAATCAACACCAAAGCTGTTCGAGCTGTTGAGAGTGACCGGTTCGGTACACAGATTGACCGCCCCGCGCGAGAACAAATGGACGCCCCGGCTGCCGATGTACTGCGCCGAGGTGATGAAACTCGCCGGCAGTTGGTGCTCCACCGTCAGCCCCCACGTTTCCACGTACAAATCGCGCCGTCCCTGCCGCTGCAACGCCCGAGGGTGGTTCCCTTGTTTCGACGCGATACTGGAAAGATCAGGGTCCTGTTGCGCGTAGGCAGGCTGCAAGGGCGTCGACTGGTTGACCAGGATACGCGATGTATCACTTTCAAGGCCCGCGTTGAGGTCGTCGTTTTGCGCGGCGCCGTGATAGATGCCATAACCTGCCCGAATCACGGTTTTCCCGTGCATTGATCCGGGAGCCCAGGCCAGCGAAAGCCTTGGATCAAAATTCCGGTAACTTGGGTTGTAGAGCGCGGGATTCGCGGGACAAGGAGGAGTATTAATCGGACCCGGGACTGGGCGGAACATTGAAAGACCCCGATCCCAGACACACGCCGTGGAATTGATCGAGGTCAAACACAGTGGTCCGGTTGGTCGCCTCATCCGCGACGCCGTAGTAATCCCAGCGAATTCCAGCGGTGAATGTAAAGGTCGGCGTAACTTTAAATTCGTCCTGGAAATAGGGCATGTAGAAGGTTCGACGCAGCCGATGACAACACCAGGGAGCGATGTAATCGATGCTGCTCAGGCTTGCGGTTGCGAGTGAATAGTCGTCACCGAAGGTCAGAACGTTGTTCGAAGTCTGTCCCTGATTGAGACGGACGCGGCGAATCTCAATGCCAGCCTTGAACGCATGCCGCCCGTGAACCCACGTCAGATTGTCGACCCCGCCGTAGGTTGCGCCGACCTCGATATCGGCACTCGTATTGTTCAGAGTAACGAAGTCGTTCGTCGTAACGTTGTATGGTAAAGCGCTCCCCCCTGGGTTGTGAAATGGCGAGCGATTGATGTAGAACTTCGCCTCGTTGAATAAGGTGGGACTGAACGTGTGCTGCAGCGCCAGCATGTAATTTGCCGGATGATTGATGGTTGCCTGGTTATCGCCGGGAACGGCTGGGTTCGTAGCCGGCGCGTACCAAAGGCTGATGTCGCGCTGTGCGCGGCCGTAGAGGAGGGTTTTGTCGCTGATCTTGTGGTCAATCCGTATGAGCCACGTATCTTCGTGGATGGTCGTCTGCCTGCCAACTATCAGAGAATCCTGATTATTCAAAGGATTTGGAGCGCTGGAACTGCCTTGCCACTGGAAAGACCCATCCGGAATGACGAAGCGTGGCGTGCAGCCATCGATCGAACCGACGGAGGCACGCCACGGAAACGCCCCCATGATCTGGCACATCGTGTGAAAGATGCCAGGAGTCTGCGTCTCCATCTGCGTCGCCTGATCCAGAACATACTTTTGGTAAGGCTCCGTGGGCTGGGTCAGAGGTGGCGCCAGTTCGGTAAAATTGGCTGCGCCAATTCCGGCGGGAACAATCATCTGCTGCCCGTTGAACTGCAATTGGCGGATTCCTTCGTAGTTGATGAAGAAGAATGTCTTGTTCTTTACGATCGGCCCGCCGAGCGACATCCCATATTGGCCCATACGGAATGGGGAGATTGCGGGGTTGCCGTTTACGTCGAAATCAAGGAAACTGCGCGCGTCGAAATAGGAATTTCTGAGATAACCAAAGACCGTGCCATGAAAATTGTCCGTGCCGGACTTGGTTTCGGCGTCGATCTGGCCGCCCGCCTGCGTTCCATATTCGACGTCATACAGCGCGCTGTTGACGCGGTACTCTTCGATGGCATCCTGTGAGATCTGCAGACGCGTCGTCGACTTCTGCGACTGTTCCTGAATGCCGCCAGCGTCCACGCCGTCGATCTGGAAGTTATTGTCGTCGCGCGCGCGCCCCGCAAAACGGATTGTTCTTTGGTCGCCTCCGCCGTCGTCCTGGGCAAAAGGCGCCAGCAACGACAAGGTGGTCCAATCGCGCCCGTTGTTCGCGAGATCCGCAATTTGATCGGGGCGAATCACGGTGCCTGCCTCCGCCGAAGTACGGTTGGTCATTTCATTGGAAGCATTGACCTCAACCTTTTCAGTCACTGCTCCAACCGGAAGCCTGATGTCCTGAGTGTGAGTCTCTCCCACTTCCAGAATGACATTCCGAACCACGGTAGTCTTAAAGCCGTTACTCGAAACCGTCACCGTGTAGCGACCGACCGCTAGGCCGGGGATGCGGTAGTACCCAACACTATTTGTCGGCTGTTCGGAGTTGAGACCAGTTGCGACGGCCACAACCTTTACGCTGGCGCCGGCCACCACGGCTCCCGATGAATCTCTCACCGTGCCTTCGAGCTCCGCGCGATCGATTTGCGCGGATGCTCCTACCGAGGCGATCGTTAGAAGGAACAGGGCCAGAAGTGTGGTTTGCGCCAGAGCGAAGACAGAGGTTGAGTGAGATCGGAAACTTGGCATAAAGCCTCCTAGTTCGGGGAAAGACAGCTTTCCCGTCAAATACCCTGGTTATCGTTTGGTGCTGACCAGCGATTCTAGGAAGGTGGTGTGAAGGTGGTGTGAATGCTCCGTTAAAGGAAGGTTAATATTTTCCGAGACTTTTCTCGCAGGGCGGACGGCGGAAGTTGCGGGGGGTGAGAGCTGCGCAATCCTCGGAGAACTCAACGGCCATAGTGTCCCATGAGTTCCGTTTCGCCCAGGATATGGCCCTTCATGGCACGTTCAAGGTCTGGTTTGGTGGCTCCGGCCTTCAGGTCGAGCTTTGTGTCAAGCGCGTACAGCTTGAAATAATAGCGGTGTGGCGTGCCCGGCGGAGGACATGGACCTCCATAGCCGATCTTGCGAAAGTCGTTGCGTCCTTGCCGCGCTCCGGTGGCAAGCTGTTCCTGTTTCTCCATCCCCTCCGGCAGTCCTCTCGTGTTTGCAGGGAGGTTGTATAACACCCAGTGGACCCAGGTACCCGCTGGCGCATCAGGATCGTACATGACGAGCGCAAAACTCTGTGTCGCCGCGGGTACGTCCTTCCAGCTCAACGGCGGAGAAACGTCAGGACCGTCGCATGTGAACTTCTTCGGAATCGTCTCGCCGCTGGAAAAAGCGGTGTTCGAAATCTGGAAAGACATAGCCCCTCCCGTCGCTTGACCAAAGCTTGAAAAACCGCCGAGAAGCCAGACTCCAGCGAGTATCGGCAACCCAATCCGTTTTGGCAAAGAGCCCCTATCTATGCGCTTTGCGGCGAAAAATGTAGCCAACAGAATCAGAGGCATCACCACAGTTATGATTTCCGCGTCACGATCCGCGCAGCGACTTGGCTGAAGTCCTCGCGGGCTTGGGGCTTCTTAGGCGTTTGCTCTGGGCGGGTGTCTGCTCTCTTTTCCAGTTGATTGGATTGGCGCTCTGCTTTATCGGCTTTTGTACGCTTTTTTGCCATGCCTACAGCTTGCCACAACCGGGCGAAGTCGGCTAGGGCCTGTGCCGGTTCAACGGTCGTCGAAGTTAAGGGAAGCCATGCGGTTTACGTCTCGCAGCCGCACGCCGTTGCTTCACTCATTGAGCAAGCAGCGGAAATACGGTATGAGATCAGTTTCAGACTTTTCTCCTTTGGGAGACCTCCTGTCCTAACCCGCCTCAGTCGTTTGTGTTGGGCGGTCGACGGCCACGAACCTGCTTGGCAAGCAGTCTGAATGTGGCATAAGCTGTGGCAACTTGGGAAAGGGCGTCTCCCTGTGACTCTATTTTGACCGCCCGTCTATGATTTCGAATTCAGGAGGATAAGCAGATGAGAATTCTGCCGCATTTTATCTGTGGAGTGCTCTTGTGCGTGGGGGCGCCTGCCCAGGAACATGACTCGCATGCTCAGACCCGTCCTGTCACCCTTGTATCCGGGTTGGGGGATCTACATCACCCGGTTTCCACCAAAAATCCTCAGGCGCAACAATTCTTTGACCAAGGGTTGCGGTTCATCTACGCCTTCAACCACGACGAAGCGGCGCGATCATTTCAGCACGCTGCGGAGTTGGACCCTACACTGGCCATGGCATACTGGGGCGTCGCCGAGGCCGTGGGACCGAACTACAACGATCCAGCCGATCTCGACAGATACAAGCAGGCGCACCAGGCCGTGCAGAAGGCCATCGATCTTTCTCGGGCGGCTCCGTCCAGCGATCAGGCCTACATTCAAGCGCTGGCCAAGCGCTTTCCCGCAGATCCAAATTCCGACCTGAGAAAAGCGGCGGAAAACTATCGCGATGCGATGCGACAGCTGGTGGCCGAATTCCCTGACGACTTGGACGCCGCCACGCTGTTTGCTGAGGCCGGAATGAATTTGCATCCCTGGGGACTGTGGCATGTCGATGGCACGCCGGAGGCCGGTACGGATGAAATCGTGTCCACGCTGGAGTCAGTGATAAAGCGCGATCCCAATCATCTGGGCGCGGTTCACTACTACATCCATGCCGTGGAGGCCTCGCCCAATCCCGAACGCGCTCTAGCGGGAGCGAACAGGCTGGCCGCGCTGGCGCCTGGCGCGGGACATATTGTTCATATGCCCGCGCACATCTACATTCGCACCGGCGACTACGAAGCTGCGGTTAAAACCAACGAGCAAGCTGCTGCCGTGGACCGCGCATACATCAAAGAAACCGGAGTACAAGGCATCTACCCCATGATGTATTACAGCCACAACCTGCACTTTATTGCCATGTGCGCGGCGATGAATGGCAACTATGCGGAGTCGAAGACGAATGCGGACCTGCTCATGGCTAACGTGGCCCCTCACGTGAAGGAGATGCCGCCGCTGGAAGGCTTCACCACGATTCCAATCGCAGTGGAAGTACGCTTCCATCACTGGGCTGAAATTCTGCAGATGCCACAGCCTGATCCTGCCCTCAAGACGACCACGGTCTTCTGGCACTTCGCGCGCGGCATGGCTTTGGCGGGCACGGGCAGGCTGAGCGAGGCGGACGCAGAATACAAGATCGTAGCCGACGCGGAAGCGGCTACCCCACCGGATCTTATATTCCAGATGCCGATCAATAACAAGACCAAGGACATTCTTCAGATCGCGAAGAATGTGCTGGGCGCAAAGCTGGCTATGGCAAGGAAAGACAATGAGGGTGCAATCGTGATGCTGCGCAAGGCAGTCGTCATTCAGGACACGTTGAAGTATGACGAACCGGCGGACTGGTTTTTTCCGGTCCGCGAATCGCTAGGCGCGGCTCTCCTGATGAGCGGGGACGCGGCTGGCGCGGAAAAGATTTTCCGCGCTGATTTGGAGCGGAATCCGCGAAATCCGCGATCCTTGTGGGGACTGCATCAGGTCCTGCTGCAGCAGAAACGCGACTATGACGCAGGATTTGTCCAGAACGAGTTTGAAGCTTCATGGAAAGGCGGAAGCCACACCCTGAAGCTTGATGATTTGGTGTGAGGGTAATTATGCCCAGACGGATATGGATGAGTTGATCGCGGCCCAGGAGATGATTCTGGAGGCGATCTTCAGCCATGCGAAGGGCCTTTTCTTCGGCAACAAGTTGAGCCTTCTGCTCTTAACACTCCAATGAAAAGGTTGACCTGTTCGTGCGAGCAGCTTAAGATGCTCAAACGCCTGCGGTCGCCGGGCATTCTCCCCCAACGCAGGCGATCTGCGTCGCGACGAATCTGCGCCATCAGGAGTGCCTTTCATGGCGACTCGAGGATACTTATTCACCGTTCCCGTAGCGGAATTTGCCGCCGCCTTATTGGCGCGGCCGGAGGTGGGCCCACGCGCCCAAGCGACGGCTGAGCAGGTCGCGCAACTGCTGCCCGGCATAGCGGTTGTGGTGTACATCATCGAGGATCTGGACAATCCTGCCTGGACGCACAAAGCGATTGCAGGCGAGGTTGAGGTCGGTGGCACGATGGAGTTTAGTGCCGGCACGCTGGGCACGGTGGCGGAAAACAAAACGCTCGTGGTCTTCGAGGCGAGTGATCTGCAGCGGGAAGACTACGCTCACCTTGATATCCGCCGCACGGTGAGTGCTCTCGCGTATGTTCCTCTCCTCGCGGATGAAGTTCTTTTCGGCGTTATTGAGCTGATCAGTTACGAACAGCCCTTTCCCGAGGGTATGCTGGAGGCGTTGCACGAGATCGCCGAACTTGCTTCGCCAGCCCTCACCGCCGCCCGGTCTTATGAGATCGAACGCAATGCCAGCCTGCATTCGATCAGCCGCGTCACCCAAATGTATGACCTCGAAAAGGTCTTCAACTCAACCCTCGAGATGGATGAGTTGCTCGGCATAGTTGCCAAAAAATTCCAGGAGGTGATGGGCGTCCAGGGTATCGACCTGTGGATGGTCACCAACGACACTCTCGAACTGATGAGCAGGGCGGGATTCGATCCTACCGTCGTGGTGGGTATGGTGCAGAAGCCGGGGGAAGGCATTGCAGGAGACCTCTCCGACAACGGCGAGCCCGTGCTGATTGACGATCCTGACGACGAGCGTCTGCAGAAGCGCAACGCCGGGCACGAAAATGAGGCGATATTCTCCATCGTTGCGGGTCCGCTCATGGAACACGAGAACTTGGTGGGCGTGGTTGAGGCCGTCAATCGCCTGGACGGAGCGCCGTTCGACGAAGACGACCAGTTCCTTCTGACCAACATCTGCGAAACCGCCAGCAACGCTCTGCACAACGCCAGTCTGTTGCAGGCGGAACGGAAGGTCGAGATTCTGGAGGCTTTGGTAAGAGTCAGTAGCGAGATCACTTCCACCCTCGACATCGATCGGGTTTTAAATGCGATTGTGAATGGCCCGGCGACGGTCATCGCTTATGAGCGAGCAGCCATCGCGCTGGATCAGCGCGGCCGGCTGCGATTGAAGGCCGTGTCGGGCGTGGCCAAGATCAATCCCGAGGACCCGGACATGGCGCGTCTGCAGGAGTTGCTGGAGTGGACTTCGATGTCGAATGAGCCCATTTTGGTGACCCAGCACGGCGACGAAGTCGCGGCGGAACGCGAGGAGACGCGTGCGAAGTTCGAGTCGTATTTCGCCAAGAGCGGCATGCGGGCATTCCACGCGCTGCCTTTGGCGGATGACGACGGCCGCGTCGGCGTCCTCTCTTTCGAGAGCAGCGATCCCGATTTCCTGAGCACGGCACACCTAGAAATGATCAAGGTGCTGGCGGGACAGGCGACGGTGGCGCTGCGCAACGCTTCGCTCTACCGCGAAGTGCCGTTTATCGATGTGCTGCAACCCCTCCTGGCGAAAAAGCGGAAGTTTATGGCCTTGGAGAAACGGCGACGCTGGGCGTTGGTTGCCGGGGTGGGCATCGGCCTGCTTTTTCTGGCAGCTTTCCCATTGCCGCTGCGTATCGATGGGCCTGCCGTGGTGGCTCCGGCCCATAGTGCGCGCGTTCAACCTGAAGTCGCGGGCTTGGTGCAGACAGTGAGTGTGCGGGAAGGCGATACGGTCAAACAGGGAACCGTTCTGGCTAGCCTCGCCGATTGGCAATATCGCGCCGAACTGGCTGGGGCGCAGGCCAAATACGAAACTGCGGTCTCGCAAATGAACCGGGCACTGGCGGCCAACGACGGGACCGAGGCCGGAATCGAGAGTGTGCAAGCGGATTACTGGAACACTGAAGTTGCCCGCGCCCAGCAGCGTTTACAAAAGACGCTATTGCGCTCGCCAATCGATGGCGTCGTGGCCACGCCCCATGTCGAGGATTGGGTCGGGCGGGATCTGAAGCCGGGCGATGCTTTTGCAGAAGTGGTCGATACCTCGCGGGCCATTGTGGACGTTGCCGTGGATCAGCAGGATGTCTCTCTTCTCCGACCTGGCGGGAAGGCGTCGGTTAAGCTCGAGGGATTTCCCACGCGCACGTTTCGCGGCGAGGTCACAGTGGTGAGTCCCAAGAGCCAGTTGCAGGGCGAGGAAAATGTTTTCTTTGCGCGGGTCAGCGTACCCAACGACGGCGGCCTGATCCGCGCGGGAATGCAAGGCCGCAGCAAGATCTTCGCCGCATGGAAACCCGCCGGCGAGGTCTTCTTCCGGCGGCCTGGCATGTGGTTGTGGTCGAAGCTTTGGTCGTGGTTTGGCTGGTGAATGGTTTGGCTGGTGAAGCGAGGGGAAGTATGAAACGTTGCATCGTGCTTGGGGTGGCAATTCTGGTACTCGGTTTCAGCGGCTGCAGCGGCTCAAGACAGACAGCCGTGGTTGCCGCCGCTCCGGAGCATGGGGAAGCTGCGGCTCAGTCATCGAGCGTCCCCAAGGAGAGCGTTTTCGTCGCCTCGGGTCCGGTGGTGGTGGAAAACCAGGTGGACGTTGCCGCATTGCGGGAGGGTTTGGTGGTCTCGATTCTTGCCCAACCCGGCACCTTGGCGCACAAGGGCCAGTTTCTGGCAAAACTGGACGACCGCCAGATTTCCGCCGACGTCGAGGCGGCTGCCGCCAAGGTCCGGTCGATTGAGGCAAATTTGAAAAACTGGCAAGCCGAGACGAATGTCTTGCGGGCCGACCGGGGGCGCGCTGAAAAATTGTATGCGGCGCAGGTGATCCCGAAGGAAGAGCTGGAACATGTGCAATACAAGGAAGAGTCCGACGAGTACGAAGTTCAGCGTGAAGCCGAGAGCCTGAATAACGCCAAGGCGGTGCTGAAATCCCTCGAACTGGAGCGGGAAAAAACCAACATTATCGCTCCCTTCGACGGAATCGTCGCTCGCCGTTACGTCCGCGTCGGCCAGAAGGTTTCCGCCGGCGACCGGCTCTTCTGGGTTACCGCGATCGCGCCGCTGCAGGTGAAATTCACCTTGCCGGAGCGGCTACTCTCGGCTGTCAAGAAGGGACAAGAGGTTTCCGTAGCCTCGGCCGACGCCGCGTCCGCCGACAAGCACGCCGCCAAAATAATCGATGTGAGCCCGGTCGTGGATCCATCGAGCGGCACCATTGAAGTGATGGCTCAGATTGAGGGATCCGCCCCCGACTTGCGGCCGGGGATGCTTGCCACCATCCGCATCGACCTGCCGCGATGAACATCGCTCAAGCACTCGACGCTGCACTTCCTGAAATGCCGGAGCGGGCAATCCGGAGGGACAAGCCCAAGGTTGACCCTCGAGTCATCACCGCTGAACACATCGAGAACGACCGCCCGATTATCATTGCCAAGCTGCCCGGAACCGAGTTTGTACTGCGCTTCATCCCCGAACAATGGAAGTTGATCCAGCTTTTTGACGGAAACAGGTCGTATCAGGAGATTTCCGAACTCTCGGCTGAGGCCACGGGCGCGTTTTTCTCGGAAGATGACGTTCGAGAGGTTGCCAGCTTCCTGTATGCCGAAACCGACTTCATCTGTAAAACCCCGTTGGAAAAGAACATCCTCCTGAAGCAACAGCTCCGCGGCCAGCGCCGGAAGAAGCGCAAACGCTTCCAGATTCCTGACTTCACCGATATCACCATAAAGGAATGGCCGAACGCCGACCGTTATGTCTCCTGGCTCTACCCCAAGCTGAAGTTCATCTACACTCCTGCCTTCGTTCTATTCAGTCTTTTTCTGTTTGCCGTCATGCTCTGGATGTGGGCCGACAGGTTCGGAGAAATCTGGGATGACAGCTTCCAGTTTTATAACTTCACCGCCAAGTCCGGGAAAGACCTCCTTGAGTTCTGGTTCCTGTTCGCGGTCATGGCTTACTTCCATGAGACCGGCCATGGGCTCACCTGCAAGCACTTCGGTGCCAACGTCGAAAAAATGGGTTTTACCCTGATGTATTTCTTTCCCAGCTTCTTCTGCGACTCTTCCCAGGCTTGGATTTACGGCGGCACATGGCAAAGGATTGCTGTGTCGATTGCCGGCATCTGGATTGACTTGATCATCTGTGTCGTTGCCACCCTCGTCTGGTGGGGAACGGCCACCGGCATGACCATTCACGACCTCGCCTACAAGGTGATGATGGTCACGGGCATCGGCGTCTCCCTGCTCAACCTCAACCCCTTGATAAAGCTGGACGGATATTTAATCTTCTCCGAACTTGTTCACGAGACGGAACTCAAGGAAAAGAGTACGGCCTACCTTTCCGGCCACGTTCGGAAGAAGATCTTCGGTCTGCCTGTGGAGGTGGAGTTTGTTCCGCAACGGCGGCGCGTGTTCTACATCATCTATGCCATCCTTTCGGGCCTGTACGGATATCTGCTGTTGTCATTCCTGATGGTGTTCACGTTTCATGTTCTCCAGTCCTACACGCCGGAATGGGCCTTCGTGCCCGCCGCCGTGGTCGGTTACTGGGTTTTCAAGTCGCGAATCCATATGCTGGTGAGATTTATGAAAATAGTCTACCTAGACAAGAGAGAAAGAGTGAAGGCCTGGCTGACGGGGCCACGCATGGCGGCGCTTTCGGGCGTCGCACTGCTGGCCATTTTGCTTCCCGTCTGGCCCGACTTTGTAGCCGGACGCTTTGTGCTGGAGCCGGCTCACAATGCACGGATCCATGCCGAGGTCGCCGGACAAGTGATGCGTGTGCTCGCCCGGGAAGGGCAATCCGTGGCCGCCGGCCAGCCTTTGGTCGAACTCAGTAATTCGCAGCTGGAGTCAGCGGCGGCACGCGCCGGTGCTGACTTGCACGTCGCCTCCGACCGGGTCAACCTGGCGCTCTTGCGCTATGGCGATTTCGGCCCAGCCGAGTCCAGGCGCCAGGAGATGGCCGAGCGGAACCGGACGCTTGCCACTCAAGTAGCTCTTCTCCGTATCACCAGCCCGATCTCGGGTGTGGTCGTCACTCCGCGGCTGGATGATCTGCTGGGAGCCTATCTAGAATCTGGCGCGGAGATCGCGGAGGTGGCCGATCCCTCCACCATGACAGCCCGCATCTACATCCCCGAGTTCGCCATGAGAGAAGTCCGCCTGGGCTCAAGAGTAAGACTTCAGCCGGAATCCCGCGCCCTTCCACTCACCGCAACCCTGCTGGCAGTGGCGCCTGCCTCCATTTCGATGGAGCCAGGGCTGATCCCCAAGGACCAGCTCAAAGGCATCACCCCACCCCGCTTCTATACCGGATCGGCGCTCTTGCCCAATCCCGGTGAGCTTAGAGAAGGAATGACCGGAACGGCCAAGATCTTTGTGACTCGCCGCAGCATAGCGGAATTCACCTGGATCTTTACCCGCGATCTGGTCGATCGCAAGGTTTGGTAGCCAGGCGTTTGCCCGGGTGCAACTAAAAAGGACCGCGATCTTGCGCGGTCCTTTTCCCCTGAGTTGGTTCAGGTTTACTTGGAGCTTATGCGGGTTAGGCTACGCGGGTAATGCCAGCTTACTCTCGTATGACCCTTCACGCGAGCAAGGCCAGTTATTTCATGCCTACTTTGGTAAGGCCGCCAATCTTGGTAAGGCCGCCGATCTTGGTAAGGCCACCAATCTTGGTAAGGCCACCAATTTTCGTATGACCGCCTACGCGAGTAACGCCAGGCTTGGTGCTTACTTCGGGCTTCGCGACCAGGGCTTTCTGGGTTGCGGTGCGATTGCTGATCAGAGACTTCTTCTGGATTGCCATATGAACCCCTCTCAAGGTTTCTGAATTTTGATTCCTACCGCTCGCATATGCTATAAGCACCTTCGTTGCCAAACTACCCCGCCACGTTGCGATCGGGGTGGAAGCACGCAGAATCAAGCAGTTGCGCGACCCTGAGATCGAAAAGTCCTCCCGGGACGAAGCACATTTATCCTCCAAAGTTAAAAAATTAACTTCTCCATGGTCAATTATTAACCGAAACTCCTACAGATTGCGCTTGCGGCAAAGATATTTCATGCGCTGGGGGTCGATGCCGAGCAGTGATGCCGCAGCCGATTTCTTGCCCCCGGTCCGATTCAACGCAGCTTGCAGGTAGGCGAGCTCTATGCGCCCCATTTCCGCGTCGAGGTCGACTCCCTCTTCGGGAATCAGCAGCGATTCCTGGCTCACCGCACTGTTATAAAGCAGGCGCTGCGGCAGATGTTTGACCTTGACCACCGGCCCGTCCACCATGAGCACCAGCCGTTGCACCAGGTTCTCCAGTTCGCGCACATTGCCCGGCCAGGCATCCTCCTCCAGAATCTGCATGACTTCCGGCTCCAGGTGCTTTAACGGGACGTTGTTAGAGCCGCAGTAGAAGCGCAGGAAATGGTCCACCAGGATGGGAACATCCCCCGGCCGGTCCCGCAGCGCCGGCAGCACGATGGGCACAACGTTGATGCGGTAATAGAGATCTTCGCGGAAACGGCCGGCTCGTACCAGTTCCTCCAGGTCTTCATTGGTAGCAGCGATCAGACGGAAGTCGATCTTCCTGGCACTCTGTCCCCCGATCCGGGTCACGGCCCGATCTTCCAGCACGCGCAGCAACTTGGACTGCAGGGCCAGACCCAGAGTCGCAATTTCGTCCAGCAACAGCGTGCCTGTGTGCGCCAGTTCAATGTGACCCGCCCGCGCCGTCCGAGCGTCCGTAAAGGCGCCCTTTTCATGTCCGAACAGCTCGGTCTCGATCAGGTTTTCCGGCAAGGCCGCGCAATTGATACTGACAAAAGGCTTTTGCGCGCGCGGCCCCAGCGCAACAATCGCCCGCGCCACCAGTTCCTTGCCGGTTCCGCTCTCCCCCCGGATCAGCACCGTGCTCGCACTCTGGGCGACCCGGGTGATCGCGTCATACACGTTCCGCATGGGCTCGCTGCCGCCAATCAGTTCGCAAAATGATTCTCGCTCGGCCTGCTCGCTTTGCTTTTGCCGGCACTCGATCTCCAGCGCCCGCTTCTCCAGCGCCCGGTTCAGTACGCCCCATACTTCCTCGAAGTTGATGGGCGCAACAAAATATTCATCGACCTTGGCGGCAACCGCCTGCAGACGCAGGTTGTGGCTATTCGAGCGCGTCAACCCCACCAGCACCAGGTCAGGTCCCAGGGCGCGCAGTTCGCCCAGGGCGGTGATTCCGTCCTTGCTTTTTTCTCCCACCGTATCGAGGTCGAGCAGCACGGCGTCCGGCGGCTGCTTGTTGATCAATTCCGTCAGTTCATCCCAGGTCTGAAGCACGAGCAGGTCATGCTCACCTGAGAGATAGGTCTCAGCTTCGGGACGCACCCGTTCGTCGGTAGTGACGATGACTACAGTGGAACGGGCCGGTTCAGTCCGGAGACTCGTCGGGCGCATAACCCCTTCCTCGGGCGCCACCGATTATGTCAAATTTTCGACCCTTCAGGATGAAATATTTATTTCCATCCGGTTCCCCGCGTTTCTGCGCCGAGAGGCACTCCCAAGGCGCGCTCCAATGTCGCGAAGGACTCTCATAGCGACCTCGTACTTGCAAAACCCGGCCGCTTCCCGTAACTTGGGACGCGCTCAGAATCGCTACTTTTCATTGACCCGCGGCTCTCGCGGGGTCTCGGCGGAGGATAGTTTGGACATAAACGTCCGTAAGCGTTCGCAAGTGCAGGTAGTTCAGCTTCGGGGACCTCTCAGACTGGGCGCCGCCGTGGACGGCTTGCGCCAAATCATGGAGGAGGCCCTCGGCAACGGAGACACTCGCATTGTCCTCAACCTCGCCGAGGTTTCCATGATTGATTCCAGCGGAATTGGTTTGCTGGTACGATTTCTGGCTTCGACCAAGCAGCGTGGTGGGAACATCAAGCTGGTGCAACCCAACAAATTCGCGGTGCAGACTTTGCGTTTGGTGGGCGTTCTCAACCTATTCGAGATTTTCGACGACGACGACGCGGCGGTGGAGTCTTTTGCTTGAATTGCCAATGCCTATCGCCTGATTCGAAATCAGGATGTGGAAGTACTAATTAAGGATTCACTCCGGAGTCCTGTCCTGCGTCTTTTTCCTGGCCGCCTCCATTCCCAGCGTTCCCACCGCCACCTGGCAAACCTGGAATGCCATGGGAGACGTGGGGGAAAAGCAATCCGAGGAAGTTGTTGAAAGAAATGGTAGGCACGAGGAGACTCGAACTCCTGACCTCTACCGTGTCAAAGCGGCGTCTCGCCGTAACTTATTAATCTTTAACGGCGCTCACTGCCAGTTTGTAACCCGTTAAAGCACTCTCTGGGAAATCTTATTGGACCCTAATTGGACCCAGATATTCAAGCGCGTTGTGGATTATTTCGGGACTGCTTGTGATTCGACCGAAATCAGCCCATCAAATTTCCCAGAAGAGGACTTCTGGCCCGGCATTCCTGTTGGCCCGTCATCCGCTAGCAATCGGCGGCAAGCTCTAAATGATGCCGTGCGGGGCCGGACTTCCCAACCTCCGGTTGGCCGACAATCCAGGAAATTAGCAGCAAATTCATGGAAATTCATCCTGACCATCGCTGGTCCAAACGAAGCAACCATGCCCAAGCTGTGCTCTATATAATCAAAATCATGTCTGGGCCTGCCCATTCTGCGATGTTGGCGGTGGCGTTGGCGGAAGCTCATAAGGGGCTGGCCGAAGGAGGCATCCCGATCGGAGCTGCGATCTTTGATGCCACAGGCAAGCTCGTCGGCTCTGGTCGTAACCGCCGGGTATAGAACAATGACCCTTCCATGCATGGCGAAACCGATGCCTTCCGCAACGCGGGACGCCAACGCAGCTATCGAAGTCTGACCAATGGTTACCACGCTGGCGCCGTGTTGGTATTGCAGTGGACTGGTCCGACAGCTTGGCTTTGGTTCGCTGGTCGTCGGAGAGAGCCGCAATTTCCAGGGAGGCATGGAGTGGCTTCGCTCGCTAGGCGTGCGAGTCTTTGACCTTGATTCTTCGGAGTGCGCTTCGTTGTTGGGCGAATACATCCGCCGGAATCCTGCAGTGTGGAGCGAGGATATCGGCGAAGAGTGACTCGCCGCTCTCGTGTTACTCCAGATTTGACTCTCAAGACCAGCTATTTAGCGGACAAATAAAACGGCGACCATGATAGCCGCCGTTTGTGTTCCGGTTTTCATTCGATTAGAAGGTGAGGCTCAGCGACATCTGGATTTGCCGCGGGCTGCCGATGGTCTTGTTGGTGATGCCCAAACCGCTCGAACTTGGGCATTGGTACAGGGCTGTGTGGGTGGTGTCGCAGGGAGTCGTCGTTGCTGGCTGAGTAAGAATGTTGGGAAAGCCGTTGTAGTTGATGTTCTGGCTGATGTCGTCGACCGGGATATCGAAGCTCGCAGTGTTGGTCAGGTTGTAGACCTTGAGCATGTACTTCAAAAAGTACCGCTCCGTGAGCTGCGTTGCCTTGATGAGCGAGATGTCAGCGCGGTTCTGCCACGGTTGCCGGAAGATATTGCGCTGGCCATGGTCGATGAAGTTGGTCTCGTAGGGGTCGTTGGCAGGAATGGCACCGTTTAATGCGCCTTCGGCCAGCAAAGGAAGGCCAAAACATTTGGGGTCGAGCGCTGGGGCGCCTGCATTCACACCTGAGGCCCCGGTGATCGCCTGCTTAGGCGTGCACCCGGAAAGCGGAACGACCGGATTCGTAATACCGTCATTCGCGCCGTAGAATACGCTGCCGACCGCGCCCGAGTAGTCGATCACGCTGTACGGCTGGCCGCTCTGGATGACGGTCAAACCCGAAATCGCCCATCCATCGGCTACCTTGCCCTTTAATGAAGATGCCGAGAAAAATTTCGGCAGTTCGTAGGTATAGGTGAAATTGATCACATGTTTGCGGTCGAAGTCGGAAAGACCGTAACCGGAACGGAGATTCTGAGGATTGTTGCCGTTGTAAAACAGGCCCATCGCGCTTTGTTCGTCGGTCGCGTGCGAGTAGGTGTAGGAGAAGCCCACTTGAAAGCCATGGCTCATTCGTTTTTCCACGTGGGTCTGAAGCGCGTTGTAGGCTGAAATACCCGCCGCGGTATAGGACTCGGACTCGGCGGAATACCCGATGTAGGGAACGCGCAGGTCAACATTTCCGCCTTCAAAGGTTTGCAGGTATGGCGTGTTGCTGGTGGGGAGATTGCCGTTGGGGAGGTTTGCGGGCGCCAGGGTGGTCGAGTTGGTGACGAGCGAATAACCGTAGGTGTAGTCCTGCTCAAACGGCGTGCCGGGCCGGATGGGATTGGAGGGCGAGGCAATCCGCGACTGGTTAAAAGGCAGGGGAACGATTTCATGACGGCCGAGATTGCCCACGTAACCGATCTCGATGGCGAGGTCGCGACGCGGCTGCCATTGAAGGTTGAGGGTCTGGTTGAGAGTGTAGGGGAGCTTGTTGGCGCGGTTGTAGTCGGCGAATGAGAACAGCTGCGCTCCTTGCGAGATTGCGGTCGCATTGGGAAGGACCAGATCTGCGGGATTGCCGCTGGGGGGCGGACCGAGAGAGGCGCCCCAGGGGTTTTCAAATCCGCCGGGGCAGTTGCTGTACGCAGTGGCACAAACTTGAGAATTCACCCACGGCGGAGTCTGATTTACACCGAAGGGACCACCAGCGATCACGCCGGAGGCAAAACCGGGAGAGAGGTAAACGAAGAGCTCTCCGCGATCGTAGTACATGCCCCAGCCCGCGCGCACGACCACTTTGTCATTGAACATCTTGGGGCTCCACGCCATGCCAATACGCGGCGCGAGTCCCCACTGGCGTCCGGTTAGAGTCGAATTGCTGACGCCTTTCGTGGGAAAGAGAGGATTGTTGCCGGCGACAATGAAGCCGTTCGAAACGATCGTGCCTGTTGCTGCATCGTAGTTATAGCTGGCCGGATCAAAATTGAAAATCTTCCCGTACTTCTCCGTCAGACCGCCGTGATCATCGAAGCGCAGACCGGCGCTGATGCTGAGATTGGGGCGGATCTGAAACTTGTCCTGGACGTATAGCCCATCTTCCTTCGAGCGGTAGTAACGGTTAGCATTGCCTTGCAAGAAGTTCGTTGTAATAAATCCGTCCGCGGTATAGCCGATGGGTGTGCCCGTCAGGAAGTCGGCGAAGTTGAGGAAGCCGATCATCCCTGAGTTGGTTCTTCGATCGCGCGCATCGAGTTGGGTGTAGGCAAAGCTCCCGCCGAAAGTAATGGTGTGTTTGCCATGGCTCCAAATTGCGCTGGCGGAGGGCATCCAGCGGTTTTGAAAAACTCCGGTGAAGGCGCCCTGTGAAGCAGCCGTCGATCCGATATTTATGCCGGCGTTGTAAACGTAGTTGGCATTGTTTGGGGAGGAGTTCCCTAAATCATCCACAATGGTAATTCCAGGGAAGACCGAAGATCCAAACGCATTGATTCCCGGGCCTATTCCTTGCGGAGTGAAGGGCTGCCCAATGGTGCTGTAGATTTTCTCCCGAATAAAGCCAAATACCTCTGTGATGCTTAAGGTCGGTTTAATGGGTTGCGTGTTGGTAATGCTGGCAACCTGGCTGCCAGCGTCCAGATTTTGCGTAAAGCCCTGGACCGAGGAAAACCCGAAAGGCGCGGTGGTTGGATCATGCTGGTAGTAATACTTCAATGCCAGCGTGTCTTTTGGACTCACCAGGTAATCGAGATCGGATACAGCCTGGTCGGTGATGAAATACGCCGGCTGCGTAATGAAAACATTTTCCGGAAAATTAAGGGTTGGCGTGAAATTAGGGTTCGCCGACGGGATCATGTATTGGCCGTTCGGCAGCTTGTACTGCAACATGGCGAGGGCGACCGGATCCACCTGGCTAGCGAGAATACAAGATGGTTCGTTGGAACCACCGCAAGGCCAATTGGCATTGGCGACGGCAGCCAGTGTCGCCGCGCTGCGATCGTCGGACAACCCGAAAGGCACCGCCGTGCGCGAGGTTCCAATCTCCAGATCGGAAACGTGAGTGTGCTGGTAGCTCAGAAAACCGAAAAGCTTGTCCTTGATCAGCGGGAAACCGAGCGTGCCACCCGCGATGTAACGGTGTAGCTCGGGCACCTTTTCATTGCTGGGGATGTTTTCATCCTGGTTGTAGAAAAAGGGAGCTGCATTCAGCCAGTCGGTTCCACGGTGCCAGTACGCCTGGCCGTGAACGGCATTGGTTCCCGAAGCGGTGCTCATGTCGATATGCGCGCCGCTGGTGGATCCCTGTTCCGCATCATACATGGAGGTGTTCACCCGAAATTCCTGAACGGACTCGGGTGCGGGCGTCGGCAACCCCTGGCCGACAGCCAGATAGGGCGACGCCGAGCTCTGAATTATCTCTGCCGTGGTGCTGCCGGCGCCGGCGACACCAGTATTGTTCACGATGCGGGCCGAAGCCACCGAACTGGTGGTCTTGCCATTGAACAGATTGCTGGCGTCGACGCCATTCACCAGGAAGGTGTTGCTGGTATCACGCTGGCCGTTGGCCCATATCGGCTGGTTGCCCAGACCCTGGTTGGCGCCGGTGCCGCTGGGCAGTTCGGCATTTACACCGGGAGAAAGAATGGCAAGTCCGGTGAAGCTGCCAGTCGGCAGCGGAACGTCATCAATCTGATTTTGTTCGAGGACATATCCGTTGGTGGTGTCAACGGCGTTCATGAGCGGTTCCGCGTGCACCTCGACGATGGTCCCCACCTTGCCGACCGGCAGTGACACGTTGATGGTTGCCGTGCGATTCGCCTGCACCGTAATCGAGGGAATCTTCTGCGTCTGGAAGCCGTCGTGGGTGAAGGTTAGCGTGTAGGTGCCGATGGGCAGGTTCACAAAGTCGTAGCTGCCATTCGCGTTAGTCTTCTGGGTGCGGGTGAGCTGTGTCTGGTCACCCACGATCGTGACGTCAGTATCGGGTAGAACACCGCCCGTCTTGTCTGCGACCGAACCGGTGACGCCGCCCAGGGTCTGCTGCGCCTGAGCGCAGGGAGCAAGAGCTAGCATCATTCCAAAGGAAAACCCGGCGAAGAGAACGAGCAACCCAACTCTCTTAATCATCATGGCCTCGTAGAAATTTGAAAACACCGGCACAACACCGCTTGCCTGCGGTCGAACTACCGCTGCGTTGTCAGGCCGATATCCGCGGCACGGCTGGTTTGCTCGCGTTCGTACGAAAAAAAGACGGACTAAATTTACGCGAGATGAGAACGGAATGAAAGCCTTCCCCTAGTCATAATTTCTTTGGCACAGATTGGATATTTTTATGGGTGCGGGTGTCCGTGGAGTGTGACCTCAGCTCTCGGCGAGCGCCGCTTCTTTTTTGTTGCGCCGTCGAATCATGAACCACAGAAGTCCCGCTGCCAGATAGGCGAGATAAACGTAGGGAAGTTTTCCATACGGTCCTTCGGGCACCGGGTATAAATTCCCAACCAGCGCGAGCAGCATGGCGGGCGGAGGCCAGCCATGGGACGATCTGGGCTCCAGGACGGTAGGCTTTATGGTCGCGCAAGTAGCGTGGCAGGGCGACGCAAACCAAGGCATAGGCGACGATAAAACCGTAGGTCGCTAGTGAGCCCAGCCAGCCGTAGACAATCCAAACCGCTGGCGCCGCGGGCTGCCAGCACCCCGACCGGCAACAGCGCGGCTACTCCGGCGATGACGACAGCACGACTTGGCGTTTGATTTTTCGCATGCGTGGCTCGCAAAGAGTCGTGGGCAAGTCCGTTGTGCGCCATCAGCAGCAACACGCGCGCCGCTGCTGTAATGCACGCTAGCGTTCCAGCGAACAGACTTACCAACCCACCGATGTCGATCAGGAGTCCAAGCACGGGGACGCCGCCGACTTGGGCCAGCACGTACATCGGAGCCTGGCTTGCGCCCAAGTCCTGGCCCGCGGTGTGGAAACCCAGAATTTCCGCGTAAGCACAGACGGTGAAGAAAGCACCGGCGAGAATGGCGCTTTGGATGACCGCGCGGTGTATGATCTTGCAACGTTTTGCCAGCGTCGTTCGCGCGAACTGCTGGGATAAGAAACGAGCATTCGATGAAACTGGAAAAAGAGTTATTACAGAGTCTTCCCAAGGTTCTTTTGCACGAGCATCTAGATGGAGTGCTCCGCCCGCAAACCGTGATTGAGTTGGCGAGAGACGCAGGATACGGGGAACTTCCAACCTCAGATCCCGAAGCATTGGCACAATGGTTTCATCGCGGCGCGAACCAGGGAAGTCTGGCCAAATACCTGGAGGGCTTCACCCACACCATTGCCGTCATGCAAACCGAGGAGGCTCTGGAGCGCGTCGCCTATGAACAAGCCGAGGATCTGAGCGAAGACGGCGTGGTTTACTTCGAAACTCGCTTTGCGCCGATCTTTCACACGCAAAGAGGATTGACCCACCAACAGGTAGTCTCGGCTGTTTTGAAGGGACTGGAGCGAGGGCGCAAGGATTTCGGAATCTCCTCGGGATTGCTCATTTGTGCAATGCGCAATATGGACATATCGCTCGAGATGGCAGAACTGGCCGTGGATTTTCGTTCACGTGGAGTGGTCGGGTTCGATCTTGCCGGAGAAGAAGGCGGTTATCCTCCGAAGAAACACGTGGCAGCCTTTCACTACATTCAGCGGGAGAATTTCAACATTACAGTTCACGCCGGGGAAGGTTATGGAAAGGAATCAATTTGGCAGGCGATTCAGTACTGCGGGGCGCACCGAATCGGACACGGAACGCGATTGATCGACGATATCGCTGTCGTGGATGGCAAGGCAGTAAAATTAGGCGATCTTGCCCAGTACGTACTGGATAAAAGAATTCCGCTGGAAATTTGCCTCATCAGCAACGTTCATACCGGCGCCACTCCTAGCTTGGCCGAGCATCCTTTCAAAATTCTTTATCAGGAGAGATTTCGCGTCACCCTCAATACCGACAACCGGCTGATGAGCAGCACCAGCATGACCAAGGAGTTTGAAGCAGCGGCAGACACGTTTGGTTTGTCTCTGGACGACTTCGAGAAGATCACCATCAATGCAATGAAAAGCGCCTTCTTGCCGTATAACGAGCGTTGCGAATTGATTTACTCGACCATCAAGCCGGGTTACGCTAGGATTCGTAAGTCGCCGAGCCCGCCGGTTTATTCGCAGCGATAACCATTACGACGAATTCCATCCGGCGTCGCGACCCGACGAGAAACAAAAGCAGCCCGTCCATGCCCGTTTAGAAAAACTTTGCATACTTCTCACCTCCGCTTATACTTGCTTTCTAAATCAGCGGCTGCGAAACGAGTCCGTGTCCACCGATTTGCGCGCAGATTCACGGGTAGCTGAAGGCCCTTGACGATTACGCGATGAAGGAACCAAGCCACATGGACAAAGTTTTCATGGCCCGCGCCATTCAACTCTCGCTCGAGAATGTAAGCTCCGGGCAAGGTGGGCCGTTCGGCAGCGTCATCGTCAAAGAAGGCATCACCGTAGCGGAAGCGTCCAATCAAGTCACGGCGACGAACGATCCTACGGCGCATGCTGAAGTGCTGGCCATCCGTCAAGCCTGCCAGAAACTTGGATTCTTCGAACTTAAGGGCTGCGATCTCTACACTTCCTGCGAACCCTGCCCCATGTGCCTCGGTGCGATCTATTGGGCCCGCATAGAAAGAGTTTACTTCGGCAATTTCGCCGCGGACGCTGCGAAAATTGGCTTCGATGATTCCGCTATCTATGCGGAAATTACCCAGCCGCACGCCGAGCGCGAAATTCCCATGATTCAGATGATGCGCGAAGAGGCACTGGCCGCATTTCGAGAGTGGGAGCAACATCCGTGCAAGATCCGTTATTGAAACGTTATTAGAAGCACGCGGTTTCAGCATGGTCCGGGCGCTGTCGGAGACAATTCCACTCAAGGAAGACAATTGATCGATCGTTACTTCAAACTCGCCGAGAACCAAACTACCGTTAAACAGGAAGTGCTGGGCGGACTCACGACATTTGTAACGATGGCCTACATCATCGTCGTAAACCCGCAGGTCCTGGCGCAGGCGGGAATGCCGCCCGAAGGCGTTGTATTTGCGACGTGCATCTCGGCTGCCGTAGCCACGTTGGTGATGGGCCTCTACGCCAACTACCCCATCGCTCTTGCGCCCGGGATGTCGTTGAACGCCTACTTCACTTATGCCGTCTGCCTCAGCATGCATGTTCCGTGGTAAACCGCGCTGGCGGTGGTTTTCTTTTCCGGCACTCTGTTCTTGCTGCTGACCGTGACCCGCGTGCGCGAACAAATTGTCAACGGGATGCCCGACTGCCTCAAACACTCTACGGCTACGGGTATCGGAATGTTCATTGCTTTCATCGGGCTGCGCAACGCCAAACTTGTGGTCGCGAACCCTGCTACCTTCGTTGGCCTGGGCCGCTTCTCCGATAAGGAGGTGCAAACGGCTTGTTTCGGACTTGCCTTGACTCTCATCCTCGTCGCGCGGAGGGTCAACGGTGGGATTCTGATTGGCATCTTGGGCACTACGCTGGTGGGAATTCTGCGCGGCATCTCTCATTGGCCCACTGCGGTTTTGTCTTTTCCACACCCTTCCTCCACTCTCTTGAAGTTGGACTTTCGAGGGACCATCCATCTTGGCTTTCTCGAAATCTTGTTCGCATTCTTGTTTGTCGATCTTTTCGACAATGTGGGCACACTAGTAGGGGTGTGCGAACAGGGCGACTTCATCAAAGACGGCAAGATTCCACGCGTGGGCAGGGCTCTGGTGGCCGATGCCGTGGGTACACTATTCGGCTCGTTAATTGGCACGTCCACGGTCACCAGCTATATCGAAAGCGTGGCCGGCGTCGCGGCGGGAGCGCGTACTGGCCTGAGCAATGTTGCCGTCGCCGGTCTCTTCTTGATGGCCACTTTCTGCTCGCCTCTGGCCACCGCGATTCCGGCGTACGCCACAGCGCCCGCGTTGATTCTGGTTGGTGCGCTCATGACGCAATCCATTTCGCGTATCGAATGGAGGAGTTCAGCGAGGCGGTTCCGTCCTTCGTTACCATGCTCGCCACTCCTTTGACCTTTAGCATCGCCACCGGTCTCAGCTTGGGGCTGATCTCCTATACAGTGGTCAAAATCGCTATTGGTAAATTTGGTGAAATTACCGCGCTGATCTGGATTCTCACCGCTCTTTTCATTCTGCGGTACATCTATCTCGCTGTCGCCTAGCAAGCTGAGCAACGCGCCACGATTGAGAACGGCATATAGAGACATGAAGTGGCAGTCTCTGAACTGGGCGCTGAACGCCGACGCAGCCGTCTCAGGTCGCTGTTGACGGGCATCGAATCGTTCGCGATGGCCCAGAATGTTCTTTGCCGCTACTTGCCCTGCCGCTCAGCCACCACCTAGTGCTCTACCCGAATTTGCTCCCCCAGAATGCGGATCGGGCCACCGCGCAACGTCGCCTGCTGCGAAGCGGAGCGCCAAGGAGCTAGTTGACAATCGCAGAAAATTTAATCTTCTCGCCGCGCGTGAGGCAAAGGAAGAGAAAAGAACACGTTTATCTTCGTGGAAGCATAGAAGAAACACTATGAACTTTTTTTGCCGTCGCCGTGCACTACCACGAGATTACGGGCAAAACTGCTTGCCGAAAGGAGACTCTTATGGATCGCTATGCCGATGCGACGAACGCCCTCCCCGTTCGGTCGGCGGCTGCGAGACCATCACCGGTCGGGATGGCTTCTGGTGGTGCAGAACAACAGGTTGGAACGCTTGAAGGTATTCTCTGATTGTTAAGCAGCCTTTGCCGGCGCAACCCACCGAAGACGGCTTGATCGATTTGGGCCTCTAGCTCTTGTCGAAACCGCCTTCTGACGGCAGTCTGCTGAAGCCAGACCAAGAGTGCCCCCAAGCCTACCCCCAATAGCAGAATACCGAGTGCTTGCAGAACATTCATTCAACATTCTCTTCAAAGAAGGTGAGCCGACTTCTCGATTCAACGCACCGCACCCAACCCAGTATGCACGTGAAGTTCCGAAATAGTGCGAAAGATACACATGTGAAAACTCCTCTGTTTGTAATGTGTTCGGTGATCGAATGGGCAGCTCTTTCTCGCTGTGGCATGCCTGCCATTTGGCAGTCCTGCCGATTAGCCGGCACCTTGGCAGCCGGTTCTATTTACTTACCCTATTCGGGCCGGGGACGCCCGCTCTGAATGAAGCGGCTGGGCCCCGGTCGCGATTGCTCGCGAACGCAACCGCATGGGGGGAAGCACGAGCCCAAACGGTGGATGCAGACGAAGTTGGAATGCACTGAGAGGAAGAGTTTCTGCGCCAGCACACGCCGACAATGTTCTTGAGATCGCTTCTCAGAATCGGAATAGAGGCCAAAGCGGGACAGTCCGCGAGTAGCTTCGGTGGGACTTCTCTAGTGCTGTCAGAGCTGGGTCGTTCGGGTCCGTGATCGTGTCGTGGAACTGGCCGTCGGTGTCCACGACAAACATCACGTGTCGTTGCTCGAACGGGGAAGGCTCAATGAATTCGAACGAGATGCCCTGCGATCCATTCACGCGATCGAAAACGGCTGGCGCGTAGGCTACGAAAAGCCGAAAACTTGCGCCCCCCGCAATGAAATCCGTACAGCCGCCAAAGTTCCATGCCGAAGGAGTCCTTTTTATAGTTTGTAGTCGAAAGGTGTCCCCAGCCGACCATGGTTCCGACAAACTAGTAGTTTGGGAGCCGATAGTAGGCGTCGGCATCCAACGTTCGGATATGGCCTTTCGGATTATCTCCTCTCCTCGTCGTTCGCTTTGTTCTAGGACGCCACACTGTCGAGCAGAAGGTGCTTAGACTCGAAGTTGAAACCGGCGGCGACAGACTCGGAAAATATGGCGAATCTCTCTCCTTCACGGAAAGATTTCCAGCCATGGCCGTTTATCAAACTCAAACCCATCGGTCTTCTCCGACAATGTCGAATTGTCGAATCGTCTGTCTTTCGACAAAGTCGACACTAGGACACTGAGATCCTAAGGCAATGTTTTCTATGGAATAGCTGTTTTCTGACGTGGAATAAGACGTGCAATGTGCCGGATGGTAAAAGCGAAGCGGAGCAACGGTCGACGAGTGCGATCTTCCAACGCGAACTCGTCTCAAGAGCATCAGTTTAATCCGGACGAACTCCTCCCTCGCGTTCTGAAAGCACCGTCTGACACGCTCCCCACGCGGGAGCGTTACAGTGTCTGGTGGGGTGCGTGACTCTTGTGGCGACGCAGACCGCCAGACACTGGAGGATGTATTCATTAGGATGCACTGCGCACAATCAGGCGATATCTCGGAAAATCATAGGAAAGGAGAGGGCTATGTTCGCTCGCTCTGTGGAATGTCAAGCAAAGGATGGCAGCGGTGTGCAAATTAGCACCAAGGTGGCGAACGATGTGCTGCCTATTCTGCAGGAACAACCTGGCTCTGTCGACTTTCTCGCTCTTTCCGACAAGACCACCGCCGAAAGGCTGGGCAAGAGCGTTCCCGGTACCTTGAAGGGCGAGGACGTGGAATTCTTGTCGCGCGTGGCGCTGATGGGAGCGCTTGCGCTGGAGAGGGACAGGGCGCATCGCGCCTTTGAGGAACAGCAGAGCCTGGTCGCCATCAGCCGTGAACTGAGTTCCAGCCTGGAGTTGGAGAAGCTGTTACCGCTGATTCTTTCCAGCGTTCGAAGCATCGCGCGCTACGACCGCGCCGTCCTGTCCCTGCTGGACGAAGACGGCAAGAACGTGCACCTGTATGGAGATGCTCTGGGATGGGAGTCCTTCCTTAACCACGGAAATACGGTTCCGCTCGAGCAATCACTCTCGGCGCAGGCGATCCAGACGCGAAACATTGCCTTCCTCACCGCAAGCGATTTGCACGACATGACCGAACCCCTGGCGAGAGCTATGTATGAAGGCGGGGTTCGGTCGGTTTGCAGCGTGCCCCTGGTCGCGGGCAATCGGATCTGGGGAGCACTGAACCCGAGTAGCATGATCGAGAATGCTTTCGGCCCGTCGGAGGTTGAATACCTGCAGCAAGTCGCCAACCAGATCGCGGCGGCGCTCCATAATGCGCACGCCTATCGCGAGATCGCACAACTCAAGGAACGCCTCACCCAGGAAAAGCGATACTTGGAGGGCGAAATCCGGAGCACGAACCGGTCCGACGATATCGTGGGCAATAGCCCCGCTTTGAAACATGTACTGGACTATGCTGCTATCGTCGCCGACACCGATTCCACCGTCCTTATCACGGGCGAAACCGGGACGGGCAAAGAGCGCATCGCCCGCTTGATTCACAGCATGAGCCGGCGCAAGGACCGCAACTTTATCAAGCTGAACTGCGCCGCCATTCCTACGGGACTGCTGGAAAGCGAGCTGTTCGGCCACGAAAAGGGAGCGTTCACCGGGGCGGTAAGCCAGAAGGTCGGCCGACTGGAGTTGGCGGATAAAGGCACCTTGTTGCTCGACGAGATTGGAGAAATTCCTCTGGAGTTGCAGCCCAAGTTGCTGCGCGTTCTACAGGACCAGGAGTTCGAGCGCCTGGGAGGGACGAAGACGATCCGGGTGGATGTACGGCTGATCGCCGCCACCAATCGCGATCTGGTTCGTGCGGTCGAAGAAAAGGAATTCCGCGGTGACTTGTTCTACCGCTTGCACGTCTTTCCCCTGCATTTGCCGGCGTTGCGCGACCGGCGCGAGGACATACCCATGCTGGTCCGACATTTCGTCGAAAAGTGCGCGGCCCGGCTTCGCAAGCGGATCGACTTCATCCCCGATGAGGCCGTCGAAACCCTGATGCACTGGAGATGGCCGGGAAACATCCGCGAGCTGGAGAATTTCATCGAGCGCTCGATGATCCTGTCGGAAGGCAACCGGTTGAGCCCGCCGCTCGGCGAATTGCGCGAAGAAATCTCACGGCAGCCGTCCGATTCCGACGGTACGCTGCGCGACAAAGAACGGGAATACATCGTCGAAATTCTGCGTCAGACCCGGGGCACGCTGTCGGGTCCGGCAGGCGCGGCGGCCCGGCTTGGACTCAAACGCACGACGCTACAGTATAAGATGCAGCGGCTGGGAATCGCGCGCACAGATTACTTGAGCTAGAGCCTTTGCCCGCTCTTCGCCAGACCCGGCAGTCCCTTCATCGAACGATCGCAACGCTAGAATCCATTTTTGCGATTGGTTCCAAAAGGGTGTGTAGCGATCGATTCAGTCAGACAACCGTGCCACCAACCCGACTCTACGAGAATTTATCTGTTTGCGCTAGCTTGGCTTCCGCAGCGTCAAGAAACGCCTTTGCACAAATGACGCAGCAAGAGCCTCGGAGGATCTCCGGCGGAATGTCGCTGACTCAGAAGCCAGTTCAGGTTCGCCTCGCGTTGTTGGGCATGAATGACTGGGCGTGGCGCAAAAGGACAGCTGCTACGGCACCATCCTGTGCGATCTGAGCGGCGCCGAGTGGTGGATCTTCTACCGATCGCCAGTCCAACACCATCAAACGCCAGATGTACGGCCGGCCAAACTCGATTTGCTACGGATCTGCGTGTTGCACGCGGCTTGATCGGCCCTACCCTACCGCTCCACGCGGTGGTGGATAGGAGCGGCTGCCTTCACCAAAAATGCGGAAGAACCGCTTTTGGGTGATCGCTGAGGACAGGCCCATAGAATTCGGACTCTTCGCGGAGCAGGACAAAAGGACAAAACCAGTCGCGGAGGTGTTCACTCTGACCGATGAACGAAACGAGCCTAGTGACAATGGCGTCGAACCGACCTGTCGGCATTAAAGATCGCTTCGGCGAACGAGGTCTTCTTCGGTGTGGCTGATCCCGCACTCCATTGCCTCGAGGATCTCTGCAAATGGTCTTCCGCTTGATGTCGACTTGTAAGTTACAGAAACTACGGGTCTAGCCTGTATCGGTGGCTCGCCGAGCGGCGGCGAATGACTGTCGATCGCGTTCCGCGGACTCGATACTTCGACACGTCTGTGCTTTTTTTCGACGGATATGCCACTACAAGCCTATGAATGCCCGAAGATGTCCAGATGTCCGACATTCGTGGCACAGTGGCAACTAGTCCTGGAACTCAATGGGACTAATGTTCAGTTTTTTCATCTTCGAGTAGAGGGTCGTGCGCTTCATTCTCAGTCTGTTGGCTGCACCCGATGCGCCACCTATTACTCCGCCCGACTCTTTCAGAGCCTGAAGGATGAGCTCGCGCTCGACCTTTGGGGACATCTTGCCAGAAGACGGCTTCGCGTTACTTCTCAGTTCCTTAAGCGAAACCCTCAGGACTGGTGAGTTCGTCAAAATCACGCATCGCTGAATCAGATTTTGTAATTCTCTGATGTTCCCCGGCCAGCTCCAATTCAGAAGGGCATCCATTGCTTCGGCAGGGATAGTCGCAATCGACTTCTCCGCTTCACTTGCGTATCTGGACACGAAGTAACGCACAAGGGCAGGAATGTCACTCTTTCGCTCCCGCAGAGGGGGAACGTAAATCGGAAAGACATTGAGTCTATAGAATAGGTCCTCGCGGAAGCGACCTTCTGCGATACCCCGGCGCAGATCCTGATTTGTGGCAGCGATCAGCCGAACGTCGACCTTCACAGTCTGGTTACTGCCGAGCCTTTCGAATTCCTTGTCTTGCAGCACCCGTAACAACTTCGGCTGAATTACACCCGGAAGATCCCCTACTTCATCCAATAGCAGAGTTCCTCTGTCAGCCAGTTCCAATCGACCGAGGTGCCTATTGGCCGCCCCTGTGAATGCCCCCTTTTCGTGTCCGAATAGCTCGCTTTCCAACAAATCTGTCGGAATCGCAGTACAGTTGACGCTAATAAACTTGCTGTTGGCCCGCGGGCTGAGTCGATGAATTGCGCGTGCAACTAACTCCTTACCGGTACCTGTTTCGCCCAGCAGCAGCACCGTCGCGTCAGTTGCGGCTACCGTCCTCACCTGTCGTAGCACTTCTTGTAGAGGAGCGCTATTCCCTACCATTCCCTGGAAAGCTTCGTCCCGATTCGCGTAATCCCGCAGGTCAAAATCCTGGGGTTCTGGTTCGAGTTTTGATGCTGCGGTCGGGGGGGGTTGGGAGTAATCCGTCGGCGCTGTAAGCCCATCGGATGAAAGCGTGGTGCCCAGAAACTGAGCGATGATCGCAGCTGTATGGCGCAAGAACTCAAGCGTCGCATTCCTCTTGGGAATGACATGCAAACTGCCAAAGCCTATTGCTCCCAGCTTGTAACGCCTTGTTGTCAAGGGAAAAACATAGTAAGTACGAACGCCGAGTCGGCGAAGCGACTGTAGGAAAACGGGCAACTTGGGTTCGGCGTCCAAATCTTGGACAAGTACGGATCGTTGATTCTTCCAGACCCATCCACTTGCACAAGCGTGCGCGGGCAAGCATTCCCATCTCCTCTCCACCTCACCCGCCTTGCAAAGGTTCAGGCGGATGCTTTCCGCACTTGAGTCGTAAAGACCCAATGTGACAACGTCGAAATTCAAGGCATGATGCAAGCGGAGTGCCAGCCTGGGGAAAAGAGCCTCTATCGTGCGCTGACTAAGTGCAAGCTGCGCCAGATCAAGTAGATTGCGATACTGGCCGACTGTCAGATCTGAGAAATGAACGGAATCAAACGCAAGTCTTTGCTCCGGCATACTCTCTCGCACCCTATGGTTTAACTCTTCGGATCGGGCCACGTTTCACAGTGTCGCCTTTCGGGACAGCGACAAAAACCACAACACCTTGCCCAAGAATCTTCTTATATCATTTTTGAAGGTCGATCTTGACAACGATCTGCGTTAGCGCTACGAGGAAGGTAATCATTTGGGGCGTGATGGTCCAGTCACTATGTGGGAACATCACGACGAACTCGGCTTGAAGATGGAGATTCGGATGGATGATAGAGTTGCCAAAATATCGGCACTGGTGCCAAACGACCGGCACATCTTACGGCATGCTCTCGTTGGTGAGGCTGGATTTGTCGAATGGTCCTTGTCGTGCAAGGTTTTCTTAGTAACGGCAGTGGGGCATGCGCAGCGTAGCGATCTGCCGCCCTGAACATTCGTATAGGTTCGCTTCACGAATGGTTAGTTGCTCTCGGTGGTATTGGACTGCCGGAGTTCGCAATCGGTGTCGAGCGGACCGAGGGGGCCGCTTTTCACGTTTTATTGTGAGCCGTCAGTGCAGTCGCCCCTGCCACAAGACGAAAGCTCCCGTCTCGAAAGTCTTCGTAGCTTTCGAATTCTGGGAACATCCTGCGAGCAAGTGTTCGACGAAATTGCTCATCTGGCTGCTCATATCTGCGATGCTCCAGTCGCCGTCATCGCTTTCATCGATGAGCAAAGGGTATGGTTTAAGGCGAAAATCGGCCTTGAGTTGGATGAGATTCCGCGAGATGGCTCGTTCTGTGCCTACGCAATCTTGCAACCCGACGTCCTGATCGTCCCGGATCCGCTCAATGACGAAAGGTTCATGAGCAGTTTCTTGGTGAAGCAACTCGGGATTCAATTCTACGTAGGGATTCCATTAATTACCCATGACGTCCGTCCCCTAGGTACGTTAGCCGTGATGGACCGAGTGTCACACCTCATGACAGCAGAGCAGACCGATTCCTTACGCATACTCGCTCGACGGACGATGCGTGAGCTGGAACTACGACGCACAAGAGAAACTCAATCGTCGCACCGGCAGCTTCACCTCGCACCGCCCCCGCAGCGTTCCATCACCATCTTGATAGTCGAAGACAACGACAATATTCGAAGCGTTCTGCACAGGGTGCTCGAAGGCAGCGGGTTTTCCGTCTTGCCTGCTGCCGATGGTGCAGAGGCACTTCGTTTGTGCCAGCAACACGACGGCACAATAGACCTTGTGGTGACTACTATTGTAATGCCCGGACCCAACGGACTTGAGCTCTCAGAGCGAATTCGTGCGGCCCGCCCCGAGACGAAGTTTTTGTTTATAACGGGTCTTTGGGACCAGTTTCTGGAATTACCTGAACTGACCAAGTACGGTGCAAACATCCTGGAAAAGCCCTTTCTTCCTTCGGAAGTCCTGCGTAAAGTGGAAGAAACGCTCAACCAGGGGAAGGCAGCCACAGGTACCGAAGGATAATGCGGAAAGGAGTTATCCATGGAAGCCGAAACCTCAAGGAAAGGGAAAGCGAGAATTGCGATTTTAATCGAAGAGATGGACTCCATCCATTCCGCCAACAAGCTATATTGGGAACGGAAGGCGCCCAGCCGCGGAGCCAGGGCCAGGTATCAGCGCAGACAAGATCGGTTGGAAGAAGTCCGGAGCGAACTTGCTGAACTGACCGGCGTAGGGAAACGAGGCCCCGACAAGGCTCTTGAGTATCGGGCGGTCATGTCATCGACAGCACAATCCATTTGACAGACCGCGATTGCCTTAAGAGCACGAAGTCGTCGCTCGCGCGGATCGGACGTGTACTCCAGAACAAGACCAGCGCTAGCGACGGGCGCATGAAACTGCACCTGATCCTTGCGGCAGAAAGGCATCCAGAACCACGCCAAGTGATTCTGACCGCCCGCATATGGTTGCGTTCTACCTTTTCGTTCGTGCCGCAGATCACGCGCCGTAAGCCGCTAGCCAGCCATTACGCGCTTCAGCGCCTTCAAGATGGGATTGGGCAGATATGCATGATTAGAAAAAGAAAAGTGTTCTGCGCAGTAGTGAACTGGCACCCCGGCAGCCTTGCACAAGAATTCGTAGGGCGCTGCCTCGTCTGGATCTTGAAAAACGTCCCCAACGGCTCACGTCATAGACAAGAATTGCCGGTAGTAGTGTTTTCCCGCGGCGACATCTTGGAGTAGCCGTGATAAACCAGTCCTGTGTTTCATTACCAAACAGCTCTTTGCCTCATCGCGGTCTGTCTCGACGATCACGAAGCCGGTGTGCTCGGCGTAACTGGCGATTCCAGCACCTTGAAAATCGAGCGAATATTCTTGACGTTCAGTGGACACGCGGAGGTACTGCGCGGCGGGAACTAGGGGCTGTGTTTCCATGGGACCTCCAAGACAAGAGGATAAAGGGTGTCAATCCACGTGCGGGCGAGCGACCCGATTTATCGCAGGCCCGTCTGAAGGTTGTTCAGACCCGCAGTCGGCACTTTGTCAGGTTTGACATACATATAACCTACTCCTGGGACTCTCTGGATGCGCTCCCGCGCCTCACCTAGTTTGACGCGCAAAGTACTCATGTGTGCATTGAGGTTCAGGGGATCGAGAAGCTTCTTAGGCACGGATCGTCGCAGCCGATCTCGGGAAACGACCTGCCCCGCATTCAGGGCCAACATATTAAAAATTGCTGATAAAACAGGGCCAAGTGTGATTTCTTTTTTGTCGAGTATGATCGTACAAGTGTCAGCCGCTATTTGGATGTCGTCCACGGCAGTGTAGAGCGCGTTATTCTCAGACTGGGGCGCAACTTCTTTTGCAACCTCGCAAAAGTCATCCAACTTTGTGAGCTTCCGTCCGGAAGAGAACCAAGGTTGATTTTCTCGAAGCACTTTGTATTTTGGAATGCTGTCTCCGATTGGGGAAAATACGTAGAAATTCAGCAATTGAGAAGACGATTGATCTACTGTGCAAATCAAAACCGGCAAATCCTTCTCTAGAGGACGCACACGTAGAAGCCAGCCGGGTTCTCCGACGCTTGTGTTGTGGACTGCTCTGCAGAGGTAAGTCGCAACCCTAAGGCGACCGTCGATCTCGACGATTTGCCGAAACTGCTGTCCTGGTAAACCGATGAACCTGACGCGGTCGAGAAACAGTTGTTTAAGTCGAATGTACAAGTCATTCCGCAAACCCCTTATCTGACTCTGCGTGTGGATCAACTTCACCGTTGCAGGGCACGGCAGGAATCCGGCCAAATCATAGGCTCTCATGACTGAGCCGAAATGCTTGTAGTAGGCATGGCTGAACGTGAATCGTCTTTCCAGGATTCTCTTGGTCAATCTTCCTTCACGAGCTAGTACCCTTTTCATTCCTTGGATAAAGTACGCATCGGATCTATCAGGGTGTGCGCCTCTTTTTTTTAGGAGCTTCTGAACACGATCAAATATTTCGCGGCTTACAATCGGAACAAATGCGTCGGGATTTGTAATCCAAAGACGGCGTGCGACCCCTCGGCTGCGCGAACAGAGCTCTTGTGTTGTTTTTCCGTATGTATTGCACCCAGCGTATTTTTCGTTCGTTAGGATGCGATAAACAGATGAGCGATCCCAAGGTCGTCCATTCGAAAAGTGTATGTGGCGAACATTTAACTCTTTCGCGATCTCCCGCGGTGTCTTTCGTAAGTCCGCAGCAAGTCCGAAGATTGTGCGGACGCAGTCAACCTCTTTCTTAGGACCGGGTACGAGGATAATTCGATCCGTCTGAATCGCTTTCCGCTCACCGGCTTTCAAGATAAGCCTCCTACGCCCGTCAGCAGACACCATCATGCGCCGCAACCCGTATCCCGCCATTCCCACAACCCGGAATCCCAGGAGTGCGAGGCGGCGCTGCCCGGCGGAAACTTTAATTCCCAATTCACGGCTGTATTCAGCGGCCATCGTTCGCTTCAGAACCTTCAGTATCGAACTTGATAGTGATCCATCATTCTCGAATTGTTCTGCACAGTAGCGCACGGGTATACCCGCACTTTTGCAAAGAAACTCATAGTAGGCGGCCTCATCGACATCTTGAAAGCGCCCCCAGCGGCTTACGTCGTACACAAGGATCGTCTTGTATCGAGCGCGGCCACTCATCACGTCAGAAAGTAATCGTCGGAGTCCTTGTCGATGTTTGATCTCGATGCCACTCTTTCCCGAGTCTGCGTAGGTCGATACCACGACATAGCCACGGCTCTTTGCGTATGTGAGGATGGCCGCCTCTTGATTGGCGATGGAATACTGTTGGTCCTCTGTTGACATTCGTACATATTGCGCTGCGGGAACCAAAGACTTTGCTTCCATAGAACCTCCCGAGTCAAAAAGACAAAATCCATTTATCAAGGATTGGCGAGTGACCCAATTATCGCAGGCCATCGGAACCGGAGTGATCTGCAAGTGTGAGCGGCTCCTAAATAGGGTTGTCATTTCACGACAGTGGAGCTGAATGACCCTCGTATTTGTGCAGTAGTGTGCTGACTTCGGCGTCAGTTCCACCAGTGATTGAAATCACTGCACAAGCCCCAGGTCGGGCCGTAAGATTGGGTATCTCTTTTCTTGGGGGGTGCCCCTATGGGTCGCCACCGTCTGTTGTTGGATCAAGGGCTGCCGAAGTGTCACACCAGCCGTCGCAAGATCGAGAACAAGCTGGAAATGGTGGAACGTTACAACACTTGGCTTGAGCGCCAAGGATACACTCCCGACACCCGCAAACTGTACTGTAGCGTAGCGCGTGAAGCATGTCGTTACTTCGGCCGCAAGCCATTTCGGTCGGTTGCTCCCTTGGACATCAGTGATTTTCTACAGCATGTCTCAACATTGCGCTGGACTGCTGATCGATACCGATTCTACTTGACCGCTCTTCGGAGTTTCTTTGAGTTCCTTTATCTCGGCGGGGTCATAGACAGCATACCCCCACGATTCGTGCGTGGGCCTCTACAAACTCATAGATTGCCCAGAGTATTGACCCAAAATCAGGTTCAGAAGTTGATCGAAGCTGCGACAACTCCCCGCGACCGAGCATTGGTCGAATTCATGTACGCCACAGGCTGTCGCGTCGGAGAAGCACACCAGGCAAGAGTCGAGGATATCGATTTCCGGCACCGGAAAACGATCGTCGGGTCCAAAGGCCGCGACCGCACAGTATATTTCGGTCAGCCAGCCGCGTACGCTCTAAAGTTCTATCTCGGGAGTCGCAGAGCCGGACCCCTTTTTTTGGATGACGTTCCCACTCAGCGGGGTTTTCTCGTTAGGTCGGGGCGCGTTTGGCAGGCGCGGTGGAGAGAGTATCCCGGAAGAATTAACCGCACCAAGTATCTCGGAAATCCTGCCAAGATGCCTTACCGAGTCGCGAATGCAAAATTCTTGCGGCTTATGAAGAAGGTCAACCTGAACCGAGAGCGGCACGCGATTTCAAGGTGGGCAATTCAACAGGTCTTCCGAAACCTTGGGGAAAGAATTGGAATTAAAACGCTTTGTCCAAGAATTCTGCGCCACAGCTTCGCGACGCATTTGTTGGAAAATGGCGCTAACATTCGGGTCATTCAAGCTCTCATGGGCCATGCCCGAGTAGATACAACACAAATATACGCCAGCCTCGTCAATGTCGACGTAGCCTTAGCCTTCCGCAATTCCCATCCTCGTGCACTAGGAGGTCGTATTTGAAACGCCACAAGAGAAAGGCCAGTACGCTAGGGGCAGATGCCAAGAGGGCGATTTGGGAAGTTGCGTTACAGCCGTGGTTCATCCCCAAGGATCTGTCGTGGAAAGTCCGGCGGATGCTGCCTCATGAGTACCGCCGTAAGATGAGATATTACTTTGACGATTTCGGATGCCTGAGGTGTGGACGAAAATCGAGTCGATACGGATGCAACGGTTTCTGCCGCAAGTGCTACGAACTAGTACTCGCGAGAATGGGGTTTGCGCTTGGCAGACGCCAAAAGGTCGGTGCGAAACAACAATACAGTGGGAAGATGCTTAGAAGGGTTGCTGATGCCAACGCACTCCTCCGAGATCTTATCTAAACAGATTGTCGAACTTCGTCGGTAAAACTTTCTCGCTAACTCGCCACACCGCTAGCGAGCGCGCCCCCTGCCCACGCGCTCTCCCACGCCACCTCCACCCCCTTGGCACACACTCCGGTCCCCACCCGATATTACCAAGTGGTAACGTGGTAGCACTTTTGCCGTCGCCATACAATACCCCACCAATTCCTTGCTGCCATCCGGGGAGATTTTGTAAGCGGTAGTTGCTGCTCGGAGACCGTTGTGGCTCTCACCCGGTTTGGTCGGGAACGGCCGCGCCGGGACGCGGCATGTAATCTGGATGTCCCCCAAGTTGCTGACCTGAGCGAGCCCGGAGGAAGAACGGCTCACGATGCTCTTACTTACAAGCTCGCATGAAGAGGTTTATCGCCTCCGAATGCCACGGACGAGAGAAGCAGTAGTTGAGCCATAAGCATGTACCTCAATGAACTCTCTCCTCACTGCCGCGACCGGTGCGTGTGTATTCTACGAGCCTCGATCGGATTGTGCGCGCCATCACGATTTATCGCCGTCAAGGAAGCCTTCAGGGGCTCCTGCTGCATCCCTGTCGCAACGCGCGAGTAACGATACAGCAGCGCCAGCGCCTGATCCACATTCGACGCCACCGAAACCGCATGGAACATCTTCACCACGTTCCCCACCCGATATCCAAAATCAATCCGGAACGGATCTCCCTGCCCCGTATACTTCTCCACATCCAAATCTCTTTGGATCAGCTCCAGCACGCCTGCCTTGGCGAACTCCTCTTTAATTGTGCTCACAATCGCCACCCGACCCGTGCGCTGCTGAGCTCGCTCACCTCGTTCCATTGGAACCAGGTACATCGAAGTCAGCACTTCCATCTCTTTCGCGGGATCCTCCGTCAGCACCGCCTTCGTCGGCGCCACATCGATCATCATCCCGAATCTCTCGTTCACGAACTGCAGCAGCTCTTCGCGCCGGCGCAAGCTCCCAGCCGTCCTCGGATCTCGCTCTCCACCATCTCGAACCACTCCAATTCCACATCCGGAGCGCGAAACTTGAGCCCACAAGAGTAGCCCTACGAAAGTACCGCGAAGCAGACCCCGGGAACCGGGCCCGGTCACAACCGTGCAGGTCCTGGTCGCTGATTCGGGTCCCGATCAGTCTCAACTCTTGACGCGGGCCCCTTGAAAGTCAAAGGACGCCGATTGTAATATCGCCGCGCGTAACCGACAAGAAGGGAGCTGGTTGAGATCGGAGAAGAACATCCACGGCGTGATTATCGCGAATGTACCTGAAACAACTTCCTCATTTCTTCATTAGGGTCATCTGTAGCCCTAAGGGTCCTGCGAGACACCAAAACATCGATGTTAGAAGAACAGTCCTCTAGACCCTCTTGAACCATGCGGTTTGTATCAGGGCAACAAAATTCTTTCCGAACGGCCTCGCACCAATCCTTGAGGAAGTCGATGTCTGCGTCAGGGAACAGAACCTCCAGTTTTTCCCACTCGTCTGTGTACTCGCATGCGAGGAAGCGGCTGTCTCCGTCCGAGATCTCGCTCATGCAAATAGCAATGTTCATGCACTTGTCGCTCGCAATGTGGCCAACGTAGCGAACCACGAAGATCTGAAAGTCGCGTGTGTCCATAGACCGCCAGTTCCATATTGGAACCCTTTCGAATTAGAACGTCAAGCGTGGTTTCTAACGCGGTCTCTAATGTCCGTGTCGGGATCGGGACTTATCATCACAAAGACTCGGTTGCGCAAGACAGACAGCACTTCGCATGGGTCGTTAACATGAGATCTCTCCGTGCCCAACTATACCGAACGGGATCAGCTCAAAATGAGAGGAAACCGACGGTTTACTAACAGGTCCGACATTCACCGCTTGCAGCATGCACCCGCCCCCGTCCCGATGCGTGATTGTTGTCGCAATCAGCGATTTCGCTCACGACGGGATCAATGAGGGAAGTTTTGCCAGCAGTCGGTTGCACGGATTCATCACATTCTCGGTGTGAGCAGGGTCACAGACAGAAAGCGAGTTTCCCTCGACACTGGCGGTCGCGAAGGAAGTTACCAAATACCAACTCAGACAAGATGAGTCAGGAGTCCCTCGCAGAGATGGGGGTACAACTCGCTCGCCGGTTAGCCTCTTCATGAACAGGTTCAGGAAGCTAGGCTTCGTTGACTATGGCGAGAGCGGGTTGCAAGTTCACAGTTCACTTCTCAACATCGTTCTCCACGACTAGAGCTTCATTCCGACAAATGTGTCCATGCTTCTCGTGGAGATTTAGCCACTCTCGACCAAACAACTAAACCTACTAAGAGTGGGGTTGCCCCGCCCGGCAAATATGTTCAATATTGACCAGACTTCCGCCACGTAGAAGCGGCATTATGCTGGGGTGAGCCGCGAACGGGTGTTAGAAACAATCGCCGAAGTGCGAAGCCTGATTGACGAACAGAACAAAGTGTTAAGCACTGGGGCTATGTTTTTCGAAATGAGCGTCGAAGATTTAGCTGCGTATGCCCAGCGACATGCTCGTATAGGGCAGCTTTCCAAGGAATTGAAACAATCGTCCTACTCCGCTGAGCGTAGCGTCTTGAGTTGTTGAAACCATGAGCGGGTTGGTTCTAAGTTTTCTCCCGCCATGTCCGCCCCCCAAAGCTGCCCAATGGATTGCACGTTCTTGGGCGTCTGTGCAAGCTACTATACCGACCTCTTCTAGAATGACTTTTAGAACCTTCACTGCAGGGCCTGCGCGAAAAACACCCATAAAACTCTGCTGATTCGCGGGATAGGTTCCAACAGTAAAGCGCTTCTCGTCCGCCCATTTGATGGTCCCATGACCAATTCAACTGCTAGCCTTTCTTTCCGCTATCTGAAGAGTGACATCGTGCGATGCGCTGAACTCCTGCGCCCCTGCGACAACCGCAGATGCGCACGCCGCGAGCAACGCCACGGTTGCGATTCGCATGCCCTGCATAAGGCGACCTCCGGCCTATTGTTCCCGAACATCATACGACGGATTCTTGCGCATCCCTGGCCACGAGCTATTCGGAAGTGATTGTCGCAATACAGGCCATTACGCTAATGACCGGGTTGTTAGTGCAACGACGATGTTATGACAATTACCAACGACGAGCGTGCGGTTCATTATCGCGGGCTGGCTTAGGAGGTATAACCGGAATTAGGTAAATCGAGCTTCAACTCTGTTGCTGCCATAATCTTGTTGACTGCGTTTCGCCAGAAACGGCACTACATTACCCTGAGCCAGCTACCGGCATCCCTTGGCATAGGTCTCCGAGAAGTGCGCGAAGACGCGATTTTCGAAGAATCACTCCAGAATCTGCAGCGAACTGGCCGCACCTCAGCTAGCAACCTGTGACCTCTCCAATCTAAGGTCCGCGGCATCCCGCCGCACCTCGCCCGCGATCTCCACGACCTTCTCCACCGGTTTCACCCGTACCGAATGCTGCTTCAACATCCCAAGCGCGAATCGGGCCTTCTCTTCCTCCAACGCACTCTCCTCGTCTACTACCGCCGTTAAGGAAACCTGCAATTGCTCCTGCTGCATTCCCGTCGCAACGCGCGAGTAACGATACAGCAGCGCCAGCGCCTGATCCACATTCGACGCCACCGAAACCGCATGGAACATCTTCACCACGTTCCCCACCCGATATCCAAAATCAATCCGGAACGGATCTCCCTGCCCCGTATACTTCTCCACATCCAAATCTCTTTGGATCAGCTCCAGCACGCCTGCCTTGGCGAACTCCTCTTTAATTGTGCTCACAATCGCCACCCGACCCGTGCGCTGCTGAGCTCGCTCACCTCGTTCCATTGGAACCAGGTACATCGAAGTCAGCACTTCCATCTCTTTCGCGGGATCCTCCGTCAGCACCGCCTTCGTCGGCGCCACATCGATCATCATCCCGAATCTCTCGTTCACGAACTGCAGCAGCTCTTCGCGCCGGCGCAAGCTCCCCAGCCGTCCTCGGATCTCGCTCTCCACCATCTCGAACCACTCCAATTCCACATCCGGAGCCATGTACCGTAGCATCCTCCAGTCGCGCGTAAACCGAACCTCGGCAAACCCGCCATCGCGCTCCGCCATCAACAGTGCGACTGTGACGAAATCGTCCCGCAAAGGATGCGGTAGAAATCGCAGCATGTGAAGTTCGAGTTCTCGCTTTTCAGCCATAAGTCCTCCTTCAAAGATCACCACTTCGCGATTAGCATGTAGCACTCAGCTCTTTTCCATCTCAACAAACAAAATGCAAGGTCTAACAGCAAACGTTCCATCCGCGCACCTTAGTGACCTCTTGCTCTCTGTGGTTACGCCTCATTCATCCACTCCGGAAACGGCCGCCGCGGTGACCCTCGAAACGCCAGAATCAATTCCCGCACCATCGTCTTCCTTTCGATCAACCGTTGCACCAGCGCCTCCAGCTCATCCCAGGACCCGCCATACCAAGCCGGAGGAACCTCTCCCGCCACTCTCCAGATAGCATCTTCATCCAGCTTCTCGATGCGCGACAACCAGGGCTCGAACGATTCCCACCCATTCACGCGCGCGTAAACTTCATTCCTCGGATACACACCGCGTAGCGGAAAATCTGGAAACGTCCACTCTCCCGCATTAAAGCAATACCCCTGATCGATGAACGACGCCGAGTATTTCTTCTCCCGCATCTTCCGCCAGAACGCCGCCTGCCGCCCATCGGCATTGCACGTCCACTTATCCAACGCCAGGATTCCTGCAAACGTATCCAGGTTCCGCACCCGGTCCAGCATCTCCGGCGGCAGGTAATCGAGAACCTGCCCTTCCACCGGACTCACTACGTAGCGCGATCCGAACTGCAATCCCGCCTCTACCTGCATGGCGTGGCTTCCCAACACAATCGTCAATTCGGTCGTGTGCTCCACCAGCCACGACGGAACCTCCACGACCTCAGCCACAGGCACCGGCAGTCCCACTAGCTCAGCCAGCCGCGTCGCCAGAAACTCATTCGCCAGCACCCGCTCATGCTGCGGATTATTTCGAAACTTCACCACGTAATAGTTCCCGTCGTCGCAGCGCATCAAGTGGCTCTGCGCTCCCCCCCGCATCCTCTTTACGTGTTGGACTGCGGTAGTCGGCATCAGGCGGTTCAACGTTCGCCCGCCATCGTGGGGCGTGAGGAAAAGAGTAGTGAGCGAGTTTCCTCTCAATTCCTCGGACATGAATCGTACAGCAGGCCGATCACTCCTAGCGGGCTTTGCGGGAACTCGCCAGATTGTTGGAGACGCAATCAGTGAATGCTGTTACTCCCTTCTGCTAAATTGGGTGGATTTGTCAGCGTTTGCCCAAAACTCACCCCAGCCACCAGCACCGCGATCAGACTCTTGTACGCTCGCAGCATGGATCCTCCTACCAACATTTCATCGCTTCTCACCGTTGCTCTGAACGGCGCACTAAGCAACTCGGGCGTTTGAGTTGTTAGCCCGAAGGTACCGCTGAGTCCCGAGCACAACAAGACTTGGAAAGTACTGTCCACCGAGGTACCGGGCACGTTCCAGCCATCGGAAAGGTGATGAAATGAGCAACCAGGCCGCCAGGGCTGGGTTCCCGGCCCCGGGGCGCACGCCGGGCGGGAGATTGCTGCTACGCAAGTTGTGCACAAGAGTGGCCCTGCGAAAGTAGGCAACGGGAACAGAATTCATCACCAACAGTGTGTGACGGTGCCCACATACGATCCATGCGCTCTTGGGCAGAATGATGGCGTGAAAACCATACGCTCCGAGAAACAGTTCGCGGGAACCGGGCGGCCCGGGACCGAAGTAGTGCAAGTCCTGGTCGCCGACTCGGGTCCTATCCAGTCGCAACTCTTGACGCGGGCCTTGAAAAACCGGCGGGACTTTCAGGTTTCCGCTGTCGCCTTGGAGACGTCTGCTCTCCACAACTTCATGCAATCGAATCGCGCCGACGTGGTCTTGATTGCGGGCAACCCCCTGCCGGACTTGAGCCTGCTGCGCTGGTTGCGCGTCTCGTATCCGAAGATCGCTCCCGTGCTGCTGGTCGAGAATGACGACCGCGAACTGGTGGTGAATGCTTTGCGCGCCGGCGCGAAGGGGATTTTTCTTTTTACCCACACTCCTTTCCCCATGCTCTGCAAGTGCATTCACTGCGTTTTCCGGGGAGAGATCTGGATCAACAGCCAGCAGATGAATTACGTGCTGGATGCACTATCGGAGGTACCGACGCTGCGTGTGGTCAACTCAAATGGGAGGTGTTTGTTGACGCCTCGCGAGGAGCAGGTGGTGGCGCTCGTAGCCGACGGCCTGACGAACCGCGGAGTCGCCGTCGAATTGGGGCTCAGCGAATACACGATCAAGAAATATCTGCTCCGCATCTTCGATAAGGTGGGGATTTCGAACCGGGTGGAACTGGTCCTCTACGCGATGTCGCACGGCGAGCATCGCCCGATTGAGTGCTGAACTACTCGAATACCTGCTTAAGCGCAAGGGCAAAATTCGGAAGCGAATAGGGCGCCTTTGCGACGGGCGGTTTGTGTTTCTTAAGAACTGGGGTAAGCCACGGCCCGCTCTCGGGAGTTGGGCTGCGAGAATGAACGCCCAGTTGGGAGGCCGATAAAATGCGAACCAAACTTCCCGAGCGATACCAGGCTTGCACACGGCGGACTGAAGCCATTTCACTTCTCACCGCATGGGTGCGCCAGCTAAAACCCTTCGGGCGCTGCCCCCAGTTATCACTCGCAGCTCGAATCGCGTCGAATGCTGTCGATATGGCGAACCTGTTCGATATGGACCCAGACAACGCACTGGCGTCTGAGATATGGGAATTTCACACGCGAGCTTACCTTCTCGTCATGCTTGTGGACTTCTATTCGATTGTCGACGCGGTTGCGAAAACGCTCGATACGAAAAACATCGCTCTAACACCTAGCCAACTGCGGAAGGTGTGTGAACGCGCTGCCATCAGGGCTCTCATGAGCGCGAGGGAGTCAGACCTTCGTGCTGACCTCTATCGATCCTCGTTTGGACACGCTTGCCACATTTTGGAGAAACGACGACCACGGCTCGAACTCATACCGCGATTCGACCGGAACGGAGCTGGATTCGGAGCTTCCGAGTCTGCCTCCGCTGGCGTTGGCTTCGACTCTGAGCACCGGACAGGCACGGCGGAAGCCATGCCGTTTCACATAGCCGAACGCCGCGAGCCGCCAAGCCCCGAAACGCTCCGGGGAGAATTTTCTCTTAAATCCGTGGCTGCCCTGGCGTCAACTATGTACTTCAAGGAGTCACCTACGCTCGCTCCTCAAGCGAAGCAACAGGTAGTCGTCAAATTGGTCGGGGCTCGTGACGAACTAGAAGACGCTCTCAGACTGACTGCACCCAGCGCTCGCTATGACCCGATCGTGATTCCCCAAGCGCTGCGAAATGAAGTCTCCGTCATGCGGGACGATCTTGACCGAATGATCCACATGCTAGAAAAGACTCAGTGAATTCACCCCTCAACTTTGTCGCGAACACTTCAAGCGCGAATTTGAGAGCGTGTATACTGCCTCCCTGAAGTCCTTTCGATTTCCGCCCCAAACACACCGAGAGCTCACCCCTAGTTCCTTGGCGGCTTGCACTTGCGTGATTTGTCGCTTCCTCACCTCGTGCAACACCTTCAGCCGCTCCCGATCCTTTGCTGACATCCACAGCCCCTCTCGTCGTTCCGCCATAGCCCATCAAAAGCTTGGGCGATGGCTTCCCCCGCCGCCGGTCAAACAAGCCCCGGAACCCGAACTCATAGCGCTCGCGCCAGCGTCGTATCTGCCGGTCGCTGCTCGGCCGCTTGCTACCACGTGACCTTCTTCGCCATGGCCCGCAAAATCACTTCCTGTACCTTCATCGCCCGCTCCACTGCCGCCTGCGTGTAAGAATCCATGCCCTGCATGGTCTCCCGCCATCGCCGTCTGCAAAGCGGACATATCACTTGCCAAATCAACCGGACATATCATGTGCTAACGACACATTTTTCTATTTTTCTTGACACCAAACTATAACTGACCTAAATTGTTCGGCGAGCCTAAGAAAGAGATCTTGATCTCAAGTTTTTCCTGAAACTTTTTTTGTCAGGAGTCTTCCCCGTAGTGCTGTCCGCCCGTGCTGTGCACGGCAGGGCTGCGCTGAGCACTATAATAGTGCGCCGAAAGCGCGGTCGCCCATTGTGCATGGCTTGCTCTCAAGTTCCAATTCCTACAGGCGGGATCGGCGCAACCATGCTTTTGTGCCTCTCGGACGAAATGTCGGCAGCTCTGCCAAATTGTCGGCGCGAAGGAGCCTTCGTTTATTGGCAGAGATCGACGAGAACTTGTGAAACCAATGAGTTAGACGAAAGAGAAGGTCGGTGTCAAAAGTGCTGACTGAGCCAGGTGGTAATGCAATCTAACCCCAAAATAAGTAGGAGAGTACTAAGCAGGAAAGTACTAAGCAGGAGAGGATTCGAATGGCAGCCAGTCGCCGTTGTGCCGTTTACCTCCGCACAGCAACAGCGCTCATCATGGATAGCCTGGTGAGTGGAAGTCGGCCCCCGGAGCGGTTCGGGGCACGTTGCAAATTTGAGGAAAGATAGAGGGAATTCCTCAAGACTCTGCACTTCCTGTCGTGCAGTGGTTGAAGCAGGCGTGGATGTCGCAAGTCGTTCCCCACAGTCCGACGCATGTCTTCCTGTTGGCGGAAAATCGCCTGCTTCGCGAGGCTCTGGTTCGCATCCTGTCCAAGAGAGTCGATTTGACTGTTGTCGGCGCAGTCGCGTTCGCACCGAATGTTCTGGATGAAATTGCAACCAGCAAAGCGGACGTAGTGCTACTGGACTCTCCCAGCCTCGCTTTTCATGGTCCATGTCTGGTGGCGAAGATCCGTCGAATTCTGCGGAATGCGGAAACCGTCATGATCGGAATGGAACGCGACGAGACCACCTTCTTCCGTGCGGTGCGCGCCGGCGTGATGGGATACGTGCTCAAAGACGCATCTGCTTTGGAGATTGTCAATGTGATCCGCGCGGTTGGATCCGGCGAAGCGGTTTGTCCCTCCTGCTTTTCACGGGTGATCTTAGACTGTGCCTCACAGCAACTCGCAGCCACCCCTGAAGTCACTGGCTTCCATCCTCAAGAGCTCAGTCGCCGGGAACAACAACTAGTCGGACTCGCCGCACTCGGACTGACAAACAAGGAAATCGCCGCCCGGCTCAATCTTTCAGAACGTACGGTCAAGAACCATTTTCACCGCATTTTCCGCAAGGCAGGTGTACACGATCGGATAGCAATGATCGAACGCTGCCAGATGAAGGCAGCAACGACTGCGTAGTGTCAGGCATAAACTTTCCGGCCACGTGGCGATGTTGCACATCGGCCACGCCATAGACAGACGCGTTGGGAAATGCGAGCCTTGGTCAGGAGCTAGCCGCGCGGGCGATCCAATGTCATCAGCCAAGGACGAAACGCCGCAAGTCAATCCCGCTCTGTTAGGTTGGTTGGTCCCAAAGTTAGTCGATCTCAAGTAGAGCAAGGCGGACTCCCGACCATCGTGTTTTGCCACCGACAGCATTGCAGCGTATCCGTAGCACGTGACGGCGAGAGCCCCGCAGACCGCGGCCCGCTGTGTTCAGCATTGTCGCCCAGGTTCGCAGTCCGAATCGGCGCTCCTTCATAGTCAGCATGCCGCTTGGTTGTATCCGTGCTTTCTATTCCATTTCCCGGCGTTATGCAAGTGAACCCGCGCAATTAGTGCCCAGATTTGGGTGGCCGCCCGGGGCTCCTCATTGGTACTGGTTAGTACCTGGTTAGTACCTGCAACAGTCTCGTGAGCATGTTGCATTAGGCCGAAATTGATACTTGTTTAAGGAACTACGGACAAGGTAAGAAGTTATGGTTGAGGATATGAGATCTTGAAGCGCATACGAGTTTTGGTCGCAAACCAGCCGCGATTGATGAGAGAACTCGTGTTGGCCACCATTGCCGACCAACCTGATATCGATATTGTTGGGGAAGTGCGCAATGAAAACGAACTGACCGAGGCGATTGAAGAATCTCAGCCCGATGTACTGATTCTGGAGCTCGATGAGGCTGAGAAGAGGGTAGCCCAATGTGGCTTTCTGCTTGGCCGGTATCCGCAGATGAGGATTCTTGCGCTCGCGCCGGAGGAGAATCGCGGGACTATTTATTGGGCAATTGTAGATGTGCGCACGAGGCCCCTAGAGAGTTCGGAAGCTGGGATTTTGAGCGCTCTGCGCGAACGTCCATCGCTAGTCGGGACGCTCCGCAGTTAGTCAGAAGCAAGGGGTTGCTGGCATAACTATATGATTCAGAGCGGCTTACATTCGTTTATCGAATGTAACTGAGAGGGCGGAGCTACAGTTGGGAGGGCAAACGGTGCTTGGGAACACAACCACAAATTACGAAGCGTCAGGGAGCGGAGTTCCTGGCAAGTCTTTGACCTCTGCCGAAAAACTTTTGCCGGTTGAACGGTGGTACGCGATTTCCGTTCGTCCTCGGCACGAAATGCTGGTGACCCGGCATTTCAAATACGAGGGATTGAACTGCTTTCTTCCGGTCTACCGCAGCGTACGCCGCTGGAAGGATCGCCGTAAGGAACTAGACATGGCCCTGTTCCCGGGCTATGTCTTCGTGAATCTAAGTCTTCCCGACCGTTTGGGTGTTCTTCGGGCTCCCGGGGTCCTGCGGTTCGTGACCTTTCAGGGGCAGCCGGCCGCAGTTCCGGATTCCGAGATCCGCGCGCTTGAATCGAGCATGTCCGCAGGTCTGTCGCCGCAACCTCATCCCTACCTGTACCAAGGCAGGAGAGTCCGCGTAAAGCGCGGGCCTCTCGTGGGTGCGGAAGGAATCATGATCCGCCGCAAAGATCGTTTCCGCTTGGTGCTCTCGATCGATCTGATCATGCGATCGGTGATGCTTGAGGTTGACGAGGCCGACGTTGAACCCCTCTGAAGACATCTTGTCAGTCAACCAAACTCAGTTCCGGCTGCCCTATCGAGGCATCTGGAGGCGGGGAATTGTGAGTGCTCGGCGAAGCAGGTTGGTCGCGAACAGACCGAAGGCTTTCCTGCCCCGGCCCTAGGGTGAAATAAACTATGTTCGACCACAAACAATTGCAGAAAAGTATATTTTGTCTTGCCTGGGCGTTCTTGTTTTCCGCGGCCGCCTATTCACAGCACGAATCCAAGGAGGGTGTAGCGCAACGGTCCGGAACGGAAACTGCGACGCGTGTGCCTGGCCGTCCTCCCGATATCATCTCGGACAATCTTGAGAAGGCGGCGGCTTCAGCTGATCAGATTCTCGAAGTCGTGAATAAAGAGGCTGGTCTGATGGTCGAGTTTAAGCGCCTTCTTGCCCAAGACGTGGGGGCGACCGGGCAGATCCTTGAAGAGTCCGATCTGACTGATAGAGCGGTAGCCGAACGCCTGCGCTCGGACTTGCGTGCCCGCGTGCTCGCAACGCGCCTCCTGCAGCGGTATGGCTATCTCGTGCCTCGATTGAACCCGGACTCGGACCTAGGAGCAGAGCAAAAGCTCGTGCGGCAGGAGCGGGCACAGATGATCGCGCGCGCCGCCGAGCGCCGCGACACTCTGGTTGAAAATTCAAACGCTGGCCGTTACGCTGCATGCGATCCGCGGAGCGTCCCGGAGTGCGCGCTCTCGCCCTCTCTCCTGGAGGATCATGAAAGTCTGCCGGTGGGCCCGACTGCACCAGTGCATGCGCCGCGTTCGTCGGCGCCGTCGCAACGCGCCGACGATACTTCACCCAGCCAAATGATGCGTCCGGATGGCACAGGCCTTTCGCCGGACCAACGCTCAGGATATCCGGCCAATCTGGCAGCGCCGGAGACCATGCTCGCTGCGGCGCAGGTTGATACAAATCCATCGCTGAACGGGACGTCGCGTATGGCCGGGTACGGCAGTGGGCAGAATCCTTCGCTTCCATTCAGCAGCCAAGCAGATCTGCAGTCGCTGTCTCAGTCGGATCCATTATCAAGCGGCGCCGGGATGCCACGGACAGGGCGGGGTTCAGAGCGATATCCAGCAGGGCGCAATTCTGCTCCCGCGGGCACTAGCGAGGCCGAGCAAGTAAGGATGGTGCGTCAACCGAATCCTTACGCAGATGTGCCTTCCTTGTATGACCTCTATGTGCAGGCGGGAGCGAGCAATCGGCCTCTCGAGAGGTTTGGTCTCGATGTTTTCCGCAAAGGCAACACAAACCCGGATTATATCCCCATGGATCTTCCCGTGGGCCCGAGCTATGTCGTCGGTCCGGGTGACAATCTCTCGATTGATCTCTGGGGAGGGGTTTCACAGCGGCTGCTCCGCACAGTGGACCGGGAGGGGCGCGTGTCTCTGCCGGAAGCAGGGCCGGTCCTTGTCTCCGGGCGAACGCTTGGCGATGTACAGGAAATGGTACAACGCACCCTGAGAACACAATTCCGCGATGTCTCTGCAGACGTTGCACTGCTCCGGCTGCGCTCGGTGCGTATGTATGTGGTTGGCGACGTCATTTCACCGGGCGCGTATGACGTAAGTTCGCTTTCCACTCCGCTGAATGCTCTGTTTGTGGCGGGTGGTGTGACGTCGCAAGGCTCTCTCCGGCGGCTTCAACACTATCGAGGAAAGCAGTTGATTGAAGAAGTGGACGCGTATGACCTGCTGCTCCACGGTGTTCGTGGTGATCTGCAGCGAATCGAGAACGGCGATTCCCTGATGGTACCGCCGCTTGGTCCGTTGGTGACCGTAGACGGCATGGTGCGCCGCCCGGCAATCTACGAATTGCGCAATGAGAAGACACTCGTGGACGTACTCGATCTGGCTGGAGGAATTCTCCCCGCGGCGGCACTGCGGCACATCGAAGTCCAGCGCCTGGTGGCGCATGAAAAGCGCACGATGTTGAGCTTCGATATAAGCGACACCAGCGATTCCGAAGCGGTGCGCGCACAAATGAGCGGGTTCGCGGTACAGGATGGGGACGAGATCCACATCTTTCCGATCGCGCCTTATAACTCGGAATCGATCTACCTCGTAGGGCATGTCTTGCGTCCAGGGCGGTATTCCTACAAGCCGCAGATGAAACTCACGGACTTGGTGACTTCGTATGCTGATCTGCTTCCGGAACCCTCGACCCGTTATGCCGAGATCATTCGGCTGCATGCACCGGACTATCATCCAGTTGTCGAGACCTTTGATCTGGCAGCCGCTCTCGAACATCCCGACAGCGCTCCTAAGCTGGAGCCGCTCGACACTGTACGCATTTTCGGACGGTACGACTTCGAGGCGGATCCAGAAGTGTTCATCACCGGTGAGGTCCGCGCGCCGGGGTCGTATCGCACGTCTGGCCAGCAGCATTTACGCGATGCGATATATCAGGCTGGCGGTGTGACGCCGGAGGCTTGGCTTGATTCGGGACAGCTATTCCGCAGGCAGTCAGACGGGACCACACGAGTCTTTAGTATCAACTTGAGTGACGCACTCGCGGGAGATCCTTTGAATAATGTTTTGGTCCAGCCGCGTGATCGGATCCTTGTGCATCGCCAACCGGAAGAAGTTTCGCCACGCAGCGTGTACATAAGAGGTGATGTCGCGCGGCCGGGCCACTATCCTCTCGCTGTCAATATGAGCGTCTCAGACCTGGTGCTTTCTGCTGGCGGATTGCTGCGAAGCGCGAATCCCGATGGCGGTGACCTGACGCATTATGCGATCTCTAATTCTTCCGGGGAGCACGTGCCGGCCGGACACCAGGACCTAAATCTGGCGGCCGCTCTCGCGGGCAAGGAAGACCAGAATTTGCCGCTCCGCGACGGCGATGTGTTGACCGTGCCCCAACAGGCTGGCTGGAACGATATCGGTGCGACGATCACCTTACGCGGTGAAGTCGGCAAACCAGGTGTTTATGGCATCAGGCCAGGCGAACGCCTGAGTTCGCTGCTGAAACGCGCTGGAGGGGTCCTGCCGACAGCATATCCACGCGCAGCGGTGTTCGAACGGACCGAAGTTCGTGAACTTCAGCAGAAGAATCGCCAAGAATTGATCGATCGGCTCGAGCAAGAGTCCACAGTGGTAAAGACTTCGGCAACCACGTCGGGAACGGAGGAAGCTGCATTGCAACAGGCCGCCATGCTGCAACGCCAGCGCGCATTGGATGCACTGCGAAAAGCTCCTGTGTCGGGGCGGCTGGTCATACATCTTCGCCCGGACCGCAAAGACTTTGCGGGATCGCCGGAGGATATCGAGCTTCGCGCTGGCGATTCCCTCATAATCCCCAAGCAGCCCGGAGCGGTGCTGGTCATCGGGCAGGTGTACAACTCTAACGCCCTTACTTATACGCCAGGGAGGAATGCGGGCTGGTATCTCTCCCGCTCGGGAGGCGCAACCAAGCTGGCAGACAAAGGTGCAATCTTCATCGTCCGCGCGGACGGTTCGGTCACGAGTAAACAGGGCGGCTATTGGTCCGGAGGTGCGCTCTCGGCGGCGATGGGTCCGGGCGACACGATTGTGGTACCGGAGAGGCCGGTGCTTGGCAGCAGCACTATGAAGAACGTTCTGTCCATCGCGCAGATCGCGGCGTCTGCCGCGTTGGTTGCAGCTGTGGCGATTCCCTAAGCGCACATGACGATACGACTCCAAATCGCGACTCTCGGAGCGATGCCTTGGTTCCGTGTGGGAGTGGAGACCGCAGAACTGCGGCCGAGCTACATGGTTGCGGTGCCCGAGAGAGCTTTCAGCGCGAATACGCGATGGAAGAACATTCTGGAGGGATCACAGGTCGCGTATGCCATCGGAACTGCCATTCAGGTAGCGCGATCGTTCTAGGCGCATGAGGCTCCGGGTCCTTTTAGTCATGCTTGTGATTCTCTTGCCGATCGAACAGGGCAACGCTCAGACCGATTCGCAGCCGCCTTCACTCGCGCCGGATGCGAAAACAGAATCGCAAGATAGTTCAATTCCACCAGTTAAGAGAGCGAAACCCCACGGGAATCAGCCCGTGTTCTTGCCCGCCGGAGAGGATCCAGAAAATCGGCTCATTACGCCCTTCATGAAGCATCTGGCGCTCGACCAGAAACAGTTCTGGACAGCACCGTTCCATTTGGACCGCGAAGACGCCAAATATCTTGTTCCCTTCGCCGCCTTCACGGGCGCCCTGATCGCGGGCGACAGTTGGATATCGCGTCAGGTTCCGGATAAAACTTCGCAGATCAACCGAAGCAAAAGTATTTCCGACTACGCCACCTATTCGCTCATTGGCGCCGCTGGCGCTTCTTACTTTTGGGGACATTTCATCCACAACGACCATCTGCGCGAAACCGGGTTTTTAGCCGGCGAGGCAGCTCTCAACAGCACGGCGATGGCCTATCTGTTCAAGACCATGACCCAGCGTCCTCGGCCGCTTGACGGAAACGGAAATGGGACGTTTCTTCAGGGAGGGGCGTCGTTCCCCTCCGAGCACTCCGCGATCGCCTGGTCGGTCGCGAGCGTGGTCGCGCATGAATATCCGGGAACCCTGACGAAGATCGCCGCCTACGGCTTGGCTTCGGCGGTGACGGTGACGCGCGTCACCGGCAAGCAACACTTCTCTTCCGACGTTGTAATTGGCAGCGCTCTCGGATGGTACTTTGCGCGCCTGGTCTATCGTGCTCATCACGACGCCGAACTGGGCGGCGCGGGATGGGACAATTTCGACGAAGACTCGGACAAAGACAAAGAGAAGAAGGTTCGCAACCCAGCAAATATGGGGTCGCCGTACGTGCCGCTGGATAGCTGGATTTATCCCGCTTTCAACCGTCTTATCGCGCTGGGTGCGGTGCGATCCGCAAATGTCGGAATCCGTCCCTGGACGAGGATGGAATGTGCGCGACTGCTGCAAGAGGCTGGCGAGCAACTGAGCGACGATGCCGAACCGGGGAGCGAAGCGCAGAAGATCTATAAGACGCTGGCGGAGGAATTTGTGGCCGAAACCGATCGCCTGGATGGTGCTCCCAATCTTGGCGTGCGTCTAGAATCCGTGTATACGCGCCTGATGGGAGTCTCGGGAACTCCGCTGCGCGATGGATATCACTTCGGGGAGACGATCATCAATGATTACGGACGACCCTACGGAGAGGGGTTCAACAATGTGACCGGAGTGAGTGGCCACGCCGTGGCCGGCCCATTATCCTTTTACTTCCGCGGTGAGTACCAACATGCTCCGGGTTCTCCTTCTGATCCTCCTCAGGTCCTGCAGGCAATCGCCAATGCGGACCTTACTCTTCCCGTATCCAATGCGACTCCCAACATCGATCGCTTTCGAGTTATCGAGGGCGCGATCGCGCTGAATTTCCACAATATTCAAATCTCATTCGGCAAACAGGGCTGGTGGCTCGGACCGGGCGATTCGGGTGCGCTCCTTTTGAGCAACAATGCCGAATCGTTCAACATGCTGAGGCTGGATAGCGTGTCACCTCTTCGAGTCCCACTGCTCTCCAAGGTTTTGGGCCCCATCCGGGTTGAGTATTTTCTGGGCCAGCTCTCCGGGACCCAGTTCGAACTGAACGGAACAACTCTGCTCGGTCCCGGAAACATCAAGCCGCAGCCGTTCCTCGATGGGGCCAAGATCAGCTTTAAGCCCACGTCGAATCTGGAGATCGGGATGGGGGCTACCGCTATGTTCGCCGGTCCTGGGCTTCCGTTTACCTGGGCCAACTTCATCAAGACCTTTTACGCCCATACTAATGAAGGCCCGACAGTGACTGGCAACAACCCCGCCAAACGCGGTTCGGCTGCGGATGTCAGCTATCGCATCCCGCATCTCCGAAACTGGCTGACGGTGTATTGCGATGCTTTGGCAGTCGATGAAATCTCTCCCATCGGCTCCTCTCGCCCCGTCCTGAACCCTGGGTTTTACATCGCTCAATTTCCGAAAGTTCACCAGCTGGAACTTCGTGGGGAAGGGATCCACGAACCTCTAACCAGCGAGTTCGCGCCGGGCTTTGTTTATTACGGCGAACGCCGCTATCGCTCGGGTTACACGAATAACGGACAGCTCCTGGCGAACTGGATCGGGCGAGCGAGTCGAGGCGGCCAGGCCTGGCTGACCTACTCCTTTTCACCCCGTGACAATTTCCAGTTGGGATATCGGTACCAGGAAGTCTCCACGGACTTCATCGGCGGCGGCCGCTCCGTAGACTACTCGGCGCGCGCGGGGAGAATGCTCACGCATGAGATTGCGCTCAGTGGCTTCCTGCAATACGAACAGTGGAAGTTTCCGGTTCTCGCAGCGGGGCGGCAAACCGATTTCACGAGTTCTGTCCAGCTGACCTTTTACCCGAAGTGGCAGATCCGCAAGTCAGGACGATAGCTAGACTCCCAAAGTTTTCGAGCACCTCACTCTCACTTCAGACAAGAATCATGCACTCAAGTGTTGGGCCGCGGACTCCTCCCGAGGCAGCCGAAAATGTCGGTGCGGAACTAAGAGAATCCTTACAAGCAGGAGCGAAAGATAGCGCCAAAGATTAACATGCAATCCTCGATCGGTCTGACAAGTTCACCGAAAGCTCAATCCACCCTCGATTCGGATCTGGCTCTGGCTGTACCGGGCGCACGGCGCACTTCCGCCGCGCGATTCCGAAGTCAACTGACAAAACTGGAAGTGCTCGCCGATTTTGTGACCGTGATTGGCGCAGTCATGTCAAGCTACGCGGCATACTACCTCCTCGGATTGGGCAAGCAGGTTTACTATCCGCGTTCAGTCGTCTTTGGCGTATCTGCTACCTTCGCAGTGGTGATCGTCCTCATGTTGGACCGCGTAGGCGCGTACTCCCGCGGAACCAGTCTGTTGCGCGTGCGTGAAACGGAGCACATACTCCGCGTGTCCATGCAGGCTCTGGGTTTCATACTGGGCGTGAGTTTCTTTACCAGCTTCCTGTTTTCACGCTGGCTACTGGTAATCGCCCTGGGCTTGGTGCCACTCTTTCTCTTTCTTCAAAAACATCTCGTTTACCTGCTGGTGCAGAATCTGCATGCCAAGGGCTATGGTATTGAACGGGTTCTGATTTACGGCTCGGGATCCACCGGGCGCCGCGTCTACTCGGTTCTGCGCCGTTCTCCAAAACTCGGCCTCGAACCGGTGGCGTTCGTGGATGACAACGCCGCGAAAGTCGGTTGCGCCATTCTTGAATTAGGCTACGAGAATCGGCGGTCAGCATCCGTGATGCGTGGTCCAATGACTCGGCACTTGGTGTCGGAGTGTGCTGCCGACCTAGTCGTGATCGCCATCCCTTCTATTCAACACGAGAAGTTTCACTTGACAGTTGAAGAAGCTTTGGCGGCAAACGCGCGCGTGTCCTTCGTCCCCAGCACTTTCGTTCACTCCGATCCGCTGGTTGACTTTCAGGACATTGACGGCGTTCTGCTGGCCTCGTTCAGCCGCGGCCCCAGGCGTTACACCTACGAGTGGGCCAAGCGAATCTGCGATTTCGGTGGCGCCGCGATTCTCCTGGTTCTCGGGTCGCCCCTCTTCCTGTTGCTTGCCATTCTCATCAAGCTCGATTCCAACGGCCCGGCGCTGTTTCGCCAGGAGCGTGTTGGCCTGAACGGGCGAAGGTTCCGCATGTTCAAGTTCCGTACCATGCACACGGAGGCTCCCGCCTACGCTTATTCCCCGAAGGAATCAGACGATCTCCGCATTACCCGGCTCGGCCGCTTCCTCCGCCGCACCAGTCTGGATGAGGTTCCGCAATTACTGAATGTGCTCCGGGGCGATATGTCGCTGGTTGGGCCTCGTCCGGAGATGCCCTTCATTGTCGGGACCTATAATGAACGTCATTTTCAGCGGCTGCAGGTAAAACCGGGAATCACCGGGCTCTGGCAGCTCAGCGGTGACCGCAAATACCTCATTCACGAAAACATCGAATACGATCTCTATTACATCAAGCACCGAAATTTCTTCATGGACTTAGCAATCCTGCTGCACACCACGATCTTTGCAATGCGGGGGATTTAGAAGCTTGTCGATGTCACTCCACATCATGGGGGCATACACAAATTGTGAGGAAACCTTCGCCGACGTTGCGGGCTACAAGGATGCGAGCGCCAATCGTGATGGTATCGGCACCGGGCCGTGCGGATCAACGACGTATTTCTGGTATCGTACCCCCGTCGGGCAATACTTGGATGAGGTTCTTGTTATGGGAGCTCATTTCAGGACAAACAGCCGATTTCGGCCCGGTGGAAACGGCCATTCCCTACATTGGGAGCCACCGCGTGCCGGCGCTGCTACCGAATGGAGGGCAAGCGTTCAAGACACACGAGCAGTATCGTGTCCAGTATCAGAGGGCGGTATATCTAGTAAGTGATCCCCGAGACGTCGCCGTGTCCAATTATGAACGCACGAGTCTCAGTTATGTAGACCATGGAACTCGATCCCTTCCTTGACCGATACGCGAAGGGCCAAAGCCACTCCTCATTAGGTGAGAACGCAAAACGACAAGTGTTTTCTCTTTCGCGGATGGCACTTAAGTGACACACCGGCCAAGAGTGCATCAAGGGAAGAACCACCCTTCGTGGGCACTGGCGTGCTTTTTTCTCATGAATGATCACTAAGCAGAGCTAAGCCGGCACAAGAGCGCACAATTGCGGAAAGTCTGAGACAGAACATGAGTGTTCAAGAAATTAATTCGGTCACCGAGGTCGAGTTTCCCTCCCCTGATGATTCTGGAAACTTGAAGACTGTGGACACGGTGACAAAGAACTTCAAGCCAGCTTTGGACAACGAGGGCGCGGTTGCAGTTGCGTCTACCGAAGACGAGTTGCTTGAGCTCCATACCCAGGGGCACATAATTGCGCTGTTGTGGCCTTTGTGGTCGCGGAGGAACCTGTTACTCCGTGCCTTGGTGGCTGGTTTTGTGCTAAGTGCTGTTATCGCATTTCTCGTTATTCCAAAGCGCTACGTGTCAACGGTCCAGTTACTTCCGCCGCAAGACTCGTCCGGTGCGTTGTATGCAATGCTAGCGAATGCTGGCGGTTCGGGCGGCGCTCTTACCATGGCCTCTGATTTGCTCGGAGTCAAAACGAGCGGCGCCATTTTCGTAGCAATGCTGCAGAGCCGCACCGTACAGGATGAAATTGTTAACGGGTTAGATCTTAGAAAGGTCTATCAGGTGCGACGACAAGTGGACGCAAGAAAGCTATTAGAGGATAACACTGAAATATCGGAAGATCGAAAGAGCGGTGTGATCACTCTGAATGTCAAAGATCGCGACCCGAAACGCGCCGCCGCTATGGCACACGGTTACGTCGAGTCCCTGAACCGCGTCATAACGCGTTCTACAACTTCTGCTGCTCACCGGGAGCGTGTCTTTCTCGAAGAACGACTTCAGGCGGTTAAGCAGGATCTGGAAAGTTCCGAGAAACAGTTCAGCGAATTTTCCAGCAAGAACAATACCTTGGACATCAAAGACCAAGGACGAGCGATGCTTGAAGGCGCGGCGACTGTGCAAGGCCAACTGATCGCAGAAGAATCACAATTGAAAGGCCTGCAGCAAATCTACGCGGCCGACAATTTTCGCATCCGGTCCGCAAATGCTCGCATCGCGGAGCTTAAGCACCAATTGAGTAATCTGGCGGGGACGTCTGGGAGCGCCTCGGGCGACCCTGATGCGGGATCCGGTTCTCAATATCCATCGATTCGCAATCTGCCGCTGCTGGGAGCAACTTGGGCAGATTTATATCGGCAGACGAAACTTCAGGAAGCCATTTTTGAAGCTCTAACGAAGCAGTATGAACTCGCGAAAGTTCAAGAGGTAAAGGAAATTCCGTCTGTTGGTGTGCTGGACGACGCCGAGGTACCAGAGAAGAAGGCTAGTCCCCCGAGAATCATTGTTACATTTTGCGGTACGTTGCTCGCCCTCCTGTTCGGCGCCCTCTACATCATTGGTGTGGATGTTTGGAGCAGAGTGGATCCAGCATCGCCGTTCCGCACGTTTGTAGCCACGATTTCCAGCGAGGTGACCAGCTCGGGGATTGGTAAATGGATTGGCCGATTCCGGAAACAGTCGAAAATCAGGGATCGAGTCTTCTGGTGGCGCCGTCAGCAGAGCTCGGTTGTGCAGAATGCCAGCGACTAGCATCTCTCCTCCGATCTGCGTCACGGAGTCTCTGCCATTCCGGCGCTATGTGGGTACGGCACTGCTGTTTCTGCTCTTTGCCTGCTTGTGGTTCAGGGAATTCGAGTCATTCGATGGACCCGCCGGAATTATCTACGTACAGTTGTGGGGCAATTTTAGATTGGTCGATGCATTCCTCTTCGGACTCGGGGCGGTCCATTTTGTTCTGATGATGATTGGGCGCAGGAGTTGGCTATCAATTCCCTCCAGTCTAAGACGACCTGTGGTCCTGTTCTTCTGTTTCTTGCTGGCTGGAGCTGTACACGGACAAATGAATGGCGGCGCACACATTTTCTTCGATTGGCGGGAGTTTGTCCTGGCATTGTTCCTGGTCCCTGTATTCGCATATTGGATCCGCACCCAGCGTGAAGTACGTATGTCCGTAAGGATCTTTTGCTTCGTCATGCTTTGCCGCCTTGTTTATATCTTCATCTCATATTTGCTGGGAGGCGGAGTTGCTGCCGTCATAGTTGACGTCCGGACCCCAATATTTGATGGCCCGACGGTCAGTGGAATTGGTCTTATGGGACTGATGGCGTTCCGGTTTCGCGAAGAGGCTACCAGTTCCGCAGAGCGGTGCTGTTGGCTGTTCATCGCGCTGTGTGGATATTTGTTTGTGCTTGTCGCCTTTCGGCGTACCTATTGGGGCGAGTTGTTCATCGGAACCCTGATGTTGCTCATTCTGAATCGCCGAATCATTTTGAAGAGTCTTCCTCTAATCGGGCTAGTCCTGATGCTAGCTTTGGGAATGTCTGGACGCATGTTATACCAAAGGATCGCGAACATTGCCCCTACAGCTTTGGATCCTGTCTATGCAGCCACTAATCTGGATCATTTGAATGACATTCTTGATGCGTTCGACCACATCAAGGAACATCCAATCGCAGGCATTGGTGTCGGAGTGCCTTATGAAACATTTCGCATTGTGGGATGGAAGACAGAATCGTGGGGCGTACACAATGCCATCATGCATGTCTGGCTCCTGTATGGTCTGTTTGGACTGCTGACTTATCTTTGGCTGCATTTCAGATTGTTTGGCTGGCTGAAAGTCCAGTCTCGGAACCAGGTAGGAGTGCTGCGCGCCTTCACACAGCTTACACTCGCCTTTGCCGTCGCACAGTTTGTTATGACCCTGGGTTTTACGCCCTGGCCGTACGGTTCTCTGCAGAACGTCATTGTCACATCGTTTCTGTTTGGCAGCATCTTGGGTGCGAATTCCCGAGAAAAGGGACTGCTCCGCGCCGACTCCTTGAGCTTTCCCCTTACGTCGCTCCGACCTGAATAATTCCATGCTAAGCCGAGCAAGAGCGATCAGTATCAAGGATCTGCTAACTGCTGCCGATAAATCGACTCGAAGCGGCCGATCGCGCGAGCGACACCGCAGAATTACGCTCACAGCAGTCAGTTCAGGCGCCGCAAGAGCTACTTCCCTGCTAGCGATGTTGGTTTGTGTCCGGCTGATCGTGAACCATTTTGGGGCGGAACGGTATGCTTTGTGGGCAACCATTACGTCAACGGTTACCTTGCTGGTATTTGCGGATTTTGGGATCGGCAACGGACTATTGAATGCCATTTCCGAGAGCGACGGCAAGAACGATCGAGAAGCCGCGATCTCTTACGTCTCGACTGGATTTTTTGTGCTGCTCGCCGTCGCTCTGTTCGCAGCTTTTTCTTTGTGGTTCTCCTATCCATTTGTGCCTTGGGCTAGGATTTTCAATCTTACTTCGCCAGTTGCAATTCAGGAGGCGGGCCCGGCGGCGGCCATATTCATTCTTTGTTTCCTGGCCCAACTTCCGCTTGGCGTTGTGCAGCGAATCCAATCGGGGCTCCAGGAGGGATTTTTTTTTCAAATGTGGAGTGCGGCTGGCAATCTGTTAGGCCTGCTAGGTCTGCTTGCTGTGATCCGCTTCCAAGCTGGGCTCCCGTTTTTGGTGCTGGCTGTCGCAGGCGCGCCGGTTTTGTCAGGCTTGCTAAATGCGGCGACGGTATTCGGAGTTCAGCGGCCCTGGCTCAGACCACGCCTGGATCACATCTCCTGCGCCGCCGCCCGAAGGATTCTTCATTTCGGATTCCTGTTCTTCATTATGCAAATTGCGGGGGCAGTTGGTTACCAAACCGACAATCTGATCATTGCTCAGGTCTGCGGGGCAACCGCCGTCACCCAATACGCAGTACCTTTTAGACTGTTTGCGATTATCCCTGCAGTGCTTTCCATGGTGTTTGTGCCGCTTTGGCCGGCTTATGCTGAAGCCTCCGCCCGTGGAGATGGTGAATGGGTAAAGGCTACGTTCAGGCGCTCGATGCTCTTGGGACTGGCCATCGCGATTCCCGCCAACCTATTGCTCATCGCGCTCGGTCGGTCGATCATACTCCTCTGGGTAGGCCCGCAAATCGTCCCTTCGTTCCTATTGCTGGTTGGATTGGCAACTTGGGCCGTTCTTGTCGGCATCAGTGGGCCCCTGGCTGCGTTTTTGAATGGAATCGGTTTCATACGGGTGCAAGCGATCTGCGGTGTTTTAATGGCGATGAGTAATCTTGCGCTTTCAATCTATCTAACGCGTCATATAGGTATTTCTGGCGTAATTTACGGCTCTATCGCGTCTCAGATAGTTTTTATGTTTATTCCCTATTTCTGGTATCTACCACGTTTGTTGTCTGAAGTGGGATCTGGTGTTCAAACAGTTTTCGCCGATTCTCAACGGCCATCTTTCATGGGGATTGCAAGGGATGCTGACTAGCCACTGGCCCCACCGATGTCGCATTCGAAGCGAGTACTGTGATTAGCTGACACAAAGGACTTTTAAGTTTCTATTTGGGGGTCTTCCCTATGATCTATCCCAACCCATCGAGCAATAATCAAGACGCCGTGGTTAATCTCCAAAAGCACGTGGTCCTCAACGTTCCGCGCGAGCGCTGGCTGCAAGCGCAACGTTGGGAGGGTGACCTTTGGAAGAGCGTTAACCGTCCCCTCCGAAATGCGGCGAAGCGAGTTCTTCAGCAAATCGGCTTGCGCACGCGTGAAGTCGGTGATGATTGGAACCATTGGTGGGCCGAACGACTTGACCGGTATCAGTTTGTTCCAAGCCACGTTGAGAATGCAATCGAATTTGGCTGCGGGCCATACACGAACCTTCGGCTGATTTCGAATGGCAGAACAATTGATCACGCATATTGCAGTGATCCCCTTCTTCATATCTATCTCAACTTTCGCTATACATGGTTGAGCGAATCGTATCGAAGGCAGAGGGTGCTTGTCGACGACCACCCCATGGAGCAGTGCCCATTTGCTTCGGATTTCTTTGACTTGGTCGTGCTTATCAATGTGCTCGATCACGTCCACGATGCTTCGGACTGTTTGAGGCAGGCAGTTCGGGTAACAAAGCCGGGCGGGCTACTGATAGTGGGACAAGATCTCACCTCCGAGGAAGACTTGGCGCTTCCCGAAGTTCGAAGTGATATTGGCCATCCGATTAGGGTCGATCACCAGACGCTTGACATGTTTCTACAGCCTACATTCAGGCCGATCCTCTATCGTATTTTGTCCCGTGACGACGGCCGAGAGCCCTTGGCTCACTACGGAACTTATTTGTTTGCAGGTAGTAAGGGTTAGAGGTTCCAGTATCGGCCAGAAAGGTTGAGAATTAGCGCCTCAACTTCCGTCCACTACACATGACCGTTCATTTTGTTTACAGCGTTCCTAGAACAGGCTTCGCAGCTCGAATCGGGAAAAGAGTTGCCCAACTTACCCAAAAATATCGTGTCGATAGCCAGTGGATCAGCAAACGAACGGATCTCGATACTTCCGACTGGCCGCACTACTCCCCGGTATCCATCACAAGAAACGTGTACGAGACATTGCGGTCTAATTTTCACACGCTGCTATATGACTACCAGGAGAGGCTTGTAATTCGCGGAGGGGAAAGGCATATTCTCATCGGACATCCCAATCCGGAAGATCAGGCTTCCGTCTGGAATCAATCCTGCGAAAGAGGAGAATTCGCCGCGCGAATAGCAATGTTTCCCATCCACCACGGTTTAGCGGATATCAATGCGCCCGTTGATCGATACGTTCCCGACGTGGATGCCATTTGGGGGATCATGGGACCTTATTGGTACGACACCTGGGACGAAAGTGCTTTTGCACATTGGAAGCCAAAAATTACTCGTTTGGACATGGCAATAGATGTGAGGCAATTCCCCCGCGTTAAGAAGCGGTTCAATCCACCGGGCAGGCGCAAGTTCCTTTACATCGGGAATTCCCTGCCGTGCAAAGGTGTCCATCTTCTCTCAATTCTGTTTGGCTTGGCTAAGCGACATCGTTGCGTCTGGCTGGGAGGCAGAGCAGAGGAATTTCCTAATCTCGAAAAGCGAACGGGATTTTATTCGTTAGACGCGGATTTTGTCACCCGATTGGCCGCCGAGGTCGATTTTTTCATCACGATGGGAGTCTCCGATGCAAATCCCACGACCATACTGGAAGCGATGTCCTGGGGCTTTCCAGTATGCTGCACCCCTCAATCCGGTTACTACAATATGCGGGAAATTGAGCAGCTCAGCACTACCGATATGCAGCACAACATTGCCGTGCTAGATCGCCTGCAGCAGTCTCCGGAGGAGGAATTGGTTGACCGGGCAGATGCGGCACGACGATTGGTCGAAACGAGCTACACCTGGGAACGTTTCAACAACACTGTCTTGACCGAATTGGCGGCTATAGGGGCGCGCAAAGGGTTTAGTTTGGGCTTTGTCTGTGATAAGGGGGTTTGATGTTTGTTCTGAAGTCTTACCATAACGCTGGGCCGAAAGGTCGAAGGGCATGGACGGCGATCCGCAGATTCGTGCCTAAACAAACCCGCACATTTTATGAGGGCTGCCCGGCAATCCCAGGTCAGCTTTGGTATAGAGAGCGCAAAGCTCTCTACCAGGCTATTCGCGAACACAAACCACGCACTGTGTTTGAGGTCGGGACCTGGTACGGTGGCGGAAGCACATTCTTCATTGCACAGGCTCTTCACGATAATGGCGGCGGGTTGCTCTACGCGATCGAGCCGAATGAGATTGCATATGAGAACGCTGTTGTGGGCTACAAGCGCGAGGTTCCGCACCTTTTGCCGTACGTAAGATTTCTCCGCGGACGCAGTACCGATATGTTTCCGGAGCAGTTAAAAGGACTGGAGATGGTGGACGCGTTATTTCTGGATGGTGCCCAGGACTCGCTGCAAACCGCTGACGAATTCGCAATGTTCGAACCATATTTGCAGGCGGGATCAATTTTCATGGCCCATGACTGGGACAACGAGAAGATGGAGTCGATTCGACCCAAGATGGAACACTCGCGCGATTGGGTTTTAGAAACAAAGCTGACGGCTCCGCATTCTTTAGGCTTTGTCGTATACCGAAAGCTGCCACTCACGGTGCGACACGACGCGTCGTTTGGCGGTACTTTCACAAACCAGCGTGGCTAGGCACCAGGGCAAAGTTCGTCAGTGAGATACCAAGGCAACTTGCGCTCTTGGATCTAGGTTCTTCCTAAGATGTTAGAGTCAGCTGACAACGTAGTTTTCTGAACATCTACAGGGCAGTCTCCGCTACCGCGTATATCGAACTGGGATCCTCGCAGATGAAATCCACGCGAGGGTATGGTTGGATTTTCACATCCGCGACTCGCCCTGTGAGCTCGAACTCATCGAATGAGCAGCAATAGCAAAATTCGCATCGCTTTGGATTGTAGAAGTTTAGACGCTCGGCAAGGCATTGGCACGGCAGTACTGGCGCTTGCAAGTGCGCTCTCCGAGTCGGAAAGCGCCGAGCAGGAATGTACGTTCATAGTCCCGGAAGAACTGCGAGAATGGCTTGCACCTTACATTTTCGGGCCATGTCGGCTTACGTGCATCCCTGCTTCCACAATTTCCAGATTGAAGAAATCGCTCCGCGCGATAGCACCGTTGCGCTCTGTCTGGGTGAGCTTGCGGAGCAAGATGCTGCCGGTTCCCGTTTCTTCTGGTTATGTCGAGTCCCAGGGGTTTGATCTAGTCCATTTCCCCACCCAGGCCGCCTACCTCACTCACTTACCATCCATTTACCAGCCGTGGGATCTGCAGCATCTCCACTACCCGCAATTCTTCTCGAAAGCCGAGTTTGCGCTTCGTGAACGATGGTATCGGGCATACTGTGCTCAGGCGGCGTTTGTTTGTGTTCAGACAGAATGGTCAAGACAGGATGTTATCGAGAAATACGGAATTTCACCGGACAAGGTGGTTGTGATCCGGTGGGGATCAGTCTTTGACGCTTACGCGGCTCCCTCTCTACAAGCCAAGCAGGACACCGTCGGAAAATATCGTCTTCCGCGGCAGTTCTTCTTCTATCCCGCAGTCACCTGGCCACACAAGAACCACGAGAACATCATCCGCGCTCTCCACCTTCTTAAGAAGGAGCATGGTAGAACTCCGGACGTTTACTTCACGGGCGCGTCGACAAAGTTTCGCGCAAAACTGGAGGAGATCACTCGGGAATTGGGTATCCTTGAGCAGTTGCATTATCTTGGATTTGTGACACCAGAAGAGCTTCAGTCCCTGTTTGCAAATGCGACGGCAATGGTTTTTCCGAGCAAGTTCGAGGGTTTCGGTCTCCCGATTCTGGAGGCATTCCATGCGCACCTTCCTGTATTGTCTTCCAACGCCACTGTTCTCCCAGAGGTAGCACAGGATGGCGCAGCATACTTCTGTCCGGATTCTCCAACGGAGCTTGCGGCGTTGATGGTAAGGGCCTTGGATGACCCTGATTTCCGCGAGTCCCTCATCCAGAAAGGATCTGAGGTGTTGGTGAGATCTTCAATGAGGGATACAGCTACAAGCTTCCAAGCGCTCTACGCTCGGGCTGTCGGGCGGCCATCCCTCGCAACGCAGGAGCCGAGCCAAGGCCATCCGAGCTTCTGTACAGGAACGTGAGTGATGGGACGACGGGCGCTGATCTGCGGTGTTTCTGGCCAGGATGGAAGTTACCTGGCGAAACTCCTTCTATCCAAAGGGTATGAGGTTTGGGGCAGCTCTCGGGATGCCGAACTAAATTCCTTTCACAATCTTCATCTACTTGGCATCCATGACGCAGTGCGGATGATCTCGCTTAATCCTGGAGACATTGGCAGTGTCCTGGGGCTGCTCAGGCGCGTGCGCCCCGATGAGGTCTTCAGTCTGGCGGGGCAGAGCTCTGTAGGTCTGTCATTTGAACAGCCGGTTGAAACCATACAGAGCATTACGCTGGGGACGTTGAATTTCCTGGAGGGGATTAGGCTCTCGGATTTAAATATCCGCTTCTACAATGCCGGCTCAACCGAGTGCTTCGGCGATACGGGAAACGACGTTGCCAACGAACACACGCAATTCAATCCGCGCAGCCCCTATGCTGTAGCGAAGGCATCTGCCTACTGGATGGTCGCAAATTACCGGGAGGCGTACGGTATGTTTGTCTGTACCGGTATCCTGTCGAATCACGATTCGCCATTGCGTCCCATGCGTTTCGTCACCCGCAAGATCATCCACACAGTCGCGTCTTTGGCCCTGGGGAAGGATACAAAGCTCTCCCTCGGCAACTTTGAGGTCGAAAGAGATTGGGGCTGGGCACCCGAATACGTCGAGGCAATTTCGCTAATACTTGAACAACCTGCGCCTGAGGACTACATTATTGCGACAGGCCAGAGTCACACCTTAACGCAATTTGTGGCAACGGCATTCAATCTCATCGGCAAGGATTGGCGAGAGCACGTAACCGTTGACCAGCATTTAATCCGGCCTACCGACATCGCGCGCAACAAAGTCGACCCTTCAAAGGCCGCGGCAGGACTGGGATGGAAGGCGCGACATCACATGGGCGAGGTGATATCCCTGATGCTGGAAGCTGAGATCGCGAGCCTGAGGGACGGCGGAGATGTTTAGAGTTGGGTCCAAAGTCACACATCACGGCATTGGAGGCACTGCGAATTTTGCACTCGAAGTTTGGGCTCCGTGATGTGGAATTGATCTGTGCTGGCAGCACCTACGATTATCGCTGGCTCCGATACTTCGAGGAGCCGCGGCAAAAGGTCGAGGCGTTTGGGCTCTCATCGCAAGAAATTTGGTTTCTTGGAAAAATTCCACAAATCGAGCAGATTGCTATAGTGATGCGGGCTGTCGCTGTAGTCCAGCCAACATTGTTTGAGGGCGGTCCGGGAGGCAGCAGTTGTGTACGATGCGGTGGCCCTAGGCACGCGGGTCATTGCCTCGGACATTCCCGTAAACTGAGACGTAAACCGAGAGATAGAGCACGAAACGGTGCGCTTTTCCCCGGTAAAATCGGCGGAAGCGCTTGCCGAGGAGATGCAAGGCGCTTCTTCACACTTGCAACCTGTGAGCAAAGCAAGGTCAGACAGGAGCGTGAGATTTGATTCCCCAGATTTCCATAGTGACGCCCTCATATAACCAGGCATTATTCATTGAAGAAGCGCTGCTTAGCGTTAAGGATCAAAATTACCCGTCCTTGGAGCACATCGTTGTTGATGGTGCTTCGACCGATCGCACTGTCTCCATCCTACGGGAGTATTCGCAAAGGTCTGAGTGGCGACACCTCCGGTGGGTATCGGAACCAGACCAAGGCCAAAGTGACGCACTGAACAAAGGTTTCCGCATGGCAACCGGGGACATTATTGGTTGGCTCAATTCAGATGATCGCTATCGTCCCCTTTGCTTCGAAAAGATCGTAAAGGCGCTAGGAACGTTCCCGGATGCTGACATTGTTTACGGGGACTACAGCTATATGGATGAAGTTGGCCGCGTTTCGCGCATTCGCCGCGAAATCGAGTTCAGCCGCTTTGTACTGGCCTATCACCGCATCCTGTACATCCCCACCACTTCAACGTTCTTTCGTAGCCGGGTTTTTGAGGAGGGGAATTGGATTGATACCCGCTACCACTACGCTATGGACTACGAGTTCTTTTTGCGACTCGCAAATGCTGGTTACCGCTTTCAGCACATTCCGTATTTGCTGGCTGATTTTCGCTGGCATTCCGAGAGCAAGTCCAGTAGTCAGCGCATAAAACATCTCACTGAGCACGATGAGATTGCTCGAATGTATTCTCCGATTCTGAGAAGAATGCCCTCCGGAATGCCACTCGCATTAGTTCGCAAAGGGGCGCGTCTGCTCGCTGCTAGTCGGCGTTATTCCGAGAAACTCTTGCGTGGATACTACTTCGAACAGTATTACCCGGCCAAATCGCTATGACCTCCCGACCGTGAAAGTCCTGCTGCTGCATAATCGCTATCAGTCTCCTGGCGGAGAAGACGAAGTCTACAGCCGGGAGCGTCAACTGCTCACTGACAACGGCCATGAGGTGGTCGAATATACACGTGACAACGGAGAAATTCGAGAGTATGGAATCTACAACAAAGTAAGTCTTGCCTTTCGCACTACTTGGGCCGTGGATACCTGCCGCCAGCTTCGTTCGCTGTTAGCCAGAGAAAAACCGGATGTGGCGCATTTTCACAATACTTTCCCCTTGATTTCACCAGCCGCCTACTATGCCTGCTCGGCTATGAATGTCCCCGTGGTACAGACGCTGCACAACCCCAGGCTGCTCTGTCCGGCGGCGACCCTCTTCCGCGAGGGTGGGATCTGCGAGGAATGCGTGGGTCGGCGTTTTGCATTGCCAGCGGTTCGGCATAGCTGCTATCAAAATTCACGGGTTCGTTCCGCCGTGGTAGCGTCTATGATTTCGGTCCACGACTGGCTGGGCACTTGGAAGGAGAAAGTCAATGCCTACGTCGTTAGCACAGAATTTTATCGTCAGAAGTTTGCAGCGGCCGGCCTTCCCCCGGAAAAGATCGCGTTAAAACCTCACTTTGTGGATACAGATCCCGGAAGCACAGAACAGACGGGAGAGTACGCCGTGTTTGTCGGACGGCTTGCTCCGGAGAAGGGCGTCCCGACGCTTCTGGCCGCTTGGCAGAAGCTTCGGGCTGTTCCTTTGTATATACGCGGTGAGGGCCCGCTGGCCGAGGCGGCCTCAATAGCTCAGAGTCGGGCAGGAAGTCGAGTAAACCTCGTACCACGCATGAGCCGCTCTGCGCTCTTCGACCTAATTAAGGCGGCCAGCTTTCTTGTCTGGCCTTCCGAAGGCTATTACGAGACCTTCGGCCTAGTTGCAATTGAGGCATTCGCATGTGGAGTGCCCGTCATCGCTTCTCGTTTGGGGGTTATGCAGGACATCGTCCACGACGGCCGCACCGGTTTGCACTTTACTCCCGGTGACGCAGACGATCTGGCCAGGAAAGTTGAGTGGGCATGGGCGCATCCGGACGAAATGCGCGTGATGGGGCGAAATGCTCGCGTGGAATATGAGGCGAAGTACACCGCGGAACGTAACTATAAGATGCTCATCGGCGTCTATCAGCAGGCCATTCAAGAAGCGCGGAAGCCCTTGACATCCCACTACCGAAAGGCTCTCCGTGTCGGGGATTAAAGCCATCATTCGGCGCTCAGTCCAACCGATCCATCAACATTTTAGGAGCGGCAAGACCGAGCAGTTTCTCGCCCTGTTGAGTGCAAAGCAGCCGGGCAGGCTGCTTGACGTAGGCGGTGGGACGGGAATGAACGGCGAGTTTGTGCGTTTGTATCAAAGATTCGACAGCGTGACCATCGCGAATGTCAACCCGCCCGCTCGCGATACGGAGGCGTCGTACAACCTTCGTATCGTCAACGCCGACGGTCGTTTTCTGCCGTTTGCCGACAAGTCATTCGATTGGGTCTTTTCCAACGCCGTCATCGAGCACGTCGGAAATTGGGAAGATCAGCGGCAATTCGCGGCTGAGATCAGGCGGGTCGCATCGAGAGGGTACTTCATCACGACGCCAAATCTCTATTTTCCTATCGAGCCTCATGCTTTGTTACCTCTGTACCAGTTTTATCCGGAGCGTCTCAAGCCGTTTGCCCTGCGTGTTTCTCCCGGTTACATGAAAGAGGTTGAGCACATCGAACTGCTGACCAAGAAGAAATTGCAGGTCCTGTTTCCCGAAGGTCAAGTACAACATGTGAATCTTGCAAGTGCATTGATCGCTTTTCACGTTGCCTAACTTAGCTATTCTGTCGCGATATCTTCGGTACTCCTATTTCCTCAAATGTCTAAGCAACGTGGTTCATTTCGGGTTCTGCACAGTACCATTCACGCAGTACAGATTGACGACGTTATGGAGATCTTCGAACAATGGATCGCCAACCGAGAACGTAGCCGCTATGTTGCTCTTTGTAATGTACATATGGTGATGGAGGCATATAACAACGCGTACTTTCATGATGTGCTTGCCTCCGCCGATCTAGTTGCACCTGATGGAATGCCGATCATCTGGGTGGGCCGTCGGCGGGGTCTTCAATTGAGCCGACGGGTATACGGCCCAGATCTTTTTCTCGAATTCTGTCAAAACACGGCGGCGAAAGGCTACCGGCATTTTCTGTTCGGTGGACATCCCGGCGTTCCTGAGACCGTTGCTGCCGGACTGGCACGAAGCTGTCCCGGAATTCAGATAGCGGGAACCTGCTCTCCGCCATTTCGGGAACATACACCGGCGGAGCATAGCGAAATGATCGCCCAGATCAATAACTCCGGTGCTGACGTACTCTGGGTGGCTCTCGGGTGTCCAAAACAAGAACTGTGGATGTATGAGAACCGAGACCGTCTCAATGTGCCAGTTATTGTGGGTGTAGGGCAAGCATTCGATCTTTTCGCCGGCAGAGTACGACAAGCCCCACGATGGGCACGAGATAACGGGTTAGAGTGGGCTTTTCGCTTAATCAGTAACCCTCGCCGTTTGTGGCGCCGATACCTTGTTTACAATACGCAATTTCTCTACTGCCTCGCACTTGACGGATTGGGCTTACTGGCGCGAGACCGGCCACTAGACAATTGAGGGGGCGGATAGTTATCTCTATATAAGAGGCGGGGACAGCCAGTTTTGTATTCGTTCTGGGTCCCTCGCGTGTGGATTGTTGCCAACAACGGTACCCGGTCCCTGATAAGTTTCCTCTGTCCTCTGTCAATTCCATCCGACACCAGCACGAGGTCAGACCTGTACATCTCCGTGGAGGTGACAACATGAAACGGGCTTTGATCACAGGCATTACTGGACAAGACGGCTCTTATTTGGCGGAACTGCTGCTGTCAAAAGGTTACGAAGTCCACGGTATCATTCGCCGAGCCAGCACCTTTAATACCCAGCGACTCGACCATATCTATGTGGACCCACACACGCCCAACGCGCGGTTGTTCTTGCACTATGGCGATTTGGTAGCTGCCGGGGAGCTTAGCCATCTCATTTACAGCGTCCAGCCAGACGAGGTGTACCACTTGGGAGCACAGAGCCACGTGATGGTGAGCTTTGACAACCCCGAGTATACGGGCCAGACGACGGGGTTAGGGACAACACGCATACTGGATGCCATCCGGCGAAGTGGCATCAAGGCTCGTTTCTATCAAGCGAGTTCCTCTGAAATGTTTGGAGCCGCTCCACCGCCGCAGAACGAGGAGACCAGGTTCCATCCGCGTAGTCCGTATGGCGCAGCCAAGGTATACGGCTACTGGATGGCCGTCAATTACCGCGAGGCCTATGGTCTATACGCCTGCAACGGCATCCTGTTTAACCACGAGAGTCCGCGTCGCGGCGAAACCTTCGTGACCCGTAAGATCACGCGCGCCGTAGCGCATATTCTGGCGGGCCGGCAGGAAAGGTTGTATCTAGGAAACCTGAAAGCATTACGCGATTGGGGATACGCTCCGGAATATGTGGAAGGCATGTGGCGCATCTTGCAGCAGGAATCAGCAGAAGACTTTGTGTTAGGCACAGGCGAGTGCCACAGCATCGAGGAATTCGCAGCAGAAGCATTCGGCTACGTGGGTCTCGATTGGCGAGAGTTTGTCGAGAGTGACCCGCGCTACATACGACCCGCCGAAGTGGATATCCTAATGGCGGATGCCAGCAAGGCCCGCGCCAAAGTCGGCTGGGAGACGAAGATCAACTTCCGTGAACTTGTTCGGATTATGGTGGATGCTGACATGGAGTCCGTTGGCTTGAAGCCATCTGGAGAAGGCTTCCGCATTCTGGAAGAAAAATTCGACACTTGGCACCAGTGGAGCAATTCCGTGTCTGCCAACTTGCAAGCCGAGACGGGATCGGCAATGCGTTAAACCGCAGACGAGGACATGGATATGGATTCTTCTACTCAAGCGATGTCCACATCAGCCAGGATTTATGTCGCTGGTCATCGTGGATTGGTCGGTTCAGCGTTCGTGCGTACCTTGCAAAAAAACGGTTACCGCAACCTGATCTTGCGTACTCATGCCGAACTCGACTTGGCCGAGGGATCTGCCGTCGCTCGGTTCTTCGCTTCGGAGCACCCCGAATATGTGCTCATAGCCGCCGCAAGGGTGGGCGGTATCTTCGCCAATAGCACATACCCTGCGGACTTCATCCGCGAGAATCTCGCGATTCAGGGCAACATCATCCAGCACTCTTATACCGCGAGCGTGAAACGGCTACTTTTCCTGGGCTCCAGTTGCATCTATCCGAGGCTCGCGACCCAGCCGATCAAAGAGGAATACTTGCTTTCCGGCCCGCTGGAGCCGACCAATCGCCCGTATGCGGTGGCCAAGATCGCGGGCATCGAGATGTGCTGGTCCTATAACCGGCAGTATGGGACTCGCTATCTGGCGGCAATGCCGACCAATCTGTACGGCCCCGGCGATAACTACGACCTGAACAATTCCCACGTCATTCCGGCACTCATCCGCAAGATCGCCGAGGCCCACGAACATGGCGGCAGCTCCGTGACTCTGTGGGGTACGGGAACACCCCGGCGTGAGTTCCTGTACAGCGAAGACATGGCTGACGCATGCTTATTCCTTCTCAATCTGCCGGACGAGCAATTTGTACCAATAGCAAGTAACCAGCACGAGCCGCCGCTCATCAACGTTGGTTGGGGAGAAGATGTGAGCATTCGCGAACTAGCGGCGATGATCGCGGACATAGTTGGGTTCAAGGGTACTATTGCCTTGGACACAAGCAAACCTGACGGTACACCGCGGAAGTTGCTGGACGTCTCGCGGTTGAGGCGCTTGGGCTGGAAACCTTCGGTATCGCTGCGCCAAGGCCTGGAGCTAGCCTATGGGGCATTCTGCCATGAGCGCGGAGCGCTCCTACCAGTCTAAGCTGCGTCAAAGATTTGGGAGTGCAGTAGGCCCACCGGCTCTGCCAGGAGCCGGGGCGATTGTGGAAAAGCTATCTGGTGAACAACTCGGCTTTCTTAGTTGCCATCGGCCTTCAACCCGCTGGACTACGGCGCCATCCCCTTCCAGATACACCACCCGGACCTCTCTGACAGGCACTCCCATCAGGGAGCCGATGATAGTAGTCGAGTAGTCGCACCAGTGATGTGAATGGACTCTCTCCCTGAACGTTTGCAGACAAAACCTTCTTGATGCTTGGCCGGGCCGGGCTGCGCGTCATGCCCAAGCGCTACTACACCCCCATAGAGTGTCCGTATTCTCGTGGGCGTGGAGCGTCAGAGCTGCCTTAGACTCGATAAAATGGCATGACAGCCGCCGTTCGCGTCTGTCGCTCGGCGAAGTTGGTCACCAATGGACGTATGTGGGTGTTACCCTCACCCACTACCTAACCTTCTGGATGCTTGTGCCCCGAGTGCCGGGTCGGGAAGATCAGGATTTGCGGCGACAATCTGTCCCCTTGGAGAATCCCTATGTCCTCTGATTCTGCGGCTCCCACGCCTTTCATTTTCCAAACGATTGACTCGATCGGCGAGAAGGAATTGGACTCGCTTCCTTATGGAGTCATCCAACTCGACGCTCAAGGCACGGTCCTCCGATATAACGCCTACGAAGAGGGGCTTTCTGGTCTCACCAGGCAGAAAGTTGTGGGAAAGAATTTCTTTAAGCAGATCGCGCCCTGTACTAACATGCAGGAATTCTACGGACGTTTCCGTGAGGGGGTCGCTGCCGGCGAGTTGCACTGCACTTTCCGCTACCACTTCGCGTTCAAACGGAATCCCCGTGACGTGACCGTCACTTTGCTTTATAATGCCCGCGAAAAACTTACCTGGGTTCTGGTCCAGCCCATCGAGTCACAGACGTAGGTCCTCGTCAGCGACATCACGCTCGACACCGATCGCAGGGCCGTCCCGCCACTGGCGGCAGGTGGTTTCCGACACAGGTGGCGACGCGGTTGCTTTTACACCAACAATTCTCAGTTGGTGGAAACGGCCTGGGATTACATCAACTATCCCCATCAGTTTGTTATATTCAGGGCGTATTATTACCGGATAGCCCGTCATCCGACCGAAATCGGTGGCAACCGCCAACAGAGCTTTCAACTTCCCACCTCCGCCTGCTTCATCACCCCCACGATCCGTTCCACAGAAAAGCGCTTCCTCTTCACGGGAAACCTCCCCTTCCTCAGGTAGTGGATTTTGCCGGGAACTAACCCTCAATGTGTGTCAGAAATCAGGGGCGGCTCAGTCCGTCCTAACGGACAATAGGATTATGCGGACATTCCAAGTTGCTCCGACTACTGAATTCAAGGGTTCTTGGAGCGTGTAAAGGCCTTCACTCGGTTCGAGAGGTGGATGATTCCTTTGATTGATTCCCCACCACTTCAGCAATGCGCATGGTTACCGCGGTGACTCGGCCGACAATGTCTGCGTCGGCAGGGTACCGAACTTGACGTATCTGCCCTCGTGACTGCGGACAAGGAACCAGGATCAGTTGGGTCCCGTCCAGTTCGCACCAGCTACAGGCGTAACCGTTTCTAAGCTCGACAAAATAAATGGGGCGGTCGAATTCGTTCTGCCAATTACCTGTCTTCACCTTGTTCTGACGGGCATCGATCTCGACGAATGACCCGGGACGGATCAGCGGATAAAGCGTGTAATCCTCGAGCCCTATGTAGCCGCAAAGACTGTGCCGCAGATCCAGTTGCTGCAAGAGGGCAACAGGGATTTCACCCCAAGCTTCAAACATACGGGAGACCAAGTTCGTCCGTGCGAGTTGGACGTTCTCACGGAGTTCAATTGGCAGCATGATCGTCTGTCCTGGCGACTCGAGATTCGACCCAACCAGGTGCGTGTGCGGCAGCCTGACCAATCTCTGTTCCTTGGCGACATCAAGGACGTTAATCCCGAAAAAGGCCACGATCTCGGCGTAGTTGCACTTGTAAATGAGGCTCAGGCTGTAAAGCTTATAAATGCTCGGCGTAAACCTTCCATTCTCGACGTCGGTAAGCCAGCCGTGGGAAATGTAGTAGTCCTGGTTGTTCTTTTCTTGCGCAATCTGTTGGCTCAGTTTTTGTACAGCTCGTGTGGACAGGCGGACGCGCAGGCGCTCTGCTCTGAGCCGCTTCCCAGCTTCCGGGCTCGGTGTCGACTCCAACATCGGCGTCGCCGTTACGAGGAAATTTCCTTGTCGCGCGGGCAAGTACGCGCCGGTTACAAAAACAAAGCGAACCGGACGAAGGGGAAGATGCGAAATGATACTCCTTCCCACACTCCACGAAACCAGCATTTTTGCCTTGGTCGTTAATCCGACCGTCGCCCAGCTAGAAAATGCTATTGCGTACCCCTTCAATGTCAGCGGGCTGCCTGGTCGTAGAAACGGTCACGTCCCAACAATTTGTTCTGGTGACAACCTTTCCCGTTTATACAGAACGACATCTCTGCGAGCAGCTATCGGAGCACCCAAAATTACTCGTGGACGAGGCGAGAACCCGGTTGTGGAACTCAGGAGCCCCTCGAAAACGGAACTCGTGGAGCGAGTCAAAGCAATCTTGGCACGCAAAGGCCTCACCTTGTACCAAGTCTCACAGAGAACAAGGGTCCTGTACGGACGGTCTTCACCCTATTTCATCCCGCACAACCTTTACTACGACATTGGGCTCGGGATGTTCAGTCCCAGCCTCCACCAGCTATTTGCCCTAAGCTCGATTTCGGACTACCGGCTCGACGACTGGCTACGTGTCTTCGGATTCAATCCCAAGGACATCCCGCGGATACAGATTCTTCTTTCTTCGAGACGAACAATGCTCCTGGATTGTTCGCTTGATGACCTTGAATCCTGGGTCGCGTGGTTTCAAAACAAGCCTGGAAATGTTCCTGCTCCGGCGATTGCGCCGATTGGACAGCTTCTGGACTTCGCAGCACCCAGTCGCCTCCGCTCACTCCTCCATACCAAGAAGAACAACTTCCTGTACGCAAGAGTCGGACGGGAGGACGCTTTTGCGTTTCCCGATCTGCTTCCGGGCAGCATCGTGCGAGCAGACACACGACCTACCAAGACGATGCTTCCGACCGGGAGTGGTAGGCCTCCGGAGTTATTTCTGATCGAGCATGCGAACGGGTTTTGCTGCTGCCGGCTGCAAGCTGCCGGCAAGAACCGCATCCTACCGCTGAGTGCGCAGCTTCCTTATGCACAGGTCGAGCTGCAGTTGCACGAAGAAGTCCGGGTTCTTGGCGTCCTCGATCTAGAGATACGATCCTTGCTCAAACCAGAACAACCCGACGTCCCGAAGGAATTCGCAAGGCATTGGAGGCCATTGAGACTGGCCCCGGAGGAGACAAAGTTGAGTCATTTGCTTCGCCATGCCAGATTAAGAATGGGATTGTCATTTCGGGAGGCTTCGGCAATGAGCCGCCACATCGCCGCCGAAATGGGCGATGAGCAATACTTCGCCGCGCCAGGCTCTCTTTCCGACTACGAGGCGCTAGACTCTCCGCCACGGCACGTCCATAAGGCAATCACGCTCTGCGCGGTTTATGGCCTACAATTTTCGACATTCCTCAAAGGCGTCGGCCTGGATTTGGAAGAGGCGGGCAAAGACCCAATTCCCGATAGTCTTGTTCCCAGAAAACTCCCGGCCGGCTCTCGCGACGCTAGCAATAAAACTGATGAGCCCACGGGGAACGGATTCCTGGGCCAATTGCTGACTCGATCGCAGCCTGTGCCATTCTTTCTGCGTGAGTCGCTCTCTGACTTGTCTGGCCTGAAGAGTCCTTCTCTTCATGACTTCTTCTGGGTCGGAGGAGAACCGAACCCTCTACACCCACTCCTTGTAAACGGCCTTCTAGTGATCGTGAATCGGCACAGGAAGAAGGCCATCTACTCCCGATCGAAGCCGCTGTGGCAGCAGCCGCTATACATACTCTTGAGGCGCGATGGAACATACATGTGCGGATGCTGCAGCCCTGAGAACGGCACGCTGGTAGTCCATCCGTATTCGCAGAGCTATCAGCGACCGGAGCACCTACGGAACCGCTACGACGCGGAGGTGGTTGGAGAGATTGTCACTATCGCAAGAAGGCTTTGATCCGTAGCGAGTCGAATTCCCGAATGCAAAGCCGTCCAGTTCCTTCGGCAATTTCCATCAAATTCCACGTAAATCACTCTCTATTGTCGGGTTCTCGAACAAGTCAAACGAAGCGTGGAATCTTCCCCGATCATAGACGTAACCTACTGATTCCTCCGCTGGAACAGTTCGTTTCTGCAAGCTGTGCGGGCCGGCATGATCTCGTGGATCCCTTCCGAAATACGATGGTTGTTCCGGCAAGTCCGGCCTTTCCTTCGCTGGCATATTGCCAGTTTCTTCTGCATCGCTTTCGGCAGTTCTCTCGCGCTTCTCGCGCCGCTAGTTCTGAAATGGCTGATTGATGAGGTTCTGCCTAGCCGGCGGATAGGACTTCTGGTTGCCGCTGTAGGCCTGATCTTCCTGTGTCACCAGGGCAAAGCCGTGCTTACTAGCGTGGGAGGCTACTTGACCATGCTCGCTGCGCAGCGGCTGGCACTCGACATGCGTCTGCGGTTACTGCGCCATCTTGACAGGCTCTCCGCCGATTACCACGAAGGCACTCCGGTCGGCGCTTCAATGTACCCGCTGAAAGAACCCATCGAAGAGATTGCTTATTTTGGTTCCGATCTGCTGCCTGCCATCCTGCGGACACTTGTGGCAACAGTACTCACGCTGGGAACAATGCTGATATTGAACGCCCGCATGACTCTCGCAGTCTTGCCACTCATTCCTGTTTTTTTGCTAGCCAGGAAGCACTTCCGCGACCGCCTCGAAGAGGATTCCGACACCGTGCAGCACAGTCGTATCGCGTGGAGCAGGTTCCTGCAGGAACACCTCTCGTCGATCATTGCAATACAACTGCTTCGTCAAGAGCGGCGACAAGAGCGAACAGCCTTCCATCTGCTCGGCGTGACGGTCCGGTCGCATAACAGACTTTTCAGGACTGGAGTCTCGTTCACCTTCTACACGAGCCTGACCATCGGTCTGGCAATGTCGGCAGTCATCGGATACGGCGGCTGGAGTGTATTCACGGGTTCACTAACAGTTGGTGGTTTGGTTGCGTTCTATACCTACTTGACGCAACTTTTCGAGCCGCTGAGTGGTGCAGCGGAAACCTACCTGCGGGCGCAGAAGACGTTTGCAAGCATCCGCCAAGTGGAGGCTGTATTGACATTGCAGCCCGCGATCAAGACCTGTCCAAACGTTATCAAGTTTCCTCATGACCATCCTTGGGCGATCGAGCTTAGCGACCTTCGTTTTGGATATCCAAGGAACCGTGGGATCTTGTCAATTCCGCACCTGGACATTCGGGCAGGCGAGCACGTGGCCGTTGTGGGAGAGAACGGCGCCGGCAAGAGCACGCTGGCAAAGCTCTTGGCGCGTTTGTACGACGCGGACTCGGGATCGATTTTTCTTGCCGGACACGACGTGCGGAAAATTGAAATCGAGAGCCTCAGGGAGCACGTGTGCTACGCCCCGCCTCACCCGATTCTGTTCGACACAACGCTGGCCAGCAATCTTCGGCTTGGCAATGTGACCGCCTCGGACGCTGAACTTGAGGAGGTAGTGGAGCACGTCGGGCTCGCCGCTTGGGTGAGTACCCTCCATGGAGGCCTCTACCATAGGGTTGGCCCGGGAGGATCCCGTCTGTCGGGCGGTCAGCGACAACGCCTTGGGCTCGGGAGAGCAATCCTGCAGCGACCTCGCATCCTGATTCTGGACGAAGCCACGTCCTCCCTCGATGCCACCTCAGAGCAACGATTGCTATCCAATCTCCATAACTTCCTGCCAGGGAGCACCATTATCGTAATTTCCCATCGCCTGTCCGCCCTGCTCTGCGTTGGGAGGGTGATCGTTCTCGAAGCGGGACGCGTCGTCGAGGATGCCTGCCCGGCTTTACTTCTAAGAAAGGGGGGTGCTTATTCCCGGTTGTTCAGCGCCGTTACGCCGACTCCGGGGCGTCACGCCATCTTTCACGGTCGATAGGCCGAACCCCGCAAAACCGGGAAAGCAAGTGCATAGACGACCCGCCCAGAATGATTCTGTACAATCCTTCAACTCATTTGAGGGTTTACTTCCGCTGTGCCTGTGATCCGGGAGCAATCCGGCGTTGAGACTGCCATTGCCCCATCACGTTCCATAAGCCGACTTGTCGGTACCGATCCGCAAGTCCCAATGTGGATTACTTCCGGATGGCCGACGATCCAGGAGCGAGCGCGTGGTGGCTTAAATCCAAAATGCCGAGGCTCCCCTCGCAGACAACATCGCGCCGGCTTCTCTAGAGTTCATCCTCCGAAGAAGGTGTATTGCCACAGAACCTAGAAGCCTAGCTCCCTGCATGACTGATCAACAGCTACCACCAGTGTTGCGACATCCTTCTCGCTGTGCACGGTGGAGATGATCCAGTGCAGGCCGTTGGACGGCGTCATGTAAATACCCTGCTCCATCAGTAGATGGACGAAATGGGAATAGCGGCGTGTGTCCACATAAGTGCAGTAATCGCGGTAGTCATGGATTGCGTCTTTCTCAGTGAAATAAATCTGATACATCGGACCGAACCCTTGAACTATCGCCGGCACTTTGCGACGGCGGAAGACCTCACGCAGGCCTGCAATGGCCGCGTTGCCGATGGCGTGAAGTTTCTTGTATGTGCCCTCAGCGGAGAGCAAATCGAGATTCTCAGCCACGACCCTCATGGTGAGGCGGTGGCTGTTGAAGGTGCCGTAGTGTAGAACCATCTGATCGCCCCAGCGCATGCGATCGAGTATGGAGCGGGGGCCAGCAACAGCACCGATCGGGAAACCAGCGCCCAGCGCTTTGCCGAAGGTGCTAATGTCAGGCTTGAGCCCGTAATACTCCTGACATCCCCCGGGCGCGTAGCGGAATCCAGTGACGACTTCATCAAGGATGAACAGAGCATCGTATTCGTGTGCGAGGTCGCAAACCTTCTGCAGGTATCCGTCGCGGGGTAGGATGCAACCCATGTTTGCCATGATCGGCTCGGTGATGATGGCTGCGAGCTCGCGGCCGTGCCGACGCAGGATGTTCTCGAGTGTTGGCACGTCGTTCCATGGGGCAACGATCACATCGTCAAAGACCGAGGATGGAATGCCATCGGAGTCAGGAATTTTCGCGGGATCCTCAGGTGGGCCGAGTTGCGCGATAGGGTGACTGTGTCCGTTGAGGCAATATGGGTCGTACCAGCCGTGATAGTGGCCCTCGAACTTGAGGAACTTGGTGCGTGCTGTGTGGGCACGCGCGAGGCGCAGGGCCAACATGGTCGCTTCGCTGCCGGTGTTGGCGAAGCGCACAACTTCGGCAGTCGGAACCATGCGGCAGACACGTTCAGCGGCTTCGACCTCGGCGGGAGTAGCTGCGGCAAAGTGCGAGCCCAAGGCAATGGTCCTCGTGACGACGTCGATGATCTTAGGGTGCGCGTGTCCCTGGATCGTGGCCCCGAAAGACATCATGAAGTCGATGTACTCGTTGCCATCCACGTCCCAGACATGGGAGCCGCGACCATGCTCGAGAAAGACGGGGCCTCCCGGGTAAAAAGCAGCGCCGCGCGAAGGCGAGTTCACACCCTCGACCAGCGATTCCTCAGCACGTTGAAACCACGCCCGTGACTGAATGTACCTATGCGTTATCGGATCTTCATTCATCAAAGTAACATTTCGTAGTACTGCCCATAATGAAGACTGCTTGGAAGGCCAGGCGGGCTAGCAAAAGGGACTCCTATGAAGTTAAGGGATCCACGTCTCGATGCCAAAGCGCCTTATAAACGCAAACCAACATCAACAATGTGACGTAAACCGGCGCTAGCCACTTGCCCGGGCCCGAACTGCCCGTATTGAGACTTCCGACCAGAGCCCCAATTAGGAAAAGCAGTGCTATCGCGGAGATCGCCAAGTTTTGCAAGCTCAATTTGCCATTCGCAGCAACTTGAAGCATACCCCGGGGTTGCCAGGACATAGGCGCGCCAGCTGAGGCTCCCGAGACCGCGATGACCAACGGAACGCCCATCGCAGAACAAGCCGTTGGTGCAATGCTAGCGAGCGACTGGGCCAGCGTCTCCCATTGTGAAAGGATTCCCGCGCGCAGTCCATAGCTGGCTTCCTCTGAAGGCCCACAAGTTTGTCTGGCTCGGCTCAACTCAGCCCCCCATAGTGTTTCAAGATATTCTAAAGAGACCTGTCCGATAAGGTCATGAGAAGTAGCCAATGCAAATCAAAAAGTAAGCTTTAGCGCAAACTGGACACCCCTCGGACCGCCGCCGCCCAGGAATGGATTGCCAACACCCACATCATCGGTCGCAGTCAAAGGTAAGTAGCCAATACCTCTACCATTGCCGTTTAGCCCATTGGTTGCCGGGTCGGCGATGAAGGCTGGCAGCACCGGATTCGCAAAATTTGGATGATTGAAAATATTGAAAAATTCGGCACGGAACTGTAAGTTGACCCTCTCTGAGAGGGGCGTGTTCTTAAAGATCGCAGGGTTCACTTCTTTGAAGGATGGCGCACGGAGGGAATTGCGACCCATCTTGCCGAAGTGTCGAGTGCCCGGGATGCAGTTGCTGTCACCCGAGGACGTTGTGGCTGAGGGGTTGCCAAACGTACAGGGCACCGCGAAGGAGGCCAGGTTGAGGAAGTTACTCGCACCGCTTCCGTATTGGACGGGACCCACGACATCCGGACGATCAAATCCTTCCCCAGAACCCGAATAATCCCCCTCGTAATTGTAGTTCAGTTGAAAGGGCTGGCCATCCTGTAAATTCACAATTCCGTCGAAACCCCATCCATTCCTAATCTTAGAGACGGTACTTGTACTTTTCCAGGCAGGCAATTGGTACCCAAAGTTCCAAGTGAACCGGCGACGAATGTCGAAGCTAGAATTACCTCGTTCCAGTTGCGGTGCAAGACTGTTGTTCGGCTGTGCTGCGTTTGGAATAAAGTCTTCGCTATCACTTGCATTATCAATAGAATGGGACCACACAAAATTCATTTGAGAAGACAAACCACGCCAACTTGCGATCCGCAAGCTCGTCTGCAATGCGTGGTAATTCGAGTTGGCTGTGCTTTCTTCTTGATTGACATAGAAGAAGTTGCTGTAGGATCTGGGCACACTGCTCGACGCATCGAAGCCCAAGATGCAACCACAAGCCTCGTCGGCCGCCGTGATCATGGATTGGCTCGGTTGGTTGATGTCGCGGAAACGGAACAATTTTGTGCCCAGTGCTCCTACATAACCGACCTGCAGCACGGCCGCGCTCGTGATTTGCTGCTGAATATTTAGGTTAAAATTCTGGACATACGGTGTCCGAATATGAGGGTCGGTTCCAAAGAAATCCCCTAGCGGTGAGGGTGCTCCATACACGGGGACGTCTGGAGCAATGGCGACGCCGCTAACTACCGAGGCGGAATTAATTGCAGCCGGTCCAGTCCCCGTGAAGGCAGGTCCGGGGCAAAAGGCGCAGTTGTACGGGACGTGGCCTAGGAAGACGTCCTGAGAAAAGGCATCGAAGAACAGTCCCCAACCGCCGCGGATGACGGTCTTGCTCTTGCCGGATACGTCATAGGCAAAGGCAACGCGTGGCGCAAAGTTTGTGTATTCAGGCTGGTAGAGAGATGAGGGTCCACCGCCTGCACCGACACGTATAACGGAGTCAGCCGAAGGATCAAATTGATAGAAGAGGTGCTTCTTTTCGCCGACTAGTCCAAGATACTCCCAACGCAAACCGTAGTTTAGAGTCAATCGGGCCGTTGCACGGAAGCTATCCTGGACATAAAGAGCCTGGCTATTCTCAAAAGTGTTTCGTTCGGTGTTGCCCTCGGCCTGGCTGCCAGATGACGGGAGGCCCTGCAGAAAAGTACTCAAGTTAGTGAAGCTGAGTTTCCCCCGAAAATTTTCATTCTGAAACAGAGAAATAGTCGTACGGCGGAACTCGTATCCAAATTTCAGATCGTGACGTCCTTTTTTCCAGGAATAGTTGTCGATCGCGTGCCAGTTGGAATCAACACGCGAGCGCGGCACCGCTGGATTTGCGCCAATGACCGTAAAGGCCCCCACCGTGATCTTGGGCAAACCAAAATTAGTCTCACTTACTCCTGTATCCATGCCTATCGACTCAGGGTTGAAGCTGCTGTCTTCCGGGAAAAAACCTTCTGCGTATCGATTCCAACCGAGACGAGCCTCGTTGACTTGATTGGAATTCACTACCTTTACATAGGAGATCGCGACGAGCTGCACTCTAGTCGGGGTGACCGTATTGAAGCCAGGCAAAACACCAGCTGCTCCTAGACCCAAAGGGAAACTCTGTAAGCTATTGCCGAAGTAATAGCGACCACTAAGCTGATTTGCGGAATTGAAATTGTGATCCACTTTCGCAATTACGCTGTCCACGCTATTTTCGAAGTGTGTCGAAGTCGCCAGATTGTTCGCCGGGGTTGTCAGGTCGCTCGCCAGAACACAAGTAGTCCCGTTATTGCCATTTGTGACCCCGGGGATATTTGGTGTGGGCCATGGGTTTCTAGCCAACAAATTCTTAATGGTCTGACTCACCTGCAGGCCTTCACTTGTGATGGCCTGTTCGGTGGTGGCAATCACGGAAGGATCTGGCACGCAATTGGATGTGGACTGCGCACCGGTTTCGCGTTGGCCTTCGTAATCCAGATGGAAGAACGTTCGATTTTTCACGATCGGGCCACCAAGAAACCCACCGAATTGGTTGTTGAGGAAAGGATTCTTTTGTCCAACGTTGTTAAAGAAGTTTCGTGCACCGATCTGGCCACTACGCCAATACTCGAACGCCGAGCCGTGTAATGCATTGGTTCCACTCTTGGTCACAATATTCACGACCGCTCCGCTATTGCGTCCATACTCGGCTTCGTAGTTGGAGAGTACGCGCAGTTCAGCAATTGCGTCGATAGGAAGGATTGTCGCCGGATCGCCGAATACGCCCGCCTCGTTAATCGCTGGGTCGTTGCGATAGCCGTCGTTCATGTCTGTGCCGTCGAGTAGAAAGTTGTTTGCCCGTCCCCGTTGACCATTCATCGAAAACGTCCCCTCAGAACCCGGGGAATCTGTGATCTGGTCCGGCGACCCGGCAATACCGGGGTTTAGGAAAATCAGTTTGGTGTAATCGCGACCGTTCACGGGCAACTCTTCAATCGTGTGGCTGGTAAGGGTACCGCCCAATTGGGCAGAAGTTGTCTCCAACTGGGGCAGAGCGTCACCAGACACCTCAATGCGCTGTGAAACGTCACCCGGCTTAAGGATTGCGTCTACACGACGCTCGGTCGCGACATCGACCGTGACATTATTCGTGATCGACGCTTGAAACCCAGCTTGGGCTTCGACTATGACCGTGTAAGTGCCGATGGGCAACTCTGAAAGTCTGTAGCTACCGTCAGCGCTCGTCTGGCTCGTCCGTTCTAGCCCGGTGCCTGAGTTTCGGACTGTCACCTTGGCCCCAGGAAGCACCGCGCCGGAAGAATCCGTTACAGTGCCGAGAATTGTGCCGCGGAAGGTTTGAGCGAAAAGAACACCAGATAACAGAATTGAACAACAAAGGATCATCGCAAATATTGTTACTTTTAGCGCTCGATTGTCCGTGAATGCTTTCCGGAGCCTCTTCGTTGTCATGTTTGTCCCTCCCTTTGCGCTGCGCCAAATCGAGCAAGAACAGAATTTCTCGTAAGGAAACCCGTCGACATACAACGCGGTTGGCTAACGTCGCTGTCCTAGCCTGTTCCGATATTTTTGGGCACTTGCGTTCAATGTGTCGACAAAGGTAGACCGAATATGGTACCTAGTAAAGATCCACTTTCATCCAGTAAAAGGAGCCACTTTTGATGCGCACTGAACTCTTTCAATCCCTGGAATTGGACCACCGGCGTCGTACTTCCCTCCGACAGCAGCTAAGAGCCCGTCGCGCAGGTGCTGCGCGGGCTGAGACAAGGCCAGCAGCGTCTTGAGTGGCGTCTGATAGCGCGAGTAAAAGCACCGTTGGCCTTTCTCGCACCGGCTCCAGCCAGGCTTCGCTGATGCGTGCAGTGGCGGCCGATTTGCCATTGCGTGACCTCATCGACGGCATTGATGTGGTAGACGCCTCTAGTCACCGGCTGATAGCCCTGATGCCTGCGCCAACAGCCGCGCTATCGCGAACGCCGTCTCCATTACGTCAAGACCCTTGTTAGAGGGAGTTGGCTTCCTTAGAATTTTCTGAGGCCGTTAACCGTCGATTACCGACGCACACCATTTGCAACGTTGGCCGCCTTCTCGGCGGCGGCCGAGCGCAGCAGCATTGCCGAAGTGTAAAGCACCACGACCACCACCAGCCAGCGGACCGTGCCGAGGGGGAGAGACTTGACCAGATACGCGGCTATGATTACCCCCGGAATCCCACCTAGCGTAAGACCAACTGCGGCTCTCGGGCTGTAGCGGCGGCTCTTGATGAATCTGTACGATCCGATGGGCATCAGGAAGGCACAGGAGCCCATCATGATGGGAAAAGCGGAGCGAGGATTCATCCCGAGCAAGCTGACGAGAATCATGCAGGGAGCAAAAAGACCAACCCCGAGTTGCTGAATCGCTCCGAAAACAAAACTGGCCGCGACCGCAAACCAGAATTTCAGCCCCTCAAGCCCAAGCGCATCTCCTCCCACGGGAACCAACTTCAATTGCGACGAAAGCATCAGCAATGCCGCAGCGAACAGCGCGAGGCCCAGCCCAATTTGAATTTTCCGCTTAGGCCACCCGCTAACGGTTCCCGCCCCAAACCAAGCTCCCGCCGAGGCGGCGGTAATCATCGACACCATTGTCCGAAAATCCACGGGAATTACCGCGACAAGAATGAACGCCTGCACGACCGAAGGCAACGTATGTCCGACATTCATGGTTCCGGGAATCAGATCATCGGGGACAGCATTTAGGAGCTTATAAATCGAGCTCGTGGTGGCGAATGAGCCGATGCCTAGCGTATCCAGGAAATTAGTGAAGAAACCGATGCCAATCTGTACCGGGAGATTTGGATTCTCGTCCTCTCCCTTCCCCGGGGCATGCCATGTCCGCATCAAAAACGCGATCCACACAATGACGAACACCACCGAAATAACTGCCAATGCAATCAGAAGCTCTTCCATATTCCGTCCGGTTTCGCGAGGCGTTCCATATTCATGTCGACAAGGGCTTGAAGCCTAACAGGCTGCTGAAAAATTGATCTGTACGACTTATTTCTATGATTTTATCAAGCATTTCTCGCGCACAGGTTGGGATCGATTTCGTTGTGCGGCGGGGCCAGATCAAACTGTGCGTATCCCCAGAACGCATCGCTAGCAGCCCGTGGTGCAAGCGCGATTTGTATCCGGGTATGCCTTCAGGCATAGCGTAAGTGCCGTGTTATGGCAGCGCCTTTAGGCGCTGCTTTGGCGCTGGAGTTTCATCACAGGCTGCTAGCCTGTTCCGATATTTTGGGCACCTTGCGTTCAATGTGTCGACAAAGGTAGACCGAATATGGTACCTAGTAAAGATCCACTTTCATCCAGTAAAAGGAGCCACTTTTGATGCGCACTGAACTCTTTCAATCCCTGGAATTGGACCACCGGCGTCGTACTTCCCTCCGACAGCAGCTAAGCAATGAGTTGCGCCGATCCGTTATTGAGGGGCGGTTACGGCCAGGTGTAAAGCTTCCTTCGTCTAGGCGCGTTGCAGAGGAGCTCGGTATAGGTCGTAATACAGCCATTGCTGCTTTCGAACAACTGATCGCTGAAGGCTATCTTGAGGCGAGGCACGGCTCCGGAACCTTCGTCGTCGCAGCACTTCCGGAGCAATCCTTGCTTGAGCACCAACTCTCGAGCAGAGGAAGGACTAAGATTTCATCAAGATCCCGCTTGTCCGAACTAGGTCGATGGCTGGCAAGATTTAGGGTTCCCGGTCTGGACCCAGGTCGTCCGCCAGTACCTTTTCGTCCAAGTGTTGCGGCCCTGGATCTCTTCCCCCAATCACTTTGGAATCGGATCCGATCGCGAATTGCTCGCACTCTACCAACTGCGCTTTACAGATATGGAAACGCGGCCGGCTATGCACCACTTCGTCACGTGATTGCCGACTACCTGCGTGCCGCTCGGGGTGTTCGATGCGATTGGCGGCAAGTGATTGTTGTCTCCGGAGCGCAGCAAGCTCTCGACTTGGCTGCGCGTGTTTTGCTCAATGCTGGCGATTCTGCGATCGTGGAAGATCCCGGCCATCCAGGTGCGTGGGCTGCGTTCAGAGCCGTGGGTGCCAAACTGATTCCTTTCCGCGTAGATAAGTATGGCTTGGCGATCGAAGATCATTGCCCGTTGCCCCAGGCGCGCCTGGTATGTGTCTGCCCCTCACACCAATACCCCCTTGGTGGAACTCTACCCCTGCGTCGTCGGTTGACCCTTCTTACATGGGCTCGTCAACATCGCGCATGGATCATCGAAGACGACTACGACAGCGAGTTCCGATATACCGGTGGCCCTTTGCCGGCGCTGCAAGGTCTCGACCAATTTAACTGCGTACTTTACATGGGGACTTTCAGCAAGGTCCTTCATCCTGCCCTTCGACTTGGCTATCTAGTCGTTCCCAATCACCTTATTGACGCTTTCTCTACGATGAAGGCGATAGCTGACCGGCAGGCTCCGCTGGCGGAACAAGCTGCGCTGGCCAGCTTTATTGAAGACGGTCACTTTGGCAGGCACATACGTCGTATGCGAATGGTGTACATTGAGCGGCAGCAGATTTTGTTAGAAGCAGCACAAGACAGGCTGGAGGGACTCTTGGATGTCCAACCTGCGGAAGCTGGTTTTCATCTTGTGGGTTGGCTACCACCGGGGATGAAAGACACTTCGGTTTCGGACGCAATCCAGCAGGCTGGAATAGAATGCCCTCCCCTGTCACGTTATACATTACGACACCGTTCGCGATCGGGGCTCATGCTCGGATATGCTGGCTACAACAAGAACGAACTCCTCAGTGCTACCGCCGCCCTCGCTACTCACATGAGATCACTCAATGGTAGGCTATTTTCACAGATGGGAAACTAGTTGAAAAGGAAAACTTTCCTATATGACGTACCTTCCTATCCGAGAAATACTAATCATCACCCATTGAATCAATCACATATATCTTCGTATGACTCCTGTCGGAGAAATGGGCGACCTAGGCCAGGCACCAAATGGCCGACGCAATCCGACATGAGATTCGATCGAAGGAAGACGAACCGTGGTTCTCGTAACGCTCGTTTCACCACCGGAATCCTAGGAAACCCAATTCCGGGGACTCGCGGCCGAATGTGGGCTGCCCTCCGGGCTGACCGATAGCTTCGCAGAAGTAAGAAGTTTCTTCGAACAATTGCCCCGCTCGAGCAACTAGGTGCCGTGCGTTTGCGCGTAACCATCCGAATAGGATGGAAAGCCGGACAGCTCTTCACCTGCGCAGGGTACGCAACAACCTCCTATCCCATTGAAGACGTGAAGAGCCCACGGCAGCCCGGCTGTCTTGCGAACATTTCGCGCAAAGTGTCGCCTCAGGCCTGCACTACGTGGGACATTGCCCAGTACGTTACCAGCCGAAAGGATCCACACCTTGTACCAAGTTTCAGCCGGAGTTCGGAGCACCAGGAATGAGGATGGCGGAATTGTCCTCGATATAGACCACGGCCAGATGTTCAGGCTGAATCCGGTCGGAGCCCTGATCCTGGAATTACTCGGGAAGGGATGTGCGGAGACAGAGATCGCCAAGGAAATCGCCCATCAATACAGCATAAGCGAGGAAACCGCGGTAGACGATGTGCGTGAGTTCCTCAAATCGCTAGAAGAACACAAGCTTGTTCGTACGCAGCAGGGAGAGAAAGTCTCATGAGCAGCGCGCCTGTGGAACAAAATGCTCATCCAGTTGTCGCTCGGCCAGTGCTGCAGGATCTGTACCGCATTCTCCTACTGCAGAAGAACGGAGCTGAACTCCTGGTTTCTGGCGAACGGCCGCCACACACACTTCCTTGCGTCGAAATTCCTAGGTGGGAACGGGTGGCGGAAAACGTGATTGCTGCTGTCAGGAAGCGTTATGGAATTTCTGCAATGTGCCTTTTCACGCCCGAGCTGTCCGCTGCCACAATAGATGGCGAACCGCCACTCTACCAGGTGATGGAGACCAGAGAAGCCAGGATTGCAGCGCCTGATGAAACGCGTTGGATATGCGTGAATTCGTTCCCGGATCAATCCTTTGCGGATGAGCAAGATCTCGCTGCGATTATCGATATGTCGCGCCAGATAGCCGGATTTCAAAGCGGGGAGGCCATCGGGCCGTTTGGTAGACCGGGGTGGATCGAAGAGTTGTCCTCCTGGGTACAGCATGAGATTGACCCGTACGGACTTCGCTTAAGCGCAGGATTCCGGCAGCTCAACGCCAGCCCAACCTTTGCGTTGCTTCGGCTGGAAACAAACGGTCAAGCCGTGTGGTTTAAGGCTGTCGGTGAACCCAATCTGCGGGAATTTCCAATATCCGTCGCACTATCGAAACTGTTCCCCGGCTTCGTCCCCACCGTGATCGCAACCCATCCAACCTGGCACGGCTGGCTGACGACGGAGTTCGCCAGTTCGACGTTGGATGAAGTTCCAGACGCTTGTGCCCGGGAACGGGCTGCCCAGACCTTGGCAGAGCTTCAAATCGCTTCGGTAGGAAAGACTGACCAGCTTCTTGAGGCTCGATGCAAAGAACTTCGAGTCAGCTCTCTTCTGACATTGGTCGATCCCTTCATGGAAGTGATGTCACAGGTCATGGAGCAACAGCAGAAGACTCCACCACCAGTCCTCGATGGAAACGAACTCCTGACGCTCCGAGGTCAGATCAAGGAGGCACTATCTGAGCTCGCCGAATTGAACATCCCAGACACGTTGGGACATCTGGATTTCAACCCAGGGAATATCTTGTGTTCCGCCGATCAATGCGTCTTTCTCGACTGGGCTGAGGCATATGTTGGGAATCCGTTTCTCACTCTTCAGTACCTCCGTGAACACCTAATGCGGCTGCGACAGGAGAAGTTTGTTTCGGGCACCGATCTTGTCAAGGCATACGAAACGAAGTGGCACAGAATTCTCTCTCCTGAAACCGTCTCCGCAGCGCTGGACCTTGCGCCCGTTCTAGCAGTCTTCGCGTATGCAGCGGGTACGGAGGCATGGCGGAACCCGACAATCCCACGAGAGCCTAAGATCGCCGGCTACCTTCGGAGTTGGACGCGACGGATGCACAGCGAAATGCAGCTATTGCAAAAACGGAGGGACCTTTGCTGCAACTGACGGCAGTCCCGCCCCACTCTCCAGTCGAGCCTGTGACTGACGTTCTGCACGGTGTTCCGATAACGGATCCCTACCGCTGGCTCGAAGACCAAGAATCACCACGGACTCGAGAGTGGCTTGCCGCGCAAACACAATATGCGCGTGCGTATCTGGACGCAATTCCGGGCCGAGAACGCATCCGCAAACGGATTCGCGAGCTTCTGGATGTTGAGACCTACGATTCCATCCAGCAAGTTGACAACAAATATGTGTTTCGGAAGCGCGTTCGCGGCCAGGAGCAACCCTGCATTCTTCTGCGTGAAGGCTTCGACGGAGAAGATCAACTTCTGATCGACCCACAAGAACGGAGAACGGGCAACTACACGGCGGTCAAACCGTTGCGGCTATCCCAGGACGGCCGCTTGCTCCTGTACGAAGTGAAGGAGGGTGGGGAGCGCACCGGGACATTTGAGCTGTTCGATGTCGACAAACGAGAGAGGCTTCCTGAGGCACTGCCCCGGGGCTATTTGAGAGGATTTTCGTTTGCTCCGGATGCGCGAAGCTTTTACTACGTCCACGAGGCCTTGGGTGCAAAGCGCCCCTACTATCGCGCAGCCTACCACCATGCCCTCGGCACTGCCTTCGACAACGACCGAGAGATCTTCTGCGCCGGGGAGAACGAGAAACTTCGCTTGCACATCGTTCCCGGTCAGACACGCTTGGGCTTTCTCGTATTCAGGTTTTGTGACAAGACCTATACAGATTTCTATCTCTGGTCCTTCGACAATGAAAGCCCTGCCGAGTTCCTGGTTGAGAATGCCGACTACAAGTTTGGACCGTTGCTTCTGAAGGATCGGATCCTGGCCATCACGGATCGCAACTCACCCAATTCCAAGATCGTCGAGGTTCGCCCGCGGGCGGGGGGACCCCCGGAGTTTGTGGATGTCATCGCCGAAAGCGATTGTCCAATTCACGGATGGGCTGTCACCTCAGACAGAATCTATGTGTCCTACATCCGGGGGGTTAAGTCCGAAATCCAAGTCTTTGACCTGCAGGGTGAAAAGCTCGGCCAACTGCCAGTGGGGGAGAGCGATACTGTTCGCATCGTCGGGGCTTCGGCCGAGAGTGATGAACTTTTGATCGAACAGGAATCATTCACCAAGCCCGTTCAGATCTGGCGTTGCTCTGCGAAGATCAGGGAGCCGCAGCTCTGGGCACGTAGAGCGATTCCGTTCGACTCCCAGGAGTACGCGCACGTCCAGGTGTGGTTCTCCGCAAAGGATGGCACGCGGATTCCAATGTTCCTCGTGGGCCGGCATGAAGTTCTCACCGGCGGCCCCTATCCCACAATCATGACTTCCTACGGCGGGTATGGGATTCCGATGACACCGCAGTTCAGCGTCTTCGTGTCCTTTCTGATGGAGCGGGGATGCCTGTTCGCTCTTCCCAATATCCGGGGCGGTTCGGAATTTGGGGTGGAATGGCACAACGCCGCCAAGAGACGCAACCGGCAGGTCGCGATCGACGATTTTCTGGCTGCGGCTGAGTGGCTCATTGAAACTCGACGCACCCAGCCACACAAACTGGCCATTTTCGGTGGATCGAACTCCGGTCTGCTGGTGGGCGCAGCGTTGACGCAGCGCCCAGATCTTTTCCGGGCTGTGGTTTGCATGGCTCCGATGCTGGACATGTTGCGGTATCACTTATTCGATAATGCGCACGTGTGGGCTGAGGAATTTGGCACAGCCGATGACCCGGACGACTTCGCTGTACTGGCCCGCTATTCCCCCTACCATCGGGTTCGGGACGGCGTCGCTTACCCGGCCGCTATGATCGTTTCGGGTGATGCCGATCAAAACTGCAATTCGCTCCACGCCAGAAAGATGACCGCGCGGCTTCAGGCGGCCAACGTATCCGATAACCCAATTGTCTTGGACTACAGCAGATTTCGAGGGCACTCGCCGGTACTGCCGCTGAGTGAGCGTGTTGAGGCTCTGACCGACAGAATGGGGTTTCTTTGCGATCAATTGGGGCTACCCGCTTCATCCGCAGAAGGGGTGGACTATGTTCCGACTTGTGTTGAAAGCGTACATCAAGCTGATTGAATTCGATTTCTATTTGGCAAGGCGAGACTTCCCTGCCCTCTACGAGAGGGTCCGCCAGTGCCCGATCGGAGGCCGAACGACATCCTCAGTTCCGATCGAACACATTTGCTCGGCGGTGGACATGGCTTGCATTTGGTACTGGAAGGAAGTGCTGTGCCTGCAGCGTTCCGCTGCTACGGCGTGTCTTCTCAAATACCATGGCGTCCCGGCAGAGATGGTCATCGGCGCTCGGCAGATGCCTTTCAAAGCGCACGCATGGGTCGAGGTCGGTGGCCGTGTTGTGAACGACAAGCCATATACACCAGAAATGTACACGGTTCTCGCCAGGTGCTAGGAGCATCAGTCATGAGCGTCCAGTTTGGAAGATGGAACTTCGACCATACACCACCCGATAGGGAGTACATCGAGAAGGCCACCAGTTCGCTTGTTCCCTATGGACCGGATGGCCAGAACTCCTATTCCAAGAGCGGCTTGACCATCGTCTATCGCGCCTTCCATACAACGAAGGAAGCGAAGAGCGAATATCAGCCGCATCGGTCCAAGGCAGGTGCCGTTATCACGTGGGACGGCCGCTTGGACAATCGTGCCGAACTAAGACAGCAGCTAAGCCTCACACTAGAGAGTGGCTCGCCTGACGTTCTCATAGTTGCCGCCGCCTACGACCGGTGGGGAAGAGCGTGTTTGGCCAAGCTGATTGGTGACTGGGCGCTTTCCATTTGGACACCAGAGGATCAATCTTTGACTCTGGCCAAGGATCCAATCGGAACGCGACCTCTCTACTATGCGCGGAGCGACGCCCAAGTAACCTGGAGCAGTCTTCTCGACCCGCTTGTTCTGTTTGCTGATCGATCCTTCGCTCTCAGCGAGGAATACGTCGCCGGATGGCTCTCCTTTTTCCCGGCCGCTCACCTGACCCCGTACGTGGGCATCTGCTCCGTCCCGCCGTCGTCGTTCATTCACGTGACCAGAAACGCGCTGAGAATCAGCAAGTATTGGGACTTCGATGCCGACGAAAGAATCCGATACCGCACCGACCAAGAATACGAGGAACACTTCCGCAGTGTCTTCGGCCAAGCGGTCCGGCGGCGGCTCCGCTCGGACGCGCCTGTTATGGCCGAGCTGAGCGGCGGTATGGATTCGTCCTCGATCGTTGGTATGGCGGACATGCTTATTGGAGGTGCCGAGGCCGAAACGCCAAGGGTCGATACGATCTCCTATTACGACGACTCCGAACCAAATTGGAACGAGCGGCCTTACTTCGCAAAGGTGGAGGAAAAGCGAGGTCGCACCGGATGCCATATTGATGTCAGCGCTCAACAAGAGCGCATACTCAAGTTTGATCCTGACTGCTTCGCAGCCGCACCCAGTTCGAGATGTCCTGCCGACCTCCGATTTGCCACCTGTATGCGATCCGGCGGTTACCGGGTCCTGCTCTCCGGTATCGGCGGTGACGAAATCACCGGGGGCGTGCCGACACCGCTGCCCGAACTCGAGGATTTATTGGCAAGAGCTCGGCTTCGACTGCTGGTGCACCAATTGAAGGCTTGGAGCTTGGAGAGAAGAAAGCCCTGGATCCATCTGCTCTCCGAAGCCGCTCGAGGGTTTCTGCCTCCCGCGCTCCTCAGCTTGCTAGAACACAGGCGACCCGCGGCGTGGCTCCGCCGCGCATTTATTAAGCGCCACAGAGCCGCTCTGACCGGCTATGAATCAAGGTTGAAGTTTTTCGGCGGACTGCCAAGTTTTCAAGAGAACGTCTCCACGCTGGACATGCTGAGAAGGCAACTGGGCTTCGGTGCCCTACTTCAGGATCCACTTCATGAGAAGCGTTACCCGTACCTGGACCGCAGCCTCCTCGAATTCGTCTTTTCCATCCCGCGGGAACAACTGGTTCGTCCGGGTCAGCGTCGTTCTCTGCTTCGCCGCTCTCTCGTCGGCATCGTTCCGGATGAGATCCTCCAGAGGAAACGAAAGGCGTTCGTGACGCGATCGGCGATGGCCGCTATCGCAAAAGAATCGGCTGCCCTCGTCGCACTTTCCCGTGACATGGTGAGCCACTGCCTTGGGATTGTGGATCCGGACGCTTTACGTGAAGCGATTCGAAAAGCCAATACAGGCCAGGAGGTTCCGGTCGTCACGCTGATGCGCACGCTGGACCTCGAGTTCTGGTTGAAGGGTGCAATGAGAACCAAGGTGTTAAGGCAACCGGTAGCACATTCGGAACAAGGTTCTGCACAAGTCAAGACAGCGTTTATGGTGACGGACCAGTACCCTGGAAAATGAATTCTCTATCTACAGCAAATAATCACAAACAGAAAGGAGGTAAACGTCATGAAGTATACGAGACCAGAAGTCACTCTGCTAGCCCCTGCCGCCCAGGCAGTCGAGAGCGGGTCTTCAAACAAGAAAGATCCCATGTACCCCGATTCGCTTGTAACGTCGGGATCGTCCACCGCGTACGAGGCCGATGAGTAGCTGTCGCATGTGAGGGCGCTCAAGCAGTTTGAGCGCCCGCGCGACGCTTTCTCTGAGTGTCGTTTGGCAATAGACGAAAAGTCGGTTACCACGGCAAGTGAGTTTCCAACAGAAAGGAGGTGAACTTCATGAAGTACGTCAAGCCGGATGTTGTTCCACTGGCATCTGCCATCGATGCGGTCCAGAGCAGTACCGAAAAGAAGCACCATGTGACGCTGGACAGCGAATCAATCTTGGCCACAACCAACGCGTACGAAGCTGATGAATAGTCGTCCGCAAGGAGGGCACTCTGCTACCGGAGCGCCCTCCTTGTTTCTTGATCCTGCCAAGAAAGGGTGCTGCTGCCTCGGACAATTTGTTCCCTACTTTGCAAGTTTTCTGAGCTCGCGCCAGCGCGTGTACTGAGCGACTTTCTTGGGGTCGGGATCCTCTTCACCCTTTAACCAGAAGCAAAACCAATCCACAGTTCCGCCCTGCGAAGCAAGGCGCTGCGCCGGATTCTGGAGGAGATGCACGCCCTGTTGAATGTCTGGGATCACAAACAGTTCGACTGGCTTCCGTAAGTAGCGCAAGTTACTAAACATCTCCCACGCCCCGAGGATCTGATCGATCGGCCCAGAATCGAGCTCCATGCGCAGAGGAACATGGACCTGATCGGCGTTGAAGCCGGGAGACGCACGCGCCCATGTTCGAATTCCTTTACCGAAAGGGCGTCCACCATTTTGTTTCTCGTCGAAAACCCGGCGATCGCTTGCATCGAGTAAATACTGGAGGTAGCTTCCATCGATATTGTCAGCCACTTCCGCGGCGGCCAGCGGGATCGCAGAATGAGTAAGCATGTACTCTACAAGCCATCCCGTCCGGCTGAATCCGATGATTCCAATCTTTCCCTGATCGGCTAGCCCCGCCGACACGAAGAACTCGATCGCACCTTCACACCCTGCCATAAAGACTTCGGCCTCTTTGGGAGTCGCTACGATATCTTCGATGCCCGCGTCTGGTCCCCCGATCTGCAGCACTGCAATGTCGCGATTCGCCAGCGCCTGCGCTGCGAAGACCGTCGTAAAGGACCCGTCGAGCGAAAATTGCCGGAGAAAATAGCCGTGAGTCTGAATGACAAAGGGAAAGGACCGGCCAGATTCATGGTGCACGGGGTAATAGATCATTCCCGTCCACGACCTGCCATCAGTTCCCTTCCAGTGGACGGGTTCAACGTGTCCAAGCCTGACTTGTGTCCTCAATTGGGGACTGAGGTCCCGTATAAACCGCTGAGATCCATTCGCGTCGTCAGCCGCGTATAGTGCAGGCGGAGTATTCGGATCCTCCCGCAGTTCGACCCGCACTCCTCGCGGCGCCCTTGCATGTGCGGTCCTTGCGAGTCGTTTCCATTCGCTGTTGACCCTCCTGAAACTCAAGTTCGCGCTGTCCTGCTGTGAGGCAGTGGCTTCAGCGATTTCGATAATGCCATCCTTGTTCCAACGAACTGGCCGATACGCTGAACCGCCGGAACCGTCCGGAAGAGGCAAATACTCGTACTGCCCCGAACTTATGTCAACAGCGACTACCGCTTTCCCGGCAAGCCCAACCGGACTCGCTTGTGGGACAGGAAGAAAGGTGGGTCCAATCACCAACTGATGGCCGGTCGGCGACCAAACCTCGTCCCCCGAAGGGTTCTCCGGTGCGTTCCAGAGCGGTCGGATAGTAGCTTCCTTCAGATCGATGATGGAGTACTGTCGAATAAAGTTCGGGCCGTCGGGATGATCGTGCGCCGCAGGCAAGTAGACGTCCTTGAAGAGATGCTCCGTATAGGCATCCCAACTCCGCGGCACGTCTCTCACCGGTCGCACAGTCAAAGCAAAGCGACCGTCAGGCGACACTTGCAGCAGCTCCGGAGGGATAGACCAGGTAATTCTGGCTTCTTTGATCTTACGAAGTCGCCCTTCAGGCCGATGATAGACAAAGGTTTCGTAATGTGCACTTGGAGCCGACCCATTGAAATCACCGCGTAGAATCGTCCAAATCGATTGCACACCCACGGCAAACCCGTCGCGCGCCAACACCGCGTTCTTGGGAGTGCCGCAAGGCGACTGGGCAATGAAGACAATCGTCTGACCATCCCGACTGATGTCATACATCATCATAGGTGTGGGGTGCCGAACCAGTGTTTGCCTGCGGTGGGTCAGCACGTCCACACTGACAATCCTTGGACGTTCCGAGCCGTCATCCCACATGAAAGCGACGTGCCTGCTGTCGGCCAGCCAACGAACATTTCTGATCAAATCCCTCGCCGGTGCTGTGGATTTTGTGAACAATCGGGACACGATGTTGGTCTCGGTTGCAGATTCAACCGACGCGAGGCTTCCGGAAAGCAGTTCCACCCAACTTCCTTTGCGCGCTACGTCTCCCCGTTGCAGCACGACAAGGTATCTCCTTTCATCCGGCGAAACCAAGGCCGGGCCGTTCGCGCGGTCTTGGAGAACCTGGGTGGCTTCGATTGAATCGACAACGGTGAACGCCCTCTTCAAGTCCTGGCCGCGAAGCCAATTCGATGACAAAATCGCACACATCGGCAAAAGCAGGACGCACACTTTGCGCAGCATCATTGCGATTCTCCCAAGGGATGTAGTCGAGAGAGTCCGTCAGAATATGAGCTTTAGCGCGAATTGCATAGAACGCGCGCCGCCCATCTGGTAGAGCGGACTGAGGATTCCGAGCGTACTCGCGAGCGTGCCCGTCGCTTGACCGAAGGTGGTGTCGCCGAACGTGGGATCGATTCGCCCGAAATTCGCGTGGTTGAAGATGTTGAAAGCCTCGGCACGAAATTGCAGTTGGAGTCCCTCGTAAATCCCAAAACTCCGCCGAAACGCCACGTCCACCTGCTGGGCGCCAAAGCCTCGCACAAAGTTCCGCGGAGCATTCCCCGCCCCAGTGACAGGAGGAGTAAATGCATCCGGGTTAATGGCGCGGCCTCCCGGGCACTCGAGACCGTTGTTATAGAACGCGGCACACTGTGACCCGTAGAGGTACACAGGTTCGCCAGGAACTAGATCGAGCCCACCGTTGATAACCTGTCCCGTTACAGGATCGACTGCGGTCGAACCGTCGAGGCTCACTGGAAAAGCCGTGCGGGCGCTGAACCGTGCGTCGATGCCCCATTGATGCAGCGTCGCGCTCAGCCAGCGATTCTTGCCGACATTCGGAATGTCGTAGGACACGGCGGCCGAAACGTTCTGGCGAACATCAAAGTCGCAGTCTCCGCGCTGGTAGGCAAAGAGATAGTTTTGGGATCCATAGTCAATGCAGTGAGACCAAGTATAGGAGGCTAGCGTTGTCAGGCCCTGGCTCAACCTGCGCCGGAATTGAAGTTGTAGCGCATCGTAATCAGAGGTCAACCCATTCTCGAAAAGAAAGAAACTGCTTGCGTTCGGATTACCGATGACGCTTCCGGAAAACTCATTCTCCTGCAGCAACCGCGCCGCATGGGAGCCGACGTAGGATAACGTAAGTGCCTGTGCTTTGCCGAGCGCTTGATCAAGGGTCGCGTTCCACTGAATCGTGTAGGGAAGTTGCAAGTGTCGTGGAAAGCCGCCGACGGGAGCGTTGTAAGGCGCAACCGGCGGATTTACGATGGCCGGTGTCGCCAAGGAAGGAGAAATTGGGAACGAAGAGCCCGGCAAAATGCTCTGAGCGCCGAAGCCCGGTCCTTCGTATCCAAGTGACCCCATCTGCTGGCCAGTATCGAAGAACACGCCTGCACCACCGCGCAAGACGGTTTCGCTCCCAGGACCTTCATGTACTTTGTAAGCCATGCCGACGCGAGGCGCGAAGTTATACCAAGTCGTTTGCCAAAGAGGGGTGCCTTGGGGAGCCAGCGTCCATGTGCTGGGAGTGGATCCCTGGATGGTGTAAGGTTTTAGTCCTTTCGTCACACCGGGCGCAGGATTTAGCTCCCAGCGCAGCCCGAGCGACAGGTTGAACCGCTGCGATTCTCTCCATTCATCTTGGGCGAATGCCGAAAAGTTCTGATACAGAGGATAGGCCGCGGCGAAACTCTCTGCGACCGCAAGCGCACTATTGGATTCAACACTGGACTCGCTTAAGTAGAGATATTCCGAGAGCGGATTAAATGGAGCGGCAACGGGCGATAGTCTCCGATAGTCCGCGCCGAACTTCAGTTGGTGACGTCCATAGGAGAAGCTTACGGTGTCCACGAAATTCCACTGCCGCTGAGTTGCCGACTGCAGCGGCTGTCCCAGCGCGATTCCAAACCCACTGTAGAGCAGGACGATTGAAGGGTTGGCATCGACGCTTAGCCCAGCGAGCTGTGCGAGATCGACAGGCGTGCTGCCGCCAAAGCTATCGATCGTCACCTGGCTTACGACGCGATTCGAGCTGTAATTGAAACGCAATTCGTTGCTGACGTGGCTGTTCGGCGCGAAATTCACGCCGGCAGTGTACGTGCGTGAAGTGAGTTCCGAGGTTTTCAGCATGGATGGGGTAGCGAATGCACCGGTCACCCGGTTGTCTGACCGTGAAGGAGTGTCACCAAACCGCAAGAAGAATCCCAGTTTGCTATTCGGCGTGTGATCGAGGCGAACACTGGTGGAATTCAGCGAACTGGGGTTGGACCAACTTCCGATAAACTCTGCAATTCCACTGCCGAGATCGGGGCCGTTAGGAAGCGGGAACGCATTCAATGCCTGCTGGAGAGGAGCGGGAGTGTTTGCGCGCAGGCCGGCGTCCGGAACGTCATTAACAGTTCCCGCTTGCGGCTGAACCAAGCGTAGGCCCTCATAGGAAACGAAGAAGAAAGTCTTGTCCTTTGAGTCGTAGATTCGTGGAATACGGAGTGGTCCGCCGAATGTTCCACCAAAATCATTCTGCCGCACTGCCGGCTGATTTACCGCTAAGTAGTTACTAAACCAGTCATTGGCGTCGAAAACGCCATTGCGAAGGTAGTCGTATGCCGTACCGTGCCATCGTTTCGTGCCCGATTTTGTTTCAAAAGAGAACTGACCCCCGGGGTTTCGCCCGAACTCTGCCGAATAGGTTGAACTCTGCACGCGAAATTCCTGGAGATCGTCCACGGAGACTAAGCCTTGAGTGGTTCCCAACGCCGTGGCAGCAGGCACCGAACCGCTCGCCCCTGCCCACTCAACCATAAAAGCTCCGGGAGCCGCCCCCACGTTTGCGCTCACTCCGTCTACCGTGTAGTAGTTTGATTCCGGACGCTGCCCGTTTACGCTGAATTCTCCGGTCTGCCCAAGGAGCGAGTTGGGACTGTTTTGAGGCGACTGCGTGACCGAACCCGGGGTGAGCAGGATCAAATCTTGAAAACTGCGCCCGTTGAGGGGCATGTTTTTCACGTAGTTCTGATCGACGACCGTGCTCACAGACCCATCGGTAGTGTTGACCATCGGCGCGCCACCCTCCACCGTCACCGTCTCCGACGCGGCGCCGATTGGCAGTGTGAAGTTCACCGCCAGCGCATCCTGAACATTGAGGGTGATATCCGGTTTGATCAGGGTTTTGAATCCAACTTTCGATACCTGAATTCGATATGGTCCTGGAGGGAGGTTGGGAACGGCGTAGATGCCTTCACCGTTCGTTGCGCCCGGGTACCTGATGCCCGTGACGTCGTTAACGATTAGAAGTTCCGCTTCGGCGATGGCACGTCCAGACGGATCCAGTACCAAACCACTGATCGTGCCATTGGGAGACTGTCCAACCGCAGCCCTAATGAGAAATACGATCAAGAACAAGAGGGGAAGGCGGAAGAGTAATCTCATTAGGGCAGCTCCTGGCTCGCGCAGATTCATACGGACTCATAACGGTTTACGGACGCCCCCGCACATTTGTATCAATCATTTTTTCGGATTGCTGCCGTGAAAAGGCCGTGGTCGGTTTTCCGAGCACCTAAGGGTGATTCGGATCAATGCGGAGGTAGGCAAACAATAGAGGCTTATTGCTCGGCTTGCGGCTCCCGCCATTAGGCTCGATGGTCACAAATACCGCGTCAATTTGTGCCAGCACCTTGGGATCGTCGAACCTTAAGACCCACCGTCTGTTGGAAGCGTTGTCCACATAGAAAACGCCCAGATTGAGCGCCTGTTGCCGGTCAGGCCCGCGCCGACCCCATGCCTGGAAGGTGCTGGCTTTCTTTACACCGGCCTGCTGGTCCAGATCGTAGGCGTAAAAAATCAACGACTTCCCTTTCGTGTAGAACACGCGGCCATAAGGCTTCTTCGTCTCTCCGGTGCGCTCAACGTCGTATACTTCCGCGACATAGAGATCTCGGGCGCCCATCAGGTCCCGGATGTCGCGGTCGTGAGCGAGCAACTCTTGCTGCTGATCGAGTGCAGTTTCACGATCATGCAATAAGCCCGTGAGATCGCTCACCTTCGCTTCGAGCGCAGTGGCGCGCTGTTTGTCCTGGGAAAACTGACGTTCGAGCGAATCCAGCTTGTCCTGCAGTCCTTGAGTTTTGACTTCCGCAGCTTCGAGCTTTTGACTCAAGTCAGATCGCTGTTGAAGGAGATCCTGCCTGCCTGCCTGCCTATTGTCGAGATCGGTTTCCAGTTGATCTTGGGTGGATCTCATTCGGCCCATCTCTGCGGACTGCCGCTCCAGTTCGTGCCGGAGCGAGGTGATCTCCTTGTCGCGTTGTGCGATCTGCACGCGTAAAATCTCGCGTTCGTGCCCAACATCACTAACTTGCTGTTCGAGAGCTGCTGGATTTCTTTGGCTGGTTGGAGGCGTGACCGCGGCAGTCTTTACACCCCGCCGGATGCCAACCTGATAGGCAGAAACACCCAGAGCGATGATGAGCAGAATGCCGGCGGCGTAAAGCGTCCACACGTTGCGCCACGTCGTTTGGCTGGCTGACAGGGGGACCTTGCCAATAGGTTTCGAGGCAGGATCCCCCTCAGCCCCCCCTCGATCCGTGCCCACTTCTTCCTCCAAGGTCAGCCGCTCGAAGAGGGACGCTTCCGCCTGCTCTTGCGACCATGACGGATCGGATTCGAGATTCTCTGGTTCCGGCGCCACCGCAGGAATGGTCTCGCTTACGACAGCCTCATACTGCTTCATGGCTTCCCTGCAAGCGGGACAAACAGCCAGATGCTCCTGCAGCCGCTTGTGCTCTTCACCGGTCAGCTCACCCGAAGTTGAGATGGCACAGAGCTCAAGGAACTCGTCATGAGGTGCTCGCGACAACGCCCCGGCTCCTAGCTTGAGAGTCACTTTCTACCACATCCGTTACGGCCCGGCAATTTGCCTGGAAACATCTGCTTCCGCAGTTTGTCCAAGCCTCGATAGTAATGATTGCGAATGTTTCCCAAAGATTGATCCAGCTTGGCGGCAATCTCGGCGAAGGTGTAGCCCTCGAAGAAATGCAGACTCAAAGTATTACGCTGGTCTTCAGTGAGGGTGTCGAGAAGTCCATGGATGGTCGTATTTCCGACCAACGAAATGAAAGAAGCTTTGTCTTCCCTGCTCTCCGAGCGTGTGTCCAGCAAATCCGCGACACCATCCAGGTCCAGCCGCGTGTAGAAGTGGCGCGAATTGAGGTAGCGTCTGCGGTCGATCGCGCGGTGATAGGTCATCTGAACGATCCAGGAGCGCAGCCCAGCTCTTGACGAATCGAATATGGAACAGTTGCGATGGACAAAAAGAAATACGTCCTGAAGCAAGTCATCCGCTTCCGAATCGTCGCGCAGGATGCGCATTGCTACAGTCCTTACCAGACGGGCGTAGCGCCGGAACAGAACAGCCAGCGCTTCCCTGCTCCCGTCGCAAATCTGAGCCATCAAGGCTTCGTCCGGGATTTGAACTTCCTGAGCCGGGGTTGCAACGGGAGAACTGGCGGCGTGGCCGTCCCGATTGGGGATGGCCAGCCCTGCCAAACGAATTGTGACGGAAGCGTCCATGAAACTTAAACCCGTGGGCTCAATTGCCCAGCATTTGGGACTTCCCTGTTAACTAACTTGATTCCATGAGGTCGGCCTGCTCATTGAACCGTGAGGATCGATTTGGCACGCACCGCCCCACATGGAAACGTTTCAGTTTCACTAACTTACAAAGCACATCCTCGGGGTGGACTCAGTCTTACCTCGAATGCCTTCTTCGTCTTTTTCTCTTCGTCCTTACGGCATGTGCATTCGCAATTCATGTTTGATCCGCGAGGGGACCCGTAATCTCATTCGGTGGTATGCGAAGAAGCCATGAGCGAGAGTCAGCCCACAGGTGCAATATTTGTCGGGCCTTCGCGAGAAATTCGGCAACCGCCTCAAGACGATCCGCTTGGCGAAAAAGATGAGCCAAGAGGAGTTCTCTGAACTGCTCGGTATCTCTGTCGACTTCCTTAGTCTTATCGAACGCGGAATCAATGTTCCATCCTTTGAGAACATCGAGGTGTTCTCAACTCAGCTCAGTATCCCCGTTCATGAACTCTTCGTATTCGAACAAATAGAGACATCTCCCACAGACAAGAAACCGATTTGAACTAGCACGTTAGCTAGAGCCTTCACCCGTAATCTCGTTCGGTGGTACCCGGAACGAGATTACGCCACACTTTCGGCAGGTTGCAAGTCGAATTTTGAATAGCCTCCGAAAGCAATTCGGTCTGCGAGTGCTCCAGATTCGTCATGATCTGGGGAAGAGCCAGGAAGATTTTGCCGAAATGGTAGGTATGTCTGTCGACTTTCTCAGCCTAATTGAACGTGGCAGAAATTCCCCGTCCTTCGAGAAGATCGAGTCGATGGCCAGGGGGCTTGGTGTTCCCGTTGCCTTCTTATTTACCTTCGATTCGAACTCACGTTTACCACGCCTAAGAAAAACGGCACGGCGCAAGCGGCAAGCCCATTGAGGCGGTTTTCGCGAAAGCTCACCCCGTTACCGGCGTAGCAGCCCACGGCGACATGCTAGTGTGCGCTGCGGGCGCACTAGCCGCTTTTCGACGGCGCAGGAATGAGTGATGCGGATATTAATTGCGGCGTACACTCAAAGGTTGAATTGGAGTAAACCATATGGACGTTGCAGTTCTCATAACCATTGGTGTGCTGGCTGCCGCTTTGGGCATCGTGCTTGGACGATATGTCTGGCCAGCGGTTCGCGCACGTGACCGAGATGCACTGACCATGGCTCAAACGGAGGTCGCCCGGCTCAACCAGGAAGGCATTGCAGTTCGGAGCCGGGGAGATCAACTCGATGCCGAACGCAAGGCCGCCACCGACGAAGTAAGAACGGCAGGGGAGGAGGTTGCTCGACTGACGGAGCGCGTTGCGGGCCTCACGAAACAGAACGAAGAACAGGCCAAGCAGATCACCTTGATAGAAGCTCAGCGCGAGACGGCCGCGAGTGAGGCTAAAGCGGCGGAAACCGAAGTTGCGCGACTGATCGAGCGTGTTGCCAGCCTGACGAAGCAAACCGAAGAACAGACGAACCAAACTACCGCTCTTGAGGTTCAGCGCGAGGAAGCCGCGAACGAGGCCAAGACGGCAGCAGCCGAAGTCGCACGCCTCACCGAACGGGAGACTGCTCTCACCAATAGAATCGAAACGCTGGCGGCGCAACTTGCGGACCAGCAGAAGCAACTGACGGCCGAATTCGAGAACATCGCAAATCGCATCCTCAAGACCAATGCCACCGAGCTTTCATCGAATTCACAAAAGGAATTGTCCGCTATTCTCGAACCGCTACGCCAACGAATTCAAGACTTTCAGACGAAGGTAGAAACCACGTACACGGCAGAAAACCGCGAAGTCCTCTCGCTCAAAGAGCAGATCAAGCTCATTCTCGAAACTAGCCATACGATTGGCAACCAAGCGGACGGACTCGCAAAGGCGCTGAGGGGCGATTCTCAACTCCTCGGTCGCTGGGGCGAACTCGCCTTGGAGCGCATTCTCGAAGCAGCGGGCCTTACCGAGGGCAGAGAATATATCTCGCAAGGGCGCGGATTGGGCCTTAAGAGCGAATCCGGCGGAGCTCAAAGACCGGACATCATCATAAAGCTTCCAGAGCAGCGGACCATGATCATTGATTCAAAGGTCCCTCTTGCGTCCTATGAGCGACTGATTGCAGCGAACGGCGAAGCGGAAAGCGCCATCTGCGCTGACCAGTTCGTAAAGGACATGAAAGGTCATATCGATGACCTTGCTGGCAAACGCTACCAGGAGAACGAAAAACTACAAGCACACGACTGCGCCCTGATGTTCATCCCGATCGAGGGCGCGCTGGCCGCCGCACTAACCAGAGAGCCCGAGCTTTTCGTCTATGCATGGGACCGCCACGTCGTGATTGTTGGCCCCCCCACACTGCTTATGACGATGCGGACTGTCGCCTCGATTTGGCGCTATGAATTGCAAGGTCAAAACGCGCAGGAAATTGCGCGTCTTGCCGGCGACTTGTGCGATAAAGTGACCATGAGCCTCCTTGATCTGAACGGCGTCGCCGAGAAGATCACAGGCGCGTTGCACGCTCACAACGAGGCAGTAAGGCGGCTCTCGACAGGGAAAGGCAATGCGCTCTCGGTCGGAGAACGCATTCGGAGTTTGGGGGTAAGAACCAAAAGACCGATGCCATCGATGCTCGTTGACGGTGTTTCGATCGCGGCGCCGACCGAAGATTCCGAAGAGAATATCCTGCCGGAAGTGAAGATCGCACAGTGACCGACAATTACTACCTGAAGATTGGCGGGACCGAAGTTCTCAGCCCAGAACTGATTGTCGATCTTTCTTCTGTCGACGCCGAGACGAAGAAGAAAGCGGAGGGTGTCCTCAGCGAGAAACTGAAAGAGACGCGTGTTCGTGTCGGCACGCTGCTCAAGACCGACAACGTCTCGCTCTTGATTGGCGCGGGTGCTTCGATGAAGGCAGGCGGGATCGGGCTCGCATCAATTCCGCTGGAACTCGAAAAAGCACTTCACAAAAAGGGCCAGGCAGCCGAGGAGGGTGAAGACACAAGCTGGCTGTCGCTGCTCTATGAGACGGTCTCCGCGCTATCTGGTCAGGCTTTCGATCTTACGGAACGCCGGCAGGCCCTGACTGGAGACCTGGCACAGGTCCCCAAGATACCCTGCAACCTTGAAGACTATCTGAGTAGGCTTCACATTTGGCTGGCGGGCATGCGGGAGTTTGCACCAAGCGCAACGCTTAACCTTGGCGAAGATGTCACCTTGGACATGTCTGAGGGGTGCGTTGGTCGTCTGATTCGAGAAATAAACCGCAGCTTGACCTCATTGACCAATCTCCCAGTTAACGGCAAGGAAGACTCGCTCACGGACCACCGTCGCCTCATCAAGAAAATCCTCACGCGCCCCCTCAACCTACGCCGCGCTAATTTGTTCACGCTTAACTACGACACTCTAATCGAGAAAGCTGCTGACGCTGAAGGTGCCGTCTTGGTGGATGGTTTTGTAGGAACCCTCCGCCGGATATTTCGTCCGGAATCCTACGATCTGGATTTCTACTTTCCCGCCCAGACAACGGAGGGCCGCGTTCATCGCTTCGACCGTGCCCTCCATCTCTACAAACTTCACGGGTCGATCACATGGCATCGTTGTGCCGCTGATTGGGAAAACCCTTACGGTCTCTACGCCACCTTTTACAAACAAGAGGCCCCTGAGGATGACGTACAAATTTACCCGTCGCCACTCAAGTATGGGCAGGCGCTCGGTTTGCCCTATTCGGAGTTGTTTCGCCGCTTTGGTTCCGCAATTGCGCAGCCGCAGTCGGTACTCTTCGTCATCGGGTACGGCTTCGGAGATGAACATGTGAACGCCATAATTCGCCAGGCGCTTGCTATCCCCAGCTTCAGTCTTGTTGTCGTTGACCCGGCGCCAAAAAGCGATTTTGTGAGCCACCTGAAGCAGCTTGGTGATGAAAGGGTCTGGCTGGTGGGCGGATGGCGACTCGGCACTTTCGAGCACTTTGTTGAAAGGCTGCTGCCCGACTTGCAGGAAGAGGAGATAACCGCCAAGGTCATGAAGACCTACAAGGCCTTGGGCGCCGATGCACAACCTGACAATGCGGTCCCGGAGAATCCCGGTGACGACTGAACACGAAATCGGGAGAGTGGTTGCGGTGGATACCGCGCAAGTTACGGTCGAGCTGAACCGGGACTTGAAGGCCCTAACACGCTCGACCTATGAAGGGACCATAGAAGTCGGGCGCATCAATTCCTACATCATCATCCCTGTGGGGTCGCATCGCATTGTCGGCATGGTGACGCGAGTAGTCATGAGCGAGGAGAACGAGTTACAGGCCGACAAGATGATGGTTTCTCTTCCTTCCACGCGCCGCCTCATGAAGGCAACGATGATCGGCTCTATTTCCGACGCCGACTTTCGGCAAGGTATCAATCTGTTTCCAGTGCTCGACTCCAAGGTGTTCCTCACGACGAGAGGGGACCTTGACGCGATCTTTGGCAGGGGTCGCAAAGGGGCTGACATCGATCCGGAGAATCCCGGCTACTGTGTCCATATCGGGAAATCAGTAGTCTTTCCCGACTACAAAATTTATGTCGACCCAGACGCTCTATTCGGCAAGCACGCGGCCATCATAGGTAGCACCGGATCGGGTAAATCATGTTCGATCGCTACGATCCTCCAATCCATCATCTCTAGAGATGACGTTAAGCGCACGCGAATCGTGATTCTCGATACCAATGGTGAATATCGGGCCGCGTTTCAGAAAAGGAACGGCGACGGCCCTTACAAGAATGCAATTCCTGACCGGCGAACCTTGTATATCCCAACCGATTCCACCGAACCTGAGCGGTTGACAATTCCATATTGGTTCATGGATTCAGACGATTTTGTGAGGTTGTTCCGTGCGGCACCCGGAGTCCAACGCCCGGTTCTGCTCAATGCTCTTACCCTGGCTCGGCAGGAGGGGGCAGGACCGCAATGGACATTTCTCCGGGATACACTCATGCAGGAGTGTCGCCGGGTTCTGGCTCTCACGGCGACAGGAACATGGCAGGACAGAAACACCATTAATGTTATATGCGATGGCGTTGTATCGGCGCTCGCAAGCGTCCAGAATCAGGGCGCCCTTCAGGATCTTCTTGACCAATACCCATCTCTGCAAGCGGTGGCGCCCAGCACGACCTTCCAGCAAGTGAAGGCCGCAGCCGGGCGTCAGGGGCAGAGCTATGATCCACTGAACATGGCTCAGCGGCAGCAGGCAGAAGGTATGCTGAGCGGTCTGATTTCGAGCCTGGCCGCGGTTCCTATCTCCGGGATGGAAGGTGGTTCTAGCTCGGCAGATCGGCCGTCCTATTTTGGCAAAACGGCCTTCCGTTATCGCCATTTGGAAACAGCGATGTCACGCGATCAGTCGAACAGCGCGCGTGCCCGTGACAATTGCTCAACGATGTTGACGCGGATATATCGATTACTCGAAGACTCTCGCTTCGAGTTTCTCTTTGGGCCGTGCTCGGAGGAGTGGCCGACCGTGCGGCACGGCTTGGCGACATTCCTGCGGGACGTTATTGGCCTTGAGTCGAGCGCTGAAGCCGAGCTGACGGAGACGGGGGTCCTAGCGGACGAAGTCTTGCCATTTTATGACCGACAGCGGAACGACGCCGATACTGCAAATGTTGTCATCGTCGATTTAAGTTTGCTTGCCTCGGAGGTACTGGAAAACGTCACTGCGTTGATCGGCCGTCTGATTCACGAGTTTCTCCAGCGGCTAAGCGATCCGGTGAGTGGCGTGGGTCGCGGCGAGTTTCCCGTGATCCTTGTCCTTGAGGAAGCCCAGAACTACATTCGAGAGGGTCGCAAGTCTGAAGAGGACTCGATTTCCAAACAGGTTTTTGAACGCATAGCACGGGAGGGGCGAAAGTTCGGTCTCGGTCTTGTGGTCGCTTCGCAGCGGCCTAGCGAATTATCAAAGACGGTGCTGTCGCAGTGCAACAGCTTCATCGTTCACCGGCTTCAGAATCCGGAAGATTTGCGCTACTTCCGGGAGATCGTTCCTGGTATCTACGGCCAGCTTCTCGATCAGCTGCCTGCGCTTGCCCCGCGCAGTGCGCTTGTCCTCGGTGAATGTGTTCAGGCACCCGTTCTGGTCGAAATGCGCGAGGCCGATCCGACACCGCGAAGCAAGAACCCACAGTTTTACAAAAGCTGGACAGGTGAAGCGCCTATGCCCGACGTTGAAGCTGTTTGTGCGAAGTGGGAAGGTCAAGCTCTCGCGGGTGACGAGCAAGCGGAGGACGAGTAGTTCTGTCGCAAAAGTAGGCAATGCGGGCCTTAGCGGTCACCACAACCAATCCGCCGCGATATCGTCATAGCCGCCAACTGTCCCAATGCTCCTGTGGTTCCCTGGGTTGCCGTAGTTTCCACCGTTCCCGTAGTTGCCATACGCGCCAAAGTTCGTCCATCTGTGGGGGCTGGCGCGATTGAACATCAACCTATTGCCATGCGTTGAAGAGCTTTAGGTGATATGATTCAGACACTAGGCTACTTATTCCCCAAGTGGCTTGAGGTACACTCCGCCAAAGATGAAACGGTTTGTAACAGATGCCGCAGCCAAACAGGCTTCGGCGGACATCGGGCCCCGCCTCAGGAATGTAGTTTCAATAGGAGGTGAGTCTCATGGTTAGTTCTGGTCGCCGCAACTTTCAGCTAGCGACACTAAGTGTCTCGTTTGCTTTCCTTCTGGCAGTTTACTTGCTGATCCTGTCCAACAATGACAAGGCTTTTGCGCAGACCCCGCCGATAACACCGACGGCTCCGGCAGCGCCCACCGGGCCTTCGGGGACAGCCACTGTGGAAAACCAGATTATCGTTTATCAGACACTTTCGGATATCGCGGATGAACTCAGCAAGCGGATTCGATTGAACGGCGGCACCACGAAGAATGCTCCGAAACGAATTTTTATGCAGGACATCAACGGTGTGACTGAGATTACCTCGCTACAATCTTTCCTGCTAACGCGCGCAGCGCTCTTGGATGGCTACAAGCACATTCAAGCAGGCTTCGTGATGGGTGGTGCCCCGAATGAATATATGAGCGCGGCTGCCAGCTTGATCACCGCGGTTAAGTCGAGCGCCACCTATACCAATCAGACTTTTCAGCCTAGCGCCACATCGATGGTCAACCTTTTGACAGCCAGTCTTCACGACGATAGTAAAGGCACGAAGGGCGGATCCGTCGCGGTGTGGTCATCGCAGAATCCGGGCGATTTGCCCGCAGCGGCGAAGGCGATCTCGGATCTCCTCAACGAGCTTGATGCGGCACGCTTCGTCATTGTCGATCCCGCCAAGAGAAAGGATATGGACGCGCTTTTCGCCAATTTCCGCACCTCGCTGGCTTCTCCTACGGCGGACGGCTCATTATTGGCGACGGTCATTAAAGGCCAGGCACTAGTGAAATCTCTGGGCGATGACTATGAGATTCTGAACTATTCGGTGGATGGAGCGGGTGGAGATACTAAGACAACTCACTGGTTCCTCTGGGAGCTAATCTTGCCGACGTGGCGGCCTTCCTATAACGGGGGTGCAGCCGTTTCGTTTACGCTAATGAACAAGGATGGTAGTTACGTTGATGGAGGGTTGCTCTGGAAGATGTATACCTTTTCAAAATGGAGTGGACCCAAAATCGGAAAGTCGTCGAACTTCTAGAATAGAGGAAACGGGAGGAACCCTTGACAAGAAAGAGAGACGTTTTCTTTCTGGCGGAAGCTCTATTGGTTCTGTGGTCTGCGGCCGTCGCGCAAACGGGCCCGCCGATTGCAACGCAAGGTTCCGTGTTCGGAAAACCTGAGACGCTTGAGACTGGTCCGGATAACGGGTTCCTAGAGTGCGCTAAAGCGGTGCTCGCTCCGGACTATAGGAATAACGACACGCCGGAAGCGCATACAAATTTGTTACAGCAAACGAACCAGCCGGGCACGGCGGTTATTTCTGGTCACGGTGACACTGGCCAGATTTGCACCGGAGGCGGAATGCAATGCCGTGGAAGTCAGACGACCTACATGGCCCTGGACAATGAGGGGCTCTGGAAACCGATGGCTCAATCCCTCAAAGGGAAATTCAAGCAACTGACCCTGCTGGGCTGTGACGTGGCAGCGGACACCTCGGGCGCAGACTTTATCTCCGCCGTCGCTCGCGATACGGGCCTGACAGTTCGTGCACCGACGGCATTCGTTTGGTGCGGGAATAACGAGATCGTATTCGAGACGGGCGGACAATGGCTGGAAGCGACCCCGGACAAGCCGGCAAATCCGATCCATCCTTCCTTGCTTTTGGCGCAGATGAAGGAAGGAGCTTCGTACAAACTCAAGGTTAACGGCGAATTCATGTCAATTCCGGAGAACGAAATATCGATCACGGATTTTCAGTCGGAGACTCTGGGAGAACATCGCGAGTTTCGCAGTTTTGCCGCGGGAAATTCGCTGGGCTTAATCAGGTTGATAGACTTCTCTTCTCCATTCGAAGTCAAAGGGTCTCCGGCCGCAATCGTTACGGCCAAATTTCAGCTCGTGATCAATCACGGCGAACAGAAAATCAAGAAGCGGTTCGTGGTTTACAACGATCGAATTGTTGGAGATGTGGAGGCACCCGAGGTTTTTTATCACACGAATCATGAGCTTTCGCAACGATTGATGATGATGCGAAAGTAGAGTACCGTCAGTCTCTTGTTGGATCGAGGATGCATCTCAGGACTTCGCACAGGTGAAGCACGCGGGATTGCAAAGTCAGATCTGTTTCTTTCTATATCGACTGACCGACAGTCAGTCAGCTAACATATCATGCCTCATGGCAGCTTGGGAAGGCGGTGATTGAAACCGAGCCCGGCAGCAAGCTGGCCACGTTGAGCAGATAAATGGTCTCCCGCCGAAGCTTGCATTCGTCGGTCTCAACCGAGCCGAAGAGGTTGAGGCAGGCAAGTAGGCCACGCCCGCGCAACCTTATAAGGATAGGGGCTCCTCAGCCCCTCGGCCATCCCCACCGTAATTAGACGCTATTCCGTCCCGGTGGCGTCGTCCGTCAGAGAGCCCATTGACGCCTAGGGATCGACCTGATATAAGTAGTCGTGCAATCGCACGACCGCACGACTAGGAGGGGTTCATGGCTCGACCGACTATTGCCCAGCTGGAGGCAATCCTTGAAAACGAAGAGCAGGTGGAGCTCGAGATCCTGCCAAACGGAGAAGTCCGGGCCAAAGGCGGCACCTCAGCGCAAGAGTTAGGAGGCCGCAAGCCCCTGACTATGCGGGAGGACCTCGGCGGCGAGTACGGGGAACGGTAAGGAGAAGCCGCATGGCAATGGATATCCTGCGCATCCGGAGGGAAGTGGCACAGGCCGCCCTGCACTTTGCGTTCGTTGAAGCTCACCCGACCAGCGACGGCGGGGTCTATGTGAAAGCGGCAATGCAGACCTCTTCGGGCAAGACCTATTTCCTCGCTATCTATTTTTCTGACTACCCCAGCAGCATGCCCAAGGTCTTGGTTACGAACCCGACGCTGCGGCCGACCCACAACAATCACATGTACAAAGACGGATACATTTGTTTCCTTCACCCGAATATGTGGAATCCGGGGCGTCACACCCTGACCTTCGTACTTGGCCGCGTCGCCAAATGGCTCAATAAATACGATTGCTGGGTCTCGAATGGCGGTCACTGGCCCGGAGCGGAGGTACCACACTAATGCCTCTGGATTTTGGGTTGCTTTCGATGACGGAACTTCGGACTCGCCCCGGCGAGATTCTAGATCGCGTGGCGGACAAAGGTGAAGCGTTCATTATCGAACGCAGTGGTCAACGGAAGGCATGTCTGGTGCCGTTATCGGTTTTGCTTCCGGATATTCCTCCCGCGAGAATCGCCGACGAAATTGAACAGCTGGTAGGGCAGGGTGAAGAACCTTCGACCAGCTTCACCGAAGGAAAAGAGCTGTCGTTTCGGTTTCCGGGCAAACTCGACGACGGAACATCCGTGGAGATTGTCGTCCTGCTGCCTCACGGCTATCCCAACAATTGCCCCCGCGTTTACGCCAATACCATCGGCGAAGGCGCGCCCCATCGCTGGGCGGACGGCGCACTTTGTCTCTATGGCGTCATGACCGGCTGGAATCCTGGCAAACATACGGTGCTCTCAACTTTGAAACTCGCCCGGCAGTGGCTCCGCAACTATGAAAGCTGGCGAAAGGACGGCCAATGGCCGAAGCAGGAGGAATTGCCGAATGAGTGATGATCAGCTTTTTGCGCGCATCGCGCCTTTGTTCGATGTCGGGTTACTTGGTGAGGCGCGCGTGCTTATTGCCGGCTGCGGTTCGGGCGGCGGACAGGTCGCCCTGCAACTGGCAATGTCCGGTATCCGCAAGTTCGCCTTGTTCGACTCCGACATACTTGGAGCCGAGAACGTCATCCGCCATGTGTGCGGGCGGCGTTATCTCGGACAACGCAAGGTGGACGCGGTGGCCGACGTGCTCCTCGACCGTAATCCCGCGCTTGAAATAGAGCGGCATGATACCGATCTGATGACCTGCCCTGATCTCGTCGATCACGTTCGCCGGAGCAGCGTCGTTGTGCTTGCCACAGACAACGACCACACCCGCTACCGTCTGAATCAGTTGTGCGTGGACGCGAAAACCGCCTTCGTCATCGGCAAAGTGTTTACGAGAGGCATCGGCGGCGAGGTATTCAGCTACCGTCCGGGAGAGAGCGGTTGTCTGGCTTGCCTTGAAAGCGTTCTTGAGCGCCTCCCGTATCGCGATGGTGTCCGCGAGATCGACCTTGTTTCCGACGAGGAGCGCCAAAAAATGTATGGCCTTGAGATCCCCGAGATCAAGGATTCGCCGGGCCTGAATGTGGATATTGCTTTCATCACGGCATTTCACACGCGGTTCGTGCTCGACGCCATTGCGCGCACGCTCCCGGAGCGGCCGAAATTCCTGCCGCCGATTGAAAAGAACTATCTCGTATGGGGAAATCGCCCCATCCATCCCTTCACCAAGCACTTTGAACTGCAGCGCATCCAGGTTCATCGCCAGCAGGGATGCCTGATCTGCACCAACGGAGATTCTGAATGAAATTCCACAGCACCGACAAGATACGTCTTTCAATACCAAAAGCTGCCCTTATAACGGCTTTTGATGAATGTGACGGATTCCACCAGGACGAGACCGGCGGACGCGTTATCGGCACATTCGAGGAACACCGAGGAAAACTCGCCCTCCAGGTCACCGGCATTATCGAAGCGGGGCCGCAGGCGCGCCGGTCGGCGGTTAGTTTCTTTCAGGATGGCGAGTACCAGGAACGGGTGTTCCGGAAGATCGAGGACCATCATCCGGAAATCGAACACCTCGGAAACTGGCATACCCACCATGTCAACGGCTTGCAGCATCTCAGCGACGGAGACATCGAGACCTACTTTCGCACCGTAAACCATCGCAGCCACAACGCGCCGTTCTTCTATGCGCTCCTTGTAACCGCCAAGCGCAGGTCCTCGGACCCGTTGGGCCGTTACACCGTGAAGCACTACATCTTCCGGCGCGGGGATGAACGTATTTATGAACTGCGTCGCGATCAAGTTGAAATCGTAGACACGCCTTTGGTCTGGCCGGAGCGTGCGGAACATCCCCGCGACAAGCGTGACAGCCATCCGAAACACGAACTGCGCGCTAATCCCAGCCGCACGTACGACAGCGACATTCTGAGTGAGTTTTATCGGGGAGTCCGTCCGTTCTCCACCGCCAAGCTCGGAATGTACTGGCGCGGTCCTCTCGAACTTCTGGACGGCAGCAAAGTAGAGGTTGTCCTGCTTGAAGACTCAGCAGCGGCTAATCCTACATATACCGTGACGTTGCGCGAGCCACCGGCCGCCCTCAAGGACCTGGCCGAAGAGATAGCCAACGTCGAGTTTCCCTCGGCCCGCGCGGCGTTGATCACGACCGAGCGAAGCTGCAATCGTGCGCTTTACCGGCAACACGGGGACATGCACCGAGTCGATTTTTCCGCTTGAGAGAGGAGTGTCTATGGACATTTTCACGCTTTACGTAGGGCAGGGGTCTTTGGCCGCAGTTCGGGCCGGAAACGAGGCCGTCATTGTTGACGCGCACATGCCGGAGTGCGACGACGTTACATCTGAGCAAATTGAGAAGAGCCTCGATCACTACCTCGCGAAGAGCAATGTTCGCGGATTGATCCTGACCGGCCTCGACAAGGACCATGCGTGCCCGGCGGGCGTGGAATCCATCATCACTCGATACCAGCCGAACTGGGTCATGTACCCGAAAGTTTTCAAAGACACGGATGCGGCGGGCGATGTGTTCGCCACCATCACGCGCCACGAAAAAAGGCGCTCTAACACGTCCCGGCCGCTTTTGCGCGAATCAGTGCGCGTGGATCGAGTCGAGTCGCGAAACCTAACGGGGCTCGCCTCCTGCTTCACGTTTGAACTGTTCTCGCCACACATGGACGACATGGACAGCTCGAACAACAGCAGCATCGTTCTCAAGCTGGTTGGACTGGATCAGAACGGCTTCAGCTACCTGATTACCGGCGACACGGAGAGCGATCGGTGGGACAGCATCAATCGCTATTTCGGCAAGTACCTAGATTCCGAGGTGATGGCCGCTCCCCACCACGGAGCACGCACCGGGCTCAATGCGAAAACGCTTCTCTTGGTCAACCCCAATACGGTGCTCATCAGCGCAGGCGTGGATAATTCCTACGGCCACCCGTATGGAGTGGCTGTGCAGGCGTACCAGCAGGTAGCCAAACACGTGTTTTGCACCATCGCCGAGGAAGGTAAATGTCTGCTTACGCGGCGGATCGGTGACGATTTTCACACACACCTGGTGCAGCACTTTGCCCCGGCTGAGAAGGCGCTCTAATATCCGATGACACTGGACGACATCGTCGCAAAGGTGACAGACCCATATGACCGGCAGGCCCGGCTATATCCGGCGCTTCTGTGTCTGCTGCCGCTCCTGGCCCTTGTGGCGCTGTTGTACGCACCGAATGCATCGGCCTTAACGGGAGCGGTCACCATCGCCGTGTCCTGCGGCGGATTGTTCCTGATGACGAATATCTGTCGCGAAATGGGAAAACGCCTGGAGGACAAATTTTACCGGGAGTGGGGCGGAAAGCCGACCACGCAGCTACTTCGTCATCGCGACGGCATCATCGATTCAGTGTCCAAGCGCCGGTATCATGCGTTTCTGGGTACGAAGTTGAATTTCACTTTCCCCGACGCGGACGCGGAGAAAAATGACCCGGCCAAGGCCGATGAAGCATATCAGTCCGGAGCGCGCTGGCTGCTGGATCATACGCGCCCCGACGACGGAAAGAAATTCGATTTGCTCTTCAGGGACAACGTCGCGTACGGATTTCGCAGGAACGCACTGGGTGCCAGACCACTCGGAATAGTCATCGCCATCGCGTGCCTGCTGTGGGCGCTTGCCAAAGACCACGTTCTCTTCGGCGCAGGCGGAAAAATTGTCGATTGGTCGGTCTTAGTACAGTTATCGCCGCCTGCAATCGCCTCGCTTGCGGTATCGGGTGTAATGCTTCTGGTTTGGGTGTTCTTTTTTACCAAGACCAGCTTGCGAACTTGCGCGTTTTCATTTGCGGAGACGCTTCTACGGACGTGCGACACGCTATGACTGAACCAGCGCATGTCACACCCCAGAGGGACACCCTTGAGGTGACACTGCCTGCCTTGTTGCGCGTGGACGCCAGAGAGAACGGAAACACAATGCGCACGATCTAGGACAGGAAGAATCGCATTAGGCAGGCACAACTCCTCTTCCAAAAACCGCCGCACAGCGAGAACCACGGACCATCAAGGCGGCCTGCATCCTGAACCGCCTTTTCATTGCCGCCAGTGCAACGACACACTTCTCCTGCTGCTCCCGCAGCAAGGGACGGGACCGTCACGGGACGGCCGCGCCTGTCTACGTTTCTATGTTGCGACGAAGGGTAGCTCTACCGCGAAAGAACGACCCAAAGAATTCTCACCAAGTGGGCAAGCACAAAAAGTGCCACCACTAGGCGGGTCATTCCCTCGATAGAGGAAATCAGTTGTTTCATTTTTTAGCTGGGGTTGTTGGAGTCAGACGTTACAAAGGCACAATTACAGTTTCAGGGACCACGGTCAACGCATCGCGCGATGCGTACGCTAGACGCGCGTTAGAAACGTGTGTCTAGAAATTGTACCGACATCTCCATATCGACGGGTGACACGGAATAGTCGGCCTTACGACCGTCGATGCGTGCATCCTACTTCGGGGCACACTACACATGTACAAGTGGGCACCCCTTTAGCGTGGGCGCGAACGCTGGAGCGACACGCAAGTGGCGCGCTCTAACCGCATTATGTGACCGCCGGCTAAGGAACGCAATAGTTACCGTGGTGTCGCGGCTTTGCTGAGTGTAAGATTCTGGAACCCCGACAAGATGCCCACTTTCAGGCGTTGCGCACCGCGCAGGTTTGGTATTCTTAAGATGGGTACTAGGGGTGCCCATACAATGAGACATTGGATTCTTGAAAGGAGTAGGTTAATGATTTTGCATCACGTTGTGGTCATATTTCTGGGCATCCTTTGGCATCGAATCGCCAAAGCGTTCATGCAATCCAAGATTGGTCAGGTGTTTGTGTTGGCGGGTCAAGCGCTCGTTCTGTCGAGCCAGATAACGCAGTACCAAGTGGCCATGTGGCAGCAGCTATTTAATTAAACTCCACATATTTTTCTTGCTGGGCACCCGTTCCAAATCGCTTATTTGAATCGGGCACATATCCTTTTCGCTGCGAAACACAAAGCCGTCGCACACACAATCAATCGGCGCTGGCCAACCCTCGACGAGGTCGCTGCCTTTCGGCGTTTCCAAAATCCTGACCATTGTTTGATCCATCGACGCGGCCTTGGCGTCCGCTGCTTCGTGCAGCTGTTCGGCACCATACGAGGAAGAGTGACTGGCTATTTCGCGTAGGGATTCCGCCACGAAATCAGCGACACGCTCGGTGCGTGCACTCAGTTTATCTTAATCGCCATGCGGCCAATGTGCTCGCGCCAGCTTGCCCCGAGCAAGTTACCGTGGTGCCGCGCGGCTGGCGTACAATCACAGACGCGAGAACCACGGACCACCGAAGGCCTTGCATCCTGGGCCGCTTTCTTATTTGCTGCAACAAACAGCGCGGTGCAGGCTCAAGCAACATCGATGCTTTTTACCGAAGCCAGTGGCATTTGGTCCACAAAGTCTGCCGGTGGTGGGTCATCTGCGACGAGCGCTGTCACGTCATTTCGGGAGTATGTATCGGTTGAACCGCATTTCGTACACGGCATCGTGAAAACAACCAGTTTGGGCAGTTTTGGAAACTCCAGCGTGTAGATGGTACTGCCGTTCTGAGGGCCAAGGTATTTGAGTAACAGCCACGTGGTTATTTCTCTACTCAAGCACGTTTTGCAACGAAGTACGGCGTAAGAATGTTTCATGGGGTGCTCCTCGCAGTGATGGGCATCAAATGCCTTTTGTGCGGCTTCTTCCGCCGTTTCATTGGTGGAATACTGCACTGAGGCGTGCCAGTTGCATCTCCTGCACTGGCACCCAACCAACGGTGCATTCGTGGCGGCCTAGCAATCAACTCACGTTTATATTTCGTCATTTTGGTTCCGTGTCTGGCCCGTTCCTTTTTTGGATTCCATCAAAGCCGCCATAATCCGCTGGGGATGACCATCTCTCCAGCCCCCGTTTCTTTGGGATCTTCGTGGTCGCGAGGCAAGACTGAGGAATTTCCGTCGCGGAAAACTGATCAGTATCACAAGCCCAAAGGCAAACGAGAGGGAGGGCAAGCCGCCCAGATGGCCTGGTCGCGGAAGGCTCGCCAGAGCTCATGCCTCGAACTTGTCCCTCCCGAGCGGCTGCGGCACAGATCGTAGCATGCTGATACCGGCTACGGAAAGCGGATCGACACCCCATGGGGCAATGTTAACTGAACCGCCAACTCGACGACTCGGCCCCTTCAAGAAATTTGAGGAGACTGAAAAAGCCGTCAGTCGTCGACTCTGGTTGACCCTTTTTCCGAGTTGCACCACCAGTGGACTGCACGGATGTTGTCTGGATGGTCATCTCTCCACGCTCCTCCCATTCCTTTGGGATCTCTGTGGTCTGGCACTATGTCGTTGTAATCCGTGAACTCATGGTGGCAGATGGCGCAGATGCTATTCTGTTCGGCGACTTTCCGCTTCAGCAGTTTTCGCATTTCCGCCGGCGACCTGAGTTCCCGATACCCTCTCGGATGATGCGGATCTTCGATGCGTCGAACACCAGGCTGTAATGTGCGCGCATAGTGCGTGGGTTCGCGGCCACAGCAACGGACCGATCTATGGATGGGACAGTATTCATTGCGACGGAGTTTCACGGGATATCTCCAGCAAGATCTTTTGTTCAGTCTTTTGTGGGTGAGTCGGACTACCGCTCGAAGCGACAACAACGACGACGAGCACGATGATGACCATGGCCATGATCACCGGCATGATGACGATGATGATGACCAGCAGCATGACCAGTACCGGCACCAGCGCGGCCACCGCCGCCGCTGCCGACGGTGCAACGGCCTAGGACGCCATCGCCGCCATGTGCGGGGCTGCACCTCCGACAGGGGTGAGGGAACGGCGACGGCCTCGATGGCTCCGGTTTACGAAGGGGTGGGTTGGTACACCGTGGGTATACAAATACGCGAATATTTAAACTGGCCTTCGGTTTCTTGGGCAAGCCAGGAACGGTTATGGCACGAAAAACTAATGATGGCTCGACATAAAAGACTAATTATGATACACCGTAATAGACTAACAAGTGCACAACACATTAAACTAATCACCACAGGACAGCAAAAACTAACGAGGATAGACCCCCATGGCTTCACCTTCTGAAAAACTGGCTCAGTCCCTGGAAATCCTCCACGGGCTTCAGAATGCCAACGGCGCCGCCGCCATCCGGGCGAAAGACATGACGCGCACCCACCGGGAGCGCCTCCTGACAAACGGCTTTCTGCAGGAGGTGATAAAGGGATGGTACATCCCCAGCCGCCCGGACGAGGTAAAGGGGGAGAGCACCGCGTGGTACGCATCGTTCTGGCGGTTCGCTGCCGTTTATCTGGAAACGCGCTTTGGCCGGAACTGGTCCCTGTCGCCGGAGCAGTCACTCTCCCTGCACGGCGGGAACTGGACAGTTCCCCGGCAGCTCGTCGTCCGATCCTCCAAAGGCAAGAACAACCTGACCAAACTGCCGCACGGAACATCCTTGCTGGACCTGCGGGCCGCGCTGCCAAAACCGGCTGACCGGGACGAGAAAGACGGGCTGCGGATTTTTTCGCTCGAATCGGCGCTTATCGAGTGCTCTCCGCAATATTTTTCAAGTCATGCGACCGACGCGCGCGCGGCCATGGCCACGGTCCGCGATGCATCCGGCGTGCTGGCGAAACTGCTGAACGGCGGCCACAGCACGATTGCCGGCCGCCTTGCCGGCGCCTTCCGCAATAGCGGACGCGACCGCATCGCGGATGATATTACGAAGACCATGACTGCCGCTGGTTACGACGTGCGTGAAACCGATCCCTTTACGGACAAGCCGTCACTCGCTTTGCCCGCCCGCGAAACCTCGCCTTATGTGAATCGGATACGGCTGTTGTGGCAGAAGATGCGTGAACCCGTCATCGGCAGATTTCCGAAGGCGCCAGGGTTGCCGCGCAATATCGGCGCTTACATGAAACGCGTCGACGATGCTTACGTGACCGATGCCTATCATTCACTGTCGATCGAGGGTTATCGCGTCAGCCGTGAACTGATTGAACGCGTCAGGAGCAACACGTGGAATCCGGAAACGAATGAACAGGACCGGGGACAGCGGGATGCCATGGCCGCGCTCGGGTACTGGCAGGCATATCAGGCCGTTCAAAAAAGCATGCAAAGGGTCCTGAACGGCGAAAATCCCGGCTCGGTCGCGGATGAAGATCACGGAACGTGGTATCGGGAAATGTTCGGCCCCAGCGTGACGGCCGGCTTGCTAAAGCCCGCTGACCTTGCCGGCTATCGCAACGGCCAGGTCTATATTCGCCGCTCCATGCACGTGCCACTCAACCGCGAGGCGGTCAGGGATGCCATGCCTGCTTTCTTCGATCTGCTGCGCGAGGAAAAGGACGCGGCAGTGCGGGTTGTGCTCGGGCATTTCGTATTCGTCTACATCCATCCTTATATGGACGGGAACGGCCGTATGGGACGCTTTCTGATGAATCTCATGATGGCATCGGGCGGGTATCCGTGGACAGTGATACCCGTCGGGGACCGCAAGATTTACATGGAGGCTCTCGAAAAGGCCAGTGTAGGCGAGGATATTGTTCCCTTTGCGGATTTCCTGGCCGGCCTCGTCAACAAAGGACTCGCCGGCGAACCGCTGCCGGCAGTACCGAAGCCTGAATCATGAAAGGCTTCGGTGAGAAGGAGGATGTCGTCGGATGGCTGTCATACCAAAATTAGACGAAGCGAATTGGTGCGGATCATCAATGCGCCGAACACCAGGCCCTAATTGGCGCGCATGATGCATTGGTTCCCGGCCGCAGCATCGGACTGATCTATGGATGGGACAGTATTCGTTGCGACGGAGTTTCATGTCTTTCCTCCGGTGATGAGAAGTCGAACTTCACTAATCTTTAAGGGAATGGGAGTAGGTTTTTGACTTTTTGACTGGACCCGTTTGCCAGGAAGAACCATGGGGCGACAGCGATGAGCGTCAGACTCGTCCGCGCGCGCCGAACCTTGGAAGCTTGACACTCACGATTGTGCGCCGCCTGCGCGTCGAGGAAGAATCTACGGCATCAGGAGGAGCCTTCATCGGGGATATGCGAGCTCACCGCGGAAGGCTTTTGCGAGAGTTGCTTGGTCGAGGCGGTACAGAAGCTCAGTGGCTCGGGTAGCTTCATTTAAAGTAGCTGAAATGGCAGCGAGAGCCTTCTGCACAGAATCAAGAACGCGGCTCCTCACATCCTCAGGTGGAAGAGGCATATGAATGGCTCTGATTGCAGCCTGGCTGATATTTCTCATCGAAAGCTGGTTTCCTGTGGCGAGACCTTCGATCTGATTACGTCCGCCGACAGATCGCAGAAAGTGGAGAACCCAATGTTCAATCGGCTGGGTGAACCTTATGCGAAGTATCTTGTCGCTCAAATAAAGGTTCTTGTGGAGGAGAGGGCCAACGACTACACACGCGCCGACCAGTTGTAAAGTATTCGCACGAGAAATCAGGAAATCGCCGGTTTGTATCAGGCTTCGTAGGTCGAGAGTGGCGTTGACATCCGGCGTTTTTGCCGCAAGCGGATCGAAAGTCCCCCAACTCACACTGCTGACCTTGACGATGCCCCGCTCTGATGGTTTGGGCGGGCGCTCTTCACATCGAATGTTCTTGCCCGCATCAATGCTGCCTATCAAATCACCGAGAGTTACAACTGGCCACCGATCTGCATCGTCGCCTGTTAATTGACCACGGAAAGCCGCGGCGAGAACAGCCTGTTTGTAGCGTTCAACCAGACGGGGGATGCGGACCAGCTCCGCTCGGGCTCGGTTCGAGTGACATGAGAGTCTGTCTAACTTCATAGCAACGCGGCGCTGTTCGTCAGGTGGAGGAAGAGGGACAATGAATTCTCGAATGTGGGACGGCCCGAAGTTCAGTTGCGCCGAACCAGTTGCTACGGCGCGGGCTTGAGCAAAGAAAGAATCACTCTTCAGAAACCAGTATGCAAAACGATGGTTGATAATTTTTTCTGAGTGTGGCCTGAACCTGGTAATGCTTGTATTGAGTACGAGCGGGAGATCCTCTTCGTGGATTATTGCCAACTTGCCCAGGGATCCAGATGTTGCGACAACAATATCCCCGGCGTTTGCCAAAAAATGGCTGTATTTTTCGCGTACCTCTTCTGCGTCAAGAAACTTACAAAGAGACCGATCTATGCGCTCGCCGACAAATGTCCTGATATTCAAGAACGGAATTCCAGATTCTCTGTATTGGTACGTTCGAAGGCCCGGTCCTTCCTGAAAAAACAATACATCGGGTAGCTTGACAGAGTTCCATCCTTTTGGAAGTGGGCTCATGGCTTTCCCCCAATCGGGGTAATTAGCTCTTCACTCAAGGCTTCAATCTCTTCTAGGGCACTCTTGAGGTGACCAACGATGGCGGCTGCCAACTCTTCAGGCTGGGTCATCTGATCTTCGGGATCATTGCTCGTATCCTTCAGCCATGTGATATCGAGATTGTCAGCGCGGACGGCGATCTGTTTCCGACTGAAGAAACGGAAACGACCGTTGTTTCCTTGATCTTCGCGCTTCGCCTTGCCATGGGGATCATTGCCGAAGACTTTCTCGAAGGATTTGAAATCTTCGACCATGAGAGGCTTGGTCTTGCCGAAGGCGTCCATATTGGCCCGCATATCGTAGACCCAGACGCCTTTCGTGTTGGCCTTATCCGTCTTGCCTCGGGTAATGAAGAGGACGTTCGTCTTCACGCCCTGTGAGTAGAAAATGCCGGTCGGAAGGCGGAGGAGCGTGTGGACGTTACAGAGTTCCATCATCCAGATCCGAAGGCGGCGGCCAGCATTGTCCTCAAACAGCACGTTATCAGGGACAACAAAAGCTGCTCTGCCCCCAGGTTTTAGAGCCCTGACGATATGTTCCACGAAAGCAAGTTGTTTATTTGAGGTTTCTGCCGTCACGGAGAAATCCGAGCGCGTCGGACGGCCTCCGCCCTTCTTGCTGCCGAACGGCGGATTCGTCAGAATCAAATCCGCTTTACCAATGCGCTCGCCGTCCGGCGAAAGAGTATCTCCGCTATCGACCATGCTCTCGATGCCATGAAGCATGAGGTTCATGAGGCACAGGCGGTGCGTTTCTGGCACCAGCTCGATCCCCACGAATGCGTTGTGCCGTTGAAAGAAAGCTGCGGACTCCTTCAACTTGTAAAGATCGTCGGTCTTATCCTTTATGTAGCGATCAGCAGCTACAAGGAATCCACTATGTAGCGATCAGCAGCTACAAGGAATCCACCGGTGCCCGCGGCAGGGTCCTGCACGACTTCCCCAGGTTGCGGCTTTACCAGTCGCACGATGCAATCAATCAGCGGACGCGGTGTGAAATACTGGCCCGCACCAGATTTCTTCTCGGCGGCATTTTTCTCCAAAAGCCCTTCATAGAGATTGCCGAGTCCTTCCTCACGGGCCGAGAACCAGTCGAGTTTATCGATGGCATCGGTTAGCGCCTTAAGGTTGGTGGGCTTGCGAAGTTTGGTCTGGGCATCGGTGAAGATCGCAAGGACGACCTGGTCTTTGGTTTTCTTAGGATTGCCGAGGTCTAGCAAGAGCTGGCGATAATACTCCAGTTGCTCAATTCCCTGGCCTTTCGCGAGCTGCTCCCACCTGTAAGCTTTGGGCAGGCGTTCCTCGTGCCCGGTCTCGGCCAGCATTTTGAGAAAGAGCAGAAACGTAAGCTCCGTCACGTAATCTGTATACGTAACACCATCGTCGCGGAGGACGTTGCAGAGGTTCCAGAGTTTCGCGACGATCTCGCGCGTGATGCCGTTGCCGTTTGTTAAGCTGTCATTTGCCATAGTTCGTGGTTAATATTCCCCAAAACAGCCTCTAGCTGGCCGTCGAAGACTTTGTTAAGCCGTTGAAAACCGCCATCCTTGGTGAACGGCTCCTCATCGATCGCGGCGCGGTCCACCACCATCTCCCGCGTGATTTGCTCCTCGATTCGCTTAAGCCATTTGCGCTGCACTTCCGTCCACGATCGGCTCTTCAAAACACGTTGCATAGCAGACCGAACGCGCATGTCAAAGGGTATAAGAGCGTCTCCGAGCGCTGCCTGGCGCACAAAGCCGATAATCGAAGCCGCAATGTCCTCATTCTTCGCTTCAGACCACGCCTGTCTGAGATTCGCGTCCGAATAGCCTAGGGCATCCAGCTCCAGCCGCAACGCCTTCAGCTCTGCGCGCGTGAGGTCACGCGGACGCTGAACAACGATGTTCAGTGCGGCAATTTTATTGATGTTGCCCTTGATGAAGGCAGTAAAGCTGTCGAGAAAGTCTTCCGGCTTCTGACCGGCGCCGTAGCCCCGCGTGACGGCAACAACTTGATCGGGATGATGGGAAATCGGGATCAAAACCGGGGCAGTCTGGTCGGGGTCCCAATCAAGGATGCGCCCGAGATCGGGTTTCTGCTTGACCCATGCGGCGACGGCCGCGGGAGAGTCCTCCACCAATCTCTTGAGTGTAGCTTCGGGGGTTTCCCCTGTCTCCGTCTGATAAAGTGCACGCGCCTGGTCGTGGAGTCGCTTAATGCGCCGGCGCATCTTCACCAGAATTTGCTCTCGCACAGCGTCGCGGTGTGTGTCGTCCTGCACAGTGGCGAATTCGCGGAAGAGTTGTTCAAGGGTAATGTCCAGATTGACCACAACCGGCTTCATTTCCGTAAGGTTCTGCAGGTGAGGGTAGAGGTCAACGGCATCGAAGATACGGAAGGTCTCCTTGCCGATCTCGGGGCACTGGCGCGTGGCGCGGCCGAGCATCTGCTCGTACAGGATGCGGCTGTTCACGCGCCTGATGAACACAAGGTTCTCGATGCTCGGCACGTCAATGCCGGTGGTCAGGAGATCAACAGTGACAGCAATCTTCGGAAAAGCATCGTTGCGGAAAGATCGGATCAGGCTGCCGACATTGTCCACGCTCCCTGTCACTTTGCGGATGGCGGCATCCTCGATTTCACCGTAAGCGTTGCGGAAAGCCTTCTTGATCTCGTCGACGACGATGTCGGCGTGAGCGTCACTCACTGCAAAGATCAGGGTTTTGCCGGGCAGATTCGGATCGATGCGGCACGCCAACTCCTCTGCCACGGCTTTATTGAAGGGAACGGTTACAACATTCTTGTTGAACTCATCCACCGCAAACTTGATTTCGTCGGGTGTTCTTGCGAGATCGATCTTGCCAGTGCGGGGATCGATGAGTTCGATTTCCTCGTTTTTTGCGAACTTGATGCCGGCTTGGCTGAGCGCGGTCGTAATCTGCACGGGCGGCTCGTGATCGATCAAATAACCGTCGATAACCGCCTCGCGGTAGGAGTACTTGAAAACGGGATCTCCGAAAATGTTGACCGTGTGCAGGGCGGGGGTTGCGGTAAGCCCGATTTTTACGGCATCGAAATGCTCCAGAACGCGCCGATATTTCGAAATGTAGTCGTCCTGGCTGCGGAAGCTCAGCTCGGCGTCTGACATTTCGCGGTCGAGCAAATAGCCCCTGTGGCACTCATCGACGACCATCAGGTCATACTGATCAACTGGGGGCACGTCGGCAGGGTCTTCGGTATAGAGAACACGTTGCACGAGTCCCTGGATCGTGCAGATCTGAACCTTCGTCTCTGAATCGGGAGTGACGGTATCAAGTCCCTTGAGGCCGAAAATATCGGCAAACGTCTTCGCACTCACAATGCGCGTCGTCGCAAACTCGCCCGCCGCTTGTGATCCAAGGGCGTTCCGGTCCACGATGAATGCCACGCGCCGGAATCGCTTGGCGGCAAGAAGCCGGTAAAGCATGGCGATCGCAAGTTTCGTCTTGCCTGTGCCTGTTGCCATGGCCAGGAGCATGGTGCGTTGCCCTTCGGCCAACTTGGCCTCGACGGTCTCGATGGCTCGCTTCTGGTACGGCCGCAGCGGAAAACCAAAATCGAAAGGCCGTGTTTTTAAGTCTGCCTGTGCTGCTTCCGCATCGATTTCGAGCGTTCCCTTCAGCCCGTCAGGAGTCGGCCAATCGGAAAGTGCCCGCCGGTGGTTGAAAGGCTTGCGTGTGTCACGGAACCAGATACCGCTTTCCGTTTCGATCTGCCTCAGATAGGGGCGTCCATTGGTGGAAAAGACAAAAGGAACGAAAAACTTTTCCTTGGCACTATCCTGCCATGGTCCGCCAATGGGTTCGGCTCCGCCGTCGAAACGAAAACCCCGGGCGTAGCGCTGCGCCTGGTCGATGTGAGAAGAAACGTTCTTATTGCGTCGCTTGGCCTCGACCACGCCTATGCACCGCGTGCCGATGAAGAGCGCGTAATCAGCCGGGCCGCTTTTAGTTGGCCACTCCGCGATTGCCATGTTGCGCCCTTTGGCAGGCCGCGCCCCGGTGCCAAAACGCATCGTGGGAGTGCCCGCCTCCCAACCGCGGGCACGGAGCTGCACATCGATTAGCGTACGGGTGGAGGCTTCATCGATATTGATCTCGGCGGCGGCGGCCTCAGCCTGCGCGACAATACTTGCCGTCGTCGGTGACGGCGCTTGCAGCGCAGCGGCCTGAAGGGTCTGTAATTCCGCCGCAAGCGCTGCCTTCGCGTTCTCCGCTTCGTTGGCGAGCTGCTCCCAAACGGTTCGCTCGTCACGATCCTTGCGGGCGCGCTCTTCGGCGCTCATCCGCCCGCGGGCCTCGGCTTCCGCTGCGACACGGGCCTTTTCGGCCTTGGTCGCAGTTTCATTTAGAACTTGTCGCAGGCGATCCAGTTCGTCCTGCAATGCCTTGGTCGCCGCGGCCGGGTCAGGCGGCGGCACGAAAGAGCCCGGAGAAAAGCGGCGATCAGCGAAAGTGCGGTGAAACCAGATTCCAAGCTCGCGGGCGATCTTGAGGGTAGTCAATGCTTCGGCGTGATCCTCGACCTGATCATGCGTCGCGCGGTTGCCGGCGATGCGGAGTTGGTGAAAGAGGTCGCCGACTTCCCGCGGAACGATGCGCTCGAATTTCAGCCGGCGGAGAAGGTCGGCCTGCGGTTCTTCCGGTGAGGCTAAGAGACCCGATTTTGCCGCTGCCAGCTGAGCCAGGACCTCGCCGAACTGGCGAAGCTTGATCAGGCAAGTGTTCGGATCTTCTTTGAAGTAACGCTCGGCCAAAGCGCCCAGACGTACGAGCTGTGCATCATGCACTCCGAGAAAATCAAAATTGGCGGATATTGCTTTCATCTGCTCCAGTCGATTGATATCGCAGGTCCTAACGTACCAGAGATGTATCGCAAAGCAGAAATGCAACGATCCGGTAGATGGGCGGAATAACTGAAGACGCGATAAAGAACGGCATCATTCACGATTTGCCAGAGGCCCCCATCAACGCGGCCTCTACCTTCGCTGCTGCATCATCTTGCATGTGCGGTAGCACATGTGAATATACGTCCAGCGTGAACGCCGCGCTCGTATGACCGAGCTGTTCAGACACAACCTTCGGCGAAACACCAACGGTTAATGCCAGCGTCGCTCGCAGACCATAGCGTCTGATGTTCGGTAAACCGGCCCGCTTTAATATCGGCTTGAAATGCTTGTAGACCAGGCTATTAGCGTTCACCGGCCTTCCAAACTCCGTCACGAAGATCAGATCTACGGCTTCTGGCCATTCTTCCGGACCAACGACCGGATTCGTGGCCTGGAATTCCCTCAATTGCTTTAGCCTAGCCGCGACAACGTCCGGCTTGCGCTGTCCGTCGATCCGCTAATCGACGAGTTCTTCTTAGCGGCTAGGCGTCGCAACGAGTACCTCAACAGTCTCCCCGGCGTCGGTATGATTGCCATTCACGCGTCTGAAGACAAAATCGCCGAGAAGCACGAAAGGCGGCTTGCACGCGCAATATCTGCGCTAGAAGCAAAATATGAGGCCCAATAAAATGTCTCGCGCTGCTTACGCGGCATCCTCGGGAACCGCATGTTCTTCTTCCCGCTGCGCCGTTTGACCTCGAAAAACAGGGGACAGGAAATGTCAGGCGCGCCATCGATATCCACGAAGGCGACAAGGTGGATGAGGCGGCCTTAAAGGATCTCATCCGCGCTACAGTAGCGCTCAATCTCAAGGGCAAAATCAAGCCGAAACCCAAGCCGAAGCTCCGGCGAGCGAGCAGCAAGCGCGCCGACTAGCTTCATTGCAGGTCCCGGCCATATCTCCTCCCATAGGGGAAGAGCTTCGGCACCTGCCTCCTACGCCAAGCAGTTCGGCGTCGCGGCCCCGAGCTGGCCGCCGAAGGGCGCTCGGTCTTGACCGCGGGGGAGACTGCCATGTCTATGGTACGTCCATACGATTCGGCTTCTCACTGTTTTTGAGGAGCGACGATCACGGGGCTGCTGGGTACCGTGACCGGCTCCCTGGCCAATTGTGGCGCTGGTGTCGACACACCCGCTGGCCCCGTGCTTGCCGGAGCCACACTCTGCACCAACTTCGGATACAGGAGTTGCGTAATGGGGAGCTTCCTTGCGACGGGAGCACCGTTGTTTAGCCGGAATACGACACTCGCGTCAAGATTGCAGAACTCCAACTGGGAAAGATCCAGCTTTTCGTGTTGATCGTCTGACGGATGTGTAACCATTAGTGTCATGGTTCCACTAGTTGCGGTTACAAGCGTGTAGTTCAATGACACATTCGCTGACGAAATCTTCCTTGGCCCGCATGTTACCTGAGCACCTGAAGAGTCCAGTGCGACAGAGGCGATTTTCACCGCAGCCGATGCTGGATCTTCCGTGATCGGATAGCTGAGCGTCCACTGGTACGTAAAGAACGTTATGCCGCCTGAGGTAGACGACGTTGGGAAGTCCTTATCTACTAGTCCCTTCGAAGAGGTTCCACCGATGGTGGGCAGCCCGGACTGCGACAAACTCACCTTATCGGCCCTAAACTTTGCGGTCGCTACTACGGTTAAACTCGGGTCCCAGAGCTCGGTAGTCACGTAATAGTCCAAGTCGACCCGGTCGGGCAAAGCAACGCCCATCGAAGGCGAATAGGTTATCGGAAGACTACAAGAAGGAAGCGTGACCTCGCCTTTGGCGGGATCCAGATAGGTCGGGTTTCCGACGCTGAGGCTACCCGGAAGCGTAGTACCCGGTGCAAGTTCCGCGTGCCACGGACCCGTGCAGACAGTTTGCGGAACGCCCGTAATGATTTGCACGTGGCGCATGTCAATCGTCTGCAGTCTCAGATCCGTGCTCTTCGGATCCAAATGTGCCCGCGCGGTATTCGTTAACTGGTTGGCAAGATCGGTAGCAGTCGGGAACGACGCAAAGTTGTCTATTTCGTGTTCCGCTGATTTCCGTACTACAACACCGAAGCTTTTAACGTCGGCCCGAGTAGATGACTGGTACGCAGCTTGGAGCTCTGCATTCGTGCTGACCATTCCAGTCGTGAATGCCGTGGAAGCTTTAAAAGTACTGTTTGTGGAAAAGGACGTAGTCGCAACTTTGTAGAGGGCCACTCCATCAAAGTCTGTTAGAAGGTATCTAGGTGCAAGGTCAACTAACGCTCCAGGATTACGTAGGTACCAGTCCCACAAGAGAAGCGCGGCATAGGTCTTCTGATCTTGAGCCACGACAGATTTGAAATAGAACCAGATCGGCGATTGGAATTTGCCGCTCACCAAGGCCAGATGATAGGCCGTCTGCCCTGCTGCATCCGACTGAAGTCCCGAGGCCATAGAACCAATCGGAAATGTCCAGCCGCCGTTGAGCTTGAGAGACGCGGCAAACGAAGCGGTGCAGTTATAATCGTACACCGCTGCGTCAAAGCCTAAAGCGGCCATGGTCGCCGGATCTTGGAGATAGTCTGCCTGAAGGTAGTTCGTGAGGTTCGTGTCAGCCGGGATAGCAGTCTTCTTTGTATAGGCATACGAGAAGACTCGACCTATTGACGAGTCCGGTAGGATTAACACCGAACCATCTAGATGCAAGGTCGGGTCATAGAGTTGGGGCGAGATTGCCGACAACTCCTGTTTATGAAACCATCCCTTGGAAATGTGCAAAGTCGTCGGTTCCGGATTTCCGTTGATACAGTAACCCTGCGCAACTTGGAAAGGGCCCTCCAGGTAGGATCCCAAAGTCGCCGTATTTTGACTTGGCGGCACAGGTGGCCAAGGTTCATGCTGCGCGAGAGACTGCATAGTACCAACCAATAGAGCTAAGACGATCCAAAGTGGCTTGGGGCGCATTGTTTGCTCCTCTCCTCCTCTTACATCCCCACGCCGAGGCGGTCCGTGCCCGTGCAATGTTGCACGAACGCGAATGCTGCTCCGTGTCGGGACAGACCTAACCTTGTTTTCTAGGGGAAGTCGGCGAGCAGAACCCCCTCGGACGAGAAGTGTGGAAATGCTTCTCTCTTCCGTTCGCCGAATTAGCGATCACCATATGCCGGAGGTCTCGGTATGTCAAGACCTGCACCAGAATCGCGGGTATGACTCGCTACGCGTCATACGCAAAGGCGGACGGCACGACGTCCTTGCCATCCCCCGAATACTGTGAAAAGACTGAACGCCTATCTGGAAGCCGCAGGCCACGCCGACGACCTTGACGGGCCACTGTTTCGGCCCTTGAGCCATAACCGCAAGAAGCAGAAGATGCGAAGACATATGCACCCCGACGCCGTCGACCGCGTGCTGCGCAAGTATGCGAAGGCTATCGGGCTTGACCGTGGATATTCCGCCCAATCGATGCGGGCCACCTTCATCACGACCGCTCTGGAGGGCGGTTGCTCCCTCGAAGACGTGCAGCGCGCCACCGGGAGCCGAGCACCACGATGCTCTACGACCGGCGCGGCTATAATCCGGAGAAGTCGGCGAGTTGTTTTGCGACGTATTGAGATCTGGATAGAAACTCAAGGAGAGGCTTGATCCGCGCTTGGGCGATGACTTACTGACGCCTCAGGGGGTGCTGCATCCCTTGGTGGGAAATGCTCTTCGGGGAGGCAAAAAGAATCGGTTGCTAATGTACTCCATTTGGCCAATCTCTGCAATGAAAGACATCACCATTCTTTTTCGGTACGGAGCCACTGCATCTCTAGGCGAGGTTCGCCGCAACACGACAAGACCAGTCCGATCAAATCTCTGGTCGATCAGAATTAAATCCTGTCCGATTTTCGTAACAAGTTAGACGTATGAAGCTAATCCCCATAGGGTTGCAAGCATGTAATCACCTGAGAACAAAAGGTATGCTCATTATCGGCTGTTCGGATTGTAGAACGACGATCAATTTGAATTGACATTAAGGTCGAACAGCATGTATTTTCCCCGCTCCACTGTATCGAGTTCCCCGGAAACTTGGATAATGAAAGCGCATATTCTTAGCATGCGAAGCGCATGCCAATACGGTGCGCCGTCGGCAACTTAGAGCTAAGTGAGGAATCAATGGCAAAGAAGAAATCGAATAGGACCATACAGGAAGAGACCGCGCCAGCTCCTGATTCACCTTTTTATTCGCAGCACCGTTCTGTAGAGGAAATGGCTGAGGGTTTTTCTCCTGATCCGGGAAGCTGTGTGCTCTGGAAACAACAACAATTTCGACCACGCGTCTGGCTCGCTGTTGCTGATTGGTCGGGTCAGCCACCGAACAACTTGCGACCGAATACTCAGCTTGGCTCACTCGTACCGCAATGGGGAATTGGCGAACAAAACAGACTTGTACAAGCGACGAATGCTCATCAAGTATTTGCCCCATTTGCATCGTTAATGGCACCTCCAAATGTTTTACTCGCACCGGACACTACCATCGCCCAATGGGAAGCGGTTGTTTGGACCTTCCAGAATCCGCGCACTGCTTGTTGGGGTACTCCCTAGATGAAACAACAGGTTTTAGCTTTGTATGCAGTTTTATTGATAGGGGGCCTCGCCCGCGCCCAGACACAGACGCAGACAACATGGTCTGCACAGTTTGTGAGATCTGCGCAAGAAGGCTCGGTAGTGTCGCTAGATTTTGGGGGCCCCTTCAAGTACGAGCCGATCCCTAAAACAGCTACCTTGGCTGATGGCAGCACAATGCTCGATCTCTCATCGGTTAAGCTGATTTCTCCCGATCAAGACACTGAACCGATAAAAGCAGTAGCAACACCGAGAGGATCGATCGGCAATGACGGTTACCTGTACCTTGAACTTAATAGTTTTTCCAACACAATCGGCAGCATCACGATAGATAGTTTCGCTGAGGGCACAAAAACGTTCCTGATTGTCATAGCTGCAAAGAAGAAGGATCAACTATATGCAGTCAACGTTGCAGTTCCCGCGAGGGGCACGGCTAGGCTCGTTTTGAGTATTCCATCCCCCCCAGTTAGGAATCAGATCACGATTCAAGTTCAAAATGCGGATACACATCTGATTTTTCAGAGTCTTTACCAAGTGATGGCGAAAATTGTCATTACGTATGATTTCGGGCCTGATTCCCAGGTGTCTAACATAAAGACCGGGGTTAAGCAAATAGATGCCCCGACGGGTGCGAGTTCGGTCTTGACAGTAGTGCCTAATGCGCCCCTGCCATACCATGCGACCACATACAAGGTGAATGTCCAAATACCAACGGGCGTTCTTCCACCATCATTTCGTATTGTGCCTCCCGCAAAGACGTACTCCGTCAGCGCAGTTGCCAATTTCCCCAGTCCTACCGTGCTGGAGACCGCGGCGGATTATGATTTCGAGCCCACATTCACATCGGCCGTAAACAAAACTAAGCAGACTAGAACAAATACAGGATTATTCATAGTAAATCTGAAGCCGCTTCTGTTTCTGCATCAAAAGAATGTGGATGGTAAGCCAAGGGAGTACTCCTATTGGACCGACTTCAGACCTAACATTTCCGCAAACCTCGATACGTTACCCGAGAAGTCTTCCACTACGCCAAATCGAATAACTTTCGCCCTCGACTCTGAGCTGGGATTCACAAGACAGCGAAGTCAGGCTTCATCAGGAAAAGTGGGAGGGCAGCCTTTCGATCAGTTCACCTGGACTAACGGAGCGCACACTGATACGGATCGCGACTTTAAGGTGTTCAGCACATACTGGCACACTGACATGGCTTTTGACCCATGGAAGTGGTCAGAAACTCAAGCGTTCAGAACCAGGAATCTCGTGCCAGTCGGCAATGCACCGCATAGCATTCCGACTCCAGTGATTACAGCGTATCGATTTCGTCCGTCCTTTGGATGCGATCTCGGCTCGACGGAATACAGGTCTGGTCCTGCTGACCCGGTCCTCGGGACCAGTGTCTCAAGGGTAATACTGAAGCTTGACACGATGCTTGAAATGCGCAAAAACGTGTCTTTTTCTGTTGTGGATACTGGCTATTACCTCTTTGATGCTTCCCGAAGGAATGCAAGAGATTTTCTCCTCGCGCAGGTTGCGGTAAACACTGGTCTATTGCTTCGGCTTGATATAAACAAGATCCAGAGTGCTGTTGCTTTCACATACCAGCGGGGAGCACAACCACCGCTATTCAAACCTGTCGACACAATCTCCTTAGGCCTAAAACTTTACAGATGAATCGCGTGAACGAGTGTATGCCAAATATAAGTCAAATCGTAATTTGGGAAACCCTGGGGTTGCTGTTTGCCTTGATTGGCATTGTCTTTGTTCAGCTGCTTACCGGTCAAATCCACAGTAGAGGGCTGTTGATGCGAAAAGAAGGAGATCGCTCCTTCAGTCCGGAACGTGTTCAACTATTGCTCGCAACGTTGGCGACTGGATTTCACTACTTGTCGCAAGTTCTGAAAGACCCCACTCACCTTCCTGAAGTTCCACAGAGCTGGCTCCTGCTGTTTGGCGGCAGTCACGCTCTTTACATCGGGCTACGGCTTTATCTGAGCCGAGCCGTAAGACCAACAGACACTTGAAAGGAAAAGGACAATGGCTTCTCTTCAATTCCTTGAAATGCTCATCGGCTATCTGTTGTGCGCGATTGTGGCCTTGTTGGGGCTGCTGATCATTTGGAGGATCGCCACCAACCAAATTGATCTCACCTACCTGTTGAGTGATGACGACGGGTGGGCTAGCACATCGCGTTTCCAACTGATGGTGTTTATTTTCGTCGTGGCTCTGAGTTTCTTTCTGGTCGTGGTATCCAATGTCAAGATGCGGCAGTTTGCTGGCGGTGGAGCAACGACAGATGGCTTGCCCGACGTACCTGGGGGAGTCCTCGCGTTGTTGGGTATCAGCGCGAGTTCCTACCTGGTTAGTCGGGGAATTAGCGCTTCCCAAAACGGAAATAGCAGCCAACCTCCCAAGGATGGCGTGAAGAAAACTTAGCTGACAGCGAATTGGAGGGCACGTTTATGGCGAGAAAAAGGAATCCTCTGCTCACTGCCGGAACATTACTCCCGCTGGCACTTGGCCTCGGCATGAATGCCGTCGGACCTACCAGCCCTGCAGCGCATGCGCCGAGGGGTGGAACGGTTTCGGGCGGCGGTCCGCTCACGATCTCCTGCCCATTGCCGTTTCAGTCGATTGAGGAGAATCATCCGATTGATGGCTCCTGTCCGGCAGCTGGCGCCGCCAAGTCTGGCACACCCCAGGCTGCACAGAACGAGGCGAAGAATAATTTCTGCGCTTCCGGTACTGCCGTCAACATAGATTTTGACACGCTCCGGCAACTCCAGCGAGATGTCGAAGCCTCCGGAAGCGGTATCACATTTGGAAGTGATAGCCAGCTTCCCCGGGACCGCTCGGCTCTCCGAAATCTTTCCACGAGCGCGGGAGCCTTGAGTGAAGGTACCGTGGTGCGCATTGTTGCTTTTGTCATTGACGCCCACTATTCCAACTTGGGTTCCGGCGAAAGCGTGAATTGCAAGCAGCCGGACAAGGAAAGCAACGACATTCACATAGTTCTCGGACAAAACAGCAATCGCGATGACGAATGCACGAGTGTCACAGCAGAGATGAGTCCGCACTTCCGGCCCGCTGTTTGGGATCCTAACGACTTGAACCAGAGAAATACGCATTTGTACCGTTTCACGGGGCAGTTGTTCTTCGATGGGAGCCACCGCCCCTGCGTAAATGGCAAAGGGAGTCCGAAGCGCTCCTCCTTGTGGGAAGTTCATCCCGTATATGCGGTGGACATCTGTACCGATCCGAACAACAACTGCAAAGTTGACAGCGACGAGAACTGGGTCTCGTTCGCGGAACAGGTGGGTGTGGTGCCAAGTGAAACCCGCCTTTTGCCCTTGAACGATATTGCACGGGAGTTCGGCTCGGAGAACCTTACGGCAGCGCCGTGACTGAAACAAGAGAGCGTCGTCGCCTCTTTGTATGATGTTCGGCAACGTGATGGGGAGAGATAGGCATGCCTAGGACTACCGTTACTCAAATGACAGAGGAGGGGTTATGGCAACTCCAGGCAATACAATCCAGAGCACCCAACATCGACCAAGCGAAACTTCGCCCGGTCCAGTGACTCCCCTGCAACCAGCAGGTCGCGCATGGTACATAGATGACATAGTGGTGGCCGTGTTTGCGTTCTTGGGCATCGTTGGCGCGGTGTTTCTCCCGCTCCGCTTCCACGTTCCTCCGATCATCGTGTCGTTTTTGTTTGCAACCGGGCTTGCCGCGCTAGCCTATAAGTATCTAGGAGGAATTCCTCAAACATCAATTGTGGTCAGCGGCGTGAAGTTGGGTGGAGCACTCGCAGCCCTGGTTGCCATTGCTCTTGCCGTGACCACACAGCTTGCTCCTCAAATTGAATTTCAACTCGTTTCGGATGAAGACATTGTCGGCCCTTGGAAGTGGGTTTATGGAAAAGGCGCTTTTTCGGGGCACATTTACATCTCCAAAGACCAAAAGGGAAATCTTGTCTTCAGCGGGCATCAAGAGAAATACACCACGGAGAACTCATTTGTACCCCTCTACACTGTGACGAACGGAAAAGCAAAGCTGATGCACCGGAATGCCTTGATGATGGAGGCTGACGTTGAAGACCACGTCAACAACACTCACTTTCACTGGAAATCAGACTCCCCACTTCCGTTGGTGCCCGGATTCAAAGGGACTATGCGCGCTACTCGTGATGACGGATCGGAGCTTCCCTACACGTGGGGAATTATGTTCTACAAACAATCGGGGGACTGATAGCATAACGTGCCGCGGTGTATTTGGAATCAACGCGGGGCTTTCCCGGCAAGAGATAGGATGTGCAGGCTGACAGCGTTGAGCGTATGTTTGATCGGCGTTTCCGCTCTGTTCTAGCTCATAGACGGAGGTGTGAAGCCGAAACGTGCGCGGTCGCCCCAAGAACCCGTTTTTCAAAGTTCTGGAAGAGGTGTGCGGGATTGCGACTTCCCATGTTCGTTTTCATATCGGCCAAACTAGCGAAGAAGAGCATAGAAACGAAAAAACTGCTTGGAGGCGAGGACAATGCCGAGCTTTGATCATCTGGTAGTGCTAATGCTTGAAAACCGCTCGTTCGATCACATGCTGGGTTTCTTGAAAAGCCCGGCGTATCTCATCGAAGGCCTTGATCCCGCTAACTTGCCGACGTGCGACCCAGTCGTGGGCATCACGCCAGTTCCACCGACTGCCAACGCGCGTACTGTGAACGACCTCGAACCCGATCCCGCCCACGATTTCATAAACGTTAACGTGCAGATTTTCGGTAATCAGCAAGGAGATGTGGCAGGTACTCAAATGCGCGGCTTCGTTCGGGACTACGCTGCGGTCAGCAAGAACAGCGCTAAAGGCATTAACGTCATGAAATGTTTCACCGACCAGACACTCCCTGTGTTATCAACACTTGCCAAGCAGTACGCGGTCTGCGATCACTGGTTTTCATCAGTTCCGGGCTCTACCATTCCAAATCGGCTTTTTGCGCATGCTGCTCATTCCGGTGGCTCTGTCACGCAAGATGCTATTCTTGCGCCCCTAACATTAAAAACCATATTCGAGGTAATGGACGATCCTGCCAACCCTTACAGCTATCGTATCTATACTGCTACCACAGGAGGATCAATTCTCTTATCTAACCTTTACCTGATTCACCATCAGGATGGGTTCCACCCTTACAGTGAATTTGCCAATGATTGTGCCAAGGGCGATCTTCCGGCGTATACCTTCATTGAACCGCGTTATGACGATGACATCGCGAATGGACTCTATGCCAATAGCCAGCACCCGGACTTTCCGGTTGACGAGGGCGAAGCGTTGATCGCAGATGTGTATTCGGCACTCAGGACGAGCCCAGACTGGGCGACGACGCTGTTGTTGATTGTGTATGACGAGCACGGAGGCATCTTCGATCATGTCCCACCCCCAAGCCTCACGATCAATTCGGCGTATCCGCCAGTCCCACCATCGCTCAATCCACCTTTCGAGTTCGACCGACTCGGCGTTCGCGTGCCAGCGGTTTTCGTATCGCCATTAATAAAGCCCGGCTCGATCATCACGCGGCCGTTTGATCACTGCTCGATTGTGGCTACCGTGCGTAAGTTGTTCTGCTTGGACAAGACACCGTTTAATTGGAGAGAAGCGGGAGCAGCTGCTTTTGATGACATTTTCAGCCTTGTTCCCACATTGCCCGCTGGACAGGGGAACGAAGTCACGCTGCCTTCTCCTTTCGTTTCCGGGGGGGTGCAGGCACCGCCCGCAGTTCGCACCCCGAGCGACTTGACTATTTACATGGCGCAAGCGATGCAGGCGGCGGCTGACACTCTCGGAGTTAAGCTCACGATGCACGCAACCGATATCTATTCAGCGCAAGACGCTATTAGTTTCTTGGGCGGTGCAGCCAGCCAACTTCGAAGCAAGGGGTAGACGATGACAAAAACTCTGCGAAGACTAGCCGCAAGCACCGCCTTTTCGCTTAGTTTGTTTGCATTCCCAAAGCCTGGGTTTGCTCAACGGGTGGAGGACTCCTGCCATGCGTTTTTCGAAAACCGCCATCAGACACTCGATTGCCTCGAAGCGCTCTTCACGGAGAAGGACATCCCGTATCACTTGCCGCACTTAACAATGTCTAGTATTCCTCCTGCCAATGGGCTCCCGATTGGCGTGGTATGGGAGAAACGAACGTACAACGTTTCGCCATTTTCGAACGCATCTGAGGACGGCGGGACTGCCCCGGCCAATGATTCCAATTCTTTTAAGTCGCTAAGTGATTTCAAAGCCGCATTTGTGATTTCGACAAATTCGTCGTGGTTTGCAACTGGAGCTTTTTCATGGTTACCACCCCTCCATTATCGTGACGATTTCAGGAACACAAAGGGCACGCGCAAGTCATGTCACCGCCTTGGGCCGATCTGTACCGAGCAGGTGTTTGGCATCAACTTGTCCCTGACTCACAGAACCCTTCAAACCCTTTATTTCTATGGGCTCGGTCCAGCTTCTCCGAATACCCAATTTACGTTCCGGCAGACAGAGACGTACGGTGGTGCAGATGCTCGAATGCCTCTTCTAGACTGGCTTACGATTGAAGGGCAGATCGGGAACACGAAGCCTAACATCCAGTTCAGCAGCGCCTCTCTGGCGTCGAATGCCATCAATGAACAAACTGTACCCGGCACCCTTTCCCAGCCCGATTTTATGCACTACGCAGTGGGAGTGAAGACTAACGTTCAGGCTATTGCTGAACCAAAAACAGATGATCCCGCCGTAACGCCTCCGGGAGTGACGCCGCCTCCAGTGATGAAACACAAGCTGGTGTTTGTTTTTCAAAACGATGTGTTGCAACACTGGTACTCAGATCAAGACACGGCTCACTATTCTTTCAGGCAATTGGAGATCGTGGGAAATGAGGTCATTCGGCTGCATTCAGTGATTCGAAGATTTGTCCCGCCCGACAAAATGACAAAGCCTTTGGCTATTTTGAAGCATTTTTGTAATAGCCGTGCAAGCGGTTTGAAAGTTCATGATGAATGCGACTTTGGCGAATTGACCGTCCGTCCGTTCTTCGTTTCGACGGCAGCGACCGCGGCCACCGGAGTTGTTCCTTTCTATTTTCAGCCGACCCTCGGAGGTTCTGATATCGAATCGCGTCCAACTCTTCGTGGCTTCAACGATTATCGGTACCGCGCACCGGATGCAGCGATGATCGGCATTGAATACGGCATACCCGTGTACAATCCGATTGGCGCATTGGTCTTCTACGAGGCGGGCACGGTAGGAAATTCCATCGGTGACTTGTCATTTGCACACGCGCGTCAGGACGCTGGTTACGGCATCTCGTTGCGGTTGCTCAGAACCGTGATAGCTGAAGCATACCTGGGCTACGGTGCGGGACACGGAGCGCACTTCGGCTACAACTTTACAAAGTTCTTTTAAGCGCTTTACCCGCGCGGTAGGGATGTAGACATACTGGGCGGGGCGTCTTGGTGGCTGCCTTACGTTCGAGTTGCTGGTCAGAGGCCCAGAACACCACTCCCATTCTGCCCGCTCCGATTTCCTCAAGAGACAGCAGCCCGGACTGACTTCAGCCATTCCGAGAGTCTTCCGCCGTCCGCGCGCCGTCGTTGCGTAGAAGGTTGCCCCGTGCGTGTTCCGAGAGGAAGACTTCGATTTGGGTTCCAGTGTTGTGAGTACCACAAAAGCTTTTGAACTACGCGTGGCTGCCACGTGACCGTCCCCGTCACCCCGATGGTCGAGGAGTGGAACTCGCTCGCTGAGTATTTCGAGATACCCCCGCCACAAGGCGCTGTCGCGTCCCGACAACTTGTCGCCTTGCATGCAGAGATCATACCGCAACGCGCGAAGGCACCTAGCTTTTGCAGCGGATAACGTTTTCACAGACGATTAGCGAAGGCATGACGCCATCGAATATCAGCCTGAAGCTTGTATAAGACTCTATTAGTGCCCTCTTCGTCGGCTGGCGCCAACAGGCCCCTTGCATAGTCGAAGCTTTTTGATCCTTGATTCTCGCGTTCGTAGCAACTCAGAACATCTTTTAGCTCGACATCCTTCTTTAGGGTTTTCATTGGTAACAGCGTACTTCATTTGACGTTTGCCTTCACTCAAACGCAATCCGCCGCTCAAGCTCACTCAAGTTCGCCAGTTCTTTACGCCGGTCGTACAGCTTGGTCGTCCCTTCCAAACGAATGTTCGTGCCAATTTGGAAACCTGCTTGGCCCGCAATCAGGCACACAGTCGGCAAACCGCTCAGCCGAAGCAATCACATTTCATGCGGGTCCTCCCGGTCAGCCGACGGATCGGCCGACAGCCCGTGCCTCGGGTTTCTGCACATACAGCCATAGCGAACAAAAAATACACAGGTAGTGGTAGCCGAAAGGAAGGTGGGTACGGCAGAGGAGCTGAGCGGAATCGAGGTCGATTATACAAGCTCGAAGCTGGGAAGTCGGAGTGCCTTTTGGTCAAACGTCAGCGTCCGAGTACATCCTGCCCGCGCTCCGAGCTCTGCGATCAGCGCGTCCGCGAATGATCCGCGCCCCTGTTTTAGCGCAACCATGGCAGTGAAGACTTCCTGCTCGTTTTCGATCGCCAGAACCTCAACCTGCAGCAGGCGTTCGACAGCGGCTGCGATTTCCTGAGCTGTCAGACCATAAGCGCGATCGAGTACCCATACGGTTTCGACCATTGCCACCACGCTGACAAAACCCGGATTCTTCGGTGTCAAACGACGTTCAAGAATCTCCCTGGCCTTGGCTGACTGTACCGGGTCGTCCTGGGTGAGATAGCGTATCAGGACGTTGGTATCGAGCCCGATCATCGGTGTCGTCGCCGCGGATTTCGACTCAAAGCACCCTCGGCAACAGCTGCGGTCATTTGCTCGGTGGTCACAGGCCGGGCATTCCGGGATTTGACCATACCCCGTATCGCCGGAGCAGAGAGCTTCGGCAACAAGACTACACTGCCATCGGGATGCACGAAGAACTTAACCCGATCACCCGGCCGCAGCCCAAGATGTTCACGGATAGGTTTCGGGATGGTGGCTTGGCCCTTGACGGTGATCGCGGATTCCATCTTTCCCTCCATTACATATTAACAAATGTAATACCACGACTGCAGTCTGCACGTCAAGCCAGCAATTCACCCAAAGCTCTGCACCTTAGCGGACTCGTGCGTGGCCTCTTATCGGAGGGCCGCCTGCTGTCGCTGCGTACAGCAGAACACTGATCTATGGATGGGGCAGTATTCATTACGACGGAGTTTCATGTCTTTCCTCCGGTGATGAGAAGTCGAACTTCAGCTAATCTCTAAGGGGAATTGTCTATGCTGGCCGCAAAGAGCCGTGGGCCGTTCTATTGTGGTACTTGCGCTTACGCGTTTTCGCCATTGCGCCCAAGATAGACTCGGACGAGCCATCGGCGTTCGCCTCGCGCCACGATCTGACCAACTCTGCGAGACATAAAGATCCTCCTTTCTCCGGAATCAGGCAGGGTTTGTGCTTACGCAGAAAAGCAAGCACAGATTTACCTTGCTTTCCACTTAGCGGTGAGTTAGCCTCCTCTCGTTTTTGTCTTCCCCTCAATTTCTTCGGCCCGATGAGTCATCGGTCGATTCGGCGATGGTGTGCCTCACTTCGCCGCGGTCACGGTTTGACTTCGTCCGATTCCAGCCGAGGCGATGGCATCGATTGTCAGGAGGAAATATGGGGAAGATCGTCTGCGGATGTATGTTGTTAGCGGTGTTTCTTTCGTGCGGCAAGGCACAGGCGCAAAAGGAATGCTCGACCGAAAAAGTAAACAGCGACTGCACGATAACCATTGACCGCACCTATCCGATTACCCCACCGACCATCCAGGTGCATCCGGGCCACATGGTCGTCGTCGTTGTGAAGAACCCGCAGGTGTTCGAATCGATCAGTCTCGATCCTCAGACGCTGCCGAAGTCCGTCGAAAGACAGATTGCAGGGCTCTTTGATGGCGGAATCGTCATCCCATGCGGGGCTCATGTGGTGAGGGTACAGCTATTCCGATGTTAGTTTAGTATGGAAAACCCCAAGTTCGACAAAATGTTTATTTTTTGACGGTTGGTACAAACCGGCCGTCGGGGAGTCACCAGTGCAAATTGTGCCGTCAGTGACCTGCTTGTGTGGCAGAGGTCACTCGCAACCCCGCGGGCCCGCCCCCCCCGGCCCAGGTACCGGTGCCAGAAACCGGGTTCCGGGAGGTTGGCACGCCAATTCAAGCCCACAGCGTTTTAAGGTAGCACTTACGAGTGGGAGCGGCCCATGATCCTTTCTTCTACAACGAGGAAGCAGGGGCAAAGGGGCTGCGGCCCCTTTCCCCTGCACCCCAATCCCCGCCGAACCTCCTGCGCTTCGCTTCGGACCATCTCTCCCGGACCACCTCGCTTGACGAAGCCGAACACTTCTTGCACAATCATCACGCCAGCGTCGCTTCGCTCCGACGGCTGTTCACCTTCGCTCTGGAATGCCGTTCGGCTTGCTCCGGAATCAGCGTTCACCTTCACCGGAATACCCACCAACCCTATCTCGGAATCAGATACGATCCGGGAATATTCTCGTCTAGAGTTGCAAGGACCGCACCATTCGCGCTCGCAAGTTTGCCCAAGTGACCATCGGTGATTTGTTTAGGCGCCCTGACCCAACCAGGAAGATGAGAAACATCGTGTTGGTCAGGAATGAACGTGAGACGAGAGGTACGTGCCTTCTTAAGGCGTAGCAACAGTGTAAGAACTTGAGCAACGGTAAATCCGTAGGCCGGGGCTTGGGCAAGCACGCGTACAAATCCGAGTTCAGTGATTGAGCAACTCGCCAAGTTCGGTGAATTGTGAGATTGGACCCAAGAAGCAACACGATCGTGGAATTCGTGATTAATGAACCCCAGAGCGACTAGAGCATTCACATCGAGCAAGTAGATCATGGGAAGTTTGCCAAAATTTCTTCAACTTCCTTGCTGCTTAAAGTCGGTGCGTTCGGGCCCGCACTTAAAGCGGGCAGTCCAGTAATGGGATCAGTCACAAGTTTGACTCGATGCGGCCGTTTCTTGCCTGGCGTCAGCACAATTCGCCCGTCCTCTATGTTGGCGTCCAGGGGATCACCTGTCCGAATATCGAGTCGGCGGCGAAGCGGGCCTGGAAGAACGACTTGCCCTTTCGTGGAAACTCTGGTTTGCATGGTAAGACAATCTTACACGACGTTCTGCTCTTTCGCAATCGTCATCACTCTAGTGCCCTCAAGAAGACCGGCGCAGACTGCGAAGCGACGACTGATCGGCCGTAGGTACGTTCAGAAGAGCGGTCGCGATGTGGCACGCTTCTGGCACCTACCGATTTCTTTAGGTTTTTGCTTGCATATCTTCACCTTGGCCCTTCGTTATCATCTCCGAGCGAATTGTTGTTCTATTTAGGATAAAAATCAGCCAAGGAACTCGGCCTCAAAGCCAATGAAACGTCTAACCTTTCGCACTAAACCATTTATAATCAATCAGGTACATTGATTCCGATGGTAATGTTCGTCCGGATGAGCCATTGGCCTACTGTGATAGAATTACATAAATGGCAACCGTAGCGACACCTCGACCGATCACCGTCTCCGAGAGCCTTGGGAGGCACGAAGCAGTTCAGAATGCACTTGCGGATCTTCGCCTTGAGGGCCTCGCTCCCACTGCTGAGGCGCAACTATTTTTTCAACGATATGTTCAGGGCGAGCTAACCGAAGAAGAATTGGTGAATGCTATTCTCCCTCGATGAGCGATCCGTACCTCGATCCTCAATCTGGAATTCTGCGAAACAGATTTGGGGTGACCAATCAAGAATCACTTGATCGTGCCGAAGCAGATGTTGTTGCCCTCCGTTCTATTCTTCTTCAAAACAACCCTCTCAAAGGGAACTTCGATTCCGAACATCTCAAGCAGATTCACTTCTACCTTTTCAGAGACGTCTACGATTGGGCTGGTCAGTTTCGTCTCGTTCCATTGGCAAAAGCTGATTACTTTTACGGCGGACGAGTGACAAGGTTCACGCCGCCCCAGTCGATTGAGCAGGAGTTGCGAGCAGCGTTCGAGAAGCTTGCGCAGGATGGGTTCCTCAAAGGTCTACCCAGAAAAGACTTCGCGCGCAAGACCGCTGCTCTCTTCTCTGAGATAAACCGTATACACCCATTCCGTGAAGGGAACGGCCGCGCCCAACGTCAATTCGTGCGCCAACTATCCAACGGCGTCGGCTACAAACTTCATTTCGAAGTCGTCAGCAAAGAGCGTCTCGTCCAAGCCAGCATCTTATCCGCAAACGGAGACATAGCCATGATGGAGCGTTTGATGGACGAGATCACGGACACGGAGAGAATCCAACCGCTAGCGAAGGTGATCTATCATCTCAAGCGAAACGATTTTAAATGGAATGATATCTATTTTGCGACTACCACCCCCGGTCAACAATACGTGGGCACATTTGCGGACAGCGACGGGGACAACTTTTTCTTCCGGGATGAACAGAACCGAATACTTGTCGGAAACATCCGCGACCTGAATCAAACCCCAAGATCAGGAGAAAAGATCAACTTCACAGCGCGGTAGACTTGGCTCCCCCCGACTGATCGGCCGTCAGTCGGCGTCCGATTCCGGTGGGTCTAAATATGGCACACAATTCGCACACTGGAATGCTCACAACTAGGCAGCCCTTGTCGAAATGGGGGCACCAAGAGCACAGGACTGCCATTTGCTCTGAAGGATCGCAACAACGATCAGCGTTGACGCCGTAAGAAGTACACCCGATCGGTCCAATCCCATTTCCCGGTTTCTTTAGACAGCTCGATCAAAGCTCGAACGAGACCGCCGATGTTTGCCGGGGAAATTGTCTTTTCATCGACAAAGATTACACCACCGTGTCGTCGGCCCTCTTCTGCCCAGATCTTGAGCAGTGGGGGAATCGTCCTCCGGTCATAAGTAACCAGGGTCAAGCCCTGCTTAGCAGCTTCCAGGAGGCAAGCAGAATCTTCTTTCCCAAGAAAGTCGCTACCCTGCCACTCCGCCATCCAATGGATGACCAGCGACCGATTTCGACGTCGCAGGCCATCCGCCATGTCCGGGGAAATGTGCTCGTCCAGAAGTAGCTTAAGCACATCAACCCCGCTTGGTCTTCCGGGAAGCAAAGGCGACCGCCTGGGGCAGCATGCGCTTTAGCGCTTCGAAATCTGCGGAATCATTCTCTGCCGTCGCCTCATCGATCTCCTCGCGGAACGCTTCCGCATAATTAACGGCCGCTCGAACCTTGGCTTCTGGCCACCTGAGATGTTTGGCGACAGCGGTGACGCTTCCGTTATAGGTGCGGAGCAAGAACATCACCTCCCACACAGCGAGCGTGCTCCCTTGAATATAGGCTTGCCGGCCTGCAGGTGAATCGCGAAAGTCGAGGAACGCAAATTCTGACCGCCTTAAACCTTCTTCCACTAAACGCGCACTTGCGTCGCTAGGCGTCCATCCATGTCGATTCGCGATGCGCTTTAGACGTCTTCCACTTTCCACTGGCAGGCGCATGCTAAGAACCATCGAACGGGCTGGCTTCATCGAGACCTCCTTATGTAACTATTGTAAGCATTGTAGCATCTGTCAGCCAGGAACTGCCAGCCCTTCCTTTATGCCTCTCTGAACGGAGTCCGTCAGAACGTGCCGAACATCTCTGACGGCCCAAGGTTCCAGACTCGATTCGATGCGACGCTACAGGCGACGTCAGGGCACAATGCGTAGGGCTTCATTTTCGACTGATCGGCCGTAATTCGGCTCATCATGTTGGCGACCCAGGGATTGTCATCGTGCAGCACATTTCCAGCCCACAATCCGCTGCTAAACAGATAACGGATTGCCGCGTCAACTAGCCCTTATCGGCAGGGTCAAGGAACGAGTGTCCAGTTTTCAATGACCAATTTAGGGACCCGTCCGAACTCTCGCGTATTGTTCGTAACCAGCGTCAAGCCTAGGCTGCGGGCGTGAGCCGCAATGAATAGATCGTTTGCCCCGATCATCGTGCCGAGCGTCTTTAGGCTGGCGCGAATCTTGGCGTAATGCAGAGATGCTGTGTCGGGAAAATCGAGAACCTCAACGTAGCCCAGAAAGGCACTCAGTGCCGACTCATCTTGCCGTCGTCGGGGAGACACTTCGACCCCGAACAGCAGTTCCGACTTCGTGATTACAGAGATGCACACGTCATTCACGGGGACTTTCTGTAGGCGCTTCAAAACCGCATCATTCGAACGCTTCATGATGTAGGAACAAGTGTCTGTGTCCAGCATATAGCGCGGCATTACGGCTCACGCTCCTGCACAGGCAGATCTTCTATACCTTCCATGAAACCTGCTGAGGCAACGGGCCCCTCCGCAAGGTAGGATGTCCAATCAAATGGTCGAGGGGACAGAACGACCTCGCTCCCTTCTCTCCGAATAAAGACCTCCTGCGTCCTGAATTGAAACTCCTTGGGCAAGCGGACGGCTTGACTGCGGTTATTCATGAAGACTTTCGCTTTGCGCTGCATGTGCTCCTCCGATGCGGGAACGCTCCGGCATATACGTTAGTATATGCCACTTCTTGCCTATGTCGCTACTCTTCTCTGTTCAGCAAATACCCGACGGCTGATCGGCCGTCAGTCGGCGTCGGTCAGTGAGCGTAAATCTGGCACACAATTTGCACAATGCGGCGCTCACAACCAGTGCAGCCGCCTAAGGCCAGGGGCGCCAAGAGGCCCCGGCCCGGCAGTCATACAGTTGTTACGCGCCTCTGAGAACTGTCAGGCAAGCCAAGGGTTAACGACTGGTACGGAGAGATCTTCAAAATGGACCACGTTGCGAGTTGCCAGGGTCGCATGGTGCGCGACTACGATGCCAGCGATCATAGTGTCGCGCAGCTCAACTGGCCGGCCCTTGCGTTGCCGGGAGGCCATCAAGTCCGCGGCCTGCGTGGCAGCATCATCATCGAAAGGAGCGATTCGATGACCCATTCTATCGAGAAGGGTTTCAAATGCCTCTAACAACACGGACCTTCGTTTGCCGGCTGCCATGATTTGAAGTCCAAACCGGACCTCAAGGATCGTTACCGACGTTGTCCAAACCGATGTGCGAGACTGCTTGTCTAGCCAGGTAATCACCTTCGCATCGGGTGCTTGTCGCATTAGTGCCGAGAGCACGGTCGTGTCCAAAACGATCACGGCTCAAGCTCTGCCGGCGTGATTGCGTATCCTCGGAGTTCGGTCACATCCGAGCTGAGACCGGTTCCCACAAATAAATTGGAGATGTCTGTCCCGAGTCCGCCACTGGGAGTTTCCTCCGCGCGCACGGCACTCCGGAGAATGTCTCGCACCTCTTCCTCCATGCTGCGACCGTGGCGCTTGGCGCGACGCTGCAAACGCGTCTTTACCGCATTTTCAATGTTCCGAACCACGAATTGTCCCACAATCCATCTCCTTTCCCAGAATAGTGATAGCATGATATCACTTTGATGGTGGCGGGTCAATAGCGAGACCCGCGCACGATCTCTGGGTGCTCGACAAGAGGGTTCGCCGATGCCAATTTTGCCAGCCATAGGGATTCCTCCCTGGCTCGCAATCAGCATATGTTCAAACTGCCCCAACCAGCCGGACGCGGAATTGTTGCTTGTGGGAGACGTGACTGGGCGCCATCTGCGAGGTCTTAACCGGTTTGCTCAAGAAATAGTTGCTGGTCACTTCGTACAATACTGGAGACATGGCAATGACGATCGAGATGCAGAATACGGGTGACTCCCGAGCGCGCAGGGAGATTCTTGCCGGCCTCGAACATGTGCTGAGTGATGTGGCGGGAGAGTGGCGGGTGTCAATTGTCGGGTCTCGTGCAAATGACAACTGGGAAATGAAAGTGGAGGGACCCCGGGGATTCGAGCGTTCGTACACTTTGGTGGGCGAAGCTGGAGAGCACCAACCTGAGGCAATACGGAACGTGCTTATCAGGCTGCTGCCCGCGAGGACGCGATGATCTACCATACTGGTTCGCCTTGCCCTGCAGCCGAGGCACACATTGCAGGACTTAGCTGAGTTAGTTCTTCGAGACGGTGGAACCAGCGATGAAGAAGATTCCGAATTCGAATCGTCGTCTCGGCGAGCACATTTTGCGAGCATTGAACAAGATTAGGAAACCAAGCACCGCTGGCGAAATCACCGAGTTGCTCAATCGTGACCTGGACGTTGAGGACCGCCCTTCCAAGCAAAAGACGTCGCGGAGTGGTTGCGAAACACCGAGGACACAGCGTTGACACTGTATTGGTCAAGGGCTCGTCCCCGAAAGTAAGGATCATCCCGCTAGTACCTGGCCGCCACAAGCTGCGGACCTGAACCGCAACGTATTTGCGATGGATGCCAGCAGTCATTATTCGCGTCCTGGTCCGAGGATCGCAGAAGGAATTCTGGCTATGGCTGATCTCTTCCGCCAGACTAAGCTCGCGAGAGAGTCTGCGTCGCCCGTTCGCCAACCACCCGTGCGGCTTCGCGTGGGCAATCAGCCATGAAGCGCATTCTTCTTTCCTGGAGCAGCGGCAAAGACAGTGCATGGAGTCTTCATGTTCTCCGCCAGCGCGCAGAGTATGAGGTTGCAGGACTGCTGACTACTTTCAACGAAGCCGCAGGCCGCGTCGCCATGCATGCGGTCAGACGGGAGTTAGTCGAGCAGCAAGCTGCGGCTGCCGGACTTCCGCTCTGGGCTGTTCCGTTGCCTTGGCCATGCTCCAATGAGCAGTATGAGTCGCTGATGGCTCAAACCTGTGCCAAGGCAGTCTGCGAAGGAATCGAAGGAGTGGCGTTTGGTGATCTGTTCCTCGAGGATGTACGCACCTACCGGGAAAGGCAAATGAAAGGCACGGGACTAGAGCCGATCTTCCCCGTGTGGGGGCTGCCGACGCGGGATCTGGCACAGGAGATGATCGCGTCCGGAGTACGAGCGAAGTTGACTTGTATCGACACAAGGAAACTCGAGCAATCCTTCGCCGGCCGCGAGTTCGATCAGACGTTTCTTTCGGCGCTACCCGATGAAGTGGATCCCTGCGGTGAACGCGGGGAGTTCCACTCCTTTGTATACGCAGGGCCCATGCTGAATGCTGCCCTCTCGGTTTCAGTGGGCGTGACTGTGGTTCGCGATCACTTTGCCTTTGCCGATCTGATTTCTGGCTGAGTGTATTCTTCTAAGACTTCCTCGCGACTGTCACCTCTTCAGGCGCACCGCTGCTCTCCTCCTCCATCATCTGTTCTCCCGCCGTCCGTTGTTAGG
>JBEKGW010000014.1:0-131492 GCA_050012595.1 Terriglobales bacterium
ACTCTGCCGGCTGCGGAGCTGGCGTTTGTGGATGCTCACTTCGGGTTTGGGACCGTCCTGGACGATCTTCTCTGGACGATGCGGATCCTGGTGCGGCCGAAGGTCGTGACGATGGAGGACCATCGCCAGGATCAGCGCGCTATGACACAGTGGGCGGACTCAACATGAAGCACTGCGGGCGCATCGCGCCGAATTTCTAGCGGGTGCCCCCTCGACAAGAGTACGAGGAACTTTCAGTAAATGGTGGGAGCCATCTGCTACTCGCCTTCGAGAAACGAATGATAGGTGCTGAGTGTATGTCGAGGCGGAATCGCAAGAGGACAAGGATGATGCGGAAGCCAGCAAACAGATGAGCAAAGGGCGAGGACCCAAAACTGTAATGAAATTGTAATGATGGAGGGATCAGAACGCGTCAAATCGAATCCACAAGCGACCAAACCGACCAAACGGCCAGCCTTGCAAGCGGTGAAAGAATCGAATAAAGTAGAACACCTTCAAAACGGCGCAACTTCCCCTTGTGTTCTCATAATCCGTAGGTCGTAGGTTCTCGTCCGAGCGATCACACGCGTACCCTATGGAGTGTGGTGATAAAAACGTGATAGTTCTACGCTCAAAACGGGTCAACTTCGATCAGAACGGGTCAGCACGCCATCCTGGAAAGTCGTTGAAGAATCATGTAGAGTAGAGAATTTTCATAACGGTTCAGAAGACACTGTGTGATCTTCAAGACCGGGGGGCAAGGCACAGCCCCTTCGGACCGGCATCTCCTCCGCCGACTTCCCGATGACGCGTTGTCCATTGTCTAGAAATCCTGACCTGGGAGTTGCAGCGATTCGGGTGCGTCGTAGGCACTGGTTCCGGTCGGATGACAGGCAATCTCCCAACTGTTCCGGGCCAGAAGTCCTCTTCTCGGAAGTTTCACCAGATCGGTACTGGGGAAACGCGCTTGTGTCCGAGAATGGAGTAGTTCCCAGTTGGTCGGCTAACCGGACTTGGCAAATGTGGGCCGGGACATGCTGCTCGGTGTCCGAAAACTGTCGCCTAAGGTGGGATGTTGCGAGTCAACTCAAGGCGATTGAGGCGAACCACTGGAATCGACGGTTTTCAGTCCGCATTTCTGGCTCGCCAATCCAGTCACGCATCGCGTTAAGATAGCGCTGAAATTTCTAACGAGCGCTTACCCCGCAGGTGCCGTATCACTTGTTCTCGCTGTTTCTTGTTTGGAACCGGACCACGTATTTGCTCCGGTAAATGCTTCAACATTTGCGACCAGTAAAAGTTGTCTTGACTCCGCTGCATCTCCGCGTACTGTTCTGCGAATCGGTTCTAGCACTTGGTTTTGCTCTTGCTCTTGAGAGAGAATCTCCATCCCTCTATCCGTTTCCGGAATCGCGAGTGGGGGGCTGGCAGGTAAGGTGGTGTGTTTCTTGTGTGCTTATGGTGCAGCTGCCCAGACAACCAGTTTTGGCTTCCGAACCGCCCGGTTTCAGCTCTTCGGCAGCTCGGTTATTCCCAGTTGGCAGCGCGTATTGGAGATCCCGTAGCCGGGCTAAGGGAGACAATCATGGCTGTCCACACCCCACCCGGTTTCTTGCCCCCTCGCGATCAGGTGACGGCGGCGCGGGTACCCGCGCCAGTTGTAAAGACTGTTCAACCCGTCCGCTCTGCGCTTCGCTTCTTTGAGCGTGTCGTAGTCACCTAGCCAGAAGAGCGTGTACATCGAGAAGAACTCATCGCCCAGCACCCGGTAATGACCCGCTGGGCATTTCGGCAGTGACGCCCAGAGTTCGTCGAAATTCTCATGGAGCGGGAACTGCGCCCGCCGTGCTTTGGCTTCTTTCCGCCAGCGAGCCTGAGCGACTCTTCTCTTCGCCCGCAGCGTGCAGAGAAAGCGCCATTATTCGCGACTCACGCGCTGCGCCTGAAGGCTCGCCCTGTCTATTTCGGAGGGCGTCTTGAAGTCTGGCTCGTAATCGTCCGGCGAAATCTTCGACGTGATTTCGGCGTACCATGCCAGATACTCTGGATCAGTTGCGCTGTCTATTTCTCGTCCGCGAAACAGGCACTTCATGGTGTCACCCCACTGCGCTGCTTCGGATTCCGTCGAGCCTTGCACGCCAGACAGCGCCAGCGCTGCGTCCGCGGTCGCCGCTCGCACTGGCTCGTCATCAGCCAGATGGTTGGGCGTCGCATGTCTTGCGGTTTCGGTGTCAGCAACTCGTGCCTGCTTTCTTCGCTGCTCTGCCCGCTGCTTTGGAACCAGCGCGGGCGCTCGCCGAAGCACTTTTCGTCCTTGGTGCCCATCGGTCGACCTCGATCATCGTTTTGCCGGCGGCGAGTTACTTCAGTATTTGTCAGCGCACCGTCATGCGCGCGACAACGCGATTCAACACAGCAGTCGGTACGCGGAGCATTCGGTATTTGCGTTGGCCGCGACGAGTCTCACGGTTGCCGATTACGACGACGCCTGGTTCGTCAGCAAAAAGCCGACAGACGGTATGACGGTCAACGCGTAGAATTGTCGCAATTTCTGGAACAGTCAAAAAGGGTTCGGTCACGAGACGGACTCCGATTAGAGCCGTCTGTTATTGCGGGCGATGACCGCGAGCGCGGTCACAAGGCTACACAACGCCTTCCCGATAACAATCGTTGCACCCTGACGGTTGCGCGCGGTGCGTCCGCGCGAGGCCAACGATCTTGAAGTAAGATCATCATACAGCAAGTTACTGGCCAAATCAAGCCTTTTTGTCGAGTTAGTTAGGTGGAGTAACTGGCCAAAACACCAAGAGACAGCGCAAGCTGCGGGTCACGCCGTCATTCAAATCGACTCTACTTTGACCGTGGTCCCCTGGACGTTTTCTCGATTTCCGCTTTTTTGCCTCCACCCCAGCTCGCGTGGCAAATTCGCCACCGGGAGGTTATTCCTCCGGTGACCGGTCGAAGTGTTCCTTGGCTTGAAAGTGGTGGTCACACCGTCTCCTTGCTTGGCATCAATGTCGTCCCAACAAGCGCAATCTCTAGTTCAGGGCTTGCAACATGCGCTCGGAGAGGCGTTCTTGGCGACCAGCAATCCAAGACGAATAATGACGTGCTACGATTTCGACGCTATCACCGATCAGGGCCGCGATGTCTTCGGTCGGAAGTCCGGCATTGAGCGCCCAGAAAACGAACGTATGGCGCATGCTGTGGCTGGTGAAGTGTAGGGGCTGGCTGTGATCGTCGCGCAGATCGGCCAGCAGGCCCAGCTTTCTAAACAGATGGCCCCACCCTTTAACCAGCAGATCAAGACCACGCTCGTCCTGGGGCACTGATTCGACAAACAGGTATCGACCGTCCGGATTTGCCGATGCAAAGACTTCGTCCACGATCTCGTTCCGCAGCGTGGCGTACACCGGTTGCGAAGTCTTTGCACGGTGCAAGAATAGTGTGGTGTGGGTGCCCTTACGATCGAACCGGGCGCGCTCAATGCAAACGGCGTCCCGGATCGCAAGCCCAGACCACCGCATGAGCAGCAACAGGCCGCGCAACTTGCGGCGCTGGTCATCGGTGGTGCGCCCGTTCATTTTCGGTACAGCGGCCAGCAGCGTCTCGAACTGGCTATCCGTGACAGCCTTCGGGGTCTGCGTGTCGTCGTACTTTAGCTTCACCGCCCGTGCCTGCGCGATGTTCCTCTGAATCCAGCCCATCTCGACACAGAAACGAAAGAAGCCGATCAGGCGGAAAACCTTCTTCGCGCGGGTGTTCTGCGCGCCGGTCAGACTATTGCGGTAAGCAACCACATGTTCCGTCTTGATGTCGCCGAGATTCACCAGTCCTTTGCCGAGAACAAACTGGGAGAAGTGTTCGAGTTCAAATTTGAGCTTCGCCGTGTGCTTCGCGGTAATCCCAGACGCGGCCTTGGTATCGAGAAAAGTCTTCACTGCATCGTCGAGCAGCGTCGTCAACGCGCCCGCAGGAATCGGCGTCGGCTCACCCTTGGCAGCCGCCTCGAATCCATTCATCAGCTCGCGCGCTTTTTTCTCCGCCACTTCACCGTCGCAAGTGTCGGCGGCCAGGCGGTGAAGCTTTCCATCGCGGAACCATACAAGTTGTTTCGGGCAGTCGCAGCCAATTCGCGTGTCGTCGCCGGCCCATTTGCACTCGCTTCGATGACGGCTGTAGACTCTGACCTTCGGAACGGCGCGCGCTTTCCGTTGCCGTTTGATAACCGGTGCCGGTGCTGCCGCGGCTGCGTCCATAGCGATTCTCCTTCGTGGGTTTCACTAAACTTCCACTGATAGGAGTCTCGCTCTGACGCTAACAATATGAAAGATAACGGAGGTAACTCATTTTGAGTGACGTCCCTCCGGGACTTGAATCAAATTCTTCCGGTTTTCCCAGCGCTGAAGCGCTGGGCTAAGGTCGGACACCCCTCCGGAGTGTTACAAAATCGGATTGGACTCCGGTATCGAATTGAAACACTTCCCAGATACAATGGTTCGCGTGAAGCCGACTATTTATGTAGTGGAAGACGACCCGGATATTTCGCGCCTGGTTCGCCATCATCTGGAAGGGGCCAGCTTTAACGTGCGCCTCTACTCGACCGGCAATCTGGTTGTGGCCGATGCCGAACGCCAGCGTCCGGCGCTGTTTCTGCTGGACATCATGGTGCCGGGAAAAGACGGGCTGGAACTTTGCCGCCAGATCCGGCAGTCGGTGTCGCTGGCATCGGTCCCGGTGATTTTCCTGACCGCCAAGAGCGGCGAGGCGGATCGCGTTTTGGGGCTGGAGTTGGGCGCTGACGACTACATCCCCAAGCCTTTCAGCCCGCGCGAACTGGTGGCCCGGGTGAAAGCGGTGCTGCGTCGTTTTGAGCGGCCGCTGCCGCCGCTGCCAACCAAGATTGACGAAATCCACATTGACCCGGGCGCGATGACGTTGACTGTTCGCGGGCAACAGGTGGCGACCACGGCCACCGAATTCCGGCTGCTCGACCACTTCATGCGCCACGCCGGACGCGTTTTCACGCGCGACCAGTTGCTTGACTCGGTCTGGCGAGATACGGCATACGTCACGCCTCGCTCGGTGGACGTGTATGTGCGACGCATCCGTGAAAAGATTGAGCCCGATCCGGAGAGCCCGCGCTACTTGAAGACGGTACGGGGGGCCGGCTACCGCTTTGAGGTCGCGCGTTGACAAGCCGCATCTTCGTTAAATTGATGGTGGTGTTTCTGCTGGTGATTGGCGTAACCGCGATCACGTTGCAGTTGACCGTGCACAGGGTCTGGGAACGCACCCTGCGCGAGCAGATCGAACGCAATCTCAAACAGAAAACGTTGATGTTCGCCTATCGCGTGGAGGCGGACCGGCAGCACTCCCTGGCCGACATTACCGCCCAGGAGGGCCAGGCGGCTGGAGCCCGCGCCACCGTCATTGATCCAACCGGCAAGGTGCTGGCCGATTCGGAAGCCGATCCCAGCACGATGGAGAATCACGCGCATCGCAGGGAGTTTGTTGCTGCCCTTGCCGGCGAAGTCGGCGTGGAGGAACGCAAGAGTCAAACTCTTAACATTCCTTTCTTGTATGTGGCGGCGCCGGTTTCTGGAGGAGCGGTGCGGCTGGCGTATCCGTTGCCGGAGATGGAAATTACGGATCGTCCGCTGGTCTTGGCCCTGTTCTGGGGATCGTTCAGCGCCTTAGTTTTCGCGGTGATGGTGGCAGCGGTTGCTTCCCAATATGTTGGCCGGCGTCTGCAGCGGATCGTGACGTTTGCCGAGCGCGTGGCGGGCGGGGATCTGACCGCCAGAATCGCGTCCACGGCGACGGACGAGATCGGGCAGGTGGCGGCGGCACTCGATAAGACGACGCGCCGTGTGGAAGAAAGTTACGCTCGCGTGCAAACCAGCCAGCGCGAGCTGGAAACTCTGCTCAACAGCATGCAGGACGCTGTGGTCGCGGTCGATGCCGACGGGCGTATACAGTGGGCCAATCGCGGCATGAACCGTTTGCTTCTTCATGCACCCCGCCTGAATGCGCCCCTGATCGACAGCGTGCGCGACCCGGATTTTCTGGCTGCGATACAAGGGGCGGCGCGCGGCCAGGTGGTGACTTCGGCGCGCGCGAACACCATCGCTTCCGGCCGCATCTTCGATGTCACCGCGGCACCCATGCCCGGCGGCGGCGCCGTCGCCGTGCTTCGCGATCTCACCGAGACCGAACGCATGGAAAAGAGCCGCCGCGATTTCATCGCCAACGTTTCCCACGAGCTGCGCACTCCGCTGACTTCCATCCAGGGATACACGGAGACGCTGCTCGACAGTCCTCTGGCCGACAATCACGTGCGCGAGTTCCTGGAAATCATCCGCAAGAATGCGGCCCGCATGACCCGCCTAACGGAAGACCTGCTCACGCTGGCGCGCGTCGAATCGGGCGAGCAGAGGTTCGGCATCGAGCGGGTCAGCGCCGAAGAACTGCTGCAGGATGCTCTGGAAAGTTTCCGCGAAGTGGCACGCTCCTATGGCGTCGAACTGGTGGTTGAAAACTCAGTCCCCGCCGGCCATGTGAATGCGGATCGCGAAGCTATCCACCAGATTTTTTCCAACCTGATCGAGAATGCGTTGAAGTACGCGGCGTCAGGGAAAAAAGTTATTCTCGGAGCCCGCGCGGCGTCGGGCGGCGTCGAATTCGGAGTCGAGTTCTACGTCCGGGACTTCGGGCCCGGCATTTCTTCCGAGCATCTGCCCCGTCTTTTCGAGCGTTTTTATCGCGTCGATAAAGCTCGCTCGCGGGAATCCGGGGGTACGGGGCTGGGGCTTGCCATTGCCAAGCATATCGTTCTGGCACATGGAGGGGCGATTCGCGCCGAGAGCGAACTCAACCACGGCTCGAGCTTTTTGTTCACGCTGACCGCTTCCGAGCCGGAATCAGCGTAGTTGCTTATAACGGAGGAGTTTCCGAGTTGCCAGTGATCCGACCGGTCGGAACCCGGCCAGTCCGGGTCGTGAGCGCTATGGCCTGGTTTCGCCAATTGACCCGTCTGAATTCTCCGCGATTCAAAAGCGCAGGTGTGCTAACTTTTCTAACCATGCGACGGCCAGTCCTAATCGTCATTGACATGGTGAATGATTTTCTTGAGAAATGGTTACCGGCCCCTAAGCAACAGCTGGTCCGGTCGATCAACGACCTCGTTGGCCTTATGCGTCAACATGGGCACCCAATCATTTGGGTTCGCCAGGAGTTCGAGCCTGATCTCAGCGATGCCTTTCCAGAAATGAGAACTAAGGGTATTCGGATCACCATCAAGGGGACGACCGGATGCCAGATTGCCGCTGATCTGGCGGTTGCTTCATCAGACCCCGTGCTGATAAAGAAACGGTACAGCGCCTTCTATCAGACCGAGCTTGATCAGTTGCTCCGACGACTACGGCCTGACGCAATTATTCTTGCCGGAATTAATACGCACGCCTGCATCCGCGTGACGGCGATTGATGCATATCAGAGAGACTGGGAAACTATTGTGGCGGCGGACTGCGTCGATTCCTACGACCGAGAACACCATGACATTTCGATGAAGTACATGAAAGACAAAATCGCCGCCATTATGAGCAACCAAGAAATTCTCACTGCACTTGAAGCAAATTAGACAGTCCGCGTTGCGGTCGCTGTTGCAAAAATCCCGATTACGCTCAAAACCCTCAATGAGCGCTATGGCCTGTTTTCAGCAATGACTATAGATGCTAGGCTTCAGAGCGCAAGTATGCTCTCGGCAACCGTTCTCTGAAAAGAACGCACAAAGTGAACTTCCTCTTGGAGTTGTTCGGTGATTCGGCATAAAGATTAGCCGCGCAGAGTAGCGCGGCGGGAGAGAACCAGTGATTAACAAAATGAACGTCTGCATGGCATCGATAGTCCTCCTCACCGCGTCTGCTCTGTGCCAGAGCAAGGACAGCAGGATTAGCGATGACTACGCTAAGGCAGCACTGCGGGCCGTGATCTATACGAATGAGAGTGGCACTGCGGATCGTATGTCCTTCTTCGTGGATGAGGCCGACGTGGAAGCAAGCACTCCTGCGGAAGAGGCCAATCTTAAGGAACTAAGCCGCATCCTGCGCATTTGGATAGGGAGGCCTAGTTACGATAACCAGGCCTGCTACCAGGCTCTCAAAATCAACCTTAAGGCCCGGAACGGCGCTATACCCGAGGCGTGCAAGTAAAATCGCACGCTGTTTCACCTGCCATTTAAGTTGTCGTTTGCCCGAGAGAGGTTCGTCGCAATCTCAAGTTATTGTTGCAACATCCCGATTACACTCATCGAGGGTTTTGAAGGTAATCGAACATCGTTATCGCGTCTTCGTCTGGCCCTTCAAGATCCGCACGATCGCAACTATCGTGTTCCAATTCCGTGTCGTCGCCGGCACGCCGTAAAGCTTGTCGATCTGGCCAAGATACCCAATCGTCTCCATATGGCGACGGTACATTCCAAACACAAATTGGCCTTTTGACGCCATCACCTGTACCAACCAGTCCCCGTCGGTGGGAAACGTGACTGGAAGCGGTGCCCGGAGACCACCGGCTTTCGATAGGATGCTCACGAACCGAACTACGTCCGGGGGTGACGGCTCAGTCCCAAACGGATTCACCTTCTCCAGGCGGATAAGATCGCGGCCATCGCACAGCACAACTTGCGTGCTGAACGGCAGCTTGCTGAGCAATGCAGTACGGAACTTTGCTCGAGATCCAGGTTTACGAACGACAAACGTGCCCGCAGCACCCACATTTACGACATCATAGGCGCATAGTTCTCGTGCGACGATGCTCGGGCGAAACGTTTTGTGTCCACCAACATTTACTCCTCGGAGGAAAACAATGAGAGCCATACCTCGGATTATGGCGAAAAAACAAAGGTGACGCCATGACAGCTTTACGTTTGCACCTGCGGATGATTGAGTGACTGGCTCCTGGTTGACGATAAATCGGTATTTTGCAGCAGGCTGAGCTGTGAAGACGGACTCTCGCCAGCTCAGTTCTCCCGGAGACTGCTAGTCTATGCCCCTGGGTGAATGAATCGCACCAACCAGAACGCAGCTGCGGCTACCAGCGCCGCGGCTGGGATGGTGAGAACCCAGGCCCAGACGATGCGGGCCGCGACGCCCCAGCGCACTGCCGAGAGCCGATTTACGGCTCCGACTCCGACGATCGCTCCGGTGATGGTATGGGTGGTGCTTACGGGAATCCCGGCGAGCGCGGTGGAAAACAGGGTGATCGCGCCCGCCGCCTCAGCGCAGAATCCTCCTACCGGCCTGAGCTTGGTGATGCGTGATCCCATCGTGTGAACAATCCGCCAACCACCAAAATATGTTCCTAACGCGATCGACGCATGCGCTGCCAAGATGATGGGCCAGTGAAATCTCCCCCAGTTGCCGGCTAGTTCCGTCGAACTTAAATAATGCGCTCCGTAGAGAGCGGAGGCCACGATTCCCATGGTCTTCTGGGCATCATTGGCGCCGTGGCCGAGGCTGTACGCCGCCGCCGAGAGGAGTTGCAGCTTGCGAAACCAGGCGTCAATTGGTCGTGGGGCTTTATTCCGCAGAAGCCAGAAGACGGCAACCATGAAGGTAAAGGCCAGGACGAGTCCCATGACTGGCGCCACCACAATGAAGATCAGGGTCTTGTACCAACCCTCGGCAATAATCACATGCCATCCGGATCGCATGACGGCCGCGCCCGCGTAGCCGCCAATCAAGGCATGTGAGGAGGAAGTCGGCAGCCCCCACCACCACGTCAGCAGGTCCCAAACGATGGCGCCGAAAAGGCCTGTGATGACGACGTACTGGGTCACACTTTCGATGTGGATCATGCCTCCGCCGATGGTCTTGGCGACGGCGGTCCCGAGAAGAAACGCGGCCACAAAATTGAAGAACGCCGCCCACAATACGGCGAGCTTGGGGGACAAGACCCGGGTCGAGACCACGGTGGCAATGCTATTGGCGGCGTCGTGAAATCCATTCAGGAAATCGAAGATCAGTGCGACCAGTATTGTGACGATCAGCAGAAGCAGATCAGGCTTCACCAGTTTTCCTATTTGAATGAATTATGGGCCTTCATGTGTTTTTCAATACAACCGTTTCCAGTACGTTGGCGACGTCTTCCGCCTTGTCGGTCGCCCGCTCGAGGCATTCCAACAATTCCTTAATTTTTATGAGGTTAATGGGATCTTTTTCGTGGTCAAACAGCGTGGCGATGGCCTGCTGGGACACTTGGTCTGCTTCGTTTTCCAAGCGGTTAATCTCCACGCAGTGGGCCAGAATATTGCCATTCTTCTGCATGAGAGATACAGCCTGTTGCAATTCCTGGCATTGCCTCAAGATGATCGCGGCCATTTCTCCGGCGGCGGGCGGCGGAGTCGTGATCCGATACATCACGATGCGGGCGCCGGAAGCATTGATGAAATCGAGGACATCATCGAGCTTGGAGGCCAGCTCGTGAATGTCTTCGCGATCGAAGGGGGTGATGAATGTCTGGTTGAGTTTGGTCAGGATGGCATGGGTGAGTTCATCGCCCTCGCGTTCGATGCGGTGAATCTGTTCGATTTGTTTTTCGACATCCTGGTAGTTTGCGAAGAGATCGACCAGGACGCGAGCGCCGGCGATGAGATTGTCGGACATCGCGGAGAACATCGCGAAGAAGCTGTTATCCCTGGGAATGAGGCTGAACATTTTGGGAGCAACAAAAGTATTTGCGTTGACAGTCAGTTGGAGTGATCGGAGCAGGCCACTATCTCACGAGGCATCGAATTCAGTCAAATGGGGGAACGCTAGCTATGGCGATGGCAGTTAGCGTATTGTTCGACGGCTGACGACGATCGCCGAGCGGCGGGGCAGCCCGAGCCAGATGACCAGGAGTAAAACAAATACCGTACCTACCCCCACTGCAATTCGCTGAAGAAAACCGAGAAAGAGCAGATCCAATCCCATTGAAACATTGTGCAGCTATTGAGAAGTCTGAGCGAGATAACGATGGTAATACTAACCATCGCGCGCTGGATTCCCGCCACTTGAAAAGTGCGTGTAGCCACGTTTGGAACGGTTGCTGGAGAGCCCAGCCTGCAGAGCTTCGCCTGTTCGCAGCGAATCGCGGTCATTCTCTGACTATTTCATTCGGCGACAACAAGAAATTCATCGGGTTGTAACCTGCCGCGCGACGCCGGGACTTATGCTTTTTCTGGGAGTGTGTGTGTCACACTCTGGAGCGATACCAATTGCGTCCACTAGAGCGGATCCGGCATCCAAGGAAGCAGGGCGGTTTTGCTTATGAGCACAGCCAGCGTGAAAACACCTTCGCCTGAGCCCTCGCACTCGGGATTGATGCAACGAACCGTGGAAGCCTGCGAACTGGCTCGCGAGGCCGCGGCCATTGCCGCCGAGGGAATTGCCACCGGATCGATGTCCCGCCTGAACGCCATCCGGCAGTGCGAAAAAGAACTTGATGCCATTGATGTGGAGGTGGACAACGGTGTGACCTCGATTATCACGCGGGTCCCGGAAGCCGAAACCGGGCAGTTGCTCGCGTGCATGAAAGTCATGATCGGACTGGAGCGCATCGGGGACCTGCTGTTAAGTTTTGCCACCAGCGCGCAAGCTGCGGGAGGACGCATCGACTCGCAGGATGCCCGCGAGTTGACGCAGATGGCCACGATCCTGGAAAAAATGCTGGCCGATGTCGGCCAGTCTTTTTCCCAGCGCGACGTCAAGAAAGCCATCGACGTGCTCCGCGCCGATGCCGAGATGGACCGGCTGCGCAATATCATTTTCCTGCGCCACATCGAAAATCCGGAGAACATCGCGCATCACTCCAGCCTGCAGGTTATCTTCATGACGCAATCTCTTGAACGCGCCGGTGATCATGCCAAGAATTTGGCGGAAGAAGTTTGCCACTTTGTCAGCGGACGCAGCATCCGCCATCTGCTCATGGCCTACGACAAACCAAAAGAACAGATGTTTATCGAGTGGCTGCGGCACAAGGACGAAAAGTCACAGTAACTCGCGTATAAGTCCGAAATGGAGGAACGGGCGTCTGGCCCGTCCGGCGGTTTGACGGCCGGGCGGGGACGCCCGGCTCTCCACTCCACTTGCAACTGCCGCCCAGGCGTCTCGGCCGGGCGGGGACGCCCGGCTCTCCACTTGCAACTGCCGCCCAGCGTCTCGCCCGGCTCTCCACTTCCAACTGCCGCCCAGCCCTTGACAGCCAGAGTCTCCAAGGCGAGACTCGGTTCAGCCCCTTCTCCATGCACGGATCCGCCCAACCCGAAGATCGATTTCCGCCTGCGAGCACCGGGGGCACGAGTGCGGGGACGGATCAGTCGTCTGCAGATCAGTCGTCTGCAGATCAGTCGTCTGCAGCAGGAGCGGTCGTCCCAGTTGGCGCAGTTGGCGATAACTCTAATGGGAGCCGCGCGCTTGGCGAAACGGAACTGGACTCCGCACTCCAGTTGTTAGTGGAACGCGCGCAGTACATCACCGGCGCGACCGGAACCGCCCTCGCTCTGCCCCAGGGTGAGGAGATGGTTTGCCGGGCCAGCGCTGGTTCTTCGGCGCCGGCAGTCGGAGCGCGCTTGCAGGTGCGTTCCGGATTGACGGGCGAAAGCATTGGCCGCCGGCAGTTGCTGCGTTGTGACAACGCGGAAACCGACGCGCGCGTGAATCTGGAAGCTTGCCGGGCGCTGGGCATTGCATCCATCGTGGTTTTGCCGTTGCTGCGGCGTAACGGAGAGGTTCGCGGCCTGTTCGAACTATTCTCCGATCATCCCTATGCTTTCGAGGAGCGGGATCTGCTCGCACTGGAGCGGATGGCTGACCTCACATTGACTGCCCTCGATCTGGCCGAGCAGCGCCAGAATTTCTCGGCGGCACCCGCGCCAGCGCCCAGGCGAGAACCGGAAAAGCCGGCCGAACTTTTGCCTGAGCTTTTGCCCGAAGTCTCCACGGCGAGCAGTGCGCCGCAGGCTTCGGCAGTTCCCGATAATATTCTCCTCGACGTTCCCCTCAAGCCAGCGCTCGCTGGGCCCGCGGTCCTTCCCGCCGAGTCGCCGGTACTTTCGTCGTCGGCAGCACCGGTGCCAGCAACCGAGCCGGTGGCGGTGCTCGCTCCGGTCGCTGCTTCGGTCGCTGCTCCGGTCGCTGCTTCGGTTCCAGAGGCCATGCTCCGCGTGCAGAAATGCGCTTCCTGTGGATTCCCCGTTTCCGAGGGGAGAACATTTTGCCTCGATTGTGAAAAGAAGGATAGCGAGAAGAAGCAGCGTGAGAAGGAGCAGAGCGCAGCGTCCGACTCAGTGGACGCCTCCGCGGCACCGATGCCGGAGGAATTCGTGCCAGCCTTCCTGGCAAACGCAGCGCCCGCGCAAGAATCGTGGCTGGCGAACCACGTCAATCTGTTAGCGATCGTCGTCCTGATTCTGGGCATCCTGGTCGCCGTCGTGGTGTTTCGATAACCACCTTTGCACCCGGGGGTGCCTGTTTTCCTTGACAAATTGCCGGTGGAACCCATACTCTGCGCTTAATCCTTTGTTCCAAGACACAGGTGCCCAAGCATGAAAAATGTGTATGAAGTTTTACGGCAGAAGGAACTTGAACTGACCAGGCTGGAAAAGGAAGTTGAGGCCTTGCGCGTCGCCGCCCCGCTGCTTTCGGAAGAAAAAGAGACGCTGGCGGAAGCGCCCAAGCCGAGCTTAACTGCCACCGCGCCGCCGCAACCGGTCCGGATTCCTCCGGTGGTTGCCGCCCAGGGCGGAAGTGCTCCGGCACGGGTCGCGGGCTGGGAAGATGCGGCCAAGCGCTGGCCGTAAGCCAATTCGATGGTCGCTGTAGAGACGGGGCTTGCCTCGTCTGCCCGTTATTGAAAATAGCCCGGGATCGAAGGTCACCCCGGGCTATTATTTTGCTGTGTCGGTGGGCAGGCCTTCTGAGTGTGCGTGAGAACTGGGTCGTCCCTCCGGGACTTCATGGCCGTTTCAGTGGTGATTCCTTAAGCCGACGAAAACACCGTAACTGCTTCTGTTTTCATCGTCAAGCGCAGAATGCGAAGATGGTTATAAAGGTAACGCGACCGGGCAAATTGTAGATGAGGGTTTCACTAAACTTTCACGGGAGCGGGCCGCGCTCCCGATTACTTGAACGCACCGCTTATTTTCCGACACCTCTGGTTCTTCGTTACATTCCCAGTATCCATAATCGGGCGGGATCTCTCAGCGAAGCGCAAGAACGTTGGTCCGCGAAAACGGCGAGCGAGTCAATCGCGGCGGCCACAGTGCAGAGTCACCTCAAGTGGTTATCTTGGTGCCTATAGCCCAATAGCTGAGTTTGGGTATCCTGAAGTTGATGGAAGCAGCACAGTGCAGGGGGTAACAGCGTGACGAAACTCATCGACAAGAAGGCTCCACGCGGCAAGTTTCGAGTCATTGCCGATAACTTCGGGCAGTGGCGCATGAAGCACAGCGACATTCTGGTCGGCGATTTCGATACCATGGACCAGGCGCGAGCCGCAGCCCAGCCCGCACGGAGTCGCCCGTGGTTCGAACACTGGTCGGTGATAATCTGCGACGACAAAGGAGTCATCGTATGACCGAAGACACCGACAAGGTGGCGCTGCTGGCAGCACTCCGCGAAGAGTTGACTATCGTCGAGTTTCTCGATGACCTAATGGACTGGGGGCACGCGACAGCCCGCAGAAAGAAACTCTCCGCCCAATGATTGAGAAAGTTGAGGCACTATGACCGATGACGAAGTGACCGGCATCAGGTTGAGCGGCGAGAACTTGGATAAACTGTTCGCGTATCGTGCGGCGTGTGTCACTCCCATGTTGCACATCATCAACTCAGCGGTCGCGCAGCAGTTCGCCCTCACTGGACACGACTGCATGAAAATCTTCGAAGGGAAGTAACAGCAGCGATGGACGACGCCGTCAGAAAGTACCTCGCCGGCATCGGAAGGAAAGGCGGGAAGGTCGGCGGCAAGATTGGCGGTCTGTCAAGGTCGCCAGCGAAGGTTGCGGCTGCCCGCGAGAACGGCAAGAAGGGCGTTTCTGCCGTTGAGGGCAGATGCTGGTGGAGTAGGGAACTAATACGGGCACTGAGGCCAAGCAATTTGCCCTCGCGCTCCAGCATCGCCCGGATCGGTTCAACAGCGGCGATTTTTCCTTTCTCCACGAGCTTGGCCAGCGACTTGTCAATCGTGGCAAATCCCTTGTCGATGAAGCGCTGCTCGACCTCGAGCACCGTTACTTCGAATCCCGCGGTTGCCGCTACCTGTGCAATCCCGGACCCCATCAAACCACAGCCGAGTGCGCCGACTTTCCTGATTTCCATCACTCGTCTCCTGACCCAAACCGATATGAAATAAGAGATTTTCCAGGTTGTTATTTCCGTGAAGTCAGAATTCTGAGAGCTTTTTACACCGGATAGATCTTGCAAAGAGAGCTACGCAGACACTCCGATCCCGTTTCCGGATCGTAGCCAGCTTTGTCGCCCAGCAGCAGGTTTATATTGGATTTCTTCCATCCGTACTCGGGAGGACCTTCTTCCGGGAACCACCATGCATGCTGAGCGCTGACAACATCGGGAGCGATCCCGTCGAAGAGCACTGCTCGCATGCGTACCCGGCCCTCGGGAGTTTCAATCCACACCCAATCTCCTTTGTTAATCCCCAAGCGTTCAGCTGTGGCCGGATGGATCTCGACCAGTGGATCAGGATTGATTCGTCGCAGCGATTCGATCTGCCGGCCTTCGCTGACAAAAAACGGATTGCTCCTAGCTCCCGTCATTAAGATCAACGGATATTCCCTTGCGATCTGTGGGCTGGAAACCGGTGATAGCTGCGGCTCGCGGTACACCGGCAGCGGCTCCAGTCCGAGCTGCCTGGCGGTATTGCTGTAAATTTCAAATTTCCCTGACGGCGTAGCAAATCCTTTCTCCCTATACTTGTGGTAAGTCATTTCGCCTGCCAGAATTCCGCGCTCACAGAATTGATCGAAATTCATCCCCGTTTCGTAGAGTAGGGAATCGAGATAGGAACGATGACTCTGCCACGGAAACGCCTCGTGCAGCCCGAGGCGCTTGGCTAATTCCAGAATGACTTCGTGATCATCACGCGATTCCCCAACTTGGGCCACTTTCTTTCGCGCCAGCACGCACCAAATCTTGTGGAGGTTAGCAACGTCATCGGTTTCCAGCCAAGTGGCTGCTGGGAGTATGAGATCGGCCAGCGCAGCCGTCGGCGTGATGAAAAAATCGGACACAACGGTAAACTCCAGATGATCGCGCAGCGCTTCCTCTGTTAGCAGCGGGTTGGTTTGTGACAGCAGTGGATTCGTGCCGATCAGCCACATGGCCCGCACTCGGTAAGGCTCGCCGCTCACAACGGATTTCCAGAACGATGGCGCATGCAGAAATAAATTCAGGGCGAACTTCTCAACCGCGGCATATTCGGGCTTGTCTGCAGGTAAAAACTGCGCGCCCGACTGCTCGGGATTCATAAACAGCGATTTCTGGCGGACTCCACGCGGAGCCACCCATAGGACATCGCCGCCGGGCCGGTCTATGTTGCCCGTCAGGGCACGAAGAATGAGCTGAGCGCGAGCGGTCTGGAAATTTGAAGCACTCACATCGGTGGCACTACCCCAAAGCATGCAGGCTGGCGAAGTGTTGGCGTAGGTCCTCGCCGCATCGCGTATGCCATCTGCTGTGAGCCCCGTAATCGCGGCCGCCCACTCTGGAGTAAAGGGGCGCACATGCTCGACTAGCTGTTCATAACCTACAGTGAAGTTTTGGACGAAATCGCGATCAAGCAGGCCCTCGGCGATAATGGTGTGGATCATAGCCAAAGCCAAAGCGCCATCGGTGCCTGGCCGCAACTGCAACCAGTGCGTTGCCTTCTTAGCCGGGATGGTTCGGCGCGGGTCGATGACGATGACCTTCTCGGCGGTCCGTAACGCGTCTTCAATCAGTCGGCCGCACATGCCGTCGGCCGCACCCGATGTAGTAATGTTGCAACCCCAGATAACGACACAAGCCGGATGGCTGCCACCGGATCCGTAAACATCGGTGATCGGAAGCTGCCCTAGAGTAATGGTGCTAGCGAATACACGCGGCATATAGCAGAGGTGACCCGGAGCGACAAAGTTCGGCGTACCGAAGGCGTTGGCAAACCGCAGGGTGAAATCGGTATATGCGCGGCCCGTCCCTTGGCCAATCGCCACATATTCGGGACCGCTCTCGCGCTTGATCCGGGAAAAGGTTTCCTCAATCTCGTTGAGCGCCTCGTCCCAAGAGATTTGCCGCCACTTTCCTTCTCCGCGCTTGCCGACCCGGCGAAGCGGATGTGTAACGCGGTCCGGGTGGTACAACAGTTCCGGCGAAGCAGCCCCCTTCGGACAGATGTAGCCCCTGGAGGTAGGGCTGTCCGGATCTCCTGTCACCTTTAGGACACGACCGCCGCGGAGATGGACCAAGACCTGACAAACGCCGTGGCACATACGACAAGCAGACCGCACAACTCGGGTGTCTTCTGACCTTGCTGTTGTGGCCATCGCTAACCTCCTCCTCTGGATTCGCCCCGCCCGCACTGTTCTACATTTTGCAGACTTCGCAGGGCGGCACCCTACGCTACCGTTTCGTCGGGATTTGAACAGGCGTAGGAGCCTACTCCGGGCTGCTTCTACGCGTTTGCCGATGGTTGAACCAACTGCAAAAGGATTTCGGAAATGTCCATCACCCGCAGATCACGATCCCCTTTGCAGGCATTTACTCCGTCTTCCATCATGGTCAGGCAGAATGGGCACGCAACAGCAAGCGTTTCGGCCTGGGTCTCCAGAGCTTCGCGCGCCCGCTCCTGGTTGACGCGCTTCCCTGCCGGTTCCTCCATAAAGCTCATACCGCCGCCCCCGCCGCAGCAGAAGCTTGCCTCCCGCATCCGCCGCATTTCGAGCGGGGCTTCGCCTGATGACGCGTGTATCACTTGTCGGGGCGCATCAAAGACGCCGTTTTGCCGGCCGAGGTAACACGGATCGTGAAACGCAATCTTCTTGCCGGATCGCCGCAGCGGCTTGAGCCTGTCCGCATTCACAAGTGCAGCGAGGTATTCACTGTGGTGGCTGACCTCGAAAGTAGCGCCATGACGCGCATACTCGTGCTTCAGCGTGTTGAAGCAATGCGGGCAGAACGTAACGACCTTCTCGACGTTGTGCTTCTTGAACGTTGCGACATTTTCCTTCGCTAGTTGCTCGAAGAGGAATTCGTTGCCGATCCGGCGGGCTGGATCGCCGCAGCACTTCTCTTCGCGCCCGAGGATGGCAAACTTCACGCCAGCCTTTTGCAGCAGCCGAGCGGTGGCACGGGCGACCTTCTGGTTGCGCTCGTTCAGGGCGCCGCTGCAGCCGACCCACAGCAGGACCTCGGCATCCTTGCAGTCACCGATTTGCGAAACGTTCAATCCCTCGCACCAGTCCAGCCGCCCAGCTTGCGTACCACGGAACGGATGCCCGCGGCTCTCGAGGGAAGTGATGGCCTCCTGCATTGATTCCGGGAAGTCCGCTTCTTCCATTACCAGGAAACGGCGCATATCAATGATCTTCGGCATCTGCTCGATGAACACGGGACATGCTTCCATACACGCCGCGCAAGTCGTGCATTGCCACAGCCGTTCCGGCGCGGTCGCAGGAACCGTGCCGATGATCGGCAGCCCACGCGCTTCTTCAACACCGGCCTGAACCCCTGCGCCAGCGCCTGAGTTCGAGCTTCCATTGCCATTCGCGGTATTGAGCGCAAAAGCTTCTTGCGCATGTTCGCGCATCAAGTTGCGGAGATCAAGAATCAGGTCGCGCGGAGAGAGTTCTTTTCCTGAGATGTTCGCCGGGCAGACGGACGTGCAGCGCCCGCACTCGGTACAGGCGTCAAGATCAAGCAAATCTTTCCAGGTAAAACCTTTCAGCGAGTTGACGCCAAAGCTCGCTGTGCTCTCAAAATCGATGTTCTTCAGCGAGGCGCCGATTGGCTCCAGATTTGCCGCGTAGATGTTCAGCGGCGCGGTGGCCGCGTGCATCATCTTCGTGTATGGAATCCATGCGAGAAAGCCGAAGCACACCACCATGTGGAACCACCACGTGAAACGATGTGCCTGCTGCATTGCTCCAACGCTCATCCATTGACTCACCAGTTTCGCGGTCAGATTGCCAAACGGCGACCAACTTGCCCACGGATCCTTCGTCACGGCAATGCGACAGCCTTCCAGCAGGAAGCCAGTTACGACGATTAGAGCCAGGACTGCCAATATCCATGCGGCCTCGTCTGTGTAGACCAACCGCTTGGGACGAGCAAGGAAGCGTCGCGCGGCTGCCATCATGACGCCGGCCAGCACTAGCGCCCCAAATACATCCACAATGAACGACTGGAAGTACAGATAGAACCAGCCGTGCATGATGGAAAGGCCGACATCGGCTTGTAACGCTACGACGGTTGTCGCGATGGCAAGAACGATGAACCCATAGAAGATGAACCGATGAAACACGCCCGCATAGCTGTCGCGTGCCGTGCGGCTTTGCGCCAGCGCGTGCCGAAGCAGATGCCGAATGCGCTCCACCGGACGATCCAATCGGCGGACCGGAAGCCCACGACGCCAAACGCTCACACGCCGGTATATCCCGTATCCGGCGGTGGCCAATGTGATCAGCAGCAGGAGATACATCAGCCAGATGTGGGACACATTCCAGTAGATCTCACGCGTTGCTTGGGCCGGATTCATTTGCATACGGGCTCTAGCCGCTCTCGAATGAGCGGCACCAGCTTGCGATAGTCCCCTACCACCCCGAAACGGCAGTGCTTGAATATCGGTGCTTCGGCGTCGGTGTTGATCGCCGCAATGTTCTTGGCTTCCGAAATGCCCGCAAGATGCTGGCTAGCGCCGCTGATGGCGATCGCCAGATATAACTCGGGAGCGACTTTTTTTCCGGTTTGACCGACCTGCCACGTCGCAGGCACCCAACCGGCGTCGCAGGCGGCGCGCGTGGCGGCCATTTGTGCGCCCAGCAAGTCGGCGAGCAGCTGCAGTTCGTTACTGAACGGCTCCGGTCCGCCAATGCCGCGTCCGCCGGAAACGATAATCCGCGCATCTTCCAGCCGCGCTGTGCCGGAGTCCTCCCGCTTGCGCTCGACGACTCGGGTGCGCGTATCCGGCTTGACGTCCAAAACGGCGCGTATGATCTCGCCCTCCTTGGCGCGTGCCGCCGCGGGATCGAATGAACGCGAACGCAGCCACACGACCGCCGGCGAGCGCTTCAGCTCAATGACCGCCTCGGCTTTTCCGCCGTACACTTGGCGCGTAACGCGCACTGCGCCGTTCTGCATCTCAACGGCTACTCCATCCCCGACCGCACTGCCGCCCAACCGGTGCGCGAGACGGGGGGCAATCTCCTGGCTGTAGATGTCGTTGGAGAGCAGCACGATCCGCGCGTCTTTGGTAAGCTGCGCCAGCGCGTTCAGACACGACTCCGGAGCATATTCAGCGGTCGCGGATTGGTCCGCGACTACAACCTTGTCCACAAACCGCGCGACCTCCGAAGCAAGTTCACCTGCTCCGGTACCGAAGATAATGGCGTGCAACTGCCTGCCGATCTGTTGCGCGAGACGTTGCGCCGCGCCTGTTAATCCCTGCGCGGCTTTGTCAAAGCCGTCCGATACAAAAAGGCAAATGATGATGTTGTTCATAGTCAGCCCGACCTCGGTTCATGCGAACTCAGGGCACTTAAGCCCCTACGCACCGGCGGCGATTTGCGCCAGGCACTTGGCAAAAGCTTCAGCTTGCTCCCCAGGCGTGTCGCCGCCGACAAACTCGCAATGTGTCTCTTTTTGTGGAATCACAAGATCAGCGACTTCGTAGTAAGTGTTGCCGGCACGCGCAGCCGCGGCGTCGATGCCTAAATCGTCGATCATCCACTTGGTCATCGGCTGGCGATACGACATCATCACGTCGCGCACTTTCGGGATCCGCGGGACGTTGTGCTCGTGATTGGTGATCGTGAGCACGAGCGGCGGCTCGGCTTCGAACACCTCATACCCCCAGTCGGTTTGGCGGCGAATGCGCAGCAGGTTGCCCAGGGCCTCAATGCTGTCGACGAACGATATGCAGGGCACGCCCAACTCCTCGGCCAGCAAGCCGCCGGTTTGTCCCGCTCCCCAGTCGCCCGCTTCGCGTCCCACTAGGATCAGATCAAACCCGCCAAGCTTGTTCGCCGCTGCGGCAAGCACTACCGCCACGGTATGAGGATCTGGTTTGGAGTTGCCGTCATTGACCACGAGCGCGGCTGTGTCAGCTTTCATGGCAAGGGCTTTGCGCAGGGTGTCCTCGGCCGTCGCTGGCCCGTAAGACAATGCGGCAATCTTCGCGTTGCCGGTTCGCTCGCGGAACTGCAATGCCATCTCGAGCGCGTTCTCGCAAAAGATGTTGGTGACGAGGTTACCCGCACCACGTTCGGCCTCACGCTTCGCGCGATCGATGCGAAAATCGCGGGCGGGCACTTCCGGATCGAGAATCTGCTTTAGGCAAACGAGGATATTCATAAACGCCATTTCAGAATGGATATCGTCCTGCTTTGACCACTACATCCGCGATGCGGCGCCGCGCCGCGACCGTGTTAAACGCTGGATAGCCAGCGATCTGACGAACTACTTCCGGCAGTACGCTGTCTCCAGCGGCTGAGAGTGCTGCGATGATCTGCTTGCCGGAGTGGCGAACGCGATCAGCCACATCGCTGGCGTAAACCCGCACGATATCGATCGGGGCGGGGCAATTGCCCTCGCCTTTTGCCGCGACCAGCTTCCTCGTGCGCAGGAGTGCGCTTTCCAGCGCGTAGGTTTCCATCGCCGCATCAGCGATATGGCCCAGGATTTCCTGTTCGGTCGATAGCTGCTTGCCGTAAATCGTTTGGGCGCCCCCAAGCGCCAGAAGAACGAATTTCTTGGCACAGGCAAGGAGTTCGTACTCGCGGGCAAACAACGGATCGTCGGGAGGTGTGTCGTAAGGTCCATTGGCAACGACGTTCGCGTCCGTCGCTGCGCCTGCAACGGCCGGGACCTTTAGCAGCCGGATTGGAATGAGGACACGGTTGATCTCATTTGTGCCCTCATAAATGCGGGAAAGGCGAGCATCGCGGTAGGCGCGTTCGGCGGGATAGTCTTTGGAGTAGCCGTAACCGCCATGGATCTGCAGCGCCTCATCAACAACGTAGGCGAGAGCTTCGCTGGTCCAAACCTTGTTCATGGAGCATTCAGCGGCAAAGCTCTCAATGGCCTTCAGAACTGCCGCAGAGTCATGCCCAGCAACCGTCTCCAATGCGTGATCGATATCGCCGACTGTGCGATAGGCCATCGCCTCGCCGACATAACAGCGGATGGTCATCTCACCGAGCTTTTGCTGGATCATGCCGAAGCCGGCAATCGCTCGTCCGAACTGCTGGCGCTCGATCGCATAAGTCAGGGCATCGTTCAAAGCCTGTCTGGCGCCTCCCATGTTGACGGTGCCCAGCTTCAGGCGGCCGAAATTCAGGATGTTGAAAGCGATCTTGTGACCCTGGCCAACTTCGCCCAATACGTTCTCGACCGGCACACAAACATTTTCGAGAAAAAGCGCGGTCGTCGAGGACCCGTCCAACCCAAGTTTCGGTTCTTCCCGACCGCTCACCACGCCCATTTCGCGCTCGACGATGAACGCGGTGAACTTTTCACCGTCAACCTTCGCGAAGATCGTGAACACGTCTGCAAAGCCGCCATTCGTGATCCACATCTTCTGGCCGTTAAGGATGTAGTACTTGCCGTCGGGACTCAATTTGGCTTTCGTGCGGATGGAGAGCGCGTCGGAACCAGAGCCCGGCTCCGTGAGCGCGTAGGCGCCGAGCTTTTCGCCGCTCGCGAGGAGGGGCAAGTAGCGTGACTTCTGCTGCTCGTTGCCGAAATAGACGATGGGCAATGTGCCGATCCCGGTGTGTGCCATCACTGGCACTCCGAAGGAAGGCGCAGCCCCAATCTTCTCGCCGACGTGCGCCGAACTGACCTTGTCCAAGCCCATTCCGCCGTAGTCTTGCGGAACGTCCAGGGACAGCAAATCCAGTTTGCCGGCCTTTTGCAGCATGTCACGAGTCGCGGTATGGTCCTTCGCGTACAGTTCTTCGCTGCGGGGCAGGACTTCGGTGCGCATGAAGTCTTCTACGATGCGGCCGAACATCTGCTGTGCGGATGAAAGATCCTCGCGCGTGAAAACTTCATCGCAAGCGCTGTTCGCGATCAAGAAACCGCCACCAACGTGGTGTTGAATAGAATGGCTGGATGCTGCCATGAACGCCTCCTTAACTCAGTGCGCCGCCAGTTCGTCCGGGCGCGTCATGTTGGACGAGCCCCGAAACGATTTCGCACTACGGCTTCTCTCATCAATCGTTCCCCGCCAATTTCAGTCCTTGCTTTCGCGTGGTTTCTGAAATCAAAAGCTTCTCGGCAGCCCGAAACTTTCCGCGATGTAGTTCTTCGCCATCTCGTCGGAGATAGGGGAGAACATCATCTGCTTGTAGTCGCGGAAGTGGCGCTGCATGTCGTACTCCATAGCGAAGCCGTAGCCACCCATGATTTCCATTCCGTAGCGGGCCGCCAGTTCAGACGCACGACAGGCCACGACCTTGGCCATGCACGCCTCGACGTCGTACCGTTTGCCTGCGTCGCACAGTCGGGCGCACTTGTAGATCAGATTCTGGGCATTCTCGATTTCAATGGCGATCTCGGCGAGATAGTGCTGCAGGATTTGAAAAGAGCCGATGGTCTTGCCGAAGGCTTTTCTTTCCCGCGCATAGTCCAGGGCGTACTCAAATGCGGACTTCGCGATCCCCAGAGAAAACATGGAGGTGGCGATACGCTCCGGATTCAACACATTCAGAAGTCCGTACCAACCCTTGTTCTCCCCTCCCAACAGGTTTTCGAAGGGCACACAGACGTTGTCGAAGTAAATCTCGTTGACGCCGCACCCGTGGATGCCCATTTTCTTTATAGGCCTGATCGTGACCCCCGGGCTGCGAGCGTCAATGATCAGAAGAGACAGGCCCTTCTTGCGCTCGACTTCTTTGTTCGTGATCACCAGTGTGGTGAGGTAGTCAGCGACGTGAGCTCCGCTGATCCACATCTTCGAACCGTTCACGACGTAGTGATCGCTGTTCTTCGTCGCACTCGTGCGGATGGCGCCGAGGATGTCCGTACCGCCGGCCGGCTCGGTCATAGCCAGCGACCACTTTTCCTTGCCCGCCGCAATTCGAGGCAGGTGGTGTTTCTTTTGGGCGTCGGTTCCCAGGGCCATAATCGGGCGACCGCCAAAGCCTTCGGCCATTCCCGAGCAAAAGCCCACTGCAACACCCGCCCTGCTGATTTCCTCCGTGACGATGCACTGCTCGACTTCGCCCAGCCCCATGCCTCCGTACTCAGGAGGAATACAGATGCCCATGGTTCCCAGATCAGCGAGCTTGTCGTACATGTCCTGGGGAAGAAACGTCGTGTTCTCGTCGAGCCAGCGGACGTATTCGCGCGTGAGGTTCCGCTTGCAGAACTCGCGATAGGTCTCCTGCAGGAGCTTCTGTTCTTTAGTGAATTCCAGGTCCACCGCCGGGCCTCCTTCACTTATTTACCCTTAAAGCTGGGCTTCCTTTTTTCTACGAATGCTGCGACGCCTTCCTTCATATCTTCTGAACCGGCGAGCCACTGAATCGTGCCTCGCTCAATGGCAAGCGCGGCGTCGATGCTGTCGCATGTAGCGGAGTTGTTGATGATGGTCTTAGCCGCCCGCAGCGCCAGCGGCGGCTTTGCCACAAGTTCCTCTACCGTCTTCTCTAGCGCCTGGTACATCTCGGCCCGGCTGGGAAATACGCGGTTGACCAAGCCCCACTGGTGGGCTTCCGGAGCTTTGATCACCTCGCCGCGATAGATCATTTCCTTCGCTCGAGCCGCCGGAATTGCGCGAGGCAGCCGCACGGTCCCGCCCCAGCCGGCCAGCAGTCCGAGATTGATCTCCAGCAGACCGAACGTGGCGCTTTCGGTGGCGTAGATGAAGTCGCACATGAGAGCAAGTTCCAAGCCTCCCGCGAAGCACATTCCGGCCACCGCGGCGATCACGGGCTTTTCCATGGTGGTGATGAGCTGATGAATCCTAGCCCCGCGCTGGAGCAGATACTCATACCCAGACACCAGATTCATGCTCTGGAAGGCTCGAATGTCACCGCCGCTGCAAAAGGCCTTTTCCCCGGCCGCTCCGATGACGACACATCGAATGCTGTAGTCGAGGGCGACCTTCTCCAGTATGTCGAGCAGCTCGCGTTGCATTGTATCGTCCAAAGCATTTCGCATCGCCTCGTTGTTCAATGTGAGCCAGAGGGCTTCGCCTTTTGCGCCTTTGCGCTCATAGATGACCTTCTGGTAGGTCGTCGTTATCGTTGGACTCGCCATTGAAACCTCCTCAGCCTTTCACCGGGCGCCATTTCGGGAGTACCACGTCTGGTGAGACTTGATCGAAGACCACTTCCAGTTCCATGCCGTTCCGCAGTTCCTGGGGTGAACTGCCAACGATGTTGGAGATCATCCGAGGTCCCTCCGGGAGATCGACCATCGCCAGCACGTACGGAAGGTCTTCGATGAAGGGGAATGGAACGCTGTAGGTGTTCACCGCGTATGCGTACAGCTTGGCTTTGCCGGAAGCTTCCACCCACTCCGCATCCTCGCTGGAGCAGGCGGTGCAGTACAGATATGGCGGGTGATCAATGTGGCCACACGCCTTGCATTTCTTCAGCAACAACTTGTGCTGTTTGGCACCCTCCCAGAAAGGTCTTGACCATGCTGTCGGCTGCGGAAGAGGCTTTATGAAGTCCTGGTCGGTGCAACCGAGCTTTTCTTTCAACATCTGCCTGATGCTGACCTTTTCTACTGAACCTGCGCTCATCCTCGCCTCCTCTGATCGCGACGGTTTCCGTCCTTGTCTCCGGCGCTTATGCGCTGTGGACTAGTTAGGGATCTGGTTGCCGAGCACGGTGAAGTGCACATCCATGAAGGCACCGCCGCCGCAGTCTTCGATCAGGAACCGTGCACCTTCGACCTGTGCTTTCCCTGCCTTGCCTTGTAACTGCCGAACGCCCTCGACGAAGACGGAGAATCCAACTCCAGTGCCGGTGTGCCCGAAAGCCATGGCTTCGCCATTCGTGGAGACCGGGTACTTGCCGCCGGGGCTGGTCTGTCCCGATTGCACAAGCGCGCCGGAGCGTCCCGGTTCGACGAAGCCCAGCGCGTCCATCGCCATCAAGGAAATCACCGGGTACGATCCGTAGATTTCGTAGATGTCCATGTCGGCCGGGCCCAGACCAGCGCGCTCATAAGCCGCTTTGGCAACGGGTGCGTAGAACTCGTGCATGCGATCCAGGTCGCGCACTTTGCTTTTGGTGATACTGCGGTGGCTGTAGCCGGAGGCCTCGCCGAGCACGTACACGGGGTTGCGACACAGCTTGCGCGCGTTCTCGGCGGTGGTCATGACGTAGGCGCTGCCGCCGTCCGCCAGCACGTTGCACATCAACGCGGTAAGCGGATAAGCAACCATGCGGCTCTTGAGGACCTCTTCGAGGGTGAGCGTTTTATCGCGGAACATCGCGTTCGGCTGCAGGTTCGCCCATTTCCTGCAAGCAACGCAGACACTGGCCACCTGTTCGAGGGTCGTTCCGGTGTAGGCCATGTATGCCTGGGTCACCATGGCGGCCAGCGCGTTGTACGTCATGCCATACGGGACCTCCCACTCAAGATCAGCTCCGGCATGCGCGAAGAAGGTAGCTTGCTCGTTCGGCGAGAACTGACAGAAGCGCTGCGCGTGAACTACAAGGACGTAATCGGTCTCGCCGGAGCGGAGTATGCCTTCCGCCGTTTTCCGGATGGAGAAGCTCGACGCGCCGCCCGAAACCGTAGTGGCAACGACCTTGCAGTTTCTCGCGCCGATAGCTTCGGGCAGGCGCCCGAAAAACATTTCGGTGTTGTATTCCGAACCCATGATGTGGGCCGCGGTGAGCGCGGCGCCGATTTGATCCTTGCTGATGCCGGCATCCTGAATGGCAAGTTTTGCCACGCGGTAGGCAATCTCGAACTCGCTCCGTTTCGGATAAATCCCGCAGGGCACCTCTCCTGTTCCGATAATGGCGAACTCCGGTTTACCCATCGCACTCTCTCCTGATCACTTAATGAAGAAAAACAATTTCTGCGTCACTCTGCCATCGCAAAGGCAGGACTCTGCGCAGGGATACGCCTCTTGCTCGTGTCAATCCCCAAAAGCCGCCCCAAGTTTCCCCCGAAGATCTTGCGCCGATCTTCGTCGGTGATTTCCGGATACCCGTATTCCTGGCGCATCTCTTCGGGAATCTGGAATCTGCGGAATCCTTCGACTGACAAGCGCACCTGGACTTCAAAGCCGGCCGTGTCCGTTCCCCAGATAATTCGATCGGGTCCCGCGAAGCGGAGGGCCTCACCGATGATCTTCGCGAACTTTCTGGGTGCGCCCAGAGCCCAGGGAACGATGAGGCTCAGGCACAGGTAGACATTCGGGTGTCCCATGGCGACCATGTTGAGATCGTCACAATGGGGGTATCCCATGTGAAACGCCACCAAATTGAGGTTCGGGAAATCGCGAGCTACATCGTCGAGCAAGATGGGTAATGCATACTTGCTCTTTCCCGGAGGAACCCAGCTGAAACCAGTGTGGATATCCAGGACGATTCCCAGCTCCTGCGCCTTCTCGTAAAAAGGCCAGAGCTCGGGATCGTTAATGAAGGTGTCCTCTGGGGGGTAGAACTTGAATATCTTCGCACCTTTTTCCTTGACCCAATACTGCAGTTCCCAGACGGCATTTTTCACGCCGCGGTGCTTGATGGGCGAGAGATTGGGCTCGTACATAAAGCGGTCTGGGTGGGCCTCGACCGCTTTCGCCATTTCCCCATTCGAGCACCAGCGACTGGAGTAGCCGGTGCTATCCATCATCGATTCTGGGAGCAGACAGGCGATGTCGACTCCACACTTATCCATCGCCGCGAGCAAAGCTTCCGGGGAAGTATCTTTCTTTAATCCTTCCGGACCGGCCCCTTGCAAAACCGAGGCTGGCAGTCCGGTCAGCAAAGCTCGTTTGCAACCCTCGATGGCACGCCACCACATCTGTACGCCCGGAAAATGGACAAGCGGCGCCATGTCGCCGACAAGGTGGGCTTCAGGATCAATCTTGAAGAAATCGTCGATCTGAGTTTGAGCAGGCATTGCAGGCCTCCTTCGGGATTTGTGTTACTCGGGTCCAGGTCCGCGGAATGGACGCCAGTACTTCTCCTCCACCGAAATCTGGGGTTTCCACCACGGCCGATCGAGCGCAGGCATGGGCAGCGTCATGCCCATTGGAAGGAGGCTTTCGTGCTTCTGCCGTGGGCCGATTTGCAGCTCCGGCTGCGCGTACTCGCGGCTGAGCCACGGATTGCTACCACAGGCCGGTGACGTACCCGAGAGGCAGCGCATGACGCAGATGTTGTCGCGCTTGCAGCGGACAATCTCATCCGCCCGGCCGGACGCTACCTTGTTGGGGTATTCCGGATCGCACATGAGTTGGCGGCCGAGAGCGGAGATGTCAAACTTTCCGGCAGCAATATCGGCGTCTGCCTTGACGGGATCGTGCTGCGAGGGAACGATCACGGGAACCTTCAGGACTTTCTTGAAATCGGCGCCAGTATCAGGAATGTGCTCCGCTCGCTCCTCTTCAGGGATCAAGTGATTCGCTTCCTCGTAACCTCCGCCATCGGAGAGGCTGATGTAGTCCGCTCCGCGGGCTTGTAAGTCCTGCGCAAGATCGATCATTTCCTCCCGCGTCAGTCCGCCTTCGCAGTGCTCTTCTGCGCTGATGCGCACGCCAATGGGAGCCCCCGGGCAGGCATAACGGACTTGCTCCATCACCTCGTTGACAAAACGCTTGCGGTTGCGCCAGTCGCCGCCGTACATGTCGGTGCGTTTGTTGGTAAGCGGTGAGAGGAACTCGTGTTCCAGGTAGCCGTGTGGAGCGTGAATTTCGATCGCGTCAAACCCGGCGATCAGTGCGAGCTGACAGCTATGCGCATATTCCTTCTGCTCGCGGCGGATCTCTTCGATCGACATCTCCCGGGTCATCTGGCCGGTGAGAAAGACGCGAGGACGCTCTGCCTTGCGAAATGCGTTCACCACGTATTTGGTGCCCTTGTCCAGGGCCATTTCGTATGGCAGCCCGGCGGTTGCTGCGGGAGCCAATTTGTCATGGTCATAGGAATGCCCCTGGCGTCCGAACCCGATGCTCATCTGCGCGCCGATTTTGCTGCCGAAGTAGTGAACGCGATCGGTAAGCAGCGTCAGGCCGTGCTGGTGCCCTGAGTCGTAACAGCTGAGATTCCGCCCCCAGACGAATTCGGCAGCCAACCGTGTCCCCATGATTGCCCCCGTGATGAGGAGACCTGCCCCACCCTTGGCCCGGGCCGCGAAGTAGGAGATGAGTTGTTCGGTGGCGCGCCCGTTGCCGTCAGACAGCGTCTCGTTCATGGGCGCCATTGCCATGCGATTCTTGAGCTCAAGCGGTCCAATTTTGATTGGGCTCAGAAGCGCCGGGAATTGCTTTTGTGGTGTTGCGTTGGTCGACATGTCATTCTCCTAATTTGCGATCACTAAAGCACCAAGGGCCCAAGGTCTTGCTGTGACCTGGGCTCGGTGAACGGGCCCAGGCTCCCGAAGATCAATTCGTACTGCTGGTTGCGTGCAACGGACAGTTATTCGCAGCCTCACCCCAAAACTTCGCTTTCACATCCTTCCGCTGGATCTTGCCCACCGCGGTTTTCGGCAGTTGATCCCAGAATTCGACCCTTTTCGGACATTTGTAACCGGCAAGCTTGCTCTTGCAGAACTCGATCAGGTCTTTCTCGGTCGTGGTAGCTCCGGGTTTCAGGACTACCACGGCTTGTACTCGCTCGCCCCAGTTGTCGTCAGGGGCCGATGTCACCGCACACTCCTGAACAGCGGGATGACTGTAAAGGGCGTTCTCCGTCTCACCCGGGTAGACGTTCTCCCCTCCGGTGATAATCATGTCGGCCTTGCGATCGACGAGGTAGAGATAACCTTCCTCGTCGATAAAGCCGATATCTCCAGTGTGGAGCCAACCATCGCGCAGTTTTTCTGCAGTCAGTTGCGGATTCTTCCAGTAGCCCATGAGGACGTTCGCGCCACGAACGACAACTTCTCCCGTTTGGCCTGGCTTCAAAAAAGCGCCGCTGTCATCGACCACTCGCACCTCGACACCCGGCAGACTCCGGCCGGCACTCTTCAACAGCTTCGCGCGCGGGCCGGCTAACACGTGATCTTCAGGCATTAACTCGCTGACGGCGGGCGCTGCTTCCGTCAAGCCGTATCCTTGAGCCAGACGGCTTCCGAATTTCGCTATACACTTTCGGAGTACTGCCTCGGGCATAGGGCTTCCTGCATAGCTCATCAGGCGAATACTGGAAAGATCGAAACGGTCCAAGTCCGGGAACATGATCAGCCAGCCATAGATCGTCGGAACTGCGTTCATATGGGTGCAGCGTTCCTGCTGGATCAAACCCAGGACGTGGGGTATGTCGGGCCGCCGGACAAGAACGACCTTGCCGCCCACCATGAGGCAACAGATTGCCGGCCAAAATGAAACGTGGAAGAGCGGCAGGACCATGCAAGTACTGTCGAGCGCAGTAAACTGGTTCTGCTCGCAAAGGCAATTCATGGCTGCGAGGATGTTTCGATGGGAAAGCATCACGCCCTTGGGCGTTCCGGTGGTTCCGCCGGTATACATCAGGATCGCCAGATCGTTCTCGCCGACGGGCACGAGCGGATCGGCATCCAATGAGCGCACGAGCAGGTCTTCGTAAGAACAACCGCCGAACTTGTCGTCCAAGCCGATCCACGTGCGGACAGTCTTCGCCTTGTTCAGCAAGGCCAATGCAGTTGCTTCAAAGCCTTCGCCGACCAGCACCAGACTTGCTTCGGAATCGTTCAGAATGTGCGCCAGCTCATCTTGCGATAGCCTGAAGTTGAGAGGAGTGGTGACCAGTCCCGCTTTCGCGGCGCCGAGATAGACTTCCAGGTACTTGTGCGTGTTCTCGGCGAGAATCGCGACACGGTCGCCTTTGGAGGTGCCGAGCTGTGCCAGCGCATTCGCGAGGCGATTAATCCGATTGTCAAATTCGCGGTAGGTGAGCCGAGTACTGTCGAAAACGACGGCTTCCGCATCGGGGTAGGTCCTGGCTCCGTTTCTTGCTATGTCACCTAGTGTCACCATCTCTTTGCCCCATCCACGTGTTGTGACTGACTCAGTCGGTCATTTCTGCATCCTGCGCATGTTTACCATTGTCTGCCTCAGCTTGTCAATAAAAAATTGTTTTTGCCTCTTTTTCTTCACTGACTGACCAGTTGTCATTGTTGACTGACCCGGACGGTATCGATGGGCTGCTGCCCACACCCATCACGTAGAAATTAACCGCGATCAGGTGAAGAATGGTCACTAGCGACCGCACCACAGGCGAGAAGGCGCGTCGTGGTTCGAGTGGCGACAAGACCTTACAAATCGTCAAGAAGGCGGTAGAGCTGTTCAACCGTGTCGGTTACGAACGGGTGAAGGTCAGCGACATCACCGATGCGCTTCGGATAGGCAAGGGAACGCTTTATCTGATGAAAGCGACCACTTCATCCTGCTTCAGCCCCAAATGAGTAAAGGCGTTTGCCGCAGGCGTAAACTCTGCAAACCGTTGCCGGTAATTCTACTCGTGAACGCGCTCATAACGAGTGGCGTCAAAGAAGAAGGTTAAGGCAGGCCGTTCGGGCGTCTTCTCTGCCTGCGCCTTCACAGCAGCATAAGTGCTGGAGCGGCCGCTCCGAAAGCGGGACCTTCTCAAGTTCTGCAATCTCTGACAGTGTGCGGACTGGCATCAGGCTTCTTCTACAACGACATTCCGTTGCATCCCCAAATCGACTAGACCATCCGAGCTGTGGATCCGGGCCTCGACGACATCTCCAACCTTGAGATACTGCTTGCGGCGTTCCTGCACCTTTAAGAATAGCCGCCACTTCATTGCCTCGGGGAGCATCGCCGCCAGGCGCTGCTTCATGGGCGATGGTACGGCGAGCGCGCAGCCCGATGGTGTTCCCGTGGCAATCAAGTCCCCAGGGGCGAGATCATGAACGCCGGAAAGCTCCGTCAAGGTCCCTGCCGGGCCGTTGACGAGATTGGCGGTCGTGTCACTCTGGCGTACCTCACCGTTCACCGTCAGCGTCAAGTGGAGCTTCTTCAGGTAATTCATTTCGGCAGGTTGCAGCAAGCAGAGAATCGGTCCGACGGGCGCGAAGGTTCGAAAGCTCTTGCCCTTGTAAAATTGTCCTTCCGGAATCTGAATATCGCGCGCAGAGTAGTCATTGACAATGACGACGCCTGCGACATAATCGGACAGGTTCTCCTCTGAAACGCTTACTTTGTGCTGCACGTCGTTCTTGATCACCAGTCCGACTTCGATCTCGTAGTCGAGGAATCGCACACAACGCGGCTTGATGACCTCGCTGTCTGCAGGCACTATGCAGCCTGGCGCTTTAGTGAACATCATGTTGTAGTGCTTGACGTCAGGGTCGATGCCGGATTCGATCATGTGCTGGCGATAATTCGCACCCAGACAGATGAGCTGCTGATTTCGGGTGATCGGGGACAATACCGTCACCTCGGAGCGCGGGATTGCGTCTGTCCCCAGTGCGAGCAGTTCTTCGTTGCCAACAACAGCGCGAATAAACTCCTCGGTGGTTGCGTACTCGGCTGGGATTGCAAATATCTTCTCGTTTTGCACCACCCCCCAGCAAATTCGCCCCCGGCGTTCAAAACGAATTACAGGTACTGGCATCGGCAGGTGCTCCTTTTTCGCGCGAGGTTGATGGCGGCTCCCGACAGCTAACTGAAAAGCTTGACTATCGTGACCAGCTTCTTGAGCGTCACATCGGGACTCCGCTTAAGGCTGCGCAATAGGCCTGAAAGGTTCTCGATATTCAACTTGGGCCTGGTGAAGCTGGCAGGCATGCGTTGCCCCCACTGTGCCATGGCTTCGGGGCTGGCCCACTCGACTCCCATCTCCTCCTCGGAGGTAAAGACGTCGCCATCGCAGTAATGTTCATGTTTGTCGCCCCAGGGATCATGCCAATAATCGAAGATTTGGCTGCCGAGAATATGCCGTCCGATCCCCCAGGCATGTTTCCATCCGTGTTCACGAAGAATTCTTTGCCCCATACCAACTGCGTCAGCGTCGACGACCTCGTACGCACTGTGACTGTAGGCCGGTGTGAAGCCCTGCGCAATTGCCACCGTGTGGTGGTCCGCCGGTTGATCGCCAAGATCCAGGCGCATAAATGTCACCAGAGGAGAGCCGTCCGGCAGAACCTGCACGTCGCTAGGAATGAATCCGAAGGTCTTCGTGTACCACTCGCAGGTCTTCTGGTATTCCGCGACCTCGAGCACGAGATGGCCAAGCTTGATGATCTCCGAGGGTTTGGCAGGAGGGCGCTGCGTGGCATTGACGCGCTTCGGTTCGCCTCCGTCATTGAATGTCAGTGCTGAACGGCGTGTCAGTGCAGGCGCTTCCGACTGACCGTGCACAACCTCAACAAGAAAGCCGGAAGGATCGGTGAGGGAAGTGTGTAGCCCCCCGCTCGGATCGTCACAGACCTTTAGAGGCGAGACATCCGGAAGCTGCGAGATCTTGATCAGGTCAGACTCTGTTGGAACACGGAGACCAAAGCCGACGAACCTCGCCCTCCGTGCGCGATGCACCCTGTAGCAGTAGGGAGCTGTGCCGGTGCCGCGCATATAGAGCTTGTCGCCGGTTTTCAGCGCAGTGATAAGGCCGAAGTCTGTGAGGAAGCGCTCCGCTAAATCGAGATCAGGCCGCTCGAAGATCAAGTGCGCCAGACTACAGGCCTTGACCGTCGGGTGTGGATGACGAGAAGGTTGCGGCATCTTCAACACTGGCTTCATAACCGATCCTAGGCTTCGCCGTCCTCAGACCTGAGACTGCGGGTTTCAAGAGTCTGTGTTGCACGCTTGCGGTCTCCATCCACAGCGGGAGCCAGCGGCGGCAGTTCGGCAGTTGCGACTCTCTGTGCCTCCCGGGCAGGCAAACCCAATGCCCGCAGAAGCAACTCTGCACAATCAGAGCCCGCCTTTCCCCAGCTTCGGGACCCTTGTAGCACAAGAAACATCGCGCCCAGGGCACCGGTGACAATCATGGTGATCGCTGACGGCAGTTGCTCAGAACGCAAGTTATAGCGACCCTTTGCTATGCCGGCAGAAACATCCTTGCGCGGCTGCCCGTACCACATCTGCCGCATCATGGAGTTGTTCAAGCCAAAACGCACGATGAATGCTCCCCAGTCGGACTCTTCATGCGCTCGCCGCACAAATAGTCGAACGCCGGTCGCCAGCCTTTGCGCGGGATCGTCGATCTCCGCAAGTGTCGCGACTACTCGCTGGTGCATCTCGGCGCTGAGCTGACTCGCGATTTCCTGGAATATCTGCTCCGTTGAGGCGCGCTGGTTGTTGTAGATCGTGCCACGGGCCACTTTGGCGCTTTGCGCCAACTCCTTTACGTTGACGCGATCCACGCCCTTCTCCACGAAAAGCCGCAGAGCTGCCTGCTGGATGCGCTTCTGCACTGGAGTGAGCGATTTGCGAAATTGCGAGGGCCGCTTCATTTGGATCATAATTGAACACTAGTGTTCAATTCCATGTCAATCCAATTATCACCGGACAGCTAAAATAGTAGTTTTGTCGGGGGGGTCCCTTGACAGATTGAACACATGTGTTCAATATAGCTTACCTTCGGGACCAATCTCTTCCGGAGGCGAGGATGATGAAACCCCTGCTCGCGTACAAGTGTGACGTGGCGATCGTGGGGCTCGGCCCCACGGGAGCGATGTTGGCGAACCTGCTCGGGCAGTATGGCTGGTCCGTGATCGGACTGGAGCGCGATGTGGAGGTGTATCCCGCAACCCGGGCCATCCATTTCGATGATGAAACCATGCGCGTCTTCCAGTTCGCCGGGCTTTCGCGGGAGATCGCGCGCACCAGTGAGCCATTCATCGAAATGGAGTTTAAGCGAACACCACACGGCAAGGCGCTGCTAAGGGCGGAAGTCGGCAGCCAAGACCGTCGCTATGGCCACGCGTGCGCCTGGTGGTTCCATCAGCCGACACTCGAGGGGCACCTCCGCGAGGGATTGAAACGCTTTGCTAATGTTCATCCTCTCTATGGCGTTGCGGTCGATGAGATCACGCAGACAGGAGATGGAGTCGTCGCCATCGGGCGCAGCCAATCTGGCGAGTGTGTGCGTGTAGAAGCGAAGTTTCTGGTCGGATGCGATGGCGGTCGCAGCTTTGTTCGCAAGTCTGCAGGAATCTCGCTCGATTCGGCCAACTTCGATGAGCGCTGGGTGGTGGTCGACACCAGAACTCGCACCGGCCAAAAGGATAAGAGCCTGCCTCCAAACCATGCACAGATCTGCGATCCACGCCAGCCAGCGACTTACGTTCCCCTGGCAGGTCCCTACTACCGGTGGGAACTATTCGTGACGGATGGAAAGAGCGTTGAGGAGGCTACGGATCCCACGTCCGTGCGCCAGCAGCTACGCACGTTTGTCGATCTCGACAAAATCGAGATTGTTCGAATCGCTTGCTACAACTTTCACGGCCTTTGGGCCAGAAATTGGGTCTCGAAAAGGATCATTCTGGCTGGCGATGCGGCACATCAGATGCCGCCGTTTCTCGGCCAAGGAATGTGCTCAGGCATACGTGACGCACATGCCCTGGCTTGGCGGCTGAACCTGATACTTGCCGGACGTTCGAATACCAACATCCTTGACGACTACTTTCACGAGCGGAGCGCGCACGTGCGCGAGATTATCCGTGGTGCAATCATGCTCGGCAACCTGATCCAGACTCGAAACCGCGTCCTTGCGTTCCTCCGGGATAATCTGATCTTCCGCGTCGTGAGCCTCATCAAACCGAGCGCATTCCTGAAGGCCGTCAATCGGAAACGCCCCCTGAAGGGCGGGTGCTTGGGCCGCTCCCCGCTCGCAGGACACTTGGCGTTGCAACCGCAGATCACGCTGCCAGACGGGAGAATCGAACTGCTCGATGAGGCTCTCGGGCAGGATTTTGCAGTGCTTGCACGCCAAGGCAGTCTCTCGCAGCATGAGTCGGTTCTCGACGTGCTCCGGAGGGCTGTGCCCATTCGCGTGCTGGAATTTGGTGTTGCGTCTGAGAACGCTGACATTACGGATCACACCGGCGTTCTGGCGCAGTGGTTCAACCAATACGGCATCGAGTTCGTGCTCATACGGCCTGATCGCTATGTATATGATGCTGGCTCAAGTGAGGAACTCGAGCGCGCTGTCCGCGCTTTAATATCGTGTTTGTCAATCGGAATTTCGCATCCGAGCGTCCAAGCGGCGCTGCTTGACGTGACGTAGTGTGCGGAAAGCACTGGCAATCACTACCTCACGCATGAGTTTGTCCTCGAAGTGAAATTCGTGTTCGCTTCGTATCCGACGTAGTGCCGGAGCTCTCGGGAAAGCGCCGCGCTAATTGCCCGTTGTCAGTGTGTATTGAATTCGTTCCTGGGATTTCCTGGCGATCGCCATCTGAGGCCCACCCTAATCCTCTCCTCTTTATGTTTGTTGATTACTGACTCAGTCGGTCATCAACGTGCGATGTTAATAAAAACTCCCGTCAGCGTGTCAACAAGCTACAATGAACTCGTAACTACTGACCGATTGTATGAATGACTGACCAGGACGGTATGCCATCCAACGGCTCAACAAACAGGAGAGCAATGATCACTAGCAACCGCAACGCACGTAAGAGAGCGCCTCACGATTCCAACGACGACAAGACCTTACAAATCGTCAAGAAGGCGATAGAGTTGTTCAACCGTGTCGGTTACGAACGGGTGAAGGTCAGCGACATCACCGATGCGCTTCGGATAGGCAAGGGAACGCTTTATCTGTATTTCAAGAACAAAAAGGAACTGCTTTTCGAGTGCTTCCGCCAAGTGGACATGGTGATCTCGTCGCTGGAGGCCAGCCCGGAAATCCGCAGCGCGGGCGGATTCTTCGAGCGCTTACGGCCACGATTTGTCGGCGCGCACAAACACTACATAGATCTGGGAGGAGCGCTCAACTTGATTAGACTTTCCTCGGAATCGGCGGATCCGGAGATCCGCCGCCGTGCCCAGGAGGGCTACCGCGCAATTGTCGAGCCCTTGAAGAGGGATTTGGAAATCGCCATCCGGCAAGGAGTCGCGCGGCCGATTGACGCAGAGCTTGCGATCTGCGGGATCATTGCCTTTGCCGAAAGCATCATCAGTCGAGCGGCGCGGAACGACCATTATACGGTTCAGGAAATCGATGATGTGATCATTGACTTCGCCGAACGAGCGCTTCGTGTGCCTCAGAGTCAGGGTGATAGTCAGGCCCTCACAGCAGATCGCCACATATTCTCTGCCAGCATCACCGACCAGAACGGCGTCTGCACTGAGGTCAACGACGTGCGCTTCGAGGGCGGCATAAACCTCCGCGGGATCTTGGGGCAGGCGGAGATCGAGGTGGATCCCATGCGCGTCAGCTCCATCGCCATTCGCGAAGCTAACGAAGTATGTTTCGCAGATGTCACTACGCGGGATGGCGGGAAAGCTTCAGTCCAGGTCCAGCCCAACCTAATCGTTTCCAGTGAGACTGCGCTGGGTACGCTCCGTATTCCTCTTGGTGGTATTTCCTTGCTGGCCTTCAGCAATCCGAAGGCGTGACTCGGGCGAGTGGCTGCCGTGTACTCAGTCGCTTATTGCCGCACTCGCCGGGCTGCAGGTTCCTTTCTTATGCAGCGAGAAGAGCTCGGGGAAGAACTTGCCGCGTCTCTACCATAGGCTTGAGAGCAACGACCACGGCCGCTTCCTCACCGACAACGATCTCTAGAAGCCACGCGAACTTTTGTCAGGTGGAAGCGATCCCTTGATTTCCAGGCCAGGTAAAATATTTGCGTACCACAACCCGAGGCGAGGTGATGTACCGCTTTCGGAGGCACGTCGGCACTTCTCCCACCAGCTTCTGCTTGAGAACTGCACGTGACCTCACCCGGCCGAAGCATTTGCAGTAGTTCAAGGGAATGACCGGTCCAGTCCTTATCACCACGCACCAAAACTTTGGCGTTTTTCATAAAGAAAACGCTTGACAAGGAAGATAGTTTCAGGATATATAGACCCGAGTGCATTGACTGACTGAGTCAGTACTGCATCCAAAGGATCACACCGTGAGGAGCCCCGTGCATAAACCATCATCTATCCACCGTCCCTGGCCTGCATGCTTGCATGGACTTCTGCCGCTCTCGATTGCGGTGGTTCTTTTTGCCACACCATTCCTAGCCGCGCAAGAGAGTAAAACCGAAGATACCGACCAGCAGCCATCCCAGCAAGGGACCGCAGCAGCTGACCCAGGCCCTGAACAAGCCAAGACTGGCCACGAAGCGAAGTTCAGCTGGGACACTACCATCAAGTACAGCAACTTCTTTCGGATGGCGAGGCAAAACTCCAACATCATCAATACGACAGGAAACGCCTTCAACATCAACCAAGATGATGGCGACCGCAACTTCCACGGCGGTCTTGCTTCGGATCGGGTCGACCTGTACTCCGAGATGGAGCTTACCTTTGGAAACTTCGGAGTACGCGGCAGCATGGAGGCCTGGGGTGACCCGACTTACAACCAGAGGACCGCTAACAATTCGCCACAGACCTGCAATAGCCTTACTGGGGATTGCACCCATTTCCCCGCCGGCACGAAGGACTTTGAATTCACAAATGCCCAACTGATGGACGCTTTTTTCTTCGCGAAAGGACATATCGGGCAACGGGCGGTAAGTTTCCGCGTCGGCCAATTTTCGCAGTTCTGGGGCGAGTCCCTGTTCTTCGGAAATAATGGGATCGCCGGCGGCATGGCGCCGATCGATGTCATCAAGGCGCTCTCAGTGCCCAACTGGACCTTCAAGGAACTGATCCTGCCGGTGCCGCAGGTTTCCATCGGATTCGAGCTAGCCCCGAACGTCTCAATCGGTGCATATTACCAGTTGATGTGGCGGGAGGACTGGTTACCCGGGGCAGGCAGCTACTTTTCTCAACTCGATTTTCAGGGAACTGGCGAAGGAGGAAATGGCGAAGGAGGAAAGATCATCGCCGGGCCGCCGCTTATGCCCGGAGGGGGCCCCGCCGCGTTTTTCCCCAAGAGCAATCTATCGGCGAAGAACTCGGGACAGTTCGGTGCTCAGGTGAAGGTCCGTGGGGGACATGGCATTGACTTGGGATTCTACGCCATTCAATTCCACGAAAAAACGCCAGTTCCCATCCTAATACCCGCCCAAGCTAATCCAGGCGTTCCGTTCAATCCGGTTACCGGCGAGATCGGTCTCTACAACTGGGTCTATCCTGAAGACGTCAAGGCATATGGAATCAGCGCGACCAAGACGGTTGGGGTCATCAATTGGTCTACCGAAATTTCGGGGCGTACCAACCAGGACCTGACGAATGACGCGGCAACCATGGTCGGGGGCGTAGGGAACAACAGTAACCATCCCTTGTACGCGGTTGGTGACTCGATTCACGGCAACCTTTCAGGGGTTGCTAACTTTGGAAGGTTTTTCATTTCGAAGGAGTCAACCTTGCTGGGTGAAATTGCCTGGAACCGGCTGCTCTCTATTACTCACAACCCCGCTATGCTGGATCCTGGTGCGACCCGGGATGGAGTCGGGTTTCGTCTGTTATACACACCAACTTACCGCCAGGTCCGCCCCGGCCTGGATCTCAGCTTTCCGGTTAACTTCGCGTTCTTCCCCATGGGGAAATCGTCGATAATTTATCCCTTTGGGCCTGATAAAGGCGGCGATTACACTATCAGCGTTAACGCCTCATATTTAGATGCTTGGCGCTTCAGCTTGGGCTACACCCGCTTCTACGGCACAGCAGGGGGCGCTCTCTACGTCAACCCGGCGAACCCGGGCCCTCCAGTTTTCACTTACGACCAACCATACGCGGATCGGGGCTACATCGCGTTCTCGGTCTACCGCTCAATCGGTCTGCGAAAGGGCCGCCAGTAAGCCAAGGGAGAACGAACAATGACAATCAACATGATGCAAAGAGCGATACTTGCCAGCGTGCTGTGCGCATTGATCCTAGGGGGCACCGCGATGGCGCAGGTCTCTGCCCAAGAAGCGGAGCAGCTAAAGACGACACTGACTCCTATGGGAGCAGAGAAGGCGGGCAACAAGGAAGGTACGATCCCGGCTTGGGACGGAGGCACCACGAAGGTCACCCCCGGCTTTAAGAACGGCGGCACACGTCCCGATCCGTACCCGAACGAGAAGGCTCTCTTCTCGATCACGTCCAAGAACATGGACCAGTATGCCGACAAACTGACGGAAGCTACTAAGGCCCTGCTCAAGAAGTACCCCGGTTTCCGGGTGGACGTCTACCCGACGCATCGTACCGCAAACGCGCCACAGTGGGTCTACGACAACACATTCAAGAATGCAACGCGAGCCAAGCTCGTGAACGGCTCAGCCGGCATGGAACCGGAAGGCGCCTGGGGCGGCGTTCCGTTCCCGATTCCCAAGAGCGGGGAAGAGGTCATGTGGAATCATCAGTTACGCTGGCGCGGTTCCTCCTGGCATTGGACATTCAGTGGCTACCTGGGAACCGCCGACGGCAAGCGCGTGCATATTCTAAGCGCCAATAATGACATGGCAGAGCCGTACTATTTCCCGAACACTCAGCAAAAGGGCGGCGATGCGACTGAGTACTGGCAGGCCGTATCCATCAATACCGCTCCCCCGATTCGCGCTGGCGAATCCATTATGGGCCGTGAAAGTCTTAACCACGATAAGACCCGTGTTTGGGTCTATCTCACCGGTCAGCGGCGTACGCGCATGTTGCCCAACGCATGTTGCGATACACCTGCGCCGTTCTCGGCAGGGTTGACTTACTTGGACGAGATTGAGGGATGGACTGGCAGATTGGATCGCTTCGATTGGAAGTTGCTGGGCAAGAAGGAAATATATATTCCCTACAACAGCAACAAGACATTCGCCCCTAAGATTAACGAAGTCTTTGCGGATCATTACCTGAACCCTGACGATGTCCGCTGGGAGCTTCATCGTGTCTGGGTGGTAGAAGGCAATCTCCGTCCAGGCAAGCGCCATGTCGCACCCAAGAATCGCTACTACGTCGACGAGGATAGTTGGATCGCGGTGCTGGGTGACCGGTGGGACGCCAAAGGGCAGTTGTGGCGTGGTGTGATTACTCTTCCCATTAGCTGCCCGGATGTTCCAGGGGAAATCAGCACAGCTTGGGGTGTTTACGACCTGTTGTCGGGCACGTATTTCTTCGACGTGATGTTCAATGAGCAGGCCGAGCAACACAAAGTCATGCCACCCTATCCCGAGTCCACGTTCACACCAGAGAAAATGGCGAGTGAAGGGGTGCGTTAACAGGGGTGCGTAATGAGGCACTTCAAGCGCTGGAGCGGGCAAACTAGCCCGCTCCAGGTTCTTTCAGGAAGTCGGGCTCGACGCATCGCGTGCTCTCTGCTTCGCATACTCATTGCGGGATTCCTGCCCTGCACTGCAGCCGCGGCATCGGGAGTCGCCGATCCTCTGGACCGGCCGGCCACGATGACCCGCAACGCTGCGCGTTGCTTCCTGCAAGGCGCTGCCACGGCTGGCGATCGCCTGGTGGCCGTGGGCGAGCGGGGCATCGTTATCCTCTCTGACGATAAGGGCAAGACCTGGCGTCAGGCGAAGGTGCCCACCAGCGTTGAGCTCACCGCCGTGGAGTTTCCAACTCCCCAGCAGGGATGGGCTGTCGGCCACGCTGGAGTCGTGCTGCATACGGAAAACGGCGGTGAAACTTGGATCCGGCAACTGGATGGCAAGATCGCGGCCCAGCTGGCCCTGGAGGCTGCACAGGCGAAAGCTGCCGCCCGGCCAAATGATAAAGCAGGAAAGAGGCAACTGGCCGAAGTCCAGTTATTTGTTGATGAAGGTTCCGATAAGCCTTTCCTCGACCTTCATTTCGAAAATGAGCAGGCAGGTTTTGTCGTTGGCGCGTATGGCCTGATGTTCCGCACCGACGACGGTGGCAAGACTTGGAAATCGTGGATCGGCCGCCTCGACAATCCAGAGGGACTCAACATCTACGCCATACGAGTAGCGGGGAACAACGTCTACCTCGCTGGCGAAAAAGGATTGTTCCTTCGCTCCACGGACAAGGGAAATAGCTTCACAAGGGTTACGACACCTTACGAGGGGACCTTCTTCAGCATCGCCATTTTCCCCTCTGGGGAGATCGTGCTTGCGGGCCTGCGTGGGAATGCCTACCGGTCGGCCGATCAAGGCAAAACCTTCTCCAAGGTCGACGTCCCCGTGGGCGTCTCGTTTAGTGCGACCGCGACCCTCCCGGATGGGACCGCGCTATTTACCAATCAAGAGGGTGATGTTCTGGAGAGCCACGACCAGGGCCGCACGATGCAATTAGTGCAAGCAAGATCGATGAGGTCGCTGACAGCAATCACCGCAGTGAGGGATGGTGTCCTGTTGGCTGTTGGCTCTGAGGGCGCAATTCAAATTTCCTTGCCCTCCGCTGCACCTGCAACAAAAACAGAAGCTGGAAGTGTGCGATGAGCCTCGGAAGCAAGAAAGTGGTCCAGCTCGTCGTCCGCGACTTAGCGGATTTCGACAAGAACTCAGGTAACGCGGTTGAGCGGTTGTTCTTCAACCATCGTGGTGTGGTGGTGGCCATCTGCATTCTGATTACGGTCGCACTGGGCTATTCGCTTACGAAGCTGAAACTCAATGCCAACTTCGACCGGATGATCCCAACACGGCACCCGTACATCGCGAATTATCTCCAACACAAGTCAGACCTGAGCGGGCTTGGCGACACTGTGCGTATCGCGGTGGAGACCACGGACGGGACCATCTACGACGCGTCATACCTGGACACCTTACGGAAGATCAACGATGAGGTCTTCTTGCTGCCAGGCGTGGATCGAGCCCACATGCGATCCCTCTGGACCGCTGGGACCCGCTGGTCAGCGGTGACGGAGGAGGGTTTGGACGGCGGTCCGGTGATTCCCGACGAGTACGATGGGTCGCCGCAAACTGTGGAGCAGGTTCGGCGCAACGTCGAGCGCTCGGGCGAGATCGGGGAATTGGTAGCAGGCAACTACAAATCGAGCGTCATCTTCGTGCCTTTGCTTTCAAAGGACCCCGACACCGGGAATCCGTTGGAATACGGGAAGCTGTCGCAGCGCTTGGAAGAGATCAGGCGCAAGTATCAGAAGGACACCGTAAAAATCCATATCACTGGATTCGCTAAGATCGTAGGAGACCTCATCGGAGCCCTGCGATGGTTCCTGCTGTTCTTCGGGGCTGCCATTTTGATCGATGCGGGGTTGCGGCAATCCTACATCCGTTGCTGGCGCAGCACCTCCCTGATGGTCGTCTGCTCTTTAGTAGCGGTGGTCTGGCAACTCGGACTGCTTCCCTTGCTGGGCTATGAGTTAGATCCCTACTCGATCTTGGTGCCCTTCCTCATCTTCTCCATCGGCATGAGCCACGGTTCGCAGAAGATGAACGGCATCATGCAAGACATTGGCCGTGGCACGCATAAGATCGTGGCGGCCCGCTACACGTTTCGCCGCTTGTTTCTGCCCGGTCTGACCGCGCTTTTGGCCGACGCTGTGGGTTTTGCCGTGTTGATGGTGATCGGCATTCAGGTCATCCGCGACTTGGCAATCATGTCGAGCATCGGCGTCGTCATCCTGATCTTCACGAACCTTCTTCTCTTGCCCATTCTTCTGAGTTACTCGGGTGTCAGTCCGGCTGCGGCTGAGCGTAGTCTGCGCACCGAGCACGCGGAGAAATCCGGCGCAGAGAAGACTTGGTTCTGGAGTTTCCTCGATCATTTCACACAGCCCAAATGGGCAGCAGTGACCATCATCGTCTGCGCCGCCTTGACGGCCGTGGGCTACGTGGAAAGCCGGAATCTCAAGATTGGAGATCTCGATCCTGGTGCCCCGGAACTTCGCTCCGACTCGCGTTACAACCGAGATGCCGCGTTTATGACCGCCAACTACGGAGCGAGCAGCGATGTACTTGCCGTTATGGTGGAGACGCCCGATGGATCCTGTGCACTCTACGACACGTTAATGCGTGAGGATGCGCTGGAGTGGAGCTTGCGTCAGGTGGAGGGAGTGGAGTCCACCAACTCGCTCGCACTCTTGACACGAGAGGTGTTTGCGGGCTTCACCGAAGGCAGCGGAAAGTGGTACGCGCTCCCGCGAAATCAGAACATTATCAATCAGATGACCGGACGGGCTCCCCGCGGAGTCTACAACGATTCATGTAGCCTGCTAACGCTGTCTGTGTATCTCAAAGATCATAAGGCGGAGACACTGACGCGAGTGGTGAACACTGTGGAAGCCTTTAGCGCCGAAAACAACACCAAAGATGCAAAGTTTCTCCTGGGAGCAGGTAGCGCCGGAATCGAAGCGGCTACCAACATCGTCGTTAAGCAAGCGAACCGCCAGATGCTGTTTTGGGTATACGGCGCAGTCAGTCTACTGTGCTTGATTACTTTCCGTTCGTGGCGGGCGGTTATTGTCGCTGTCCTCCCCTTGATGATGACATCCGTGCTCTGCGAGGCGCTGATGGTTAAGCTGGGCATGGGAGTTAAGGTCGCCACGCTTCCAGTGATTGCGCTCGGTGTCGGCATTGGGGTGGACTACGCGCTCTACATGCTGACCGTAATGCTGGGTCACATGCGCGCCGGCCGGACGTTATCGGAAGCCTATTACGCTATGCTCTGCTTCACCGGTAGGGTGGTCATTCTTACTGGACTCACCCTGGCCTTTGGCGTCGCGACATGGGCGTTTTCGCCTATCAAGTTTCAGGCGGACGTCGGCATCCTGCTGGTCTTCATGTTTGTTTGGAACATGCTTGGCGCGATGATTCTGCTCCCCGCGCTCGCATGTTTCCTTCTTAAGAAAGAACAGCGTGCGTCGGTTGCGAGTGCTTCGCCGACTCTGCCGGGATTAGAACACACTGTCCAGGAGAAGCAGCATGCGCCGCAATCCGTGTAGTGAACTGATCACCTGGAGACGCAGTACGAGTGATCCGTTGAGCGGTTCCGCGAGGCCGAAAGGCTGTTCACTAGAGCCGCTCCGCTATGTCAAGCAGCCGGTCCACGAACTGAATCTGAAGAAGGGAGACATGGGTTTATGTCTGAAGCAGCCGGATCGAAAGAGATGACAGCGGATACTCTTCCGGCATTCTCTCGTATTCTTCTGGTTACCGATTTCTCGCCCTGGTCGGAAGCGGCGGTTCCCTTCGCGAAGTTGCTGACCGAATCCTATCGCGCGTCCATTACCATCGCTCACGTGATCCTTAGGGATATAGATTTTGGCCCGAACGAGGCTGTCATTGGCACACAGGAAGAAATTGCCGAGTTGGCCGAAACACTGATGCGCAGATTCTTGGCGAAGAACTCACTTTCTGAATCGGACTTCGTCATCACCAGTGGTCCCTTCGGAGACGCGATTGCAAACGCTATTAAACAAAAGAAAATTGATCTGGTAGTGGCTGGTACTCACGGGCGCAGCGGCGTCGGCAAGCTCTTGCTGGGCTCGATCGCACAACGGATTTTCAACGCAGCCCCGTGTCCCGTGCTGACCGTCTCGCCAAGGGCGCGGAGATCCGGAGGTGTTGAAGGGAAGCGAAAAATTCTGTACGCAACAGACCTATCCGACGCCTCGCTCAAGGCTCGGCCATACGCTCTATCGTTGGCCAAGGCCATGGACGCCGAGTTGCTCCTCGTGCATGTGCTGGAATCATCCGAGCTGATAGCGCAGCAGGGGCGTATTACTGAAGATCTGTTGGAAATGCTTCCTCCCGAAGCCCGGGGTTGGTGCCGGTTTAACAACTTAGTGCTAACTGGCGATCCGGCCTCGGAGATCGTAAGAGTAGCCGCGGAATATGGTGCGGACTTTATCGTGATCGGTGCGGAACGAGTCCCCGGAGGTCCGCTCGACCGGATTAACGTGCCATTGACCACGGCTTACCAAATTGTTGCGCACGCCGACTGCCCAGTGCTGAGGGTATGCAACTAAAGCTCATTGTTAGTTAGGCCCGCAGTCCGGTTGAGCCCAAGAAGGGTCATAAAGGAATTTAGATGAACAAGATCGTAGCGAATGCAGACGAGGCGATTCAAGATATCAAGGATGGCGCAACCATCATGGTCGGCGGTTTCGGCTTGTGTGGGATTCCCGAGAATTTGATCGACGCACTGGCGCGCAAAGCCGTTAAGCACCTCACCATAATCAGCAATAACGCGGACGTGGACGACTTTGGCCTGGGCGTTTTGCTTCGAAACCGACAGGTAAGAAAGCACATCGGCACGTATGTAGGTGAGAACAGATTGTTCGAAGAGCTGGTACTGAGTGGGGAACTTGACCTGGAACTTGTTCCACAGGGTACTTTCGCGGAGCGCATACGCGCCGGCGGTGCGGGCATTCCAGCATTCTTCACGCCGGCAGGCGTTGGGACGATTGTGGCCGAGGGCAAAGAGACGCGCGAGTTCAATGGCAAGACCTACTTAATGGAACGGGCGCTGCAGGCCGATTTCTCGCTCATCAAGGCCTGGAAGGGCGACAAGTGGGGCAACCTGATGTTCCGCAAGACGGCGCGGAACTTCAACCCTATGATCGGCACAGCTGCCAGGATCACCATCGCCGAGGTCGAACATCTGGCCGAAGTGGGCGAGATCGCTCCGGATGACGTTCATTTGCCGAGTGTTTACGTGAAGCGGATCTTCCAGGGCATCAACTATGAGAGGCGCATCGAGCGACGCACACTGCGCGCGGCAGCACCACAATGAAGGAGGATAGAGATGGCGACGCTAGCTAAAGTCGCGAAGGATACGAGCAAACGTGATCGCATCGTCAAGCGCATAGCGCGCGAGCTGCAAGACGGTTTCTATGTGAACTTGGGCATTGGCATGCCGACCCTGGTTGCGAACTGCGTGCCCGAGGGCATTGAAGTCGTGCTTCAAAGCGAGAACGGCATGCTGGGCATCGGGCCGTATCCGATCGCCGACCAGGAAGACTCCGATCTGATCAACGCGGGCAAAGAAACCATCACCGAGATTCCGGGCACGTCTTATTTCTCCAGCGCTGATTCGTTCGCCATGATTCGTGGTGGGCACATTGACCTAAGCGTGCTTGGCGCTATGGAAGTGGACGAGGAAGGAAACCTCGCCAACTGGATGATCCCGGGCAAGATGGTCAAGGGCATGGGCGGTGCGATGGACCTGGTAGCCAGCGCGCGCCGCGTGATCGTTGCCATGGAGCACACCACGAAGGAAGGCGAACCCAAAATCCTAAGAAAATGCACGCTGCCGCTGACCGGCGTGAAAGTGGTGGACACGATCGTCACGGAGATGGCCTATATCAAGGTAGTGCCCAGGAAAGGGCTGGTGCTGGAGGAGATTGCGCCCGGCCTCGGCCTAGACGAAGTCCAGCGAGCCACGGAAGCCCCGCTTTCCATCAGTCCCAACCTGAAGACGATGGAATTCTAGTCTAAACGCAGAAAGGAATTCTTATGACCACCCAGATATATATTGCCGCCTATAACCAATCGAAATTCGGCAAGCTCATGGACATGAAGGTGCCAGAGATCATCGCCAACGCGGTCAACGCCGTTTGTCGGCAGATTAATGTGCCGCCGTCGGTAATCGACGTGGGCTCGATTGCCGGTGCTTGTAGTGTCTCCTTGAACGAACAGGGCCTACTGGCCGGCCTGGTGGCGTCGGTCCGGGGTCTCGAAAGCAAGTCGATCGAATCTGTCGAGAACGCCTGCGCTTCCGGCGGCACAGCCGTGCTTTCTGTGCTTCGAAAACTACTACTGGGTGAAGGTAGCGTTGGCATCGCCGTGGGATACGAAAAAATGCGCGATGCCGAAGGCAAGATGGATGGCGCGCGCATTGGCAAGGTCCTGGGATACTACTCGCATCCCAGCGAGCGCCCGGGCAAGGTATATGTGTTTCCGCACCTGTTTGCGGAGATTATGCGCGACTACATGAAGGCGTGGGATGTCACCGAATCCGACTTAGCGCAGATCGCGGTGCAAGAGTACGCCAATGCCAAATACAACCCTTGCGCACAGATGAACAGAGTACAGATCACGCTGGAGCAGGCACTCAAGATCGAGGGCATCAACAAGTACATCGTCGATGGCCTGCCACTGAAGACCTACGATTGTTCACAAATCACCGACGGCTACGCGGCCCTGATTCTCGCCACTGAGGACGGGCTAGCGAAACTCGGTATTCCGAAACACGAGACGGTCGAGATCGCCGGATTCGGGGAGGCAACGGATCCCCTGGCAAAAGGAGCTCGCGACGTGCTGCGTCCCGCGGGCGCGTACCGGGCCATGAACGCGGCGTACAAGATGGCGGGCGTCAGACCGGCCGACGTAAACGTGGCCGAAGTACACGACTGCTTTACTGTCATGGGGGCCATCGGCGCTGAGGTGATTGGCAAGGCGGACCCGGGAAAGGGAGCTGAGTACTGGGTGGAGGGTAAAGCGAACGCAGATGGCGAGTGTGCTATCAACACATCAGGCGGACTGATAGCCAAAGGACATCCGGTGGGTGCGACGGGTGTTGCCATGATTGGTTGGGCGGCGCTGCAACTGCTGGGCAGGGCGCCAGCTGAGGTTCAGGTGAAGAACCCGAGAGTTGCGGCTACTTTCAACATCGGCGGTCCTGTCTGCGCTTCAGTTTGCACCGTGCTCAGGCACGCACGTGGTGCCCGAGGCGGAAGTCATCCGGCATGAACATCCCAATCCGGGTGCGCCACGCATGTTTCCACCTGCCGCCCCTGCCGATGAGCCACACGAGGGTTGCGTGTGGCTGCTCCGAACTTTAAAGTGCTGCTGGTCGAGGAGAGCGTTCTCCGCGGTAGGGCGCGGCGGAGATCAGCATCTGTTCGGAGGTTTGATCGATCATGCGAAGGCTCCTTCCTTCCCAGCGTCTTTGCTCCTCAACTTCAGACTACCGGGTTCGATTCAAGCCTTCGCTCTTATTCAATCAGTTTGTGGATAACTTCCGGTTGGCCGACCGCTCGGGAGTCGGCACTGTCGTAACGACGGGTCGTGAAGTCTGTCCAACGTTTTGCGGCTGCGCCTTTCGGGAATCTCTATTTCTCGGGCATGGTCAGAGGTCCTAGTGCTGCCATTGCAGGGGACTCCTGATACTGACCTCGATAACAGGGGAACTCAATGGGTGCATCGCGAAATGACTTAAGGATTTGACCGAGTCGGAGAGTGCCAGACTTTCTTACCTCACGAACGTGATTGAGATCGATTGTGAAGGGAACCTGTTCTCCTACTTCACCCGACTGATGTATGATTTCGCCTTCCGGACCGACGATTATGGATCGTCCATTGCCCAATTGGCCGGCACAGTTTACATCAACGAAATAGCACTGGTTCGCTATGGCATTTGCCTGGGCAATGATCAGTTCTTGTGAATGGTTCCAGTCATGGTGGGATGAAGAATGACCTCAGCGCCCTTCCACACCAGTGCGCGAGTTGTTTCGGGCACCCACCCGTCATAGCAGATGGAGACCCCAAAGCGACCAACCTCCCTCCGGGACTTGAATCAGTTAGTCCACTTTTACCCAGCGCTGAAGCGCTGGGCTAAGTTAGTTCGCCCCTCCGGGGCTGAATTCTCAACCTTCGGATTTGTTAACGAGTACGGCCCCATCGCCATTCGACCCTGCTTTTCATCCAAACACTGCCGCGAATTCGGCATTTGGCTGGTCGCTGTGGTCAAATAGGATGACTATGACAACCAGGTCAGCGGCGTTGCGGCGCAAGTTTAAGGCGGCGGAACGGGGCGCTCATGGATTGTGGCAAATCCTGAAGGCCATCGCATCAACGGACCACCCTCTGCTCGCGCATCTGATCCCGATCCGGCGCTGCAATCTGGCCTGTACCTACTGTAACGAGTTCGACGATTTTTCGAAGCCCGTGCCCACCGAACAGATGTTGCGACGCGTGGATCTACTGGGCAATCTCGGCACTTCCGTGATCACGATCAGCGGTGGTGAGCCGATGCTGCATCCGCAACTGGACGACATTATCCACCGCATGCGGCAACGCAGGGTCGTGTCGGGGCTGATCACCAACGGTTATCTGCTGACCGCGGACCGCATCCAGAGGCTGAACCGGGCGGGCTTGGAGTGGCTGCAGATTTCGATTGATAACGTGAATCCCGACGAAGTTTCCAAGAAAAGCCTGAAGGTGCTCGACCGGAAGCTGCAACTGCTGGCCGAGCACGCGGAGTTTCACGTGAATATCAATTCCGTGGTGGGCTGCGGAGTGAGCCATCCGCAGGACGCGCTCACTATCGGGAAGCGCGCGCTGGAGTTGGGGTTCAGTTCGACCGTGGGAATCATTCATGACGGCTCGGGGCAGGTGCAGCCCTTGAACGACGAAGAACGGCGCGTGTATCACGAGATGAAGGGACTGGAGAAACGCAGCTTCACACGCGTGAATGCGTTTCAGGACAACATCGCGCTGGGGCGCCCGAATCAATGGCGCTGTCGCGCCGGGGCGCGCTACCTCTATATTTGCGAGGACGGGCTGGTGCACTACTGCTCGCAGCAGCGTGGGTATCCGGCCATTCCGCTCGAGAAATACACGCTAGCCGATATGCGCCGCGAGTTCCATACGGAGAAGCCTTGCGCGCCGCATTGCACGGTATCGTGCGTGCACCAGGTGTCGGTGCTGGATGCGTGGCGCGCGCCGCAACGGCCGGCACGGGCGTCCGAGCCTGCGAGCGGACTGGTGCACATCGAGTAGCGGAAACCAGTTCTCAGCTGTCAGCTCTCAGCTCTCAGCTGTCAGCTCTCAGCTCTCAGTCACAGACTTCCCGGAAAGCCTGCATGATCGCACGTGAGGGACGGCGTCTCGCCCGGCCAGGCGGGGGCGCCCGGCTCCCCACTAGCAAGGGGCATCGACAACAATCGCAATCAGGAACTGACAGCTGAGAGCTGATAGCTGTTCTTAGAACGTTGTAGCCACGGTGAAGCGGAACGTTTTTCGTGGTTCCAGGAGAGTGAATCTGGAGCCGAGGGTCGAGAGCGTGGTCTGGTAGGTATAGAGGCCGGCGGCGCCGCTCGGGAACATGCTGCGGGTGATGGGAACGGGCGGCGTTGCGCTGCCATCGAGGCGCAAGGCGTTGTAGGCATAGTAAATGCGAAAGGGAGCATTGACGACCGGAAGCATCGTCTGCAATTCGATCCCGGTGGACATACGCGGAACCCAGTTGGTGCCAGGAACCGGGCTGAGATTTTGCGAGGGGAGGGGAAGGCCGGAGCCGGGGGCGCCAAGCTTTACCCCGCCGGAACAGCTGTAAGCCGGAGTCAGTGTCGGACAGCCAAACAGAGTGCTGATCAGGGTGTCGTACTGGATCGGGTTGGTCTGCAACTGCGAGGTACGCAGGATCGGATCGGTGCCTATGTCGACAAAGGGCGCGATGGCGACTGGCCCGGCGATGGTGATGCGGTATTCCAAGTTGCCGTGCAGGCTGAGGTCGCCGCCGGGAGTTACGAGTTGCTGGTACAGAACCGGAATATTCCAGCAGTTACTGACGCATGCTCCCGAGGAATTGGTCACCACCGGAAATCTCGGATTGGCGGGAACGAAAGTTGAATCGGGGTTTCTGAGGGCCACGCTCTGGGCGCTGGGCAGGTAGGCGATGGGAGAGACCATGCGGATATCGAAACCGCGCAGATCGTTTTCGCCACCGAGGTAGGCTCGTTCAAAGGGGGGCGCAACGATCCCGCCATAGCCCGTGATAAACGAAGCCTGAACGTTGTAACCGAGGGCATTGCGGCGCTTTTGCATGGGGAAAAACTGTTTGTACTGAACGATGGGCCGGATGGTGTGAACCGTGCCGCCGAGGCCCGAGAACTCCCCGCCGATGAAAAGACTCTTGCCATGGTGGGGCGCGTAGGCCGCATCGAGGGTGTTCATGGTGAAGCTGGGGGTGATCTTGCTGGTGATGATGCCGTTGAGCGCGTTGGGCCCGGTGATGCCGCGGAAGTTGAGATTCTCAAACAACAACTTGGAAGCGTTGCTGACAGCAACCAGCGAAGAGCGGTCGAAGGAGTAGCTGAGGCCAACCCGCTTGAAGGAATGGCCTTTCCGCAACGGATAGCTTACGCTCAGGGTGGAGCCGGTACTGGACTGCGAGTAGTTCTGCAGGTTCTGCAGGTAGGCCGAGGGCAGGTTCAGATTCTGTCCGGTGGCAATGGCATACTGCCGGGCCTGGTCATAGTTGGTCTTCCGGGTATAGACGTTGAAGCCGGCCTGGATGGGACGGTCAAACAGGTAGGGTTCGGTGAACCCGAACACCAGGTCGCGCTGGCGGCTGCCGAGGCTGGCCTGCACGGAGAGCGTCTCGCCCAATCCAAGAAAGTTGTTGGTGCTGTAATTGATGCCAACAAAGGCGCCGGCCAGACCGCTGACGCCGCCTTGTAAGCCGATACTGTTCTTGCCTTTTTCATGCACTTTCAGAGTCAGATCAACGGTGCCGGCCTTTTCGTCAAGGTGGCGCTCGGTGGTATTGGGATCATCGGGCTTGAGCTGGTCGAAATAGCCGAGCTGGTTCAGGCGCAGCAGGCTCAGTTCCCAGTAGCGCGAGTTGTAGATCTGGCCTTCTTCCAACGCAATCTCGCGTCGGATCACCTTGTCGCGGGTGGTGGTGTTCCCCTGGAACTCGATGCGGCGCACGTAGAACTGCTTGCCTTCGTCCACATCGACGACTAGATCCACGGTCTTCTTCTCGTCATCGAACTTGGTGTCGGGGACGGAAGTGAAGTTAATGTAGCCCGCTTCGCCGTAGGCTTTGCGCAGGTTTTCGAGACCCTTGGCGACTTTTTCGCGGCTGAAGATGTCGCCGTCCTTCATGGGGAACAGGCTGCGCAGGGCGGCGGAGTTCGGGATGGCTTTGTTGTTCTTGAAGGTGATGGTGCCGAGGTGGTAGCGCTCGCCCTCCTCGATGGGCATGGTGATATCGACGGATTTCCCCAACCCTGGCTGAATCCACGGGACGTGGAAGCCCGTATGTCCGGTGTCGTGGATCTCGGTCTTGGGTTCGTCAACCAGCACCTTGAAGTAGCCGCGGTTCTGGAACTCGGCGCGGACGCGTTCGGTATCTTCTTCGAGCTTGGTAGCGTCATAGGTCTTGGAGAAGAGGTTTTCAAGGAAGATGGAGTGCGGGATGCCTATGGGCTTGAGGTTCTTCATGGCCGCGCGCAGCGTGCGGTCATTGACGTGTTTGTTGCCTCGGAAGCGGATGCGCCCAACCTTGACCTTGGGTCCCTCCTTGACGACGAAAGTGACACCGACGGCATTGGGCGGGATGGGGCGGACTTCGGTGCGGATGGTCGCGAACTGACGCCCGTGTTCGGCGAGCAGTTGTTTCAGGACAACTTCGGCCTTCTTGATCTTGGTGGGATCGTACTGATTCTCAACCGAGAGTCCGACCTTGCGGTCCTTGAACCGGTCGAGCACGTCGCTGGTGGAAACCGCATTCAGGCCGGTGTAGTTGATCTCGCGGATGGTGGGCCGCTCTTTGAGGTAAATGTGAAGGATCCAGCCTTTGGCACTCTGTTCGCGCTCAAAGCGGATGTCCTCAAAGTAGCCGGTGTTCCAGAGGGCGTTGAAGTCGCGTTCGATGGCGGCGGTGTCGTAGATGTCGCCGACCTTGCTGAAGATGCGGGCCTTGACCGTGTCGGCAGGGATGCGGCGGTTGCCGTGGATGACGATGCCAACGATGAGGTCCTGCTGGCCCACAACGGGAACGGCCAGGAGTAGAAGCGCCACGAGACCGAGGAGGTAATTCCAGACAGAACTGCGCTTCGAAACTCTTGTGGTGAAAGAAGATGGAACCCCGGAAGGGTCTCGCTGCGGGCCCATGTCGTGGCCGAGTTGCAGGGCGCACGCAGGAATATCCTGATGACGGCGATGAATCGCAACGACCTCGAAAAACCAGAGTTAGGAAAACGGTAATTATACGGTAGGGAGTGAGAAGCGTCCAAGGCAGGAACGAATTTTCACTCCAGGAGTCACGCCCGAAAAAGCTCTACCTCAACACAGACGGAATAGAACGTCGCCGCGTTGCCCAGGTCAGTGAGTTTTTCTGAGATTAGCACATTGATATTGCGGCCGCTGGGGCTGAATCGTGCCCAATCGAGTCGGGCGGACCACTCCGGGAAGGCGCCGCACTATCGATTCGAGAACCATCGATTCGAGAACTATCGACCCGGGTCTGGAGGACGATCTCGCCGCGGGGGGGGGTGAAGGGGCGAATGCGAGTCGCCATCGCGGACGCCGCGGGGCTCGGCATCGGTCGGATGCATCTCGTATTGCTATGCCGAACCTATCGCCTCCTGAAAAAGCTTTGCTAGCCGCCCAGCCCCTAAAGGGGTTTCTGATTTCGAAAACTTTCGGCATCGCTAAAGCGATGCTCTGATACAAAACCAGCGTCGCTCAAAACGCCCGTCACCATTTCCAGGTCCCGCACAATGCGTTCGGGATCGCTGTGTCCGAGGTATATCTCGCCGTTTGAAGTTCGGATGTGCACGACCTGGTTGCACCATACGTAAGCGCGCGTGTTGCCGTAACCGCGAATGCCGTAACCGCGAATAAGAGACCAGGGCTCGATCGAATAACTCAGAATCGACTGTTTCGGAATCGAGCGCAGCCGGAATCCGAGCATGCGAATCTCAACCCCCTGGCGCAGAAAGCGGTACTGAAAGCCACTCCACGCCATCGCGCCGACGCCGAGTGCGACTAAGCATGCGAGGATTACCGGCCAGAGGCCCGCCGTCGTCCAAGCCCACGATGCGGCGATCACCGGCCCAAGCAGCGCCAGCATGACCAGCAGGCTCCAACCGCGGCTGCGATGCGTGTCTTCCGCCAACACATCGCTCTGAAATGCGTCGCTCATATTTTGCTGTTAGCTCTTAGCCTCTAGCTCCTCGTTATTCATCTCTTCCCACAGCCGCACATATGCTATGCGCTTGTCATATCGTATGGCCAGACTCTCTGCGCCCTTTTCAATTGCAGCACCGTTTTGCAATTGGTTTACAGCCAAGGGCGGCTCGAGTCCAAAGAAGAGCCTCCGCTGGGGCGGAGGCCTTGAAATGAAAAAGTGCGGTGGGTCTATCTCACGACCAATGACACCGGATAGTTGTGCGATGCTCCCGATCCGCCAGAGCCGGTGATCGTGATGATGTAGGTTCCAGCCGCCGTGCCGCCGGGGGTTGTAGTGCTGTTACTGGATGACCCACAGCCAAGCTGCAGCAGGATCGCGCCCGCGATCAGGCACAGAACAGCTCCGACCAGCCAGCCGCGACGCTTGCGACCAGCGCCGATACCCAGCCCGACCAGGCTTAGGCCTCCGATGGGGAGCCAGGCGGCGTAGAACGAGCCGCGGCGGAACAGGCTACCGGTGGTCACGGGGCGGGCCACGGTAGCGATGCTCAGCGTCGTGCCTTCCGAGGCGCTCCCCGAAAGCGTGACGGTGGTGGGATTGAATGTCGGAGTCGCTGCCGTAACCATCGAAGGCGACGTGGTTTGACTGGGGGTGATGGCGGCGTTATAGCCTAACGAAGTCGTAGGAGCAAAAATGATCATGAACGTGGCCGTATCGCCAGCATTAATAGTTTGGCTGTTGGGCGAGGCACTGATCCCGAAATCGACGACGTTGACTTGCTGCGAACTGGATCCCTGCATTGGACCGTTGTTCGCGCTGGCGCTGCCTGAGACCGAGACGGTCGGGTTAGTGGCGTTAAGGGCCGGTGTGACGTCGACTTCCACGGCGCCGACGGCGTTGACCGCCAGTGTCGGGATATTGCAAAGGATAGTCGTTCCTTGCACTGCGGTGCAGTTTCCCGAGCCGCTGGTGACTTTGGCCGAAGGGTTTGCCGCCAGTCCGGTGGTAGGCACGATGGCGTAGAAGTTCACGTCGGATGCGCTGTCGGGTCCGATGTTGGTGACGTCGAAAGTAAACGCGACCTGAGTTCCGGCCGCAACCGGGTTGGGCGATGGACTGGTGGAAACATTCGCCACGGTGAGTTGACTGTAAGCTCCGATCTTGCTTACGAACGCATCCTGCGAGCCGCCGTTCAACAGCCCTTGATATGGATTTGCGCTAAGGGGGAAATTTGGCGATATTGTGTTGCCGGCCACGTAGGTGGCGCCGTAAACGTCGATTGCGACTCCCGTGCCCTGATCCAACCGGCTGCCACCCAGATAGGTCAGGTAATTGCCAGCGGCGGTGCTTCCTCCCAATGTGGTTGAGATCAACGCGACGAAGGCGTCTCCCTCGCCGCCATACGGCTGGAGGGCGTCGGCGGTTAAAGGGAGGTTCGGGGAGGTAGTCGAGCCGACCACGTGGGCTGCCTGTACCGAATCTACCTGGATGGCCTGGCCGACGTCGGCACCGGAGCCGCCCAAATAAGTAAAGTAAGTCAGCGGATAGGTCGAGTTGGTGAGGTTGCCGATCTTGACGATGAAGGCGTTGTTTGCCCCGCCGACCCCGGCATAAGCGCCCTGAAAGCCGGCTACGCAGCTGGCACAAGCCCAATCGCCGGAGTTGGTCGAACCGGTGACATAGGCGTTGCTGGAGGAATCGACCGCGATGCCATAACCAATGTCGTCGCCCGATCCGCCCAAGTATGTGGAGTAGATCAGGGACGACAATGCCGTCGCGTTCGGGTTGATCTTCGCCGCGAAAGCGTCCAGTGCCGTTGGGTTGCTCAAGGTACAAGCCGTCGTCTTGCTGGCTTCATCGAGGCAACTCTGCTGGGCGTTTAAGAGAGGGAACGCAACATCAGATCCCGCGGTGAAACCCAGAAAATTCGTTCCACCGGTGATGTACATGTCGCCAGAGGCGTCTACCGCAATGCCACCTCCCTGGGTTTGACCTGACTGCGGGTTCCCACCGCCGAAGTAGGTGGAATAAAGCATGCTCTGGCTACCAGAACCCTTGGTGTTGATCTTGCTGGCAAAGAACTGGCTGGGCGCATTCGGTACCGTTTGGTAGCCGTTGGGATTCGCCGGGAACCCATTGCTCTGGTTGTTTGTCGACGTCGTGATTCCGGTTACAAAAGCGTCTCCGGTACCATCGATTGCCAGTCCGGTAACCGTATCCGTGGCATTTCCGTTTCCATTGGTGCCGGCGAGGTAGGTGGAGTAGCGCAGCGTGGTGGTCACTCCAAGGTTCAGCCGCGTGACAAAGCCGTGGAGTCCAGGCTGCACCGGCGGTCCTGGCTGGAACGCGGTAAACACGCCGCTGGTGGGGAAGTTCGTAGAGGTGGTCGAGCCAGCGACGTATACGTCGACGCTGCCCTTAACCTCCTGGTCGGTGTCGGTGCTCACCGCAACGCCAGCCGCGTAGTCAAATCCTGAACCACCGAGATAAGTCGCGTAAACAAGCTGCTGAGCGTCCACATACGCGGGCGGCACCAGAATCGGATTGATCACCGCGATGAAGATATTCTGATTGCCTTCGAGGGTCGGCTGGTACGGCGGGTTGTTCGGGTAGTACTTCGTGCTGGACGGAAAGTCCGATGAGTTGGTCGAACCGACGACATAGATCAATCCCGAGGGATCGACCGCCACGTTCACCAAACTCTCGGTGCCGCTGCCGCCGAGGTAGGTCGAATAGCTCAGGGTCGGGTCGATGACGAGTTCGCGGCTGCGGTCGTAGTCTCCGATGGCAAAGCCGATTTTGTTCTCCGCGATCTGCCGGAAGCTTCCCGTGATCGTCTTCTGCATGTTCCCGTCCTGCTGATAGATGCGAGGCGCGTGGAAGCGTACATCGCCCTGGTCTGTCGAGAGAAGCAGATCGCCGGAATCAATGTGCGCGGAAGCGCCTTGGAAGCCTAGCGCGATCTGGCCCGGCTCGGCGCCCGGTGCGACGCGGAAGTCGTATTCGAGTTGTCCCTGATCGCCGTAGTAAACCAGGTCGATGCCGGGATAAACCGCCTGATACTGCACGCGGGCAAACTGCGGAATGTCAGAATGCCACTTGGAAGGATCGTTCCCAATAAAGTAGCTGCTCTTCCCCGGCAGAGGCGAAGCGCCGGAAACGCGAGCCGAAGAGTTCGCTCCCTCCAGCCGCATGCGAATCACCGAACTGGATGCACGCTGAGAGCTGAGAGCCGAATGCCGAGTGCTGACGGCTGAAGGCTGCAGTTGCAGCACCGCTTCGTCGGCGGTCAGAAACAGACCGAAGCCGGCGCCGCGCGCCAGGAACTTGACCTGCGGAGCAGTCTGACCCTGGTTCGGCTCGAAAAACAGCGGCAGCGAAAGCGCCGTCGATGAAAGCAGCTTATGGACGGCAGGCCGTGGCCCGCTGGCTTTGGCGGCATGTACTGCGGTTGCAAAATGGAACACGACGCCTGCAGTCGCTAGCACGGCCGCCATGAGAAACGCAGCCTTCATCCCGGTTCCTGTCTTTTTTCCTGGCCTTTTTCCTGTTACCGAACGTCTCACCGAACCTCCTACCGACACGGGGTAATTCCGATTCACGAAGCTCCTCCGATTTCCCAATTTCGTGGGGTGAGAACAAGAATGGCACACAAACGCCCCTCCCGCTCGACGCCTTTAGGAAGCGGATGCGTACCTGTCACCAGAACTGGGGTTAAACCAAATAAATACTTTTACATCCAACAGATACGCTGTCAAGCCGGGCGGACAGCGTAGGCCGCAATAGTGAGAAGCCGGAAGAGGGGGAATTGGTTGCAAAAAAGGTCTCAGGAGAACCGGTCTCAGGTCTCAGGTGCTCGGTCTCAGGAAAAACTTCGGCGATGGAACCACTGCGTGAGTCTCAGTCCTGAGACCTTACAGCTAAGACTTGACACCTGGTTTCTTCAATTCCTCGATCTCCCGCTGCAGGCGCGAGTAGCGACGGACGATCGTCCCCAAATAGGCGATGTGGATGATCCAGGTGACGGCGTAGGCTGCAAAAAGGTATCCGTTTCCGCTCATCGTCCACTCCCGCGGGGGTCGAGCAGCGATGCCGAGGCATGGGCGTGGTCGACGTCGCGCTGCAGCTTTTCCAGGCGATAGCGCGACCAGCAAACCAGAAACGCAAAGCAGGAAAAGGCCAGCCAGTTGATGAGCAGCACGTGCAGCATACGCGGATCGATGGAACCGCCACCGCCCATGACCGGCTGCGGGTGCTGGGTGCGGAAGAACCAGATCGAGAAGTAAACAAACGGCACGCACAGCGCGCCCAGAACCGCCAGTGCGGCCGCTAGTGCGGGCGTCTGTCCGCTGGAGGAGAAGCGGCGCAGGAAAAGGTAGCTGACGTAGATAAGCCACAGCACCAGAGTCGAGGTCAGCCGCATGTCCCAGGTCCACCAGATGCCCCAGACTGGACGCGCCCAGATCGGGCCCGTCACCAGCACGACGGTGCAGAAAACGACTCCAACTTCAGCGCTGACCAGCGCGACGATATCGGCAGCAGGCCGGCGCTTGATCAAATAGACAACTGAAGCTACGAAGTTGACGAAGAAGAGGATGAACGCCGTCCAGGCCGAAGGCACGTGGTAGTAGAAAATCCGCTGCACGTTGCCCATGGTCCTTTCGGTGGGAGCCCACACCAGCGCCATGTATAGCGCATAGATCAGCAGGATCGCGGTCAGGACACCGAGGATGGGGAAGGCTTTTTTCATTCCGCTTTTTTCATGCTACGCTCGTCATTCTGCGTTCAAGACGGTTTCAAACAAGAGCAGGCACACCGTAGTAAACACCAGATCGTAGGTCACAAGCAACACGATCCAGAAGCGCGCGCCTTCGCCGTTCAGTATGGCGGTGGTGGATTGCACCATGGCGAGGAGAGCCGGGATTGAGATCGGGAACAGCAGCAACGGCAGCATGATCTCGCGGCTGCGCGTCCGCAGGGACATGGCTGCGAAGAAAGTCCCGTTCACGACCAGGGCCCAGGTTCCGAGCACCGCGACCAGCAGCAGTTGCCAAGCCGGGCCCAGCGCCCGCAGCCGGTAGAACACGATGAACAGCGGAGTCATGAGCGCTTCCAGCACGGTCACGAAAATAAAATTGCCCAGCGTCTTGGCTATGAACAGCGAGTTCGCTGGCGCGGGCGATACCCGGTAGGCGTCGAGCACCTGGTTGCGCAGCTCGCGCGCCCAGGTCTGGTTGAGCGCCACCACCGCCGCGAACAGGAAGGCTACCCAGATCAGGCCGCCCGCGATCTGGCGCGATTCTTCGGCGCTTGGATCGAACGAAAAACTGAACACGACCACCACCAGCAGAGAAAAAAACAGCATGGAGTTGATGGCGTCCTTCGACCTCCACTCGAGGCGCAGGTCTTTGAGCAGGGTGGCGCGGGTGATGCCGGTGGGCGCGCTCATCGTGCAGTCTCCCCGGAACTCGCCGGACGTTTCAGTTCCCGCGTGCGCCCAACAATTTTGCCGGATTCCATCCAGACGAACTCGTCGGCCGCGTGCTCGAGCAATGAGGCCTGATGAGTGACGATGAAGATTGTTTTGCCCTGATCGCGCGTGCGCGCCAGCAGTCGAACCATTTCCGTGGCGGAATGAGTGTCCACATTCGAGAAGGGCTCATCGAGCAAAAGGATTTTGGGGTCGTTTAGTAAAGCGCGCGCCAAAGACATCCGCTGCCTCATGCCTTGCGAATACTGGCCGACGGGGCGGACGAGATCGGGATCAAGCCCAACCGAGAGAATGACCGCGCGGATGACCTCCGCGCCGCGCGTGCTGCTGGTGATTCCGTACAGCCGGGCAAAGTAATCCAGGTTCTCCATCCCGCTCATTTCGTCATAGAGCAGAGACGGATGCGCCATGTAGCCCACCTGCTGGCAGATGTCGTGAAACTTGCTGGAGCCAAGAATCGTGACCTCACCGCTCGACGGCTGGTTGAGTCCTGCCAGAGTGCGCAGCAGCGTAGTTTTGCCGGCGCCGTTGTCGCCGAGGATTGCATAGAGTTTCCCGCCGAAAAATTCCGCGGTGACGCCGCGCAACGCGGCAAAGCGGCCAAACTGCTTGATCAGGTTCGAGACAGTGACGACGGGCTCGGTTTCAGTCAAAGGAATAGGGAATGAGAATTAATTCGACATCCCGCCAGATCCGGAACTCTGGGTCTGCGTCTGGTTCTGCGACATGCTCTTGCCGGGCTCAGCGGCCGGAGTGGCTCCGGGTTGACCGGGTTGCGGCGCGTACTTCGACGCGCATTTGGCCTGTAGTTGCTTGGCGTGGAAGACGCCATCGCGTCCGAAACTGCCATCGGCCAAAGCTTGCGAGTCGTCCTTGAAAGTGTCGGGAGGAGCTTCCGTCCCGGTGTACGAAACGGGCAACGTCAAATCATTTTCCTTCAACACAAAATCCACGCGGGTTCCGGAGCGCTTGATAGAGCCCGGCACTACGTTGCCCGCCACGCGCAGACGTTTGGAGTACGCCTCATTCCCCATCCCGTTCAATTCTTTGATGGTGACGTAGTAGCTCTTGCTGTCCTGCACGCCCGTGTAGGCAAGATAGCCGAGCGAGAGCAGAATCAGCACGGTCACCGAACCAAATTTGAGATACTTGCTGGCTTCGCTCGACCTTTTTTCGCTGGACATGAAACACCCACCCCTGTGTAAAAACTGTACGCGCTGGCCTGTTACGGGTCAAGCTTCCGGTCAAGACGCCCAACTTTAACCTGCCCATCATCGAGGATGCTTTGCACCGCTACAGCGAGCGGCGACTTAGCTTCCTTTTTCCCGCTCGAAGGGTTTTTGCATGTATCGGCGGCATTCCTCGAGCGCGCCCTGGGTATTGTCGTTGGTCTGGATGGCCTGGCGATATTCGTTGACGGCGCGTTCGCGCTGCCCGGTTACGTCGAAAATCTTGCCCAGCTGCAAGTGGCTCCAAACCTCAGTCCAGCGCGGCTCACCGTCGCCATTCAGCGATGCGCGGTAGGCGTTCGCTGACGCCTGATAATTCCTCTGCAGGAAAAACACCTCGGCGATCCGGTAGTGGGCCAGCGAACTGTTCTTGTTGACTTCGAGCGCCTTGTTGAACTCGCTCAGAGCCCCGGCCAGATCGCCCTGCTGGGTCAGACCCTGTCCGCGCACGATGGAGGAACGCAGCTTGATGTCCTTGGAGTTGGTCAGCACGCGGTTTTCGGGATCGACAGTGATCCGCCGCGGGCGTCCAAAGGTTTCGACCGAAAACGGGGAATCAGTGCCCACTACCTCAATGCGTTTTTCTTCCGTTCTTCCGTCGGTATCGATTCGCAAACTTACCGGCATGCGGAAAAGATCCAGATCCTGCGAGATCGCGCCCACAATCCGGAAGCCTTTGTTGTTGCCCAGCCGGTAGCACGTGTACTTGGCCTTGAACTCGGGGGCGCTGGTGGAATCCATCCACTGCGAGTAGAACCAGGTAAGTTTCTCGCCATACACTTGCTCGCTGAGTTCGCGGAAATCGTCGGTGCTGGCGGACTTGCCCGCATACTTGGCGGCGAACTCGCGCATGATCTTCAGATACTTGTTCTCGCCGACCACCCAGCGCAGCATGTGCAGGATCATGGCGCCCTTGTCGGTCACCAAAGACTGAAATTCGGGAGAAAAATAATCCAGCTTGTCGGCGCTCGAAAGCGGCACGCTGTCATAGGCGAGCGCCCCCACCGACATGTCCTTCACCATTTCCTCGAGCCCCGCTGCGCCCGCCGCGCTCTCCACGTAGCGAGCTTCGGAGTAGCGCGAGAACCCGTCGCTGATCCACCAGTCGTCTTTCGATGCCGGACTCACCGAGACGCCCCACCACTGATGGGCAATCGTATAGGCCAGCAAGCGGTAGTTGGTCTTTTCCGTGATGGCGCGGCTCGAAAGCATCGCGATTTCTGGCGCCCACGCCGAGGGCACCGTGTCATCCGGGATCTCAATGACTTTGAGCCGCGTCGAGGGCGCGACTCCATACTGGGTGACGAAGTAGGTGAATGCCTTGATCGCCGTCGATGCGTACTCCGCGCCCAGGTCCTGTTTATTGGGCTTGAAGAACACGTGCAGGTCGATGCCCGCTTCCTCGTTCTTGAATTCCTGGAACGTGCCGGCAATGATCGTGCCCGGAAAACTCGGCTTGTCCCACGTGAAGGTGAAAGTCTTGGAGTTCGCCAGCGCGGTCGCGGGCTTCTTTGCAGCCGCAGTCGCAGCCGCGGACGATTCCTTCCCGCTGCCGATCACCACCATGTGCGCCGGAACGGTAACGCTGATCGTCGAAGTAAAGCGGTTGACGCCGTATCCCGCGACCGGAAACCACAGTCCGGAATAAAGCAGGTAGCTGGTATCCGGGCCGACGTAGGCGAGTTTCAATCCCTGAACCGGGCTGTCGTCAGCGCTTTCCAGCGTGCCTTCGTATTCGAAGGTGAAGCTGGTGCTCGCATTTTTTGCCAGGTCGCTGTTGAGCGCGAAACGCACCGTCGAATCCTGCGTGTTGCGCTCCGGAGTGAGTGGCTTGTTGTTCGCATCCGTGAGCTTGGTGATGCGCAGCGCGTTGTTCAACTGAAACACCGCCACGTTGATGTCTTCGAGCGCCGTAACCTTTACCGTGGCGCGCGCAGTGAGCTTGTGAGTCTGCGGCAGCAGTTCGACGTCGATCTGATAGTCGTCCGCGCGCAGGCGCGTTTTCTCGGCCGCCAGCGCCGGCCGGTTCGCGACCGAGGTAAGAAAAAAGACCAGAAAAAAGACAACCGTTGACCCGAGCGCCCGGCGCGCAGGTCGAGAGTGGCAAAGCTTCAAGTAGAGTCTCCTGGCGAGAACAACCATTTGTATGATGTTAATTTTCCCGCAAAAGATGCTGTGCCGACAAGGGTTAACAAAATTTGTTTGCTGAAAACTTACCCGATCATTTTCAGTATGATCTCTGCCGCAGTTGCCGAAGGATGAGCGCCGCCGCCGCTCCCTTGCTTCAGTCTTGCCTTCACCGCCGCCAAGCGCTCGATCATGCGCGCCCGCGGTTCGCCGTCGGGGATGATCTTGTTCATCTCCGCGGCGATGTTTCCTACCGTGAAGTTGTGCTGCACGAGTTCGGGAACGATCTCCTCCTCCGCAATCAGATTGACCATCGCAAAGTAACGAACCTTCACCCGCGGCTTGCCCAGCGCATAGGTCATCCCAGATACGCGGTACACCATTACAAATGGAGTGCCCATGATAGCTGCTTCGACCGTAGCCGTGCCGCTGGCCACGATTGCCGCACGCGAGTGAAACAAAGCAGGCAGGGCTTCAGAAACGAGATGAATCCGTTGTGGAGACGCGGCTCGCCGCGTCTCCGTCCGCGGCGCCCCGATCAATTCATGAAGAAACGAAGCGTCCAGCGTGGGCGCGACCGGCAGCAGGAACTCATAACCACTGCCTAGGCGATCTTTCTCCAGGCGATCTTTCTCCAGAGCATCCGCCGCCTCAAGAATCGTCGGCAGGTTCATGCGAACTTCTTTTCGGCGGCTGCCCGGCATCAGCGTGATCCAGGGCTTCGAGGCATCGAGCTCGTATTCGGCAGAGTAAGCTTCGCGAGTAATTGCAGGCGCGGGCAGATCAGTCAGCGGATGGCCGACAAACGTCGCGTCCACTCCGCGATCGCGATAGAACTTTTCTTCGAAGGGAAAAATCACCAGCGCTTTGTTGACGTACTTGCGCAGCAACTTTACGCGTCCCTGCCGCCACGCCCAAAACTGCGGGCAGACGTAGTAAACGACCGGGATACCTCGCTTGCGCATCTGCCGCGCCACGCGCCAGTTGAAGGCCGGTGCGTCGATGACGACGGCAAGCGCCGGGCGCTTCTCATCGGCCGCGCGAATCAATTTTCGATAGAGCCCAAGAATCTTCGGCAGACGGTTCAGGACCTCAGTGATGCCGACCACCGCCAGGTCTTTAGCATCGACAACGATCTCGCACCCTGCCGCCCGCATGCGCTCCCCGCCCGCGCCGAAGAATTCAAGCTGCAAGGCTTGCGTAGGGACGGCCGCCCCCGGCCGTCCAGCGGAGCGAAGCTCCGCCGCCCGCCGCAGAGCTTCGATCAGTTGCGCGCCATACATTTCGCCCGAGGCTTCACCGGCGGAGATGAGAACTTGCACGGAACACATTGTAACGGGGCAGATAGACGAGTGTTCAGTCGTCGGCGTTGGCCGTGACCGAGGGAGCCACAGGCATCTCCTGATCCTTGTACTGCAGCTGATAGAGCTTCCAGTAAATCCCGCGCTGGGCCAGCAGTTGCTGGTGCGATCCCATCTCGCGGACTTTGCCTTTGTGCATCACGATGATCTTGTCGGCGCGCTGAATAGTCGAGAGCCGGTGCGCGATGATCAGCGCCGTCCGCCCTTCCACCATGCGGTTGAGCGCTTCGCGCACCCGGAACTCGGTCTCCGTATCCACGCTCGAAGTCGCTTCATCGAGAATCAGAATCTTTGGACTATGCGCCAGCGCGCGCGCGAACGAAATCAACTGCTTCTGCCCGGTCGAGAGCGTCGAGCCGCGCTCGCGCACTTCCTCTTTGAATCCTCCCGGCAAAGTTCGGATAAAGTCGGCGAGGTTGACGTCCTCCGCCGCCTGCTCCACGTCCGCGTCTTGAATGCGCGCCGTCCCCAGCCGGATGTTGCCCGCAACCGTGCCGCTGAATAGAAATGGATCCTGCAAGACGACGCCGAAGCGGCTGCGCAGATCGTCAAGGTTCATCTCCTTGATATCGACGCCGTCGATGCGAATCGCTCCCCGCTGCACGTCGTAGAAGCGCATCAGCAGTGAAATCAGCGTAGTCTTGCCCGCCCCGGTGTGGCCGACGACGGCGATCGTCTCGCCCGGTTCAAGCACAAAGCTTACGTCGCGCAGCACCCAGTCGGGCTCATTTGCTTGTGGAGCGACGGGCGTCCCCGCCCGTCCAGGCCGACTCGAAGAGTCGGCAGGCTTTTCTGCTGACGACTTATTCCCGTATGCAAACCACACACGATCAAACTCAATCCGACCCGGCCCCTGCGGTTGGTTCGCGATCGCTGGCGAGGTCACTTCAATCTTTGTATCCAGCAGCTTGAATACGCGCTCTCCCGCCGCCATCGCCGACTGCAGGGTGTTGTACTTCTCACTCAGGTCCTGAATCGGACGGAAGAACCGCTGCGCATATTGCATGAACGCGACCAGCACGCCGAGCGTCGCCACGCCCCGGATCACATCATTCCCACCGAACCAGATGATGCTGGCAATGGCAATCGCCGACATTATTTCGACCACCGGGTAATACACCGCGTACGCCATGATGGCGTCTTTAAACGCTTCCATGTGCGAGGCGTTGATGTCGGAAAATTTATTGAAGGCGCGCTTCTCGCGATTGAAAAGCTGCAAGACGAGCATCCCCGAGACCGCTTCCTGCAAATAAGAATTGATCCGGGCGATCGCCGTGCGGATGCGCCGGTAGGAATCGCGCACCTTGTCGCGGAAAATCATGGTTGCGTACACGATCAGCGGAAGCACAGCGAAAGTGATGAGCGCCAGCTTCCAGTTCATCTTCATCATGATGAAGATAATGCCGGCAAGCACGAACACGTCTTCGAAAATCGAAACCACGCCCGCCGTGAACATTTCATTCAGCGCATCGACGTCGGTGGTCACGCGCGTCACCAGCCGGCCCACCGGATGCTTGTCGAAAAATCCGACGTGCATGTGTTGCAGGTGACGGAAAATCTGGCTGCGCAGATCGAACATCACCTTCTGCCCGGTCCACTGCATCAGGTAAGTCTGGACGAACTCCAGCGCGAAAGTGCAGATGAGAATGCCGACGTAAAGCCCGCCAATCTGCGCGATGCCGGTCAGGGGAGAGTCGCTCAACCGGTCGCCAATCCATGAGTGCGAGGACGAATGCGAGTCCGCCGACTTCGCCAGGTATTTGTCGATGGCGATCTTGGTGAGGAACGGCCCCAGCACGTCCAACCCTGACTTCAGGATGATCGCCCCGAGCGCCACCGCCACGGACCACTTGTACGGACGCAGATACGTGAGCAGCCGCCGCATCAACCGGCTGTCGTACGCTTTCCCTAATACTTCTTCTTCCTGATTGGAGGCCATCGGTGGCGCGAGAAAACAAGATCCGGGATAGGATCCTAGCTAAAGATCTCCCTAGTAGAGATTATCCCAAAAAACATTACTCCAAATAAGATGACGGAACCGGTACGCGGGATGGAAAAGGTTGGGTCGATCTAAATAGTCTTCTTGAGGGAACCCGCCACCGCACGAGGCTTAGCAGCGCTCGGAGGCTTGCTGTCATGGGCCTTGCCGCAACTCGGGCACGCGACTTTGGCATTCTTGTCGGCCATTTGGTGAAGGAAGGCGGAAAACGTCTGACCACAGTGCTTACATAAAAGATCAATCGAGTCGTCGCTCATATTTGTTCTCATCACACCGCCGCGTCTGATTTGTTGCTCTTTGGTAGCGGGCTGCTACCCCTCTATTCTAAGCCACTGCCAGGGTGCACGCCTCGCCGACATCTCAGAGAATGAATCGTTTCCCAGCGTCGCGACCAGGCGGGTGTACTATGATGCCGTTTCGAGGTCAAGAAGGAGATTCCGGCTTATGTCATTCGAGGAGCGCTACGAGCGTGTGCTGGCGCTTGCCGGTGCGCTCGAAAAGCACCGTGAGGAAGTGGTCGATTGCGCCGTCCGCGACCTGCAATTTACGGTCAAGGACAGCACGCGCGAGGTGGATACCACCATCGATCGGCTCAGAATGTATGCGGACGCGGTATTTTTGCGAGACCGCTTGCCCCTGCGTCCCGGGGCACGTGTCAATCTGATGCTGTCGTACAACGGCAGCGCATGGCTCAATACTGCGATCACCTCGATCTATATCGTCGGCAACCGGCTGACCGTGAAGTTTTCGTCGAAGGGGCGGCGCATCATGGCGTTGACGAAAGACCTCTACCGGCCGATCTTCGGCGATGCAGTCGCTTTCTATGGCGGGACCGGCAAGAGCTTGCTTGAGGACTCGCTCGCGGATCCCGAAGTGACCGCGGCGGTGGCATTCGGATTCGACGAGAACATCCTGCCCTACGAAGAAGCATTTCGCGCGGCGGGCAAGAAGTTGGTGTTTGAGGGGCCGGGGCAGGACCCATTCATCGTATTCGCCGATGCCAACCTGGACTGGGCGCTTGACGACCTGATGGCATCGAAGTTCATGTACTCGGGCCAGACGTGCACCGCGCCCAAGCGGATCTTCATCCAAGCCAGCATCTATCAGGAGTTCCTGGAGCGGTTTGTTGAACGGGTGCGGCGCCTGGTAGTGGGCGATCCGGCGGACAGGAAGACCGACATCGGGCCGGTGGCGAGCACGGTAGCGGTGCAGCGTCTCCAAGAGCAAATGGCCGATGCCCTGGAGAAGGGCGCCAAAGTGCTGGTGGGCGGCCGCATCGAAGGCAACCTCGTCTATCCCACCGTGGTGAAGGACTGCGCCGATAACATGTTGGGCATGCGCGAGGAGGTCTTCGCACCGGTGGCCTTCACGTCGTGCTTCGAGACGGCCGGCGAGGTCCTGGCACGGGCGAAGAACCACAAGTACGGATTGCGTGCGGCGGTGTACGGCGGCAGCGAGGCGGCCGGGGTGGCGAAGGAGCTTTTGGGTTGCGATTACTGCCATCCGGTTCCTGCGTACACCTTTGGGAAGTTCGGCACGGTCGCGTATAACCAGAGGCGTGCGGAGTCGTGGCGCGGGGCATTTGTCACTCTGCCGGTCGGCGGGTACGGCTATTCCGGTTGGATCTGGGAGACGGTCGGTGGGCGCCTCCAGATCAAGCAGGGGCCAAAGTTGCTGAGCACGGAAACGTCACAGTAATCTTTTACTGCTTACCCTCGAGGTGCGGCAGTAAGCGTCCCGTAAAATAACAACAGCATGCCCCTCGGCCTCTACATCTCCGTCCCCTTCTGCCGGACCAAATGCAGCTACTGCAACTTCGCCTCCGACGTGTTCTCGAAGTCCGCTTACGAAAGCTACGTTGTCCGCCTGCTCGAAGATATCGCCAACTCGCGCCAGCTTGCGTCGGAACTGGGATGTGCGCTCGGATGTACGCTCGGATCTGCGCTCGAATGTACGCTCGATGACACTGCCGACTCCATATACCTCGGCGGCGGAACTCCGTCGATCCTCGATGCGCCGCAGTTGCTGCGCATCTTCGCCGCCCTGCGCCGTCATTTTGCGGTTACGCCCGATGCCGAGATCACGGTCGAATGCGCTCCGGGTACGCTTACGCCCGCTCTCATCGAAACCTTGCTGCAATGCGGCGTGAACCGGGTGAGCCTGGGCGTGCAGTCCTTCGTCGATCGGGAAGCGCAATCCGTGGGAAGGCTGCACAAACGCTCCACCGTTCTCGAAGAGATTGGTCGCCTGCGAGAGGCGGGCCTCGCCAACATCAACATCGACCTGATTGCCGGGTTGCCGCACCAGACGGCGGAAAGCTGGGCCTTCTCAGTGTCGGAGACGATTGCGACGGGTCTTCCGCACGTGAGCGTTTACATGCTCGAAGTGGACGATGATTCTCGCCTTGGCAGGGAACTGATCGCCGGTGGCGCCCGCTACCACGCCCACTTTGTCCCCGATGACGACGCGGCTGCGGATTTCTACCAGCAGGCATGTGAGATGCTAGCCGCCGCCGGCATCGCGCAGTACGAAATTTCCAACTTTGCCAGAACCGCACCGCATTCACAAAACGGCAAGTTACAAAGCAATGAGTCGCGCCATAACTTGAAGTATTGGACACGTCAGCCTTATCTCGGCTTCGGCGTAGATGCGCACTCGATGTTGGAACCGCTCGTGTGGGGACGGGCGCCCTCGCCCGTCCGCGCCGAGCGCACCGGGGCCCCCGACAAGCCCGGTGTTGGCTTGACGGGGTGGAGCAGCTCGGCAGATGCCCGTGGCCACGACAACTCTGGATTCGCGACAGCCGTTGACAGCGTCGAGGCCGACCTTCACCATGTCATCCGCTTCGCAACCCCAGAGTCACTCGACGCCTTCATGAATCGCGCGCCACATGCGGTGACGCCCGTTTCCGTGCGGGCAGCGATCGAAGAAAGTTTCTTCCTCGGTCTGCGCCTCAATCGCGGCGTCGATCTCGAACGCCTGCGCACAGAATTCAGCCCAGACGCAGTCGCCCTTTGGGACTCGGCAATAGAGCAATGCGCGCAAGACGGACTGCTCGAACAGCAAGGCACAATTCTGCGCCTCACCGGCCGCGGACGTCTCTTATCCAACGAAGTCTTTGCCAGATTCCTTACCGAAAAAACTGAAGAAACAAAAGTGGGAACCGGTCACGTGAATTCACGTTAGTTGACCGATCGGTGCCGTTCGGTTTGGCCTATCCGGTCCCCACCATTTCAAAAACTTTGGGGAGGCCGATGCCCATACCAAAGATGGGAGGCTCAAATGCCAGAGCCTGTATGCCGGCCTCTCCCGAAAGATTCATCCACACAATGCGAAACTGCGCCCGCGACGTGCCGAGTTGCAGGTCCAGCACTTCTCCGGTCTGAACCTTCGTGCGCACTCCGATCAAAACTGCCCCGTGGTTGCTGACGTTTCGCACTCGAACCAGCTCCGCGAAAGGTCGCGCCATCCTGTCCACTCCCCAGATGCGTACGGGCAACTCCAGATTCAGTCTGCGTTCTTTTCGCCGATCCATTTCCGCTCCGAGTTTCTCTGCAACCATTCAAGCGAATCATAACCACCAACGCCTCAAAGCGAAACGTCACATCAGTTACATGCCAAACAGTTAGGAAATAGCTAATGTCTGTCTATATCATTCAGCTATTATCGAAAGGAAATTATCGCACTTATGTTTCCCGTGAAACATTCTTGAACGCAAACAAAGGACTTAGTCGAGGTTTTTCAGCGAGCAGGCCCCCGGCCCGCGAGCGTCGCCGCACGACCCACAGGGTCCCGCCGGTCCCGCCGGAAACGACGGCTGGGTTCTCGCGCCGCTCTTCGCCGACACCGCGAACACCGAGAGCTGCGGCTCCAGTTTCTTGCTCTGGCACTTCGGACACTCGGCTTTCTGTTTGCCGAAGACCAGAGCCTCGAACTCGTGTTGGCATTCCTTGCAGACGTACTCGAAGATGGGCATAAGAAAACTCCGCGAAGAGAATTGCTGTCTTCTATTTAAAATCATATTTAATATCAAAGCGTGGGTACTTCGCAAACACACGAGGAGACGCGTCCCTTTACACCACGTCGCTGGTTGCGTGGCGGGCACGTGCAGACGGTTGCCAGCTTTTTAATCCCGCGACGTTTTCATCTGCCTGCGCCCGAGGAGCGGCTGATCGAAGTCGAGCCGGGCATCCAGGTGCTTTGTCACTGCCACTGGCAAGCGGATCGCGCGCACACGCTGACTATTATTATTGTGCACGGGCTTGAAGGGTCGAGCGATTCGCAGTACATGCTCGGCGTCACCGAGAAGGCGCTGGCCGCGGGGATGAATGTGATCCGCTACAACCAGCGCAACTGTGGCGGCACGGACGCGCTTGCCCCGGTGCTCTATCACTCGGGGCTGTCGAATGACGTGGCAGTGGTGGCGCGCGAGGTCATCGCGCGCGACGGCGTTTCGCGCCTGGCGCTGGTCGGCTTCTCCATGGGCGGCAACATTGTTCTGAAACTGGCGGGGGAGTGGGGATCGCAAGCACCGCCGCAGTTTCGAGCTGTCGCTGTCTGTTGTCCGGCGATTGATCTGGCGACGTCCGCGGATGCGCTGCACGAACCGGCAAACCGAATTTACGAAACTTATTTCTTGTGGGCGCTGCACCGGCGGATGCTGCAGAAGGCGCGGCTGTTTCCCGGCCACTTCGACGTGAGCCGCCTGCGCGGCATCCGGAGCCTGCGCGAGTTCGATGACAGGGTGACGGCTTACTATTGCGGCTTCGCGGGCGTGGACGATTACTATGATCGCGCTTCGGCGGCGCACGTGGTCGAGCGGATCGCGGCGCCGGCGCTGATCTTGTGCGCGGCGAATGATCCGTTCATTCGCATCACGGCGGAGACGCGGCGAAAGATTTCGTCGAACCCGAACCTCACCTTCGTCGAGACCAGCGATGGCGGGCACTGCGGGTTCGTGGGGACACCTCTCAGAGGGCCGGCTGGAGTAGGGAATGCAAGCGATGGTCGTTATCACGACGATCAGTATAACGACGGTTATTGGGCGGAGCATGAGATCGTGAACTTCCTGCGCAGGTTCTAACGGATGAGGTTCCGATGGATGCTGACTTCTCAGTAGAACTGGGCCCGGAAGATCCCGTTTTGGATTTTCCCTGGACCGACCCGTCGGGCAAACTCGCCTACGTTGACTTAAAGCGCCTTCCCGAATTGATCGCGCAGATCGAGGAGGCGCAGACGTTTCCCGAATTGCAGGAATTTCTGCGCACGCTGAACTCGCCACGCTGCATGGTGGAGACGGCGAAGTGCGATGCCTGGGCGACGACGGAGCTGAGCGCGGAAGAAGAAGTTTATAATGCGTCGCATAAGTCCGCGAGTTATGTGGATGTGGTGTTTTCTAATATTGATGCGCGTCTATCGTCATTGCGTCAGTCTTCGTTGCGTCAGTCTTCGTTGCGACGATCGTTGTCTGCTCACGAACAGTTTGCCAGGAAGCTGGTTGAGTTGCTGCGGCGGGCGCCAGAGACTCCGTCGGCGGCGGAAGTGTGTGTGCGGCGGTGTTATTTCGGCGAGGAGGGCGGCGTCCGGGAAGGTTTTTACTGCACCTTGTATGTGAGCGGCTACGGAAACGACGGCGTCAGCGCGCGTCAGAATTGGGCAGTCGGGCTGAAGCTGATGGGAAATGCGATCGTACAGTTATCGGCAGCCGGGGTGGGGTGATGGGACGGGGCGGCGAAAAAAAGTGCTTGGCGGGGGTAATTCATGGCGACAACTAAGATCGAAAGAGCAGGCGTGGGTTTTGGCATTGGCCGGCAGGGTGGGTCGACGGTAGTCGAAGTTCGCCCCCACCATGACACCATTTCCGCACTTAGGGGAGTTCAGGTTGGCTTCGAACTGCTCAACGGAACCACGCCCGCGCAAGCGAAGAAAATCATAGATGTGCTGAACGAGAGCGTAATCGGCGTGTTTGTCACTACCGTGTCGGAACGATAGCACGGACAACAAGACGGGGGCGGCGTCATGCTGACGAGGTCACACCGAAACTCTGGGCTTCGGTGCCGGTCCCTACGCGGACACCTAATACCTACGCGGGCTGGATTCGGCGGGTCATCTTTTTCCAGTCGATCTTTTTCCAGTCAATTTTTTTCCAGTCGATTCTTGTGCGCACCAGGGAGAGGATTAGCATGAACAGAAAGATTTCCAGCAATCCTCGCGAGGCGGTGGGGATGGTTTGGGCTCGCTTGGGGAGCAGGGAGAAGCGTCCGTAGACGAATTCCAGGTGGACCCAGTAGACGAGGAGGGACGTCTGGCCTAATTGGATTAGCGGACTGAAGCCGCGAGTTGCGAGTCCCCAGCGGCACCAGGCATAAGTCAGGAAAGCGATCACTAACAGGAGACCTATGCGCGTCATTAGAAAGTTCGGGCTGGTGTGCCAGTAATCGTAGGTGGAATAAAGATGGATGGAAGAGTGGTCTAGTTGGCGTGCTGCCAGGATTGCAACGGCTCCGGCGGCGGCGAAGAGGGCGAGAGCTTCGGCGGTATGGGCGCGGGCTCGGTCGCTGAAGAGAATGAATCCGGCGGCCAGGCCCGCGAAGGCGAAGGCGGCCCAGGGAAAGATGGAAAAGAGCCAGGGTTGGGGAGCGCCGAGGTTGTGGCACCCGTCGATGTAGGACTCCAGCGGCCAGGGCAACCAGGTTGGTCGCCACGTGGTATAGAGCGGTGGAGTTAGCAGGGCGATTAGAGACGCGGCGGCGATGGCGGCGGCGACTAACATAGAGCGCCAGCGGCTAAAGCCGGAGCTCTTTTCTGCGGCTTGTGGTATGCCTGAAGGCATACCCTGATGCGAATCACTTGAAGGCGTATCCCGACGCAAGTCGCGCATTTTTCCGCAGGCTGTTAGGGTGATGCCGCAGAGTAACGCCATCAGGATCATGGAGACGCCAATGATGTTTAGGACGTCGACGCGGAGTAAGTCGGACCACGGAGCCCATCCCCAGGCGATGAGAAACTCTTGCAGGCGGAAGAGGAGTCCGAAGGCGAGGATTTCGACGCCGCGGCGGGCCATGGCGCGGGTGATTTCGGCGGGGGTCAGATTTTTGCGAATGAGTTTGTCGGTGACTAAGGCGAAGGAAATTCCGGCTAGAAAAAAAAAGAGTGGGGCCGGGAGCGTGCCCAGGAGTTGCGATCCTTTGAGGAAACTGGTGTTGCGGGCGTTGCCGCCTAGCCAGGCGTCATAACAGTGCGTCTGGAACATCAGGACGCAGGCCAGGCCGCGCATCCAGTCGATCCAGGCGAGACGGGAGGAAGAGGCCGAGGTCACATGCGAGAGTGTAACGTGCGAGGCGGGGTGGGGCCAAGGTGAGAGGCGGCGGCGAGGACGCCCATCTCTCCATTGTCCGGCGGCCCACGTCTCGAGAAACGCGAGACGTGGGGCACCCGTTGTTGCAACTGTCGAACAAAGGCGTGCTAGCATTTTTGGGGAAGGACTTCGCCGTGAAGCGCTGGTTTAGTATCAGCACCGTTGCTTTGAGTTTGCTGATGGCGGGTTGTTTATCGCGGCTGGCAGTTGCTAAGGATGAGCCCAAGTGGATCGAAGTGCATTCCGCGCATTTCTCGGTGCTTACGGATGCGGGCGACAAGCGCGGGCGGGAAGTTGCTTTGCGGATGGAGCAGATGCGAGCGGTTTTCGGACAACTGCTTCTGAAAGAGAAGTTGAAAATGCCGGTTCCGATCACCGTCATCGCGCTCAAAAGCGACAAGCAGTATGGCATGGTTGCTCCGGCGAAACAGAGCATGGCGGGCGGATTTTATGTGCCAGGGCCGGATCGGGTTTATATCGTCCTGAATCTATTTGAAGCCGATCCGTGGCGAGCGGTGGCGCATCCGCTGGCGCATTATCTTTTGAATTACAACTATCCTCCGGCGCAGGGCTGGTTCGACGAAGGGCTGGCGGAATACTTTGGGTCGATACAGATCGGCAGGCAAGTGGAGATCGGAGGCGATCCGGAGCTGGCGCCGGAATGGCACGAGGACATCTTCGATGAACTGCGGCGGGATCCGAATACGCCAAAGTCGCTGACGCAGTTGGTGAGTTCGCCGGTGTGGCTGTCGATGGTGGACTTGTTCACTATGAAGCATGACGGTTCAGGGGCGCGCGAGGGGACGCACAACACTCTGTACTATGCCCAGTCCTGGATGGTCGTCCATTATCTGGTGAACAAGAATAAGATGCCGGAGGCGGGGACGTACTTCGATCTGGTGCTGAACCAGAAAGTGCCAGTGGAGAAGGCGATGGTGCAGGCGTTTGATATGTCACCGGAGCAGATGGAAGAGGCGGTGAAGACCTATTTCAAATCGCTGAGCGGATTAGGCATTGCGCTCGATCAGACGAAGAAGCCGGTTGCATATCCGGTGGACATTCAGCAGCCGGATCATTTCGCTCTGCCGTTTGACGCAGACGACATTGGGATGGCGGTCAGTCCGGTTAAGGATGAGGAAGCGAGAGCGGTGATTGGCGACGTGATGGCGCGCGTTCCGGAGCATCGCGATCAGGCGCTGCACGATTTACAGCAACTGACGGCGGATCCAAAAGATAATGAGGTGGCGCATCGCGGACTGGCCTGGGACGATATTCGCCAGAAGCGGTTTGACGCGGCCGCCGACGAACTGGAGAAGGCGACGGAACTGAATCCGCGGGACCCGTGGATTTGGTATTACCGCTCGGCGCTGAAGTATCAGAAGGCGCAGGCGACGCGGCAGGAGATGCAGGGGCTGGCGAACATGATGCAGGATCTGCGGGCGGTAACGGATTGGTATCCGGAGTTAGCCGACGCTTATAACATGCTGGGAATGGCGCGCGTGGAGGGGGGCGGATTCAACTCAGCGCTGGAGGCGCAGCGGCAGGCGATCGCTTTGGCGCCGCGGAATGCGGAGTATCAGTTCAACCTGGGACAGATTTATGTGGCGGGGAAGAAGTGGGATCTGGCGCGGGAAGTGTTTACGCGGCTGAGGGCGGGACCGGATCGGGCGGCGGCAGCGGCGGCGAAGCAGCAATTGGAAGATCTGGAGACGCTGCAGAAGTATGGAGTGCGTCCGCAGCGAGCGGGGGAAAGCGCGGCGCCAGCGGGCGCGGCGAGCACTCCTACAGCAGGGACGAGCGCGCCTGCGGCGGCCGCGAGCTCGGCGGAAGATGAAGAGGCGGATGCGGCGCCGAAACCGGCGCCCGTCAAGCCGGGGACGACCGGTCCGGTGCAATTTCTGAAAGGCAAGATCGTAAGTAGTGACTGCTCAAAGCCTCCCGAGGTGATGGTCACGATTCTGAGCGGTATGACGACTTACAAGCTGCATGCTTCGGATTACAAAGCATTGCTGGTGATCGGCGAAGATCAGTTTTCCTGCGATTGGAAGAACCGGGTCGTATCGGTGAACTACCGGGCGGTGGGGAAGCATGAAGGAGAATTGGTGTCGATTGAGACGCATTAAGCGCGACTTGCTCTGGCTACTAGTTGGTGAGGATTTGAACCTCCGATCGTCTGCCTGCAAAGGAAGCCATCCGATCCATCGATACGCGCATGCAGCGTAGGTCAAGTCCCCTGAAGTGCTGCTTCGGGGCTGGTTCGGCCTCTTTGGACGAGGAGAGCGTTCAATTTCGCCATCACCTCAAACGCATCGGCTACGTAAAGCACGTCTGCTTTTCCTCGTGCCCATCCGCAGTTCGGGTCGAGATTCACCGCGCGGCGCTCGTTGATGAAACGCCAGCCCACGACATGGGGCTCCTCGCCGTGGCAACACGTGGACAAACCCTTGGGATGACGCGGCGTCGATCCGGTCTGGCCGACCTGATTCAGATGGGTCATGAAGCCGAGTACTGCCTGACTCTCTCCCGTTTGATCGACCAGCGATTTGCTGCCGCCGAGAGATGCGCCCGAGGCACGAAGGAAGTCAAGAATCAGCGTTTCAGCTTGATCGACATGGGGCTTTCCGTCGGCCTGCTTCTTGGTCCAGCCCGCGCCCGCAACAAACAGCAAGTTGGCGTCTGGCCGGATGGTTTGTGCGTCGCTTTTCGGAGCGCGGATGCCGCTGACGACCGTTCTTGTGGCCGCTTGCGGGAGTGTTACCGAAATCTCTTCGACCTTGGCTGCGCCAGATGCCCGTGCTGATGCAGTGTCAGACCGTGCAGCGTCAGATCGTGCAGTGTCAGTCAGTGCAGTGTCAGTCAGTACAGATTCAGACCAGGCCGCTTCGCAGCCGGACTCGAGCAACACAATCCAAGGGCGCGCGTCGCGGCGAATGACTCCCTCGATCCGCTGGCGATAGTACCAGCGCGCAGCACAAAGTTCGCCGTTGACGGATTCGAGCGAGGTGACATGCGTGTCCACACATCCGTTCAGACGATGCGCTACTCCCGGCAGAACGCGCATGAACCGTGAAGTTGCGGGCGCGAGAATCAATTCGGCTCGCGCTGCCCGGCAGAGCGCTTCCGCCGCCGCCGCATCGCTCGCGTAGCGCGCGGTGGCAAAGTCAGGCCCAGCGACCGCAAGAATTCGATCGGCTCCGGCGGCTGCAACCGTCTCCGCCGCGGCAGCCACGTCCGAACCGATCAAACCGATGGTCAAGCGGGCGCCGAGCTGCTTCGTCAACTTCAAAGCAGCGCCCAGAACTTCATACGATATTTTGGGGAGTGTGTTGCCGGCTTCCGAAACATGCGCCAGGAATAAAATATTCTGCGACATCAGGGTCTTGATCTCCGGTATTCTTCGATTGCCCACAAACTGCAGATCCCTCCCCTTCGGCTTCGCTCAGGGTCGGGATGACAATTCCTATAAGTTACTTGCCAATCCATTCCGCAATCTCTTGCGCGATCTGCTCGGGTGACAGGTCTTTGACCATGCGCGTCTGACGCTGTTGTTTCGGCGGGCTCGCGCTCAGGAAGTGCAATCCACCAGACGGCAGCGGCGCCGACTTCGCCCGCTGCAGCGCGGGCATCACCGTGCGCATATTCGCCATTCCAACCTGAGGATTGTTGCGCGGCTCCGGCAGATTGCCGGTCGCCCAACCGAATAAAGCCGGCGGACCCGGGCAAACCGAAACCTGATGACGCCCGCCCTCGATCCGCTCCAGTACTTCGAACGAACCGTCGGCTTGAGCGTCGTCGAGAACTCTGAGCTGGTCGACGCCTTGAAACTGGTCGAGAATTTCGAGCCGCTCTCCAACCAACTGCATGGTAGCGCCTGCGCCTCGCGAAGCCGATTCCCAGCCGCCGAATAGGAGCAAACGCGAGCGATCGAGGCCGGCGATGCTCTGAATGGTTTCCGCCAGGAGCGCGGCGGTCGAGTGCGCGTCGGCAAAGCCACTGGCGCTGGAATCGATCGGAACCAGTTCAAAACTCACTCTCTGGGCAATCGTCATCATCACTTGCTGGAGTTTTGCTTTTGGACCCACACTGACCAGCCAAACTTTGCTATTGCTGCCGGGGACCTTGGATGCCAGGTTGGCGGCTTCATACAAAGCATGAGCCGCCCAGGGGTCAAGAACGGCGGGCAGCATCATTTCGTTCTTCAGTGCGGGACCGGTTGGGGTCTGGACTGGCTCCAGCGTTTGCAGGGGGTCGGGTACTATGCTGCCACAGACTACGATGTGATATCCGTTTGTCATTCGCGTCCCGTCAATTCAGCAATTCACGTTTAGAGCGCCGGGCGTCCCCGCCCGGCAGGCGGTCTGGCCTTCAGGGGCTAAACCCCGCATTTTTGTTGGCCCGGCGTGGCACGGCTGAAAGCCGTGCCCTTCCCTAAACCATCTAATAGGACCAGCTTTATCGTCTACGCGGCCGGGCGGGGACGCCCGGCTCTCCACTTTTGATCAGTTCAGCGCCGAGTGCAGTCCTCCCGCACCGGGCTTGAATTCTATGTTGCCCTGCTCGCCGTCGGTCTCAGCCTCGCAATTCCACAGGCACGCGCCACAGTAAACACACTTCTCACGATCAAAGGCAGGCACTCCGTCCTCGCCGCGGGTGATCGCCTGTCCCGAGCACATTTCCACACACAACTTGGTTTCACAGGCGCGACAGAGTTCGGGACGACGAAAGACCACGTGATTGGCATAGCCCGACGGCGCCTGCACGCCTCCGCCCATGAGCAGAGCGTCCTGGTGTGAGATGAGCAGTTTGCCATCCATTGGAATCTGCGGCCACCCACAACGGTCCATGATGCGATCGTGCAGCGAAGTGCCCTTGGCGGCGCATTCCTCCTGCATCTGCTTGAGCTCGGCCGGCGAAATGCGCGATCCGTAAGCTTCCTCAAGCGAGGGAAAATGGCTGGGTGCTGGACGCGAGGCTGGCGTGATACGCCCGCCGGTCAAGCCCGCGACTGCCATGCCGATCACTCCGGTGACGACGCCCTGCTGGAATCCATTGCGCGAGTCGGCCGCGATCTTCGACTCGTCATCGACCCAGCTCTCCCGGCGGCGGCGCACGTACGTTGCTTCAAGGTTTTCGCGAGTGAACGCGCGCTTTTGCTCCGCGAGTTCGATGACCGCTTGCGCCAGTTGCACGCCGGTGGTCCAGGCTTCATCCACTCCCGATCCCGCCAGCACGTTCGTGCTTCCCGACCCCTCGCCGATGCGGGCATAGCCGTTGCCCGCGAGAAATGGCTCGCCGTGGCGGCCCGATTCCTGTAGCGACTTGGCTCCCCACGACTTCAGGGTTCCACCCTCGAGATAACGCCATAAATAAGGATGAAGCATGAAGTGCTGCAGGTAACGATATGCCGTGCGCACCGGACTGCGGAACCACGACGGAACAAAAATCCCAACCGAAGCCAGCCGATGGGGATGAACGTAGAGAAACCCGAAGATTTCCGGCTCAGGGAATCCGATGGTGTGCAATACCGTGCCCGGCTCCAGCCCGCTGTCTTCTCCGCTATCTGGGCGGAGTTCGACGACCATCTTCATGCCGAGCGCCCATTCGCGGGAGCCGTGGCTCGGCGGCATTCCAATGCGCGAGTCGATTTTGCGGCCGACTGCTCCTACCGGGCCGTCGCCCACCACCGTCAGTGCAGCGCGCAGATCCATGCCCGGCGTGAAACCTGTTTCCGGATGGCCTTGGAGGTCGGTCCCCTGATCGGCGAGCCGCACACCTCGAACCGCGTCTCCTTCAGTCGTGTCTCTTTCAATCAATGGCTCGGCGACCGGCATGCCCGGCCAGATTTGCACCACGCCGGACGCTGCAATTTGATCGCTGACCCACTGGTTGAACTGACCAAGCGACAGCACGAGGCCGTTGTGTTTCCGCATGAACGGTGGGGTAAAGGGTAGCTCGAACGCCTCGTGCTTCAGACCGAGCACGTAACCGACGGAGCGAAGCACGCGGTCGGCAGCCTTGAACGCGAGAGGTCGGAGACTCGCCCGCCGACTCGCTCGCAGGGGATCGAGCAGGTAAACGAGTTTCTCCTTCTTCACGGCCGCCGACATGGGAATCTCGGTGAGATCCACGCCGGGAAAACTGGCGCGTATCCCGCGGGCCCGCGTGACCGCGCCCGAGACTCCAAAGCCCAGCCCGTCGGCGCGCTCGTAGCAGATTACCTGCAGAGGCAGGCCGGGGGACGTTGCACTCTCCAGCCGCACCGAGCCATCCGGATTCAGCAAGCTGCGGCTTAAGGTCGTTAGGAAGCCGCCCATCGCAGGACCGAAGCCCACGCAGGCGATGTCGACCGTCATCTGTTGCCGGTCGATCTTTTGTAGATCGATGGCGACGCACGGTTCTTGGGACTCGGCGCTCATGCAGGGTAGTCCAGCGCCTCCGGGATCATGAGCTTCGAAATCGCCTCGGCGGCGCGGTCCTTGGATAGCCGGCAGCCCGTTAGGCAGGTGGCGAGCTTCGTTTGCAACGAGAGAAACTGCTCGGCTCCATTGCACTTCGCGCACGGACCAGCCTTCTTGGGATGCGAACCATCGTTTCCAATGACATCCAGGCCGTAAGAACCAATGCCAGGAATGATGCCCTCAAGAGAATCCAACTCGTCCTGTTGATAGCAGCCCCGGTATCCCGCTTCGTCCCACGCGGGGTGACGGTTGTATCCAAAAACCAACTCCGCGCAGATGCGGGCAACTTCTCCACTGGCCCGCGCCGACTGCACGTGGCACAGGTCGGTCATAAAATTCACCAGGCCAGGCAGCCCTTCAGCAACGGCCGGGTCGCTCGCTCCACGCCGCTCCAGTTCGATCGCATCGAGAATCTGGCAGCGCGCCGCGAGCAACCAGCAGAGCGCGTCGGCCAGTGGGAACGTAACACCCTGACGCGCGCTCTGGTAGAGACGGTCGCCGTCAGCATCAGTGCTGTGCTGCAAACGCTCCAGCGTCCACAGCCACATTCCCATGGCCGTTGCCAGCGCGCATGCGCCGGTCCCGGGTCGCTCGGACGCGATAACGCGCATCTCCTTGCTCCACGCCTGGAACTGGGCCAGGAAGAGTGGATTGGTCATGGTGATGGAAAGTTGGCGCCGTTGCACAGCTTCGGGCCCCTCGTAGGTTGCTTCCAGTTGCGCATCCATCCACTTGTTGCCGAGGAAGCCTGGGCAGTCTTCTGTGATGCCGTATCCGCCCATCAGGCTGACGGCTTCGCGCATCATCTGCGCGCCCCAGCCGGTGTTCCACAGCTTGGTTGCGGGGCAAAGGACGTCAGCCAGCGAGTCCAACAAAACGAAACGCAGAAGCGGATCGGATTCCAGCTGCGCTCGGTTGGGATCAGCGGCCGGTAGGCGGAGAAGAGCAGCCGCCCGTTCCGACGCTTCGCGTTGCAGCTTCGCGCGCGCTTTGGCGCTGGTGACTCCCCGGGAATCCAGCAGTTTGTCGGCCTCGCGTTCCAGCGGATCCAGTTCATCAAACGCCCGCGCCGCCGCAAATCCAAGCGCTGCGCCGGCCTCGCCGGTCGCCCAAACGTCCACTAGCCGGTGCAGCGCGTCTTCGCGAGCCTGCAGCCCGAGTTCATAACGCACCGATCCTGGCGTCGCCGTCTCCGCGCCTCGGAACCGACCTCGCTGATATCGGATGACCGGCTCGACCGCGGAGAGCAGCTTCGCCGCAGTCATGATGCCCACGGTCACGCGCGTCCGGCGGAACACAGCTTCAATAACCTCGCTGTGGTTGTAGCGCGGCACGATGACACCATCTTTCACGTCGTAGCCGCCAACAATGCGGCTGGCGGGGATGCGCAGGCTGAAAATCGGATCGCCCGTCGAAGAGAGCTGATGCACGAGCTTTCGCGTGGGCGTGCCGCGATCGAATGTGCCGGGATCGCCTTCTTCCAGGATCACCATGCAGCTTCCCTTGATCCGATCATCGCCGGAATCGACCGCCGCCGTCACAAAATTGGCGAACGCGATGTTGGTGATAAAGCGCCCGCGTTTTTCCACCTGAAGAACCGGCTCTTCTCCTTTTTTCCACTCGGCGATGCGGATTTTTCCGTTGAGCATGCCGGTATCCACGCCGACGTAAGGGATGGGCTCGGTCAGGCAGAATGCTCCCCGCCAGGGTTTGCGATCCTCCCCGGCCTGAGGCGGCGCGGCCAACTGCATGTACTTGGTTTGCTGCTCGGGCGTGCCGCGCTCGTGAATCGGCGCCAAGGCCAGACAGCCGGCCAGGCTGGCGGTTGCGGCCCCGCCGTCCACCCACGCGAGCTCAAACGCTCCCAGCGCCAGCGCCAGGTTCTTCGGGCCCGCGATGAATCCACCGTGCTCGGGTTCCATGAAGACGGCCGTGATCCCGAACTCGTCGAACGCCTTTAGCAGTTCGGCCTTGGCCGGTGTCCAATCATGCGAATTGCGGCCGCCGTTCGCCACCAGACGCGCCACCGGACCGCGGGCCACAGATCGTGCCGACTGCACCAGCATCTGCAGGTCGTAGCGGTCGGCGAATCGCCATTGAATCTGGCGCGCGGCGTCGGAAGGAAGCGTCCGCAGCAGTTCCGGCTTGACGGGGGTGGCAGTGGAGGCCATGGCTTTGCTCCTTTGCTCAGTGGTCGTTCCGATTCTGCCGTCGCATGACCGGCGGGTCTGTGATGTGGGTCATAAGAGCCTGTGATCATGGCACATTCACGATCCGCGACCTGCGTAGCTGCGGTCAGGCGGCAAAATGGCGCCTGGCACGTCGTAAAACGCTGAAGATGCTCCTGTCCGGGGGCTTGTTAATCTCGATCGAAACTCTCAGATTTGCGCTCTGGCGAAAAAAGGGGCAGGTATCCTCTTCAATCTTCAATCCGTGGACAACTGCCCTTTCCTTTTTTACGCGTTCTCGATGGTCTCTTGATTGAGATGCAGGTATCGGTTAGCGTTTGCCCCCAACTGCGTGACCGCGTCCATCACGCACTTCGTTTCCTTTGAAGTGGGCAACCTTATCGAGACGCTTCCCCGGTTCGGGTTTGTCGCCACGGTTTGGCCTTGGGCCGGTATAGCCATGCTCAGGATGGTAGCGGTTATTCACATGGCCTCGGAAGCCTTCAGAGCCATGAAACCACGGGCCAGCGCCAATGAAGATGCCACCCGAAAACCACTCCGGGCCGTAATAACCGTAGGGGGCGCAGTCGTACGGAGCAACGTCATAGTAGCCGTAGGGACATTCAGGCGCGACTCCGATGTTAATGCTTACCTGAGCCTCTGTTTTGGGAGCAGTTGCCATAAAGCAGATTCCAGCAACGGCAGCTAACGCAAGGAACTTAAATCCGTTCATAAATTATCCTCTCCATCGTCGGGGCGGTCATTACCTACCCGCCGTTTACTGTAGCGACTCAGATCATCTTGATCTGAGCAATATTGAACACATACATGTAAGCTTGGGTCACATGCCGGGTAGTTCTTAGAACCGGGGCTGAACATTAGAAAGAACATTAGAAAGGAATGTCGTAGCCTTGCGGAGTCAGCGGCTTAGAAAAGAATGGCTCCTCAGGTAGGACTCGAACCTACAACCCTCCGGTTAACAGCCGGATGCTCTGCCATTGAGCTACTGAGGAGTGGGGGCAACACGCTTGCCTGCGTGCTGAATTGTCAACGAAATCATATCAGAGGCTGCAGCCGATTGGAAACTCGCGAGTCCGAGGCGCGTCGAACGATCAGCAGGCAGCTGTTTCATCGTATCCTCTCACCACCGGTTCTCTCCCGAGAGAGCCAAGATTATTCTTTCGAATCGTGGGCCGCAGGATCATCGTGGGGCATCGCCGCTGCCAGTAGGGCGCGCCCGTGGGCCACTGTTCTGCTAACCTAATCCTCGGCGTCTCGTCCACAACAGGAGTGAGGTATTCATGCTGGGAGGTTCGCGTTTGCTGACTTTTTCCCTGATTCTTCTCATCGGTGTGGTTGCCCTGGTCTGCGCGGAGGATTCCCGGGCCGGGGATTCCACCGCTCCTTCTAGTCCGAGCGGTCCTCCGAAAGCCAAAGTTGTTGCGGTCGAGGACACCGTCCAGGGGCACAAAATCGTCGATCTCTACCGCTACCTCGAAGATCCGAACGATCCCGACACCCAGCTTTACGTCGAGCAGGAACTCAGCTACACGCGCTCCATCCTCGACCCGTTGCACGGACGCGACAAGATCAATGCGCGTCTTTCGCAATTGCTTGAGATTGGCACCGTCGGAGCTCCGCAGATGGGCGGCAAGTATTACTTCCATACCCGCCGCGAAGGCAACCAGAATCAGCCCATCCTTTATGTGCGCGCGGGATTAAATGACAAAGACCGCGTTCTGATTGACGTGAACAAAATGTCCGCCGACGGCACCGTCGCTCTCGACTGGTGGTACCCGGCCGAAGACGGTAAGTACGTGGCCTACGGGACGTCCGCCAGCGGATCGGAAGAGAGCACGCTCAATATTGTCGAGAGCGCGACTGGTAAATTGTTGCCCGATACCATCGAGCATACCCGCTTCGCCGGTGTGGCATGGGTGAAGGACAGCTCCGCTTTCTACTACGACCGCAATCCCAAGAAAGGCGAGGTGCCGGACGGAGAAGAGGTCTACCACGTTAAGGTTTTCTTCCACCAGATCGGAAGCGATCCCGCCAAGGATCCACTCATCTTCGGCGAAGGCCGCAATCCGCAGGACGTTCCCGGCGTCACTCTCTCCGAAGATGACCGCTGGCTGCTGATTGACGTGGGCGAAGGCTGGACGAAGTCGGAGATGTATTTGCAGGACCTCCAGTCGAAAAATCCTCCGCTCGAAATTACTACCGGTAAAGATTTCCTCTACGGTGCCGAGTTCTTCGAGGGCAAACTCTATATCACGACCAACGAAGACGCGCCCCACTATCGCGTCTTTGTCGCCGACGCGGCCAATCCTAAGCGCGAAAACTGGAAAGAAATAATTCCGCAGACGGATGCCGTGTTGCAGAACGCGAGCGTGACCGGCGGCAAACTCCTGGCGCAGTACGAGCACAACGCGACTTCCGAACTGAAGCTATTTGGGCTTGATGGCAAGAAACTCGCTGACATTCCGCTGCCGGCCATCGGAGATGTTTTCAGCGCCTCCGGACGGTATGACCGCAACGAAATATTTTTTGGATTCCAGTCCTTTACCGTGCCACCTTCGATCTACCGCGTTGATTTAACCGACGTGAAAAGCGCGCCCTGGGCCAAGGTCGACGCGCCCTCCATCGATCCTGCGGCTTATGACGTCCAGCAGGTTTGGTACAGCTCGAAAGACGGCACGAAAGTCCCGATGTTTGTCGTCGGCAAGAAGGGAATCGAAAAGAATGGCAAGAATCCCACCCTGCTGACTGGCTACGGTGGCTTCAACATCTCGATGACGCCGACTTTCAGCCGCAGCATGTATCTCTGGATGGAGCACGGTGGTATCTACGCGGTCGCCAACCTGCGCGGTGGTTCCGAGTTCGGCGAAGACTGGCATCGCGCCGGCATGCTCGACAAAAAACAGAACGTGTTTGATGATTTCATCGCCGCCAGCGAATATCTCATTGCACAGAAATATACCGATAAAGATCACCTCGCCATCTCCGGCGGCTCGAATGGCGGCCTGCTCATGGGGGCAATGATCACGCAGCGTCCAGACCTGTTCCGCGCCGTAGTATGTGCCGTCCCGCTGCTCGATATGCTGCGCTATCAGAACTTCCAGATCGCGAAACTTTGGATCCCGGAATACGGTTCGGCGGAAGACGCCAAGCAGTTCGAGTGGCTCTACGCTTACTCGCCCTATCACCACGTAAAGCCGGGTGGGGAGTATCCCGCCATCCTCTTTATGACGGGCGATACGGATACGCGCGTCGATCCCATGCACGCCAAGAAAATGGCCGCGCTCATGCAAGCCGAAGCCAAGAACGGAGCCAGCAGAGAAAGACCAATTCTGCTGCGCATCGAAACCAAAGCCGGACACGGCCAAGGCAAGCCCGTCACCAAACAGATCGAAGAGAGCACCGATATGTACTCGTTTCTGTTCTGGCAGTTGGGAATCAAACCGTAATCGCGTAGCCCAGGCATTCCTGCTCGCGTAGCTTAGCTCTTGTGGGGATAGGCCTACCCGCCCGTCCAGTTCCCCCTGTGCTCCCCGTGTCCTCTGTGGTTAAATGATGTCGATGGCTACGGAGCAGAAAATTCGCGTCCTCGTTGCGAAGCCCGGCCTCGACGGCCACGACCGTGGCGCCAAAGTGATTGCCCGCGCTCTCCGCGATGCCGGCATGGAGGTCATCTATACCGGCCTGCGCCAGACGCCGGAAATGGTCGTCAATGCCTCGCTGCAGGAAGACGTGCAGGTCATCGGTCTCTCGATTCTCTCGGGCGCGCACAACGCCATCGTCCCGCGCGTGATGGATCTGCTGAAGCAAAACAAGATGGACGACGTGCTGGTGCTGGTCGGCGGCATCATCCCCGATCAGGATATCGAGGGCCTCAAGAAAATCGGCGTAGCCGGCATCTTCCAGCCCGGCACACCCATGGACGACATCGTTAAGTTCATCCGCGGTCATGTAAAGCCGCACGGCGTGCCGGCCGTTTAGTTTGCGACCCAAAGCACCCAGGCCAACCAACTTGTCATCCTGAGCGAAGCGAAGGACCTCTGCATTTCGGCGGACGCAAATACATAGGTCCTTCGCTTCGCTCAGGATGACAGTTGGGGATTTATGTCGTGAATTTACGGGATGCGACACCAGATCGCCAGCTAAGAACCACGCCTCTTACTCCCCCAATAGTGCATCATGTTCTCGTGTCTTCGTTCTTCTTCCGAATCGAGTTCAACGGCCCGGCGCGCATCCTCCGTCTCACGTCGCCCGACGGCACCAACCGCCTCACCCGCGCCTGCGTGCTCGCACTGACCGTCGCCATTGACGAACTGAAAGACGAACTGAAAAAGCAACTCCGTCCACTGATCATCGCGGGCAATCGCCAATTCTTCTCGGTTGGCGCCGACCTGAATGAAATTGCCGCCTTAACCGGGCCCGAAGCCTACCAGTTCTCCGCTATGGGACAAACACTCATGAACGCAATCGCCAGCTATCCCGCGCCCGTCATCGCCGCCATCGAAGGCCACTGCATGGGCGGAGGTCTTGATCTCGCGCTCGCCTGTCACCGCAGGATCGCCGCGCCCCACGCCGTTTTCGGACATCGCGGCGCCGCTCTCGGCCTCATGACCGGCTGGGGAGGCACCCAGCGCCTGCCACGCCTGATTGGGAAGAGTAGAGCGCTGGAGCTTTTCATCGCCGCGGAAAAAATCTCCGCTGTCCAAGCGCTAGAAATCGGAATGGTGGAAGCAATCGCCGACGATCCCGTCGCCGCGGCCCTGCGTCTGCTGCAACCGCCTCGCTGACTTGTGTGGCGCGGACACTCCTGTCCGCGAACGTCGACAGCGCCTAACGTTACGCGAGGGCTACAGCACCAACGACCAGCTCAGAAATGCCCACATCCAAGCCAGATTGAACGCAAACAGCGCCCCGCACAAAAATGCGAAGCGTGTCCGCTCCATCTTCTCCGTCCAATCTCCCATCGTCAGATAAGCCGGATACACTGGCAGCAGATAGCGCGGAGCACCCAGCAACGGCGGCCAACAAGACCGTAAGAGAAGATGCACGATCACGGCTGCTGAAAAACACCTGTCTTCCATCCGCATCCGCCGCCGCGCCGCCACTCCCGAAATGAAGAAAATAATCAGCGCAACCAGACTGATTGCAACCAGTGGGTCGAAGCGTTCCGCCAGCGAACCAATCGCCCGCCACAGCGTCATCCACGGCCTGGCCAGCTCCGTGTTCCAATACATCCGATAAGCCGCCGCCACACTCAGGCGTCCCGTTTGCTGCAACCAGAACCAATATCCCAGCGTTCCGAGCGGAGCGATGGCGACCGGCCATCGTGCCGGGCGCCGCGTCCGCCATGCCATGATCGCCAATGGCACGATCGCCAACGTTCCCGCCGACCGCGTCAACCCGGCGGCAAAAGCGCACGCCGACGCCAACACCCAACGCTCGTCCCGCGCCCAGCCGACGCACCACACGATCAACGCCACCGCCAAAGCCTCGGTGTATCCCGCCAAAAAGAAAAAACTCGCAGGCCACGCTGCCGCCAGCATCACCGTCCGCAGCGGTCGCCCATCTGGAAATTCATTGCGCGCCAGACGCAGCAGTCCCCAGAAATAAAAAAACGCCGCCACCGTCGAAATCAGCAAGGCCGCAGCCATCGGGCCGGCCAGTCCACTCAAGCCCCGAATGAGCCACGGATAAAGAGGATAGAAGACCACTCCCGCCGGCAGATCATAACCGCGCTCGGCGATCCGCAAATACCAAAGCGTATCGAAGCGCTCCCAAACTCCAAGCAACGCATAATGCCAACTGCCCGGCGCAGGCAAGTTCCCGGTGAGCACATTGCTTTGAATCAAACGCGTATCCGGATGCAGAAACACGGCCGCGGCTGCCGCGACGCCCGTATAGAACACGCGCAACGCCACCGTGATCGCGAAAGCAATCTGCCAATCCGCTCGCGGTTCCAGCTTGCGCCACACGGTTGATTCACCCTCCACTGGTTCACCCTCACAACGGACTCCGGAGCTGAGTCTATCAGCCAAATCCCTCCGCTCCGTACTTCGCCCCGCTGATATAGTAAGTAGTTTCGAAGTCTGCCCTCATGAGCGAACGTACCGATTCCACGGCTCTCTCCATCAACAACGTCCTCCCAACCAAAATTGACCCCAGCTCTCTCCGCTTCGAATCCAACATGCGCGCGCTCGCCGACCTGGTCGCCCAGGTGCGCAACGAAGAGGAAAAAATCCGCGAAGGCGGAGGCCCGAAAGCCATCGAAAGCCAGCACGCCAAATCGCGCCTCACCGCCCGCGAGCGCATCCACCTCCTCGCCGACCCCGGCTCTTTCTTCGAACTCGGCCTCTATGCCGCGCACAAAATGTACGAAGAATGGGGAGGCGCCCCCGCCGCCGGCGTCATCACCGGACTTGCCCGCATCCACAGCCGCATGGTCATGCTCATCGTGAATGACGCCACCGTGAAAGCCGGCGCCTTCTTTCCCATGACCACGAAAAAAGTCATCCGCGCGCAAAACATCGGCATCGAGAATCGTATCCCGACCATCTACCTCGTCGACTCCGCCGGCGTTTTTCTTCCGCTGCAAGAAGACGTCTTCCCTGACACCGACGATTTCGGCCGCGTCTTCCGCAACAATGCGGTCATGTCGGCCATGGGCATCCCGCAGATTGCCGCCATCATGGGCATGTGCGTGGCCGGCGGCGGATATCTCCCCGTAATGTGCGACCACGTTCTCATGACCGACGGCAGCGGCTTGTTCCTCGCCGGCCCCGCGCTCGTGCAAGCCGCCATCGGACAGAAAGTTTCCGCCGAAGAATTAGGCGGAGCCGCCATGCACTCCGCGATCAGCGGCACCGTCGATTTCCGCGAGCCCAACGATGAAGCCTGCATCGCGCGCATCCGCTCGCTCATAGAAAAATGGGGATACCGCCGCCAGTCGCTCTGGGATCGCAAAAAGCCCGTGGACCCGGCGATGTCAGCCGAAGAAATCTACGGCGCCTACGATGCCTCACCCGCGCGCCCCTACGACATGAAAGAAATTCTCGCGCGCATCGTGGATGAAAGCCGCTTCGACGAATACAAGCCCGAGTACGGCAAGACGCTGATCTGCGGCTACGCTCGCATCGGAGGCTTCGCCGTAGGTATCGTCGCCAACCAGAAACTCCACGCGCACCAGACCGACCATGAAGGCCGCAAACGCATCGAGTTCGGCGGCGTCATCTACACCGAGTCCGCCGAAAAAGCCGCCCGCTTCATTATGGACTGCAACCAGGGCCTGATCCCGCTCGTCTTTTTCCACGACGTAAACGGCTTCATGGTGGGACGCGACGCTGAGTGGAGCGGCATTATTAAGGCGGGAGCGAAAATGGTGAACGCTGTTTCGAACTCCGTCGTGCCCAAAATCGCCGTGATCGTCGGCGGCTCTTTTGGAGCCGGACATTACGCCATGTGCGGTAAGGCCTTCGACCCGCGCTTTGTCTTCGCCTGGCCCACCGCGAAATACGCGGTCATGAGCGGCGATGCCGCCGCCGGCACACTGGTAGAAATCAAAGTGAAGCAACTAGAACGCAGCGGCAAAAAGTTGAGCGAAGAAGAAAGAAAAGAACTCTTCGATTCAACGAAGAAAACCTACGAGGAGCAAACCGACCCCCGCTACGGCGCCGCGCGGCTCTGGATCGACAAAATCATCGACCCTATGGAAACGCGGCAAGCGATCACTCAGGCGTTGGAAGCGGCGTCGCTGAACCCGGATGTGCCGGAGTTTAAGGTAGGAGTTCTGCAAACATAGAATCGAGTGATCGGACCATCGGGTGATCTGAAAGACTCCGATGACCCGATTCCGAGATGCTGCATGAGCGATTCTGTCAAACTCATCGAATGCCCCCGCGATGCCTGGCAAGGCCTCAAGGGCCAGATCCCTGCTGAACTGAAGACCAACTATCTCCAAGCCCTGATCTCCGCCGGCTTCAAGCACATTGACGCGGTCAGCTTCGTCTCGCCCAACGCTGTCCCACAGATGGCCGACTCCGAAGAGGTTCTGAAAGAGCTCGATCCGCCCGACGATGTGGAAATCATCGGCATCGTGGTCAACGAAAAGGGCGCGCAGCGAGCGATTGCGACCGAGGCCGTGCGCACCCTAGGTTTCCCGTACTCGATCTCGCCGACATTTCTGCAGAACAATCAACGGCAGACTCTGGAAGACGCCATCGAGGAACTGGAAAAGATCGAGAAGAAAACCGATGAGGCCGGGCTCGAAACCGTCGTGTATATCTCCATGGCCTTCGGCAATCCCTACGGCGACCCCTGGACGGTCGATGAGGTTGTCGAAGCTGTTGGCTTACTCGAGTTGCAGGAGATTCGCATGATCTCGCTCGCCGACACGGTAGGCCTCGCGCCGCCGGAACAGATTCGCGAAGTTGTTTCCGCGGTGATGGCGAAGTACGACTATCTCGAAATCGGAGTTCACCTGCACAGCCGCCCCGATCAGGCCGCCGCCAGAATCATCGCAGCCTACGAAGCCGGCTGCCGCCGCTTTGATTCCGCCATCGGCGGTCTCGGTGGATGCCCATTCGCGCAGGATGCCTTAGTTGGGAATATTCCCACAGAAACAGTAATCGAAGCCCTGCGCGGCCGTGGCGCGCAACTGCCGCCGCTGAAGCCGTTAGACGCGTTATTGAGGGCGACGGCCGAGATCGGTGCGAGATACAAAAACCCTCCCATCAACAACGCCGGCACCCCAACAAATTTGTCATCCTGAGCGAAGCGAAGACCTGCTTTCGATCGCAGCCCCAGTTAACTCGAGCGGTGCTCCGAAACCGCACAAATCTGCTGTGACGTTCCGCACAACAAACTCCCCTTGGATTTGTCATGCTGAGCGAAGCGAAGCACCTGTTGTCCTATGCGCCATTTCTACGTTTACATCCTGTCCAGCAAGTCGCGAGTGCTGTATACAGGCATCACCGACGACATCTACCGCCGCACGTGGGAACACAAAAACGATGCCAATCCCGGCTTCACCAGCGATTACAAAGTTCACCGTCTCGTTTACTATGAAACATTCAAGTACGTAAACAATGCCATCGCCCGCGAAAAAGCGATTAAGGGCTGGCTGCGGCGCAAGAAGATTGCGCTGATTGAGGCAGAGAACCCGACGTGGGAAGACCTGAGCGCGTCGTGGTTCGACGGAAAGCAGGTCCTTCGCTTCGCTCAGGATGACAAGTTCTTTGGCCAGGACGAGAAAGTAAAGGCCCGTGCTCAAACGCCCATTCCAGGCTTACGAATGACCTACAAAACGCTCCAACTCACGCTCGACTCCGGCATCGCCACCATCACGCTCAACCGGCCCGACAAGCGCAACGCCATAAGTTACGAACTTATTGGAGACTTGATTCGCGCTCTCGACGAAGTGAACAGCTCTTCCGCCCGCATCCTGATCTTGACCGGGGCAGGGAAGGCTTTCTGCTCCGGCCTGGACCTTGACAACCTGAAATCGCTGATCGGCCGTACGCCCGAGCAAAATCTCGAAGACTCGCGAACCATGGTTGGCCTGTTCCGCTCGCTCTATGAATTTCCCAGACCGACGATTGCCGCGGTCAACGGCGCGGCCATCGCCGGCGGCACCGGACTCGCCCTGCTCTGCGACTTCACGCTCGCCGTGCCGGAAGCCAAGTTTGGCTACACCGAAGTCCGAATTGGATTCGTGCCCGCCATCGTTTCGACTTTTCTCCTGCGCCAGGTCGGCGAGAAAGTCGCTCGCGATCTTCTGCTTACGGGCCGCATCTTCGACGCGGCGGAAGCACTGAAGATGGGCCTGATCAACGAAATTGTTCCTCCGGAAAGGCTGCTCGACCGCGCCCGCGAACTCGCCGCGCAGTTGGCGGAGAACAGTCCGCTCTCGCTTTTCCAAACCAAGCGCCTGCTCACCGCTCACGCACGCGCGGAACTCGATTCGCAAATTGAAGCCGCCATCCGCGAAAATGCCGGCATCCGCGAGAGCGCCGATTTTCGCGAAGGGATCGAGTCGTTCCTCGAAAAGCGCAAGCCGAAGTGGACGGGCCGATGAGCCGGCACGATACATCGATGTCTGTCAATGTAAATCAGAGGGCGACCGTGAATGAAACGCGCATTCGCGTCCGCTACGCCGAAACCGACCAGATGGGCGTCGTTTATCACGCCAATCATTTCATCTGGTTCGAGGTAGGACGAGTGGAACTCTTCCGCCAGCTCGGCTTCAGCTATAAAGATATGGAGCGCGAAGACGACTGCTTCATCGCCGTAGTCGATGCCCGCTGCCGCTACAAGGCTCCCGTACACTATGATGACGAGGTCATCGTGCGCACGCACCTGAAACATATCCGGGAGAAAGTGATCCGCTTCGGATATGAACTGCGAAGCGCGGAAACTGGCGAGTTGCTGGCCGAAGGCGAGACCACGCACATTGTTGCCAATTCAAGAATGAAGCCCCGCGCGCTGCCAGGGAAATATATGAACGTGTTCCGAGCCGCAATAGGGAGATAGTGGAGATAAGAAAGAAGGGGCCGATGCAAGAATTCCTCTACAGGCTGCAACTCGTGCGCGGAGACATGCTCCGGACCGGCCCGACCGACTCGGAGCAGGCCGTGGTGGCCGAACACTTTGCATATCTCCAGGACCTCAACGCGCTAGGCGTCATAATCCTCGTGGGCCGCACCCTGAATACCGATGAAAATGCGATGGGACTTACGATCTTCCGCGCCGAATCCGAAGATGCCGCCCGCCAGATCATGAACCGCGACCCGGCCGTAAAGAAGGGCGTGATGACGGCAACGTTGCATCCGTTCAGAGTGGTCTTGCAAGGAAAGTGAAAAACTCGAAACCAGGAACTGCTCTTGAATGCCCTGCACATCAACGGAAATGATCTCACGCTCGAAGCTGTGCGCGAAGTAGCGTACCCCGGCATCCGCCGGCCCGTCCTCCTCGATCCCGACGCACGCGAGGCCGTCAATCGCGCCCGCGCCGTCGTTGACGCGCTCGTCGCCGGTAACAAAATTTCTTACGCGATCACCACTGGCGTCGGCAAGCTGAGCGATGTGCACATCGTGGGCGATCAGGTCGGCCAGTTGCAAATCAACCTCGTGCGCTCGCATGCCGTCGGCGTAGGCGAACCGCTTTCAATCGCCGACACACGCGCCATGATGATTCTGCGCGCCAACTCGCTAGCGAAAGGCAATTCGGGCGTGCGCGCCATCACCATCGACACCATCTGCGAGATGCTTAATCGCGGCGTGACGCCGATGGTCCCATCGCAGGGAAGCGTAGGAGCGAGTGGCGATCTGGCGCCGCTGGCGCACCTGGCGCTGGCATTGATCGGTGAAGGCGAATGCTTTAATGAAGACGAAAAGGGCGCGCGCATGGCAAGTGCTGAAGCCTTGAAGCGCGCGCAAATCAAACCGCTGGTGCTCGAAGCGAAAGAGGCGGTGTCGCTCATCAATGGCACACAGGCCATGCTGGCCATCGGTGCTCTGGCTCTGCTCGCCGCCGAGACGCTCGTCGACACCGCCGACGTCATCGGCGCGATGGCGTGCGATGCGCTCCAGGGAACCAACGTCGCCTTCGACGAACGCATTCAAAAGGCTCGACCGCATGCCGGACAAATCAGGACCGCGGCGAACCTGCGCCGTCTGCTCGAACAGAGCGAGATCCGCGCCTCGCATCGCGACTGCGGCCGGGTGCAGGATGCCTATTCGTTACGCTGCATCCCGCAGGTGCATGGCGCGGCGCGCGACACGCTCGCCCATTGCCGCGCGGTATTTGAGACCGAGACGAACTCGGCGGTCGATAACCCGCTGGTGTTCGTGAAGAATCCGAAGGCGATGGACGGCGAGGGCGACGTGCTCTCCGGCGGAAACTTTCACGGCGAGCCGCTTGCGTTCGCGCTCGACTTTCTCGCGATTGCTCTGAGCGCGTTGGCCGGCATCAGCGAGCGGCGGCTGGAGCGCATGGTGAACCCCGCGCTCAATGAGGGGCTGCCACCATTTCTGGCGCCGGGCGCGGGAATGAACTCGGGATTCATGATGCCGCAAGTGACCGCGGCCGCGCTGGTGAGTGAGAACAAAGTGCTGGCGCATCCCGCGTCGGTCGATTCGATTACGACGTCGGGGAATAAAGAAGACTTCGTCTCGATGGGCATGACCGCGGCGAACAAGCTGAAGAAGGTGGTGGAGAACACACGCAACACACTGGCCATCGAGGCCATGGCGGCGGCACAGGCGATTGACTTCCTCGCGCCGCTAAAGACTTCCAAGCCCTTGCAGCAGGCGCACGCGGCGATCCGGGCGGTGTGCGCGACCATGGAAAAGGACCGCGTGATGTACCAGGATTTCGCGCGCATCGCGGAGTTGATCGCCAGCGGCAAGGTCGCCGCCGTGCTGCGATAGGCTTGTGGCCCACGTTAAAGGCTTGTCATCCTGAGCGAAGCGAAGGACCTGCTTGGGGACAGCGCGAGACAGCAGGTCCTTCGCTTCGCTCAGGATGACAAAGTTGTTGAAGACTTGGCTGCCGATCCATCCAACCCCAGTTCGGGCGCGATCGCTTTCATGGCTTCGATGCAGAAAGCGATGTGGTTCTCGAGATCCACACCGAGATCGGCTGCGCCTTCGATGATGTCTTCGCGGTGGACGCTGCGGGCGAAGGCTTTGTCTTTCATTTTTTTCCGGACCGACTTGGCTTCGACTTCGGCCAGCGATTTTCCGGGCTTGACGAGAGCACAGGCGGTGATGAATCCGGCCAGTTCATCGCAGGCGAAGAGTGTCTTTTCCAGGCGTGAGAGGCGCGCGACGCCGGTGTACTCGGCGTGCGACATGATGGCCCGGCGCACTTCTTCGGAGTAGCCGCGTTCTTTCAGAATCTCCGAGCCTTTAGAGGGATGGTCCTCCGCGCTCGGATATTTCTCGTAATCGAAGTCATGGAGAAGGCCGACCATGCCCCACAATTCTTCGTCGGCTCCGGCTTGGCGGGCGTAGGCGCGCATGCAAGCCTCGACTGCGAGTGCATGCTTCCGAAGACTTTCCGACTGGGTGAACTCAGTTAGTAAACACCACGCGGTATCGTGTTGATTCATGGTTTATGCTCGTCTTTTGCCGATTTTCGTTGCTCAATTATGGGTTTCTTACATAAGGGCTTTATTTTCTCGTACTTTTGTCTTGACTTCCACAGGCCCGATCCAGCAGATTACGCACTAGTTGGCTTTGAGAGTAGCCCCCGCTCTGGCACTCGCAAACCCTGAATGGCTACCACATTAACCCCCGTGGACTCACGGGAAGTTGTACGGTGCGATCGCTGTCTCTTGGTGCAATTCCGCACATCTAATAGTCTCTGCCGCCGTTGCCATCTGTCATTGGATGAGGACGAGGCGGAGATTGCCGCTATGACTCCGGCGCCGGAAGTGCTGCCGGTGAACGTCCATTCTAACGGGCGCGGACATCTGAAGCTGGCGTACTCGATCCGATCGCTGCGTCTGCGCAACGGCTTGAGCCAGCGGCAACTGGCGCTGCGGATGTCCGTTCCACGGACTTACGTCTCGAAAATCGAAAACGAGAAGGCGACGCCGACACTGTCTTCGCTGGAGCGCCTGGCGAGGGCGCTCGAGGTCAGTGTGCCGGATCTGCTCTCCGGCGGAGAACGGAACCGGCAGGAGGAAGTTCGCGAGTTGATGGAAGATCAGTTCGTGGCCGAGGTTCTGCCGTATCTGTCACAGCTGAACGGGATGCAGATGTCGAGCATTCTGGCGCAGGTTCGGGACTTGACGGTGCGGCCGCGACGAAGTGCGTAGCCAGCTATTAGCTTCTTCAATTTTTATCCGGGCACACAACCAACTGGACAGCCGGGGCCTGCGGGCTCCGGCTTTTTAGTTGGGCTTGCGAAACTTACTGTCGGCTAGATAGCGGAGCATGATGGCGTCGGTGGCGTTCTGGAACTGCTGCTCCATTTCGGGGGGTGCGGGAGCGTCATGCCGCAGGGTTTCGCGGAATTTCTCACCCATTTCGGAATCGCTGGTAACGACCTGCATGTAGAACCAAAGGAAGTGGCGCATCTGGTCGAGGGCGGACTTGAGGACCTGGATGGATTCCATCTCGGGCGGATCGGCGAGAGCTTCCATGAGTTCGGGGTCCGAGGGGGCCTGCATGGCGGCGCAGTTGAGTTCGCGCTGGATTACGCGCAGGTCGTCGGTAGCGCGCACAATGCGGATATGAACGTCTTCCATGCTTTCCCGGTTCTCGCGATCCATGGGATCCCTTTCCGTCCTGACCAAGCGTTCCTGATTAGCGCGTCCTAACCAAGATCGCATCTCGGAGCGCGGGGGGAAAGGTTCCCCGTGTTCATGAGCTTCGGTAATTGAAGTTACCTTAGGTCCAAAGCCGTGCGGGGCAGGCGATTTCGGGCGGTCTTGCGGGCCACCTCACGGGGCAGGTCAGTTCTTTCCTCCCGTGACGAGGACGCGCCGGGAGTCGGACGACTTGGGCAGGACTTTGACTTTCAGCGGAAAGCCGGATATCGGAGAGGATGGAGCCTCCAGAGTTGGTGTGCTCTCAAGGGCCGTTTCAGATTGTCAGACTCACAGCCCGTGAAGATGTTTAATTCAAGGGAGGGGCTGGGTGTGGTACAAACGGTTTCGCGATGACATCACCGCAAACTGGCCTGGTGCAAACTAACTTGGTGCGGGCCATTGGCCGCTGGAGCCTGGCCGCACTGGCGGTGAACTCGATTATCGGGAGTGGCATTTTTGGGTTGCCGGCCACGGTGGCTGGGCTTCTCGGCAAACGTAGCGTGATGGCCGTGTTGATTGCGGGGGCTGCAATGGGCGTGATTATGGCCTGCTTTGCCGAGGTGGCTTCGCAATTTTCCGAGGCGGGCGGACCTTATCTATACGCGCGCGTGGCGTTCGGGCGTCTGACGGGAATTCTGGTTGGCTGGATGCTGTACCTGGCGCAAACGGCCGCTCCGGCGGCGAACGCGAATTTGTTTGTCATTTATCTGGCGGAATTCTGGCCAGCGGCGAAAGAACCGTGGCCGCGCTTTGCGATCCTGACGTTACTGGTGGGGCTGCTGGCGCTCGTCAACGCTCGGGGCGCACGGCAGGGGACGGCGGTAAGCAACGTGTTCACGGTGGCGAAAATTCTGCCGCTGCTGATGGTGGTGTCGGCGGGAGCGGCGGTAACGATCATTCATCCGGCGCCGTGGGGCGCGGCGGGGCCGATGGCGGCAAGCGTGTGGATGAAGGCGATGGTTTTGTTGATCTTCGCGTACGGTGGATTTGAATCTGCGCTGGCGCCCATGAGCGAAGCGAGGAATCCAGGGCGGGACGCCGCTTTTGCGCTGTTTGTGGCGCTGATCGCCTGCACCGTGATTTATGCGCTGGTGCAATGGGTGGTGGTGGGAGTGCTGGGGCCGGGGGCGACAACAGATCGTCCGCTGGCCGAGGTGGCGCGCATCACGATGGGCAATCGCGGAGCTGGGCTGGTTGCGATTGGGGCGCTGGTTTCTGTGTACGGGTATTTGAGCGCGAAGCTGCTGGGAATGCCGCGCGTCACATTCGCGCTCGCCAAAGGTGGCGATTTGCCAGGCGTGTTTGCCGCGGTGAGTCCCAGATTTCACACGCCCTGGTTTTCGATTCTGTTCTATGCGGCGGCAGTGTGGGGCTTGGCGATGGTTGGCAGCTTTGCCTGGAATGTGACGCTGTCAGTGGTCGCCCGGCTGTTTTACTATGGCGTGGTTTGCGCGGCGGTGATCGCTTTGCGAAGAAAACAGCCGCTGGCCGCCGGTTTCCGGCTGCCAGGGGGACAGGTGCTGGCAGTGCTGGGCGTCGGGATTGCCGTGGTGCTGGCGACACAGGTGGATTTGAGTAAGTCGGTGATCCTGGCGGCGACGGTTGGGGCGGCTCTGTTGAATTGGCTGTGGGCGCGGAAGGCGCGAGCTTTAGATTGAATCGTTGGTAAATTTGACTTTGGTACGTTCGTCTTTTGTAAATTCGGGGGCGCATTGAAGTTTCGTCTGGCTTGCTTGTTTCTTGTTACTTGTGTTTCTTGCTTTGCGCAGCGCGAACCGGTGCTCAAGCAGATTGATCTGCCGCATCCCTATTACTTCAGGGAAATGTATCTGCCGCAGTTGACGACGGGGCCGAGCGCGGCGGCATGGTCGCCGGATTCGAGCAGCCTGGTGTACTCGATGGCCGGCTCGTTGTGGCGGCAGGAACTGGGCAGCACGAAGGCGGAGCAGCTAACGGCCGGCCCTGGTTACGACTATCAGCCGGATTGGTCGAGCAACAGTGATGGGCGGTGGGTGGTGTTTGCGCGCTACGATCACGACACAATCGAGTTGTGGTCGCTGGATATGAGGGATGGGCGGACGCGGAAGATGACGTCGGGCGGCGCGGTGAATCTGGAGCCGCGATTCTCGCCAGATGGGAAGCGGTTGGCGTTTGTGTCAACGTCTTATAAGGGGCACTTCCACATTTTTGTTGGGCGATTCGAAGACGGGTTACTCATCGACGTACGGCAACTTACTGGTGAGAATGTCAGCTCGCTGCCTCGTTATTACTACAGCCAGGCGGATCACGAGATCAGTCCGGTGTGGACGCGGGATGGCTCGGAGATTTTGTTCATCTCGAATCGAGGGCACATTTACGGGACGGGCGGATTATGGAGCATAAAGGCGGAGCCGGGCGCCGAGGCGCACGAGATCCATTATGAGGAGACGAACTGGAAGGCTCGCCCGGACTTTTCGCCGGATGGCCAGCGCATGGTGTATGCGTCGTATCTGGGGCAGAGCTGGCATCAACTGTGGGTCATGCCCGCGGCGGGTGGGGATGCGTTCCCGATTTCTTATGGCGCGTTCGACAACGTGAATCCGCGGTGGTCGCCGGATGGGTCGAAGATCGCGTTTATCTCCAATCGAAGTGGGAATACTTCGCTTTGGGTGCAGACGATTCCGGGCGGGGAGCAGACGGAGATCGTGGCGCGGGAACGAAAATATTTGAAACCGATGGGACGCATTTCACTGCGCGTGATGGATGCACTGGGAAATGCAGTAGCGGCGCGGGTTTTCGTGACCGGCGCGGACGGACTGGCCTATGCGCCCGACAACGCATGGATGTACGCCGACGACAATTTTGACCGTTCGGAGCGGCCGTTTGAAGCGCACTACTTCGACACTTCAGGCGTTTCGGAGATCATGGTGCCGGCGGGCTATGTCGAAGTCGATGTCATGCGCGGATTCGAGAATCATTTTGAGCAGCATAAGGTTCAGGTGAAAGCCGATAGCACTGTGCAGCTCACGGTCCGGCTGAGGCCCCTATTTGTTGAATTGGATGCAGCGTCGAAATGGGTGAGCGGAGATGTTCATGTGCACATGAATTATGCAGGAACTTATCGGAATACGCCGGCGCATCTGGTGGAGCAGGCGGCGGCTGAGAATGTGGGAATCGTCGAAGATCTGGTGGTGAACAAGGAGCAACGTATTCCCGACATGGCATATTTCTCGCCGCAACTGGATGCGGCTTCGACCGCGGATCATCTGCTATTGCACGGGCAGGAGTTCCACACGAGTTATTGGGGACATCTGGGATTACTGAACCTGACGCGTAACTTCATTCTTCCGGGATATGCGGCTTATCCCAATACGGCGGCGGCCAGTCTCTATCCAGCGAACGCGAACATCGCCGACATGGCGCATGAACAGGGCGCACTGGTGGGATATGTACATCCTTTTGACAGCTTTCCCGATCCGGCGAAGGAGGATCCTCTTACTTCCGAGTTACCCGCGGATGTCGCGCTGGGCAAGGTGGATTACATCGAGGTGGTTGGTTTTTCCAATCATAAGTCGACGGCCGAGGTTTGGTACAAGCTGCTGAATTGCGGCTTTCGATTGCCAACGGCTGCGGGCACGGATTTCATGGGGAATTACGCATCGTTGCGTGGGCCGGTGGGGTTGAATCGCGTCTATGCCGAAATACTCCGCGGGCCTCTGAAGATTGGGCCGTGGCTCGCGGCGATCAAGGCGGGGCGGACGTTTGCGACGAATGGGCCGCTGCTCCGGTTTTCGCTGGGAGGGCAGGCGATTGGCGGGGAAGTGCGGTTGGACAAGAAACAAGAGGTACGGTTTTCGGCGGAAATGGATTCGATTGTGCCGGTGGATCATCTGCAAATTGTTTGTAATGGGAAGGTGGCGCGCGAGCTTGCGCTTGAGAGCGACCGCAGTTCGGCGCACGTCGACGGCTCGATCCCGCTTGACGCTAGCGGGTGGTGCGTTCTGCGCGCCTTCAGCGATAAGGCGGAGTATCCGATTCTCGACTTGTATCCCTACGCGACGACGAGTCCGGTGTATGTAAGCGTGGCAGGCGCGCCGGTGCGCAGCGCGGCAGACGCGGCTTATTTTGTGGCCTGGCTTGACCGGCTAATTTCGGCGGCGCGGAGTAACACTTCGTGGAACACCGCGGCGGAGAAGGAGTCGGTGCTCTCGATGCTGCAAGAAGCGAGAACGAAGTATGTGAAGATGGTGGAGTAAGCGAAGGCGCCTTCAGGAACGAGAAGTCATGCGCATTATCATCGCGGGCGGCGGCACTGGCGGGCACGTTATTCCGGCGCTGGCAATCGCTCAACAGCTTAAGAAACAATTTGGCGCCGAGGTTCTTTTTATCGGGACGGCTCGCGGCATTGAGACACGGCTGGTGCCGCAGGCAGGGTTTCCTCTGGAACTGATTCAGGTCGGCGCGCTGAAAAATGTCAGCCTGATGAAGCGCGCGAAGACAATGTTTGACTTGCCGCGCGCGATCGCAGCTTCTTCCCGGATGCTCTCGGACTTCGATCCTGAAGTTGTGATTGGGGTCGGGGGCTATGCTTCCGGGCCGGCGATGGTGGCCGCGATTCGTCGGCGGCTTCCTACGCTTGCCTTTGAACCGAACGTCGTGCCGGGATTTGCCAACCGCATGATCGCCCGCTGGGTTTCCGCGGCAGCAGTGCACTTTGAAGAAACTTGCCGGTATTTTCCCAACTGCCGGGTGACGGGCGTTCCAGTGCGCGCGGCGTTTTTTTCTATTCCGCCGAAAACTGGTGGCACGCCGACTCTGCTGGTTTTTGGAGGCAGTCAGGGCGCACGCGCCATCAATCAGGCGATGATCGAGTCGCTGGCCGGTTTGCGCGCGAAGATTCCCGGGATCCACATCATTCACCAGACTGGACAGCGCGACTATGACCATGTACTTGCCGCTTACCAGCAGTCCGGAATCTCGGGCGAAGTGCACAAGTTCATTGACGATATGCCGGGCACGTTCGGGCGCGCCGATTTGCTGGTCTGCCGTTCGGGCGCGAGTACGGTCGGTGAGATCACCGCCGCAGGCAAGCCGGCGATTTTTGTGCCGTTCCCGGCCGCCGCCGATGATCATCAGAACGTGAACGCGCGGGCGCTGGAACGAGTGGGCGCTGCGGTGGTCGTCGAGGAAAGTAATCTGGGCGCGGCCTACCTTGTCGACACGATTGCGGCGCTGATCAGTGATTCGAGCCGGCTGCGGAGCATGTCCGCGGCTGCGAAATCGCTGGCGCATCCGAAGGCAGTCGAAGAGATTGCGGAGATGGTGAAACAGTTGGCCGAGGCTGGATAGAAGCTAGTACTCCCGGGTTGTCATCCTGAGCGAAGCGAAGGACCTGCTTTTTTCTTGGCGCACGAGATAGCAGGTGCACAGGATGACAATATACATTTGCGCCCGCGCGGCCTGCGACCTCTACGGTTAAATGGTCTATCATCAGCGTTCATTCGGGGATTGAGTTTTCATGTTCGCCAAGATTCAGCGCATTCATTTCGTGGGTATCGGCGGCATCGGCATGAGCGGGATTGCCGAGGTGTTGCTGAATCTTGGGTACCAGATTTCCGGCTCCGACTTGAAGAGTTCGGCAGTCACGCAGCGACTTGCCGCGCTCGGCGCGTCAACTTTTGAGGGGCACGCTGCCGCTAACATCGCGGGCGCGGATGTTGTCGTTACCAGTTCCGCGATCCCAGTGGATAACCCCGAAGTCGCTGAAGCTCGACGGTTGCATGTCCCGGTGATTCAGCGCGCTGAGATGCTGGCCGAACTGATGCGGCTGAAGTACGGCATCGCGATTGCCGGCATGCATGGGAAGACCACCACGACTTCGATGGTCGCGGCCGTGCTCGCCGCCGGCGGCCTCGATCCCACGGTCGTGGTTGGGGGGCGCGTAGACGCGATGGGCTCGAACGCGCGTCTTGGCAAGTCGCAGTACCTGGTCGCCGAGGCGGACGAAAGTGACCGGTCATTTCTGAAGCTTTCGCCGATTCTCTCGGTGGTCACGAACATTGACCGCGAGCACATGGATTGCTACCGCGACATGCGCGACGTGCGCCGGACGTTTCTCGAATTTATGGAACGCGTTCCGTTTTACGGCGTGGTCATTGGCTGCAATGACGATGCGGCGCTGCGGCGCTTGTTGCCGCGCGTCCATCGCCGCGTGACAACGTACGGAACCAGCCGGGGGTCTGATTTCCTGATCCGCATGGGATCGTCGCCGGTTGGGTCGTCGTTACTGGTTCGATCGGCGCTGGCTGCCGGGGAGCACAGCCCGCTTATCCGTTTCCAGGTGACCTACAAAGAGAAAGATCTGGGAGAGTTCACGCTGCATGTGCCGGGCATGCACAACGTGCTGAACGCGACGGCCGCCATTGCGGTTGGCACTGCGCTCGACATTTCCGCGGAGAAGATCCGTTCGGCTTTGGACGGTTTTCGCGGTGTGGACCGCCGCTTCCAGCTCAAAGGCAATGCCGCAGGCGTCAGCGTGATTGACGATTACGGGCATCATCCGACGGAAATCCGGGCGACGCTGGCCGCCGCTCGCCAGTGCGGATTTCAGCGCGTGCATGTGATCTTCCAGCCGCACCGCTTCACCCGCACCCGCGATCTGATGGATGAGTTCGCGACCGCCTTCGCCGACGCCGACACGCTCTGCATACTCGATATCTATCCGGCCAGCGAGAAGCCCATCGAAGGCATCACGGCGGAAGCTCTGGCCAGCCGCATTGCCGGGGCAGGGAAGCTTGGCGTCGCGCATGCACCCTCTTTTTCCGACGCCGTCGCCAAGGTTGCCGCTCTAGCCCAGCCGGGCGACATGGTGCTGACGTTGGGCGCGGGCAGCGTCTGGCAACTGGGTGCGATGATTCTGGAGAAGCTGGAGACCAAGAGCGCGAACCAACTTGGCACTGTCTCAATTCGCGAAAACCAGTTATAGTAATTTTGCTCAGCGGTTTTCTGTCGACAACTGACTCGAACGAGTGGCGCGGAAATCAAGTTCCACCGCGATACAGGAAGAATTGTATCCGCTTCCCGGCGTTTCTCAGCACGAGGCTCCCGAGCGTGAGCCCTTCGACGACGCACGGCTCGTCGATCTGGAAGCGGAGCAAGAATCCCCATTTCTGCGCGGGCAGAAGCGAGTCTCGGTCCGGCGCGGATCACTCCCGAAAAAAACTGCCAACCGGCTGAAGTGGGTCGCCGTGGCGCTCGTCGCTTTGGCAATTGTGGGAACTGCCGGCTTGTTCCTCTACCGGTACGGGAAGCACTCGTGGCGTTTTCGCGTCGATTCCAGCGATCAGATCGAAGTCACCGGCGCCCAGCACGTCGCCCACGCGCAGATCATGGAAGTGATGGGCGGAGATATTGGCCGCAACATTTTTTTCGTCCCCCTGGCCCAACGTAAACAGCAACTGGAGCAGATTCCATGGGTGGAATCGGCGAGCGTGATGCGCTTCGTGCCAAATCGCCTGCGCATCGAGATTCATGAGCGCACCCCGGTTGCCTTTGCTCGCATCGGCTCGCACATTTCGCTGATCGACGCCGGGGGCACGCTGATGGAACTTGCTCCGGGCGGCAAGCACAAGTATTCGTTTGCCGTGATTGCGGGCATGAACGCCGGCGAGCCGCTCTCCACTCGCGCAGCACGGATGAAGAGTTACAACGCGCTGGTTCGTGAACTCGACTCCAGCGGCGCCCGTTATTCCCAGGACCTGAGCGAAGTGGATCTTACCGACACCGAGGACGTGAAAGTGCTGGCCGCCGATGCAAATGGCGAAGTGCTCGTGCATCTTGGCTCGGGAAATTACCTTCAGCGCTACAAAACCTACGTGACGCATGTGCAGCAGTGGCGGCAGCAGTTCGACAAGCTCGAATCGGTGGACTTGCGCTACGACGGCCAGATCATTGTGAATCCCGATCTCAACGGGATGGCCCGGCAGCCCGCCTTGACGCCGGCGGCAGCCAAAGCGGCGATGGCGGCGGGAGTGAAAACTGCGGCGATCGTGAACTACGAAAAATATGTGACGCATCCCGTCCCGGCGACTCTGGCGAAAAAGGACACGAGGCCCAAGGCGAAAGCCGAGCCGAAAGCCGCAGCTCATCATGCCGCAGTTCATCATGCGCCAGTGAATCAAGCTGCGCTGAAGCCGAAGGGAAAGCCGGCGGCGGTCGCGGCCACCAAAAATACCGCGGCTTCGCATCCCGCTGCGTCCCCGCCGCCCGTCGCCGTTGCCACGGGCCAAAAGAAACCGAGCGCTGCCATTCCCAAGGAGACTCCGCAGAACTAGCGATTATTATGCCGAGCCACGAGCCCAATTTCATCACCGCCATTGACGTAGGCAGCGCCAAGACTGTAGTCCTGGTGGCCGAACTGAGCGAGAACGGTTTGCGTTACCGCGGGCACGGTATCAGCGAATCGCGGGGCCTGCGCAAGGGCGTGATTACAGAGCTCGACAAGGCCGTCAGCAGCATTCAAAAAGCGGTGGAGCATGCGGAAGACGTGGCCGGGATTCCGATCGAGCATGCGCTGGTGGGCATTGCGGGCGCGCACATCCGCGGGATGAACAGCCACGGCGGCATCAGCTTCGGCGCACGGTCGCGCGAGATTGCGCGCGAGGAAATTCGCCAGGCCGTGGACAAGGCCCGCTCCGTGCCCTTGCCCGGCGATCGTGAAATTCTGCATCTATTGCCGCAAGAGTTCATTCTCGACGATCTGCCGGGGGTGCAGGATCCGACGGGCATGATGGCCACGCGGCTCGAAGTGCGCGTCCACATTGTGACGGCTTCTTCGGGCGCTACGCAGAATCTGGTGACGGCGGTGAACCGGGCGGGTGTTCACGTGGATGACACCATCTTTGAGCCGCTGGCTTGCGCGGATTCCGTGTTGCGTTCCGACGAACGCGAACTGGGCGTCTGCCTCGTCGATCTCGGCGCCGGATCGTGCGATCTGATCGTTTTCCAGCAGGGTGCAGTCGCGCATACGGCCGTCATTCCCATCGGCGGCGACCACTTTACGAGCGATCTTTCGGTCGGCATGTGTACGGGGCTGGCGGACGCGGAAACGCTCAAGAAAAATTTTGGCAACGCGGTCCCGACGCTCATCCCAGAGGGCAACGAAGTCGAGGTGCCATCGGTCGGAGACCGGCCGTCACGCATGATGCCGCAGCGCATGGCGGGCGAGATTCTTGGGCCGCGCGCCCGCGAACTTTTCGAGTTGCTGCGCGACAACCTGCGCCACGCCGGCGTTCTGGAGCACTGCATTGCCGGATTCGTGCTGAGCGGCGGAGCTTCGCGGCTTCCCGGCATTCTCGATGTGGCGGAATCGGTGCTGCGGAAAGCCGCGCGTCTCGCCTGGCCCACGCCGATGGCGAGGATGCCGTCGTTCTTAGCCGAACCGGAGTTCGCGACGGTGTTGGGCATGGCGTATTACGGCCACCGCGCCCGCCTTGCCCGCGGCTTGCAGGAGCCGGGGTTTGGTTCGCGCATGAAAGCGCTGTTTGCGAGAAAGGGCGCGTAACGATTGTGATGGTGGAGCGACGGGCGGGGACGCCCGGCGCTCCACTGATTATTAGTAACTGATTAACGAGGTGAAGTATGAATGAAGACAACGGACTCCGCATCTGCTTCAACGAAGAAGCCCGCAATGACGCTCGCATCAAGGTCATCGGTGTCGGCGGCGGCGGCAACAACGCGGTCAATCGCATGATTGACTCGGGCATGGAACACATCGAATTCATTGTGGCCAATACCGACTTGCAGGCTCTGCGGATGTCGCGCGCCGCCACCAAGATTCAACTCGGAGTGAAGCTGACGAACGGACTCGGCGCGGGCGCCAATCCCGAGATCGGCCGCAAAGCCGCGCTCGAAGATTCGGACAAAATCATCGAAGCCATGGAAGGCGCCGACATGCTCTTCGTCACGGCCGGACTCGGCGGTGGCACCGGCACCGGCGCGGCGCCGATCATCGCCTCGCTCGCCAGCGAAATGGGCGCGCTCACCGTCGCGGTGGTCACCAAGCCCTTCGCCTTTGAAGGCAAACGCCGCATGCAGCAGGCGGAGCGCGGTATTTCCGAACTCATGGAGTCGGTCGATACCACCATCGTGATCCCCAACGAAAAATTGCTCGCCGTGGCCGAGAACGCCGGCTTCTTCGAGTCCTTCCGCATCGCCGACGATATTCTTCGCCAAGGAGTGCAGGGCATCTCCGACATCATCACCATTCCGGGCATCATCAACCGCGACTTTGCCGACGTGAAGGCCATTATGGCGGGCATGGGCTACGCGGTGATGGGCACGGCAACCGCGGCCGGCGAGCATCGCACCGTGGAAGCGGCGCAGCGAGCCATTGCCTCGCCGCTGCTCGAGGCGGGCGCGATCGACGGAGCCCGAGGCATTCTCATCAACATCACGGGCTCGAATTCGCTGAAGCTGGCCGAAGTGCAGCAGGCTTGCACCATCATTCAGGGCGCCGCTCACGAAGATGCCAACATCATTTTCGGGGCGGTTCTGGACGAGAAGATGAAAGACGCGGTTAAGATCACCGTGATCGCAACTGGTTTCAGAGAGGCCGATATGCGTCGTCCACGCCAGCACGAGAACTATGATCCGGTCATATTATCCAGAGACGTTTCGCGAGAGGTTTCGCGCCAGCGCGATCACTTCCACGAACCCGAACCGGTAGCCGAACCCGAGCCAGTCTTCGAGCCGGAGCCGGCCTTTGAGCCAGATCCCGCGCCGGCAGCCTTTCGGGAATCGGCGCCGGGTCATGTGTCACATGCCGAGGTGATTCCGCTCGATGCGATGCAGTCCGTCGCTCCCAGCTACCAGGCCGAGGATCTCGACATTCCAGCCTTCCTAAGGAAGCGCAGCGAAGTGATGTAGGGGAAGGGGCACACCCAACCGCCGCGCTGCGGGGGCGGTCGAGTTCGCATTTCTTCCCGACTGTAGAGACGGGGCTCGCCCCGTCTCGGCAGTCGCGGCAAACCGATGGCCAGCCCCTAAAGGGGCATCACGATTCCCGCCCTCAAGCTTCCGCCTGACTTGGCCGATGTAATCTCTGACAAATCATCAGGGAGACCGTATGCATCGGCGAATCCTCGGACTGGTCTTTGCCTGTTTCTTCGCAGGTCAACTCACGTTACGGGCGGAGGACTTTAAACTCTTTGACCGCGAAGTGGCAATACACGGGTTCGCATCGCAGGGGTTTATCTACACGAACACCAATAATTGGCTGACGATGAACACCAGCCAGGGCAGCGCCGCCTTCACTGACTTCGGGGTCAATGTGTCCACCAGCGTCACCGATAAGCTCCGGGTCGGAGCGCAGCTCTACGACCGCAACCTTGGCCAACTCGGACAGTACCATCCCTCCCTGGACTGGGCCGTCGCGGATTACCGCTTCAGGAGCTGGTTCGGGATTCGCGGGGGCAAAGTCAAAACCACGCTAGGCTTATATAACGACACGCAAGACCTGGATTTTCTCCGCGTCTTTGCGCTGCTTCCGCAAAGCGTTTATCCGACAGATCTGCGCGACGCCACCATTGCTCACCTGGGCGGCGATGTTTACGGCAGTTTGCGCCTCAAGCACCGCCTCGGCGATCTCTCCTACACGGCGTATGCCGGGCATCGCAGTGACAGCATTTATAGCGGTTACATATACCTTGCTTCGCAGTACGGACTCTACTACTCGCGCTATGGCGGGCTGCAGTATGGCGGCGATCTCCGATGGAATACTCCGGTGAAGGGTCTGTTAATCGGGGTATCCCGAATGAATGAAGACATCACTGGCAAGGCGACAGCCAAAAATCCAAGCAGCTCGGGGCCCGCGTTCTTTCCTGAGTCTGATCGTTCGAAGGCGGATTGGGCCAACCAGTTCTATGGCGAGTACACCGTGGGGAGACTGCGGGTCGATTCGGAGTATCGCCGCTTTCTGCACGATGAATACTTTCAAGCTTTTGGCAGCGTTCTCCTCACCAACATAACCGATGTACGCGGCTGGTACGTCTCAGGAACTTACCGGGTTATGAAACGGTTTGCCCTCGGCTCCTACTACTCCCGCTACTCGATAACCACCGTATCGGGAGGCCCTGATGCTATTTATACCTCTAACCATACCGACACCAGCCTGCCCATCAATCACATCTACGACAAAGTCGTTTCCGCGCGGGTTGACCTAAAAAAATTCTGGAACGTGAAAGTGGAAGGTCACTTCATGAATGGTTATGGGTTCTGTACTTATCCGGACGGATTTTATCCAGAAGTGAACCCCCAGGGCTTCAAGCCCAACACTAACGCTTTGGTGGTCAAGACCGAAATTAATTTCTAGCCGCAGGCGGGGATGCAAAGGAGAACGCAATGAAATGTCGGAAATCGCTCCTCGTCGCCGCCGGATTAGCGATCTTCGCCTCGGTGAATGCCCTCGCGGGCGACGTCAAGGTGATTGCTAATTCGAGTGTGAAAGTGGACACGATCTCCGCGGCTGAGCTGAAACGCGTATTTCTGGAAGAGAAGATCTCGCTCGACGGTACGCATGTGGAACCCATACTAGAGAAGGACGGCCCGGTCCACGAAGCCTTCCTGCAAGAGTACGTCGGCCTAAGCAAAGATGATCTGCAGGCGTACTACAGCACGCTGGTATTCACGGGCAGAGGCTTTATTCCGAAGGCACTTGGATCGGATGCCGAGGTCGTAGCTTATGTCGCCCGGACGCGGGGTGCGATTGGATATGTGAGCCGCGCAACCAGCGTGGAGGGTGTGAAGACACTCGCCATCTGGGTTCCCGGTAGCAGCACCGAAAGAAAGCTGATCACGCGGGTCGAGCCGGATTATCCGGAGACGCTGAAGCGGCTTAACATTGGCGGGACGGTACGCTTGCAGGTATCCATTTCGGCCAAGGGGAACGTGGAGGATGTCGAACTGCTAGGAGGAAATCCAATTCTCGGCGAGTCGGCCGCAGCCGCAGTGAAAAAATGGGTATACGCCGCCGGCAGGTCGCGGACTATCGCGGAGGTTAGCATCCTGTTTGATGGGCAGCGATGAGACTTAAAGAAGGTTCCGAAGCCGATCCGCATCAAGACGAACATCAGAGTGGCGACCCGGTTTCTGCTGTGTGCGTACCGCTATTTGGACCGGGGTGTGCGAACGATCGTTCTGAAAGTGCTCCATTCGATTTGGTTTCTTCCACTGAAAGCTGCTGCCTGAACCGATGCATCACCTCTGGGCGGCGATCCAGGCGTTGATCTTCGCTTCCAGCAGATCGAGCGGCAGCGGGCCCTGATCGAGCACCGCGTCGTGAAAGGCGCGCAGATCGAATTTCGCTCCCAACTCTTGCTGCGCTCGCGCCCGTAGCTCGAGAATCTTCGTCTGTCCCATCTTGTAGGAAAGCGCCTGCGCCGGCCACGCAATGTAGCGATCCACTTCGGTCTCGATGTTCTGATCGTCCATCGCGGTGTGTTCGTGGAAGAAGTCGACCATCTGCTGGCGCGTCCAGTGCTTGGAGTGCACGCCCGTATCCACCACCCAGCGCACGGCACGCCACATTTCATTCTGCAGGCGGCCATAGTCGCTGTACGGATCCTGATAAAAGCCTACTTCCTTTCCCAGGCGCTCAGCATAGAACGCCCAGCCTTCGGTATACACATTCAGATCGAGGTCGTACTTGCGGAACGGCGGCAGGCCGGTAAGTTCCTGCGCAATCGAAAATTGCAGGTGATGTCCGGGAACGCCTTCATGGTAAGCGATGGCCTCCACGTTGAGGAGCAATCGCTTCTCCGGCGCATACTCGTTGACGTTGATGCGTCCTGGCCGCGAGCCATCTCCAGCGCCCAGCGAATAGTCGGCTGGCACGCTGTCGGCGCTGCGGAACGACTCCATCGGCACCACGTCGAGCTTATTCTTCGGCAGCCGTCCGAATAACTGCGGCAGCTTCCCGTACATCTGGTCGCGATATTGCGTGTACAGGTCAAGCAATTGCTGACCCGACCTGGCGTGCAGCTTTGGATCCCGCCGGATGTGATCGTTGAACGATTTCAGATCGCTGAATCCCTGTGCCTTGGCGATGCTAAGCATCTGGGTTTCAATTTCCGCCACGCTCTTCAGGCCAAGCTGGTGAATCTGGTCGGCAGTGAAATCGGTGGTCGTCTGGTGACGGACGGCGAAACGATAGCGCGCTTCTCCGTCGGGCAAGGCCCACACGCCAGGATCGAGCCGTCCGTGAGGCGCGTAATCGTCGCGCACGAATTTTGCGAATTTCGCATAGGCGGGCGCTACTTCGTTCTTTACAGCGCTTTCGATTGCTTCGCGCAGTTGTTTGCGGTCTTTCTCTGAAATCGGCTCGGAGATGGAATCGGGGAACTTGCGCAGCGGGTCGGTGAATGGGCTCTTGTCGAGCGGGTCGTCGGCAATCTGCTGCGCCTGACTGGACACTTTCTCGAGCAGATACCTGGGAGGCATGCGGTGGTCGCGCAGTCCGTCACGCATGTGTCCCGTGGCCTGCTCGAGCACGCGCGGAATCTGGTGCAGACGGGACAGATAGTCCTCGTAATCTTTCACGTTGCGGAAGGGAGAATCGAAGGCGAGCGAAGCGTATCCCAGATGAATGCCGCCAAACTGCGTCGCCGGCATCTCCCAGTCTTTGAATTGGGCGCTGTCGAGCGTTTCCCGCAGGCTGCGCAGCATCAATGCGCGATTGAGCTTTTCCGGCTCGGGAAATCCGGTGACGTCGATGGCCTCGAAGCGCGCCAGCGATTGACGAGCGTGTTCGAGATCGTCGGCAATTGCTTTGTCCGAGAAATCACTCAGCCGATCGTTGTAGCGATTGTCTCCCACCTGGGTGGCAAGTTCAGGCTGGGTGCGGAGCCGGTACTCCCACTCGTCGGCGAGCAGACGATTGAGTTCGGCCCGCCGGGCTTCGAGCGTCTGCTCGACGGATTGGGCAAAGAGTGGGATGACTAGACCCATGGCAAAAAAAACCATCACGAGCAATGTTCGCAAGAGGCAGACCTCGGCAGCGTTGATCCGCAATATAGTTGATCCCCAATATAAAGGAAGGCCGCGCTCGTGACGGATTCTACCGCAGCCTGCCCTAGGGGCAAGTGAGTTGCGCGGTACCGACGATAGCGCATACCAATATCCCGCAGGCATTGATGGCGCAGGGCGCAATTTTGTTGGTGTCCCACGCATTGATTGAGTATGTGCCAGCCGCTCCGATTGCGCATTGAGCCATGCCTCCTTGGGTGAGGGATACTTCGGTCGTGATGGGCCCGTTTTGCTGACAGGCTACCCAAGTAGCCGACTGCGGAGTGATCGTGTGGGTCGGATTAACGTAGTGGCCGGTGGCGGTGAAAGGCACTTGCCCGTCGGGATAATCCTGCGCGTCGGCAGTTGCGGGGCTCAGCGAGATGGATTGAAGTTGACCCTGACCGGTGCCGCAAGACGACGCCAAGCACGCAGCCAGAACCAGAGCGAGAAAAGAAGCCATGAAGCGAAGCTTTTCCATGGTTCCTCCTGAAGGCTGCCCTAGGGGCAAGTGAGTTGCGCGCTCCCGGCGATAAAGCATCCGCCGCCGCAGGCAGTGATTGCAAGACATCCTACATCGGGGAATGGCGGGTCATTCGCCCAGACTGTGTATGTGCCGACCGTTCCCGCCGCACATTTTGCCACGCCTCCGCTGGTGACGGATACTTCACTTGTCGACGCGTCCTGGTAACAGGTGCCCCAACCAGCCGAGAGCGGAGTGACCGTGCGTGAAGGATTAAGGTAATGGCCGGTGGCGGTGAACTGCACCTCGCCGTTGGGATAATCCTGGGCGTCGGCAGTTGCTGGGCTTAGCGTGATGGATTGCAGTGGATCTTGACCATGTGAACTCGCGCCGCAGGACAACGCAAAGGACGTAGCCAGAATCAGAGCGAGAAAAGAAAGCATGAACCGAAGCTTTTCCATAATCCCCTCCTGAAGGACGCCGATCCGGGAGCAAGCGAAAGGTCGCACCGGGATGCGGAATTCAGGCTGTCGCGGCTTGCGGGGGGCTGAGGTCCGGGCCGACAGCGCCGAGGTCGTCCTCTTTAATTGATAGGATGCGCCTTAATACGCAGTTGTTTGCCCGCGAGAAGACATTCGCGAAGCAAAGACCATCTTCTTTGTCGGACGTTTTGACGAGGAAAAGGTTCTTCAGCTTGTACGCGCGTACGCTCGCTTGCTGGATCGCCACCCGGATGCGGGCCTGGTGATTGGGGGGACGAGTGGTTTCGGAGTTCATCGGGAAACCGATTATGTGCGTAAAGTACGGGACTTGGCGCAATCGTTAGTCCGCAATCAGAAGGCGCGGATCCATTTTCCGGGATATATTCATCATGATAGGGATTTGCCGGCCTGGGTTTCAACGTTCGTTCAGAATTATGCCGGCCTTCTCCGTAGGGTCAAACACGCCGTGTTCGATTTGCATCACGATCAGTGCAATACGAAAGAATGTGTAAGAGCCCTGGAAGATTTGGGATTTCGCCAGGCAGTCCTGCGGACCAACAGTTCGTTTTTCGTCAGTTTGTTCTCAAGAGTGGAATGTCGAAAATGAGCAGGCGGCTTGTGATCCTAACGGAGATTATTGCTCCGTATCGCATCCCGGTTTTCAACGTTCTGGCACGCCGAGCGGGACTGGATCTGCACGTAATCTTTTTGGCGGAGACGGATGAGGCGCTTTGGCAGTGGCGTGTCTATAAGAATGAAATCTGTTTTTCGCATCAGATTCTGCCGTCCTGGCGGTGGCGCGCGGGGAAAAGCAGTTTCCTGATCAATCGAGGATTGTGGTCCGCCTTAAGCAAGGTGAGCCCGCAGGTCATCATCTGTGGCGGATACAACTATGCCGCGTCATGGGAAGCGCTTCTGTGGGCCCGGCGCCAAGGGGTTGAATTTGTGTTGTGGTCGGAGAGCAACGGCCATGACGCTCGTCGAGGATGGGCGTGGATCGAGTCCCTGAAGGCCTATTTCTTGAGGCACTGCGACAGATTTGTTGTGCCCGGGAAAGCTTCCTTCGAGTACCTCAGGTCGCTTGGGTCTCCGGAAGTAAGCATCTTGACTGCGCCCAATGCCGTCGACAACAGTTTGTTTGCGACCCAGGCGGAAAATACAAGGGCTCATGCAACTGAATTTCGAGAGAAACTGAAACTGCCTTCGCGGTTTATTCTTTTTGTGGGCCGTTTGATTCCGGAAAAAGGAGTTTTTGATCTCCTCGAAGCCTATGCCAAACTAGAGAGCGGCCTGCGATCCGAGGTGGGCTTGGTATTTGCAGGCGATGGCGTCTCCAGAGAGGAACTGTCGCAACATGCCAAACGGATCAGCCCGGGGGTGGTTTGCTTTCCGGGATTCGCGCAGCGGGAAGATCTGGCCGGTCTATATGCGCTCGCGGAAACCTTGGTTCTACCGACGCACAGCGACCCATGGGGTTTGGTGGTGAACGAAGCGATGGCATGCGGACTTCCGATTATCGTGAGCAGCGTCGCGGGATGTTCGGCCGACCTGGTCGAAGATGGGTGCAATGGTTACGTCGTCCCTCCCCGAGATTCGGAGAAACTCAGCGTGGCGATTGATTCTCTTCTGCGGCAACCTGAGCTTAAGCAACGCATGAGCGCGCGCAGTTCGGACCGAATTCGAAACTACTCGCCGGAAGCATGCGCCGATGGTCTGGCCGCGGCCGCGATCCCCGCCGAAATCGAGGCTCGATGAATTCCTTGAAACCGCTGCAGTGGGCTGGCATCGGGCTGGGCGTGAGCCTGGCACTGTATTTTATTTATCACCATTTGCATTACTTCAGCGACGTGTCCTTCCTGGGCGGCATCTTGCTGCTGGAGGTAATCATCGCCAGCCTCTGGAAATATGACGAGCGTTTTTTTGCTCTGCTGATGATCACCTTTGTTTGGGCTGGCATGTATGTCCCTCTGCAAGGCGCCTGGACAGCTGGACGCTGGGTCGTGCTGTCCGCGGGTGCAGTCGTCGGCTTCATTGTTTGGACGAAGAATCCCCGCCGGTCTTTCAGATCGTTACATCTGATCGCTTTCTTTTGCATCTGCGCCGCGCTTGCCTCCGCCACCGTTTCTCCGTATATGCAGATGGCGTTCCTCAAGGCTCTGAGCCTCCTCCTTCTTTTTCTTTATTGTGCTGCGGGTGCTCGCCTGGCCGTTCTCGGCCGGGAGGACCGTTTTTTCCATGGTCTGCTGTGGGGAAGTGAGATCGCGGTTTATGTCACGGTGATCTGCTATTTTGGTCTGGGTCGAACGATCTGGGGTAATCCCAACTCGCTCGGCGCGGTGATGGGCGTCGGACTGTTCCCCATCCTGTTCTGGGGATGGCTGGTCAGCAATGGGCGCGTGGTGAGGTTACGCAGGCTGGTCGCCCTGCTTCTTTGCACGTACCTTGTTTATTTCAGCGTGACACGCTCTGGGATGGCTTCGGTGGCGCTCGTCACCCTTGTCTTCTGTGTTTGTCTGCACCAGTACAAATTGCTGGTGAGGATAGTGGCACTGGTTCTGTTCCTGGTTGCGGTCGTTGGGATGTTAGCTCCAGGAACCTTGAACAAGCGGTTCGGGGATCTGAAGGACACATTGCTCTACAAGGGGCACAAGGACGAGGGCGTGTTGGGTTCGCGACGGACACCCTGGCAAAAGTCGATCGCCACGATCAAGGAGCATCCGTTGTTCGGAACCGGATATGGCACGAGTCCGACGGGCGAGGATCCCGGATTGGATTTTGGAACTATTGCTTCAAGCGCCGCGACGGCTCGTGAGCACGGCAGCAGCTACATGACCATCGCAGAGTGGGTGGGGCTGTTGGGTGTGTTGCCCTTCGCTGCGCTCGTCGTGGTGACGGCGTCGAACGTGTGGAAAGTCTGTGCGTGGATGATCCGAACCGCCGATCCACGCCATTACTCGATTCCGCTGGCCATGGTGGTCTTGGCGGGTCTAGTCCACGCCACCTTCGAGGATTGGCTTTTTGCCCCGGGTTATTATCTCTGCGTGTTTTTTTGGGTTTTTGCATTTCTACTCGCGGATCTTGTTCCCGGTGCTGTTGTGGTCCCGGTGGACGGCGTTGTTTCCCGAGCTTACCGTCGGCCGCCAGCCGGTTTTGCAGCCGTCGTGCCCAACCGATGATCAGATTGTTTATCAATGGCCTGGCCGCGAGTGCGGGTGCAGGCCTCACTTATCTGCGCAATGTGATTCCCCAGTTGGCGAGGCGGACGGATTCGCAAGCGACAGTCCTGCTAAATGCCGAGTTGCGCAGCGAATTCGCTGAATCTCCGAATATTTCTTTTGCCGAGGCCAGCCCGAGCCGCGGGGTAGTGGGGCGCTTTGTCTTCGAACAGACCAAACTTCGGGACTTGCTGCGGCGCAGTGGTGCGCAAGTTCTTGTTTCTACCGGGAACTTTGCCCTCCGGGACTCTCCGGTGCCGCAGATCCTTCTGTCCGGAAACTCTCTCTACGTATCGGACGACTTCTACCGCGATGTCCGAAAACGGAGAGATTATATTCTTTGGATCGACACATGGATCAAGGGTTGGTTCGCTCGGCGGTCGGTACACTGGGCCGACGTCACGGTCGCTCCGAGCAAGGCTTTTGCGGAAGACCTTAGCAAATGGACGGGGGAAAATGTGCTGTCTGTTCACCACGGGTTCGATCGTAACTTGTTTACCAGCGATTCGACTCCCTTGCCTGACTTCATGCAAAATCAGTTGAAGGAGTCAGCCGACGCACTAAAGCTGCTTTTTGTAAGCCATTACAATTACTACCGTAATTTCGAGACGTTGATTCGGGCCCTGCCAATTTTGCGCGACCGGCTGCCCGGAAAGAAAATAAGGCTGCTTCTGACCTGTCACTTGTCTTCATCCAAGAATCCAGGCTCCTACCGGGCCGAGACCGCGGCCGCGCTTATGAGCACGCTTGGCGTCCGCGACAATGTTGTTGAACTGGGCACAGTTCCCTATCGATCGCTGCATCATCTCCACCGCGCCTGTCACATTTACGTAAGCCCGGCCTATACAGAAACGTTTGCCCATCCCCTGGTCGAGGCCATGTCGAGTGGCTTGCCGGTGGTGGCATCCGACTTGCCGGTGCATCGCGAAATCTGCGGGGATGCGGGAATCTATTTTCCTCGTTTTTCTCCCGATGCGTTGGCGGAACGGGTACTGCAGATTCAGGAGTCGCCGGAGTTGGCGGAAAAACTCTCGCGCAATGGCCTGCGCCGCGCTTGCGACTTCAGCTGGAGCGAGCATGTTGAACGCCTGCTTGTTCTAGCCCAGGAATTAGTGCGGTCTGAGAGGGAGCGAAACTGATGTCCCGAGCCGCGGAAGTAGATTCAGCGCTGCACGTTTTGACGCTCACCCCATTTTTTCCGTCGGACCAAAATGAGGTGAGCGGTTGCTTCATCGCGGAACCGATCGAGCAGCTTAAGCAGCTCGGTGTCGATTCCAGAGTGATTGCAGTATCCCAGATTTATCATCCTCGAAAACAACCAAGTTCATCGGCTGCGGCAGACTGGGTGCGATATCCGCAAGTTCCCGGACCTCTCGGGCTCTCAAGCGCGGGGAAGCTGCTCTACGCGCGTCTCCGGGGGCGAATACGGAAGATGCACAGTGTGAAGCCGATTGATCTGATACATGCTCATTCGGCCCTGCCTTGCGGACACGCGGCCGCATTACTTTCCCGGCGTTTGAAAATTCCGTTCGTGATTACGATTCACGGGTTGGATGTGTTCAACTCGTTCTTCCGGAGCGGAATTCCAGCGGCTTGGCGGCGGCAGGTGTCGCTGAACGTCTATCGGGAGGCGCGGACCGTTATATGTATCAGCGGCAAGGTGCAGGAAATTCTGAAAACCGGAATGCCGGTCGAAACCTGCAGCACCATTGTGTACAACGGTGTAAATCCAAGTCTTTTTTCGCCGGGCTCGCCTCCGTTTGATCCGGAGATTCTGATCGTCGGCAACCTGTTGCGCAGCAAAGGCCACGAACTTGTGTTGAGAGCGCTCGGAAATCTTCGAGCTTCCTTTCCCCAGTTGCGATGCCGCATCATCGGCGAAGGGCCGGATCGCGCCCAGTTTGAATCACTGGTGCGCGCCTTGGGCATTGAGCGCCAAGTCCAGTTTGTCGGCCGGCAGAGCCGGGCCGAGGTTGCGGAGGCCATGCGCCGCTGTTCCGTGTTCGTGTTGCCCAGCCGGAACGAGGGCCTGGGATGCGTGTATCTGGAAGCCATGTCCTGCGGCAAACCGGTGATTGGCTGCCGGGGGCAGGGAATTGATGAAGTGATTGAGCACGGCAAGAATGGCTGGCTCATCCCGGCGGATGGACTCGAAGAACTTGTGCAGGGGCTTGCCACTTTATTGGGCTCGCCTGAAGTATGTGCGCGCATGGGGACTGCGGCGCGCCAGACGATCCTGGAAAGGTTCACGCTATCGCACCAGGCAGAACACCTGGCCAGGATTTACCGCCAAGCCATTACTTGATTGGTCTCCTCATCTCAAAGATGGCTGGTCAACGATGGCTGGCCAAGCTGCACGATTATAATGACGGCACCAGCGCCCGGGTTGCTTTACCAGCGCTAGAAAGACATTGTTTATTGGGATATGCCAGGGCCACCGGCCAACGGAATGGACTTGATCTAAACAATACTTGATCTAAACAATAATGATCGAAGCAAAATCAGAGGCTGAGGTGTCGAACTCGAGCGCTGCTGTGCAGGTGCTCCCCGTAAGTGTGATCGTTCCGGTTCGCAATGAAGCCCGCAATCTGCCGCACTGCCTGGAGTCGCTTAGGGGCTTCGGCGAAGTGTATGTCATCGATTCCGAGAGCACGGATAACACGGTTCCCATTGCTCAGTCGCATGGCGCCAAGGTCGTCCAGTTCCAGTATGCAGGAGGCTGGCCGAAGAAGCGCCAGTGGGCCATGGACACGCTTCCTCTGGCCTATGATTGGGTACTACTCGTGGATGCCGATGAAGCTCTTACTCCCGAGTTGGCGACGGAAATAGGGCAGGCCATCCAAAATCCGGACTTTGATGGCTACTATATCGCGCTGCAGATGTATTTTCTTGGCCGAGTCTTGCGTCACGGCGGCGCCGGTTTCTACAAGCTCTCGCTCTTCCGCCACCGCAAAGGCCGCTTCGAATGCCGCCTCAAGAACCAGGATACTTCGATGGCTGACATGGAGGTGCATGAGCATGTCGTGGTCAAAGGAAAAACCGGGAAGTTGAGAAACTCGCTGATCCATCACAATGTCGAATCGCTTTCCCGCTATATACAGAAGCACGACGAGTACTCAAATTGGGAGGCGCGGGTATGGTTGGAGGGGGAAGCGGGCTATGGCGATCTGCCGCCATCGCTGTTCGGAACCCAGGCCCAACGCCGGCGCTGGCTGAAAAAGAAGTTCTTGGCCGTCCCAGGTTCTCCGGTTTTTTTCTTTCTTTACCGCTATGTTTTCCGGCTGGGGTTTCTGGACGGCACGCCGGGACTAATCTATTGTGGTTTACAGGGCGCGCAACTCTTTAACGTGAAAGCCAAAATTTACGAATTAAATGCCAGGAAGGGCTGACCCTTGCTCGCCATGAATTTCTGGAAAGCGTCCATATGAATACCGAAGTTAACGCCGAAGCTAATGCCAAAGCATATGGCGCTGACGGGGAGTCTCTGGAAGCGATTGCGTACCATAGGCAATTGGCGATGGGCTGGGACCAGCGTTACCGAAAGCGGTCTTTCAAAGCGCGCCAGGCCGTGCTGGTCGAGTGCCTGGAAGCGCGTGATCTGGCAGGCGGCAGTTGGCTCGATGCAGGCTGCGGCACGGGCACGCTTTCACGGTTGCTGGCGGAGCGCGGATGCAGAGTCCTCGGAGTGGATGCCGCCACGGAGATGGTTGAAGCTGCGAATCAACTGGCGCAGAGCGGGGACAGGTCCATCCAACTCAAGTTTGAACGAGTGGAAACCATTGCCCGGCTGCCTCTGGTGAGCAATTCGTGCGATGGGGTCCTGTGTTCCAGCGTTCTAGAATATGTCCGCGATGTGGACGCGTGCCTGAAGGAATTTGCCCGAGTGTTGCGGCCGGGCGGGCTCTTGCTGGTGTCCGTGCCCAATCGGCATTCGATGGTGCGACTGGCACAGGCAGGATGCCATCGCCTTGGCAAGTGGCTGGGACAGAGTTGGGTTGAGTTCCTGGATTATTCGCGCAACCAGTATTCTGCCCATCAGTTTGAGCGCAGGCTGGCTGCTTACGGTTTCTGCTCAGAAAAGGTCGTGGCCTTTGGCAGCCCACTGCCGAAGTGGGCCCAGCGAAGCTGGTATGGCGGATCGCTGCTCATGTTTGTGGCAAGAAGAACCTGAGTGTCCGCGATGCAACAGCTATTTCAAACACGGCAGTCAAGCGCATGAAGCAAGTCCTCCAAGACGCGCGCACGGGCGAGCTAAAGGTCGCCGAAGTTCCGGCTCCGCAATTGTTGCCGGGCTGTGTGCTGGTGCGAGTTGCAGCGTCGCTGGTGTCGGCCGGCACGGAGCGCGCATCCGCCGAATTCGCCAGCAAGAATCTGCTGGCGAAGGCAAAGGCCCGTCCCGATCTGGTGCGCGACGTGCTTGCCAAGATGCGGCGGGATGGCTTAGCTTCCACCCTGCAAACTGTGCGGTCCCGCTTGGACCGGCCGCAATCGGTGGGCTACAGCAGCGCCGGAGAGGTGGTTGCCCTTGGCGATGGCGTCGCCGACATCAACGTGGGCGACCGCGTGGCTTGCGCTGGCGCCGGATATGCGGTGCATGCCGAGTTTGTCTGCGTGCCGCGAATGCTGGTTGCGAAGATTCCCGAGGGCGGAGAGGCAGCGTCTCGCGTAGGGACGGCCGCCCCCGGCCGTCCAAGCCGAGCGCAGCTCGGCAACGACCGCAGGCTACAGCAAGAAAGCGGAGTTTCCTACGAAGAGGCAGCCTTCGGCACGGTGGGGGCGATTTGCCTGCACGGCATCCGAACCGCGGAAGTCGCGCTGGGCGACAGGGTCGCGGTAATCGGTCTGGGGTTGCTCGGACAAATCACGGTTCAGTTGTTGAAGGCCGCCGGTTGCCGCGTCTTTGGGATGGATCTGTTGCGGCCGCGCGCCGATCTCGCGATTGGGAGCGGAGCCGAGGCCGCATGCACCGGCGCGCGCGAGTTCCGCGATCTGTGCTTCCAGAAAACGGGTGGCTTGGGTGTGGATTCGGTGCTGATTACGGCGGAGACTCCGAGCAGCGAGCCGGTGAACCAGGCGGCGGAAATAGCGCGCGATCGCGCCATTGTGGTCGCGGTGGGAACCGTCGGCATGGAGCTTCAGCGCAAACTGTATTACGAGAAGGAATTGGATTTTAGAATTTCGCGCTCCTATGGCCCCGGCCGTTATGACGCTGCGTATGAACAGAAAGGGCGCGATTATCCGATTGGACATGTGCGGTGGACGGAAACGCGCAACCTGGAAGCCTTTCTGCAATTCATCGCGGACGGCAAACTGAACCTGCCGTCGCTGATCACGCACCGCTTTCCGATGCAACAGGCGACACAGGCGACGCGGGCCTATGACCTGATTACGGGCAGATCGCGGGAGCCTTTTCTGGCTGCGCTGTTCACATACGTCGGCGCCGAATCTGGAACCGCGCCGAATTTGTCGGAGAAAATTCCAGTGTCCGCCATCGTGCCCTCGCCGGGCTCGATCGGTCTGGGCATGCTGGGAGCTGGAAGTTTCGCGCAGAACACGCTCTTGCCCGCGCTGAAGGCGATTCCAGGCATCTCTTTCATCGGCGTCTGCAACGCGACCGGGCCGCGCAGCCGGAACGCGGTGGAGAAATTTGGATTCTCCTACTGCTCGAATTCAGAAGCTGAACTTCTGCAGGATCCAAAAGTCAAAGCAGTGCTGATTGTCACCCGCCACAACCTTCATGCCAGCCAGTCGGTCGCGGCCCTGCGCGCGGGGAAGGCGGTTTTCTGCGAAAAGCCGCTTTGCCTGAATGAAGGCGAACTGGCGGCGCTGGTGTGTGCTGTGTCAACGCGTGCTACGCCGGCCGAGGAAAATGCTCCTCTCCTCATGGTCGGCTTCAATCGTCGATTCGCGCCGATGGCCGTGCAGATGAAACAGTTTTTGTCGGAGATCCACGAACCGCTGGCCCTCCACTACCGCGTGAATGCGGGTTACATCCCCGCCGATCATTGGGTGAACGATCCCGAGCAGGGAGGCGGACGCATTCTCGGCGAGGTCTGCCATTTTGTGGACTTCCTCTGCTTTCTCGCCGGCGCGTGTCCCATCGAAGTGCAAGCGCAAATCGAGGGCAATCCGGGGCAGTACAGCATGGATAACGTCATCGCATCGCTCAAGTTCGCGAACGGCACGCTCGGGACGATCAGCTATCTCGCGAGCGGCGACAAGTCGGCTTCGAAGGAGCGCGTGGAAGTTTTCGGCGGCGGCTCGGTTGCGATCCTCGAAGATTTTCGGCGGCTCGAGTTGGTTCGCAACGGGCGCAAACAGATCACACGCGCGCGCTGGCGGCAGGACAAGGGCCATAAAGCGGAGATGCAGGCATTCGTGGATGCGCTTCAGGGCAAAACGCCACCGCCCATTCCGTTTGAACAGCTCGTGGGCTCGACTCTCGCGACCCTTCGACTGCAGAATTCATGCCAGACCGGGCAACCTCTCGCGGTGCGACTGAGCGAGTTCGTCGCGTCGGCCCTGCAGGAAAAGTCCACGCATTAAGAAATCCACGCACCAAGAAAAACACGACTGAGAAACAATGGAATGACAAGAGAAGGGAACGAGCCGTAAATGTTGATTCTGGGCCTGAATATGTTCCACGCCGATGCTTCGGCAGCGATCGTCGAAGATGGAAAAATTCTTTTTGCCGTGGCCGAAGAGCGCCTGAACCGGCACAAACATTACGGCGGTTTTCCTTCACTGGCGGTGAAGGCGTGTCTGGATGCGGCGGGCGCGAAGATCACCGAAGTTCAGCACGTTGCCGTGGGGCAGGACAGCGACGCCAACCTTGCGAGGAAGGTGCAATATGCGCTGGCGAATCCGGCCAAGGTTCTGAATTTTATCAAGATGCGGCAGCGCAAGGAGTCGATGCGCGACGTGCGTTCGCTGCTGGCGCAGGCGCTCGACGTAGATGCCTCCACGCTGAAGTTCCAGGAACATCATCTGGAGCACCACATCGCGCACATCGCCAGTTCGTACTACTGTTCGCCGTGGGAAAAGGCTGCGGGCTTCAGCTACGACGGCTCGGGAGACTTCGTCTCCACCATGATGGCGCGCTGCGAGGGCAACGACATTCAGGTGCTCGACCGCGTTTTCCTGCCGCACTCGCTCGGCAGCTTCTACACCATGATCTGCGAGTTCATCGGCTACAAGAAATACGGCGATGAAGGCAAAGTCATGGGCCTGGCGCCCTACGGCAAAGACACATACGTCGAGCAAATCCAGAAAATTCTCGCACTCAAGAACGGGAAGTTTCAGCTCAACATGAGCTACTTCAAGCCGCTCGGAAGCAACCAGGGAATGCAGATCCTGCCCGATGGAACAGTGCGCCTGGCGCGGCATTTCAGCGACAAGATGGAAAAGCTCTTCGGCGCGCCCCGCGAGCCGTACGCCGAGATCACGCAGCGGGATATGGATCTCGCGTATGCCATGCAATATTGTTTCGAGGAAGTGTTCTTCCATCTTGCCAACGAGTTGCATAATCGCGTTCCCGGGGAGAATCTTGCGATGGCGGGGGGCTGCGCGCTCAACAGCGTGGCCAACGGCAAAATATTTTCCCGGACGCCATTCCGGCGTACCTGGATTCAGCCCGCGGCCGGCGACGAAGGCCTGGCGATTGGCGCCGCCCTGCACACCTACCACTCGGTCCTGAAACAGCCGCGCGGGGACGAGGACCAGATGAATCATGCCTATCTCGGGCCGGAGTTTTCCGAAGCGCAGATTGAATCAGCCTTGAAAAGTGCAGGCGTAAAGTATCGGCGACTGGAGCGCGCGCCGCTGCTCAACGCTGTTTCCGATCAGATGGTGCAGGGCAATGTTGTGGGATGGTTTCAGGGGCGCATGGAGTGGGGACCGCGCGCGCTCGGCAATCGTTCCATCGTCACCCACCCGGGCTTGCCCGACATGAAGGATGTGTTGAACGCTCGCATCAAACATCGCGAGTGGTTCCGTCCCTTTGCGCCTTCCATCCTGGCCGAAGCGCAGCACGAGTATTTCGAGCACGATCATCCATCGCCCTACATGCTCCACGTGTACAAAATTCGTCCGGAGAAGAGGAAGAGCCTCTGCGCCGTGAACCACGTCGACAACACCGGGCGATTGCAGACCGTGGCGCGCGAAGAGAACACGCTGTACTACGATTTGATTCAGACGTTTCGGAAGAAAACGGGGATTCCGGTGATCCTGAACACGAGTTTCAACGAGAATGAGCCGATTGTGTGCACGCCGCAGGAAGCCATCGATTGCTTCCAGCGAACCAAAATGGATGTGCTGGCCATCGGCCCGTTCTTCGCGTGCAAGTCGGAAGTCAACACAGAAGACTCAAGACCGAGAGCTGACGTCACCCGGCATGACTGAAACCCCAGTTGCGGTGGCCGCATCTTCCGCGCTCAAAGTTCGGAGAGTCGCCGCCTGGCGCGGCATTCGAGCGCTGGCGTGGGACGGCGACGTTCTCTACGGATGTCGCGGGTATCAGATCGTTCGCCTAAACGCGCGCATGAACGCTCGCCCGCAAGCGGGCGAGGGCGCGGAGTGGGAAGCAGTTGCGCGCTTTCGTCCAGTCTGGTGGAGGAATCTCACGTCGCGTGTTGCGCTGAGCTATCGCCTGGCGCGCGATGGCTTTCATGCGCTGGCCATTCTCGGCAGCCCTCTCGACGGCCCGACGATGGTGGGCGCGGTTCCGGGCGCGCTTGTAACACGGGCCCCGGGCAGCGATGAATTTCATGTCACTCATAAAGTGCAGCGCGGCACACGGCCGCTGCACCTTACCGCAGTTCCATCGGGAACAATTTACTGGGGCGAGTATTTCGACAATCGCGAGCGCACGGAAGTTCACATTTACGCTTCGACCGATCGAGGGCGCACGTGGCAGATTGCCTACACGTTTTCCGCGGGCAGCATACGACACGTCCACAACATTGTTTACGACCGTTGGGGCGATTGCCTTTGGATACTGACAGGAGACGAAGGCGCCGAGTGCAAGGTGCTGCGCGCTTCCTGCGATCTTCTCTCAGTGGAACGCTCGGTGGAACGCCCGGTGGAAGTGATGCTCGCCGGGAACCAGCAGGCCCGCGCTGTGGCTGCGATCCCAACGCGGGAGGGATTGTATCTCTCGACCGACACGCCCTTCGAGAAGAACCACGTGTATCGGCTCAATCGGGCAGGGAATGTGGAGCAGGTCGGCGACCTCGCCAGCTCTTCGATCTTTGGTTGTAGGGTTGGTCGCGGGGCGGGCGAGGCGCTGTTCTTTTCGACAATGATCGAGCCCAGCGCTGTGAATACTGGCCGTGAGGTGCATCTCGCCGGCTCCAGAGACGGAACGAACTGGCAGGTGCTGGCTCGCTGGAAGAAGGACAATTTGCCGATGCGTTATTTCCAGTACGGTAACGCCTTCCTGCCCGACGGCGAGAACGCCACTAATTATCTTGCAGTGACGACGATCGCCGTCGAGCGGGATGATCTGGTCACTACGCTCTGGGAAGTCGAATCGACATGAGCCTGGCCACGCGTTGGCATTACTACCGGCGCATCTTTTCCGCCTATCTTGGTTCCGGACGAAGCCAGTTGACGTTCTGGCATGAGGCGCCAGAGATCAATCCGCGCGCCACCATCGATCAGCTTGGCGAGTACTACATGCTGTTTCGCGAGAAGGCGGACTACGCCGGCCACTACGATGCTGCGGGCATTCCCATGCTCGACTACCGCGGAGCGATTGGCCTGCAGTACAACCCGATCGCGATTGCCCAGTGGGGCCTCGCGAATTACAACCGCTTCTGCGAGACCAATGACGAGACTCGCTGGCAAAAGACTCTCAAAGCTGCCGATTGGCTTGCCGCCAACCTGGAACAGAATGCTCACGGGCTTTGGGTCTGGGACCATCATTTTGACTGGGAATATCGTGACACGCTCAAGGCGCCATGGTATTCGGGTCTCGCGCAGGCACAAGGCGTTTCACTTCTTTTGCGCGTGCATGCTCATGCGGGAGACGACAAGTATAGAGTTGCAGCTGAAAAGGCGTTCGTCGCGCTCACCCAGCCCATTGCCGAAGGTGGCGTGCTCTTTGAGGACGTATCCGAGGACAACGAGAAGAACCTGTGGATTGAAGAGTATCTCGTCGATCCACCGACGCACATTTTGAACGGATTCATGTGGGCGCTCTGGGGTGTGTTCGATTTCTGGCTGGCGCGCGCGGATGCTCCGGCGAAGGAAATTTTCGATCGCGGAGTCGAAACTCTGATTCGCAACCTGGATCGATACGATACCGGATACTGGTCGCTATATGAACAGTCTGGGACTCAACTGAAAATGGTGGCGAGCCCTTTCTATCACCATTTGCATATCGTACAGTTGCGCGTGATGTCCAGGCTGACGGGCGATGCTCGCTTTGCGGCGGTTGCCGAGCGCTGGGAAAGCTACGCGCAGCGTCGCCGCAATCGGACTCGCGCACTGGTCGAGAAAAGCGTTTTTAAATTGCTTTACTACTGATTGCTCGAATACCCATTGTTCTAATACTGACCGTGAACATTCTCTACGTCTCACAATATTTTCCGCCTGAAATGGGAGCGCCGGCGGCGCGCGCGGTGGAGTTGTCCCGGCATTGGGCGCGGATGGGTCATGAAGTAACTGTTCTCACCGGATTTCCGAACCATCCGACCGGCGTCGTGCCTGAAGAATGGCGGTCGCGGTTCCACCGCCTTCGCTACACGGAAACCGTTGATCGGGTGCGCGTCGTTCGCACGTGGCTGTGGCCGCTGCCGAACCGAAAAGCGCACGAGAGAGTTCGCAACTACGCGTCGTTCTGTGTCTCGGCAGCGGTCAGCGGGTTGGCGCTGCCTAAGCCGGACGTGATCATCGCCACGTCTCCTCAATTGCTGGTCGCACTTTCCGGATGGTGGCTGGCGTGGTGGAAGCGCGTCCCCTTCGTCTTCGAAGTGCGCGATCTTTGGCCGGAATCGCTCGCCGCAGTCGGCGCGGGCAGCGAAGGAACCTTGCTCCATCGCACGCTGGGTGCAATCGCCGGATTCCTTTACCGTCGCGCCGACCGCATCGTTGTCGTGTCGCCAGCCTTCAAGGACCACCTGATCCGCTACTGGAACGTTCCCGCATCCAAGATTTCCATTGTCGAGAATGGAGTCGAGACCGATCTTTTCCGGCTCGACCCGGCCGCGATGGAAGTGCGAAAGCAACTGAGGCTCGAAGATCGGTTTCTGATTTGCTACATCGGCACGATGGGCAATGCCCATGGACTGGAGACGTTGATTGCCACCGCCGAAGAACTACAGACTCCGCTGCCGGGCGCGATGTTTTTGCTGATTGGGGAAGGGGCAGAGAAGAAACGAATCGTGGAACTCGCCGTTGCGCGCGGACTAACCAACATTCGGTTCCTTGGCCAGCAGCCGCGGGAACGGATCCCCGCCTATATTTCGGCTGCCGATCTTTGCCTGGTTATGCTGAAAAAGACTGAGTTGTTCAAGACGGTGATTCCCACCAAGCTCCTCGAATACATGGCGTGCGAGCGGCCGGTCATCGTGGCCGTGGACGGGCAGGCTCGCCAGATTGTCGAAGAGGCCGGCGCCGGCGTCTTTGTGGAACCCGAGAACAGCAAAGCGTTGGTAAAAGCGATCGTCAACTTGGCAAAAGACCCCGAGCACAGGAAAGAGATGGGAGCCAATGGGCGGCAATACGTCGTCAACAAGCTTTCCCGCGAAAGAACGGCGCGGGACTACATCACCGTGCTTGAAACGTTCCGTGAGTAGCCTTGGGACTAATGGCGAAAAGATGGGACACGGCAAATGAAATGGCCGCGGGCAGAGCCTACCCCGTTCTTGCAGAAGCCCGAGCGAAAACGAACGGGAAGTCTAACAGAGTGCTACGCCACGCGCCTTACTGAACAGCTATGATCGCCAAAGTAGTGGACAGCGCCACGGCTGCCTCCGCAGTACGATATGCCGCAGCCTTGGCCGCACTTCCGGGTATGAACAATATGTCGCCTTTCACCAGGGCCACATCCGGTGCCTTGGCATAAAGTATCTTCTTGAGGCTGACGGGTATTTCCTGGATCCCGTTCGGCGTCTGCCGCAGGATCCTGGTTTTGTTCAAGGCAGAGGTACGGGTACCGCCGCCGGCCAGCGCCAGGGCTTTGAGAACACTGATGGCGGTGTCTTCTGAAACTAGAAAGCCGCTGGGATGCTGCACGTCGCCCACCACATAAACGACGCCGGCACGCGAAACAATGATCAAGTCTCCCGGATAGATATCCACGTTGTCTTTGGTATCTTCAGCCAGGTTGTTAGACGACAGCTGAAGCTCAACCTTGTTGCCGGGATCTCCGTGATGCTCGATGGTGATAATGCGGCCTGCCTTCTCAGTTAATCCTCCCGATGCAGAGATCAGGTCGAAAAGGTGGCGCTCACCAATCGCAGGGTAGGCTCCGGGGCGATTGACCTCTCCCACCATCGTGATTGCCTGCGAGGCGGATTCGTCAACGAAAATGGAAACATGCGGCCCGCGGACAAAGCCGCCATCCTCCAGCCGCTTTTGGATCATCTCTTGCGCCTCATCGATCGTCAGACCGGCGACGTGAACATAGTCAATCAAAGGAAGATAGAGGTCTCCGGAACCGCCGATTCGTGTTTTTGCGGAGAGTTCGGGCACTCCGAATACACTCACCTCGATCAGATCGCCGATACCCAGCTTCACATTGGAGTTCGCAAGTAGACGAGGCGATTGGGGCGAAGCGGTTTCGCTCGCAGGTGCGGGCTGCGGCGCCTCCCCCGCGGCCGGTGTCTGGGCCAGAAGGTGGAGGCTGCACATGCCAACAAGAAACACATACAAGCTTCGCAAAAGGAAGCGGCGATTCCGCCCGGACATACCAAGACTCCTGGATTTATGCGTGGGTCGAGTTTAACACACGCGACCCGGTAGAATCGGCGCAGAGCGCTCTCTTTCACCGTCCCGGGACCATCAACAATTAACCAAAAAAAACGTCGGAGCAGTTGCTCAGTGACTGCCACGAGTTGTATAGTTTCATGAAACCAACATTGGATTCGTCACCAGCGCCGCTAAATGGGGAAACCCCGTCTGAAAGAATGGACTGAAACTTCCGCCCAGCAGATTTGGTCTGGGATACGGAATGTTTCAGCCGGAAGGGAATTCTGATTTTGACGCTCCTGTTCTTTGGATTATTCGCGTTCTCGCTGGCTCTGTCCTTTGTGGCTACGCGTGAAGTGCGAGACCTGGCAACCCGCAAAGGCTGGGTTTCCGTGCCGCAAAACGGACGGCATGTCCACCAAGCCCCGCTTCCACGTTTGGGGGGCGTGGCGATTTTTCTGGCTTTCTCGGTCAGTTTGAGCGTGTGGCTGGTGCTCTCCCTCGTATTCCCCCGCCTGCTCGCTGGACTCGCTCCCACCACACTTCTCCGTATCTATGTTCCTGCCTGCCTGATTTTTTGTCTCGGCATCTACGATGATCTCCGCGGCGCAGGTCCGTATTTGAAGTTTGCCGTGCAGGCGGTCGCCGCTGGGATGCTCTTCGCCGGCGGAATGCGCGTTCTCGATCTGCCGCTGATCTTCGGTTCTTACTCGCTGCCCTGGTTCGTCGGGTTGCCCCTCACGGTGTTGTGGGTGGTTGCGGTTACCAATGCCTTCAATCTCATCGATGGCCTGGATGGTTTGGCTGCCGGATCGGCATTGTTTTCGACGATAGTGTTTTTTGTCGTCGCGCTAGTCAATCATTCCTGGCTGGGCTCCCTGATGAGCGTGACCCTCGCCGGCGCCATCCTGGGATTCCTTCGCTTTAACTTCAATCCGGCCACGATTTTCCTGGGTGACTCGGGCAGCCTGTTCATCGGCTTCGTGCTTAGCGCGCTGGCTCTCGCCGGAGCGCAGAAAGCGCCGACGTTCGTGGCCGTGGCCATCCCAGTGGTCTCATTCGGATTGCCGATTCTGGAAACGTTGCTATCCATCCTGCGACGGCTGATCGGCGGACGCCCGATTTTCACCGCCGATCGCGAACACATTCACCACAAGTTGCTGCAGATGGGTTTTTCGCATCGCCAGGTGGTGATCGTTCTCTACGCCGTCTCCGCCATATTTGCCCTGCTCAGTCTGTTCCTGCTTTGGCCGACCGGAAGTACGCTGGGACTTGTGCTCGTCGTGGTGGGCACCGGCATCTGGCTGGGCGTCCAGCACCTGAATTACCTGGAATTTGGCGAACTGCGGCGGGTGGCGCAGCGGACCATCGAGCAGCGCCAGATCTTCATCAACGATCTTGCCGTGCGCCGCGCGGTCGAGGAACTCAAAGTGGCCGGCGATTTCAATCAGGTGCGCAGCGTCCTGGTCGCCGCCTTCGAGGGCAACGATTTCGATGCGTTCGAATTGCAGCTTAAATCGCTTCCCGGTGATCAGTCGCTGCCCAGCGAAACCAACCGCCATTTCCACTGGAGCAAGTTTCCTCACATGGTGGCAATTTCCAGCCAGCCTTCGTGGAAGCTGACGCTGGA
>JBEKGW010000015.1:0-125332 GCA_050012595.1 Terriglobales bacterium
TCTACATGGCCTCCGAACAATCCCCCGATGAAGTCATTCGCAACATGCGCTCCATCGGCCTTGACCTGGAGCCCTGGGTGAAACGCGGTCTGTTGCGCTTCTACGCGGCGCGGCCTGGCGCCTTCGGCCTGGAAAAGCATCTGGTCACGATCCACGACTTGATCATAGAGTTTAACCCGAAAGTGGTGGTCATCGACCCGATCACGAACTTCGCCTCGATGGGTACCCATTCCGAAGTGAAGTCGATGGCGACTCGCCTGATTGATGTGTTCAAGTCTCGTCAGATTACCGCCATGTTCACCAGCCTCACTTCACAAGACAGCGCGCCGGAGTTGAGCGAAGTGGGAGTTTCGTCGCAAATGGACGCCTGGCTTTTGTTGCGCAATCTGGAATCGAACGGCGAGCGCAACCGCGGGCTGTATGTGCTGAAGTCGCGCGGCATGGCGCACTCCAACCAGATTCGGGAATTTCTGCTGACCAACCATGGCGTGCAATTGCGCGACGTTTATGTGGGGCCATCCGGACTGCTCACGGGTTCCGCGCGAGTCGCGCAAGAAGCCATGGAGCAAGCGGGAGTATTACAGCGCAAACAGCAGGCGCAGCGAAAGAGTGTCGCATTGAAGCAAAAACGCCAGCAACTGGAAGCGCAGATCGCCAGGATGCGCTCCGAATTCGCATTCGAGGAGCAAGGCTTGATGCTCGGGGCGCACGAGATGGAATTGCAGGAAAAGCAGATCGTCGTGGACCGCGTGGAGATGGGCCACGCTCGCAAAGCCGACCTGGTCTCGGCACACGGTAACGGCCGAGCATGAATGAAAACGCCTCAACAGAAATGGAAAAAGAATTGAGCATGGCATGAATACGACAAAAGAAAAAAGCGGCGAGGGAAAGCGAAAGACGGCCCGCGTGGTCTGGAACTTGCGCCTCTATATCGCGGGCGAGACCCCCCGATCAATCGCCGCTCTTGCCAACCTGCAGAAGATCTGTGATGAGCATCTGGCGGGCAGGTACCGCGTCGAAGTTGTGGATCTCCTGAAAAACCCGCAACTGGCGGCGGGCGACCAGATCGTAGCCGTGCCCACCCTGGTGCGCAGATTGCCACCGCCCCTGAAGCGGATCATTGGGGACTTGTCGAACTCGGAGCGGGTGATTGTCGGGCTCGATCTGCGTCCGGGGAAGGTTTCCCGATGAAAGCGCAGTCTCCTAAAAAGGCCCTCGAAACTGCTGCAGCTTCGGCAACCCGCAGCCAGAACTATGTGCTTCGTCTCTACGTCACGGGCGCTACTCCCACGTCCCGGCGCGCCATTCTGAACATCAACGCCATTTGCTCGGAGCACCTGCAGGGAAAATACGATCTGGAGGTCATCGATATCTACCAGAAGCCAGCTCTGGCGAAGGACGAGCAGATTGTAGCCACGCCCATTCTGATCAAACAGTTGCCCTTGCCTTTGCGGCGGATCATCGGCGACTTGTCGGACCGCGAGAGGGTGCTTTTCGGACTGGACTTGAAGCGCAGGACGTAACGGCAGAACCGCACCCATGAAAAAACCCACCGGACGGGACGCGCATGCGGAACTGAAACGGGTGAAAACTCGCCTGGCTGAGTCGGAAGCGACGATGAAAGCCATCCGCAGCGGCAGTGTGGATGCCGTCGTGGTCGATGGGCCACTGGGCAACCGAATCTTTACCCTGCAGAGTCCGGAAGAGCCCTACCGCATTCTGGCCGAACGCATGAACGAGGGCGCAGCTACGCTCACCAAGGAAGGAACCATCCTCTTCTGTAACCGGCGATTGGCCGAAATGGTGGGGCTTCCGGCCGAACGGCTGCTGGGCACCTCCTTTTCCTCCGTGCTGTGCCAGGGGGACCGACCGGCCTTCCCCGAGTTGGTGCAGCAGGCGTTAGGAAAGGACGGGCGCAAGGATATGCTTCTGCTGCGGAATGACAGCACAATGCTCCCAGTGCAGTTGTCCCTCAGTCCCATCCCACTCGGGGAATCGGGGCAGGGAGTCTGCCTGATAGCCACCGACCTGAGCGACCGCAAGCGCGGCGAGGAAGCGCGCGCGTGGCTGGCGGCGGTGGTCGAGTCATCCGGTGATGCCATTATCACTAAGACCATGGAAGGGGTGATCACCACCTGGAATCGCGGAGCGGAAAGGTTGTTCGGCTACTCGGCAGCAGAGGTCATAGGCAAGCCGATGCTAATGCTGTTTCCGCCGGAGTCCACGAACGAAGAATCCGAGATACTGGCGCACATTGGCCACGGTCAGCCCGTGGACCATTTCGAAACCACCCGTCTCCGGAAGGATGGCAAGAGTGTCGATGTTTCCGTGGTGATTTCGCTTATTAAAGACAGTTCTGGCGCAATCATTGGCGCTTCCAACACTGCCCGCGACATCACTCAACAAAAGGCGGCCGAGCGGGAAATCCGCAAGCTTAACCAGGAACTCGAAGGGCGCGTGCAAGAGCGTACGGCCCAACTGCAGGAGAGCGAGAAGCGTGTTCGCCGAAAACTGGACAGTATTCTCTCTCCCGAAGGCGATCTCGGGCATCTGGAACTAGCCGATATCCTTGACATCCCGTCAGTACAGTCCTTGGTGGATGACGTTTATAAGCTGGCTCAGGTTCCGATATTCATTCTCGACCTCAAGGGCAAACTCTTGATCAGTGCAGGTTGGCAAGAAATCTGTAGGAAATTTCATCGGGCTAACTCCGAAACCTGCAAAAACTGCGAGGAAAGCGATCGAGAGCTTACTACCGGCGTTCCGTCGGGCGAGTTCAAGCTCTACAAGTGCAAAAACAACATGTGGGATATGGTGACGCCCATTATGGTGGGGGAGCAACACGTCGGCAATGTATTTTCCGGTCAGTTCTTCATCGCGGATGAACCAATCGACTATGAGCTGTTTCGATCACAGGCCAGGGAATGTGGGTTTGACGAGGGGGAATATCTTGCCTCGCTGAATCGCGTGCCTCGGCTGAGCCGGGAAAGTATAGAGACTGGTATGAGTTTTTACATCAAGCTGGCGCAGTTGCTTTCTCAGCTCGGCTATAGCGGCATTAAACTGGCGCGGTCGATGGCAGAAACCCAGCGTGTCAACAGCCAACTGATGGCCAGCGTCAAGGAATTGGAGGCATTCACCTACTCCGTTTCCCATGACCTGCGAGCACCACTGCGGCACCTGGACGGGTTCCTGACGTTGCTCTCGAAGAGAAGTTATTCCAGCTTAGACGCCACGGCAAAGCATTACGTAGACAGCACGCACGAAGCGTCCCAACGCATGGGAACGTTGATCGATGAGCTCTTGCAGTTTTCCCGGCTGGGACACAGCGATATGCGCAAGATTCCCGTAAATGTGAACGAACTTGTCGAGGAGGTCAAGTGCGAACTGGAGCCGGAGATTCGCGATCGCATGATTCACTGGCACGTAGAGCAGCTTCCCGTAGTGCTCGCGGACCCAGGCATGTTGCGGCAAGTGATGGGGAACCTGCTGGGGAACTCGCTCAAATTTACCCGGCAACGCGACGTAGCGGAAATCGTTATTGGAAGCACCTTGGGAGCAAACGGCGAGCTTGTAATTTTTGTACGAGACAACGGCGCGGGCTTCGATATGCAGTACTACAACAAGCTCTTCCAGGTCTTTCAACGCCTCCATAGCGAAGATGAATTCGAGGGAACGGGGATCGGTCTTGCCAATGTCCGGCGCATGGTGGAGCGGCAAGGCGGCCGGGTATGGGCAGAAGGAGCTGTGGGAGCAGGCGCGACTTTCTATTTTTCCTTGCCGTCTGGCGGCAATGTTACTGGAGAACAAAATGAATACATTGAAGCCCATCTTACTGATTGAAGATAGCTCGAAGGATGTCGAGCTGACCCTCGCTGCCCTTGAAGACTGCCATGTGGCCAATCAGGTGATCGTGCTGCGTGATGGCAACGAGGCCATTCAATATCTTCGGAAACATGCCGGCATTGGCGGCGACTGCTCTCCCGCCGTGATCCTGTTGGACATAAAGATGCCGAAACTGAGTGGCATTGAGGTATTGCGCGCCATCAAGGCAGAACCCCAACTGAAGGACTTGCCGGTCGTGATGCTCACGTCATCACGCGAAGGTCCCGATATTGCTCAATGCTATCAGCTTGGTGCGAATGCATACGTGGTGAAGCCGGTGGAATGCGCACAGTTTTTTGAGGCGGTCAAGGATGTGGGGAGATTCTGGTCGGTAGTCAACCAGCTACCGGAACGAAAGAAGATTGAGGAGGACAGCCGTGCAGCTTCTGCATCAGGACGAGGCTGAGAGCCCGAACCGGACCGTTCACATCCTTCACCTCGAAGACAATCGGCTGGACCAGGAACTCGCCGAGGCATTGCTCAAAGAGTCCGGCATTGAGTGCGAGATCACCACTGTTCAGACACGGATCGAGTTCGTCCAAAACATTCAGAAGGATACGTGCGACTTGATCCTTGCCGATTATTCGCTGCCGAGCTTCGACGGGTTCGCGGCGCTGACAATTGCGCACCAACTGTGCCCGGATATCCCATTCATCTTCGTCACTGGCGTCATGGGGGAAGACATTGCGGTCGAAACTCTTAAAAGAGGAGCGACGGACTATGTCCTGAAGCAGAAAATAGAACGCCTTGGCCCAGCCGTGCGACGCGCCCTGGGCGAAAGCGTGGAGAGAAGGCGGCGCCGAAGAGCTGAAGCTGAACTAACACAAAGCGAGGAGCAGCTCCGCCTCCTTGTCGATGCGGTCCAGGATTACGCTCTCTACATGGTCAATATGGCTGGCATCGTGGTTAGCTGGAATTCCGGCGCAGCTCGTATCCTGGGATACTCCGAACAGGAGATCGTTGGTTTTTCGTTTTCTCGTTTTTTCTGCGGAGATGATCGGCAGGAAGCAAGAATTGAGCACTTATTGAATGTTGCCGAGAGGACAGGCCGCACGGAAGAAGAAGTCTGGAATATACGTAAAGACGGTACTCGCTTTTGGGCAAGCCTCGTTCTCAGGCCCCTCGCTAGCGGAAAAGGAAAGACACAAGGATTCGCCATTCTTACCCGGGATATCACCGAGCAGCAGACCGCAGCCAAAGAATTAGAGGAGAGTCGCCAAGAACGCGCGAGACTGCAGGACCGTTTCTTGTCGCACATCTCGCACGAACTGAGAACGCCTCTCACCACAATCTTCGATTTCACATCCATCCTTCTGGAGGGTTTGGCTGGAGCAATCACTCAGGAGCAGAAACAATACTTAGATCTCATCTCCCGGTCTTCCAACCAGCTGGGAGCCATGGTCAACGGCCTTCTCGATCTTACGCGCTCGGAGTGGAAGCGTTTGCCCGTGGACCTTGCATGTGTCGGGTTAGAAGAACTCGTCTTGAACACCTGCAAATCTCTATCGCTTAAGGCCAAAACAAAACATATCCAATTAGCACCGTGGATACCAGCGAAGCTCCCCTTGGTCTACGCCGACCCCGCGCGTGTCGTGGAGATCCTCACTAACCTCTGTGACAATGCCATCAAGTACATCCCCGAAGGGAAGAAAATTGACGTCGAATGCCTCACCTTCGACAACGACCCGGATTTCGTTCAAGTTTGCGTTCGGGACGACGGACCGGGAATCGCCCCGGAACAACGCAGGCGGATATTCGAGCGATTCTACCGTGTCGCAGAAGCTTCCGCGGACCATCCTAGCGGGCTGGGGCTGGGACTTTATATCACTCGAGAACTTGTGAAAGCGCATGGCGGCGACCTTGCGTTGACGGGCAAGATCGGTCAAGGCAGCGCTTTCACGTTCACGCTGCCGACATTCTCGCTTGCCCGCATTTTGTTGCCGTTCATGTCACCGCGCAATCTGGCAACGGGTTCAGTGGCACTGATCACTCTGAAGATACCGGAGAAGCCGAACTGTCCCGCCCTTGACTTAGGACGGTACTTGAAAGCACTCCGCGCGGCCGTGAAGAGTTGTACATACGAAACGTCAGATCTTGTTCTGCCCGCCATGCACGTAAAAGGACTGGAGTGCATGGTGCATGTCGTCGTTTTTACCGATGATGAAGGCGTCAGGGCGATTATCAAACGAATTCAAGACCATCTGTTGACCTGCGTCGAGTGGCAGCCTCTGGAAGGCCGATTTGACCTCAGCGGCCGGGTTCTAGCCTTGTCAACAGCGCACATGGAGCAGGCGGACGCCGCCGCTCAGAGTATCGCCGATGAACTATCGACATGGATCGGACTTACAGCTGACACCGGAGGAAACCATGAGTCAAGACAAGAACAAAGTGCTGGTAATTGAGGACAACAAGGAGCACTTGATGGCAATCAGCATCAAGCTTAAGGCGCACAACTATGACGTAGTGTGGGCCGGAGATGGAGTAACCGCGATGACCGTGGCGACCCGTGAAAAACCCGACGCAATTCTGCTGGACCTTGGCTTGCCCGGAGGCGATGGCTTTGTCGTACTCGAAAGGCTTAGGTCTCTCGGTTCCACGATTGGAATACCCGTCATCGTTGTCAGTGCAAGAGAGCCGATGTCTAATCGACCAATGGCGATCCAGGCAGGTGCCAGTGCATTTTTGCAGAAGCCGGTGAAGACCGACGAACTGCTAAGTGCGCTACAAAGGGCGCTGATGGGGGGAACGACCGGTTAGCCATCGAGCAAGGCAGCCGTTCTCTGATCAACCTTTTTCGGATGTTGGGAGGGGCTCTGCGGAACCAAAAGCCAAAGCCGCCGAAGACCACGCGAAAACGAGGAAGTACGATCTGGAACTCAAGTCAGAGTGCATGAAATCCCGGCGAACGAGCTAAACCGTGCCATCGAGTCGATAAGCCGCTCGGCCGAGGTGTGCGGCGATCTGGAATCCCTCCACATCAACGTGGAATCTGTTTTCGACGCCCAAGCCGTGCTCAGAGCGGCTTGAATCTCTCGAATCCGCCGTCGCAAGTGCGCACGGTTGCCTCTTTCTCGGTTAGGGCGATTCGCTGGCTCAAAGTGAGCATCGTAGATGGCTCACAGGACAGTCGGGGCCAAACTGTTTGGGGGGCGCAGCTTTCTAGAATCAGTTTTCAATAAAACCGAAAGAACCGGAGGACGAGGGTTTTACAGAGAACTGAGAACTTCTTCGTCAAACCCACAAAGCCAGCCGCTTCCATTTCGTAGTAAATTAAACAGGGGATGCCTGCAGAGAAAATTATGATTGTGGACGACGAGCGCCTGGTGCGCTGGTCCCTTCGCCAGAAGTGCGAGGAGTGGGGCTACCACGTGATCGAGGCCGACGCCGGGGAGCCTGCGCTCAAGCTCGCTCAGCATGAATCGCCCGATCTCGTCCTGCTCGACGTGCGCATGCCCGACCTCAGCGGTATCGAAGTGCTCGATCAACTCAAGAAAAATGGCGACGCCCGCGCCGTAATCATGATCACGGCCGATCCGCAAATCGACGATGTCAAGGCCGCGCTCAAGCTCGGAGCTTATGACTTCGTGGGCAAGCCGATCGATTTCGACGAGCTTCACGTGGCCATCAAGAACGCGCTCGAGGCCACCAGCCTGCGCACCGAAGTCCAGGCCTTGCGAGGCGAGGTGCGCCGAGCGTCCGGTTATGACAGCGTGGTGAGCGTCTCACCCAAAATGACCGAGCTCATGAACTTCGTCCGCAAGGTTGCCTCCAGCGAAGCCACCACCATTCTGATTCAAGGCGAAAGCGGTACCGGCAAGGACCTTATCGCAAAGGCCATCCACTATGAAAGCTCGCGCCAGGAGAAACCGTTCGTAGCGATCAACTGCTCGGCCATTCCGGAGACGCTGATGGAAGCCGAGCTTTTCGGCCACGAAAAAGGCGCGTTCACGGATGCCAAGCAGATGAAAAAGGGTCTGTTCGAGGCCGCCGATGGCGGTACTCTGTTTCTCGACGAAATCGGCGAACTCTCTCCTCTGCTGCAAGCGAAACTCTTGCGCGTGCTGGAAGACCAGGTCATCCGCCGCGTGGGAGGTATCCGCGATATGCAGGTGGATGTACGGGTGATCGCAGCCTCCAACCGCGATCTCGAAAAGGCGGTGCGCGATGGTCAGTTTCGTCAGGATCTCTACTACCGGTTGGCCATTATTGCGATCTTTATTCCGCCGCTGCGGGACCGAAAAGAAGACATCATGCCTTTGGTGGACTTCTTCATCGAGCGCTACAACAGCCGATTCAAGAAGTCGGTTCGTGGGGTTACCGACGAGACCCGCCGCCTTCTTCTCAGTCATAACTGGCCAGGCAATGTTCGCGAGCTGAGGAACACCATCGAGCGTGGCATGATCCTCGAAGACGAGCCGTTCCTCCGGCCAGAGTATCTGCCGTTTTCCGTAGGCGAATCGGGTGGCCGCACTGTCTTTGAACGAACCTCACCCGCCGACGGTGGACAGACGTTGCCCAATGGCCGCATCCTCCCGCGGCTTTATATCCCGGAGGGCGGCACATCTCTGGAAGAGGTCGAGCACGCCATGGTCGAGCTTGCCATGCGCCAAGCCAACGGCAACCAGACCCACGCCGCCAAGTTGCTGGACATCAGCCGCGACGCGCTGCGTTACAAGCTAAAGAAATTTGGGTTGATTCGTGGAGATGAAGAAGGCTCCCAAGCCGGCTCCATTGACGACCAGTGATCGGCGCGCTCTTGGCCCTAGTTTTCGCTACGCCTTTCAGGGTCTGGTGCCGGGAATCGCCGATTCGGCTGTCTGCAGGTGGAACAGCCGCCGCAACGCAGTAGTCATCCGTTCCTGCTCCGTCTTCTCTGGAAGCCCCTTGAGTTCACGGGCCACGGACCCTGCGATATTCTGCGTCATCCGGGACATCATTGCATTTAACATTTCGTCCTGGTCCTTGGAGAAAGGTCCGTTCTGTTGTCGAAAGGAATCCAGTTCTTGCCGGCAAATCTCGTCCAGCCGCTGGCGCAGTGCCACCATGGTCGGCAGCACACTCTCCGCCATCAGCTTGCCACGGAAGCCTTGCGCCTCGGCCCGCAGAATCTTCTGTGCCTCGGCGGCAGCAGCCTCACGCTCGCCCGCATTTTGGTCGGACACGTTTTCCAGTTCGTCAAGGTCATAGAGGAAAACGCCCTTGACGTTGCGCACCGCGGGGTCAACGTCGCGAGGCATCGCGAGATCCGCGATCACCAGCGGCCGATCGCTGCGCCCACGAACCATGAACTCAGTTTCCTCGCGACTGAGAATGATGTGCGGACAGGAAGTCGAGCTGATGATGATGTCAGCCTCCGCCATGGGTTGCCAGCGCTCCTCAAACGGGATCGCAAGCCCACCGAGCTTCGCCGCCAGTTCCACGGCGTGCTCGAGGCTGCGATTAATGACGCTCACGCGGACCGAACCGGCGCCCTGATTGAGCAACTCTCGGGCTGAAAGCTCACTCATTTCGCCCGCGCCCAGCAGAAGCACTTTTTTGTTTTCCAGCGTGCCGAAAATCTGGCGTGCAAGTTCCACGGCGGCATAAGGAATCGAAACCGCCGCGTTACCGATGGCCGTCTCATTGCGCACGCGCTCCGAGACCGTGAGCGCCTTCTGCAACACAGCATCCAGGAACCGGCCCGTTGCCCCCACCTTCTGCGCCTGCTTCCAAGCCTGTTTCACCTGGGAAACGACTTGGGGTTCGCCGACCACCATGGAATCGAGACGGGATGCGACTCGGAAGATATGCAGGAGCGCCGCTTCATCCAGCAAGCGATAGAAGTGCTTCCACTCGCACAGCTTGAGTCCATATTCAGCGCCCAGCAGCCGCATCACCGAGTTGGCGGCCAGGGTGACATCAGTAGCCCAAAGCCAAAACTCGGTGCGGTTGCAGGTGGCCATGACAATGACTTCTTCGATGCCCTCTGACCGTGACAGCTGCGCCAGAGCTTCAAAGCGCCGGTTTTCGCTGATCCAGAAACGCTCCCGCACTGCCATTGGGGCGGTACGGTAGTTCAGACCAACCACCATCAGAGCGGGTTCCAAATTTCAATCTCCTGCCGACCACTCCATAGGAAAAGCACCCGGCGTGCCATCTGGCCCGGGCAGCGATCCATTTTATTTTCAGTGAGTTAGCGAAATTACAGGGAGCGCGGAGGTGCGCGGCAAAAGCCTGGATTGCGGGATATCGCGCTAAGTGGGCGTTTTTTGGCCCCATCGGGCGCAGAGGCTCACGGCAAACAAAAACGCTTTTCTACGGATTTCCACGGTGAAAGACGTTAGCGTGTGACTTCCACCGGCATAGTCTCTTTGTCCTTCTCCTTCTTCAACCCCTTCGCCTGCGGCTGGTAAACGCAGAACGGCTCCTCATCCAGATAGTTGCCGGTGGCGGCAAAAGCGCGTGCGCGGCAACCCATGCAAATGTTGCGGAACTCACAGCAGCCGCATTTTCCCTGCAGGTTGTTGGTATCGCGCAGTTCGTTGAACACCATCGAGTTTTCCCAAATGTCGGCGAACGCCTGTTTCTTTAGATCTCCTGCCAAGGCCGGCAAATATCCACAGGGATAGACCTCGCCCTGATGAGAGATGAAACACACCGCGGTTCCGGCCAGGCATCCCTTGGTCATGGCGTTCATGTCGGAAGGATGATTTCCAGGGTGTCCCACTGGTTGTCCATGTCCATCAGGCTTCAGTTCGATGCCAGTTGAGCCGGGCATCACCATCTCGGTGGCGCCGATGCTTGTTGACTTCCGCGCTGTTTCGGTTGTTGGCGGTGCAGCGTGAGCGGCTGCGGCGGCGGCCTCGGAACGGTGCTCTGCAGCCCGCCGCTGGCGAACCACGCGGAAGTAGTGTGGCGCACAGGTCGCCTTCATCTCGATGCCACCTTCGAGCGAGCGATCGTAGAACCAGTTCAGCATCTGCTCGTACTCTTCCGGCGGAACCATCTGTTCGGCAGCGATGTCCACGCCGCAACCTACCGGCACCAATAGGAAGGTGTGCAGCGCGTCCGCTCCCAGCGACTTCGCCAGTTCGAGCACCTTCGGAAGCTGATGGGCATTGTGGCGGGCTATGGTCGTGTTGATCTGCACCGACATGCCCAGATTCTTCAGATTGCGAAAACCGGCAATGGCGGCATCGAATGCGCCGGGAATGCCGCGGAAAGTATCGTGGGTAAGCGCATCGGCGCCATCCAGGCTGATGGCAACGCGCTGCACCCCGCTATCGACGATCATCCGCGCGACGTGCTTGGTCACCAGCGTGCCATTCGTGGCGAGCGCCACGCGCAGACCCTTGTCCGTGCCATAACGCGCCAACTGGAAAATATCCGAACGGAAGAGCGGTTCGCCACCGCTAAGCACCAGGATGGGAGTGGACACCGCAACAATCTGATCGATGATATCGCGTGCAGTTTGGGTGGAGAGGTCAGAGGGAGAACTCAGCTCCGTAGCGCTGGCCCGGCAATGGATGCAGCGGAGGTTGCACCCTTTGGTCAACTCCCAGAAAATCAATCGTGGCTTGGTTTTGCTCACTTGACTCGAATGTTGCCCATTGCCATTTAGCGAAGCCATGTGCATTTTCCTTCTCACTTGAACCAGGTTCTGTCGCCCACCCTAGGCGCAACAATAATAGAGAACCAAACCTCCAGCGGTGACTATCATCACTCGAAATTGTGATCCTGGTCACGAGACGTAAATCTTCTTAAATGTGGGCAGTAAGGCGGGATCAACGTTTCGCAAGGCATCTCGCAGGCACGCCCCTCCCGCACGCACGCCAACCGATGCTCAACGCGCGGCTAGTTGTGATTTGCGAGTTCGCGCAGCGCCGCCGAGTTCCGAATCACCAGAGTCGAGCCTTTCGACTGCACGATCTGCCGCTTCTTCATCTCGGCAAACAGCCGGGTAACCGTCTCTCGCGAAGTTCCAATCATCTGCGCGATTTCCTCGTGGGTGAGTCTAAGCTTCAACCGGGGCTCCGCTTTGGTGCCTTCTCCGTTCTTGAAGGTCCATTCCAGAAGCAATTTAGCCAGTTTCTCCGCGGCGGAGTGTGACAGTCCCAGCGAACCCGCTTCCTTACAAGCATTGTGATACTTTTCGCTTAACTGCTCGGCCACTTTGAAGCAGGCCTCCACATCATCCTTCAGGAAGCGAAGAAAGTCATCGCGCTTGACGAAATTGACCTGGCAGGGATCGATCGTCTCCGCCGTCACTTCGTAGGGTTTGCCGGAGATAGTGGCGCTCAAACCCAGCACCTCTCCGGGCTCGGCAAGCTTCACAATTACCGTTCTCCCGCCAGGGGAGTTAATAGAGAGCTTCACGCTGCCTTTGCAGAGCACAAAGATGCCGCGTGGCGTCTGCCCTTGTACAAAAAGCACAGCTCCTTGGGGATACGCGGTCGCGTACTTGATGTTTTCAAAAGCCTGCAGCGCGGCAGCAGGCAGATCGCAGAAAATACGATCGGTGCGCAGCTTGCATGTAATGCAGCTTTCTACAATCTCCATTCCGTACGGTGAGAGCATGAACCAGCCTCCTGTGACGCCCTTCTATGACGTCCTCGGGTCCGGCTCGCTTGCGTGGGTCGCATCTTGCGCAGTTCACGAGCCAGTCGAGCCGGCCACGTCTGAAGCCAGTGTCCGTCTGGATGAAACGCTTGGCTGTGCTGCAAAACACACGCTATTGTGATGCCCCTCACATCTCTCTGCCCGTCACCCATCCACGGTTCCAATCCTTCAGCCTTCGAGCATGCGCCCTACATGAAGGCAGTGAAAAGCGTCGCGATGACAATCCGACGGGTCAGCTGTCTGGCGAAACTCGCAATCCGGATTCCTAGGAGTATTGGCCCAGCCTGGGCGAGAAGTGCACAGGTCCTTGGCCTAGGGAGGCCCCTGTGTGGTTGAGCTTTTCCTTAGGGGCTGCGACTGACGAACAAAGGGCACAAGCCAGCGCTTGTGCCCCGACCGGCCCTGCGTCCGGTCCACGAATGCTCAGCAGACGGTCTACTTCACTTGCAAAGTTTCGATGTAGTGGGTAAGGTTCGTCACGCGTTCCTGCACCTCACCCTCGTGTCCTTGGCTCATACTCCAAAACAACGTTCCCCACACCGGCATCTCCTTGGATCCGTGCGCGGGAGTAGCGGATTCGCCGCGTATGGACGACGTGACTTTCAGCGCGGGATATTTTCCCCCATTGTTCTTGCTCAGCACGGTAAGGTCGGTGGGAGGAACCTTCAGCGCACTGGCCGCCGGGCCTCCACCTTTGCCGTCGGTTCCATGGCAAACGGCACAGTATGCCATATACATTTCCTTACCGGATACAGGCGACGTGGATTTGATCGGGACATGCTTTATGGTTTTCTCCGGTTGGCCCTGCGTTTGGTTCTGCGCCGCTACCGTGCAGGCGCATACGATCAGGGCAATAAACATCAAAATCAGTTTCCTAATAGACATCCTTATAGACATCCTTCTTCTCCTTTCAAACCAGGGCTCTGCTCTCTGAAATTCTGAGTGCACTCAGAAACCCAAAACCGACGACGTTGTTGCCTTCCGCTTCGCCGCCCGCTATTGCGTCTAATATTGCGTCGAGATTTTCCATCCCCGGCCGTTCCGCGCGAGAGCAAGCGTGGATTTCGTCGGGTCCCCGTGATAGAAATCGACTTCATACTTGTTGATCAGAGTTTGACGTTCCCAAAGATTGAAGCTTTTCACCAGTGGGCCGCCCGCGTCGAACACGTCCCCCAATTGATTGGGCACCCATTTCCAGTTGTATTCAACAATCGCGTTGTTAACTCCGTTCATGGTTACGCTGGCGATGCTCACTAATTGCCGTTGCGCCAGCGGAGCCTGATACGAGAAACTGCCATCCGCCTCTTTCTCTTTTTTGAAACCCGGGATACTGGTCAGCAGGCGCTCTCCTTCGGGGGTGACCGAAACCAGCACGCTGCCCGGCGCCGCCTTGGACAATTTAACAATTCCTGCTTTTTCCAACAATCGATAATTAGGATCCGGTAGTTTTTCACCGTTTTTCACCAGACCAGTGTTGAAGTGGATGACGGCCGGACCTGGTCCCTGGAGCGTCGCTGCTGCGATCCCGCTCGCCTGCTGCGCGCTGAGAGGCGTTTTCTCCCGGACTTGGAGTATCACGTACGTTATCAACCCCACGATCGCCACTACCAGACAAATCATGAGCAGCAGCGGCATGAACGACGAGCGTTTTTCCATCTCAACTTCGGCTTCAAACATGGCAGCCCCCTTATTGAATAGCCGCGAACAACCAGCTCTTATTTGAGTCCACCTCTTTCTCGATTGCTGTGACCAAAGGCACGATGGATTGTGTCTCGTATCACGATGAAAAAAACCGTCGCGCCGTGGATCGCCGCCTCTCTTCCTCTTAATCTTGCGTCTTTTATGCTGCGCCGCGCCCGAGGTGCGTGCGTCACGTACAGCTGTGATTGCTGTCACACCAGCCATACCTCCCGACACCGCATAATTACGTCAGATTTCGTGGAGTCTTCGACCACATTGAGAGAATGAGAGTTTAGATCCCATGGCAAAAGGACGCGTTTCCATTGTCGTTGAGCGCTGCAAAGCCTGTGGCTTCTGTGTGGAGTTTTGTCCCACCAGAGTGCTTGCGCTTTCTTCCGCCTTCAATTCCAAAGGCTACCACCCACCGCATGTCGTAAATCCGGAAAAGTGCAGTGGTTGTGATTTGTGCGGGATGTACTGCCCCGACTTCGCCATTTACGCTACCAAAGTAGCTCCCGCTAAGGGAGGTGACAAATGAAGGCTGACCCTATTGGTGTGCTCACCGGCATACACTTCATGGACGGCGACCACGCCTGCTGCGAAGGCGCGCTGGCTGCCGGCAGCCGGTTCGCCTCCGGATACCCCATCACTCCTTCCACCGAAGTGGTTGAGCGTTTCGCCTCGCGTGTGCCGACCGTGGGCGGAACGTTTATCCAGATGGAAGACGAGCTGGCAGCTTCCATCACCCTGCAAGGCGCGGTCTGGGCCGGCGCCAAAGCGTTTACCGTAACCTCCGGCCCCGGCTTTTCTCTGATGATGGAACACATCGGCTACGCCGCCATGACCGAAACGCCGTGCGTGTTCGTGGATGTGCAGCGCGGTGGACCCTCCACCGGCCTGCCCACGCTCCCCGCGCAAGCCGACATGATGCAGGCGCGTTGGGGCTCGCATGGCGACTACGAGATCATCGCCCTCTGCCCCAATTCTCCGCAGGAGTGTTTCGACCTCACCATCAAAGCCTTCAACCTGGCCGAAGAATTCCGCGTGCCCGTGATGTTCATGATGGATGAAGTCGTGGGCCACATGACCGAGAAGGTAGTGATTCCTCCCGCCGACCAGATCGAAGTCGTACCGCGCCGCCATACTCACAAGCCGGTTGGCGAGTACCTCCCTTATGAAACCAACGGCGACCTGGTTCCGGAAATGGCACACGCCGGCGAAGGCTACAACTTTCATGTCACCGGCTTGACGCACGACCAACGCGGCTATCCCGACATGACTCCGCCGACCCAGGACAAGCTGGTTCGCCGCTTGCAAAACAAGATTCTCCAAGCCGCCGACCGCATTGCCATGTTCGAGGAAGAACAACTCGAGGGCGCCGATGTGGTGGTCGTTTCCTACGGAATCACTTCCCGGGTGGCGCAACGCGCCATCGAGGCGGCTCGTAAGCAGGGTCTGCGCGTCGGTAAGTTGCGCCTGATCACCGCCTGGCCGTTCCCCGAGAAAAAGATTCGCGAACTCGCAGCCAACGTGAAAGCATTCGTCGTCCCCGAACTTAATCTGGGCCAGATGGTGCGTGAAGTGGAGCGATCTGCTGCCGGTCAGGCAAAGACCTTCGCCGTGTCGCATGCGGGCGGCGGAGTTCACAACCCCGAAGATATCCTCAAGGTAATCGTGGAGGCCAGCCGATGTCAGAAAGCTTGATCCCAGGCAGCTTGATCCCAGACAGTTTGACCAACGACCTCGTCAACCCGGTCGAGCCCTTCTTGCGCAGCGATCGCATGCCTCACATCTGGTGTCCGGGATGCGGCATCGGCACCACCGTGAACTCTTTCGCTCGCGCCCTCATCGACTCGAAAATCGATTTGGGCTCCCTTGCGCTAGTCTCGGGCATCGGCTGCACCGGGCGCGTGGCGGGCTACGTTAAACTCGATTCTTTCCATACCACCCACGGCCGCGCCATCCCGTTCGCGACTGGCTTGAAACTCGCCAACCCAAAGCTGAACGTCATCGTCTATTCCGGTGACGGCGATCTTTCCGCCATCGGGGGCAATCATCTGATTCACGCCGCGCGCCGCAACATCGATTTGAAAGTCATCTGCGTGAACAATCTGATCTACGCCATGACCGGCGGCCAGACCGCGCCCACCACGCCCGATCACTCGACCACGTCCACGAATCCCTACGGTGTGTTCGAGCCGTCGTTCAACTTGCCGCACCTGGTCGAGGCGGCGGGCGCGGTTTACGTCGCGCGCTGGACCACGTTTCACGTACGGCAACTGACGCGCTCCATCAGCGAGGCATTTCAGAAGAAGGGCTTCTCCTTTATCGAGGTGATCTCGCCCTGTCCCACGCTTTATCAGCGCCGCAACAAGCTGGGCGATGGCCTCGACGCCATGAAGTACTATAAAGAGAAGAGCAAAGTCCGGAACGGTGCGCCTACCAGTGAAGTTGGCATGACCATGACCGGAGAAATCATTGTCGGCAAGTTCGTGGACCGCGACCGTCCCGACTACCAAACCATGATGCGGGGTCAATACCAGGAATCGCTGGGTGAGAGATTCGTCGAACAAGCGGAGATGGTATGCAGCTAACTGAAATTCGTATCGCTGGCTTTGGCGGCCAGGGAGTGATCCTCTCGGCCATCATCCTCGGCAAGGCTGCCTCGATTTATCAAGGCGCTTTTGCCACCATGACACAGAACTTCGGCCCGGAAGCCCGAGGCGGCGCCTGCAGCGCGCAGCTCGTCCTTTCCGATTCGCCCGTGTTGTACCCATACGTCACCAAGCCCGACATCCTCCTTGTTATGTCGCAAGAAGCCTATGTGCGCTTCGGCTCCGAGTTGAAAGACGGCGGCATCATGATCGTCGAGCAGGACATGGTGCGAGTTTCAGAAATCAAAAAGGAAATCAAGGTCTACAGCATCCCAGCGACCCGCATCGCCGAAGAACTCGGAAAGCGCATGGTGCTGAATTCGGTGATGGTGGGATTCTTCACCGCCATCACTAACCTGCTGGACCCAGGTGCCGTGCGCCAGGCAATCGCGGCTTCTGTCCCGCCAAACTTTAAAGAACTAAACCTGAAGGCCTTCGAAAGAGGGCTGGAGTACGGAACCGCTGCATTAACTGCCACTCCGGGCGCCGCCGATATCGCCGCCGATGTCGAGCTGGAGACGGAGTACTCGCGGGAATAAGGGCCGTTTCAGAAATCGACCTTGGATAGGGAACCGTTCCCTAGAACTGTCTCCACTAAACTTGTCATCCTGAGCGAAGCGAAGGATCTGCTTTCGCCCGAAACCGCTGAATCACCGTTGCATTCTTCAACTTTCGATGTTGTGAGATTCATCACCCCGCTGGCCCGGCTCGTAACCCCCGTAAGCCATTGATTGCAAGCCGTCATTCTCGTCGTCCGCCTCCAAACCCTGCAAACACAAGCTTTGCCCTGTTGCGATTTCCATCAAAGCGTTGTTGACAATCTCATCGCAATTGCCCGCGCCATGAAAATGCCGTTCGTCTATCCCCTTTGTTTCAGAGGAGATAGCCGCCTGCAGCGGACTTATTCGCAATTCGCCTCCTCTTGGCACGGCGATTGCCTTTAGAAAAGTGCTGAGTGGCTCGCTAGACGGCCCTCCGACGAGGTGACTTATGACAGTCCTACTGGTTCTCTTCTTCTTCGCAACCTTCTTGCTGATTGATTATTTCCGCAGCCGCCGCGCCATTGTGCAACCAGCGTTGCAGGTTGCCCCAGCAAAGTATGCCGAGGTGCCACGCTTGCAGCCGGCCTTGGTCGGCGGCTTCGAGGTCCCGGAAAACCTGCGCTACCACCCCGGTCACACCTGGGCATTGAGCGAGAGCCCCAACCTGGTGCGGGTCGGCATGGATGATTTTGCCTCCAAGCTGGCCGGCAAGGTGGACAGCATCAATCTGCCGCAACGCGGCCAATGGATTCGCCAAGGCCAGAAGATGTGCACACTTTATCGCGATGACTACGCCGTCGATATGGTTTCGCCAATCGAGGGCAGCGTGTCTGACATCAACCAGGCGCTCATGCAAGATCCCAAGCTGGCACTCCGCGATCCCTACGGAGAAGGTTGGCTGGTGACGGTGCAGTCGCCCGATGCGAAGACAAGCTTCAAGAACCTGTTGGGTGGAGCAATGGCGCGCTGGTGGACAGAGGAGTCGGCAAGCCGCCTGCAGCGCCGGATGCCGATGGCGCTGGGTGCGCTGGCCCAGGATGGTGGAGTCGCCATGGATGACATCTCAACCCAGATCCCCGATCAGGAGTGGCTGCCGCTGGCGAAAGAGTTCTTCCTGTCATAAGTCGAACGAGGAAGCACCTCGTTGAAACCGTAGAAGCGCTGGCCGCCTTGATTCACAAGGCGGCCGTTTCTTTTGGGCCGCATAGAATGGACGCTGAGAACCCCTCTCCCTCGGTCTTTTGGAATCAGAGACTTGGAGAGGCAAGAATATACTTGACTCCTCAAACGATCTGTGCGATTATTAGGCATGGACACGACTCCTAAGACTCTTACCCAAGCGATTCAATACTTTACGGACGCCGACAACTGCCTGAACTACCTCAAGGCGCGGCGCTGGCCGGACGGTAAGGTTATTTGCCCGACTTGTGGCCGGGACGACGCTCCGTTCGTTCCCTCGCGCCGTTTCTGGCAATGCAAGACTCGCCATCCCAAGGCGCAGTTCAGCATCAAGACGGGCACGATCCTTGAGGAATCGCCCTTGGGTCTGGACAAGTGGCTCCCGGTAATGTGGATGGTTGCCAACTGCAAGAACGGTGTCAGTTCGTGGGAGATTCATCGCTCGCTTGGAGTCACGCAAAAGACGGCATGGTTTATGCTGCATCGGATTCGCTTGGGGATGAAGGATCAGCCATTCCCCGGATGGCAGACGAAGCTCGGCGGCCCTGATAGCGAAGTTGAAGTGGATGAGACTTTCGTCGGCGGCAAGAAGCAGTTCATGCACAAGGACAAAGAAAGTCCGCTACGAAGCGAAGGGTGGCGCATCTGGCAAGGCTGTCGTGCAAGGGATTCTCGACCGTGATGCGCGTCAGGTTCGTGCGAAGGTCATGCCGAATGTGACCCGCGAAGCTCTGCAATCTGAGATTCTCAAGCAAGTGAAGTACGGCACGAAGGTCTACACCGATGATGCCGTTGCTTACGAGCAGGGATTGCAATGGCGCTACGTGCATGAGTTCGTTAACAAGACTGAGACTTATGTGCGCGGTCGCGTCCATGTCAACGGCATGGAAAACTTCTGGTCTCTGCTCAAGAGGGGATTGAAGGGAACGTATGTGGCGGTCGAACCGTTCCACCTTGAGCGGTACGTTGATGAGCAGGTTTTCAGATACAACAATCGCGCCACGAAGGACAACCCCCTGAATGACGCTGATCGGTTTAGTCTGCTGTGTTCGCAGATTGTAGGGAAGCGATTGACCTATGCGGAACTGACGGCGAAGGGAGCAGAAAAACCGGAAGCTGTATTCTAAGTTTCGGTTGCCCCGAGGTCGGAAGCGGAAGGCGGCATAATCGCTTTCCGCTTTCTTTTTGTGCCGGGTTTCGGGCCACGCCGCCTGGGATTCGCCTCTACCCGTTTTCGATACTCGGCTTCGCGCTGCCGCATCTCTTCGTGCGAGACTGTCATCAATTGATCCACAAGGTTTGTGAATCTATGGTACTCGGCAGAGTGTTTCATCGTTCCTAATTTTATCATGCGTCCATAGCATCATGGACGCAATAGAGCGGAATCCCCGCATAATATAGAAAACATTGCGTATCGCGTCCATTGTATGATAGACATTCATAGCTATGCGCCCACGAACTGCCAACACGATGGAACGCGCCAGACGAATATTCTCTAATTCCGGCCTTTCCCTTGACGAACTAGGTCAGCGGATGGGGTATTCTGGCGCGACCGCTCGCAAGTCGGCATGGCAGTTTTTGAAGAAGACGTGTGACCCACGATTGAGTATGCTTGAACGCTTCGCCGAGGCGTTAAATATTTCGCTGGCTGATCTGGTCAAGTAAATCTAGCGAGAACCGAGAACGAACACATGAACGAATTCAAGACTGAAAAGGCCGTGTTCAATGCCGAGGATTTTCTGCTCTGGCAAGAGAACAAGATGCTAGAGATTACGCCGAAATTTCAGAGACGCTCAGTGTGGAGAACGCCAGCGAGATCGTATTTCATCGACACGCTTCTACGTGACATGACAGTACCCCCACTCTACTTTCGGATAAGGCAAAATCCACAGAACACGAAGGCAGTCCGTGAAGTCGTTGATGGTCAACAGCGGGTTAGAAGCGTTCTAGAGTTCATTGCCGATGACGGCTATCGCCTATCCAAGACGCTGAATGCCCCGTGGAAGGGGAAAAGATTCTCGCAACTGACCACCGAACAGCAACGACAAATAATGTCTTTCGGATTTCCCTCAGAAATGTTCAAAGGAATTTCTGATCAACAGGTCTTGGAAGTATTTTGTAGATTGAACATGAATGGCATTCCATTGAATAAACAAGAGCTTCGCAATGGTAAGTTTTTTGGTCTCTTCAAACAGTTATCGTTCGCTTTAGCTCTAGCATATCTCGAGTTTTGGCGTAAGCATCGGGTATTTACCGAGCAGAGCATTGCTCGAATGTTAGAAGTCGAATTAGCCAGTGAACTGCTAATTGCGGGCAACTCTGGGATGCAGGACAAGAAAACGTCCATCAACGACTTCTATGAGAAGTGGGAAGATTCATATCCAGAACATGCAAAAGATGAGAAGAGATTTAATGAGACGATGTCCACGATTGCAGAGACTTTTACCGACGAAACGCTAGCTGATAGCGATTTTCGGAGGCCACCACTTTTCTATACGTTGTACTGCGTTGTTTTTCACCGCCTCTTCGGGTTACCTAGCATCCAGAGAGCAACCCCCAAAAAGCGGCCAACAGTAGATGAGCGAGACGCGTTAAAGCAAGCTGTCGTCCTCTTATCGGAAAAAATAGTTCAGTCCAAAGACCCAGACATCGAACTAGCCGCCAAGTACAAGATATTCGTCGCAGCGTGCGGACGCCAAACAGACAATGTCCAACCAAGGAAAATTAGGTTTGATAGTCTTTACGATGAAGCATTTTGAATAAACAATGCCTAGGCGTATCCCGCGCTTCGATAACGCGCTACTCGACAATGCAATTACTGCCGTCTCGATAGTTAGAGCCGGGGAATTTTCGCGTCTTTCTGGCAGTCCAGCTATACGCAAAGAATGGAGCATGAGCAGGCTCGAGGCGTTGTATGAATTGGCTTATTTGAGAGTATTCGCAGCATGGGAAACGTACCTTGAGGCGGTTTTCTATCGGTCGTTGTGCGGCTATGCGTCAGCTGCCGGGCAAGAGAAGTTGATTAGGGGTAAGTTCTATCCTAACTTGGCAACGGCAGAAGCGGCAGTATTAGGCGGCTATTCTTACGTACTCTGGCACAGTCCGCAAAAAGTAATTGATCGTTGCCGCCTCCACATTAGGGGTGGACCTTGTGTCCAAGAATTGATTATTACCTCCAACTTCACTCGTCTTGTCCATTTATCGTCCACACGGCATAGGATCGTACATGACCAAGCCGACGCTAAGAAAAAATTCGATGCCGCAACTCTGCATCTCACAGGCCAGACCTATCGCGGTTCACGACCCGGAAAGTTCCTGCGGGATTACGATAGAACCAAGGTTCCGCCACAGAGATGGCTCGAGGTCACTGTAAGAGAACTAAGCGCACTAATGGCCCAAATGGTATGAGGACGCAAGTATATTATTGCCCTTGGAGAGTTGGTTTGGTTAGGTCTTTGAGAAATAAAGACTTATTCGTAAGGTATTTATTCTTCAACAAGTTGACATAGATTCGGTGACGGAGAAGTCTTCACTGCAATTGCGTGTGTTCGCAAACGCACGTCTCACCGGGCGGGTGGCCCACGTCTCGCGATTTTCGAGACGTGGGTGCTCGAAGCGCGCTTGAAGAATTGCTTCCGCAGTATCATGGTCTGGCAGCCGGAAGGGAGCAACCATGCGCTGGTACCACTACGTGGCGTACTTTTTCGGGGGCGCATTCCTCGCGAATACCTTGCCCCATCTCGGCAATGGGATCTCGGGGCATGCCTTCCAGAGCCCCTTCGCATCACCACCGGGGGTAGGCTTGTCCTCCTCTACGGTCAATGTCCTATGGGGCCTCTTCAACCTTGCCGTCGGCTACCTGCTCGTCTGTCGTGTCGGCAGTTTCAATCTGCGCAAGACCCAGCACGTGCTCGTTCTCGGGGCCGGCATCCTGATCATGTCGCTAATGCTTGCCCGCGCATTCGGACGGTTACACGGGGGGCTGTGAGCTGCTGACCCTACAATAATAGTTGACAATTCTGTGCAAGTGGACGGAGGATCACGACGGAATGAAGTTTTATTATGTTGCGCACGTGAGGAGCGGAAAACTTGTGAGGAGTTATTCAAACTACGCCTGCCCTTTGGACTCAAATACAAGTCCATTGGACAAGACTTCTTTTGCTGATACTTCGACTGCCTCTCCATTAGTCAGCAGTCGGTCGGATGGATAAGAAGCGTGGCAATCTTCGTGCGTGCATGTGTATGTGATTAGACCAGCACGTTTAGCAGCCCCCATTTCGGCTAACTCGAAAAGGCAGTAGTAGTTCTTCCCAATCACCTGTCTGCGACATTTGGGGCAGGTGTAAAAATAGACATCGGCAAAGTACTTCTTTTCCATCGCGCCGCGAATTATACACCTTAGAATCCCGGACTGGCATCCGGGCTTTTCTATTTTAGGCCACGAAAGCCTGTGCGATACCAGAAGTACGTCAGACCTCCAGCGAGTAATGCGCCCCCAATCAGGCGATCATCACCGGCGCTGGGAACAACCAGCAGCGTCAATCCTCCGATAACAGCGGAAAGTCCAAAAAAGACGGCAATCACTCCCAGTATCTTCATCGCTCAGGATGGACTATTTTCCCCTCCGGTTCGATCCGGGAATACATGATGTAGTCTCTTAGGATGTTGTAGAAAGGCGCAATAGCGAGATCATTCTCCAGATGTTTGGCAATGATGAAACCACACAAATCTGCAAGCTGAATTCCCAGCGAATATTTCGAATCCCCAAAGTACATATCATCGTGAAACTGGGGAGTCGGGCTTGAGTCTTTAGTCGGATTCAATCGCTCACGGTAACTATAGAAAGCGGCTCTCAGCAACTCCTTTAGGTCGCGGTCAGTTGAATCATCCATAATCAGCAAAGCGAATTCTGATGGCCAGTTCTTTTCTATGAAAGTTCCGATTCCTTTAAGACAAACTCTGAAGCAAATGTCTGGGGGAGTGGCCGCACCATAGAAAAACAGATCGCCGGATTTTGATTTACGTTCCTCCCATTCTTTTTTGTTCAAAGCTCCAAATATTACGGGGAGTTTATAGCTAACCACTATTCCGAGAAGCATTTTCATAATGCCGAATCGAACATCGTCATCTATTCCCAAAAAATGCCCCGCTCCGTGAAACAGATCAGACCCCTTGAATTCCTTGAACTGTCCCCAAAATGCGGGGAGTTTATCTTGAGGAATGAAAACCGCTATCGAGGTAGCGGCCAGTATTTCCGCATCTCGGAAAAAGCTATCCGGAATCACCACAGCAGTAATCAACTGGAATGGCTGCTTCGCATTCTTGGTTCCAGAATCATCAAGGCAAGCTAAAAACATAAATAACCTTGCAGTCTTGTTGGCTGCATAGTCGGATTGTAGCTCCGCCCTGTCACGGCACCCTAACGGTATCGAGGTAGGCATTTTTCATCTTCATTCCAACCTGCACTCCAATGTCAAGCGTTCGACCCACTAAATCGTCATTTTGGTTAGCTAGGTCAATTAGCACCCCTATAACTCTATGATTCTAATAGGCAGGGCGGGGTATTTCACCGGTACCAACTAGTAAACATAGTCAGATTTCAGAAGCCTCGTGCCGACGAGACCTGCGCCCCCGGCGTTACCGCGGCTCGGCAGGTGGTGCAGAGCGTACTTTCCTTGAGGTCGATCCACTCCACAGCGTGGGAAGGGGCCATGGCGCAGCGGTAGTCCTCGCAGTGAGTCAAGTTCAGAGTGTGGCCCAGTTCATGGACCGCTTCCTTGATCACGCGCTGGCGAAACAGTTTTGGGTCGGGCGGAAGGCCATAGAGTTCCTGGCGCAGCCGGTGCGCGGAGATCACGGCGCAGGGGCCACCCATCTGCGCTTCTCCAAAAACAAAGGTGAGAATCGGGATGTAGAGATCCACCGCCGCAACGCCCAGCATTCGCCAGGAGTCCGGGGTAAGAAAACTCTGCATGCGATGCAGGATTTCCGACGAGTGGTACTGCTGCCGCTCTCCGTGGAACGCGAACTCCGGATCCAACCGGACCGGGAGCACTTTACAGGAGACGCGGAAAGTTTCTTCGACGGCGGGCCGCAGATCCTTGAGCAGCACGTCATCCACATTCCCGATCGGCAACAGGTGCAGCAGCTTCATCGAGCCAGCTTCAATGAGTCTCAACCGGGGTGCGAGTCCAGCCGTACTTCTTCAGCTTGTGATAGAGAGTGACCCGGTCGATGTCGAGGATCTCCGCGGCGTGACTCTGATTGCCTCCACATTCCTCTACCACCCGCAGGATGTGGGCCCGCTCCATGTCCTCCAGCTTCTTGCCCGGGCCGCCAGAGCCAGAGGAGCTTGGTGGCTTGAAGATGAAATCCTGTTCATTCAGTTCCGGCTCCTGCCCCACAACCATGGCGCGCTCCACCGCATTCTCCAGTTCACGAACATTCCCCAGCCAGGGCTGCTCCTGCAACAGGTTCATGGCCGCGGGTGAAACACGGGTGATGCGTTTGTTCATGGCCAGAGAGAACTTTTGAACGAAATGGTTCACGAGCAGCGGAATATCCTCCCGGCGTTCGCGCAGCGGCGGCAGTTCGATGCGGAAGACGTTGAGCCGGTAGAAAAGATCAGGACGGAACTTACCTTCCTCGATCAGTTTCTCCAGATCCTTGTTGGTGGCGGCGATGCAGCGGAAGTCCACCTTGATGATTTGGTTGCCGCCGACGCGGGTGATCTCGCGTTCCTGCAGTACCCGCAGCAGGTCGGTCTGCGTCTTTAGCGTGATGTCGCCAATTTCGTCCAGGAACACCGTCCCACCCTCAGCGATTTCGAATTTGCCTTTCTTGCGGTACTGGGCGCCGGTGAACGCGCCCTTTTCATGCCCGAAGAGTTCGCTTTCCAGAAGCGTCTCCGTCAGAGCGCCGCAGTGAATGACGACCAGAGGATGAAATCTTCGCGGGCTGGCGTGATGAATCGCACGCGCCACCAGTTCCTTCCCGGTGCCGCTCTCCCCCGTGATCAGCACCGTAGCGTCCGTCGGACCAACCGTCTCTATGGCGTCAAAGACCTTGTGCATGGGGCCGCTCTGGCCGACCAGGTCCCCCGGACGCGCGACCTCGGCAACGGTCTCGCGCAAGAGTACGTTCTCCTGGGCCGCCCGTTTATGCGCTATCGCGTTCTTCACCAGGTGCGCGATCTCGTCCGGGTCGAGGGGCTTGGTCACGTAATCATAGGCGCCATTCTTCAGCGCTGTGACTGCGGTTTCGACCGAGGCATAGCCGGTCATGATAATTACGATGAGTTCAGGATCGATTTCGTGCATGCGGCGCTGCAGTTCGATCCCATCGGTGCCGTGCATCTTGATATCGACCAGCGCCGCATCCCAGCGTTGTTCCGCCAGCCGGGTAAGCGCGTCGCTCGCGTTTTCTACCGTAGTTACCTCGTAGCCTTCTTCGCGGAACCATTTGCCGAGCGAGTCGCGCACGCTCAGTTCGTCATCCACGATCAGCAGTTTTCCCTGTGTGCTCACTTCAATCACCTCACCTTCATCGCGGTATTCCCGCCGTTGGCCGCCAGCGCAGCGTCCGGGGCTTGATTGGGCAGGGTTACGGTGAAAGTCGTGCCCCGTCCCAGCTCCGATTCGACTTCGATGCGACCGTGATGCCGCTCCACGATGCCGCGACTGATCGCCAAGCCCAGCCCGACTCCGTGCCCACTTTCTTTGGTGGTCAGAAAAGGTTCGAAGATCTGGGCCAGTACGTCGGGAGCGATGCCCGCTCCGTCGTCGCGCACCTGGATCTTGATTTCCGTCTCATCGTTACTCAGCGCAGTCTCGATCCAGAGATTGCCGCCCCGGGGCATGGCATCGATTGCATTCATGATCAATGCCAGGAAGACTTGTTCCATCTGCGCCGGATCGCAGGGCACACGCGGCACGTCTTCTGCCAGGTTCAGGTGCAACTGGATTCCGCCCAGCTCCAGTGGATGCCGCACCAGCAACAGGCAACGATCAATCACGGTTCGCAGGTCGGTCGACTGCACGTTCATGGGCGCGGTGCGCGAAAGAGTCAGCAGGTTCTTAACCAGTTCGCCGCAACGCCGGCTTTCCGAGGCGATCAGTTCCAGACATTGCATCGCCTCCTCGCGTTTTTCACGTTCGACTTGGCCAGACGCTACCCACTTCCGCAGCAGTTTGGCATAGGTAAGAATCCCAGAGAGCGGATTGTTCACCTCGTGCGCCACCACCGCCGCCATCTTGCCGATGGAAGCCATCTTTTCCACGTGCAGCATGTGATCGTGGGCGCGCTTGAGTTCCTTCGTCTTCTGCTCGACGCGATCTTCGAGCGTCTTTGCCCAGGTAACGATTTCTTCGTTCGCCGCGCGCAACTGCAGGCTCATGCCGTTGAAGGAATGCGCCAGGTCGCCCACTTCGTCGTGGGATTGCACCTCGATCTGGTAACCAAGCTCGCCCTGGGAAAGATGTTCCGTGCCCTTCTCGAGCGCCTTGATGGGTTTGCCAACCACTCGCCACACGAATAACCAGCTTAATACCGCGACAATCAGCAATGCCCCCGCTGTGTAATACAGCATGCGGGCGCTGCTGACCTTAAGTTGCGCGTCCGTTTTCGCGAGCGAAAGATTAGTGTCAAGCACGCCCAGAACTTGCTGGCCGGCAGGATGCGCGTGGCACTCGGCGTTGGAGCAGCTGGGTTGATTTTCGATGGGAGTGATAATTCCCAGCACGCGTTGCCCGCCAGTGCGATAAATGCGAAAGCGGTCGGGGCGATTCAGGCGCGCCAGCGGCTGTGATTGGGTATGGCAGCCATAGCAGGCCTCCGCCGTTTTATCGAGAACGTGGCTGACTTCCGCCGGGTCCGTGGAGTAGCTGACACGCCCCTGCTGGTCAAGAATGCGCACCTTGACCATGCCGGGTTCGTCCGCCATGGTTTGGATCGCGTGATAGAGTCCCTCGCGATCGTTGCGCAGCATGTAGTACGTGGTGCTGTGCTTGATTACATCGCTGACCCGCTCGGCGCTGGCCAGCGTGGCTGCTTCCAGGTGCTGGCGATGCAATCGGATATTCAAGTATCCGAGAAGCGCGAAGATCACGACCATTACCGCCAACAGGGAACCGATCAACTTTCCACTGATGCTGTGAGTCAGCCGCTTCCATCCCAGATCGCCGCGAATTGGCTCAGTCTCCCGCATGGCCTAACACCGGTGCAGCAACCACGGGCGCGGGTTCGGTTCGGAGACGCTCCTTCACGGGAACTCGCACGTCGGGAAAGATAGGCAGGTACTTCACTGCCAGCCCGAACAGGGCGAAGCCCAGCGCGACAATCATGAGGGTCACGGAGAACTCCGTCCACTTCGGCACGTAGTGATGCCCAACGTAAGTCTCAAACCCGATGACGCTGACATTGAGGCGGTTAGTGATGAATCCGAGCACAGTGCAGACGGAGGCTAGATACAATCCGCCGGGCGACAGCCTGACCTTCTTGAAGCTGAGCAAGGTGATCGGAATCACAAAGGCCAGCGCTAGTTCGAGCCACAGGAAGTACGCTTCGTAGCTGGGCTTAATGATCTGTCCCAGCAAGCCGCGATGGAAGTAGTCCTCGAAGCGCAGCAGGGCATTGACCCAGAGAGCAACCAGCAGGGCGCCGCCAAGTTCGACCAGAACCGGCAGTTCAAGGTGACGGCCGAAGGCTTTTGCGCTCTGCGTGGACTCGAAGATGGTCATGGCCAAACCAACCGCAATCGCCGATCCGAAAAAGAGGAACGGTAGCGCGGGTGTGTACCAGAACGGATGCAGCTTGCTCGGCATGATCAGATACAGGGATCCGAGCGAACTCTGGTGCAGGGTGGAGAGCAGGATGCCCAAGATGATGAGCACCGGGTAAATCTTCTTAATCCACTTGATGGGAGCCTGCAGATTGAAGCGCTCGAACACGTTGGGAAGAAATTCGAAGAAGAGCACAGTGGTGTAGGACATCACGCATATGCCGACCTCAAACATGACCGAGTGCGGATTCATGTAGATGAGCTGATGCCAGATGTACCAGGGGCGGCCCAGGTCGAACAACAGTCCAACGATGAAAAGGCAATAGCCCAGGAACGCTGTCAACACCGCAGGACGCACAACACTGTGCAAGCGCTCGACGTTGAACAAGTAGACCGCACCAACCATGCAGAAACCGCCCGCTGCCAGCATGACCCCGCACAGGAGGTCGAAGCCGATCCAGAGCCCCCAGGGAAACTGGTCACTCATGTTTGAAACCGCGCCCAAGCCGTAGAAAAAGCGAACAATTGTGGAGTAAAGGCCCAGGCCCATGATCACAATGAATACCACTCTCCAAAAGGTCAGCTTGAACTTCATTTTCCACTCCCGTTCTGCTTCTTTTCTTCTGCTTCAGCAGCGGCTACTTCTTCGCGGCGATGCGAAACCCAATAGATGCCTCCCAATACCAACGTCCACACCGGGACAAAGTCTGGAATTCTTTCCATCACTCGACCGGTGTATTCTGGCATCGGAGTGTCGCCGATTTTTGCGGATGCTGGATAACCGTACTCTTCAACTTTCATGCTGGAGAGAATAAGGACCGACGTTCCGCCAACTTCGTTAAGGCCGTAAATACGAGGCAGATAGGTGGATGGATTTTGACGGATACGGTCCTGCGCTTCCTTGATGAGGTCGTCGCGCTCCCCGAACTTTGTGGCCCCGGTCGGACAGATCTCGGCACATGCCGTCTGCTTGCCGGCAAGCACGCGGTCCGGGCACATGATGCATTTGCGGACCCGCGGATTCCGCGAGTTCCATTCGTACTTTGGCTGACTGAACGCGCAGGCCACCATGCAATACCGGCAGCCGATACACTTCCAGACGTCGTATAAGACCGGACCCTCCTTCGTCTTATGCATGGCGCCAACGGGACAGACCGACGCGCAAGCGGGATGATCGCAGTTCATGCATAGCCGGCGCATGAATTTGTCGTCCTTGGTCAGAACGACCGTAAATTTATGTTCCGATTGCACCGACTCCGCCGCCACTTTGTCGTCGTACGGCAGTTTGTTCTGCTGCGCGCAGCCAGCTTCACACTGCTTGCAACCGATGCATATCGTTGCGTCATATAGCAGGGCCTTACTCATGGAAATTGCTCCTCGTTGCTCCCAAGCGGGACTTTCGTTCCAGTGGAATGAAGTAGAAGGTATGCCGTGAAGGAACGGACTTGGGAACCGTACAGAACACCTTTGGCGGACCGAATATAAAGAAAGAACCGAGTCCGGAGAGGTGTGCACCCGGACTCGGGGGGACTATTCCTTGCGGGGAGGCGAACCAGGGAGAAGCTTTCCGGCTAGCTACGGATCGGCCAGGTTTCCGTTCCGTCCGCCGAATTGAGCCGGACATCCCCATACTCACCCTGACGCCTTCCTCGTACAAAGAGGAACAGCCAATGAGACTACTTCTGCAGGCTACGAATGTAGGCAACGACAGCTTTCACGTCGTCAGCAGCTAGGCCCTTCACTCCGGCCGGGTGCTTCGCCGTTTCCGCCACGGCCTTGGTCAGGTCGGCATCGGACTTCTTCTTTGCCTCATCCGAAATCAGGCTCGGAGCTTTCATCGCGGGCTTGCCAGCCGCATCCGGACCGTGGCACATTGCACATTTTGCTTTGTAGAGAGCGGCTCCGTCCTCAGCCCATGACAGATTGGGAATCAGGATGAATAGGGCCACCGCGATTGTCATTACCAGCATCACCAGCTTTGTCGTCTTCATGGTTTCGTTTCTTCTCCTTGTGAAGTTTTGCAACCTAATGAAATCGGCGTTCTTCTCGCAGTCGTGCGTGTGTTGCGAAAGTAACCACCAATACAACCTTCCAAAGAACCGAACGTAACAGAACTCAGCAACTCGAATCGTTGCCTATTGAGAGTTTCAACGTTTAGAGGAAACAACCGCAGTGATCCAGGTCACCCTGATCGGTGACTCCGATCGGGAGATGTGACTCAAGTGCGCGAGGATGAAAGTCCTTGGATCACATCAGAAAGTGATTTTGGTCACAGCGTTTCACGCAATCAGGAGAGAGAATCGATGGCAGAAGCGAGGTAAAGCTATGCCGATCCTCATGATGGCTCTGCTCGCGCTGGCGGTATTTGGTGTGATTGGAATTCTGCTGACAGTCGCGGTAGTCCTGGAGCAATCTAAGCTCAAACGTGCAGCCAAAGATAACGCCGCACATCCTCTGACCTCCGGCGCCATCCCTTCTCTTAATCCAAGACTTCGATAGACCGCGTAATGATGGCGCGATGGCACCGAATCCGTCTGCAAAGGAGAATATCGCATGAGCACGTTTGTGCTGAATAATGCCAAAGACAAGAAAGCCGACCTGGCTGGACCGGGAATCGGCGATTACAAGGAATTGGAAAAAATTCTGCCGCAGGGTTACCGCTCCTTGCTGACCCCGAAGGAGACGCAGCATGCCATCTCCCAGGTGAAACGCTATATCGCGGACAACCTGTGCAGGGAACTTAACCTGATGATGGTCGAAGTGCCGCTCATCGTGGATGTGGAGAGCGGTGTCAACGACATGCTGGATCGCGACGGGTCGCGCACGCCGGTTCAGTTCCATATCTCGAACGATCGCGATCTTCACCCCATCGACGCGCAGGTCGTGCAAGCGGCAACCAAGTGGAAACGTGCCGCTCTCAAGCAATTCGATTGCAAAGTCGGCGAGGGCATCTGCACCGACATGCGCGCCGTTCGCAAGGACTATTTCCTCGATCACGACCATTCCGCCTACGTCGATCAGTGGGACTGGGAGCGGGTCATCACAGCCGAGCAGCGCAACCTGGAATTTCTTAAGGCGATTGTGGGCAAGATCTGGAAAGTAATCGTCGGAGCGGAGAAGTTCGCGCAATCGCTATTCCCGCAATTAAAAGACTCTCGCTATCCCGATCTGCCGGCGGAGTTGAAATTCCTGCACGCCGAGGAAATTCTCGACATGTATCCCGACCTGCCGCGCAAGCAGCGCGAGACCGCGGTGCTGCAGAAGTATCCCGCCGTCTTCATTATTGGGATTGGCTGGCCGTTGAAAGACGGTTATCCCCACGAGATGCGCGCCGCCGATTACGACGACTGGATCACCGACACGCGCGATCAGACCGGCAATAATAAAGACACGCACGGGCTGAATGGCGACATCTTAGTATGGAACTCGGTTACTAAGCGCCGGCATGAACTGACGTCGATGGGCATTCGGGTTACAGCCGAGACGCTGAAACAGCAACTCACGATGTCCAAGCAGTTGGACTTCATGAAACTGCCGTATCACCAGGCGATCCTGAACAACCAGATCCCGCTCTCGATCGGCGGTGGAATCGGACAGTCGCGTACCTTGATGCTGTTACTCCGCAAGGCTCATCTCGGGGAAGTCAGCGTGACGGTGTGGCCGAAGGTGTTGAAGGAGATGTGCGCCGCCAAGAACATTTTCGTGCTGGAGTAGAGCGGCTTCTCGGGAGGAAGTGATGAGGGGGTAGTCAATTTGATTACCCCCTTATTATTTGTCTCTCACAAATTTCCACGTGAAGCGATCGGTGCGATGGCTACACTTCAAGCGGCAGCTTCAATCGCAGCGTCGTTCCTGGCAGATGGCTTTTCACCGCCGCCGCCAATCGCCGTATGCCCTCTCGTATCTGCTCCGGAGCGGCGTTCGAAAAGTTCAATCGCATGTGGCGCGAGCCTTCGCGCCCATCGTTGGCATAGAAGGAATCGCCCGGCACAAAGGCCACATTCTGTTCGAGCGCCGACTTGAGGATCGCCTGCATGTCCAGTCCTTCGGGCAGTGTAACCCAAAGAAATAGCCCACCCTGAGGATGCGTCCAAGTCACTGCGGGCGGGAAGAACTCTTTCAGAGCCTGAAGCATTACGTCGCGGCGTTCGCGATAGACCTGACGAATCAGCCTGACGTGTTTGTCGAGGAATCCATCGCGCGCGACTTCGTAGGCCACGAACTGAGTGAAGGTCGAAGTGTGCAGGTCGGCTCCCTGTTTCAGTTGCGTCAACTTGCTGATGACCTCGGGAGGAGCGACGATCCATCCCAGACGAAGCCCGGGAGCCAGCGTCTTCGAGAATGTACTCAGGTAAATGACGTTGCCAATAGAATAGCCATCGTCGCGGCGCAGGTTCTCACGGTCGAGCACTACCAGTGACGGGAGGTGCTCGCCTTCATAACGCAACTGGCCATACGGGTCATCTTCGATAATCGGAATGCCGTACTTGTCCGCCAGCAGCACCAGTTCGTGGCGACGCCCCTCCGACAATGTGGTTCCGCCCGGGTTCTGGAAGTTTGGCAGTACGTACATGAACCTGGGGCCCGAACGCAGAGGCTTTTCCAACAGGTCGGTGCGAAGGCCGTTTTCATCGATCGGAACCGATACATATTCCGCGCCATACACGTTAAAAGCCTGCAGTGCGCCGAGGTAAGTCGGCGCTTCCACCAGCACGCGATCCCCACGATTGATAAACAGCTTGCCGATCAGGTCGAGCGCCTGCTGCGAGCCGGAAGTGATCAGGACGTTCTCCACCTTCGCCTTGATCCCATAACGCGCGATGTTGTTCGCGATCAGTTCGCGCAGGGGCTGGTAACCTTCGGTTTCCCCGTATTGCAAGGCTGAAGCCGCCTGCTCGGTAAGTACCTTGTGGCAGGCTTCCTCAAAGCGTTGCACGGGGAAAACATCGGGCGCGGGCAGGCCGCCGCCAAAGGAGATCATTCCCGGTCTTTGGGTGACCTTTAACAATTCGCGAATTTGAGAACTGGTGATGCCCTTGGTGCGCAACGCGTAACGAGCCGTCCAGGCAGTCGACATTGCAAACCCTCCGAAAACCTATTACCGCGACCGCGCGATAAGTCGTTTGGTGGAGGGACGGGCGTCTCGCCCGTCCGGCCGGGCGGGGACGCCCGGCTCTCCACCAGCTTAGATGCTAGGCGAAGCCGTCCGGCTGGCTCACCGCGCCAATATGCGCCTGTTCATCGATAAACAGGCGACCCGCGGTGAGCGCTTTGCGGTCAATTTCCAGCAGATCGAGTTTTTTCACTTTGTCTTCGAGTACGCTCAATGCAGTTCCCGGAGCCAGACACTCGGTCTCTTCCAGCAGCGCCCCCATCATTACTATGTTGGCTGCCTTCGCCGAACCGAGTTTGTCGGCGATTTCCGCAGCCGGAATACAGACCACTTCCACCTCCGGCGCATTAAAGTCGGCAGGGAGGCTGGCGCCGTTGTAAAGAATGATTCCGCCGCTCACGACTTCGCGGGCAAACTTCCGCAGCGAGTACTCATTCATGGCCACGAGCACATCGGGGTGGGAGACCAGGGGCGACCCAATCCGTTCTTTCGCCAAACATACATCGCAGTGCGCGCTGCCCGAACGCATCTCCGGGCCATAGGACGGCAGCCAGCTCACCTCCAGCCCCTCGCGCATACCCATTTCGATGAGGAGTTGCCCCAACAGCAGCACGCCCTGTCCCCCGAAGCCCGCGATCTTGAGCTTAACGTCTTTGAAGCGATGGGCGTGTTTCCGTTTAGAAGTATCGTGCGCTCCCGCTTTCGGAGTGATTTCAAGAACATCCGCTACCGGGCGTTGCGGCGGCTCATTTCCCACAGGAATTACCGGCCGCCGGTCGCGGAAAACATTCAGCGGAAAGGTTGGCGTCATCTTCTCGAGAACCCAGCTCCGCGCTTCCACCGGGTCTTTGCCCCAAATCGTCGGACACGGCGACAAGATTTCGACAAACGAGAAACCCGCGCCGTCCCGCTGGATCTCGAGCGCCTTACGGATTGCCCGCCGCGCTTTCATGATGTTTTTGTTGTCCGAAAGCGCCACCCGTTCGATGTATGCCGGCGCTTCCAGTGTGGCGAGAAGTTCCGCCATGTGTATCGGAAAGCCTTCGTTCGACGGCCGCCGGCCCCACGGAGAAGTTGTGCTCTTCTGCCCGACCAGAGTAGTGGGCGCCATCTGTCCGCCCGTCATGCCGTAGATTCCGTTGTTCACGAAAAAGACAGTGATCTTCTCGCCTCGGTTGGCGGCATGCACGATCTCAGCGGTGCCGATCGCCGCCAAGTCGCCGTCTCCCTGATAGGAAATGACGATCTTATCTGGACAAGACCGTTTGATTCCTGTGGCTGAAGCCGGCGCGCGGCCGTGTGCGACCTGCACATTGCCTACGTCAAAATAGTAGTAAGCAAACACCGAGCAGCCGACCGGACTGACGAAGATCGTCTTGTCCTGCAGCCCGAGGTCCTGCAAGGCTTCGGCAATCAGCTTGTGTACCACTCCGTGTCCGCAGCCGGGACAGTAGTGGGTCTGGTGCTGCAGCTCTGCCTTGCGCTCGTACAGGTCAAAGAACACGGGCGACTTCGAGTGGATTAGTTCGTATCCGTTGTTGCTGATATTGCCACCAGCTTCGGGACTGCCTTCGGGCTTCACTTCTGACTTAACTTCCGACTTAACTTCGGCCTTCACTTCTGGACCCGCTACGCTGATCACGCTCTCTTTTGCCATTTTCATTGTCCTCTTCGAACCAGATCCTCGCCGGAACTGGTCTCAGACCGCCACGGCCATGCGTGTCAACACTTGTTGTTGCAACTCCGCGACCGAGGGCACGTTGCCACCTACCCGGCCGTAGAACTCCACTGGTACCTTGCCGTTCAGCGCCAGGCGCACATCTTCCACCATTTGTCCGTTGCTCAATTCGACGACCAACACTTTTTGCACCTTAGCCGCCGCTTCCGCCAGCGCCTTCGAGGGATAGGGCCACAGCGTGATAGGTCGGAACAGCCCCGCTTTCACGCCTTCCTTGCGAAGTGCTTCGACCGTGGAAAGCAATACTCGGGACACAATGCCGTACCCGACCAGCAGCACGTCGGCGTCTTTAGTGTGGCAGAGCTCGCAACGCGGCTCGGCTGCTTGCGCGCGCATGTACTTGGCTTCTATTCTGCGCTCGTGTTCTTCCAATTCATCGGTTTCGAGATAAATAGAACTGATGAAATTGGCCCGCGTCTCTGGCGTTCCCTTTACCGCCCACGGTTTTTCAGGCGGCTGAATCTCACGATCTTCCAATTCGAGTGGCTCCATCATCTGCCCAACGAAGCCATCGGTCAGCACGACCGCCGGATTGCGGTACTTGTCAGCGAGGTCGAATGCCAGCATGGTGAACTCGGCCATCTCCTGCACCGATGCGGGAGCCAGCACGATATTGCGGTAGTTGCCATGGCCGCCGCCTTTCACCATGGCGAAGTAGTCGCTTTGTTCCGGCGCGATGTTGCCGAGGCCGGGTCCGCCGCGCATTACATCCACGATCACGCATGGCAGTTCCGAGCCGGCCAGATAGGACATACCCTCCTGCATCAGGCTGATGCCCGGCCCAGAGGATCCACTCATGACGCGGACCCCAGCCGCCGATGCTCCATACACCATGTTGATAGCGGCGACTTCGCTCTCGGCTTGAATAAATGTTCCGCCGACCTGCGGGAAGTAGAGCGCGGCGGCCTCCGCGATTTCGCTGGCTGGAGTAATCGGATATCCGTAGTACGCGCGGCACCCGGCGAGGATCGCGCCCTTCACCACCGCCACGTTTCCTTTACAGAGCTGCCGCATGTTCGACTCCTTGCGCTGTCTCCACTGCCAACGCCTTGGCTTTGGCCTTTATGCGGTAGACCGTAATTGCGCCCGGTTCCGGGCAGCAATAAAAGCAGATTCCACAGCCCGTGCAGTCGTGCCCGGTGTAGTGCGCCGGATGAACCCCGTAAGCATTCAATTCCGGCTCCAGTTCCAGGCACTTGGGCGGACAGGACTCCACGCACAGCCCGCATCCCTTGCATTCCTCGACATCGACCGTGACCTTACCGCGCGCTTGCCCTGCCATGATTTACCTCGTTCTCGTTCCCCTCGTTACGTTTCACCCCGTTACCCGTGTCTCCCGGCTAAAGGCCGGGCATCGGCTGAATTTGGAAATCAGATTCAGCCGCTACCAAAGGCCGCTGTAGCCACTTGCTTTTCTCGCAGTATTGATAAAGTTCTTCCCGAAACTTGGGATGCGCAATGTCGATCAGCGCCTGCGCCCGTTCCCGGATGGTCTTGCCGTGCAGATACGCTACCCCGTATTCGGTCACCACGTAACGGATCAACCCGCGCGAAGTGACCACTCCCGCGCCCGGGCTAAGCATGGGCACAATCCGCGAGATCGCGCCATTCTTGGCGGTCGAGGAGAGGGCGATGATCGGTTTGCCACCCTTCGAGCGCGATGCTCCGCGAATGAAGTCCACCTGGCCGCCAATGCCACTATAGAACTGGTTTCCGATCGAATCGGAGCACACCTGACCGGTGAGATCGACCTGCAGCGCGGAGTTGATCGCCACCATATTGTCGTTACGGGCAATGAGTCCGGGATCGTTGGTATAGGCCGTGGGGTGGAATTCGAAGATTGGATTGTTGTCCAGGAAATTAAATAAGCGTTTTGTGCCCAGAGCAAATCCCAGGATGATCTTCCGCGGCTTGAAGTTCTTGCGCGCACCCGTGATCACGCCGGCTTCGATCAAAGGAATCACGCCGTCAGAGACCAGTTCGCTGTGGACCGCGAGATCCTTGCGATCCATGAGAAACGGCAGCACCGCATCCGGGATTCCGCCAATGCCGGTCTGCAGCACGGCTCCGTCCCCAATCAAACCCGCGACGTTGCGGGCGATGGCTCTATGCATCTCGGTGATTTTTGGCGGCTCCATGGCGCACAAAGGACGAGAGGAATCCACAACTAGGTCGAGCTCAGATACATGGATGAAGCTGTCTCCGTAAGTGCGCGGCATTTGATCGTTGATCTGCGCCACCACGTAGCGGGCACATTTGGCCGCAGTGAGCGAAGTATCCACACCCACACCGAAGCTGCAGAAGCCGTGCGGGTCCGGAGGAGAAAGTTCCAGCAAGGCCACATCAATCGGCATGGCCCCGCTCTCGAACAGTTCTTCAATTTCACTCAGGTAGATGGGCGTGTAGTCGGCCCGGCCATCGTTGATAGCCTCGCGCACATTGCTGCCGATGAACACTGCATTGTGCCGGAAATGCCCGGCCATCTCCGAAGTCACATAAGGGGCCACTCCCATGGTCAACATGTGAACGATTTCCACGTCCTGCAAAACGGGAGCGCGGCGCATCAGCGCTTCTACCAGAGTCTCAGGTTCGGCACAACCCGGCTGAATGTAGACACGCATTCCCGACTGCACACAGCGCAGCGCCTCGTCGGGAGTTCGCAACTTAAGCTTGTAATCAAGTTCCCAGGACATCTTCCCTCCTGTCAGCCCCACTTCCACACCGGACTTACTCCCGGGGCGAAATTCTGGTCCGGCGCGCAGCCCACCAGTTTCGATTAGAAGCCCTCCCCCGCTCCTCAGGCCGTGACCTTACGCACGAGCCATAGTGAGGCGCGTCACGTCAAGCGCTTGGCACTTAAGCTCTTACTGCTCAAGCTCTTACCACTCGCCAGAAGTGGTTAAATACTCATGGATCGATTTCGCAGCGCGCCGTCCAGCGCCCATGGCTAGAATCACCGTCGCGCTTCCGGTGACAATGTCGCCGCCCGCGAATATCCCTTTTCGCGATGTGCGCTGGGTCGTCGCATCCGCTTCGATGTAATTTCGTTTGTTCGTGTTCAGACCCGGTGTGGTGCTCTGAACAATCGGATTGGCACTCGTCCCGATCGCAATGACCGCCACGGCAAGCGGAATTTCGTATTCCGAACCTTCAATCGGTACCGGACGCCGTCTCCCGGAAGCATCCGGTTCGCCCAGAGACATCTTCTGGCAGCGTGCACCGGTCAACCACCCCTTGCCGTCGTCGAGGAACTCGAGCGGAGCGGCAAGCACCTGGAATTCGATCCCTTCCTGCTGGGCGTGCTTCACTTCTTCCTTGCGCGCCGGCATCTCCGCCTCGCTGCGGCGATAGAGAATAAACGCCTTGCCCGCCCCCAGCCGCAACGCCGACCGGATCGCATCCAGCGCTGTGTTCCCCCCACCGATCACCGCCACATTCTTGCCGCGGAAATCCACCATGGGTTCGTCATACTTCGGGAACTCGTAAGCATGCATCAGGTTGATGCGCGTCAAGAACTCGTTCGCCGAATAGACGCCATTAAGATGTTCGCCGGGAATGCCCATGAACTGCGGGAGCCCCGCGCCGGTCCCGATAAACACCGCGTCGTAGCCTTCCTCTTCCATCAGTTCGTCGATGGTGACTGTGCGTCCCACAACTACGTCGGTCTCAAACTCCACGCCCATGGCGCGCATATAGTCAATCTGCTCGCGGATGATTTGCTTGGGCAGCCGGAACTCAGGGATGCCATACACCAGCACGCCACCGGGTGTGTGCAGCGCCTCAAATACGTGGACCTGGTGTCCCTGCTGGACGAGATCGCCCGCCGCCGTCAGGCCGGAGGGGCCGCTGCCCACGATGGCAACTTTCTTTCCCGTAGGCGGAGCCTTGGGCAGGTTGCTGATATCCAGGTGACCCTGTTCATAGTCGGCCACGAAACGCTCCAGATATCCAATTCCCAGCGGCTGAACCTTCTTGCCCATCAAACAGCCGCCTTCGCAGTGGTCTTCCTGCGGACACACACGCCCGGTGATGGCGGGCAGCACGTTATCTTCGCGGATTTTTGCGGCCGCGCCCATGTAGTCGCCCGCCACGATCAGCTGCACGAACTCCTTCACCTTGACCCCCACGGGACAATCGATCGTGCATGTTGCTTTGGGGCACTCCAGGCAGCGCTGCGCTTCCTGCCGCGCCAGTTCCTCGGAATAGCCGAGGTTCACTTCGGTGAAATTATGGGCACGCTCCAGTGGGGACTGCTCCAGCATGTGCTGCCGGGGCATCTTCATCCGCTCTTTCATCGGCACAGGATTCAACGAGACTTGTTTAGTGGGTTGCTTAGTAGGCTCTGTCACTGGCCGTCTCCTTGCAGCGCGCATGCGCCGGTCCGTCCGCTACGAACGGACTCGACCTGCGACTCGGGATCGTGCTGGAATTCTTCCATCGACTTCTGCTCCGCCGCCCGGTACATCGAATTGCGCTGCACCAGCACGGCGAAATCCACGCGGTGCGCATCGAACTCGGGGCCGTCCACGCAGGCGAACTCGCTCTTTCCGTCAATCAGCACGCGGCAGCCGCCGCACATGCCGGTGCCGTCGATCATGATCGGGTTCAGGCTGACGATGGTGCGGATGTGCTCTTTCCGCGTCATTTCCGCCACCGCTCTCATCATGGGGATGGGACCGATCGCCAGCACCAGATCGATGCGCGTGCCGTTCTCGATCAACTGCCGCAACTTGTCGGTGACGAAGCCCTTGTCGGCATAGGTTCCGTCATCGGTCGTAATCATCAGCGCATCGCTGACCTCGCGCAGTTCGCGCTCCAGAATGACCAGTTCTTTGTTGCGCGCGCCGACGATGGAGATCACGCGATTGCCGGCATGTTTCAGCGCCGCCGCTGTCGGATACGCCATCGCCGTGCCCACTCCGCCGCCCATCACCACAACGGTGCCGAACTCCTTGATTTCCGATGGTTTCCCCAGCGGCCCCACCACATCCAGGATGCTGTCGCCAGCATTCAGCGAATTGAGCAGGTGGGTTGTCTTGCCGGCCGATTGCACCACAATGCGAATCGTGCCGCGCTCCGGATCGGAGTGTTCGATGGTGATTGGTATGCGTTCGCCCTGCTCGTAAAGCCGCAGGATTACGAACTGTCCCGGTTTTTGTTTATGTGCAATGCGCGGCGCCTCGATAACGAACCGCTTGATGCCGGGCGCCAGGAACTCAGCGTGCAGGATTTTGAACATGTGTTCGCGTGACTTTCCTCATAGGATATTGTCCAGAACGCGAAGCCAAGCGGCTGTGACATGCGTCACACGTGAGCGCGAGCGAGATCACGCGTCGCACCGACACACGCCTTGCCGCGCCAATCAACTGTGGGCTCGTCATACGTGGGCTCGTCATACCTGGACGTGCTGCAGCCCCTTCACCGCTCTCATGTACTGGGCGCGCTCGAAGGCTCCCGGATCGGCGCAGCGGAGCTGGCTCATGCTGCCTTGCATCTGATGCACAGATTCATATTCGTGTTCTTCCATCCACTCCCGAACGCCTTGTTCAATATGACGTAGATGCCCGATTCCATGGCGCAATAGAGCAGAGCACAGCATGGTCACATCAGCGCCAACCATGAGCAGCTTGATTACGTCCTCGCGGCCATGCACGCCGGTGGTCGCCGCCAGGTTGGCCCGGATGCGGCCATAAAGAATGCCGATCCAGGTCAGTGGCAGCCGTAACTCATGCGCGCTGCTGAGAAGCACGTTGGGCTTAATCTCTAATTCTTCTAGGTCGATATCGGGCTGGTAGAAGCGGTTGAACAGCACCAGGCCGTCTGTGCCCATCTGGTCCATTCGCTTTGCCACATTGGCCAAATTGCTGAAAAAGGGACTGAGCTTAGCGGCTACCGGGATGTGAACCGAAGTCTTTACTTCTCGGAGAATGTCAAGGTAGGCCTCCTCGACGTCGGAACCTAAGATCTCCATGTTGGTCGGAACGAAGTAGAGATTGCACTCGATGGCGTCAGCTCCGGCTTGCTCGACCTGCTTGGCATACTTGCTCCAGCCACCCAGGGTCGCGCCGTTGAGGCTGGCGATAATCGGAACGTCCACTGCGTCTTTTGCTTTGCGAATGTGATTCAGATAGCCTTCGGGCCCGGTGTTGAATTCGCTGGTGTGCGGAAAGTAAGTCAGTGACTCGGCAAAGCTCTCCGTGCCGGCGTTGAGATGGAGTTCAAGCTCAAGGGCTTCCTTGTGCAGTTGTTCTTCGAATAGGGAGTAGAGCACGACGGCCGAGGCGCCGGCATCTTCGAGGCTACGAATTCCGCTGATTTCATGCGAAAGCGGGGATGCGGAGGCGACCAGCGGCGTGCGCAGCTGCAGGCCAAGATACTTCGTGCTTAAATCCATGATGTTCCCTCTTGCATGATGTTCCCTCTTGTTAGTGCGAGCCTCTATTTTCCCGCTTCCACCGGCACGGGCGGATCGTGAGGCTTCTCCGCCGCGGCCGGAGCCTGCTCTGGTTTGCGCTGCGCCAGGTACTCGTACAGATGATAGCGAGTCTCAGCATCCTGCTGCGCCTCCTGCCACAGGAGTTTGGCGTGCTCAGGGTTGCTCTTCTGGAGCATCTTGAAGCGCGTCTGCTGCAGCAGGAAATCACGAACTTTGCGCGTGGGAGTGCGGGAATCGAGTAGCAACGGATTCTCACCGGCGAGGGTCCGCTCCGGGTTATACCGGTAAAGCAGCCACTCGCCGGAATCAACCGCCACTTTCTGGTCTGACATCGCCGTCGTCATGTCAATGCCGTGCGCGATGCAATGGGAGTAGGCAATGATGAGGCTGGGGCCGTCATAGGCTTCTGCTTCCAGGAATGCCTTGAGTGTGTGTTCGTCCTTGGCGCCCATGGCAACGCTTGCTACATAGACATAGCCGTAGCTCATGGCCATCATCCCCAGGTCTTTCTTTTTCGTCGGTTTGCCTCCCGCTGCGAACTTGGCCACTGCCGCGCGCGGCGTGGCCTTCGAGGCCTGGCCGCCGGTGTTGGAATAAACCTCGGTGTCGAGCACCAGCAGATTTACGTTGCGTCCGCTGGCCAGTACGTGATCCAGACCCCCGTAACCGATGTCGTAAGCCCAACCGTCGCCGCCGACGATCCAAACGCTCTTCCTCACCAGCATGTCGGCGAGAGCCAGCAGTTGTTTGGCTTCCGGGGAGTTCAGACCCTGTAGTTTTTCCTTCAGCAGCTCGACGCGCTGCCGCTGCTCGAAGATGTCTGCCTCGTCTTTTTGAGGCGACGTGAGCAGAGCGGCTGCAAGGTCTTCGCCTATTGTTGCCGCGAGCCGCTGCACCAGCTCACGGGCGAATTCGGTCTGCTTGTCAATGGAGAGCCTGAAGCCAAGTCCGAACTCAGCATTGTCTTCAAACAGAGAATTCGACCATGCCGGCCCGCGGCCGTCGGCATTCTTCGCCCAAGGCGTAGTCGGCAGGTTCCCGCCATAGATCGAGGAGCAGCCGGTCGCATTGGCGATCACCGAACGATCCCCGAAGAGCTGAGACACCAGCTTCAGATATGGCGTCTCGCCGCATCCGGAACAAGCTCCCGAGAATTCAAACAAAGGCTCCTGGACCTGTTGCTGGCGGATGTTCGTGACTTTGATTTTTCGGCGATCGAGCTCCGGAATCTTGAGGAAGAAGTCCCAATTTTCCCGCTCCGACTCGCGCAGCGGCGGTTGCGCCACCATGTTGATCGCTTTCAGGCGGGTCTCGCTCTTGTTCTTTACGGGACAGATATCGACGCAGATGCCGCATCCGGTGCAGTCTTCAGGTGCCACCTGGATGGTGTACTTCAAGCCCTGCCATTCCTTGTCGCGCGTGTCGGAAGACTTGAAAGTTGCGGGCGCGCCTTCCAGCTGTTTGGAGTCGTAAACCTTGATGCGGATCACGGCATGTGGGCAGACCATCGCGCACTTGCCGCACTGAATGCAGATCTTCGTATCCCACACAGGAATCTCGAGCGCGATGTTGCGCTTTTCCCATTTGGCGGTGCCGGTGGGGAAAGTTCCATCGGCTGGGAACGCGCTCACGGGTATCTCATCGCCGTGGCCGGCGTAGATCACGCCGAGCACATCGCGCTCAAACTGGGGCGCCTGCGGAGAGAACGCAGGCGGCATTTCGGTGTGGCTCGTGACCTTCTCGGGCACGCTGACTTCGAACAGGTGGGCGAGTGTTTCATCTACGGCGCGTAGGTTTTGCTGTACTACCTCGTCACCCTTTTTGCCGTAGGTGTCGCGGATGGACTGGCGAATGGCTTCAATGGCCTCTTCGCCAGGCAGGACCTTGGAGATCGCGAAGAAGCACGTCTGCAGAATGGTATTCATGCGCGAGCCCATGCCGGTGTCGCGCGCTACCTGATAGGCGTCAATGATGAAAAACCGGGCCTTCTTGGCGATCAGTTGCGTCTGAACTTCGCGCGGCAGTTGGTCCCATACTTGGTCCTTATTAAACGGACTATTGAGCAGGAAAACACCACCCGCCACCAGCGCGCTGAGCATGTCATAGCGCTCGAGGAAAATCCATTGATGGCAAGCCACGAAGTTGGCCTTCGAAATCAGGTAGCTGGATCGGATCGGCTGCGGCCCGAAACGCAGATGTGAAACCGTCATCGCGCCCGACTTTTTGGAGTCGTAGACGAAATACCCTTGCCCGTAATTTTCAGTGTTTTCGCCGATGATCTTGATCGAGTTCTTATTCGCGCCCACCGTGCCATCCGCGCCCAGGCCGTAGAACATGGCTCGCACCACGCTCTCGGGCTCGACGGAAAATTCGGGATCATAATCCAGGCTCGAGTGGCTCACGTCGTCGTGAATGCCGACGGTGAAGTGATCCTTGATCTTGGGTTTCGTCGTCGCCAGGTTGTCATAAACCGCTTTGACCATCGCGGGCGTGAATTCTTTTGAAGAGAGACCGTAACGTCCGCCGATTGTCTCCGGCGCGACCTTCAGCGTTCCATAGCCCAGCTTGATTCCTTCCTGAATCGCGCTGACCACGTCCAGATAAAGCGGCTCTCTCCCGGCGCCAGCTTCCTTGGTGCGATCAAGAACCGCAATCTTACGCACGGTCGGGGGAAGCGCCTCGAGGAATCGCTGGACGGAAAATGGGCGGTACAGCCTGACTTTCAGCAAGCCAACTTTCTCGCCGCTCTGATTCAGATGTTCCACCGTCTCGTGCGCGGTCTCTGCGCCCGAGCCCATCATGACGAGCACGCGCTCGGCATCGGGCGCGCCCACGTAATCAAACAGGTGATACGAACGCCCCACGACTTGGGAAAATTTGTCCATCACCGCCTGGACCTTGTCCGGGCAGGCTTCGTAGTAAGGACTGCAGGCTTCACGCGCCTGAAAGTACACGTCAGGATTTTGTGCGGTGCCGCGCAACACGGGATGGTCCGGAGAAAGCGCTCGCTGCCGGTGCTCGATGACACGATCCATGTTGATGAGGGCGCGCATGTCGTCTTCGGTGAGCAGTTCGATCTTGTTGACTTCATGCGAAGTGCGGAAGCCGTCAAAGAAGTGCAGGAAAGGAATACGGGTTTCGAGAGTGGCCGCATGCGCGATGAGCGCCAAGTCCATGGCCTCCTGGACCGAGTTCGACGAGAGCATCGCGAATCCTGTGGTTCTGCAGAACATCACATCCGAGTGATCGCCGAAAATCGAGAGAGCGTGGGTTGCAACCGTGCGCGCGCTGACGTGAAATGCCGTAGGCGTAAGTTCGCCTGCGATTTTGTTCATGTTCGGGATCATCAGCAGCAGGCCTTGCGATGCAGTGAAGGTCGTGGACAGGGCTCCAGTCTGCAGCGCGCCATGAACCGCTCCGGCGGCGCCGCCTTCGCTTTGCATTTCGATCACGTGGGGCACGGTGCCCCAGATGTTGGGTACACCTTCCGACGACCATTGGTCCGCCCATTCGCCCATGTTCGACGACGGCGTGATGGGATAAATGGCGATGACCTCATTGAGGCGGTATGCGACATAAGCGACTGCCTCGTTGCCGTCCATGGTCTTGAACTTGCGCTTCATGACATCTCCTTCTGAACTTCTCCGTAACTCCGACAACCTTTCTCAGGGAACGGTCATATAAAGCATGACCGAACAACGCGATATTGTCGCGAACCCGGCTCACAGGAACGTGTGACCCAGGTCACAAACGGAAAAAATGAGGGGCGGGAACGATTGGAACTTAGTTGGAACTTGGAAGGATGCCGATTTCGGTTTCTGCTATTCCGGCCACAATCGCCTGAATCGTTCAGAGGTCCAGGTAAGCTTGCATCGAAGTTAGATCTTCACCCGTGCGAACCCGAAAGCCAATGCGCTTCATGATGACCTGCATCGCTTTGTTGTCAGTCAATATTTCCGCCGACACCCGGCTTAACTTCTCATCCCGGGCAATCTGGACGACGCGGCGGAGTAGTTCATATCCCAAGCCCAGATTTTGACACTGATCTGAAACCAGCACCGCGACTTCCGCTTCATTCCTGGCGTGAAGCTTGTTCATACGTCCAACGCCGATGACCCGGCGCTCGCCCGTGCCGGGATCGGTGCGCTCGGCGACCAGCGCCATTTCGCGGTCGTAATCGCCGAAACAGATACGCAACAGTCGCTCATGCGCCACTCGCCGGCTCAGGCTGAGGGAACAGAAGTAGCGCAAATAGACGCTCTGATCGGAAAGCGTCTCGTGAAACTTGACCATCAACGGTTCGTCTTCGGGCCGGATCGGGCGGATGGTAACCTGATTTCCATCCTTCATTGTCCAGGACGAAACATACTGCAAGGGATAGGGACGAATCGCGGGCTTGGGCAACTGGTCGAGGGTTACGCCTGGCCCGTGCAATACGATTCTGGCATCGAGGGCCAGCAGGCGCTCCGGCGAAGCCAGCAGAGGATTGATGTCAATTTCCGCAATCCACCGTCGTTCGAGCACCAGCTGACTGAAGCGGACTAACAGGTTCTCCAGAGCCGTCATGTTGACCGGCTTGCGTCCGCGGATTCCCTGGAGCGCGGTGAAAATTCGGGTTTGCTCCATCAGTCTCTGCGCCAGCGTCGTGTTCAGTGGTGGAAGCGCCAGGGCGTGGTCGCGATACACTTCGACCAGCTCGCCACCAGAACCGAAGAGAATGACTGGCCCAAACTGTGGGTCCACGCTGCTGCCGAGGATTAACTCGTAGCCATCGAGCTTCACCATCGGCTGCACCGTTACGCCGGAAAACGCAACGCCGGACAATTGGTTCGGGCCGGCTTTCTCCGCAACCGAAGACTGGATGGCGCGATAGGCAGAGCGAACCGCCGCTGCATCTTGCAAGTTCAGTTTGACTCCGCCAACATCCGTCTTGTGCGTGATGGTTTCGGATAAGACTTTCAGTACCACCGGAAAGCCAAGTTCGGAAGCAATCGTAACCGCCTCATCCTCGCTGGCCGCAGCGCGCGTCTCAACCGTCGGGATCCCGTAAAGCGACAACACCTGCTTCGATTCCAACTCGGTGAGCAGAACGCGGCCCTGCCTTCGCGCATTCTGAATGATTTGCCCGACCTGATTGCGGGATACGCTCTTCAATTCCGACTGGTCAGCCAATGCGGGCGTTTCGTAGAGTCCGCGCAGGTTGTACGTGTATCGCCACATGTAGGTGAAAGCCCGCGCGGCCGTGTCGGGATATGAGAACGTCGGAATGCCCGCCGAATTCAGGACGGCTTCGCCGGCAGCAACGCTGTTTCCTCCCATCCAGCAGGCGAGCACGGGCTTGCCATATTCCTTGGCGTAAGGTTTCAAGCGTTCTGCAACCTGCAAAGGATCGGCCATGGCTTGCGGAACAAGGATGACCAGGAGTCCATCGCTGTTCGGGTCTTGCGAAGCAATTTCGAGGGCGCGAGCATAATGCTCGGAATCGGTATCGGCAAGAACATCAATCGGATTGTTATGGCTCCAGTGGGCAGGAAGAAACTCATCCAGGCGCCGCAGGCTCTCTGGAGAAAGCTCGGCCAGTTCTCCCCCATTGGCCACCAGCGCGTCCGTCGCCAGGACCCCAGGGCCGCCCGCATTGGTAAGAATGGTAAGCCGCGGACCCTTGGGGCGAGGCTGTCTGCCGAGTACTTCCGCCATATAGAAAAGGTCCGCAATGTTGTGCACCCGCAAAACTCCCGACCGGCGGAAGGCTGCGTCCAGCACTTCGTCGCTGCCCGTGAGCGCGCCGGTATGCGAGGCGGCAGCCCGCGACGCTGCTGCCGAGCGGCCAGCTTTGATCACGATGATCGGCTTGCGGAGTGCGACTTCACGCGCTGCCGACAAGAACGACCGCGCATCTCCCACCGATTCCATGTAGATCAAGATGCTCTTGGTCTGCGGGTCATCGCCAAAGTAGTAGATCAAATCGCCCCAACCAACATCCAGCATCGAGCCGGTAGAAACGATCGCGCTGAAGCCAACTTGTTCGCGGGCGCTCCAGTCGAGGATCGCCACCAAAAGCGCTCCACTTTGACTCAGGAACGCGACGCTGCCGGCCCTGGGCGCCTCTTTGACGAAAGTGGCATTTAACCCGGTCGTCGGGTTCATAATGCCCAGGCAGTTGGGGCCAATTAAGGGCATGGAACTGCGCCGCAACTGTTCTTGAATTTGCTCCTCGAGTGCAGCGCCTTCCGCGCCACGCTCCCTGAATCCAGCCGAAATCACAATCGCCGACCCGGTGCCCGCATCCACGCACTCTCCAATGATCTGTGGGACCGTCGTCGCCGGAGTTGCAACTATCGCCAAATCCACATGTCCAGGGATGTCGCGAATGCTCGCGTACGTTTTGAGCCCCAGCACTTCCGGATGCTTCGCATTGACGGCATACACTTTTTCTTGAGACTTACCGCGCAGCAGATTCTCCAGAACGGCGTGGCCTACGGTGCCGGGACGGCTGGTGGCGCCGATGACGGCCACCGAGCCTGGAGCGAACATTGCATCGAGGCCGTATCTCTCGGGTGTTGTCTTTTTGTCTCCATTCGGCGGTCGTCCCACGAGACCAGCCTCGCTCGAACCCATAAAAGCTCCTCATCTCTCAATCGTGCCGCGACGAAAAACCGCCTCTCAAGGATAGACCATCGGCGAATGTTTAGCAGTTCGTGCGCGAATGGGATTTCGTATCGGGGCAAGCCTTTACAGGCTGAGGAAAAACTCGGGCTTCCTATCGGGGCACGGCTCTAGCGATGCCGTAAAGTCATGCAGCAGCTCCGGCAAGCACGACAATCATTGCGTTTTCGGGTTTGATCTGCAACCGTCCCCGTTTCCAGAAACCGACAAAGATTGGCCAACTTCCACTCGTGGTTCAGCCACCTGCACGCGTGATTCAAAGCGCTGTTCCACCGAGAGAGCGCGAGACACCAGGCATAGCCCCTTGGCTTTGTGTAAGAGCTTGATGGCCCGTGCCCGTTCCTCTTCTTGCGGAATCATCAGGTTCACGCGAATGAACACTTCGCCGAAGCTGTATCCCGTGTCCGCCTTGCCTATCGTGCCTTCCACGTCCACCTGCAGGTCGGTGTACTCAAACTTCGAATATTCTGCGAGTGTCCGGAAGGTAGTCGTATAGCAACTGGCGATCGCGCAGAGCAGCAAGTCCTCAGGTGTCCACCTGCCGTCCAAGCCGCCAAAAGCAGGCGGGGAAGTGAAATGGATCGCGTTCGGCGCGGAACTGGATTTTGCAAGGCCAGTCCGGCCCGAGGCCCACCATGCAACTACTCGAAACTGGTGTGCTTCTTCCATGGTGTTTACCACCCTCCTTACTTCCTCTACCGGTTCACCATTCAGCAGGAATGGACTGTAGTGCCGCTGCTTGACGTCTTCTATGGCAGCCGGCATCAACTGGACTGTGATAGATTTTCCGCGCAGAAGGGCTGCCGGGACCATGCTTGGAGTCACGGCATTTCGTGATCCTGATCACATCAGTGATACAATTTCTGCGGAAGGCCGATTCCGAATGCGCGCGCCCTACGGGCTGAATATCCTCGATAACTGCCTCACCTGCCCGATGCGGGAGGAACATCTGTTCTGCAATCTGCCTCCTGCCGCGGTGCAGAGGTTGAATGAGATCAAATCCACCGCGGTCTACCCAAAATCCGCCATGCTGTTTATCGAGGGACAGCAGCCACGTGGGATATTTGTGCTTTGCACGGGGAAAGCGAAGCTTTCAACGTCATCGGCTGGGGGCAAAACCGTCATCACCAAAATCTCCGAAGCGGGAGATGTTCTTGGGCTCAGCGCCACGATTTCCAATCGGCCTTACGAAGTGACCGCCGAGATGATCGAGCCTGGCCAGGCAAATTTCATTACCCGGGATGCCTTGCTGCACTTCATGCGTGAATATGGAGAAGTGGCGCTGCGAGTGGCGGAGCAATTAAGCCGCAACTACTACGCGGCGTATGAAGGGATCCGCACCCTGGGACTCACCAACTCCCCTTCAGCGAGATTCGCACAATTGCTGCTCGGATGGTCCAATACAGCGGGCAACGGGAATCCTCTGCAGGTGAAGCTGGTGCTTACGCATGAGGAAATCGCCGAAATGATCGGCACGACCCGTGAAACCGTCAGCCGCTTGTTCTCTGATTTCAAGAAACGGCAATTGGTGCAGTTGAAGGGCGCCACCCTGGTCATCCGCAATAAAGCCGCGCTGGAAAAAATGGTCAACTCCTGACGGCCGGGACCTTCTGTTCCGTGTTTGCGCTATTTCGGAACGCAGCCGACCTGCACCCACTATCGCCCTTGGTTTGGTTCCGTTTCGATCCGGCTGATCTCCCGGCGTAGCCAGTGCCGAAGGGCATCTTCCATCTCTATCTGTGTGCCGGTGCGGTAGAGGGAATCGACCGTCTGACCTTTGTCGTTCAACGGAATGAATCGGCACGGCACATTTTGCTTGCGGAGTTCCGGGGGAACAAATTGCGTCAGCACGCATTCGTTGCAGGGATGCGGCCGGGCGGGATCCCTGAAGTTCAGGCAGCTCGGAGAATCTTCAAAAATGTAAGAGGCACGCCAGGGCGCATGTGGCGAGCCGGCATACCCGCCGTCTTCCAGGAATTCCAACTCTAACCGCAGGATTTCAAGAATATCGCGATTTTCATGTGACACGGCCTGACCTCCTCGAAGCATAGCTTGGCGGAGCCCAGGCGTGACCCATAGGACGGAAGTCACGAAGCTATGTGATCAGAATCACCTGTGATGCGACAACGCGATCTCCCTTATATATACCTTATACCTCCTTGTTGGGTGCACTAATCTCATTAAGAACTTGGTCCACGGTAGTGGGTCAGTCTGATTTCGACAGGCTATCGCAACCGCGCTGATTCCGTGGCGTCACAGCGTCATGCTTAGTTGTGCCTTGCCTATTTTTTGTGTACTTTGGCCCGAATCCCGCGAGCATCTGCCGGGGTCTTCCCCTCTAGCCCGGCAAGATTGTGAGCCATGGCAGCATGGATGAGATTTTTCAGAGCGCGCTCATTGATTCTGTCGCCCTCGTAGAGATCAATCGCTCGCCATCGATTGCCTTCAAGGCCGGCGTTGAAGAGCTTGTCCGGGTCTGGAAGGCTTGCCCCTTGGGAAAAGGTCAGTTTCACCTTATCCTTGTGAGCGTTAACCACTACGATTAGTCCATAGTGAGACCAACACGGAGTGCCCATCCATTTCCATTCCTCGATTATCTCGGGGTCAGCATCATGAATGATTTTGCGAAGGTTGGCAAGCATTTTGCCGCGCCAGTCCGTAAGGTCTGCGATTTGCTTGTCAATAAGTTCGGATGGGTCCATTGACGGTGCACACCGCGCTGGAGGTGTCCTATGCTTAAAAACCGTTTTGATCTTGCTTCGACATGAAGCAACTCTCTCCCCACGTTCGGGAGTAACGCAAAGCTAGAATCAGACGATCCCGCCCTTGTGGACATCAGACCGATCCACTACCTGATCCGCGACTGCCTGTTCGTAACCGACCGAGGCATAATATATTGCTCGATCAAAGAACTGCTCCAGTAACTGCAGCATTTCCAGTTCGCCGAACACCTCCACCGGGCGCTCCAAAACCGATTCCTTCTTGATGAAATCCCACAGGTTCTCTTTTGTCAAAACGATCACCCAAATCACCGCGCTCAGAGGCACCCGTTGTCCGGCCCGCCGCGCCCCGATCTGCAAATAGCGTTGCTCAAGGTAGAGTTCATCTTTACCCATGAGCCATTCCCCTAAATGACGGTAGACTTCGTACACCCGTTCTTTCAGTTCTTCAGATGGGACATTTTGTTGGTAGCTTTGGGTTAACTCGGAATTCTGAACTTGATCAAGCAGGCAATCGGCCAGCGCTTGGGAGTGGGTCTCGATCAGCCGAACGAGACGATACAACATCATCATGACGGTCCTCCCGTTCGCAACTTCGCTTCCAGTATCAATCCCCGCAGCATCTGCAGCCATGACGGGCGGTACAGTCGCCTGTGATAAGGATCACGAAGGAATGCCTCCCGCCCAGCAGTTTCCTGCCGTTCCCGGGCGACTTGAAGATGCTTGACGCGGCCTGCCCGTCAAATAGTATTTAATATTGTGGTCCGACCACAAAACAGCTGGCGGCGAGAGGCTGGCGTTTGTGGCCGCGCAATTGGCCGTAGTTACCAAATGAAGGGAAGGAACTTAGCATGGCAATAGCGAGCACTAATCCAGCGACCGGCAAAGTCGTGAAGAGTTTTGAGCCTCTTACCGGGGCGCAAATTGAGCAGAAGTTGCAGCTCGCGGCCTCCGCGTTCCGAAATCATCGGAAGACTTCGTTCCCGGAACGTGCCACCAGGATGATGCGCGTGGCCGAGATTTTGGAAAAGGAAAAAGACGAGTGCGCCCATTTGATGACGCTCGAAATGGGCAAGCCGCTGAAGGCCGCGGTGGGCGAGGCGCTCAAGTGCGCATCGGGGTGCCGCTACTATGCGGAGAACGCCGAGAAATTTCTGGCCGACGAAATTGTGGAAACCGGGGCGAAGCGCAGCTTCATCCGCTATCTGCCGATTGGTCCCATCCTGGCGGTCATGCCGTGGAACTTTCCCTTCTGGCAGGTGTTTCGTTTTGCCGCGCCGGCACTCATGGCGGGTAATGTCGGCCTGTTGAAGCATGCTTCGAACGTTCCGCAGTGCGCGCTGAAGATTGAGGACATAATTCGCCGCGCCGGTTTTGCCGAAGGCGTGTTCCAGACGCTGCTGATCGGCTCGGGGCCGGTCGATGGCATCCTGAACGACCCTCGGGTGGTCGCCGCGACGTTAACCGGCAGCGAGCAGGCGGGGATTCAAGTCGGAGTTTCCGCCGCCAAACGAATCAAGAAAGTCGTGCTGGAACTGGGCGGCAGCGACCCTTTCATCGTGATGCCGAGCGCCGATCTGGATGCGGCTGCGGCAACTGCGGTCGAGGCGCGGATCCAGAACAACGGTCAGTCGTGCATTGCCGCCAAGCGCTTCATCGTGTCGGGAAAAATTGCCGACGAGTTCGAGCGCAAGTTTGTCAAACGCATGCAGGACTTGCGCGTGGGGGATCCGCTTGAGGAAAGCACGCAGCTCGGCCCGCTGGCCAATGCCGACGCTGTTACTTCTCTTGATGCCGATGTGAAAAAAACTGTGGCCGCGGGGGCGCGGGTGCTCACCGGCGGCCACCCCCTGGACCGTCCCGGCAACTACTACGCGCCGACGGTGCTGACCGATATTCCGAAAGATTCGCCGGCTTACAAGGAAGAATTGTTTGGTCCCGTGGCGTCAATTTTTCGCGTGAAGGATGTGGATCAGGCCATCCAGATTGCCAACGACAGCCGCTTCGGGCTGGGCGCCAGCGCATGGACCAACGATCCGGCGGAAACCGAAAGGTTCATCAACGAACTCGCGGCCGGCATGGTCTTCCTGAACAAGATGGTGGTTTCTGATCCGCGCCTGCCTTTCGGTGGCGTGAAGCATTCAGGCCACGGGCGCGAACTCTCCGAGCATGGGATCCGCGAGTTTGTGAACATCAAGACGGTTTGGGTCCAGTAGCTTTTAAGCAGATGCTTGCGGATTCGTCTTCGTTGGGCAAGAAGTAGTTCGCACTTCAACTTGCACATCAAGCGAATTCATGAGCGAAAGGGAATTGCTGTATGGCCAAACTTGGATTCATCGGTCTCGGTGTGATGGGCGGCAACATGGTAGCCCGCCTGCTCGAAAAAGGGCACACGGTGACCGGCTACAACCGGACGCGCACCAAGGCGCAGTGGTTGATCGACAAGGGGATGAAGTTTGCGGAGTCTCCCAAAGCCGTGGCGGCCGCGTCGGATGTGACGTTCACCATGGTGACGAACGCCGCCGCGCTCGCGGCTGTGACGGAAGGTCCGGACGGATTGCTCGCTGGCATTGGTCCCGGCAAGTTCCACATTGACATGAGCACCATAAGCCCCGAAGTGAGCCGCGCGCTGGCTGCGAAAGTTCGCCAGAAGGGTGCCGACATGGTGGACGCGCCGGTTTCGGGCAGCGTCATCACGCTGCAGCAGGGCAAGCTCTCCGTGATGGTCGGTGGCCGCAAAGAAACTTTCGAGCGCCTGAAGCCGTTGCTGCTCGATATTGGGCCAAAGGTGACGTATGTCGGCGACAATGGTTTGGCGCTGGCCATGAAGATTGCCGTGAACCTGAGCCTGGCGGTGCAAATGCTGGCCTTTTCCGAAGGCGTGCTGCTGGCGGAGAAGAGCGGGATTCCGCGCGAAGTCGCGGTTGATGTTCTGATTCACAGCGCGATCGCGTCGCCCATGATTCAGTACCGCGGCCCTTTCGTCCTGCAGCAACCGGAAGAAGCGTGGTTCGACGTCAACATGATGCAGAAAGATATGCTTCTTGCGATGGAGTTGGGCCGCAAGCTGAATGTTCCCGTTCCCACCACCGCCATCAGCAACGAATTCCTCACTGCCGCGCGCGGAATGGGCTGGGAGAAACTGGACTTTGCCGTCATGTTCCAAGTTTTGGCGCGCATGTCGGGCGTTCAAGAATGACGACTGCCGCACGGTCGAGAGAAGCTACAGGAAAACTCGATTTGCGGCTCCGCCTTAGAATCTCAGTCCGCAGATTCGCAGCCCCGCTGTTGCTCGTGATGCTGGCCGCGCTCTCGCAGCCGGCCGCGGCGCAGGGAGGGCCGCCCTTCATCACCAACGACCCCGGCACTCCCGGCGACGGCAATTGGGAAAACAACATCATGACGTACTCCGAGCGCCATCCTGCCGCGCGCATCTTCAATGCACCCATTCTGGACTTGAATTATGGCGTCGGTTCTCGCATCCAGCTCACGTACGAGGTGTCGTACCTGGTGGAAGGTACCGACGGCGGCCCAACTCGCAGCGGCCTGGGCAAGTCATTGCCGGGCGTGAAGTGGCGCTTCTATGACAGCGATGAGAAAAAACTCGCGATCTCGATCTTTCCCCAGCTCGAGTTCAACAATCCCACATCTTCGTTACAGCGCGGACTTGTGAACTACGGCACCAGATTCTATCTTCCGATCGAGTTCTCCAAGAAGGTTGGCCCGATTGAGGTCAATCCCGAAGCGGGCTATATATTCGCCGGCGGTAAGGGCGCGGGCTGGTTTACGGGTTTAGTCGTCCTCAAGGAGGTCAACAAGCGATTGGAGTTGGCCACCGAACTTTATAACAGCGCCAACACCGATGGAACCAGTCACTGGGACACCTATGATGGCGGAGGCCGCTACAAGCTGGGAAAGCACTTCGTGCTGCTGTTCATGGCCGGTCGCAGCTTCCGCGCACCGTCAATCAGCCAACCGCAATTCTTCGGCTACTTGGGAATGCAGTTCCTATTCTCCATGAAGCACAAGAAGGAAAGCCCGCCTGAGACCAGCCCGTAATCGACCCGCAATCAGCTCAGGTACGCTTGACGTTCACTAGAAGACTCCAATACATTCAAGAACCGGGATCGATCCGATCCGCAAGCTATTTTCCGAATCCAAACTGATTTTGACGAGGCTCTCGTGGCAATGACCATTAAAAAGAATGCGGTCAACAAAACGACTCTAAGGCAAAAGGCACAGTTAATGTCGGGTTCAGAAATTGAACGCACGCTGGTGCGACTCGCTCACGAAATTCTGGAAAAAAACGGCGGCGTCGACGGCTTGGGACTAGTCGGAATCCGCCGTCGCGGAGTTCCCATCGCCGAGCGGCTGGGCAAAATGATTCAGCAGGTCGAAAAAAAGAAAGTTCCCGTGGGCACGCTCGATATCACGTTCTATCGGGATGACCTTTCGACACTGGGGCCCAAGCCTGTAGTGCAGGAAAAGGAAATCGGCTTTTCCATCGAGGGTAAGAAGATCGTGCTGGTCGACGATGTGCTTTATACCGGCCGCACCACACGCGCTGCCCTCGACGCCCTTTTTTCGCATGGCCGCCCGAGTTTGGTGCAGTTGCTGGTGCTGATTGATCGCGGCCATCGCGAATTGCCAGTCGAGGCCACGTTCATAGGTCGAACCGTGCAGACGACCGACAGTGAAGTAATCGAAGTCAAGTTGACCGAGATCGATGATGCGGACAAAGTTCTTCTGATGGAGAGGTGAGGGGTGTGCGCGCGAGCAGATACCTTTAATAAATTGTCATCCTGAGTGAAGCGAAGGACCTGCTGTCTCGCGCACGGCCGTAAAATTGTCATCCTGAGCGAAGCGAAGGACCTGCTTTTGGAAGGTGGCCCAAGTCCACCCCGACCTGCTACCCCTTGCCTCTTTCACTCCACTCCGTGTCAAACCGCGCCCGGTCATAGAAAGATTTCTGCGTCCCCACTCCAGTCGTCGAAAGGCCAGCATAAAGGTTGGCGCGCTTGACGGCTTCCCGCTCCGACAAACCCTCGCCAAGGAAGGTAGCGAAGCTGCCAATAAAAGCGTCACCGGCTCCGGTGCTATCCACACTCTTCACGTTAAACGCGGGCACGTGCTCCATGCCTTCACTTCCGGCAAGCAGCGAACCATTCGCACCCAGAGTGATAATCACTCGCCGAATGCCGCTGGCAAGAAGCTTGCCCGCACAACGCCGGGCATCGTCGAGATTGCGCACCGGCATGCCGGAAATCGCCTCTGCCTCACTTTCGTTGGGAACAAAGTAATCGAGATCCGCGACCGCCTTGATGTCGATGGGCTGCGCCGGCGCCGGATTCAAGATGCAGCGGATACCGTTTTGCCGAGCGAACTTGATGGTGTAGTACACGGTCTCCAACGGAATCTCGAACTGGAGAACGATACAGTCGGCGCTCTTCAGCGTATCCGCCGCGGCATCCACGTCGGCAGGCTTCAATTCGTCATTCGCGCCTTTGACGACGATGATCCGATTCTGCCCGGAAGGATCGACGAAGATCGGCGCCACTCCGCTGGACACGCCGCTTACCTGCCGCACATGCGTGGCATCAATACCCAGCTTTTCAAAGTTCCTGATGGTTGACGGGCCGAACAGATCGTCCCCGACTCGCGCCACCATGAAGACGTCGGCTCCGCAGAGCCGGGCGGCAACCGCCTGATTCGCGCCTTTTCCTCCAAAGCCTAGATCAAACTTGCGGCCGAAGATGGTTTCCCCCGGCTTCGGAAACTGGTCTGAGAACGTAGTCAAATCAACATTGGCACTGCCCACAACCGCGATGCGAGGACGCTTGACCATAATTTTCTCTTTGCAGCCGGCGCGTTCAAATAGCGGCGCGGCTTTGAAGTGAGGAAGGCAGAGTTTAGTCAGTCGATCGTTGCGCGTCAACCGGCGCAGGCCGACGTGTCATACCACCAGAGAAATGTCCCCTGGGTTACAACATGTGTGACGGCTCCCTCATTTCATCTGGCGTCCGCCTACGCTCTTGGGTATTCTCTTGGAGATGGCCACCGTTTCGCTGAGCGAACTGTTGGGCTCGACCGTGTATGACGCCTCCGGCGCGGCCAGCGGCCGTGTGCGGGAGGTGGCGCTTGCCCCGCAGGAGGACCGCATGCGCGTTGCCCTGCTGATCGTCAAAACGCCCGCAGGAAACCGCATGTTGCCTTTGACTTCCGTTTCCAGAATTAATGGCGGCGTTCGGGCCTCCACCGCAGCCGCGGAATGGACCCCGGCCGATGGCTCCGAAGGATTGTTGTTGCTCAGCCGCGATCTGCTGGATCAGCAGGTGATTGACGTGCACGGCCGCAAAGTGGTGCGTGTGAACGACGTGGATTTCTATCACGACGTCGCGCACGATCATGCCGTTTTAAAAGTTGGCGGTGTGGACGTGGGCGCGCGGGGTGCCATTCGCCGCCTCCTCAAGGGCATGGTCCCGGCGGTTGCCCTTCGCGCCTTGCTGCTGCGGATTCCTCCCCGCGACATTCCCTGGGACTTCGTGGATCTCATCGAGACTGACCCCGCGCGGCGCGTCAGGCTGAAGATTTCGCATGAACGGCTGGGCAAACTCCATCCGGCGGACATTGCCGACATTGTGGAAGTGTTGGCTCCCGATGAGCGTGAAGCAGTGTTCGAAACGCTGGACGAGGAGGTCGCCGCCGGCGCCTTGGAAGAGCTCGAACCCAAGGTGCAGAAATCGGTCTTGGAATCGCTCGATTCCGACCGGGCCGCCGACATCGTCGAGGAGATGGAACCCGACGCGGCTGCCGACCTTTTGGCTGACCTCTCCGATGAGCGGACGGAAGAAATCCTGGTGCAGATGCAGCCCGAAGAGCGCCAGGAAGTCAGTGAGCTGCTCGAGTTCAAAGAGAACTCTGCTGCCGGCCGCATGACCACCGAGTTCATTGCACTGCCGGTGACGGCCACCGCTAACGACGCGATCGAGGCCATGCGTACTTTCGAAGGCCGCATGGAAAACATGAGCACCATTTATCTCACGGATTCTCACGGAACCCTGGCCGGCGCGGTGCCCCTGGTGAAGATCGTTCTGGCACCCCCCTCGACTCCCCTCCTGGCTTTGGGCCAAGAACCTCTCATTTCCTGCCACGAAGACGCGAAAGAGAAGGAATTCGTTGAACTCTTTGACAAGTACAACCTGCTGACCTTGCCGGTGATCGACGAACACAATTACCTGACGGGCGTGATCACGCCAGACGACGTGATCGCGATGCTGCGCGCAAAACTGTAGCCGTTTGTGTGGGGACGGGCGTGTGGGGACGGGCGCCCTCGCCCGCGTAGGGACAGCCGCCCTCGGCTGTCCAAGCCGAGCGAAAGCTCGGCAGCTGCCTGCGGCCACAGAATGTGGATTCCCTTTAGCCGCCGAGAGCGGCTCCGGCCGCGCATCGCGACTTTCTCCGCATCCCCTCCAGCCGCATTGGCAACTTCGCACAAAAAAGTTTCTCACTTTTGCAGATTCACCTATCCAGACAGCGCTTTCAGCATTTATTCTGATCGTTCTGTTTTGCCAATTTGATCGTGCTTGCGGCCTGTGCGCATGAGATTCCTCAGAAGGTGGAAATTCCGGATCCTGCTGTTTTTTGCCGTCGTAGGGCCGGGCTTCATCACCGCGAATGTCGACAACGATTCCGGCGGCATCTTCACCTATTCCGCCGCTGGCGCGCAGTTCGGCTACACGCTGCTGTGGACGATGATTCCGATTACGATTGCCCTGATCGTGGTGCAGGAGATGTCCGCCCGCATGGGCGCGGTGACGGGCAAGGGCCTCAGCGATCTGATCCGGGAAGAATTCGGCCTGCGGATTACGTTCCTCATGATGCTCGGTATTCTGATTACAAATTTCGGCAACGTCATCGCCGAGTTTGCCGGCATTGCGGGAAGCATGGAGCTGTTCGGGGTTTCAAAGTACATCTCGGTGCCGATCTGCGCCGTGATCGTCTGGCTGATCGTCGTCAAAGGGCAGTACAAGGGCGTTGAGAAAGTGTTCCTGGCCGCGTCGTTCTTCTACATCACTTACATATTTGCCGGAGTGCTGGCCAAGCCGGCGTGGATTGAGGCATTGCGAGCTACGGTAAAGCCTCCAGCGTTGGCGGCCTTCAAGCAGGACTCCTATCTGTACATGGTGATCGGCGTTGTCGGAACCACGATCGCACCCTGGATGCAGTTCTATCTGCAGTCGTCGGTCGTCGAAAAAGGAATCACGCGGCGCCAATACAAAGGCTCACGGGTCGACGTGATTGTGGGCTGCATCTTCACCGACGTGGTTGCCTGGTTCATCATTGTGGCCTGCGCCGCCACGCTCTACCTGCATGGTCATCGGGACATTCGCGATGCTGCCGACGCCGCCCAGTCGCTCCGTCCCCTGGCGGGCGACTACGCCTACATATTATTTTCGCTGGGGCTTTTCAACGCGTCGCTCTTTGCCGCTTCGATTCTGCCGCTTTCGACGGCCTACACGGTTTGTGAAGGCTTAGGTTTCGAATCGGGCGTGGGCCGCAAATTTTCCGAAGCCCCCGCCTTCTACTGGCTTTATACGGCGCTCATCGCTGCCGGAGGAGCCGTAATCCTGATCCCACGGATTCCGCTGGTGAAGATCATCGTGTTTTCGCAAGTGGTCAACGGCGCAGTGTTGCCCTTCGTGCTGATTTTCATGTTGTTTCTGATCAACAAGAAGGAACTGATGGGCGAATACGTGAATAAACCCACGTTCAACATCATCGCCTGGGCGACCACCGTGATTATGATCGCATTGACTGTGCTGCTGGTCTACGGAACCGTGCGCGGCAGGACGGGATAAGTGGAGGGACGGGCGTCTCGCCCGTCCAGCCGGGCGGGGACGCCCGGCTCCCCACCAGCGAGATTGCGTCGACGGCAGATTCTTAAATAATTTTTCCCGCCGCCAGATCGTTCACCAATCCCAAGTCGGCCTCGAGAAAGTCCAGTTCCAGCAGTTCCTTCCGCGTGACCCAGCGGATTTCGCGAAAAATTCGATTCTCAACTTCACCCTGGTAACTGCGCACTTCGAAGAAACGGAGTTCCACCGACCCACCGCCCGGATATTCATGGACGATGCGCGCGACCTCCACGCCGACCTCGGCCACAATTCCCAGTTCCTCCTCCAGTTCCCGGCGCATGGCATCGCGAGGCTGTTCGCCTTCTTCGATCTTGCCTCCGGGAAATTCCCATTTGAGCGGCATAGGCTGGTGCCGCGTCCTCTGGCAGGCGAGGATGAGGTCATCTTTCAGGATCAGCGCGGCTACAACTCGTTTCATGTTGCCCAAGTAATGACGTTCAGAAATGTGGGACTACGGGATGATGGCTTACTTGCTCTCCAGCCGTTTGCCCACGAGCTGAGCGCAATATTCAACCAGTTCGCAGTCTTCGGCCGCGAATGCCGCCAGGAAGTGACTGTCAATATCGAGTTCTCCAGCCACCTTGTCGCGCACAAAGACGGGAACTACGATCTCCGACTTGGTTTCGAGCGAGCAGGCAAGATAGCGTTGGTCTTTCTTTACGTCATCCACAACCACCGTCTTCCCCGAAGATGCAGCCGCCCCGCAGATGCCCTGGTTCAAAGGAATGCGGGTGTGCGGAGTCATCGCTCCCTGGTAGCATCCCAGCACCAGCACGGGCGGATTGGCTCCAGGTTCAAGCATGTAAAAGCCCACCCAGTTGTACTTCAGCATGTGTTTGTTCAGCAGAACCGTGATGCCTTTCATCAGTTGGTCCGCCGAGCGCGCTTCGGAATTCAAGCGGTCCACTTCCTTGCGCACTTCCTTGATCGTTAATGGATTCGATGTGGTCATGATGCTAATCCTAAACTAAGCCGCCGCGTTTCATCTTCTCCCGGGACTTCCGTAAGAGAATGCGGCTGGCGCATTACAATCGCTCTGTGTATTCTGCCGAACTTCTCGACCATTTTCAGAACCCGCGAAACGCCGGTGAGCTTGAAGCGCCCGATGCCTCAGCGCGATTGGAAAACCCGGCTTGCGGAGACATTCTGGAACTCAGCCTCAGATTAGAAAAAAGATTGGAAAAGAGTTCGCAAAAAAGATTGGAAAAGACGAAATTGGAAGGAGAGCGCATCGCCGATATTCGCTTTCGCGCCAAGGGCTGCGTTCCGGCGATGGCCTGCGGGTCGGCCATCACCGAGTTGGTCAAAGGCAAAAATGTAGACGAAGCGCGGCGCCTGAGCCGCGAAGAGTTGGTTCGCAAAGTCGGAGGCCTCCCGCCAGCCTCCGCCCACGCCAGCCACCTGGCCATGGACACGCTCGCTGCGCTCTTGCGCAACCTCTGAGCAAGCTTCCAGTTAGCGTGAAGTCTTAACTTGAAATCTTAATACCAACCCTGATTCTGAGTTTCGGCTTGGAACCCTACGTTGAACTCCCAGCCTGCGATTGTTGCGCCTCAGCTTCCATGCGTCTTTGTTTCTCAACCCTGATTTGCCTGCGTTCTTCAGATTCGCCCGGCAACAAGCGCTCATTTTCAGGTATGGGCGTGTTGGGCCAGCGGCAGTAGTCTCCCTCTTCGATCCGGACCACGAACTTTTCGTTCGAACCATTCCCAGTTCGGCCGTCTTCGTTCATCTCGTCGTACTCGCACCCCGCGACCGCCGACCAAGCCGTAGCCCCGAGCGGACGCCGTTCCACGCACTCGCTATCAATCACCACCCGCGTCGGTTCGGGCTCGAACGAAGTCATTCTCAGATTGACCGATGCGGTTTGCAGCGTGTAGATCATCAGCCCGGCGGTGCGATGGTCGATCTGGTTTGTGGCCAGCAACCGCAGCATCTCGGCCAGACCTACCTGGACGGAATTCGCATCCTCCAGGGTGGGGAGGGAGATGGTTCCGCGCTCGTTGGGATTCATATTGACTTCCATGCTTTTGAGACGCCATCGCATGTGGAAGTAACAATGTTTCTCCTCGCGCATTGCTGGCGAAGCGCACTGCGTCCCGTTAGCTTTAATGTGCTGGCACCGACGAATACTTACTGGATATAAAGACATTTTGAGTCTCCTGTTTCGTGTATGAAGTAGTATGAAATTGCTGCTCGTTCCTCCTAGTGTATTAACCAGTTAGTATAAATTGAGAGGGGGGGTACCCCGTACCCCCTCCCCCCTTGCGTGTGGAATCATGGGGTTAGGAAGAAAATCCCGCAAAATCTTTGGGTTTAAAGGACTTACAGGTAAGATATTTGAAAATCAATGACTTAGCGAGATCTATTGCGTTCGTTCCGGATTTCGGGGCGAACTGGACGCCTGCAGAACGCCTCGACTTACAATTGTCAAAGAACTGGCGAATGGGCATGACGCAGCCGCGGTGGCCTTGGTTGGGGGTGGCACACCGCAGTTGCGACACATCGTCGGTATTGTCTCGCTGAATCGGGTGGGGTGTATGTGATGGCGCTCACTGGGCGTTTGTGATGAATCGGGTAGTCCCTTTCGTCTCCGCCTTATTCAGCCACGGTACGCGGTGGTAACAACTGCAAGTTTTTTCAACCCTTTTTCATCACAAACGCGCAGGCGGACACCGCCCGAGCCGATGGCCGGGCCACCCGCCGTGAGATGTCTTATGGGCGTGCGCTGGGATCGTGCGGCTTGGCCGGAGAAAACTCTCCGGCGATCGCGCGCTCGTGCAATTCCCAAGGCGACGCCCCCGCCTTGCGTGCCGCGACCATCTTCTCGGGATCCACATGCGCCATCATCATTCCGCGCGAGACTCTCAGGTGCTCAGTCGCGGTCCAGGCATCGCTGTAATTGCTGGCGTTGATCTCGACTCTGTTCTGCTCGGGATCCTCGTAATAGAGCGAGATTCCCACGCCGTGATCGGCAGCCCACTGCGGCAGGACACCTAGGTTCTTCAGCCGAACATACGTGCCAAGCAGGTCGTCCAAGGTGGCACATTCGAAAGCGACATGCTGCAGTGCCGTGTGGCGGAGTCGGTCGGGATCGACTGAGGCGCCAGGCACTTCAAAGAGCACGAGGCGATGATCCAGCTCATCGTTGCTGAGAAATGCAAACGCCGAAAATGGCGCCCGGCCCTGTGCTTCGGGCGGCACCGTCGCACGATGGTTGACGGTCATGCCAAGCACTTTGCGGTACCAGTCAGTCATGGCATCGAGGTTTGCGGTGGTGAGCCCGTAATGCTGCAGTTTGGGGTGGACGGTGATTTGGGTGTTCATGGAAACTCTCCTTTTAGGTGGGCCATAATAGTCAGCCACCAAACAAATAGATGTTAGGCTCCTAACAATGGTTGCACAATTTTTGTGGGCAGGACCCGCCCGCTTGCGGGTCCGGAGCGGCGAGCTGGAATGTATTGACGTGTCAGATAGTTAGGTGCCAAACTGACTTCGGAGAGAGGGCATGAGAGTTCGAAAGCCGATCGAGCGTCCTCCGGGACCACCGCCCGCGGTCATGGAGAAAATTCGCCAGCGCCTCTCGGAACGCGAGCTGCAGGGGCTGAGAACCGTGTTCACGCTGCGCGCAACTGCGCAGCATGTTGACAACGCGATCAGCCAGTGGATGGCCGGTTCCGTGGGATCGGTCGCACGTTACCAGATCTTGATGGCGCTGTGGGCGAGCAAAGGAAAAGGCATCCCGCACAAGCACATCGTGGAGGCTATGGGCGTGACGCGCGCAACCGTGTCCGGTCTCATGGCAGCTCTCGAGCGCGATGGTTTGGTGAAATCACAGGTAGACGGCGAGGACCGCCGCAAGCTGATCGCGCGACTGACCGCGAAAGGCGAGGCCGTCATCAAAAAGCAGCACAAGCTGAACCTGGTGAAGTTTCGTGCCGTCTTCACGTCCTTTACTTCAGAGGAGCTCTCGAGCCTGACGGCACTCCTGCATCGTTTCCGAAAGGCGTTCGCCGCCGCTGAACCCTAGCCGCTGTAATCAGGTGTGTACACTCGGAACCCGGAGTCGGGTGCCCCGCTCATCGAGGCTTCGCGATAAGGGGGTGGTAGTAAACACGCATTAATACCTTCTGAGTAAACAGGCAGCAAGTAATGAAATCAGATGCTATCGCCCAGCGTGATTCGTGTCCGGTTGATAAACCGTCCAGCTGTTGGCGAGCGCGATCTGTTTCAGATCCGGATTGGGGTTGATGGCGAATGCGTGCTTGGACATGGCGAGCATCTCGCGGTCCCAGATCGCGTTGCCAAAGGCGCAATCGGGCACATGATCGGAAGACGATTTGAGCATGAGCGCGGATCGAATCGCCTCCGGCTTGCCGGGACCGCTGGGAACTCGAATGAGCCGATCTGTGATGGTGCCGTTCTCTACTGCCACTTCGGCGGCCAGAATGCGATTTTGCGGGATGCCGAAGAACTTCATCGCCGAGCGGATGATCCACTGGTTCGAGGAGGAAACGGCCCAGACGTCGCATCCGGATTGGCGCAGGCGCTCGACCAGTTCGCGCATCTCCGGGAAAATGTTGGGGGCGATGGCCTGGGCAAAATATGTGTTGCACGCCTGCTGCACGATTTCTTCGCGCAGTCCGCGATGCATGGCGACCATTTCTCCGCACATGACCTCTTCGGGGACCATGCCCGCTCTGTAGTCGGCATAGCGGGAACGTGCCCAGCGGGCGATCTGTTCCGGCAGCAGCGCCTGATCAAGTTCCCAGGAGAAAAAGCCTTCGCCGGCGTCTCCGGACCAGAGCGTGCCATCGCAGTCGAATGTGGCTACGCGCGGTTTGAGGCTGAGTACACTTTCTATGAATTCAGTTTGAGGAGGTGCGAGACTTGTCATAATTCGATCAATATAAATATAGGGCCTTGGCGGGAATTAACTCGACGGCAGATGCTGTGGGGGCAAATTCAAGGAAGCATACTGCTCCGGCGTGTCCACGTTGACCGCGACCAGCGGGTCGTCCACTGGAACGTACTCGATCTCAGTCTGGTGGGCGTGCTCGACGTCGCGCGCACTCGATGTTTCCGGAGCCCTCAGAAACGCTTCCAGCATCTCGCGGCCCAGTAGAATTGGATGCCCATGTTCTCCCTGGTATTCCGGGATCACAGCCCATTTCCTTTGTGCCGTGGCGTGTGCGAACGCGGCTTCGAGCGTTTCAATGGTTGCCATTTTGACTGGAGGCCGATCGACGAGGGTGACCATCGCAGCATCGCTGCCCCGGTTGAGAACTTCGTGCAGGCCGGCCCGCAAGGAGCTGAACTGCCCCCGCGCTGGATCAGGATTGACTACCAGCGACGCTCCGTTGGCATAGACGATGGGAGCCAATGCGGCTTCATTCGTGCCGACTACGACCAGCACGACGTCGACGTGCGAAAGGAAGAGCCGTATGGTGGCGGATAAGAACGTGTCACTGATTGAGGATGGAGGCCAGGGCAGCAGCGCCTTGTCCCGCCCCATGCGTGAAGACTCACCCGCCGCAAGAATTACTCCGCAAAGGCTCTGCGTCCGCCCCATAAGGGCACGATAACAAACTGCTGCAACTCTGCCAAGGACGCGGGTCACGGAGATGCGCCAAGGACGTGTTTTATCGATTTGCGTTAATTGAACATCGGCAGCTTGACCACGTCGTCGTGGGGAACTCGTTCCACCGGGTGTCCAGCCTTGCGCCAGGCACGCAGGCCACCGGCGATAACGAAGACCTTGAATCCGAGCTGCTGTAATTGGCGCGCCACCCGGGCGCTGGTGGCTTCGCGCGCTCAAGTGCAGTAGAGATAAATCTCTTGATCCTTAGGGAGGTTCTTGATTTCTTCGACGAGGTTGTTGGGCTCGATGCGGATTGATCCGGCAATGCGTTCGGAGTCGGCATCGTAGTAGCCGTGGCTGCGGACATCGGCGATCAGCATGTTCTGAGCCGCGCCGGATGCCAGTCTTTTTGCGAGCTCCTCCGCCTGGATGCGAGGAATCACATCGAGCAGACGGTACTTGCGGTAAACCCAGATGCGATAGACGACATAGGCGGCGAGTCCGATGCCGAAGATGACCTCGGCGGCGAAGCCAACGGAGCGCAGTCCGCGCGTGATGGCGCGTAGCGCGTCGCTGAAAAGATATCCCGCGACGGCATACGCGCCAACATAGAAGGCCACGCCGAGGCTATCGAATTGCAGAAAATCTCCCAGCCGCATTTTCATGCTTCCGGCGAGCGGCGGAGACATGATGTTGATGCCGGGGATGAACTTGGCAAAAAGCAGCGTTTGCTTGCCGCGCCGGTAAAAATATTCCGCCGATCGCAGAATGCAAGTTTCCGGATTCGCCGAAAGCCGGCACAGAAAGCCCAACAATGCCCATCCGCTGACCCTGCCCATGAAATAGAGAATGACATCGCCGCTGATCATCGACAGCAGGGCGATGCCGAACACGAGATAGAAGTGCAGACCTCCATAAGCAGCGACCGCGCCGGCGGTCAGGATGGCGAGCGCGGCGGGCAGTGGAAGACCGACGGCCTCCGCAAAACACACCAGCGCCAAGAACAGGTAGCCATGATGCGAAATTGATGAGAGCAAGTCGTTCATTATTGATTGTTCATCGCGAAATCGAGTTTGTTGAGTATAACCAATCCCGCGACAAGGCTAAATCCGGCCGAACCGATCAAATCTGGCGGCGGAGGAACTCTGGGATCGGGCGCGCTTTTTGAAGAAGGGGCGTTTTGAGATGCCGGGGATTGCGGCAAAGGGCTAGCGGTCAGCGGCTAGCCGAGCTGCGCGCCTGATTTTCACTTCTTCGATCACTATCGCCAAATCGCACAAAACGACAAGCAAGACCGATACCACGGTGATTGGTCCGACTGCGCCGATGCGATACCCTGAGTGGCCCTCAAACAGCATAAGGATTCCGACATCAAACACCCAAAAGCTTAACCAAAGAGCGCCGGCACACATGAGCCCTCTTCCGGTGCGCGGGAAGCGTGGCTGCACGATCGCGCCCACAATCAGAAAGATCGGCACACTCGCGAAACCCAAGCCCAGAGCGAAAGAGCCGGCAATCGCCGTACAACATCCTGTGGCGACGGCAAACCAACGTACTTTGCTGGAAACGCTCACGCGCAATGATTGACCGACTTACTGGTAGCTACTTCTCTCTGGCCACCACGAACTCGGGGGCCCACAACAGCGCCCGTTTGAATTCCGAGTCGGGAAATATACAGATCGCGTTGCGCGCGGATTCGGCGAAACGGGCGGCCTCTTTAGAGGCGTATTCGAGAGAGCCATAGCGATGCAGGATGGTCAGGATCTCGGCGTGAGTGACGCCATTGAACGCGCGGTCGCGCAGGATGGTTTCGATCTGGTGACGCTCGGCGGCGGTGCAGCGCTCCAGCGCATGAATGACGGCCATGGTGGCTTTGCCTTCACGCAAGTCGCTGGCGACGGGCTTGCCGAGCACGCTCTCTGACGCCGTGAGGTCGAGCACATCGTCCACGATTTGGAAGGCCATGCCAAGATCGCGGCCGTACTGGCCAAGGCGTTCCTCCTGGGGCACGGTGGCGCCGCCAAGGATGCCGCCGACTCGCATGCACACCGAGAACAGGCACGCCGTCTTGCGATAGATCAGATCGAGATGCTCCTGCAGCGAGATCAGCTTGCCGAGCTTCTCCATCTGGAGCAGTTCGCCTTCGACCATCTGCTGCGTCAGTTCGATCAGCATGTCCACGATGCGGAAATTGCGCTCCTGCACCGCGATCTTGAATGCCTGCATGTAGAGCCAATCGCCGACCAGCACGCACATCGAGTTGCCCCACTGCGTGTTCGCGGCGGGACGGCCGCGGCGGATTTGGGCCTCATCAATAATGTCGTCGTGGACGAGCGTCGCGGTGTGGATGATCTCGACCACCGAAGCGAGCTTTACCGCGCCATTGCCTTTGTAGCCGAGCAGTTTGGCAGAGAGCAGCAACAGCGCCGGACGGATTCGCTTGCCGCCGCCGGCGCGCAGGTATTCGCCGATCTCTGTAATCGCTGCGACATCCGAGACCGTGTCGCGTCCAAACTGTTCTTCGATCGCGGCAATATCGTCACGCAGAAGATCGAAGAGTTCTTTCCCGTTGATGGACGTCGTGGTAGCCAATTTGCTCAGTTGCTCCGGTAATTCGTGAACTGCAAATCAATGCCAAAATCCTGCTGCTTGACCATCGCGATTATTTCCTGCAGTGTATCGCGATCCTTGCTGCTGATTCGCACTACGTCGCCCTGGATCGAGGCTTGCGCTTTTTTCTTTGAATTCTTGACCAGCTTCACGATCTCTCTTGCCTTTTCAATCGGGATCCCCTGCTGAATGGTGATCTTCTGTTTCACGGTGCTTCCGGCGGCTGGCTCCAGCGCCCCGTAGGTCAAGCCTTTCAGCGGGACACCGCGTTTGACCAGTTTCTGCTGGAAGACGTCGTTTACCGCCTTCATTTTGAATTCATCGGCGGAGTGAAGCAGGATCGCGTCCGTGCCCTCCATCGCGATCTGGGACTTCGAGTCCTTCAGATCGAAGCGAGTGCTGACTTCCTTCATCGCCTGCTGGATGGCGTTGGAAACTTCCGCGAGATCGATTTTGCTGACGATATCGAAACTGTTATCGGGCATGGAATGTCACCGTCAAAATCGCTGTCAAGAAATATGACGGCCTTCTTAAATCTCCAGATTGTCATGTTGAGGGATGCCCCCGCTCGAAAGCGCAGAGCCCCGCGGATCGTTCGCCCCAAACATGTACTCCAGAGGGTAACAGAAGAGGCATCGTCTGCGCAGGCTCGTTATGCGCGTGCTTCCGGGTTTGCAGGTTGCGGCGCGAGTTCAAAGAATTTGTAGAAGTTCTGCGCGGTTCGTGAGCCGATCTCCTCTGCGGACAAGTTGCGCAGTTCGCCGATCTGGCGGGCCACCTCCCTCACAAACGCTGGTTCGTTGCGCTGGCCGCGATGCGGAATCGGCGCCAGGTAGGGCGAGTCGGTTTCAATCAGCATGCGATCGAGCGGAACCATTTGCGCCGCGTCGCGGATCAACTGCGCTTTGGGAAAGGTGACATTGCCGGCAAAAGAAATTATGAAACCCATATCGAGCGCGCGCCGCGCATGCTTGACGCTTCCGGTGAAGCAGTGCAGAATGCCGCCCAATCCGCTGGAAGTCCAATGTTCGATGATCAAGGACAGGCAGTCGTCCCAGGCGTTCTCGCTGTTGTCGGATGGACGGCAATGGATGATGATGGGCAGCTCTGCCGTTCGCGCCAGTTCCATCTGCTGGCGGAAGACTGCTTTCTGTACTTCTCGGGGTGAGTGGTCGTAAAAATAGTCGAGGCCGATTTCTCCCCACGCGATCACTTTCGGATGCCGCGCCCATTGCAGCATTTCGGAATCAGCGGCTTGGTTCGCAAGGCTTGCTTCGTGAGGATGAATTCCGACGCTCGTCCATATTCGCGGATATTCCGGTTTCCCGTCGTATTTCTCGGCTAACCGAATCCCGCAGTCGGCTGTGTCCGGCCCATCGCCGTTTCCGATCGCGAGAAAGGCTTCGATTCCGTTCTGTTTCGCGCGCGCCAGCACTTCGTCACGATCGACGTCGTAGCGTTTGCCTTCGAGATGAGCGTGAGAGTCGATAAACACGGTCGTTGGTTGTTAGTCGTCGGTCGTGTGGGGACGGGCGCCCTCGCCCGTCCAAGCCGAGCCAGCGTGCGCACGAGAGCTTCGGTCGTCCCTCCGGGACTTGCGTCGTCATTCCAGCCAACCCCGCGCTGAAGCGCGGGGCTAAGATTGGCCGCCCCTCCGGGGCTTGTATTCTGGTGCACTGCGTTCTACTGTGTCGCCGAAATTCTAGTTTTCACGTACACGCAGTCGCGCTACTTCAGGCGCGTGCCGACGGGCACATCTTCCAGAAAGCTTGCCAGCACCGGCTTGCCGCCTTCGGGCGCGGCGGCGACAATCATGCCGTTTGATTCGAGTCCGCGCAGTTTGCGGGGCGCTAGATTGGCCACGATCACGATCTTGCGTCCGATCAGTGTTTCCGGCTCATAAGCCTCGGCAATGCCGGCCACCAGTTGGCGCACTTCGGTTCCCAGATCGACTTCCAAACGCAGCAATTTGTCGGCTCCCTTTACGCGCTCCGCGGTCTTCACCTGCGCCACGCGCAATTCTACTTTCGCGAAGTCGTCGATGCTGATCTTGCCATCGGGAATGGCGGCGACTGGCTTGGCTGACGCACTCGGGGTGGCCGACATGGCGGCGGCCTGCCGAGCTTCGCTCGGCTGGACGGGCGAGACGCCCGTCGCTCCACTTGCAGTTTGTTCTTCCATTTTCTGCATCCTCTCTACTGCCGATTTGTCTGCCCTTGGAAACACGGCCTGGACGGCGCCCAATTTTGTGCCGAGGTGCAGTTGTCCCCACTGCAACTGCTTCAGATCGAATTTCCTGATGTCTCCGAGGCCCATCTGGGCCCAGATCTTCGCGGTGGCGTCGGGTATCACCGGATGCGCGAGAGCCGTGACAATTCGCAAAGCTTCGGCGCTGGTGTAGAGCACGGTTGCCAGGCGCGAGCGACTCTCTTCGTCCTGTTTATCGCCCAGAGACCAAGGCTCGTTTTCAACGATGTATTTGTCTACCGCGCTGACTAGTCCCCAGGCGGTTTCGAGCGCTCGCGAGAACTGGTACTGGTCAAAGAGTGTGCTGTAGTCGGCGATAACTTTTCTTGCCGCATCCGCAATTGCGGCATCCGCCGGAGTGTGCGCGTGCGCGGGGTACGGTACTTCTGCTTTGAAATAGCGCGTGATCATGGTCAGGGTGCGGCTGGCGAGGTTGCCGAGCCCATTCGCGAGATCGGAGTTATAGCGCTGCACCAGCGCATCGAAACTAAACGATCCATCCTGTCCGAAGACGACTTCGCGCAGCAGGAAGTATCGCAGGGCGTCGGTGCCGAGCACATCCACGATGGTTTCGGCGCGCACGATATTTCCGCGCGACTTCGACATTTTGCTTTCTTCAAACAGCAACCAGCCGTGCGCCGTGATGCACTTAGGCAACGGCAATCCGGCGGCCATAAGGAACGCCGGCCAGTAGACGCAATGGAAGCGCACAATCTCTTTGCCGATCATGTGCAGGTCAGCAGGCCAGTACTTGTCGAATTTGCGGGTGTCGTTTGAATTAGAGCCCGAACCATAGCCGAGCGCGGTAATGTAGTTCGCCAGCGCGTCCAGCCAGACGTAGACCACATGCTTAGGATCGTCTGGCACGGGGATACCCCAGGAGAACGTCGAGCGGCTGATGGAAAGATCGCGCAGGCCGCCGCGCACGAACGAGAGCACTTCATTGCGCCGCGTCTCGGGGCGGATGAAATCCGGTTGGTCGGTGTAAAGGCGGATCAACTTGTCCTGGAATGCCGAGAGCTTGAAGTAGTAATTTTCTTCGTGGACGGTTTCCGTCGGGCGGTCGCAAATCGGACAGGGAGCGCCCGGGCCGACCGCGTCCACGTAAAGCTCATCGGAAACGCAGTATTGACCGGAGTAGGTCCCTTTGTAGATGTATCCGTTGCCGTTATCCCTGATCTTGCGCCACAACGCCTGCACGCCCTGCTTGTGCCGCTCCGATGTGGTGCGGATGAAATCGTCGTAGGTCAAACCCATGCGATCCCAGAGGGCACGGAATTCCGCGGAAATTTCATCGGTGAACTGCTGTGGCGACTTGGCCGCAGCCTGGGCGGCGCGCTCGATCTTTTGACCGTGTTCGTCGGTGCCGGTCAGGAACCAGGTGTCATCTCCCAGCATGCGGTGCCGCCGCGCGATCGTGTCGCAGGCGATGGTGGTGTAGGCGTGCCCAATGTGCGGATGCGCGTTGACGTAGTAGATCGGGGTCGTGATGTAGAACTTTTTGCTCATTTCTGTCCTTCGCCAGAGAAAGCTCTATCCAAATCCGAGCGCTTAAGCCGCGTTCGGTGCATGCGATCTGATGTCGTCCACTTCGATTCCGATGTGCTGCAGGTGGTGCAACATGTGCACGATATAGTCCTCGAACACGAACTGAAGCGTGAGCGGCTCAGAACCGGCAACGGTCAACGTCCGCGACCAGGCAGAGTCGGGGACTGCTTCCGCGGCGGCCAGTAATTGCCGGTTGAGCGCTTGCCACAACTCGATCAGCTCTACCCAGTCGCGGCGCTGGTACGCATGCACCGCTACCCAGCGATTCTGCTCGTAGCCGGGCATGGCCGGTTTGTCTTCCAATTGCGCGCGCACGATCCGTTGATGATTGTTGGCGGCCGAATCCAGCAGATGCCCCAGTTCCTCCTTCGGAGACCAGGTTGACGGGGTCGACTTGCTTTCGACCCGGTCGCTCGAAAGCTGCTCGAGTCGGCTTGGCACGCGCTGTAAAAGTTCGCGCAACGAATTGAGCGCTGGCATGAATCCCCCTAACGTTAATTCCAACTATGATTCCTAACGATGATTATGGACTTGAGACTTAAAACATCAGTTTCTCTTGCCGCCGGCATATGTTCTCAACGCTTCTTCCATTACCCGCTTCAGCGGTATGTGATGTGCTTCCGCCAGCGCCCGGCAATCCTCGTACTCCGGCGCGTAGTTTGAGACCGTGCCATTCATGCTGGCCACTTTAATTCGCACTGGACCCCAAGTGGTGTTCACGTTCTCCCAACGTCGCGAGAGCGTTTGGCGCCACTCTTCGCGGGACCGCACACCCAGAGTTGTGGTCTCGGCAAAGATCAGCTTTGTCAAGCGGTTCGCGTCTTCCATTTTCGCCAGCACGGTGAGCAACGCGCCGGGGCGGCTCTTCTTCATTTGCACGGGAACGCTGAACACATCCAGCGCTCCTTCCGCCAGCAACCGCTCCATCGCGTAGCCAAGCACCTGCGGGCTCAGGTCATCGAGATTCGCTTCGAGGACTGTGATCCTGTCATTCGATTCATTTGGCGATGTACTCGGCGATGGACTCGCGACGTCCGCCGGCCTAGCTTCTCCAATCGTTAGCCGCAGCAAGTTCGGGTGCTCGGGGAAATCCCGAGTTCCCGCGCCGTATCCCGCCTTCTCGATCTTCATCGCGGGAAACGGCGCGAACCGGCCGCTCAGCGTCTTCACGATCGCCGCGCCGGTCGGCGTCACCAGTTCGACTTGTGGACCCGACGAATATACCGGCGCATCGCGAAGCAACTTCAGCGTCGCCGGTGCCGGTACGGGAAGCGTTCCGTGCGCGCACTTGACGGTTCCACCTCCCAAATTCAGCGGCGAGCATACCCATTCTTCGACCGCAAGAGATTCCGCCCCCACTGCGGCGCAGACGATATCAACCAGAGCATCGACGGCGCCAACTTCGTGAAAGTGGACTTGCTCGACGGACGTATTGTGAATCTCGGCTTCGACTTCGCCCAGCGTCTCGAAGATTTTGATCGCGGTTGTTTTCGCATCGCTGCTGATGGATGCTTTTTCAATAATCCGGCGAATCTCGTGCAACCCTCGGCCGCGTGAGGGTGTGTGAGCATGATCGTGCCCCTGCTGCTGCCAGAAAGCTTCCCGCGGCAGGTCTTTTTCGCCGTTGGCGTACACATCCACTTTGGTCGCCGAAATTCCGCCTCGCACCACCCGCGAAATCTCCAACCGCGCACCGATATCGAGCGCCGCGACCGTGTCTTCCAGAAGCTTTGGAGACACGCCGGCATCCACCAGCGCGCCTAGAAACATGTCGCCGCTGACGCCGGAAAAACAGTCGAGGTACGCTATGCGCATGGGGATAATAAAAATCGCTTTTGGCCCTTAGCTCTTGGCTTTTAGCTAAAGGCCAAGAGCTAAGAGCGTTGTCGAATTTTCATCATAGGTGCCACTCGCATTGCCGGTCAAACCCGCCGCGCGCCGCAGGTTTGTTAGAATCACTGTTCCTTCAATAAGTTAGAGGGCATCCTTGTATCGATATCTGGAAGGCCGACTGGTCGAACACCTGCGCGAGTTTCTGCGTCGTACTTACGACTTGGAAATCACGAACATTGTCGTCGAGCAGCCGCCGAAAATCGAATTCGGCGAGTACGCGCTGCCGATCGCTTTCGAACTCGCCCGGAAACTTCGCAAGGCGCCGCGCAAGATTGCGGAAGAGATCGTCGCCGGGATCGGTGCGATTCCCGGCTTTGAGAAATTCGAGGTGGCCGGCGCCGGTTACATCAACGTTCGCGTAAACCGCGCGGAACTGGCCACAGAACTTGCCGCTGATCGGTCTCCGTCCGCGGATGTTCCTACCGGCAAGGTGCTGGTCGAGCACTCGAGCATCAATCCCAACAAGGCGGCGCATATCGGGCACCTGCGCAACGCCATTCTTGGCGATACGTTCGTCCGCCTGCTGCGCTTTGCGGGCAGGGAAGTGGACGTCCAGAATTACATCGACAACACCGGAGTGCAGGTTGCCGACGTGGTGGTTGGATTCCTCCACATCGAGCGGAAGTCGCGCGCTCAAATTGAAGCGCTCGCCGCTGCGCCCCGGTTCGATTACGTGTGCTGGGATCTCTATGCCCGTGTCTCGCATTGGTATGAAGAGGACAAGTCGAACCTACAGGCGCGCGCTGCGACGCTGCGCTCGATTGAGGAGGGAAACAATGAGACGGCCGCGATTGCGGATTTGATTTCGATTGCTGTCCTTAAACGCCATCTCGAAACCATGGATCGGCTCGATATTGAGTACGACTTCCTGCCGCGCGAGAGCGAAATCCTGCACCTGCACTTCTGGGACGCTGCGTTTACCAAGCTGCGGGAAGCCGGTGTGCTTACTTACGAGACTGAGGGCAAGAACAGCGGTTGCTGGGTGATGCGGCGGGCGGGAACTTCCGCGGCAAAAACCTTAACCACAGAGGACACGGAGGACCCTTCGGCTTCGCTCAGGGCAGGCTCCGAGGAAGGCCAGATCACCGAGGACAAGATCACGGAGGAAGACCAGAAAGTCATTGTCCGCTCGAACGGCACGGTCGGTTACGTCGGCAAAGACATCGCCTATCACATGTGGAAGTTCGGGCTGCTCGGACGCGATTTCGGCTATCGGAAATTTTTTCGATATCCCAATGCCCACGAGTGCTGGATCTCAACCACCGACGGCGAGCGAGAGCATCCCCACTTTGGCGATGTGGCCGAGATTTACAACGTCATCGATGCGCGCCAGTCCGAGGCGCAGAACACGGTGATCGAAGCTTTGCGCGGGCTGGGCCACGACGAAGCCGCCGATCGCTACACGCACTTCTCCTACGAGATGGTCGCACTCACGCCGCGCTGCGCTGCCGAACTCGGCTACCAACTCAGCGAAGAAGATAAGGCGAGGTCGTGGATTGAGGTCTCTGGGCGCAAGGGCTTCGGCGTGAAAGCGGACGATCTTCTGGATGCTCTCATCACCTCGGCTGGCAAAGAAGTTGATGGTCGTCATCCCGAGTTGAGCGAACCAGAGCGCGCCAGCATTGCTTCGCAGATTGCCATCGGGGCGCTGCGCTATTTCATGCTGAAGTTCACGAAACCCTCAGTGATCGCCTTCGATTTCAAGGACGCCCTGAGTTTCGAGGGTGACACGGGCCCGTACGCGCAGTATGCCGTTGTCCGCGCTTCTAACATTTTCCGCAAAGGTGGATTCGATCCGGATGCATTTTGCCTGGGCGCGGCAAGCCGCGTCTCGACGGAGGATTTCGCCAAGTACCTTACTAGCGAATCCGGCAACGACATTTGGGAGCTCTGGCTGGCGGCCGCAAAGACCTCTTATGTCGTGAGCCAGTGCATCGCGACCACCGAACCTGCTTATCTTGCCAAACACGCCTTTCAACTGGCGCAGCTTTTCAATACTTTCTATCACCGCTATCCAATCCTGATCGAAGCGAATGAGGGCCGGAGAAAGTTCCTGCTGGCAACCGTGGCGGTGGTTCGCCGCGAGCTGATTCGCGTTCTCGCGGCCATGGGGATCAGTGCGCCGCCGGTAATGTGAGCCAGCCGTCAAGAGCCTGACAATTAATGAGGAAGAATTCGCAGCCAGAAAACAAACAGTATAAAATTTCTACGGTTTGTATCGGGATTGCTGGGTCCGGGGTTCATGCATTTCCCACAGCCACTCCCAAGATATTGATATAGAATGATTTAGTCGTTTCTTTTGCGAGCGCGAAATGGCATCCCCCGTGCTTTAACAGGGAGTGGGTCCAGTTCGCAGACTTTTACCAGGATCTTGAATAGGTCTAAGTACCGAGCAATACTTGGGCAAGGAGCCCTCCAACTTATGAATCGCACCTCATTGACATTGACCCTAATGCTGGCGGCGGTGATGGCCGCGTCTCTCGGATGTTCAACCAAGAATTACGTGCGTGAACAGACCACGCCGCTCATCAACAAAACTAACGAACTCGACGACCTGACGGCGAAGAATTCAAGAGACATTAAGGACGTCGATCAGCGCGCCCAAGCCGGAATCCAGGCTGTGCAGGCGCAGGCCGCAGCGGTGGACCAGAAGGCTTTGGCTGCGGGAAGCGAGGCCGATAAGGCGCAACTGTCGGCGAACAGCGCGTCCCAGCGTGTGGATATTCTGACCAACACGGTCATCAACCTCGACAACTATCGCCCAGTGGTGGAGACGGCGGTACATTTCGGATTCGACCGGGACAATCTGACGAAGGACGCCAAAGAAGCCATCGACCAACTTGCCGCCAGCGTTGCCACTACCAAGGGATACATCATCACGGTAGAGGGCGCGACCGACTCGGTGGGCAGCTCGGAGTACAACTACGATCTGAGCCAGCGCCGTGCCAATGCTGTGATTCAGTACCTGGCTGCGGAGAAGAACGTTCCGGGCTACAAGATTTATCTGATCGGGCTGGGCAAGGATAAGCCGGTCGAGTCGAATAAGACTCGCGACGGTCGCGCCAAGAACCGCCGCGTGGATATCCGGTTGATGACCAATACTGGAGACGCAACGACCCCAGCGCAGGCGCCCAGCAACCAGACTCCGACGGCGAGCGCGAATCCGCCGTCTCTATAACTACAAGTTTTGCCCTCCTCCCCGGAGGACTTTGCCAAACCAGGCCATCCCATCAGTGGGCGGCCTGGTTTTTTTCGGGCTCTTGTCTAGGGTTTCTGGTCATCGGTCTTCGCCCGTGACCGGATCAATGAGTGTAAAGGCGATGTTTTCGCCAACGATGTGTAAAAACGCACCCTAGATCGGCCCCCCTTCTTAGGGAGCCGAGTTTGAGCGGGAGTTGACGCCTTCGGCGAATGGCTGCCCGTCCTTGGAATGATGAGCCGTCGATACTGCCAAAGGACCCACCGTGGTGAAGTCGGCGGTTTCGGTACTCGGCCCTGCTGTATTTCTGAGGTTCGGCAGTTTGACAATAGTGTTTCAGAGGGCTAGGGTTGAAAGTGAGGTGGCCTCCACCTCTTTCAGGTTCCCTGAAACTAAGTCAGCCCATCTGAAGTTCTCTTCTCTTAGCGTTAGCGACTACAACCTTTAGGAGGTTGCTATGTTTGCACGCAATGTCTCTGTTCATCTGAAATCGAATATGCTTTCCGACTATAACCGGACCCTTGAGAACGAAATTCTGCCTTTACTTCGCAAGCAGAAGGGCTTCAAGGACGAAATCACATTGTCGAATCCCGGCAGCGTGGATGTGATTGCGATCAGTCTGTGGGAAAACAAAGCCAATGCAGAAGCTTACAACACGAATACTTACCCAGAAGTGTTGCGAACATTTGCAAGAATGATCGATGGAACGCCCAAGGTTCAGACGTTTGAAGCCGTCACCTCGACCTTCCATCACGTTGCTGTAGCCGCGTAACGGGGATTGTCCGCCGTGTACGGGGTGGCCTCGATAAAGGGGCCGCCCTTTATTACTTGCTTACAGTGATGTTCACCGAATGCAGTTCGCGCTAGGGATGAGAACCATGGATCTAATGCAAAATGCAGAAACTATCAACAGGCTGGTAGCACAGGGGGAATTTCTTCTGGAGACCTTCCATGCCGAGTACGAGAAAGACCCCGCAGGGTACGAGACCGAGTTCCTGCGTGGCGACCTGGCGGGGTGGCGCAATACGTTGCACACGTTGTACCACGATTGCGCGGAAGAGATCGTTGACCGCGTTCTCGCCAAGACATGCTTGGCCATTCCTGATACCTTGGTTCACTCGTTCGCGCCACGGGATTCTAGAGAGCAGGAGTTCGAAATTGATTTGTTAACGTAGACATGATTAACCCTCGCAGCCAGGTCATTTGTGTAATCGCGATAGTACGCCAGTGTTTGCCCCTGTCGAGCCGCGCCAAGATTGACCGAGGTGGTTAAAATCAATTCTATGGCCAGTTCATTGAATACGACGGACCCTGCAGGACGGAAGCCACCCTCGTTCGGAATTAGACAGTTCCTGTTTGTAGTCTTCTTGGCCGTCATTTTTTTTCTGCTTGGCCATAGCATGGTGCGTCACCGCTTCTTTGAAGGCGGCCGGTTTCACCGAAACGGCTCCATTGGACAATAGCAGGCCCTGAAAAAAGTGTTAGTCGTGGCTGCGAATGATTCAATGCATTCCTTGACGTGAAGATCTCATGGGAAAGGCTCACCCGCAAAGTGATCGCTGAAGGTCCTGCCACGCCTTGTTGACGTAACCAGCCGATTTCACCAACTGAGAAATTGCTGGTATGCGTTTCCTCTGATGTTTCCACTCATTGTGGTCTGCTTTCGACCTCGCTCTGAAGCGATACAATGGAGGCGTGCGTATCCAATTCCTGATGATTTGCTTGACGCTGCTGACGGCTCTTTCGCTGGCGCAGGATTCGCCGGACAAGACGGCCTCGGACAAGGCTGCCGCCAGCAATCGCGAGGCCCAGGAAAGCTCCAGCCACGATACAAGAATCGACGTCAGCCCGCCCAAGGACGATGCCAAGAACCATCCCGGCAGCAGAGATGCCATCGCGGGCCTCGACATCCCCGAGGCATCGGAGGCACCGGACAATTCCGGTGTGCAGGAGTTTCATCCCTGGAACCCGCTGAAGGCGCGGAAAGACATTGAGGTCGGCGACTACTATTTCAAGCGCAAGAACTATCGCGCCGCGATCGATCGCTACAAGGAAGCTCTTTACTACAAAGACAACGACGCCATTGCCAGCTTCCGTCTCGCCGTGTGCCAGGAAAAACTGGGAGATAAAGCCGAAGCCAGAAAATACTACGAACAGTATCTGAAGATTCTGCCGGAAGGCCCGTTTGCCAAGGATGCGCGCGCTTCGCTGGGCCGGCTCCCGAAAGCGCAATGAGTTCTCTCGTGCCAACCGCACGATGAGCTATACGGTGGAGCGACGGTGCGTCTCGCCCGTCCAGCAGTATGACGGCCGGTCTGGGACGCCCGGCTCTCCACCAGCAAGATCGTTCCTACTTCTCCACCCGCGAAAAATCGCCGGTGGATGCGTTCACGGCCACCCGCAGCTTGGCGGTATCGCGGTCCGATCCATAGATTACGTGCCACAGGAGTTCGTTCGTCTGCCGGTTCCAGTCCAGCACATAAAGAACAGGCGTGTCGGGTTCCTTCTCCAGCAGCTTGTCTCCGCCGTGCTGTTGGGCGACGGCAAAGGCCTTATCCGCATCCACTTTGAGAAACTGGACGTTGAAAGTCTGAGTGCTTGAATTGGTCGGACTGTAGGTGTCGTCGACGCTGTGAGAAATATCGCCGTTTGCCCAGATATAGAATCTGGTCGAGTGCAGCGACGGAGAGGCGAATCCGGCGCGCCACTCGCCGGCCTTGCCGTCCCGGCCCTTGGAGTCCGTGGCAGGTTGCGACTCCACCCGATACGGTTGAGCATCCGGCGCCCAGCCGCGGGCGGAGATGTAGCACTTGTAGAACGCACTGCTTCCGGTAATTGCCTCCGGAGCCTTCGGTTGGGACGTCTCCGCCGTTGTCGGCTTGGTTGGTTCCGAAGAGCACCCGACCATCAATCCGGCTGCTAGAATTGCAACTGCAACGACTAGTTTTTTCATCGACGATTTTCCTGATCCGGCTTTCTGTAGTAGTTTGGCCGGCGATTGGCGATCCGTCTTTTCGCGATCCGTTGCTTAGCGTTCCGTTGCTTAGCGATCCGTGTTCGGCGAATCGTCGTTTCGCGAATCATTGTACTGAACCGGCGCCATGAATTCCTATCTCGAACGTTTACGGCAGGAACTCGAAGATGCAATAGCGGGCGCCAGCCCGAACGCTTGGGCGCAGGCTCCGGCCGGAAAGTGGAATGCAGCCCAGATCCTGGAGCACCTTTTCCTTACCTACAAGAACACCAACCGCGGAATGGCAAAATGCCTGGAGACGGGTGCTCCGTTGGCGACGCGCGCTACGTTGAAGCAGCGCGTGGCCACGCTGCTCGTCGTAAATCTCGGATATATGCCAGCCGGCCGCAAGGCGCCGGAGCGGGCGACCCCGCGCGGAATGTCGCCGGAGGAGGTTCAGCAAGGCGTCGCGCCTGAGCTTCAGAGGATGGCCTCGGGCCTGGATGATTGCGAGCGCAGGTTCGGCGCCCGGACGAAAATCATGGACCACCCGTTTCTCGGGCCTTTGACGGCCGACGAGTGGCGTAAGTTCCACTGGGTCCACGGGCGGCATCACGCGCGGCAGATTCGGGAGCGGATCGGGGAATCCTGATGCCCGCGGTGAAGAAGATCTATCGGTGATCTTTACTGTTTGTCTTTGTCGTTGTCCTTGTCCTTGTTTTCGCTGTCCTTGCCGGTGTCTTTGTCCTTGTCTTTGTCGTTGTCCTTTTCCTTCTCTACAATCCCCTTGCGCGCCTGCTCCTGCATCTCGTCGAGGTCCTGCCGGGCGGCATCAAGCGCTTTCTGCTTGCTGTCGATGTCGCCTTTGTACTGCGCGTCTTCCTTATCCCACGCTGCTTCATTGCGCAGACGGTTGCCGGCATCGCCATACATGGCGGCCGCGCGCAGACGATATTCGCGCTGCTCGAGGTCGAGCTCGTGGTTCAGGGAATCGATTTTCTCTTTCTGCTGGTCGAGCTTTTTCTTCCACTCGTCCGCTGTCTTCTGACGTTCGGCGGCAGCCGCAGCGGGATCGGCCGCTTTTGTGGCTTGCGTGCAACTCGCATTCCCAGCATCGTCGGCGGGCGGCGGCTGCCCGACCACGCTCAGAGTTTCGTTGGTAGGCAGATTGTCGTTATCGTAGTGGCGGCTGGTCGAATCCGTCGCGGCTTTGCTCTTGCGAGTTTCCCGCGCGTAATCGCCGAGTGACTGAGCGGCTGCGGCGCTGACCCCAAACAGGAGCAGAGTACCGATTGCCATCCATTTCATGTGCTTCATGTGATCATCCTTTCGCAAGCCCGCGATTCTGATCGCAGCCTGCAATCGCTAATATCAAGAACTTGTGGTTGCAGCCTGGGCGCCTCCGAGGAAACTGCCAATGGTCCGGTCCAACTGCGCCGCTTCGTGGGCGATGCCGTCGGCCAACTGATGCGCCAGTTCCGGGTCCCGGCTGCACGCCAGTTGCTGCGCATATCCCGCGATCGTAGTCAGGGAATTGCGCAGTCCGAGCGCGAGGTCCGAAGAAATTTCCTGGTGCATCCTTTGATCATGCCGGATGCGCTCAATGTCGGTCCTGTCGGTCAGCACAAGAGTCGTGCCCATGAGACTCGCATCTTCAGACAGAACCGGAGAGGCCATCGCTTCGAGTACATGGCTTTCCCCATCCCGTGTGAAGTAATCCACCACTAGCCCTCGAACCGTTGCCTTCCCCGCCAGAGCGGGGGCAAGAGCTTGCTCGACACTCGATTCCGAACCCGAACCTGAACTCGAACCTGAATTCGAACTATGGTTTTCCGGGCGGAGCGTCGCCGTACGGAAAAGATCGGCGACATGCAGTCCCACGGGCGAGGCAAATCCCAGCAGCTTGCGCGCAGCCGAGTTCGCTTGCCGCACCAGGCCGCTGGTATTGAAAAATAGAACGCCGCAGGAAAGGTTCGAGAGTATGGTCGAGCTCAGCGAGTCGGAGGCCTTAGCTTTTCTGCGCTCCGAGAGTTGCTGGGCGGCGAGCTCATGTTTTTGCTGCTTCAGTTGCTGAATGACGGCGTGATAGGCGTGCACCGGCAATCCCTCCGCCGCCAAGGGAGAGTGATTCAGCGATTCGGGTTCCGGTACGAGATTCTCCCGCAGGCGCCGAATCAGGAATAAGCCCAACCCGAAAGCTGCGATGGCAGCGACGAGAAGCAGGCCCATGCGCAGTATCATCGGATTCGCCAGCGGATTCATCAGCAGCCTCACAGCGCCCTCCAATACCAGTGCAGGAGGCGGTTGCCAAACAGGAACGACAAAAGCGCCATGCTGCCGAGAAACACGCCAAACGGCATCTCGTAATAGCGGAGTGCCGTGCGTGCCGAGCGCCAAGCGCGCCGACGGGCCTCATATGAAGAAATGTGCGAAGAAACGCCCGAAGAAATGCCCGAAGAAATGCGCGAAGAAGTGCCGTGCGCCTCAATCCGGCGCAGGCGCTTTATCCAGACCGCGAGAACCGTGCTCAGCCCAAACAGCGAACCCGCCAGCGAAGCGGCAAAAATGGTTAAGACGGTGAGCTTGGTTCCGAGGAACGCGCCGATCATCGCCATCAGCTTGACGTCGCCGAATCCCATCCCTTCGACCCCCCGGGCTCGCAGGTAAATGGCTGCCGCCCCGTATAGAAACGAGGCGCCGACCGCCGCTCCCAGCAGCGAGTCTGAGAGAGACCAGATGCGCCATGAAATTTCACTTCGCATGGCGGGCGATACCAGGCCAGGCATGATTCGCGAAGCCAGGTCATTCACCGGAACCACCAGGCTGAACAAAATTCCCAGAGCCAGCCCGGGCAGAGTCATCGCGTCGGGAAGAAGCTTGGTTTCCGCGTCGGTGAAAACCAACCCCAGCAGCAGGTAGCCGAGCACGGCGCACTTCAACATCCCGAGCGTCAAACCAAAATGAGCGTAGCAGCCGAGAAAGAGCAAGCCTGTGAGTACTTCGACCACAAGATAGCGTGGTGATATGGGTTGCTGGCACGAACGGCATTTTCCGCGGAGAATCAGCCAGCTTAGTATAGGCAGGTTGTGGTAGAGCGGGATCAGATCTCCGCAGTGCGGACACGCGGAGCGCGGCGCCACCACCGACTTGCCACGCGGCAACCTGTAAATACACACGTTCAGGAAGCTGCCAAAACACAGCCCCAGAGCGAAGATCGCAGCTGCAAAAAAAGGTTCCACGTCGGCTAAGTACTCAGTCTGGTAGGACTTGGATGATTATAAGCGGCTCGGGTGGGGCATTCTAAGTACGAAGGTCACTGTACCTCTGTCGCTTGCAAGTTATTGTCAGTAAAAGAAGAACCGCTGCTCAGGCCACCCGGCTGATTTCATGCCGCTGTGGTAAAAAGATCGAAAACACGGTTCCGGTCGCGCGCCCATCTGTGCGGCTCCGCACGCGAATCGATCCGCCATGTTTTTGCACGATGCCGCGCGAGACCCACAACCCGAGCCCGGTACCGGTATCCTTCTTCGTCGTATAAAAAGGCTCGAAGATTTGGCGCAGATTGTTGCTGGGAATCCCGCTGCCGTTGTCGGCCACGGTGATGCGGACTCCCTCAATGCCATTGGACCAGTCGCGGCCCGTCGCCACACGGACTTGCAGAGAACCTCCGTCCGCCATCGCATCCACCGCATTCACCAGAAGATTCGCCAGTAACTGCCGCAACTCGCCCGAATACCCGCTGATCTCGCAACTGCCGCGGTAGCGTCGCGTCACGCGGATGTGCCGGCCTTCGAGTTTGCGGGAGTACAGCTGCAGAATCTCGTCCATGATGGCGGCAGGATCCATCGAACCCGGAGAACTGGCATCGCGGACAAATCCCAAAGTCTGTTGTGCCAACTGTGCCACACGGCCCACCTCTTGCTCTGCCAAAGTCAGATACTCGTCGGCATGGCTGGAGTCATGGCGCGCCAGGTAAAGCAGGTTGACGACGGCCTCGAGCGGATTGTTGATCTCGTGTGCGATCGAAGCGGCGAGCCGCCCGGCGGTGGCGAGCTTTTCGCTGCGGCGGACGGCTTCTTCGGACTGTTTCTCAGCAGAGATGTCACGTGCGATGGCCGAAGTTCCCACGATTTCGCCGCGCGCATTTCGAAGCGACGACACCGATAGGAGCACCGGGCAGCGTGTGCCGTCCTTGCGCATGCGCTCGGTCCGATAGGAAGCCACGTGCCCGCCACGATTGAGCAGCTCGCGGTTATGTTCCACCTCGTCGAGGCGTTCCGGCGGCGCCAGTCGCGCGACCGGCGACCCGATTGCCTCCTCGGCAGTGTAGCCATACAGAAGTTCGGCGGCGCGATTCCAACTGGTGATGGTGCCGTCCGGATGAGTGCTGTATATCGCGTCACAGGAGTATTCCACGATGGCAGCCATCTCGCGTGTGGTGCGATCGGCGCGCGAATCCGCCAATGTTTTCTGCCGGGCCATACTCCCGGCGAACACGGAAATGGCCAGGAAAACCATTAGCCGCTCCACATCGGCGCCCGTGTGGATACGCAAGCTGAAGTAGGGCGGAAGCGCGAAGAAATCCAGGCAAGCGGTCGAAACCAGCGAGCAGAAAACCGCAGGACCAAAGCCCAGGAATCGAGCGGTGAAAAGCACCGCCGCCAGCAAGAGTACAAAGAGATGGCGGTGCAGCACGCCGGAAAAGGTCCAGAGGCTGAGCGCTACCCACACCGCGAGCGCGGCTCCTCCGTATTGCACCAGCGCCGAACGCCGAGTCCGCGCGATCCAACTCTTCAGATTGGCTCCAATTCCAGACATTCCTTAAAACGCTGTCGGCTCCAGCTATCGGACTTAGCGATGTTAGATCAGGGCGGGCAAAGAGTGCTTTCGATGTCCTGAGAAACTCTAGCAGCAGCGCGGGCGCCCGGCAACCGCCCGCGGGCAAGGACTATTCGCGCTTCCGAAGGCAAGCGGGATATCGCAGGTACGAGGCCAGTGCAACGGCCGCGGACACAAGTGCCCGCGCTACACAAAATCGCCGTCAACAAAAAAACACTTGTCAGTCCCGGTGGAGAAACTTGTAATCGAGGATGGAGGCCGCCAGCCCAAAAGCGTCTTCGGCATTGTCAACCGCGTCCTTGGTGCGAATCAGCCTTCCCTGGCAAAGTACATTGCTGTTCTTTTGTCCGGAGATTTCTTCGGGCATCTCGAAGATCAGTTCTACCAACGCATTCGCCGGCAGTTGCTGTGGGCCGTGAAACATTACGCCCGACTGGCTGATGTTCTGGATTACGCCCTCGTACCAGGTATTGAGGTTTTTCCCGCGGTATCGAACCGGAAGGTTCGACCGCAGGCGCCGTGCCCGCGGCATCCAGGTCGGTTGCTTTTGACCGGAGCGGCGTCGGACGGTCGTGGTCTCCGGCACCGGTTCGTCGACCCGATCTCCGCGACGCATGGTCTTCCAGTCGTACTGGTAAGCGGCCGCGCACACCAGGCAGACTTGGTAGTACTTCCCACTGGCCGCGCGGCGCGGCCAGGAAAACTCGTGTGAACAGCGTCCCAGCATAAGAACATCCATGAGTTTTTGCGGCATGATGACGAGTAGCGCCCCCGTACCAATCGGACACCTCCATCTTCGGACGGCTTCGCTGTTCTGAATAGGTTACTTTCGTGTATCGCGGCTTAGGCCTTATGCTTTTCCATATGGCACGAACTGAAGCGTCGCGCATGGGTTTCCTCCTCGCCGGAGGCAAGAGTTCCCGCATGGGCAGGAATACAGATAAAGCCTTTCTGGATTTTGGCGGCCAAACATTGCTCGATCGCGCGCTCACCGTGATGGGCGCGGTCTGCAACAACGTGACGATCGTCGGCGATCCTGAAAAATTTGCGAAATACGGATCTACAAAATACGGCTCTGCGACATATGGATCTTCGGAATGCAGATCCGTCGTGGCGGATATTTTCTCCGGATGCGGTCCCCTGGCCGGCATTCACGCCGCGCTCGTGCATTCACCTGCGGAGCTGAACCTGATGCTCGCCGTGGACATGCCCTTCGTCTCCAGTGAGCTTCTCGCATTTCTTTTCGCGGCGGCCGAAGACGAAAATAATCGCGCCATCATCACCGTGCCTCGCACCGGCAAGGGATTTCAGCCGCTCTGCGCGGTCTATCGTCGCGACTTCGCGCTCGCCGCCGAGCAGGCTCTTCGGGCAGGGAAGTACAAGATCGATGCGGCGTTTTCGAGCGTGCCCGTCCGGGTGATCGCAGAGGCTGAACTGGAAGCAGCCGGCTTTTCCGAGCAGAGTTTTTTCAACGTGAACACCCCGCAGGACCGCATGGCGGCCGAGCGCCGGTCTTGCTAGTGGCGGCTAGTGGCAGCTAGTGCCAGCTAGCGCCAGCCGGTGCTTATGCTAGTGCTTGAGCCGCGCTGCCATCTCATGCCATGCTGATAGCCATGAGCGCTGCGCATACACCATCTCCCTACATCGAGTTTAAGGACGTCTGCAAAGCATTTGGCGATCTGGTCGTTCTCAAGGACGTCAGCTTCGAGGTGTTGCCGGGTGAGATGGTCTGCATTCTCGGGCGTAGCGGCGTCGGAAAATCGGTTGCGCTCCACATCATCATGGGTTTCCTTAAACCGAAATCAGGCCGGGCAATCGTCGCCTCTCAGGACATCACCGACTACAACGAAGAACAACTCGAAGGAATCCGCAAGAAAGTGACCATGGTGTTCCAGAATGGCGCCCTCTTCGATTCCTTAACGGTCGGTGAAAACGTTGCCTTCCCCTTGCGCGAAAAAAGAGAGCTTTCCGAAGAACAGATTTACCAAGTCGTCGATGGCCTGCTCGAAATGGTCGGCGTCAAGGAGATGCGCGACCTGTTGCCTTCCGACCTTTCGACCGGCATGAAACGTTCCGTCGCCATCGCGCGAGCGCTGGCTGCCCAACCCGAGTGCGTGCTCTACGATGAGCCCACCACCATGGTGGATCCGCTGATGGGGAATCTGCTCGGCGATCTCATTGCCAGGCTCAAACTGCAACTGCACCTGACCTCGGTCGTCGTTACTCACGACATGCGCCTGGCCAAGAAGCTGGCCGACCGTGTCGTCTTCCTGCACGAAGGCCGCGCGATCTTCTTTGGGCCCTACAAGGACATGGAGAAATCGACTGAGCCCATCATTAAGGAGTTCCTGGAACTGGACGAGTTGAAGCTGGAAGCTTAAGGGAAGAGAAGAAACGAATGCTGACCAAAGTTAGCTACGTGATCATCCTTGTAGCGCTTGTAACTGCGACCTCTCAGGGGCAGGAGGCGGAGAAGGTCTGTTCCGACGGTCGAACCATCAAGATCGCGTCTCAGTGGGACCAACTCGCGGAGACGCTGCCTGAGTCTGAGTTAGCAGCTCAACCGCTTCGTTATTCCATTTCGAGAACGCAAGGTGTGCAGGGCGCATGGGTTGAGGTATGGGACCGTCCGAAGCGGTTGTCGCGCGAAGCGGTTGCAATCAAGCGCGAAGGCGAAGCTAGCTGCACTCATTGTCAGGATGCCGAGCAAACTCCCGAAGAACTGTACATTTCAATTTTCGACCCAGGGGTACTTTCGTTTTTCGCCGAGGGGGACGCCCCTCCTACGAGCGGTGATTATGTATCCGAAGTGCTCGTCGGGAAAAAACCGGTAGAAGCGTCGGATGAAAGCGACGAACCCGCGTATTTGATGGGCTGGCCTTCACTCGAGGGAGACCCCATTCGTATCGTAGAGGGAACCATGAGTCCAAGCGTTGTGCTATCGGGTCAAGATTTAGCGCCATCCAGCCGCGTCTATTTGGTGGTCGGCGAAGGCGCATCACAAAAAGACAAGGCCTCCAGGGATTATCTCTATAGCAGGACTTTGGACCTACGCCAGGTCCAGGTCACGATTCCGTCCTACCACTTAAGAAAGCCTGGTGTGCTCACGGTGTACGCCAAGGACTCCTGGCAAGGGAGAGAAACGCAGGGATCCGAAACCGGACAGGAAATCATCGTGGTGAGCAAGGACAGTCCTGTCATTAATTCGGTCGAGCCGCCGGTGTTGCGCTGTCGTGGATTGGAAGCGACTGTTGTCTTGCGGGGCAGTGGATTCGCGGAGCACTCCGAAGTGAAGTTCGGCGACAATATTAGTCTTGGTCCTGATGTCACGTTTGTGTCGCCCACCGAACTGCACGTTCGAATCCCCGCGGACGAACTAGCGGTCGACGCCTTTCGTTACTCTAGGGCAACGCCGCTGACGCTGTCAGTTACAAACGATCCTTTGCACGTCTCCGCTCCCGTCACCGTCCGCGTGCTGCCTTCTGCGAAGTTCAGGCTACAGCCGTTGCCGGCGATGATTCGTGCCATATCGCCATATCCGGTACCCATGATGGATTTTGAAAGTCCCCGATTTCTTACTCTAGAAATCAATGGCGACAACTTTCGCCCAAACGATGTTGTTTTCTCTGATGACCGTCTACACTCAGGTCGTAACCGTCTGAAGACGCAATACCTCTCCTCCCATCACCTCAGAGCGCGGTTACCGCGCGAATCGTGGCGCAAACACCGCCTAAGTTTTCGTTTCGTAGTCCAAACATCCGCAGGTATCTGCGCGGCAGAGGCATTTGCAGAATCGTTGGAATGATTCTGATTTCCTGTCCCGTTCAAGCACAATGTGCCGGAACTAAGTACAACACTTTCTAAAACCCCTGCCGCACCAATTCCTCCACGTTGAGTGAACTCTGAGCTGGTTCGCCTTTCATCATCTTCTCGACATACTTCGCGATCACGTCGGCCTCCAGATTGACCGGATCGCCCGGCTTGAGTGAACCGAGATTGGTCAACTCGACGGTGTGGGGAATGATTGCGATCGTACAGCGATTCCCTTCGAGTTTGGCGACCGTAAGGCTGATGCCCTCGATCGAGATCGATCCCTTGAACACCGTGTACTTCTCGATCTCTGACGGGATTTCAATGTGCAACCACCAGTTCTCAGAATCCGCGATACGCTCGAACTCGACCAGCTTGCCGACGCCATCCACGTGCCCCTGAACGATGTGGCCATCGAAGCGCCCGTTGGCCTTCATCGGCAGCTCCAGGTTCACCAGCGCGCCCTCGTGGATGCGCGAGAACGAAGTGCGCACCCACGTTTCCGGCGCCAGGTCGGCGCAGAATGATTTTGGTTTGATGTCAAGGGCCGTCAGGCAAACGCCGCTTACCGCGACGCTGTGGCCAGTTCTCAATTCTTTCGGGATACTCGCAGCCTCGATGGTGATGCGGCGGTTCTCACCCCGCTGCTCGATCTTTACGACTTTGCCTACTTCTTCGACAATTCCGGTGAACATACGAAATATTTCTCCTCATAGTAATATGCCGTGACTTAGGGGCCCAAAATCCAGGTTGTCATCCTGAGCGAAGCGAAGGACCTGCTTTCTTGTCGACGCGTAAGACAGCAGATCCTTCGCTTCGCTCAGGATGACAAATCATACTTGGTTGCGAATATGAAGGCACAATTCATGTCTATCCAGCGTATGGGTCCCGCAAATACCCTTCCAGCGCGAAGTCCTCTCCGAAACGATGCAACTCGAAGCGCTGCACGCACTGTGCTCTGCCGCGCAAGTCTTCCCCGGCGATGAAGGGCACTGCTCCCCCGCCAAGAATCTTGGGCGCGTAGTAGAGGAACACCTTGTCCACCTCGCCCGACGCCAGGGCCGCTCCGTTCACCAGCGCTCCACCTTCGAGAAGCAGGCTGGTGATCTCCAGTTCTCCCAGGCTCTGGACAATCGCTGCGAAGTCGGGCCGTCCGTCCGCGGTCGCCGATATTTGTTGCACGCGAATCCCCTTCGCTTCGAGCGCCTGCCTTGGCTGCTCCTCGGCCGTGGAACACAGCACCAGAACGTCGTTCTCAGCGGTCTGGATCACTCGCGATGCCGGTGGGATGCGCAAGTAAGAATCCAGGATCACGCGCAGCAGTTTGCGCCGCCGCGGCAGGCCACTCCGGTCGGTCAGCAGCGGATCATCCGCCATCACCGTCCCCACTCCGACCATGATTGCGTCATTTTGATGCCGCAGTTGCTGCACATGCGCGCGCGCCACCTCGCCCGTAATCCAGTGATATCCGCTGCGCGCTCCCTCCGTCGCCGGCGTGGCCGAGCCCGGCTCTGTGCCCGGTTTGGTGGCGTCAGCGATTTTCCCATCGAGGGTCATCGCCGATTTCAGCGTGACCAGCGGCTTGCCACGCCGGATGTACTTGGCAAAACTTTCATTCAGCTTCTTTGCTTCCGCCTCGAATAATCCGACCTGTACAGTGATCCCTGATGCGCGGAGCTTCGCAAATCCTTGACCCGCCACTTGTGGATTGGGATCTTCCATGGAGCAGATCACGCGGCTGATTCCGGCGGCGATCACGGCATCGGCACACGGACCGGTCCGGCCTTGATGCGAGCACGGTTCCAGATTCAGGTAGAGAGTTGCGCCGCGTGCCGCATTCCCCGCTTGCTCCAGTGCGAGAACTTCGGCATGCTTCACACCGTCATACGTGTGCGTGCCGGCCCCAACTTCGCGTCCGGACGCGTCCACTACAATCGCGCCCACCGCGGGATTCGGCGAGACCAGCCCAACGCCCGCTCGGGCTAGCTCCAGCGCTCGTCGCATGTGTTGTTCGTCGGTTGTCATGAGTAGCTGTTAGCTCTTAGCCGTTATTTTTACGCAAACAACGAATCCACAAACTCCTTAGCGTCAAACGGCAGCAGGTCCCCGGCCTTTTCGCCTACTCCCACATATCGCACCGGCAGTCCCAACTCCCGCGAGATTGCGACCACGACGCCGCCTTTGGCGGTGCCATCGAGCTTGGTCAGTACAATTCCCGTGACTCCGGATGATTGCGTGAACTGTCGCGCCTGCTGCAATCCATTCTGACCGGTCGTGGCATCCATCACGAGTAAAGTCTCGTGCGGCGCCCCCGGCACGATGCGTTGGGCCGTGCGCTTCATCTTTTCCAGTTCGAGCATCAGGTTTTGCTTGGTGTGGAGCCGCCCGGCAGTATCGACGATCACATAATCGGTTTTGCGCGACGTTGCCGCCTGCAGCGCGTCAAAGAGCACGGCCGATGGATCGCCGCCGGCTTTCGTCTTGATCACTTCCGTTCCCGTGCGCTGTCCCCAGATCTCGAGTTGCTCGATCGCCGCCGCTCGGAACGTGTCAGCCGCGCACAACAGAACCGTCTTTCCTTGCGCGCGGAACACCTGCGCTAATTTTCCGATCGTCGTTGTTTTGCCCGTGCCGTTCACGCCCACCACGATGATCACCTCCGGCGTGCCATCCACTTTGGTCACGGGCCGCGAACCGGTAGACGTCAGAATCGCCAGCAGTTCCTCTTTCAGCAGCCGTTTGAGTTCATTCACATCCTTGATCTGCTTCCGATCGGCTTTGTCGCGCAGCTTCTCCAGAACTTCATGGGTGGTCGTGGTGCCAAGGTCGGCGCCAATCAGCGTGGCTTCCAGATCGTCCAGTGTGGAGCGGTCGATCTCCTTGCCGATGGAGACGACATCATCGATGCGCTCGGCCAGGTTCTCGCGCGTGCGCGAGACGGCTTCCTTCATGCGCTCAATGAAACTTGGTTTCTGTTCTTCGTCCAGACTGCCAAAAAGGGTTTGAATCATGAAGTATCTGACACCGATTATATAGGCGGGAAGGGAAGGCAGGTTTTTCGGTCGCCGTTCAGGCGCGTGTGGTTTCGACCGTGAGTGGATCGCCGGGTTGGAGCGGCGACGGAGCGGGTGCGGCCGATTCCAGCGGGATCGTCTGCGTCAGTGATTTCTGGATACGAATTTCTCCCCGCTCGAACACTGCCAGCAGCGCGGCCACGGCCCTGGGGTCAAGGCGCTGTCCCGAGAGATTCTGAATGATGCGCAGAGCTTCTACCGGATCGTATGCGCGCTGGTAAGGACGGTTCGTGGTCAGAGCGTCAAAAGTGTCGGCGACCGCAATCACGCGCGCCAGCAGAGGGATCTCGTCGCCTTTCAGGCCGTAAGGATAGCCGCGCCCGTTGAGCGCCTCATGATGCAATTCGATTCCGGGCAGCATCTCGCGCAACTGCGGCACCGGACGCAGGATGTTCGCGCCCTTGGTGGTGTGCGTCTTCATGATCTCGAATTCTTCCGGGGTTAGAGCTCCTGGTTTTTTCAGGATGCGGTCTTCGATGCCGATTTTTCCGACATCGTGCAACTGCGCCGAGACTCGCAGGATCTCCAGAAACCCTGGATCCAGCCCCATCTCTCTCGCGATCATCATCGAGTATTTCGTGACCCGGTCGGAATGGCCGCGCGTGTAAGGGTCTTTTTCGTCGACGGCGCCGGCCAGCATCTGGATCGACCCCATGAACAGCGCCTTGTTGGCATCCGCGGCACGCTTCAGGTCCTCGACGAACTGTTCCAAGTCTTCCGACATGGTGTTGAACGTGGTCGCCAGTTCTCCGATCTCGGTGCGCGTCTTCAGGTGCACGCGCTGGGAAAAATCACCGCGCGCAATGGCCTGGCTGGACTGCGCCAGCACTTGCAGCGGGCTGGTGATCCGCCGCGCCGAGAGAATACTCACACCCACACTCACAAACACCGCCAGCCATGCCAGCAAGCGCCCGGTACGCTGCATCTCGTAGATTCCGCGATACGCATCCTCGCGCGGCTTCTGCACCACGACCGCCCAATCCAGCGAGGTCACCGGACTGTACGTTCCCAGCATGTCGGTCGTGCTTTTTCCGTCACGAACCGTGAATTCGCGAGTCGCCGCCAACTGGGCTTTTGAGCTTTCACCCACAAAGCTGCGGACGATCTCGAAATGGCTCATGTCCTGTCCGGTGGCATATTGGCCAGTCGCGGCCGCCACCAGCCTTCCCTGGCTGTCCACGACATACGGCATCAATCCGGTCAGACTGACTTGCTGCAGCCGGCGGATCAGATAGTCCATATCGACCACCGACCCAATCATTCCCAGAAAGCGTCCGCCATACATGATCGGCGAACTGACCAACATGACGGTGCGCGCGGATTTTCCGCCGCCCACCATCAACGGCTGCCCGCTGTAGCCGCGTCCTTCGCGGGCGGCTTGAAAGGCTCGCTCCAGTTCCCGTTGCAGAAAAGCGTCGGGCTCAATACGTCCGGCGGAAATTCCCTTGGCATCGGCATTCAGCAGGGTGGCATACGCAATATCGTTCGACGACGAAACAAAATTCTCCAGCATCGCCCGCAGCTCTGGCGTCAGAAGTTTCTGAGCGCTTTTCTCCGCACTAAGGTCGTTCCCGCTCGGATTGGCCAGCATCATCACCTGAATGGACGACGACAAATTGGCCAGCATCATATGCAGCGCTTCCTGATGCTGGGAAATGTCGTCGGCCAGCGAACGCGTAACCGTGTTTTGCAACAGCATTTCGTTGGTCTTCAGGCGCTCCCGGTTCATGGTCTCGATCTGCGCCGAATAGAAATACATGGGGAGGACACTAATGGCCAAAAGCACGCCAAGGATGACGTAAAGGAGCGGAATACGCGCGGGAATGGGAAGCTTCAATGGCAAAAGGCAGTCCTATCGGCCCAAGCGCGGGGATGAGCTGGTCCGTCCTGTATCCATTTTAAGTTGGTTTCGAGTGAGGACCTCAGGTACTTAAAGTACAGCTCACCGTTACCAAAGTACTCACACCGCCGGTGACTGCTGGCAGTTCTCAGTTCTCAGTAGCTAATCCCGGCGCTTCTCACTGAGAACTGAGAATTGAGAACTGGGAACTGAGAACTAGGGTTGGCGCCGGTCTATAATTAAGCCAGTCGGTCCGGGGTGCTGCATGCGGTCCTTCCAGGTTTGCTCCGTTTGTTATCGGCTCTTGGCGATCCTTCTGGCCTTCTCCGCGCTGGCGCTCGCCGAGAATACTCCACCCCCAAAGATTTCCAAGGAAACCCGCGAAGAAATTGTCCACGCCTTCAATGCAGAATTGGTATACATCCGCACGAGTTTTCCGATGGGGAAGACTGGACTGAAACTCAAGAACGGAATCGTAACCCCCAGTGGTCCGGAACTGCAAAGTTTGATGGCGCTTTGGGGACCAGCCGCGAAACCGGGCGAGCGGGCCCGCATCAGCGACGTCGTCATCAAGGAAGACCACATCCGCTTCGAGATCAACGGCGGTCCCATCAAACACAAGTGGTACCAGCACATCGAGATTTCAGGTGCGAACTCATCTGGCCCAATTTCGCCCTCGGATTCCTCCGCCAACGCCCACGGCTCTTTCGTGGATCTCTACTTCGACAAGTATGTTCCGGAACTGACGGGCCCAGAGCTGAAGCAGTTGCTGCGTCCGGTGTTTGATTTCGATGCCAAGTCCGCTCTTGAAGCCTATCTGGAAACCGTTTCCCCCCAGGTCAAGGATGCCATCAAGAATCACCATGTGCTGGTGGGAATGAATCACGACATGGTGATCTACGCCAAAGGACGTCCGGCAAAGAAAGTGCGCGAGACTGCCAACGAAGTGGAGTACGAAGAATGGATCTACGGCACGCCCCCGCAGGACGTGGATTTTGTGCGCTTCGTTGGCGACGAAGTCGTGCGGGTCGAGACCATGAAGGTGGATGGCCAGAGAATCGTGCGTGTCGAAAAAGAAGTTGATCTGGCTGCGCCAACCGTTACCAAGAAACAGGGAGAACGCCCAGCGACCGCGCCCACGTTGCGGCGTCCCGGAGAAGAGATGCCGGAGTCGAATCCTGCAAACCCTTCCAGCATGCCACCGATGGGCCCGCCGCCACCGAGTGGCCCAGACAGAAATCCTCCACCGAACTGGGATCGTCCTTTGCAGGGCGATTGATGTGAAATCTGAACGGGCGCTTCCGGGCTGGGCAGCGGACTTACGAAGGGGTAGCGGTATTCTCGGCTAGACGCAATGACCGCTGGGAAGCTCTGAACCTCCATCGCTCGTGCAGCCAGGCCGGGCATGCAAGACTCGCGGCTGCTGCCAAGGCCAGGAGCACTTGCCGTGCCGGAGACAGCGTGACCCACGTATCCCGGAAGCTGAACGCAGCGTAAGACACGAGGATTGACCACGCAAACACCTGGAGAGAGTGTCTGCCGAAATAACGCAGCAATCGAAACACGGACAGCCCTTGCACCCTCTCGTCGACCGAACGCGGTAGATACCAGAGGATATAAGCGTAAGCCGCAAAGTTGATCAGGCGCAAGGGGTGGTTCCTCATCTTCCAATCCGCGAGCGCAGTTCTGACGTCGATTAACGAGAGATTCCGGAAAAACACGTTCTGATGGCGGACCAGGAACAGCAGCGACACCACGACGACACAGAAGCCAAGCAGTGCTCTCGAGTGCGGAATCGGCGAGCGGAGCTCGGCAACCTTGAGATAGCCAAACTGGGCTCCAGCGATAAAGAAGAGCTGCCAAGCCAGGATGTTAAAGGTTCCGAGTTGAAGCCATGGCGGGTTGTGCGCCGGGCCTCCGATTCCCCATTGCGCAGACAGCCACAATGCGATGCTGCCCGCCCAGATCAGCGGGGCGCGCCCCCTTGCCATTTGCTGCAACAGCAACGGGAACAGTAGCAGGAAGCCCGCGTACATGGGGAGGATGCTGAAATACCCTGGCTGGTAGATCAGCACCGCTCCATGCCACCAGGCTTCCCAGAAATCCGCGAACCGACTGGCGATTTGCCAGCCGCCGCACAGGCCTCCAAGTAGAGCCAAGGTGTAGAGCAGAAGATGAGTGAGATAGATGTCGCGTGCCCGATGCCAAGCCCGGCGCCGAGCGGCGTTCAACCCCTGGTTGGCGAAAATGTGTCCGTACACCCATGCGCTCACCAGCCCCGAGAGAAACACAAAGCCCTCAGCACCGGAGACAAGACCAAACCCCCCGTCGCTGAGGCGACGCAGCGGATTGTGAGGCAAGTGGTCAACCATCATCACAATCAGGAAAAGGCCGCGCAGGGTGTCAACCCGCGGGTCGCGTCGCGGCGGTGACAGGCCTCTGTTGCTGGCCGTGATCGCCCCCACCGCAGCGCCTGCGACGACCGCACCCGCCCGGCCGGCCTCGCCGACCCTCACCGAGGCGTCTAGGGGGGTGGGTGTTGCCTCCGGATTCGCTAGTACGGGTTCGGGCGCAGGCTCTCGGTTCGTTTGGAACATACCCTGCCCGGAATTTCTTTCGTGGTTCAAAACGACACTGAGCATACACCCGTTCCGCGGTTCCGGCGGTTACCTCCGTAACCTTCGCTGATGATCTGACACGCGTTATGCCTGCTGTGTAGTTGCCTCGTCTTCCCACAAGCCTTCGCGCAACAGTATCTCCTGTACTCTACCGACCAAACTTTAAAGCCGCTTCAAGGGAAACCGGCGGAGTTCTTTCGTGCGCTTCCGTTACTTTTCCGTTAGAGCGCCTTCCGGTCTCGACCTTCTACACCTGACCTTCTAGACTATAGGTGTGAAGATTGCCCTGGGCCAGATCAACCCCACCGTGGGAGACTTTTCTGGGAACGCCGCCAGGATCATCGAGTTTGCGCTTCAGGCGCGGAGTGCCGGCGCTGGCCTGATTCTGTTTCCGGAACTCGCCGTCTGCGGCTACCCGCCGCTCGATCTGGTCGAAAGGCCCTCGTTTGTGGCGCGCAATCGCGCTACCGCCGAGAGGATCGCGGCAGAAACTCAGGGCATTGCCGTGATCTGCGGGATGGTAACCCCGGCGGAGGCGGACTCTGGTAAAAAAGTGATGAATTCCGCCGCCCTGCTGCGCGATGGGCGAATCGAGTTCATCCAGTCGAAGATGCTGCTGCCCACCTATGACGTCTTCGACGAGATGCGCAACTTCGCTCCCGCCAAGAGCCAGCAACTGTTCAGCTTTTGCGGCAAGCAGATGGCTCTGACCATCTGTGAGGACACCTGGAACGACAAGCGGTTCTGGAACCGGCGGATGTATGGCATTGACCCGGTCGAAGAACTGGTCCGAGCCGGTGGGAACTTTGTGCTCAACATATCCGCGTCTCCGTTTTGGCTGGGCAAGCGCGAACTGCGCCGGGATATGCTGGCGGCTATCGCGAAAAATCAGAAAGTCCCGGTGGCGATGGTGAACCAGGTCGGGGGAAATGACAGCCTGGTCTTCGATGGATCGAGCCTGGTGATTGCGCCTGACGGACAGGTAATCGCGCAAGCGAAATCATTCGAGGAAGACCTGATCTATTTCGACTCCCAGAAGCTCAGCGGAGACATGCACCCACAGGTCGCAGGTGAAGAAGCTAGCGCGTATGAAGCGCTGGTTCTGGGCACGCGAGACTACGTCCACAAATGCGGCTTCCAGCGGGCGATCATCGGACTTAGCGGAGGCATCGATTCCGCGCTCACCGCGTCGATCGCGGCCGATGCGCTCGGCCCTGAGAACGTCATCGGCGTCGGCATGCCCGGGCCGTACTCGTCGCGAGGGTCGATTGACGACGCGCGAGAACTGGCGAGGAACCTGAAAATTCGCTTCGAACTGCTCTCGATTAACGACATCTACGAGGGCGCGCGCCAGACGCTTGCCCCCGTGTTTGCCGGTTTGCCAGAAGACGTCACCGAAGAAAACATTCAGTCCCGCGCCCGCGGATTGCTGCTGATGGCCATGTCGAACAAGTTCGGCGCGCTGGTGCTTTCGACCGGCAACAAGAGCGAATTGGCAGTCGGCTATTGTACTCTTTACGGCGATATGGTGGGTGGGCTGGCGGTGATCTCGGATGTGCCGAAGGCGCTGGTTTACCGGCTGAGCGCTTACGTGAACTCGGGGCGCAAAGTAATTCCGGAAGCGACGATCGAGAAACCGCCGTCCGCGGAATTGCGCCCGGATCAGAAGGATTCGGACTCACTCCCGCCCTACGAGGTGCTCGATGCGATTCTCGAAGACTTTATAGAGGAGTCGTGCTCGGCCGAACAGATTGCTCGCGTTCACAATTTCGATTTAGATCTGGTGCGGCGGGTGATTCGGATGGTGGAGCGCAGCGAGTATAAGCGGCAACAAGCAGCGCCCGGAATCAAGATTTCCGCCAAAGCGTTCGGCTATGGGCGAAGATTCCCGATCGCAGCCAAGGCGGAGTTCTAGCACCATGACTGCGTGATGAGTTATACGACGGTGGAGGAACGGGCGTCTCGTCCGTCCAGCGGGGCGGGGACGCCCGGCTCTCCACTGGCAAAGCTTCGGAAATGACAACTTCGTTAGTTTTTGTAACAATCGAATTCCAAGTGACTCTCAAAATATGACACGTCTGCATCGCGCGCTTCTCGCGGCTCTTTTGTTCTCCGGCGTCGCCATCGCTCAAACCACGCCCACCCTCCAGACAAGACCGGCAGCCAAACCGGCAGCGGCAGCGGCCGCTTCGAATCCGACGGTCCTTCCTACTGAAGACACGGTCAATTCTTTCCTGTTCCAGATGTTCGGCTACGATGCCACCATCACGTGGAAGGTGGCTGAGATTCGTCCCTCCGAGGTGCCGGGACTGGCCGAGGTTTTGGTTGTTGTCACCAACCCGCAGGGGTCGAACCAGAATCGGTTGCTGGTCAGCGCTGACGGCAAGCACGCAATCTCGGGCGAAATCCTGCCCTTCGGTGCGAAGCCATTTGAAGATGCTCGCGCCAAGCTGGAAAAAGGCGTGAACGGCCTCGCCAAGGGACCAGCGAAAGCCCCAGTGACGATTGTCGAGTTCAGCGATATGCAGTGCCCGCACTGTGCGAAGGCGGCGCCCATGATTGAACAACTACTGGCGCTGGAGCCGGAGGCTCATTTTGTTTTTCAGAATTTTCCGCTGCCCGCGCACAACTGGGCGGAGAAGGCGGCCAGCTACGTCGATTGCGTGGGGCGCGCTTCGCTGGGGCAGCCTGCGGACGAAGCAGTCTGGAAATTTATCCAGAAGACGTTTGACGAGCAGGCCAATATCACTGAGTCCAACACCGATGAAAAGCTGAAAGCCATCGCGACCGCATCGGGCGCGAATGCCGACGAGATCGCCGCCTGCGCAGTCAAATCGGATACGAAAGCCAGAGTCGAGGCCTCCGTTGCGCTTGGAAAGTCGGTGGGCGTGAATAGCACGCCGACTCTGTTCATCAATGGACGCAACGTACCCGGCGGGGCGCCCGTCGATCTGTTGAAGAAGATTGTGGACTTCCAGGCAAGCCAGAAATAGATCGGGTCATCGGGTGATCGGGTCATCGAAAGTCAAGAGCTCTTGGGTTTCAGGTTTTAGATCACCCGATGGCCCGATCACCCGATTTATTTCCCCATCCAGATTTCCGGTGCTTCGGTGCGCTCTGGGCTGCGGACGACGTACGGCGTAATCAGGATCAGTAGCTCGTCGTCCTCTTCTTGTTTAGAAGTCTGTGATGTGAGGACGCCGAGGCCCGGGATCGTGGAGAGCGCAGGCAGACCGCTCAGGCTCCTCTGATCGGATGCAGTGATCATTCCCGCCACCACGGCCGGTTCGCCTTCCTTGAGCAGGATTCCCCCCTTGTACTCACGATTCAAGATGTCAGGAATGCCATTTGTGTTGGTGGTTCCCAAGGTGCGGAATTGAATCTCCAGTTCGAGGGCTACGTCTGAGTTGTTGTGAACCAGCGGTTTCGCCTTGAGCGTGAGTCCGATGTCCTCATAATTGACGGAAGGGAAAGCCGCGGCGTACGACTGGTTCCCGAGGACTTGGGAGATGGCGGAACTGTTATAAATCGGCGCAAAGCTGGCGTTGAGGATGGGATAGCGCGATCCCAGCTTAAAAGTGGCGTCCTTATCCTGCGAGGCTCGCAACTGAACATGCTCGAGCTGCCGGACGGAACTCTCATTCATGGTAAGCGCGGCGGACAACTGATCGAGGCTGAGTCCCATCAGCGTGAGCCCGCCGCCGAAGGTCGCGAGCGGCTGGCTAAAGATCGAATTCTGCTGGCCTTGCAATTGTGCGAGAAGGGCGGAAATGGTCTGATTGCCGGCCTGGTTGATGCCTCCCGAGGCAATCAGTTGGTTGATCAGGGTCTGGATGTTCTGTCCGCCACCGAGAGCCGCCAGTGCGGCCGCCGGAATATTGAAAAGATGGAAATTGTTCGGGACGTGCAACCCGATATTACTCATGTAGGTGTGGCTTACCTGGAAGACTTTCAGATCGAACATCACTTCCGGCCGGGGACTATTCAGCTGTCCGAGAAACTGGGTTGCGGCTTCCAGTGCCGCCTGCGGTCCGCGCACTGTGATCGTGCTCGACGCGGCGTTCAGGCTCACGAACTTGAACTCAAATAGCGTTCGTAGCAAGGTCATCAGCTCGTTCAAATCCTGGGCAGAATTGCTGCCTTGGATGTAGAAGGAGCGCATGCCCATGCGGTCGTAAAGGCGGTGGTTGTCGGGGGTGTCAGCGCAAGCAAAAAGAACCGTGTCTTCCAGTGCCACGCTGAAGCTCTTCGTGACCGCGGAGGCCGCCTGCATGGCGGTTCCGAAATCGGCATTCTCAATATCGAATCGCACGCGGCGGCTGGGGAAGGTATCGTCGAAGACTACGGTCAGCCCGTAGTTCGCGGCGACCGCGGTGACGAGACCACGTGAATCGCCGCGGTAGTGGACGTCATGGTGTCCGTCGATCGGTTTAGCGGTGAGCGCATCGGCGCTGGCGACCACTTGCGGCGAGGCTGCGGTGTGCACGGGCGCGGGCCCCAGGGCGTCGCTTATGCGCTGCTGAGCAAATTCGTTCTGCGGATCGAGGGTCAGCGCGGTTCGAAACTCCGCCAGCGCCTCCACTTGCCGGCCATCGAGCAGGTCGCTGTTTCCGCGTTCCAGATGCATCCCGGCCAGATGTTGCCGCGTGATCTCCCGCGCGGTAACGTACTCGACGTTTTGCGGAACCAGGCGAGACGCTTCCTCAAATTCGTAAAAAGCCTCTTGCAGATTCTGCGATTTCTCGAGCTTGAGGCCGCGGGCGAAAGCTTTGCGAGCGGCCTTCAGGTCTTTCGCCGGACCCTGACAGGCGGGCGCACCTGCGGAGTTCGAGCAGAGCGCTGGCGCCGCCGGAGGAGTGTCTGTGGCCAAACACACTCCGGCAAGCAACAACGAAATTCCTGCTGGCAGCCATCGCATATTACTTACTATAGAATGCCCGGCTGCTGATGTCTTGCAAGAGAATTACTCGGAAGGGAACTACGGTCGTAATCGGCTCCTAAGCCGAATAGCGAGCTCTCAGGGGGCGTTACCGCGCGAAAAATCCAAAGGCCCAAACACAGATGAGAAGACAGGCGAACATCAACAGCCCCAGCGTGCGCAATTTCCTCAGAAGGCTTCCGTCCGGATACAGCATCTTGTATTCGCGCCATAGCCGTTGAATCTTGGGCCAGTACCAACCGAATCGTGCGAACTGTTGGTCTTTGGGGAGTCGCTCGTTCACCTTCTCTACCATCTCAAAACTTAGAAGGCTTGAAACAATGCCACAAACTGACACGCATACTAGGGCGGGATTCCGACGATCAATCGGGCGGTTGTCATTCCAGCCAATCTTAGCGCAGCATCAGCCGTTCCATGCTCGTGGCGCGGCCCGCGTGGTCATCGCAATCGACCAGCACGGCGCACAGGCGGACGTCACCGTTGGCCGCTTCGAAGCGCGCCGGCATCCCGCTGAGAAACTTCTCGATCACTAATTCTTTCTTCACCCCAATGACGCTGTCATATGGCCCAGTCATGCCGACGTCCGTGATATAGGCAGTGCCCTTCGGCAGGACGGTTTCATCGGCGGTAGGAATGTGCGTGTGCGTGCCCACGACGGCGGTGACTCGCCCGTCGAGGTACCATCCGAAGGCGACTTTTTCGGAAGTGGCCTCGGCATGGAAATCCACAACCACGATCTTCGACTGGATCTTCTCCAGAAGCCGGTCAGCATAGCGAAAGGGATCATCGCTCGACCCCATGAACACGCGTCCCTGAAGGTTCACGACGGCATAACCGACGCTGTTTTTCTGGCCTTCATACACTCCCCAACCGGGCAGGTTCTGCGGAAAATTTGCCGGCCGCAACAACCGGCGCGCCGGACTGTGAGGGTTGCCGTCCGCCATCTGGAAGTATTCGATGATCTCGCGTTTATCCCAGACGTGATTTCCGGTGGTCATCACGTCGATGCCCAGATCGAAAAGCTCTTCGGCCAGCGCGGGTGTGATTCCGAACCCAGCCGCGGCATTTTCGCAGTTGGCGATGACCAGATCCACGGCATACTGCTTTCGCAGTCCAGGCAGGCGATCTTTTACGATCGTGCGCCCAGGGCGCCCAAAAATGTCACCGATAAAAAGAATTTTCAAAATGAAGGTCTCAGGTCTTCGGTGTCAGGTCTCAGGAACAACACTGCTCCCGTTCAATCGTGCGCCCAACGTTCGATGTTATCACGCTAAAATCGCGCCAGTCGCGCCCTGGCAACTGGGTACTGGCTACTGGATACTGATCTCAGCCGTCTTCAGAAAGTCGTAATTTCCCGATGGATTCAGCATCACATCGCGAACCCGCCGCGTGTGCACGAGCACGTTATCGAAGTACCACAGATTAATCGACGGGACATCCTGCGCCAGGATTGCCTGCACTTCGCCATAAAGCCGCTTGCGGATATTCTGATCGGTCTCGCGGCGCGCTTCGTCGATCAGGCTGTCAATCCGCGGATTGGAATAGAAACTGCGGTTCCTTCCCGCCGGAGGAAAGTTGCGCGAGTGAAAAGCTGCGTCAAAAATGTCGGGATCTTCGATCCCGCCGGTCCAGCGCAGCGAATAGAGCTGGAAAGCTCCGCTGCTGACGTCGGCGAAAAATGTGGCGAACTCGAAGGTGCGAATGTCGAGCGCAATGCCCACGCCGCGCAATTGCTGTTGCATGACCGCGACCATCAGGCGCGTGTTTTCGTCGGTCGAGGTTTTCATCGTGATATGAAAGCGCACGCCGTTTACTGCCGGGTGGCCCGCCGCATCGAGCAGTTGCCGAGCCCTGCCGGGATCATAATCGTAGCGGGGCACGTCATCGTTGTACGCCCAACTCTGCCGCGGCAGAATGCTGTATGCCGGCTGGACCTGGTCGCGCCATAGGTATTTCATCATGGGTCGACGGTCCAGAGCGTACGCGATGGCTTGGCGAACCCGCACATCTCTCAAGATAGGGTCACGCAGATTGAACGCCAGGTAGGCCAGCCTAGTACCGGGCCCATGCTGAACTACGAGGGACGGATAGCGTTCGAGAGTGACGACGGTGTCGGGCGGCATCGACGAGTTGCTGGCGATATCGGCGCTGCCTTTTCGCAGTTCGAGGGCCTGCGTGGTGGCGTCGGGCACCACCGCGAAACGTACCCGGGCTAGATGCGGTGTTTCACCCCAATAAGTTTCGTTGCGCTGCAGGATGACTTCCTTGTCCGTCTCCGCGCTGACGAATTTGAAGGGCCCGGTTCCGATCGGTTGGCGTGTGATCTCGTCGAGCGACCCATAGGGCACAATCCCAATCGCTCCCTCGGAGAGATTCCACAGCAAGGCGGCCCACGGTTCCTTCAGATGGAACACTACCGTTAACTTATCTGGCGTTTCGATCCGATCAACGAAACCGTAGGTCGAGGTCTTGGCGCTGCGGATCTTGCCCTGGAGCAGGGAGTCGAACGTCCATTTCACATCGCGCGAAGTAAGCGGCTCCCCATTATGAAACGTTACGCCGGAATGCAGGTGGAAGACATAAGTGAGCGGATCCAGAATCTCCCAACGCTCGGCCAGCCCGGGCTGAACATTGAAGTGCTCGTCGCGCGTCAGCAGTGCGTCGAAAAGGAGTTCGTCAATGCGCGCCGATTGCCCATCCATTCCCACTCGCGGATCGAGATTCGTTGGGCTGCTCTCAATGATCATCACCAGCGTGTTGGGATCGGGAGCTTGGGAGCAAGAAAGGAGAGGCAGCACCCAACCGCCGACCAATCCCAAAAGAATTGTCATCCTGAAAAAAATTCCCAACTGGAAAGAGTTGTCATCCTGACCCTGAGCGAGCCGAAGGGGAAGGACCTGCTTTTTGCGTGCGCCCGTAGTGCCCGCTCTATGCATACGAAATTTTCCCCAGGATCGCCGCCCGCTCTGCTCCCGTAGCCGACGGCACATTGCTTGGCCGCCGATGCCACGTCTCATGCGCGAGCAGGGCAAAAGCCACTGCCTCCTTCGCTTCCGCCGGAACGCCGAACTCATCCGAAAAATGCAGTCCGATCCCCAGAGGTGCGATTTCATGGCGCAACATGGTCATCAGCGTCGGATTCTTCGCGCCTCCACCCGAGACAATCATTTCGTGATCACGGCGTCGAACCCCAAATCGCGGCAACACGAATCGCTGGACTGCGTCCGCAATCGATCGCGCTGTCAATGCCGTTGCCGTCGCCACCACGTCGGGCTTACTGGCGCCGCGGCAGATCCCAAGAAGTCGGCCTATGTATTCCCGGCCAAATTCCTCGCGGCCAGCCGTTCGCGGAGGCTTCTGCCGAAAAAAGTGGGCCCGCACCAACCGTGGCACCACGCCATCCAGTACGCGCCCCGCGGCCGCGACTCTGCCGTCGCGGTCGTAACGCCGTCCAAATAGCTCTTCCATTACCGCATCAATCACCATGTTGCCGGGGCCGGTGTCAAAAGCAATCACTTGGCGTAGCAACGCGTCGGCGGGAATCGCCGTCAGATTCGCAATTCCGCCGATGTTCTGCGCAATGCGTCCCACTGCTTGATTGCGATAGACAAGATAGTCGAGGAACGGCACCAGCGGCGCGCCTTTCCCTCCGGCCGCTATATCCGCGGGACGAAAATCAGAGACCACCGGCACACCGAGCCGAGCGGCGATCACGGCGCCTTCGCCCGTTTGCCACGTGACTGCCAACTTTCGCCCGAGAAAGCGCTTCGCCTCTCCCTGGTGATAGAGCGTCTGTCCATGACAGCCCACCAGGTCAAGTTTCGCGCGATGCTTGCGCGCCGTCCTCGCCACCGCCTCCGCGTACAGTTCGCCCAGAAGAAAGTTCAGCCGGGCCAGATCCGCAACGTGGGCCAGTTCCGCGTTCATCATTGCTAAGATTGCGCGTCGAATCGGGGCAGGGAACGGATACTCCTCGTGACCAAGAAGTGTGTGGCGCGGAAACTCCTCTCCGCGGGCGTTTTCCAACAGCCGCACCAGCGCTACATTGATTCCGTCCGCCGAGGTGCCGCTCATCACGCCGGCAACAATCATGCTCATGCGCGTTCCTCGCCGGCGAGCGTAGCCAGCCAGATCTCTTCCCCGAATTCCCAGAGCTGTCGCGTCAGCTTCTCAACCCGTGCGGATGTGGGAGTGTGGCGACTTACACCCGGTTTCTTCGTAAGCGACTTCTTTTTAAACGCCAGCACGCGTCGCGCCGATTCCCGCACGCGGCGGGCAAATTTGCCGTCGCGCTCCGCCTCCCGGACCACTGCTTCATGTGCGCGCAGAATGAAATCTTCCCGATGGCAGATCAGGCCAAGATCGCCCCCGGCGCGGATGTGCCCGATCGTTACATGTTCGATCGCGGCCTCTTCGATCGGAGCGGCCGCCAGTACGCCGCCCATCTCCAGATCGTCGGAGCAGATCAGGCCCCGATAGCCAATCTTCTTGCGCAGAATGTCGGTGATCCACTTCTTCGAGAGCGAGGCCGGAGTCCGCTCGTTTGATCGCCCATTGGTCCGCCCCTTCGTCACCGCCGGAGTCACTCCTGTAAATGCTGCATGAGAAATCATGACAAATGGCAATTGACGACGCAGTAATCGATACGGATAGAGGTCTTCGACCCACATCCTCTTAAGCGGCTTCTTAATCACGGGTAGCTCGCGATGGCTGTCGAGCTTGCTCTCGCCCAGTCCGGGGAAGTGTTTGCCGCAGCCGAGCACGCCGGCATCGCCCAATCCGCGCAGAAACTCGCGCGCGTAGGCAACCACCTGCTTCGGATCGTCCGAAACCGACCGCGAACTCATCACCGCCCGCGAAGCCTCGTAGGCCAAGTCGAGCACCGGGGCAAAATCCACGTTGAAGCCAAGCGCGCGGCAGTTTTCGCCGATCACGCGTCCATGCTTGCGAAAGAGCGCCCGGCTGCCCGTGGCAAAAACCTCTGCTGGAGAAGGCGCTGAACCGATCACGTTGCGGAAGCGGTCCACCGTGCCGCCTTCAAGGTCCACGCAAGTGAAAAGCGGCGTCGCAACGCACTTCTGGCATTCGCGCAGCAGAGTATGCGTCTGCTCGGCTCCGGTGATGTTGCGGGCAAACAGAATCACGCCCGCCGGCTGAATCTTCGTGAGCAGGGAAGCGAGGCGTGGAGACATCTCGGTCCCGTCGAAGCCGATGATGAGGAGTTGGCCGATTTGTACACGAAGATGTTGGTGGGCCTCGGATGGCATGGTTCGATTCTTACTTTACCTGTGTCGCAAGCTTCTCGCACAGGTCGTGCATCTTCGGGTCATGGGTAAGACGGTCGGCGACCCGGCACTCTTCCAATGCTCCGCGCGGATCAGATTTCATCAGCAACGTGACAAGCCAGATATGAGGAATTGGCCAGTCGGGATCGAGCTTTTCTGCGGCTCGAAGTTCGGATAAAGCCCCTTGTCCATCCCGCTGCTTTGCAAGGCTGATGCCGAGGTTGTAGTGTGCTTCGGCATTGTTCGGTTCGAGGCGGATGGATTCTTTGTATTCAACAATAGCGGCGTCAGTCTCGCCGCTATCATCGAGCGCACTTCCCAGGTTCATGTGAGATGCGGCATGGGAAGGGTCGGCCTGTATAGCCGCTCGATACTCTGTTATCGCAGATTTTAGATCTTTCTTTTGAAAGAACAGGTTGCCAAGATTGGAGTGAGCGTCGGCCTGCTTGGGGTTCAGCCTGAGTGCTTCCCGGTACTCGCTTGTCGCAGCGTCTAAATCACCTTTATTCTTGAGCGCCAGCCCCAGGTTATTGTGTATGTCGGAATCGTCGGGTTTGATCCGGAGAGCTTCTCGATATTGATGAATTGCGCCGTCATAGTCTCGCTTTGCTGCGAGGAGGTTCGCTAGATTGTAGTGAGAATCGGCATGATTTGGTGTCTCCTTGATGGCCTCTTCGTACTCGTGGATCGCCTTGTCCACTTCGCCATTTTGCTCGAAGGCTACGGCGGACTGGAAATGGGGACTCCCATTTGGCGCAGACGCAGCTGATTGAGCCCCTGCCCATGTCGCAACAACAAGAATCAACATTGCAACGACGAGAAGTATCCTCATTGTTTCCTCATAATTCGTGCCTCGAAGGTTCTCTTCTTTCTCGGCGCGTTCCGCGTCTCGGCGGTTAGATTTCCTTCTTCAGCTCCGCCAGCAAGTTTAGCGCTTCGAGCGGCGTCAGCCGGTTTAAATCCACCTCGCGTAACTTCTCCAGCACTGGCTGCGAGAGCGGCGTGAAGATGGTCAGCTGCGTTGGACGCTCCGGCACTGTGGAAGAGCCCGGTGTCAGATGCTCCGAAAGCCGGTGCTCGGACGATTCATGTTCCGCCAGCACCTCGCGCGCACGCACCACGACTTCGTTTGGCAGTCCCGCCAACTTCGCGACTTCGATTCCGTAGCTGCGGTCGGCCGCGCCTGGTTCGACGCGGCGCAGAAAAACTACGCTTCCGCCCGTCTCTTTGACGGACACGTGATAGTTTTTCACCCCGCTCAATTGTTCGGCCAGTTCAGTCAACTCGAAATAGTGCGTGGCAAACAAAGTCTTGGCCCGCACTCGCGCGTGCAGATACTCGATGGCGGCCCAGGCGATCGCCAGCCCGTCGTAAGTGGAAGTGCCGCGCCCGACTTCGTCCAACAAAATCAAGGAGCGCGCCGTCGCCGTGTGCAGAATCGCGGCGGTCTCCGTCATCTCGACCATGAACGTCGAGCGCCCGCGAGCCAGGTTGTCGCTTGCGCCAATGCGGGTGAAAACGCGGTCCACCATGCCTAGCCGCACCGCACGCGCGGGAACAAACGAGCCCATCTGCGCCATGATCACGATCAGCGCTGCCTGCCGCAGATAGGTGCTCTTTCCGCCCATGTTCGGCCCGGTCAGCACCACGATATTGTGCGTCGAGGAGTCGAGAAACAGATCGTTCGGAACGAAGCGCTCGGTCCCTGCCGCCAGTTCCTGCAGCTCGATCACCGGATGACGTCCTTCGACAATTTCCAGGTCAAGGGGCCGGGCGGGGACGCCCGGCGCTCCATCAGCGGCGTCCTCGGGCTTTTGCTCGAACTTCGGCCGACAGTAATTACGCAGCGCTGCAAGGTGCGCCAGGCAGCCCAGGACATCGACTTCCGCCAGTGCCAGCGCGGTTTGCCGGATGCGCTTGGCCTCGGCAGCGATGACAGAACGCAAGTCGGCAAACAGCCGCCGCTCGATTTCGACAATCTTCTCCTGGGCATCGAGAATCTTGGATTCATACTCTTTCAGCTCCGGAGTCGTGAAGCGCTCGGCATTCACCAGCGTCTGCTTGCGTTCGTAGTCAGCGGGCGAGAGGTGCAGGTTCGCCTTTGAGATCTCGATGTAATAGCCAAAAATCGAATTGAACTTTACTTTGAGCGACCCAATCCCCGTCCGTTCGCGTTCGCGCTGCTCCACTCGCGCCAGGTACTGCTTCGAGTTGCGGCTCAGGTCGCGGAGTTCGTCCAGATCTTTGTCGACGCCTGCCGCGATTACCCCGCCGTCGCTCAGCGTGAGCGGCGGCTCTCGGACCAGCGTGCGATCAATCTTCTCCCGCAGATCGCCCAGTTCGTCGATTACGCCATGCAGCGTCGCCAGTCGCAACGCCGAAAGTCGTGACTCAGACAATTCCGCCAGCACCGTCCGCACTTTGGGAATTCGTGCGAGCGACGCTGCCAGAGCCAGTACGTCTCGTGGATTCGCCGTTTCCAGCGTGACCCGGCTCAGCAAACGTTCGAGGTCGAGAATTCCATCGAGCGACCGCCGCAATTCTTCGCGCCGCACCGTGTCTTTGACCTGCACCTCAACGGCATCGAGCCTACCGTCGATCTCGGCCCGATCCAAAGACGGACGCAGCATCCAGGTACGCAGCAAGCGCTTGCCCATCGGCGTCACGGTTGCATCCAGGCAGCGGAACAAGGTCACTCCGGCATCCGTTCCCGCGAACGTTCCAGCAAATAGTGGTTCGATCAGCTCCAGGTTGCGCACCGTCACCGCATCGAGCACGAGGCAATTTTGCCGCTCGTAAAAGCCGATGCGGTCCACATGATCGAGTGTGCCGCGTTGCGTTGACCGGATGTAATACAGGATCGCCCCGGCCGCCGAAGCCGCTGCCCGTTTGCCCGCCAATCCGAAACCCTCCAGCGAGAGCACGCCGAAGTGATTCTCCAGGAGCGGAATGGCATGATCGGGAGCAAAGATCCAGTCGTCCAAAGGAGTTTCCGTCCAGCCGGCGCTGGAAACCCGGGCCACGGGAGCGGTGCCTGAGGAGAGACCTGAGTCTGTGCGGGGACGGGCGAGGGCGCCCGTCTCTCCACTACCTTTTTTTTCGAATAGCGGAGCCGAAGATCCATAGAGCATTTCCTTTGGCCGCAATTGTTCAAGTTCTTCTTGAATGCGGCGTCCGGCCGACTCGCCCCCGAACTCGGTCGCTCGAAACTCGCCGGTCGAAAGATCCAGCGCCGCAAAACCGACGCGATCCCCGACCGTCGCCACCGCCGCCAGAAAGTTGTTCTCCTCCGCGTTCAGCGACGAATCCGCCGCCGTGCCCGGCGTGACGACGCGCGTCACCTCCCGCCGCACCAGCGTCTTCGCCAGGCGCGCGCCTTTCGCCTGCGCCTGTACCTGCACCTGTTCGCAGACCGCGACCTTGAACCCGCGCCGGATCAGTTTTGCGATGTAGCCCTCGGCGGCGTGGTAAGGCACGCCACACATGGGGATGGCCACGCCCTTTTCTTTATTGCGCGAGGTCAGCGTGATCTGCAACTCGCGGGCGGCCAGCACCGCGTCGTCGAAGAAAAGCTCGTAGAAATCCCCCAGCCGGAAAAACAGCAGAGCGTTGGGATGCTCTTTCTTGATGGCGGCATACTGCCGCATCAGCGGCGTCGAGGGCTCAGACATAGGCAATTGGTAATTTTGTAATCGCTAATTTTGTAATTTGCAATTTTGCCAGTCCTCACTACTCTAGCCTGCCGGAAGGTTTTCAGATTACAAAATTACAAGATTGCCAAATTACAAAATTCTCCATTTGACTCCCTGCGTCGATTTTGCTCTTCTTACGCCATGGAACTCCGTAAAGATCCGATCACCCGTTCCTGGGTAATCACCGGCGACGATGTCATCGAGCCCACTCCCCGCTCCGAAGCCTGCCGGTTTTGCGGTGCGTCCGCCGAGCCAGCCCAAGTCATCGCCAACCTGCCCGGGGTGGATGGCAGCGCATGGTCGGCGCGTTCCGTCGTGCATCCGCATGCGCTCTACCACATCGAAGGCGAGCCAGCGCGCCGCGCCGACGGCCTCTACGACCGCATGGGATCGGTCGGCGCTCACGAACTCCTGCTCGAAAATCCCCGCCACGAAGGCCATCTGTGGGATGCGAGCGCCATCGAAGTCGAACAGTTCCTGCGTCTGATCGCGCTGCGAATTCAGGATTTGAAGCGCGACAGCCGGTTCAAGTACATCAGCATTTTCAAGAATCACGGCGAACGAGCCGGCCAGGAATTCGACCACCCCACTTCCCAGCTGACCGCAACGCCTTTCGTGCCGCGCCGCGTCCTCTACGAACTCCGCGCCGGACGCGACTATTTCGAGACGAAAGAGCGCTGCGTGTTCTGCGACATTCTGGCGCAGGAGGAGCGTCAGAACCTGCGCATCGTCGAAATTTGCGGTGACTACTTGGCGTTCTGCCCCTTTGCTCCGCGCGTCCCATACGAAACCTGGATTATGCCCCGCAGCCATGAAGCTTCCTTTGAGCGCACCGGTTCATCGCGCGTGAGCAGCTTGACCGATCTCGCCGCGCTCCTGCGGCGCACCCTGCAACGTATTCGCACCGTCACGGAGGCCTTCCACCTCGTGCTCCACACCTCACCCAACAGCCAGCATCCTTCGGAAACCCTCGGATATTGGAAAACACTCGATGACGATTACCACTGGCACATCGAAATTCTGCCCATTCTTGAGGCCAAGGCGAGGTCATACACTTTCAAGGAGATTTATTATTCTCCGGTCACCTCGGAGACCGCGGTGAAACGTCTGCGCGAGGCGAAAATTTAGCAGCAGTCGCTGGCCACGAGCTTAGAGCCGCGAGCTTCGAGCAATCAATTCGTGTTCGCTCGCAGCCCGAAGCTCGTGGCTCGAAGCGGTTCTTATGACCATCCGTCGCCTCAAGACCTACACCGGATCTCAAGGCTACGTTTACCAGTACTACTTCGTCGGAAAACGTCTTGCCCCGACATCCGACGCCAATGAATACATTTTCGACGTCACCTCCAACCGCAAGCTGACCTATGCGGTCAGTATTTTCCTCCCGCGCCAGGTGGTCGCCGCCTGGGCCGAATCCCACGGACGCCTCCTCGCTGATTCCGAGCAGTACGCCGCCGTCAAGTTGCGTCTGTTCCGCGCCTTCGACGAACTGGAAGAAATACAGGCGCAAGGCAGGCAACTGCAGGTGGATCTGCAGTCGCTGGAAGAATCGCTGGCGTCGTTAGGCGTGGAATAGATTCGGCAGTGCCGCACTGTAGCCTCCCTGATCGTCATTACCTAAGAAGTAGAATGGGTGGGTTATCCCGGCGCGGCATCGGGAAAGGGAGTTTGCATGTCACTCATCGCAGCGACTGGAGACATTCACCTGAAGTCGGTCCTGATCGCAACCGATTTCTCGGAAGCATCGGAGAAAGCCCTCCGTCATGCTCTCGCCATTGCTCGCCACTATGGGGCAAAATTCTACCTGGTGCACGTGGTCTCCTCGCTGGGATTCACTCTCGTGGGTCCAGACGCAGTGATTGCCGCCATCGATGCAGTTCGCAGGGACGCCCGTCAATTGGAGGACCATCTTATTCGAAGTGGGGCGCTGGCCGATCTGCCCCATGAGAGCATCGTTTGCCAAGGCAATGTATGGGAAGAGGTGGAAAAAATAATCAGGCGGGAACAAGTGGAGCTAGTGGTCATCGGCACCCACGCTCGACGAGGTTTGGGGAAACTGCTTCTCGGGTCAGTGGCGGAACAGGTCTTTCGCCACGCCGAGTGCCTGGTACTGACGGTTGGTCCGGGTTCCAGGCAGGACTCCCCTGTCGGGAGCACGCGAGCGATTCGGCCGTTTCTGTTCGCTACCGACCTCGGTGGACCTTCCTTACGCGCCCTGCCATATGCCATCTCGTCCGCCAATCACTTCGGAACAAGACTTGTTTTGCTCCATGTTCTCCCCGCGGTCACCATGGCGGAGGGTTCGAGTTTGCCCACTGCCGGCGATGTCACGCGAACCCGAGAGAAGGCTCGGATGGCCAGCTTACAGCGGCTTGAGGAATTGACGTCGCAGAGCGCGAAGCTGGCAGTCAAACCTGAATTTTTAATCGAGTTCGGTTTGCCGAGTGAGCAAATCTTGCACGTAGCCAATACTCTCAAGGCCGATGCGATCATTTTGGGTTTGCATCGCTCAGCCCATATCGATACAAAATCGCACATGCCGTGGGCGACTGCGTATGAAGTAGTGTGCGGCGCAAGCTGCGCCATTTTAACCGTGAGGAATTGAGACAGAAACGTCTAGTACGGACCGCTCGTCCCGGCAAACTGTGTAACATCACGATTTCGCACGCCGCCCCATTTGCCCGCATGTGACCCACGTCACACACACTTGTGATGGCGCCCGTTTCCTCCGCACGCTCCCGCCCGGCAAACTATAATCAGCAGGTGGGGTGGTAAGGTATACCTCGGCCTGCGGAAGCCCCCAAAAACGATGACCCTGATTTGGCTGCGTGTCGCGCTCGTTTGTTACGCTGCGGGATTGCTCTATGCGCTGGTCGCGCTCACTCGCACCTCCGAAGTCCTCGGTAAAGTCGCGCTCCATGCCTCCTACCTCGGCATGGTGTTTCATTTCGTTTCGCTGACTGAAGCCGTGGTCGAAACCGGCCAGCTTGCTTCTGCCTCGGTTCACAACTCAGAATCGCTGCTGGCCTTCCTGATTATGGTCGTTTTCATGATTTCCTATCTGGTGTACAGGACGACCACGCCGGGCATCGTGATTTTTCCCCTGGTTTTTCTGCTGACCTTCGTGGCCGCCACCGGTCAGCAACCGCTGGTCTTCGCCTCGGATGTCGTGAAAAAAGGCTGGCTGGCAGTGCACATCCTGATGATTTTCACCGGATACGCGGCGCTCTTCCTCAGCTTTGGCGCCAGCATTCTTTACCTTCTGCAAGAACGCGCGCTGAAGTCCAAGAGTTCGAGCGGAATGTTCTCGCGCCTGCCCTCTCTGCAGCTCATTGATGACATCGGCTATCGCTCGCTTATGCTCGGATTTCCTTTCATGACTCTGGGCCTGATCGCGGGCATCGTGGTCGCCGAATCCACCTACGGCCGCATTGATTTTCTCGATCCCAAGATTCTGCTCTCCGTCCTGATGTGGGCGGTGTACCTGCTCATGGTGTTTATGCGCCTGAGCGCCGGGTGGCGTGGACGCCGCGCCGCCACGCTTGCCAGTGTGGCTTTCGTCGCGGCGATCGTGGCCTGGATCGCCAACTACTTCAGCGGAATGCACAGGTTTATCGCGTCATGAGATTCCAGCTCATCGGCATCAATCACAAGACCGCGCCGGTTGAGGTGCGCGAGCGCCTGGCCATTCCTGAATCGCGCTTGCCCGAGGCCTGTAAGCGCCTATCCGAGCATCCCGCCATTGCCGAGGGCATGATCGTCTCCACCTGCAACCGTGTCGAATTTATCGCCAACATGAAGAACGGCAACGGCGACCTGCGCGAATTCCTGCGCGAGTATTTCGCCGTCGATCTCAGCCAGTTTGAAAGTCATCTCTACGAATTCCGCGAGGATGAAGCCGTCCGCCACATCTTTCGCGTTGCCGCCAGCCTCGATTCCATGGTCGTCGGCGAGCCCCAGATTCTAGGGCAGGTCAAGGAAGCCTACGCCACCGCCCGCGCGGTGGGAGCGGTGCGCGCGCAGCTCGATCAGTTGCTCACCCGGTCGTTTGCCGTGGCCAAGCGCGTCCGTACCGAAACCGCCGTCGGATCTTCGTCGGTTTCGGTTGCTTCGGTGGCCGTCGAACTGGCAGAGAAAATCTTCGGGAGCCTGAACGGCAAGAGCGTCTACCTGGTCGGTGCGGGGAAGATGTGCGAGTTAGCGGCCCGGCATCTGCTGGCGCACGGCGCCGCGTCGCTGTTTGTCGCCAATCGCACGTACGACCGGGCGATCCGCTTAGCGCAAAAATTTGACGGACAGGCGATCGAGTTTAGCCGGCTTTATGAAACCTGCGATCGCGCCGACATCGTGATTACCTCGACCGGCTCGCCCCACTTCATCTTCCGCCGCGAACACGGCGAAAAGCTCATGGTGCTGCGCAAGAACAAGCCCATGTTCTTCATCGATATCGCCGTGCCCCGCGACGTCGATCCCGAGATGAATAAGATCGATGGCATTTTCGTCTATGACATCGACGACCTGCAGCAAGCGGTGAGTTCGCACGTCGCCGATCGCAAGAAGGAAGCCGAAAAGGCGGAGGCGATCATCAATGGCGAGGTCGCAAAGTTTCACGCTCGCCTGCAGACTCTCGACGTCGTTCCCACCATTGTCAGCCTGCAGGACCACCTCGAAACCATTCGCCAGGCCGAGATTGATCGCGTTCGTGGCCGCCTCGGTTCCATGACCACCGACCAGGAACTTGCCGTCGAAGCGCTCACTCGTGGAATCGTCAACAAAATCATGCACACCCCCATCAGCGCCCTGAAGACGGCTGCGCGCGATCCTGAATCCACCACCGTCATCGACCTTGTGCGCCGCCTCTTCAACTTGCATAACGAAGACGAAGAGAAAGAAGCGGTCGCTTCGAAGTCCGCCCGCCCGGAAGCAGAAGACTGATGGCCCGGCTGCGCATCGGCTCCCGCGGCTCGCAACTTGCGCTCTGGCAGGCCCATCACATTTCCGATCTGCTGTGCGCTCAGGGCCATGCCGTGGAACTCGAGATCATCAAGACCACCGGCGATAAGATCACCGACGTTGCGCTCGCGAAAGTCGGCACCAAGGGCATGTTCACCAAGGAAATCGAAGAAGCTCTCGTCGAAAACCGGGTTGACCTCGCCGTCCACAGCTTGAAAGATTTGCCCACCGAGCTGGCCGACGATTTCGAAATTGCCGCCATCACCACCCGCGAAAATCCGCGCGACGTTTTTTGTTCCGTGAAGTTCCCGAGCATCGAAGCGCTGCCGCAGCGGGCGAACGTTGGCACCAGCAGCCTGCGCCGTCAGGCCCAGTTGAAGGCTCTTCGTCCGGATCTTCAGATTCACCCGCTCCGCGGCAATGTGGATACGCGCCTGCGCAAACTCGAATCCGGCGACTACGATGCCATCATTCTGGCCGCCGCCGGCCTGAATCGTCTCGGAAAAACGCAACGGGTCCGCCAGGTGATACCAGCGGAGGTGATGACTCCCGCCGCCGGACAAGGCGCCTTGGGAATCGAAATTCGCAAGGGCGACACGGCAACGCGGGCACTTCTGGCATTTCTCGATGATGGCGCCGCGCGCGCCGCCACCACCTGCGAGCGCGCCCTGCTCAGCAAACTTGGCGGCGGTTGCCAGGTCCCCATCGGAGCCTTCGCAGAAGTAATGGGAGGCCGCATTCGTCTGAACGCGCTCGTAGCTCATCCCGATGGAACCAAAGTTCTGCGCGAAACCCGCGACGGCGACGATCCCGTGCGCCTGGGCCAGGAAGTCGGCGAAACCCTTCTCCGTCGAGGCGGCGATGTTATTCTCGAAGAAGTTTATGGCGAAGGCTTTGCTCTACCGCAACAACCGTAAGGCAGGTCTCAGGTGTTAGGTCTCAGGAAAACCTGAGACCTGAGACCTAACACCCGATCCATGAAGCCCAACGAAACCCATCCACTCGCCGGAACCCGGATTCTTGTCGGACGCGCCCGGCACCAGGCTGGCAGCCTTTCCGCCAGCCTCCGCAGTCTGGGCGCAGCAGTAATCGAAATTCCCTTCATTGAGATTCGCAAGCCGCAATCGTACCGGCCACTCGACGCCGCCCTGAAGAATATCGGGAACTACGACTGGCTCATTCTCACCAGCGCCAACGGCGTCGAAGCCATGTGGGAGCGAGTCCGGAAACTGCGCATCGCACGCCGCAATCTCGAGCATCTCCAGATCGCCGCGATCGGGCCTGCAACTAAGAAAGCGATCGTAAAGCATGGTCTGAAGGTCAAGATGGTTCCGGAAGAGTATGTTGCCGAGTCTGTAGTGAAGGGGCTGCGCGATAAGGTGAAGGGCAAGCGCGTCGTGCTCATACGAGCCAAAGTCGCGCGCGACGTGATTCCAGAGGAACTGCGCGCGGCCGGAGCCGAAGTCGATGTGGTTGAAGCTTACGAAACCGGTGTGCCCGAGACATCACGGGTTCGCCTGCGCGCGCTGATGAAAAATGCAGCTCGCCGCCCGCACATCGTGACCTTCACCAGTTCCTCGGCCGCGAAGAACTTCGCCGAACTGCTCGGCAACTTCAAGCAAGGTTCACGCACCGCAGGCTGGCTCAAGCATGTCCAGTTTGCTTCGATTGGTCCGGTAACTTCGGCGACGCTCGGCGAATTGCAGATGCCGGTCGCAATCGAGGCCCGCGAATTCACCATGGGCGGACTGATTCGCGCGATTGTGCTCGCCTGCTACGCAGAAACCGCATAGTTCGAAGCAATTCTATTCCGGTTTGGGGGGCGAGATTCCCATCGGCGGGTCAATCGCGTCCAGGTAGGCCTGCATGCGGGCCTTGCCATCGGCGGGCATTCCGGTGAACTCGATGCCATTGCCCACGCCCGGATCGCACGTCCGGACCTCCGCCGTGATTTTGATGTGCTCCGAATCCAGCCAGAAATCCACCCGCAGCACAGTTCCGAGCGGAAAAGGCAGCATGTTCTCAACGTAGCATCCATTGCCGCTCACGTCGGTAGCATTAATGCGGATCGGCGCGTTGACGCGCTCGTCGCGAAGTTCCAGGGGAATGGTGACCTTGTGCCGGTGCCAGCGCCGCCGGTTGGAGGGTGCAATCGTCACTGTCGCGCCATCGAGGGGCAGATAGTTTTTCCACGGGCACTCCTGATCGGCGACCAACTTCACTCCTACTTGATTTTTCTTGATCGGGCCGGTATTCAAAACCCAGATCACCGAGCAGCGCGCTTTTTTCTCGTCGCATTGCACTCCGATCACGTCACCCACTTTCGGTTCGCTCTCGACGCCCGAGATCAGCGCACCCTCCGAACTGATGTTCTGAGCGCGAGCATGTTGGGAAAAGGGGTGTCCGTCGGAACTCATTCCCCATATCCGCACCGGCAGGTCCACACTCAAGCGAGGTTCGGTTTGATGGTCAGCCATGTCTTATCCTCGTATCCGGCTCATGCGATCATACCGCCCTCTGACGCGCCGCGACATCACAAAGTCAGCCGGCGCAGTAACGAGCGAAGCCCCACTTTCGGCACTGCAATCATCATTCAGGGGCGGTTTTCTGCGGGTTTTTCCGCGAACTCTCGATAGCTGATGATACGGATCTTTTGCTCCTCCAGAAACTGTCGCAATTCCGCCGAGGTCAGCAGACGCCGCTCCTGCTCGCGCGAATCGAGCAAGCGCGTGCGGGCTGCGCGCAAGTCGGCGTCATTGTACCCGGGATGACAGACTAACTCCCATGTTCCCTCCGGCAGGCTGGCGAGCGTCTGGCGCAGCAGAGAACTATAGCCGGAATTGTCGTTCGGAGTATCGACCAATCCGGTCTCGATCACTCCCACGATACCGTCGGGCGTGAGCAGTCCAGCGCGCTTGGTCCGCTGAAGGAATTGCCCGGAGAACGTATGCAGCATGCGCACCTGGCCATAACGCTTCCAGAGATTGCGCTTGCCTTTGAATTGCCGCGCGGGCATCGCTTTCAGGGGAACGAACGGATTGCGGATGGCGCGAACCCCGCAAATCCGCGCGGCGCGCAGCAGCGCCGCAAGAATCTCCGGAAAAATGTGGGCGTGTTTGTGCGTATCGAGATGAGTCACCTGGAGACCGGTGGATTGAATTTTCCTTATTTGCGCAGTAACTTCTGCGACCAGTTGATCGCGATCGAAGCCTCCGAACATGGCGCGCGCGGCGAACGCCGAAAGGCTGGAGTAAAACTTGCCCGGCTCCGCCGAGCGAATCGCCAGCAACGTATCCACTGCGTCCGGTGGCGACACCGGCGTTCCGTCCACCAATACGACGTGGCAACCCACGGAGAGATTCGGTGCCGAGCGGGCCGCAGTCACCGCGTCCTCGAACCGAGCGCCGTTGGCCATCAACGTCGCCGACGACACCACTCCACCGGTGTGGGCTTCCACGATGGCTCGATTCACTCCAGCGGTCAGACCTAAATCATCGGCATTGACGATTAACTTTCGCACGCAGAAAGTGTAGCAGCCGCGCCGGTGAGTTCTGCACTGGTTGGGTCTCGGGCGCCGCTCGCACGTTGCCCGCGCGCCGAACCCATGCGGGCAAACCACTTGCCCAAAGCGCTGTTTGACCGGCAAGGGAAGCGTCCAGTATCCTCAGCATAAGTTTTGCACAAGGTTTCTCGCGAGCGGCGGGAATGCGCCGTGATCGCAACCGCGCGGAGCGAGCGGTTAGCTCAGCTGGTTAGAGCGCCTGCCTTACACGCGGTTCAGTTTCTTGTACGCCACGTGCTCCTCGCTGACTTAGCATTCAAACAAACCGTTCAGCGGGTTCATGAGCCGGGCGCTTCCAATGTCAATCCGTACTTACGATCCCGTCTTGGCTTCAGGCTTGGCGGGCGCCGATGATTGCTCGCTGGCAATCTCCAGCCCCGCCTTTCGGAGACCGTCGATCAGGCGCTCGACGAGTTCGGGATCGTACCATTTTTCAAATTCCTGGCGTGCCGCTGTGGCAATGTCAGGCCGAAGCGCAAGCAGTTCCTTCAATGCCTTCTGCGCTGCCTCGCGCAGGCCGAGCTGCCCGCAGGCCGCCGCCGTCACGGCGTGCGTATAGAAATAACCCGGCATGTTGATCTTGACCGCGACGCTCAGAGCCCCGCGATAGTCGCCTTTGTGGTAGGCATTGAAGAAGGCGGGAAACCAGTACCAGCCGGGATGACGGGGATTGAGTTGCATGGCGGATTCCACAAGCGCGCAGCCATGTTCCCAGTCGCCCGAATAGGCTATCAGGATGCCGAGCATGGCCGCCGTGGATCCGTCCATCCGATTGAGTTCGATCGCACGTTCTGCAGCTGGACGAAAAGCAAGAATATCCTTTTGGAAAAACAGCGTGGCCGCCAGGGCTTGATGGGCGAGGTGATTGGAGGGCGCGGCGTCCACACTGCGCCGCGCGGCCGCCAGCGCACGGCCAAGCGGATCGGGTTGGAGGTTGAAACCGTGGCAGTGCTCGTCCCGGTACATATTCGACAGCATGGCCCAGGTATCGCTCTGGTCGGGTGCGTTCCGAACGGCGCGTTCCAAAATCTGTCTCACTTGCCCATGCTCTTCCGGGGTGATTCGATCGAAGTAACTGAAGGCGCGGAGCACCGCCTCGTGCGGGCTTAACTGGTCGGGGGCCTTGCTGCGGAGCGCTTCGCTCATACTGCGCGGCAGTACACCGTTCATGTCGGCGACAGTGGAGACGATGCGGGGCACGAGGTCGTCCTGCAGCGCGAAAACCGTTTCCGGACTAAAGGTGCGTTCATAGTTCTCAGCCCACAGATGGGCACCCGTAGTCGCATCGACGAGTTGCACCGCGAGGCGTAGCTTGGTTCCTGCTTGGTGAAGAGTTCCCCCCATGACGTAGCGGGCGCCCAGTTCCTTGCCCACTGTCCGCAGATCGGTTGCCTGGTTTGCGTACCGCAGCGTCGAGCCGTGTGCGATGACGCGCAGGTAAGAGAAGCGGGAAAGACCCGTGACGATGTCTTCAGTCACCCCCTCCGACAGAGCTGTGAGTTCGGCGTTGCCGCCGCTGTACTTGAACGGCAGCACCGCGACCCAGAAACCTTCATTGGCACGAGACGCGCCCGAGTCAGCGGCGGGCACGGCACGCGATGCCGGGTGTGTTACCGCAGCCGACTTCTGGGGCATCTGCCCGGCCAGATCGCGAAACTCGTTGCCGACGTCGCGCGCCGTCTGGATGCGATGGCGCGGATCCTTCTCCAGGCAGCGCCGGATGATGCGCGCCAGATCGCCGGGCAGATCGGGCCGAGCGTCGGTGACAGGCGGTGGAGTATCCCGCAGAATCGCGGAGAACAACTCGGCCGAAGAAGTTCCCTCGAACGGCCGCCGGCCCGTCGCCATCTCGTGCAGCACGACGCCCAGCGAGAAAATGTCTGTACGATGGTCGAGTGGGCGGCCCGAAGTCTGTTCGGGCGACATGTAGGCTGGCGTCCCCATCACGACGCCCGCTTGCGTGTGGCTGGTCGAGCTCAGCGTGGCGTCGCCGAGGGTGGCCCCGCGAACATCTTTTGCCAGCCCGAAATCCAGTACCTTGACGCGGCCTTCGTTGGTCACCATCACATTGGAGGGTTTCAAGTCGCGATGCACGATGCCTTTCTCATGCGCCGCCGCCAGGGCTTCGGCCATTGCGCTGGCAATCTCGACGATCTGTTCGACCGGGAGCCCGCCTGTAGGGATAAGGCGATCGAGAGGCTGCCCTTCGACGAACTGCATGGTCAGAAAGTGGACGCCGTCGGATTCCTCCACCGAGTGAATCGTGACGATGTTCGGGTGGTCGAGTTGGGCAAGGGCCTTCGCCTCACGACGAAAGCGCGCAAGCCGCTCCGGATCGTGCGCCATCTCGGCGGGCAGCACCTTGAGTGCCACGTCGCGGCCGAGTTTCGTATCGGTGGCGCGATACACCTCGCCCATGCCGCCTGCTCCAAGAGGCGAGAGAATCTCATACTGGCTGAGTTTTATGCCCGAGGTTAGCGCCATCCGCCCGCCATTATAGTCTCCCGGCAAGGCGTCGCCCTCTTGTCGGTAACGGATTCCAAGCGTGGAGCACTGGATCGTCGGTTCTCTTTTTGTCTGCCGGGTTTAGTTTAGAATGTGGGACGACAAACCGATCAGGAGCACAATCTTTTGGATTACAAACCGGAACCAATCGACACTTTGCGCTTGGCCCTCACCCCGGAGATTGCCCAATTGAGTGAGATGCTCGCTAGGAATGTTCACGAAAACTGGGCCAAGCTGCGGATCGCCGAAGGATGGCACTACGGACCGCGCCGGGATGATCGGGAAAAAGAGCATCCGAACCTTGTCCCGTATGAGCAACTCTCCGAATCGGAAAGGCAATACGACCGCCAGACCGCCTTGGAGTCCATCAAAGCCTTGTTGGCAATGGGCTACACGATGCAGCCCCCGGCGGGAACGCGCATTTCAGCGGAAGGGATTTCTCTTGGTTCAGGAAGCGGGTTGACCAGCGTATTGCAACTACTTAGAGATGGCTCACAACCAGATTCCGCTCTGCTGCAAGGGCTCTGGCGTGCGCATGATCCCGAGGATTGGTCAGGGAATCCGGAACCGTACCGGCTACTGGGCGAAAGAATACTCAAGCTGGGCGAACCATTGGTGGCCTACGACGTGGTCGCTGAAGGCATGAAGTCCTTTCCGCAGGACCTGCGTCTGCGTCAGCTTCTGGCGCTGGCCCTGGCCCGGAGTGGTGCGGCTGGGCCAGCAAACCATGTGCTTGAGCATTTGTATCAAGACGGGTACCGGGATGAGGAAACTCTCGGCCTGCTCGCCCGCACGCACAAAGATCTCGCCGGTGAGGAAGAGGATGTTTCCAAGGCAACTCAGCACTTACGCCGGGCGTACGAATTCTATTCGCAGGGGTATGAGACGAGCGGTGGCTACTGGAGCGGGATCAATGCGGCCACACTTGCCTTCTTGCTAGGAGAGCGAGACAGTGCGGCCGCCTTAGCCCGCCCAGTCGCGGACCAGTGCCGGGAGAGGCTCCGGGAACTCGGAGAAGCGAACCGGGAACGTTACTGGCTGGTTTCTACCTTGGGACAAGCCGCACTTCTGGTAGGAGACTGGCCGGAAGCCGAAAACTGGTACTGCCAAGCCGTAGAGCTAGGACGCGGAGATTGGGGGAGCCTGCAATCTACCCGTCACACTGCTCGTTTGCTGATGCAATGTGTTGCCCCGGGTGAAGACGGGGGACGCATTGAGCGGTTGTTTCGATTTCCCAGTGTGGTGATGTTCGCCGGCCACATGGTCGATCAGGAGGACCGAACCGTACCACGATTCCCATCCCGGCTCGAACCGATGGTGAAGGACGCTATCCGGCAACGCCTACGCAAATTGAATGCTGGTTTTGGTTATGCATCCGGAGCCTGCGGCTCTGACATCCTTTTCCACGAAGTCATGTTGGAGATGAAGGGCGAAAGTTACGTGATCCTACCCTATGAAAAGGAGCGCTTTATTAAGGACAGCGTGGAGATTGTTGGAGGCAGCGATTGGGGAAAACGACTGGAGAAGGTAATCGCCCAAGCGATCGAGACCCAGGAAGTTTCAAGCCAGAGCCAGAGGGGTAGCGACATCTCTTACGAATTTGCCAATCTGATGCTGCATGGATTGGCAAGCGTGCGCGCCGAACAACTCGAAACCAAACTTGTGCCTGTAGCGGTATGGGACGGTAAATCGGGAACCGGCGTCGGAGGCACTGCAGGCACAGTGGAGCGCTGGCGGCGACTTGGTCTTAACGTGGAAGTCATCGATTTGGAGGAGATTCTCCGCTGCGAGTGTCCCAACCTCTCTGGGCAGGCCGCTGCATCTCCTGCGACAGTTTCTAACCAGGCCAGTGCGGCCTCATCTGAATTTGCTCCGGAAATCCGAGCCTTACTTTTTGCCGATGCGGAAGGATTCAGTAAACTTACCGATGAAGAAGTCCCTTTATTTGCAGAGCACTTTCTTGGACTTGTCGGCAGACTAGCGGCAGAATCCGCGTATCGGCCCCTGACCAAGAACACCTGGGGAGACGGCCTTTACTTTGTTTTCTCGAACGTCCGGGAAGCGGGCCAATTTGCTCTCGATTTACGCGATGCAGTCCGCGACTCCGACTGGTCAACGCGTGGTCTGCCGAGTTTGAGCCTTCGCATCGGCCTGCACGCGGGACCGGTCTATTCCTGTTGCGATCCCGTGACCCAGCACACCACCTACATTGGAGCCAATGTCAGCCGGGCAGCGCGCATCGAGCCGATTACACCGACAGGTCAAGTCTATGCCAGCCAGACATTTGCCGCACTCGCGGCAGCGGAAGGTGTGAAGGAGTTTCGCTGCGATTATGTGGGCCAAACTCCGATGGCAAAAAAGTACGGAACCTTTCCAACCTATGTCGTCCTGCGTCGCAAGACGGCGACCCAGCCACGCTGACTTACGACATCGCGCCCGCCCCAATCCACCCGTCAGTTGGAAGTTACTTCTTCAAGCGGGCGAGATTTTCGCATCCCCGGTCAAGGCCCGCGTCACACGCTTTTTTGAAGAGATCGGCGGCGCGATCCAGATCCTTGGGCACGCCTTGACCTCGCAAGTACATCGAACCGAGATTTACGCATCCTTGAGAACCTCCTGCGTCACAGGCGCGCATGAAAAGATCGGCGGCGCGATTCAGATCTTGCGCCACTCCTTCACCGTTCTGGTACATCAAGCCAAGACCGGTGCATCCTGGCGGACCGCCTGCATCACAGGCGCGCCCGAAAAAATCGGCGGCGCGATTCAGATCTTTCACCACTCCTTCACCGTGGTGGTACATCAAGCCAAGATTGGTGCATCCGCCTGAACCTCCTGCGTCACAGGCGCGCTTGAAAAGATCGGCGGCGCGATTCAGATCTTGCGCCACTCCTTCACCGTTCTCGTACATCAAGCCAAGACTGTTGCAACCTTTTCGTTCGCCGCCATCACAAGCCCTCAGGTAAAGTTCCGCGGCCCGCGAAAACTGTTTGCCCTTGTACGAGGAAAGGCCTTGATCAAAGAGCCCCTCGGCTGAGGTTGAGGGGGTTGCAGGGGGCGCGCCTGGAGTTTTAGGCTGCGCAGGAACGCGAGCGGCATCATGGACTCCAGGTTTAGGTTCTTTTCGCGGTGCCCGCGGCGTGGCGGCCGGGGCGGCCGGTTCCGACGCTGCGGCAGCGTCGCTGCTGCCTGCGCTCGATATTCCGCTCGGCTGGGATGCAATCGCCGCAGGCGGGTTGCTGGCGGAAGGAGGTATCGAGTGCACAGGTGCAGGAGCAACCTGCGCGGTTTTGGATGGCTTCCGGGCGAATAACAGAACAGCAAACACGACCACGAGAACTGCCATGATACCCAACGCAGCATAGAGCCACGGAGGGCGCGCGGGGCTCGAGGCAACGGATGAGGCGGGCGCGGGGCTCAAGGCAACGGATGAAGCGGCCGCTGCATTTGCGGATGAATTCTTTCGTTCGATTACCGGGGCGTCTCGCGAAAGTAGCGTTTGCACGTTCTGTACGAGCCGCTCGACATGCTGTTCGAGCGGTCGAGTGAGCGCATCGAGCCAGTGAACGCTGCCAATGAAGTAGTCGAGGGACTTGCCGGGCCTCACGTCTTCGATGCGAAACGGAATCACTGACACGCCCGCGCTGACGGCTCTTTCGATCTCCTTCGGGATGTGGGCAGAGGTGTTTGATTTTGAGGAGAAGACCAAGATCATGACGCGGCAGCCGTGGATCGCATCAATAATCGCCTCGCCGTAGGCTACGCCAGGGAGCACGTCGCGCGGAGCGATCCAACAGCGGACGCCGTGCGACTCGAGCATCCCGCAAACCGCGTCGGCGACAATTTTGTCTTCCGACGCATAACTGATGAAAACGTCATGAGCCATCGCCGGACCTCCGTTCCGGTAAACCTACTACTCTATTCCAGCTGTGGCAATAGCGGTAGGATTGGCTAGGCATGTTAGCCTACGGGGTGGTGAGGCTCGGAGCCTTTGCGGGCGTATCCATCCCCTTGTCTCTGGCGACGAGAGTTGCTCGCGGTTTTGGGGAGGTCGTGGTGGTTTCCGGCGAAGATTTCGATCTCATCGTGATCGGCTGCGGCCCTGCGGGAGAAAAGGCTGGGGCGCAAGCTGCCTATTTTGACAAACGCGTCGCCGTCGTCGAGGGCGCCGAGCATGTGGGCGGAAGCTGCATCAACACCGGCACCGTCCCCAGCAAGACGCTTCGTGAATCCGCACTCTACTTTTCCGGTCTCAAGCAACGCGGTCTCTACGGCATCGACTATTC
>JBEKGW010000016.1:0-118821 GCA_050012595.1 Terriglobales bacterium
GTCAACGCCGATGGTTAATTCGGTTGGGGAATGTCTGGCCGGAACTTCTGCGATGAGGTGCTGCGCTGTCTTTTTCATGGGGAACAGTTTCTCCGATCTTGAAGACCTGCTCATCCCATTTCTGGACAGCTTCCGAGTCAGCGCAAATTTCGCCTGGGTCAATGAGTGATATCGCGATGTTACGCCAACAATCCCTTCTAAAGCTCCAACCCGCTCTGCCTTAATTGACTTGTCCCGGTGCACCATCTGGGCGTGGGCAGAAATTGCGTGACTTGGTCCCGCGATGGCAGTGGGAGCGTCGAACAACTCTGGCGTCGCCTACTGGCAGTATTCACAGTGGCATCATGCACCGTTTGTACCGACCATCTTTGGGGTTGGCACAAGCCAACACATTTAGCCGGTTCGTAGAAGTGCCAGGCATGTAGAGGCGGGAACTAATTAAGGGGGTGGAGATTTCCATCTGAATTGATATGAATCTCCCACTTCCTGTCCTCGACTGGCTAAAGCACTACGATCGAGACTGGCTGCGCGGTGACGTTGTGGCCGGCATCACGCTCGCTGCCTACCTCCTGCCAGCCGGGCTAGGCGATGCCTCGCTGGCCAACCTGCCTCCCCAAGCGGGACTGTACGCGTGTTTGTTTGGCGGGCTGGTTTTCTGGCTGTTCTGCAGCTCGCGGTACACGTCCATCACGGTCACTTCCGCCATATCCTTGCTCGTCGGCGCGTCGCTGGGCGAAATTGCGGGAGGCGACATGACCCGGTTCAGCGCGCTGGCGGCGGGCACGGCCTTGCTCGTGGCGCTCATCGCCTTCAGCGCCTGGCTAGTCAAGGCTGGCTCGATTGTCAACTTCATCTCCGAGAGCGTGATGGTCGGGTTCAAGTGCGGTGTGGCACTCTTCCTCGCCAGCACGCAGTTGCCCAAGTTATTTGGCATCCACGGGGCACATGGCAATTTCTGGCGGAACTCCGGCTACTTCCTTCAGCACCTGCGCGAGACCAACCCCCCTTCACTCACGATTGGAAGCGCCGCGCTGGCCGTACTCGTGCTCGGGAAGATTTTCCTCAAGAACAAACCCGTGACGTTGTTGGTCGTGGTGGGCGGGATTGTGGCTTCGGGCCTGCTCGGCCTCGACGCCCGCGGGGTGAAGCTGCTGGGCGCGGTGCCGCAAGGGTTGCCAGACATCGGCCTCCCAGTGATTCACTGGGCCGATGCGAACGAGTTGTTGCCCCTGGCGTTCGCGTGTTTTCTGCTCGGCGCGGTGGAAACGACCGCTATTGGCCGCACCTTCGCCGCGAAACACGGCGGGCGGCTGGACGCCAACCAGGAGTTTCTTGCGCTCGCCGCGTCCAACCTTGCCGCAGGGTTGGGCCGCGGTTTCCCGGTCAGCGGTGGGATGTCGCAATCGCTCGTCAACGAAGGTGGGGGCGCGCGCACGCCGCTGTCGGGCGTCATCGCGGCGGGAATCATGTTAGTGGTGGTGCTGTTCTTCTCGCACCTTCTTCGTGCTCTACCCCAGCCCGTTTTGGCGGCAGTGGTATTGGTCGCGGTTGCAGGTCTTTTCAAAGTTTCCACCCTCAAGCAGCTCTGGCGCGGCGACCGCCCTGAGTTCGTCGTGGCGATGGCAGCCATCGTCGGTGTGCTAGGGCAAGGCCTGCTGCGTGGTGTGATGATCGGCGCAATCATCTCGCTGGTGTTATTGATCCGTCGTGCGTCCCGACCGCATGTCGCCGTTCTCGGGCGCATTCCTGGCACGCGGCGCTTTTCCGATCGCGAGCGGAATCCAGAGAATGAGATGATCCCCGGCGTGCTGATCTTCCGGCCTGAGTCGGGCCTCGTCTATTTCAACATGGACCATGTGCGGGACACGATTCTGGATCGGGTGCGCGCTGAAGGCGTGCCGCCCAAGCTCGTCGTGCTGGACCTTTCCGCCGCGCCCCTCGTGGACATGCACAGCGCGCACATGCTAGCGAGCTTGGCCGAAGAACTGACCACTGCTGGCCAACGTGTTCAGGCTGTCGAAGCGCGGTCATCGGTGCGCAAGCGGTTGCGTAGCGAGGGAGTAGATGCGTGCCTCGGCGGAATTGACCGGTTCACCTCCGTGGCTGACGCCTTGGACGCCTTTCAAGAAAAGACCACGATCTGAAGATTCTGGAAAGACGCCGACCGCGACATCCCCATCCTGAAGGAAGTTAAGGCAGAGTACGCGAAGCTGCAAATGGGCTGGGGTTATCGCCGCCGACCATCCCCCAGAAATTCTCTACGGTTGTAATCAGGCGATAGCGCTCAAAACCCTCCCAGGCCTTTACTCTCCTAATGCTTGCATCACGCAGACGGTTTGCCGTAGTTCCAAACCAGCGGCAATGGGAGGCCGTCGCTATGGGCAAACACAGAATCAATCCGAATTACCGTCGCCCGCAAAACTTTCGACGCTGCTCTGGGCCAGGAGCTTCACGAAGTGATTCAGGAAGCAAAGCGAATGGCCGACGGGATCCAGAAGTCGTCGGATCTGTGGGACCTGGAACATCACCTAACCCAACGCCGTAAGGAGATTGACCGCAAATACGACTTTCGCGGTTCGCGACTTACAGATGTTGTTGGGGAGACTCTTGTACGAAAATCGCCTCGGCGAGGAAGATCTGCACGGATTGCGGGAAGAGAAGATGAAATCAATCCGTTCTTTCGCCCAGTTTCTCAGAGACGGCGCAGCCTGATCTGCATTCTGAGCGCTATCGCCTGGTTTCGTAAACTATCCAACTCCTCTCCCGGCTCGGTTGTGGGTTTACTTCCTGCTTGCCCTCGAGCACTACGCGTGACTCGGGAACAATTCCGCAAGCCCCGGACGATTTTCGGGCGGGCTGTCAGTGCTGCCAGCTATCGGGGCGGCATGGTGCCTATAGGCTGTGAGTGCCTCTGGGCACACGCCAAGCACGGTGCTGCCGTCGCCGAAGGAGCGTTATATGGCACATGCTGCCGTAGTCGAGATCCCAAAGTCACGGCGACCCATCAACCTCGAGATCCCGGTTCCTTTCGAGGCACACCGCTCCCCAGCCGAATTCAAGGCGATGGGCAAAGCGTTGCGGGATAAGTGTCCGCGAACCTCGCACGCCGAGTGGAAGCCGCCGCACGACCGGCCTGACCCGGTCCGCCTGGTACTGAAGGCCGACGAGGGGCGTGTCCCCGATCTCCTTCCCCTTCGCCACGGGCGCATGGTGCTGTCTCCCTTCACCTTCTATCGGGGCTCGGCGCTCGCCATGGCGGTGGATTTGGCGGGTACTCCAGCTACCGGCCTGCGCGTGCAATGCGGCGGAGACTCGCACCTGGTCAACTTCCGGGGTCTCGCCACCCCGGAGAGGCAAGTCATCTTCGCCATCAACGACCTTGATGAAACCCTTCCAGCACCCTGGGAGTGGGACCTCAAGCGTCTCGCGGCGAGCTTTGTGATCGCCTGTCGCGACAACGGCCTCAGCGAATCCGTCGCTAAGGATGCCGTCCTCAGCTGTGTCAGGTCTTACCGTGAGCACATGGCCGAGTTCGCCGAAATGAAGCTGCTGGATCTGTGGTACTTCGCCGTCGAAGCCGAGATGCTGATCGCGAGCATCGAGGATGCCGGCATCCGCCGCGGCGCGATCAAGAACCTAGCGAAGGCGCGTGAGAGCAGCACCTCCGAAGGCATCTTCCCGAAACTCACAGAGGTTTCGGGGGCGATCATCAAAGACAATCTCCCGGCAATTTATCACTGGAAAGGTCACACCGCTGGAGATGTCCATCCGAACGCCAAGCAGATCTTCGACCGGTACCGCGAAACGCTAGCGCCCGCCCATCAGATGTTGCTCGATCGCTACGACATCAAGGACGCCGCGATCAAGGTCGTCGGAGTCGGGAGCGTCGGCACCGTGTGCTCTGTGGTGCTGCTGATGGCCGGCGACGGAGAACCTCTCATTCTCCAGTTCAAGGAGGCACGCGCCTCGGTCCTGGAGGCCTACGCGGGGAAGAGCGTCTACCCGAACCAAGGACAACGTGTCGTCGCAGGCCACAGGCTCATGCAGCCGGCGAGCGACATCTTCCTTGGCTGGGCCGAGGGCGGGCAAGGGCGTCACTTCTATGTCCGCCAGCTCCGTGACATCAAGATCAAGCTTGCCGTTGAGACGTTCGAAGCGGCTAGAATGATCGTCTTCGCCGAATGTTGCGGCTACTCGCTGGCGCTCTCCCACGCGCGCTCCGGGAACCCTGCGATGATCAGCGGATACCTGGGCAAGCGCGACACGTTCGACGAGGCGCTCGCTGCCTTCTCCGTTGCGTACGCCGACCAGAACGAAAAAGATCACGCCGTTCTCAAACGTGCAATCCGCGACGGCAAAGTCGAGGCGGTCATCGAAAAAGCGAAGTGAGCCGCTCGCGCATGGTGCCACTCTCCTAAAGGTGGCGTAATATCCCGATTACGCTCAAACCCGTCAAAGAGCGCTATGGTCTGACTTCGTCAACAATCGCTACAGCCTTTTGGCCACATCACCAAGCTGACGGGACGGCCCCTGTCGCAAGTGACAGTTCCCAGTAAACCCAGTACTTGCTGCAGTAGTGTGTTTCTCCCCACTCGGAAGAATGGTGAGGGGTAACCAGTTTGTCCAAGATTGCAAAGAGCCGCAGTGGCAGCATAAGACTGTTGTTTCTTACGATTCTCGCCGAGATGTTCCTACTGTCCTGCTGGGCGCAGGATCTCGCGCCGCGTGCGTACTTGATCACGCCGTTGCATTCCAACGCGATCAACTTGACTTACTCCTTTTACCACGGCGGCCTGGATTTCAACGGGGTGATTCCCGTTACAGGCGCAACGGGCACTTACAGTGTGCCGATTTTCAGCCTTTATCATTCCTTCAGCTTCTTTGGCCGGTCCGCCAACATCGCAGCGTGGCTGCCCTACGGCGTAGGAACATTTCAGGGGTCTGTGCTCGGGACGGACAAGCAGATTTACCGCTCCGGTCTGTTCGATTTAGGATTTCGCCTTTCCGTGAATCTGAAGGGTGGCCCCGCGATGCCCATCTCGCAGTTCGTGAAGTGGAAGCAAACGGTGGTGTTGGGCGCCAGCCTGAAAGTAATCGCCCCGACCGGCCAGTATGATCCCACGAAACTGATCAACTGGGGGATTAACCGCTGGGCTTTCAAACCGGAGTTTGGCTATTCCCAGCGCTTTAGTGAGAAGTGGATTCTCGATGGCTACGCTGGAGCAGTCTTCTTCACCACGAACCAGGAATTCTATTCGATTCCTACACCCCAGCCCCAAACGAAAAGCCCATATGGTTCATTCGAAGGTCACCTGAGTTACGACGCGAAGCACTACCGCGGGAAGCCGACCCTTTGGTTCTCGCTCGACGGCAATTTCTGGTTCGGGGGAACAACGAGTGTGGATGGCAAATCGAACCCGGCTACCAGGCAGACGGCTTCCCGTGTTGGAGTCACAGCAGCCATTCCGGTGAGCCGCCACCAGTCGATCAAAACGAGCTTCAGTAGGGGAGACTATGTTCGCATCGGTGGCAATTTCGATAGCTTGGCAGTCTCATGGCAGTACACCTGGTGGGGCAGACCGAACTAGTTTGGGCCTTCGGCCAAGCGTGCCCTGCGCAAAACAGTCAACTGTTGAAATATCGCCATTTCACTCACAATCTGGGTTCTGAGTATAAACGCCTGTTTTCGTTAGTTATCAGCCAATGGTTCGAAACAATCAGCCACTCGCACTGTGACTTCGCGGCTGCGCCCGTTTGGACCAGCCGCTTTTCTTTGTGTTCCGTACGACTTGCCTGCGATCTGTATTTATTGACAGTCACCCGCGGTGACGGGTGCGTTAGGCTGAGGGCTGGGAGTGTGTGCCCATTAACGATCGGGAGTCCGTCATGACACAAGAAGAGTCTCGCTTGCAGCAAGCCCGCGAGGGCACGTCCAACTGGAAGAAGTGGGGGCCCTACCTCAGTGAGCGACAGTGGGGAACGGTGCGCGAGGACTATAGCGAAGGCGGTGACGCCTGGAATTTCTTTACCCACGACCAGGCCCGCTCGCGCGCTTACCGCTGGGGCGAGGACGGCATCGCGGGCATCTCCGATGACAAACAGTACCTCTGTTTCGCGCTGGCCCTCTGGAATGGGAAGGATCCCATCTTGAAGGAGAGGCTCTTCGGCCACGAACAGCGAGGGCAACCACGGCGAGGATGTGAAAGCGTATTACTTCTATCTCGACAATACCCCGACCCATTCCTACATGAAGTATCTCTACAAGTACCCGCAGGCGGCATTTCCGTACACGGATCTGGTAGAGACGAACCGACGTCGTTCCAAAAACGACATGGAGTACGAACTCCTCGACACCGGCGTCTTCAAGGACAACCGGTACTTCGACATTTTCGTGGAATATGCCAAAGACGGCCCGGAAGACATCCTGGTGCGAATCACCGCCGCCAACCGCGGGCCGGAGGCGGCAGAACTGCATCTGTTGCCGACGCTGTGGTTTCGCAACGACTGGTCGGCGTGGATTGCCGAATCTAACCGAGCTGCCCGGAAACCGAGCCTCGCGCAGATCGAGGCTGCGGCGGGCACGAGCGCGGTTGCGGCCGCGCATCCGCTGCTGGGTGATTTCATCCTTTCCTGCGAAGGCGATGTGCCGCTGCTCTTCTCCGAGAACGAAACAAACCACGAACGGCTTTTCGGACAAAAGAACGAAAGCCCCCACGTCAAGGACGGCATCAACGATTGCGTGGTGCAGGGTAAACAGGCCGCTGTGAACCCTGACAAGAAGGGCACCAAGGTCGCGGCACACTACCAGGTCAATATCGGTGCCGGTCAGACCAAAGTTATTCACCTGCGGCTCTCCAACAGTTCTTCGGACCAGAAGGGCAAACCCTTCGGAAAGCAATTTGATGAAATCTTCGCTGAGCGGCTTCGTGAAGCCGATGAGTTTTACAAATCAGTCACGCCGCCATCGGTGAGTGAAGACGCGGCCAAGGTGATGCGCCAGGCCCTTGCCGGCATGCTGTGGAGCAAGCAGTTCTTCTTCTTCGACGGTGACAACTGGTTGGATGAGCACCACTCCAACCCGCTCCATACCGGATATCGAAGTGCGCGGAACTCGGAGTGGTACCACATGCTGAACCAGGACATCATCTCCATGCCCGACAAGTGGGAGTACCCGTGGTACGCGGCCTGGGATCTGGCCTTCCACACGCTCCCGCTCTCGATCGTGGACCCCGATTTCGCCAAAGAGCAGATGGGGTTGATGCTCCGCGCCTCCTACCTGCACCCCAACGGCCAGATGCCTGCCTACGAGTGGAACTTCAGCGACGTGAACCCTCCGGTCCACGCCTTTGCCACTCTCTTTCTGCACCGCACCGAGCAGGCCTTGCGCGGCGAGACGGACGTTGAGTTCCTCAAGTTGGCGTTCAACAAGCTGCTGCTGAACTTTACCTGGTGGGTGAACCGAAAGGACCGATTCGGAAAGAATGTATTCGAGGGCGGCTTCCTCGGTCTCGACAACATCGGCATCTTCGACCGTAGCGCCCCGCTTCCCACCGGCGGCCACCTCGAGCAGGCTGACGGCACAGCCTGGATGGCGCTGTTCAGCCAGAACATGCTGGAGCTCGCTTTCGAGGTCACTGCCCACGACCCCACCTATGAGCCCATGATCACGAAGTTCGCCGAGCACTTCTACTATATCGCCAGGGGCATGAACCGGCCCGGTCAGGACGGAATGTGGGATGAGGAGGACGGCTTTTACTACGACCTCTTGCGACTCCCCGACGGCGGTGCCACGCGGCTCAAGGTTCGCTCCATGGTGGGGCTCCTGCCCTTGTGCGCCACCACGGTCATAGAAAAGTGGCAGCGGGAGCGCGTTCCGCGGGCGATGGCTGCGACGATGGAACGCCTGCGGCGGATACCCGAACTGTTGGAGACCATGCACCCCACGGGACCGGGCCATTTGGGCGTGGCGGAGCGCGGAATCACAGCCCTTCTCAACCCGGAGCGGCTCCGCAGGATACTCACGAAAATGCTCGACGAGAACGAGTTTCTGAGCCCCTACGGCATCCGTTCGCTCTCCAAGTTCCACCAGCAGCACCCGTTCGTCTTTAACGTAGGCGGCCAGGAGTACCGGGTGGACTATCTGCCGGCCGAGTCGAATACCGGCATGTTCGGCGGCAACTCCAATTGGCGGGGGCCGATCTGGATGCCGGTGAACGCGCTCATCCTTCGGGCGCTGCTAAACTTCTACCTCTACTACGGCGACAACTTCAAAATCGAATGCCCCACCGGTTCAGGGAAGATGATGAACCTCTTTGAAGTGAGCAAGGAGATCTCCGACAGGCTCGCCCGGATCTTCACCCGCGACGAGCACGACCGGCGACCCGTCTACGGCGGCACGGAGAAATTCCAGAGCGATCCCCAGTGGCGCGACCACATCCTCTTTTACGAGTACTTCCACGGCGACAATGGTGCCGGGCTGGTGGCCAAGACCATCCAGCTCTACGGGCTTCTCGATTCCAAGCGGATACTGGAAGGTGGCAAGCAGGCCGCGTTCTCTCAGGCCGCTCAGGCCAAGGCCGCGTGAGCAGTCAATAGAGTGGATTCAAGTCGCCGAGTTGATCAGAGCCAATATCGCCAAAAGTGAGGTTTGCTTTCTTCCACGTGTCCTTCAGCCGACAGTTCGGCGGGTAGTTGTTGAAACATCCTGATAGCACTCATTGACCTGGACGTGCTCACGGAGCCGCCCGCTCTAGCAGCTACCCGGTCCAGAAGTCGCAATCGGCGAAGTGCGATCCGGCTGAAATGCGGACCGAACGCAAAGGTCCCCGAAGCCCTCGATAAGAGCGAAGGCTTTGTCAAGGCATAGTTCTTCTGGGCAGTGCGAAAGCGCCGCTTTTTTCGGCAGAGAGGTTGAGGACCAGGACTCTGGAAATCTCACGTTAAATCACTCGCGGCGGAACGTCGTTCCACCAACCATCGATTCGACCCAATCGTCGGCCATGATTCTTCTATGCGAACACCCCGTCTCTACGGGATGCGAGAGCGCCCATTCAGTTTCTCGGTCTAGCTTTCGCTGACCAGGGCTTCGGTCGAGCTACTCTCGATGCGAACGACTTCCGGATACGGCTTCTGAGTACGCAGCATCCAGTACAGTCGTACGGCCAGCTTGCGTGCCTACCGCTACCTTGGCCACCGCTTACGGCTTCTGATGGCAGCGATGCAAATACTCTCTGCGCAGTCCAGGATCGCAGCGCACCGCCATCTGCGCCGCTTCCACCAGCAGCGTCCGCAGCATGCGATTGCCCTGCTTGGTAATCGCGCCCAGCTTCTGCCGTCCGCCCGAGGAGTGTTCCCGTGGAATCAGTCCGAGATAACTCGCTACCTGCTTGCCACGAGCAAACCGGCTCACATCGCCCATCGTCAGCACATAGGCCAGAGCCGTGACCGCTCCCACCCCGGGTTGGGTTTGTAGTAGAAGCGCCATTTTGTCTCGTTGCGCTTCTTCTTTCACGGCCCGATCCAGCGGCTCCATCTGCTGATCCAGCATGGCCAACAATCCCAGCAGATCTTCCCGGCGACGTGCGGCCCACGGCTTCAGCGGAAGCTCGCGTAGCACTTGCTGTCCGGCTTTGCTCCACAACTTGTGCTTGCGCTGCACTCCTTGATTCAGGCACAAATGCTGCAACTCATTCTTCACCCGCGTCCGAATCGTCACCAGCTTGTGGCGATGCAACAACAGTTGCCGCAGATCCCGCACCTCACTCGACGGCATCCAGATGCGCGGAAACCGCCCTTCCACCAGCAGCTTCAGAATGTGCTCCGCGTCCCGCTGATCCGTCTTTTGCTGCCGTACGCAACTGGCCCGGATCTGCGCTGCGTCGCCCACCCACAATTCGTGCCCGATCTCGGCCAGCAAGTCCACCAGCCAATGACAGTTTCCTGTCGCCTCCATGCCGATCAACGACGGCACCGGAAGTTGCCGATAAAACTGCTCCGCATCACCCGAGGCCTGAACCAACTTCCGCTCCCCAGTTTCTCCCGTCTCCGTATCCAACCAACTTACTTGTTGCCAGCTGGGATGAAAATCACACCCTATAATCATCATGCGAAGGCTCCTTCCTTCCCAGCGTCTTTGGTCCTCAACTTCAGACTACCGGGTTCGATTCAAGCCTTCGCTCTTATCCAATCAGTTTCTGGATAACTTCCGGTTGGCCGACAACCCAGGACTAATTCCAAATTCGGTCGAAATCGCAATGCTTGACTAGGCCTCCCGCCATGCGTTCCTCCTAACAGTTATGGAAATGTTTCAGGCGCCATTCACGTGGATTGCCACCAGCGTAACATCGTCGTCCGAGTCGTCACCCGAGTCGCGAGCCGACCACCGCCTCAACTCTCTAAGCAGTCGATCCGCCAAATGGTCTGGCAAGGTACTTTGATCCGTCTCCAGAAATTGCCTGAAGCGGTCGGTACCAAACTCGATCTGCGATGGGTTCGTGGTTTCCGGTATCCCATCGGTATAAAGCAAAGCCCAATCACCTGCCTTGAGCGGCAACTCCACGAAAGAATAGGCTGCTTGCGGGAATTTTCCGAGAAACAATCCATTCTCCTCCACAGCACGCACGCCCTCGGACCGACGCCACAACAACAAGGGAGGGTGACCCGCGCCTGCATACCTCAGCGTTCCCTTCAGCATGTCTACAAACAGATAAGCCGCGGTGACGTAATGGCGCTGAAATTTTCCGCATAACGCTTGATTCAGGCCCAACAGCACTTGCGCCGGGTCGGCAGCGTGCGGCTCTTGCGCCGGCAGTGCAATTTTCAGCATCGAGGCGATGAGTGCGGCTGGCATTCCATGTCCGGATACATCGGCAACCAGAATCCCAACGCGCTTTTCATCGACGACTATAAAGTCATAGAAATCGCCGGCCACAGATGTCATGGGGATGTAGCGTGCGGCAATCTCCAGACCTTCGATTTTGGGAATCTTTTCGGGAAGAATCGATAACTGGATTTCGCGCGCCGTTTCCAATTCTTTCTGGATGGTAAGCAGTTGCAAAGCGAGCTCTTTGCGAATTCCGCGAAGCACAAGGTGGGTTTGTACCCGCGCTTTGACGATGGCGGGAGAAAGCGGCTTATGAATGTAATCTACCGCACCGACCTCGAAGCCCTTGGTCTCATCCTCGATTTCAGTCTGCCCCGTGAGGAATATGACTGGAATGTCTCGCGTCTCTGCGGACATTTTCAACCGAGTACAAACTTCGTACCCATCCATCTCGGGCATCATGACATCCAGCAGGATAAGGTCCGGCAAAGGTGTAACGCTCGCCAATTCCAATGCCTTCGCGCCGTTGGTCGCGATGCGGATCTTGTAACTGTCTTTCAGGATAGAATTCGCGATTTGAATGTTGGCGGGAGCATCATCCACCAGAAGCAGAGTTTTTACTTCGCCAGCCGACTTCATTGTCGTGTCACCTTCGCGCAGCACTGTTCGGCGATGCCATCGAGTTTCACCAACGCCGCCGTAAAATCGAAGTCGCTGATCGATGCGCTCAGAGCATCCAGGTCCGGCTGGTCGACAAGACCCGCAACAGCGTCCTGCAGACTGCGAAATGCTTCCTCGGCACCGCCATCGCTCGCATCGAGTAAGGACCTGAGGCGGGCGATTGAGGCCGATGATGTTTCTCCCTTGAAAGACGGCGGCGTCTCCTTAGGCCGTGAAGGTGTTGATTCGCGTAATGCGTGGTCGATGGCATAAACCTGAGTGTCCAACACGGTCGCGAACGCGCCGAGCAGCGCCGCGACAGAATTCTGGCCTTCACGGATTGCTTTCTCCAGTTGCTGCGCCGCAGACTGCACCTGCGTGATACCAAGATTGCCAGCAACACCCTTCACCGTATGCGCGATGCGTTCAGCCAGTTTGAGGTCCTCGCTTTCGAGTGCGGCAGAAATCCGTAAAGCTGCATTGGCTTGCTTCGCGACAAATTGCCCCAGCAAGTCGCGGTAGAGCCGCCTGTTACCCGCGACGCGCTTCAGGCCGTCGTCCAAATTGATCCCTACGATCTCCGGAAGCTCACCGGCCGTGTTTGCCGGGGTCGTTCTTGCGGGAATCGGTGGTGCCTGGGATTCGGTAGCTTGCCTTGGCCTAGGCTTCGCCCATCGCATCAAGGTCGAAAACAGGACGTCGGGATCAATCGGCTTCGACACATGATCGTTCATGCCTGCGTCGAGGCAGCGCTGGCGCTCCTCAACGAGAGCGTGTGCCGTCATGGCAATGATCGGGAAGTTCTGCAGACGTGGATCACGCCGCAGCAGCCTGGATGCCGTAAAGCCGTCCATTTCGGGCATCTGCAGGTCCATGAACACCACATCGAAGGGCGGAGCCTGACTACCTTCGGTCAGGATTTTCACTGCTTCTCCACCATGATTGGCAACGGTTACGACCGCCCCAGCGCTCTCCAGTAGTTCGGTTGCAACCTGCTGATTCATTTCGTTGTCTTCTACCAACAGGATCCGGATTCCCGTGGCGTCATGCACAGGGGAGTCATCTTTCTTCACGCGAGACCGGCGATCTTCTAGTCCGCCAACGCCGAACAGATCCACCAGCGTGTCATAGAGTAACGACGAATTGACTGGCTTTAACAAATAGCTCTCGATTCCAATCTCTTCTGCCTGGGTTCTGACATCTTCTCGCCCGAATGCGGTCACCATCACAATCTTCGGAATGTGCTGGAGACGACCATCGGCCTTGATGATGCGACTTGCTTCCAAGCCGTCCATTCCCGGCATATGCCAATCCATCAGCACCAATCGATAAGGATCCTGGGAATCTGCACTGGCTATTTCCCGCACGGCGTCCTCCCCGGACGAAACCGATTCGGCTCGCAGTGCAAAAACCCGGAGTGCATCGGTGAGAATCTCGCGCGCCTGCGCATTGTCATCGACAACCAGAGCCCGAATTCCTGCCAGATCAGGGATAAAGCGTTTGCGTTTCTCTTCTGACCCAATGCCGAACCAGGCAGTGAAATGGAAGGTGCTGCCTATGCCGGGCTGACTCTCGGCCCAGATGGCGCCCCCCATCATTTCAACCAACCGTTTGGAGATGGAGAGTCCAAGGCCCGTGCCGCCGTACTTTCGCGTCGTAGAAGTGTCTGCCTGCGCAAACGCCTGGAACAGCCGAGCGCTCTGTTCCGGCGTCATACCGATACCAGTGTCGAGGACCGAGAACCTCACCTTGACTCGGTCCGCCAGTCGCTCCTCAAGCGCAACCGTTACCAATACTTCGCCACGTTCCGTGAACTTGACTGCGTTGTTCACGAGGTTGATCAGGATTTGTCCGAGGCGCAGCGGGTCGCCGACCAGATTGGGCGGAATGTCATGCTGCGCTCCGATCAGAAACTCGAGGTTCTTGTCTTGAGCTTTCTGACTGACAATCGACGATAGATTGTCGAGCACATCCTCAAGCCGGAACCCTGTCTTCTCCATATCCAATTTGCCCGCTTCGATTTTTGAGAAGTCAAGGATGTCATTGATGATCCCGAGCAACGCATGTGCGGCGGACTTCACCTTAGTCAGATAATCTGCTTGTTTCTTAGATAGATCGGTCTTCAAGGCTAGGTGCGTCATGCCAATGATGGCGTTCATCGGCGTACGGATCTCATGGCTCATGTTGGCCAGGAAATCAGACTTGGCTTTGGTGGCGGCCTCGGCCGCTTCTTTGGCTACTGCCAAGTCCGCGGCCTGCACCTGCGTCTGCTTCAGCAGCTTCTTGGCCTCCATCGTGGTCATAAGAATCTTGGTGTTCAGGGCGACTCTCGGTAACAGCGCGTCCAGCAGCGCTTGCTGACGCTCGGACACCGGAGCCGAAGGCGCCAGTTCGACGACGGCGAGCACAATGTCGTGATCAATCAGGGGGACAAAAAGGACACAAGCAGGTGTCACCATCCCTATACCTGCGGAGACTTGGAGGGGCTTCTCGGGGCTGGAAACAATCCGAAGACTGCGCCGCTCTACGGCAGCTTGTCCCACCAGGGCTTCGCCAAGCACAAATTCTCGCGGTTCCGTCGAAACCTCCGTCGCGAAAGCACCGACGCGGGCGAAGCGCATATGGCTGTCGTCGGCGAGGTAGAGGGCACCATAGAGCAGATCCAATGTTTCCGAGATTCGTGACAAAAGGACGGTAGAGAATGCCGCGAAGTCCTCGGCCGACTGCAAGCTAGCAACCGTAGCCGCCACCTCGGTTTTGACCCAGCTCTGCATTTCCCGCTCCTTTGCAGCGACCTGGAGGACGCGCAGCGCTCGGTTCATCTCACCAATTTCATTGGTATGGTTAAGTTTCGCAATGGGCTGGTCTAGCCGTCCCTCCGCCACGTCCAGAATCTGGCCCCGAAACGACGACACGACTTGCACCACTTCAACCTGCACGATGGAGAGCGCAATGACGAAAGATGCGAACAAACCGAGCGCGATCACAATCCATGTGATCAGAATGGCGCGGTGCGTCCGGGAAGAGAGTTCGTTCGATTCCTGGTTTGCAGACCTCTGCATGTCGTCCACCAGGTCGGTCATGGCCTGCCTCGCTCGCTGCAAATCAGCGTCGACCCCGCTGCGCATGATCTGCATAGCCTTTTCACGGTTGCCAGACAAGGCAGCCGCTCGGATGGGGCGTGCACGGAATGCAGATCGATCGAACACAGCCTCGGCCGCTGCGATTTGGCTTGCGCGACCGGGGCTCCGCCGCAGCGCGTCCGCGAGCAATGCATGGTAATCGGCTTGTACCTTGTCCAATTCTCTGTCGTTCTCTTGCCTCTGATCGGGTCGGTCCTCGGCCACCAGTTGGTAAAGCACTAAACGGAAGCGCATGGTGTTGCCTCGCGCTGCGGTTACCGATTGAAATGTCTTGACGTAATCGTCGATCAAATTGCTGTACCAAGTGTCGATCTTCTGGCTTTCGATCGACGAATACACCACCGCCCCAATCGCCATCAGCGCCAGCGGAAGCATGGCGACCAGCACCTTGGTCCGGATTTTGAAATTCGCTAAGAGACTCATATCATCCGTTCGTACCCTAGGAGTTATCACACGTTGGCACGAATCGAAACGCTGTGGCACTCCGCCAAAACTGGGGACTTCCCGCCAAATAGAAGGCTGGAGGACTGCCTTCAGGAGAGTTCCCTCCCCCTCAAGTGCCATGTCTCGCGAAAGGATCGAAAGGTGGAGCTTCCCCTGAGATTACAGGCACACCCATACGCGGTGTGAGTTTATAAGCACGGTGGTGCGGCAATAACTGGCAAAACTGCCAGTCCGAATGTGCATCGTCAGAGTCTCTCAGCGGTGCTCCCGAGTTACGGGCAAACCGGAAGTTGCGCAACTGGAAAGAATCTTCGCGACACGGTCCCGAAGTCAGCTTCTGGGAAGTGAGGGTGGTCGTAGCGTTATCTGGACTGCTTCCCAGTCGGATCACGGCCAAACGGAAACTGAGACAGCCTTGATTCGAGGGAGAGCACTACCGCCCCGCCGACCTGTCAGAGTTGCCCAAAATCCCCTTCACCGCGGGCATTTGCAAGTGCCTCAATCAAGGCGGTCACAAGATGCGCGGGTCTGCTGCCCACAAACAGGTGATTTTCGAACGCTAGCCTTGCCCCAGACCTCTCGTGTGTAGAAGGGCAGCGTGAACAATGCAGTCGCATTGTCGCGAGACTCATCTCCGTTTAGCTTCGACCTGAATTCTTTCCGAATCCTTGGTCCTAGGCAGAGAGCCGCACAGCAGCCCTAGTGATCCACTGGACATGCTCACTATCCCCTATCCCCCATCCCCCCTATCTTACAATCGAAACAATGTTCAAGCGGCACGTTCATATCGTCCCCAGGCTTGCTCTCGCAACCGCTGGATGCCTCTGGGGAACAGGATTTTTCTTCGGCAAGATTGCCTTGACCGAGATGCCAGTCGCGAGCATGGTCTTGTATCGGTTCGCGTTCGCGTCTGCCGGTCTGCTCCCTGTCATCTTCTATGATCGTCCTCGGTTTGACAGGAGCGAATGGGGCTGGGTGTTCGCAGCATCAGTGCTCGGAGTGCCAGTGCAGTGTTTGGTGCAGTTCAAGGGACTTTCCCTCACCACGGTTTCGCACGCTTCTTTAATGGTTGGCACACTTCCCATGCTGCTCGCCATCGCAGCCGTGGTATTCGCGGGAGAGCGGTTGCACTTCGGCGGCTGGCTTGCGCTTGCAGCCTCGACCTTTGGCGCTGCGCTGATCGCATTGTCGAGCAAGAAAGCTTCCGGCGTGGCACACGCGAGCACGCGTGGCGACCTGTTGGTTGTGCTTTCAATGTTTGCAGCCATTGGATGGATTCTGATTTCGAAACGTCTCATGTGTCGGCATTCAGCAGTCATGGTGACGGCTTTAATCTTTTGGATCGGTACTATCCTCCTGGCGATGGCGGTCATCACAACATCCGGCGTTCCGTCGCTGCATTACTCGACCCGCGCATGGATTGCCGTAGCGGAACAGGGATTCTTCGCTACTGCGAGCACGACAGTTTTGTGGAATTGGGGACTCAAGCGGGTTCCGGCATCTCAGGCAGGAATTTTCGTAAATTTAGAACCGCTGGTCGGCGCGATTCTGGGTGTCTCCTTGCTGCACGAGGATTTGGGGATCATGGCTCTCGCAGGAGGTGCGGTGATTATAGGAGGAGCGGTGTATTTCAGCTACAAGCCCGAAGGCAGCAGACCGGTCGGGGACACCTTGCCGTGCGACTAAGAGAAAAGCCAATTCTGAGTCTCAGCAAGTTCCACGGGCTTCGAACATTCTGCGTCGTCGTTCGCCACGTGATTGATCCGAGTGCTGATGGGATAGTACCGCATCAGCCGGGCATCGCAGGGCTCCAACAGTTCGGACGCCGCAACCACGTCCCTCATCCCCGGATCGAGCCATAAATCGGGGCTGTCTGGATCAAGGATGACTGGCATTATGTCGTGGACGGCTGAGGTCACGGCATTCGGAGTCGTGGTCAGTATCGAGCGGGTCTTTATCCAGCCACCGCTAGGGTCTTTCCAACGATCCCATATTCCTGCAAACGCGAACAACTCACCTTCGTTGACCTCAAAACAGTACGGCTGCTTGCCTTTCCCGGTTCTCGCCCACTCATAAAATCCGTCTGCGGGGATCAGGCATCTGCGAAATTTCAATGCATCACGGAACGCAAGCTTGGTGCTCGCTGTTTCCGATCTTGCGTTAATCATCTTGGCGGCGACAGACGGTTCTTTCGCCCATGACCGCCGAGATCGGGATAAAAGCGTTCAAGAAGAATAGCAGGAGCACCCATCCTCAGCATGTCAGGCGTCATCCCTTTTTCGCGACCGCACCCCTCTGGATTTTGGAAAAATTGCAGGATTCGGATGTGCCATGGCGTCATTTCATCAATCAGATTCACGAACATAAGCGGAGAAGTTTTATCGCGATGTCGGGGCACAGGGAGCGACCGTGCGCGTCGGGATGGCAGCCAGCGGGCACGCTCGCTGGTTTGAACGGCTGCTCTCAGAATTGCAGTTTGAGTGCTTGAGTGTGGATCGGGGATGCCGCCGAGATTCGCACGAAGCGGGTACGCAAGCGGAAGATGGATCGCCAAAATGCGTTTCACACCTCCGTTTCGACAATTCTGCTATTAAGTGACCTCATCTGAGTAGCGAGAGCGGCGGTAGCACTGAGGAGTTCGTTCTTGTTGTAGCCAGCATACCCGAGCATGAGCCCCGATCGCGAACGGTGTCGTAATGCATGATGCTCTCTTTAGTTGCAAGCTCTGCGACTAAAAAGATCTGGTGCCTTTGCTCGGCGTATTCGATACGTTTGTACGCGCCCCGCACTCCTTTTATCTGGTGGTTTGAGTGCCTTCGGCTTCCAAAGTGATGCGATCGACCGATCGACCAGCGGCATGGGGATGACATCCTGGATGACATGCCCCCGGAATTCATCGGTGCACGGACTTTGGAGCGAATCGCCACCAGCCAAGGCAAGGGGTACGCGAGAATATATGTCTCCAGTATGTCTCCAGAAAAAGGCGCGTTGCCTGACACCCCAATAAACATTGACGTTTGCCGACATTTCCGGCTTCTGCGTCGGAAAGTAGAGTAGCGTCCAGTACCGTCCGACGAATTTCGCGATGCGGTTCGAGGTCCGGAGGGAAACAGCCGGTCTTCAGGATTCTCAGTCCCTGGGAAGGGCCACGCCTGCTCTGTCTGCTTCGCGGTCGCCCTCGCGATCAGCTTCGCGGTTAACGATTGCCTGAAACTTCCGCAGCACGTCTTCGGGAAGAGATGGCTTCTGATACTTGCTTACTAGCTCGTCGACGCGGGCACGGGTTCGCGTAAAGACGTCGCTTGGTGGCTCCGAGCCTCGCGCGCTGCGATCGATGACCGGGGAGGGAAGATACTGCTCCTGCCGAAAAAGCGCGCGCGTTTCCTTCAGCTTGAGAAATTCTCCGGAGAGCCCGGTTTGCGCGAACATGGCGGTGGCCAGGCTTTTACTACCAACGTCATCACCGCGGCCGTCGTCGTCGCGGACTTCCTCGCCGCGGACCTCAATGCCTCGCGCCAGCCGCTGCGCCGAGGCGATCGACTCGGCATCAATGACCAGCTTTTCGACGCTGAAACAAGCGAGAGATTCAAGCATGCCCGCTCCCGAAATCATGTTGATGCCCGCCAGCGCTCCGAGCATCGCTGAGCGCGCACTCTCCGCGCCGGCCTGCGCATCCACAAGCTTCGAATCGGTCGCGACCAGATAGCCCTGGGTCGGCAGGCCCAGATGCTTGCCGACTTCGGCGCATGCCATGTTCAGCATGGCAGTTTCGACCGCGCCCATGGGCGCGCCTCCGGTACGCATGTCGAAGATGGCGGGAGCACCGCCCCAGACTATGGGCGAGCCCGGTCCCGCGAGTTGATGCAGCGTGATGCCCGCCAGCGTTTCGGCAGCATGTTGCGTTACGGAACCTGCCAGCGTCACCGGAGCGGTGCCGCCGGCCAGTGGCATGGAGACGATTTCCGCGGGCACGCCGGCGCGGGCCAGGTCGAGCAGATTGTGCGATCCGAACTCCGACCAGTTCAACGGCGGGGAAGGACACACATCAAAAACGGCCCGCGGTTGTTGACGCAACCGGTCTGCGCTGCCGCTGTCCGCGGCAAGCAAGTCAATCATTCCCTGCAGTCCGGCCGCGGAGAACGATCCGGTCACCACCGGCTTGTCAGAATACTGCAGGACTATGAACAGCCGGTAGAGATCGCCAATCGCGCTCGGCGCGTCATTATCGCTGCACACAACGGCGGTAGATTGCGCAGCGAACTGCGGCAAAGCTTCCGTGACTTGGACAATGCGCACCAGGTCGCGGGTCTCCGACGGCCGCGCTTCCAGCGTGTCAGGATCGAGCATTTGCACGCAGCAGGAGCCGGGATCGAATTGCACATCGTCGCCGCCGTAATGAACGGCTTTCTCTCCGCGACGGTTGTACAGGTAGAAGTCCCGTGGGACCGATGCCAGGCACTTTCGCACCAGCGGCTCAGGGACGCACGCTATTCCGTCATTGACTTCAACGCCGGCAGACTGTAATAGCTCGACCACCGCCGAGCCCACGCGAACTCCAGGGCTCATCAGCAGTTCAAACGCTTCGCGCAGAATGCGCCCGATGAGCTCAGCACTGAGCAGTTGAATTCTGGGTCTCATGCCGAGACTGTTCCTTTGCCCATCAGATTCTTTGCCAGTTCCAGCGCATCGATGGCATTGCGAGAGTAGCCGTCGGCGCCGATTTCAGCCGCCCACTTCGAGGTGACCGCGGCGCCGCCAATGATCGCCTTTACCCGAGGCCGCAAACCATTCCGATCCAGCGCTTCGATCACGGCTTTCTGTCCGGCCATGGTCGTCGTCAGCAAAGCGGAGACGCCGACGATGTCGGCATCAACTTCTTTGGCCTTGGCAACGAACTGCTCGGGAGTCACGCTCGTACCCAGATCGAAGATCTGGAATCCGCTGGCGGAAAGAATAGTGGCGACCAGGTTCTTGCCGATGTCGTGAATATCGCCTCTGGCGGTGCCGAGCACGATCTTACCCAGAGTCTCACGCTGCGAGCCGCGCTTCAGCATCTCCGGTTCAAGAACCTTGATGGCCGCCTTCATCGCCTCGGCTGACGCGAGCAGATCGGGCAGAAACATTTCACCGCAGCCAAATTGATCGCCGGCAAACGTGATCCCCACAGCAAATCCCCGGTTCACCGCTTCCAGCGGATCGACGCCGTTGGCCAGCGCCTGCCGCGCCAATTCCGCAGCCCTGTCCGGCGCGCCGTCGACGATGCTTTGGAGCATCTCCCCGAAGAGTTGGTCCGACACTGAGCCTCCCGCCGAGATCAGCCTTCAAATCAGGCCCGTCAAAAGCGCGATTGTACTCCGGCGGGAAGTGACAACACTGTGACCCGCCGCACATCCCCAGATATTTTCGAAGTGGTTCCCGTGGATGTCCTCCCCGTCTAAACGTGCGATGATGGTTCGACTTTCAAAAGGAGCCTTTCCCCATGGCTAACCCAGTTTCCCAAAGTTATTCCAATTACACGCGTTACGATCCGCTCTTCCATTTTTTCATCCTCCCCGTATTCGCCATCACCCTGATCGCGACCATCGTCCACCTCGTCAGAAGGCCAAGTGTGCATTCGGCATGGTTGGTCGTCGTCATGATCGCTGCCATAGCCGCCATCTTCAAGATTCGCCTTTATGCCCTCAAGGTGCAGGACCGCGTCATCCGCCTCGAAGAAAGATTGCGCCTCGCGTCCTTCCTCGACCCAGCCCTTCGTCCCCGCATCCCAGAATTCACCGAATCGCAACTGATCGCGCTGCGCTTCGCCTCCGACGCCGAACTCCCCGCGCTAGCCGCAAGAGCCCTGAACGAAAAGCTCTCCGTCTCCGACATCAAAAAATCAATCCAGCACTGGCGCCCCGACTATTGGAGAGTGTGAACGAACGCCTGAACTCACGTAGGGACGGCCGCCCTCGCCGGGGTCCCCAGACCGCGCGCTTTTGGCGGGCTGGGGTGGTCGGCCGTCCAGCGGAGCGAAGCTCCGCAGCTCGACGTAACCGCCGCCCACTAACAAGGCGAAGCAGCGACGTAGAATCGCGGTTGATTTTCCATCCACTAACCACCGACCACTGCCTCTAAGCCTTCAAATACCAAGGCACATTAATAATGTTGATCCGCTCATCCCCACCCATCAGCAGCAGCGCCGTCAATATCTCTGCCCGCTGATTGTGCAGAAAATAGTGATACCAGTGCCGCTCCACCATCGACGCAATCACCACCGCGATCGTCCGCCCCGGATTCTCCTTCTCCACCTGCAACACATAATCCACAATCGGATGAATCACCAGCCGATACGGCGACGCCAATGTCACCAGCATCGGCTGCCGCGTCTCCGCCGGCAACTCGGCCAACCACGAAGGCCGATTCTCATCCGCATCGCACGTCACATGCACCGCCCGCACATCCGGAGACAAAGTCATACCAAACCGCAGCGCCTTCTCCGTCGCCGCATTCCATTTCTCCACCGGAACCAGCACAATCGGCGGAGCCAGCTCCTCCGCATCCGGAATCGCCCTGCCGGGCAGCGCTGTTTCCTCCGCCACCCGTTCATAGTGACGGTGCACCCGCTGCATAAACACCACCGCCGCCGGCAACAGCAGCACCACCACCCACGCCCCCGCGGCAAACTTCGCCACCACAATCACTATCGTCGTGGTCCCCGTAGCCAAAGCCCCAAGACCGTTGATCAGGATGCTGTGCCAAGCCCCCGCCCACGACGCCGTCCTCAACCAATGCCCCACCATTCCCGCCTGCGACAAAGTGAATGCCAGAAACGCCCCCACCGCAAACAAAGGAATCAACCGGTCCGTCACCCCATCAAACAAGATCAACAACAGCCCCGCCAGAATCGCCAGCACCCAGATCCCCTGCGAAAACACCAGCCGCCGTCCCCGAATCGTTAAAGAATGCGGAAGATAATCGTCCCGAGCCATCACCCGGCACAGCCGGGGGAAATCCGCAAACGAAGTGTTCGCCGACAAACAAAGCACGAGCAGCACCGAGAACATAGTCAGATCGTAAAAAATTCCTTTCCCCGTCACCGCCGCCGTCACCATCGACAACACGCTCTGGTATCCCGCCAGTCCCGGATCCGTAGCCATGATTCCGTAGTACCGCACCAGCAGCGCAATTCCCCCCAGCAACAAAATCAGAATCGCGATGATCGCCGTCAACGTAGCCCGAGCCGCCGGGACCACCGGCTTCCGAAACGCCTGCACCCCGTTGCTAACCGCCTCGATGCCCGTCAAAGCCGTGCACCCCGAGGCAAACGCCTTCAGCAAAATCCACACCCCCACGGCCTGCAAAGCCGCCGGCGCGGTTCCCGCCGGCGCCACCACCGCCACCGGATGTCCCCCTGACACGACCACCTTATAAAGCCCCATCACAATCACCACCGCGAGCGTCCCCACAAACAAATAAGTAGGAGCCACAAACGCCGATCCCGCCTCCTTCACTCCCCGAAGATTGACCATCGTCAATATAACCAGCACCCCCAGACACAGAGCCAAAGTGTGCGGCTGCAACCAGGGCACCGCCGAAACCAGCGCTCCGATCCCCGCCGAGATTCCCACCGCCACATTCAGCAGGTAATCGATCATCAAAGCCGCGCCCGCCAGCACTCCCGCCCGGTTCCCCAAGTTCTCGCGAGCAACCGTGTACGATCCCCCGCCCATCGGATAAGCCGCAATCGTCTGTCGATAACTGAAATACACAATCACCAGTAGCCCAATGATTGCCGCCGTCAACGGCACAATGTATCGCACCCCCAGCAACCCCAAAGGCAGCAAAATCGTCAAAGCTGCCTCCGGCCCGTAACCCGCCGAACTCAAAGCATCGAGTCCAAAAGTAGGAATCCCCTGCTGAGGTGAAAGCCGCTGCCCCTCGTCCTCGGAAGAAGCCAGTGGCCGCCCAAACAAAACATCAATCAGTCCCATATCCCCTCACACCCAGCGCCAGCCGGGCTCGCGTAGGGACGGCCGCCCTCGGCCGTCCAAGCCGAGCGCAGCTCGGCCGTGCCGCCAGCACCGGCACACCGTCCTCAATCCCGCCGCACCCAATAAATCCCTACCAACAAGAATGCCGCCAGAGTAACAAACCCAATCGCCCCACCCAGCGAAACCCAGGAAACATAATCAAGATCGCTAGCCTCAGTAAGCACCAGATAAGTCACCTCATCCAGAATCATTCCGCTGCCGACCCCGAGAGCCCCCAGCGCCAAAAATGCCACCACCCGCCGCCGCGTCCCAAAAGCCAGAATGAATGCCGCAGGAATTTCGATCAGCACTCCAACAAATAAACGATGAACCAGAACTCCGCCCGGATAAACATGCTGCACCCGCACCAGGTGAAGATAAAGCCGGAGACAAAGAACCGTCCCCAGCATCGGCAGCAAGATCAGCAGCAGCGTCTGCTTAGGAGTCGGTCTGGAAATTGGATCGCGCACAAGACGCTCGCATCCTAAACGAAGCGAGACCCTGTGCCAACGCAAAACAAATCCGTAATAAGCGGAAAGTCTTACGCCATCGCCGCGCAACGCGCGCGTGTAGGGACAGCCGCTGCCGGCTGTCCAAGCCGAGCACAGCTCGGCCCCGCCGCCAGCATCGGCAGGACTTCACAGGTTGCGGAGAAACGCTGGTCGTGATCTTGTCTTTTAGAAATGCGGCTTCAGACTGTAGAGATGGAGCTTGCCCAGGCCCAGCAGGATAACCACAGCCGTCGCCGCCAGTTTCGTCCAACCCCATCGGATGCGCGCCATATTATTCTCCACCACCTACATCGAGCCCGCCGTGTCTTGAATAACCGTGTCATTGGCATCCGAACGACGTCCAAATCACGCCGGTTCCTGTGGGCGCCACCCCGGTAGACGATGCAGTGATATGAAAGATAAGGAAATCGCCGGCAGCGACAGCCACCGGACCCGTGGCAGTGCAGCTATTTCCACTCGCAAGCACCGTACAGAACATGCCCGTGGAAACAGTTGAACCGCCTGCCCCAGAGACGTTGAATTGCAGGTCCACTACCAAGTCTTCGGTGTACTTCGAGTGGACGTACAGCGTCGTGATAGTGCAGCCAACCGCCACCCAGGTGAAGAGCTCGTCGATGGGAGCCGCCGAGGCTCCAATGGCCTGCACAGGATTGGCATATTCTTCGGTAGTCATGCGGCGCGCCACGGTGGTAAACGGGATGCCAGCGTTCGGGCTGCTGCCTCCCGCCCCTGTGGCGCCTTGCGGGATAGTGAAATTGAGAACTGCCGCGCTACTTGTGCCGGAGTTCGTTACGTTCGCGGATGTCCCAGCTGCGCCTGTTGTCGTGGTGCCAATCGTGACTGTGGCCGCTTGACCGTTCGCACCATCGGCGCCGGCTGTTCCCTGAGGCCCAGTTGCTCCCTGTGCGCCTGTGTTTCCCGTCAAACCGATTGGGCCCGTCGCTCCCGCTGGACCCGCAGCACCAGTCAGCCCCGTCGCTCCGGCTGGGCCAGTGGCGCCCGTGGGTCCGGTCAACCCGATTGTTCCCTGAGGCCCGGTTGCACCGGTTGCGCCAGTGTTCCCGATTGGACCCGTCGGCCCCGCTGGACCCGCAGCGCCAGTTAGCCCCGTCGCTCCCGCTGGGCCGGTGGCGCCCGTGGGTCCAGTCAATCCGATTGTTCCCTGAGGCCCGGCTGCACCGGTTGCGCCAGTGTTCCCGGTCAGTCCCGTCGGTCCCGCTGGACCCGCAGCGCCAGTCAGTCCCGTCGCTCCCGCTGGGCCGGTGGCGCCCGCGGGTCCGGTCAACCCGATTGTTCCCTGAGGCCCAGTTGCACCGGTTGCGCCAGTGTTCCCGATTGGGCCCGTCGGTCCCGCTGGACCGGCAGCGCCAGTCAGCCCCGCCGCTCCCGCTGGGCCGGCGGCGCCCGTAGGTCCAGTCAATCCGATTGTTCCCTGAGGCCCAGTTGCACCGGTTGCGCCGGTGTTCCCGATTGGGCCCGTGGCTCCCGCCGGCCCCGTTGCACCAGCGGCACCCGCGGGTCCAGTCAACCCGATTGTTCCCTGAGGCCCGGCTGCACCCGTTGCGCCGATCGGTCCCTCCAGGCCGGTCCATCCCATGGGTCCTTGCGGGCCAGCGTCTCCGGTCCATCCCATGGGTCCTTGCGGGCCGGTGTCTCCGGCCGGCCCGGTCGCTCCCTGAGGCCCGGTTGCACCCGTTGCGCCGATGGGTCCTGGTGGGCCCGTGGCCCCCGTGAGCCCGATTGGTCCCGGAGCGCCCGTCGCGCCTGCCGTCCCCGCTGGTCCCTGTAGCCCCATCGGTTCCTGGGGCCCGGCCAACGTGATCTCCAACTCCGCCGCATGCGCTGTCCGGTCGTTCTCCTTGCTACCCAGCACTACGTAAGCGGTGCTCGAAGTGAGAGCGATGCCGAAGTTGCTGGCGGGCGAACTCACCCATCCCTGCACCAGCTCGGTGACATCGACGAGATAATCTCCCGCCCGTGAAACCGCGAACCTCGCGGCCCTGCTCTCGGTCGCCGCCGCAGTCGTAAATGTCATTGTGAATTCATTCCACGCGCTCGTCGCCCTAAGCACGTTGATCGTTCCCGCGATGTTCACACGGTTGACATGGATATGCAGAGTAGCTTGCGCGATCTGGCCGGCGGTCGTTCCCGCCGGCAGACTTGTCAGCTCAAACTGCAAGTACGAGCTGCTGCCGTTGCCGACATACAGATTCATCTGCGCCCCGAAGTTGCCGCGCGCACGCGCCGAGCTGACGTAGGTGTGACCACTCAAGGTTGCGTCCGCGGCGAAAGCCGGGCTGGCCACAAACCAGCCTGCGATCATCGTCGACAACACAAAGACAACCCACCTGTTCATGATCAATATCTGCAGCACCGCATTTGTCTGAATCGGGGTCTCTGAAGAATTCCTGAATGCCACCTGCGTGGCTAAGGCGGCACCGCGCCCGCGGCGAACAAGATGAGGCCAGCCTAAGTGGGAATTGGAAACAGGGGCAGATTACAAAGAGTCGTACGTGTGTGTCCCCATGGAAGAGCGGCCTCTTTAGGGCCGCGTAAACTGTTTTAAATCAGAGCGGGCTTTAGCCCCCGAGGTCGAGCTCCACCCGCCGACGCAGGGAGAATCAGCAGAGTAACAAGTGGGACAAGCTAGCCATTTGGCGAGAGCTTCGCATTGCCGAATAAGGATTTCGTAACCTTGAAACCTCTGAAACTTGCCTCTATTCCCCCTTCAGCATCCCCACCACCCGATCGAAATCCTCCAACGTCCCATACTCGATCACAATCTTGCCTCTGCCCTTCCGGTCCCGAATCCGCACCCTCATCCCGAGCACTTCCTCCAGCGACCGCTGCGCCGCCTTCACATTCGGATCCACCCACCGCGCTCCGCCTCCCTTATTCGGCTCGGCCCCTTCGATCGGCGCACTCACCCCCAGCACCAGATCCTCCAGCTTCGCCACCGACATCTTTTCGTCCATAACTCTTTGCGCGAGCTTCCAGATCCGGGCGTTATCCCGCAGCGTCAACAGTACCCGCGCGTGGCTATACGTCAACCTCCCCTTTTGCAGAGCCCCGATCACGCCTTCCGGCAGCGTCAGCAGCCGCATGTAATTCGATACCTTCTCCCGCGACACGCCCGCCCGCGCACCAATCTCCTCTTGCGTGAGCTTGAACTCCGTGCTCAAGTTCGCGAACGCCTCGGCCTGCTCCACGCAATTCAGATCCTCCCGCTGCAGGTTCTCCACCAGCGTCATCTCCGCCGCCTGCTGCTCCGAAACCCGCCTCACAATCACCGGGATCGTCGTCTTCTCCGCCATCCTCGCCGCGCGCACCCGCCGCTCGCCTAAAATCAGGATGAACCGCCCCTCCGTCCCCGGACGCACCACCACCGGCTGCAACACTCCCTGCACCCGGATCGAATCTGCCAGCTCCTCGAGTAACTTCTGATCAAACTCCCTCCGCGTCTGGTGCGGGTTGTGGTCGATCCGATCAATCGCCAGCCGAAACACCGTTTCCCCATCCGCAGTCCGCCCCGAGGCCACCGCCTGCAATTCGTCCAAAACCGTTTCCGGTGGAGCGACGGGCGTCCCCGCGAGCCTGCCCTGAGCGAAGTCGAAGGGTCCCCGGTCAGCACCAGAAGAAAAGTCAGGGGAAGAAGAAGAAGAGGAGGAATCGGCTGCCCCATCCTTCCGCGCACTTTCCGGAAGGGCGGGCGCCGCCGTCACCACCCGAGGCCCCGGCAGCAGAGACTCCAGCCCCCGCCCCAAAGCTCGCCGCTTCTCAGCCAGCTTCTCGCTAACCTTTTCCGTCCCAGTCTTCTCCGCCGTCTTATCAACTGCCGCAGCATTCGATGTAGTCATCAAGTAATCTCCCATGGCCTGCTTGTAGCTTTTAAAGATTTGTCATCCTGAGCGAAGCGAAGGACCTGCTTCTTGCCTGCACCTTCAAACCCCACGTAGTTAAGACCTGTTTTCCGACAACTGAGAACCCGCGAAGCCCCCGGCACATATATCGACGAACATAAATATTTACATCCATCAATCTAAGCCGCTTCCCCCGGCCCGCTGGCCACCCTCGCCTGCCGGTCCAGGATCTCCTTCGCCAACCGTATATAGCTCTCCGCTCCCCGCGACCGCACGTCATACACCAGCGCCGGCAGCCCGTGGCTTGGAGCCTCCGCCAGCCGTATGTTCCGCGGAATCGTCGTCGTGCATAGCTTCTCGCCAAAAAATTTCTTCAACTCCTCTGCCACCTGCTGCGCCAGGTTGGTCCGCTCATCGAACATCGTGATCACCACGCCCTCAATCGCCAGCGCAGGATTCAACGCCGCGCGTATCCGCTCGATGGTGTCAAGCAGCTCCGACACGCCCTCGAGCGCAAAGTATTCCGCCTGCATCGGGATCAACACTCCGTCCGCGGCGACCAGCGCGTTCAACGTAAGCAGATCGAGCGCCGGCGGACAGTCGAGCACGATGAACTGAAAGCGCTCGCGCAAACTCGCAAGCGCATCGCGCAGACGATACTCGCGCCGCTCCGCCCCGACCAGCTCGATGTTGGCGCCGATCAGATTCTTGTGCGATGGAATCAGCCATAGCTGTTCAAGCTCGGTGAGCTGCAAAGCCTCCTCCGCCGAGGCCACGCCCATGATCACGTCGTAGATGCTGATGCGTTCCGGATTTTTCACCAGGCCCAGACCGCTGGTTGAGTTCGACTGCGGATCGCAGTCCACCAGCAGGGTGTTGACCTCGGCGGCGGCGAGTGAGGCGGCAAGGTTGATGGCGGTCGTAGTCTTGCCGACGCCACCCTTCTGGTTGGCAACTGCGATGACACGTCCCATGATTTTATTTTCTGTGCGTTGCGGGTCAGAATATGCGAACGCATCGGTGGAAATCAATGCCAGATTTTTGTGCAATCGCGCGAATGTTCCACGTGAAACACTCCAGCTCGTTTCTGGATTTGGCGAGGCCACCGGGTGCGGATGTGTTTCATGTGGAACACATCGCGGGTTCGGAAAATTGAGATGATGGGGTCGGGGTTTTCCAAAATAGAGAAGTGTTCCACGTGGAACACTTTTACTGGAGTCGTCTCATAATGAGATTATTCTTATTTTCTGCCACTTATTACATAACAATTAGCATATCTGTGGATAAAATTTCCACTATTGGCTATTGCACGGGATATATTTTCCATTTTTACTCATGTATACCAATCGACAACACTCTTTTATGTGACTTGGGGACGGGTATTGGTGGGTGCCAGTTCATCTTTGTCAGGGTTGTTAGGTGGGGGATCTGGGCGGCGCTTATTAGTAGGGCTAGGCTTGCTTTGGGGGCCAGGAGAGCTACGGCTTGGGGGAGGATGGTTTCGAAGTGCTCTACGGCTCGGAGGGTTACGATGTCGGCACGGGGGAAGCCGGGGCGGGCGGAGAGGACTTCGGCTCGATCGGTTATTACATTGATGTTGGTCAATGTAAGCGCGCGGGCCACTTCGCGGAGGAAGGCGGCCTTCTTGTGATTCGATTCGACCAGCGTCAGGTGGATGTGCGGGGCCCAGATTTTCAGGGGAAGGGCGGGGAATCCGGCGCCGGAGCCGATGTCGAGAACGCGCGGAGGGCAGTTGTCAGTTGCCAGTTGCCAGTTGCCAGCGGAAGGGTCCAACTGCATAGGTCCTTCCCCTTCGACTGGCTCAGGGTCAGGATGACAAAGAGTTGGGAAGAGGTGACGGGCCAGGAAGAAGGACTCGCCGAAGTGGCGGGTTACGATTTCTTCGGGATGGCGGATGGCGGTTAGATTGATGCGCGCGTTCCAGCGAAGTAATAGATCGATGTACGTCGATATTTGATCGAGCTGGGAGGGGGAAAGCGACGACTCGAGGAAAGGTTCGAGGAGGGCGGCGATGCGGGCGGTGTCCATGGAGAACCTGGAGAGATTCTAGCGGTACTGATTGGGAAAGTATCAGCGCGCACCGGTGTCACTGCGATCTGCCGCGCCCTGGGGAACTGGGGTAGAATTCTCCTCCGTTGAGGGGACGGCAAAAACGAACAAGCTGTGATTGAGGATTGTTTTTATCGGATACTTCGTAACCCATCGATAGGCCGATGGATCCGAGAGAAACTGCCCAGATAAATGAGTCGCGCTAACCACCACAGTCCCCGAAACCTTCTGGCCTTCTCGCAGGTTTGCCGCTTTGATTCCATACACAGCTGGCTCGACGTCGCCAAAATACGCCAGGGATATCTGCTCGTTCGGATGTTCAGATTGGTATTGACGAAGTGCCAACAGACCTTGGCCCCAGTCGAGATTGCTGTCGCTCAAATATCTGTAGCTTGTACGATTGGGTATGAGAATGTTGAGGTACGAAAGATAATCTGGGGCGAAACGAAGCGCGTCCGCGGCATTCACAATCAATGCGGCTAGCACAATAAATACCAGGGCTCGTTTGCCTGGTTTCGAACTGCGAACTCCCTCTGCACTTGGCCCGTTGGCAAATTCCCAAAATGCGGACGCGATCAGGAGCACAAATGGATAGATTGGCAAGAAATGACGTTCTCCCATCGTAATGCGCGCCGACATGATAAAAACCATGTAAACAGCGGGGAAAAGCAATAGGACAAATGCATCTGGAGGCGGGCTTAGCCGCCCGCGTAGGAAAAGTACGAGAGAAGAAACGAATAACAACAGCACGATGGAAGGCCACTTCAACAAAGCGACAACGCCGTAGAATGCAATCTTAGGCCTGTCCAAGATCTCCCCCAGCAGAAAGGTCTGGTGACCATTGTGATTGTGTTCGAGAAGGCCTTCTATTCCTTGAGCGTACTCCCCAGCCGGGATTATCAAGTCCAAGTGCATCTGTAGCGGAACCTTCAAGAGTCTGCTGATACGCCCCGTGGTCTCCACCCAAGGATTCCGATTGGGGAAAGTCATCATCACGATGCCGTCCCCCGTCTTAACGCGGGACACGTGAAAGAAGTATCCCGCCCAGAGAATAGATCCCGCAACGGCAGCAGCTACAAGTGCCGGATACCAATTCCATCGCCGAGGCGACCAAACCCATTGATTCGGTTTAAGGATCAAGATCAAAATCAGTGCCAAGCAAAACAAGGGCGGCGTAGACAGCTTTGACAATAGCAGCAGCCCCAGAAGCACTCCCAGTAACGTGGTCTGAGCCCAAGACGGGTTGGCTCTCCACCGGATAACTTGCACTGCCGTCGCAAAGGCCATCAGCGTGGCCACGCCATCAGTGGTGACGATCGAGAAGTGCGCAATCAGAGAGGGTGAGAATGCAAATAACGCGATAGCCACGTTCGCAGTACCGACTGAAAAAAGCTTTCGCGCCGTCAGCCACAGCAGAATGCCGAGCAGAACACCGAGCAGAACATTCACTAACCGAGCTCGCGTGGCCAATGCGACAGGATCTGGAATAATCGATCGGACACGGAAGCCGGGCGGCGAATCCCCCCACACGGTGCCCCAAATAATGTCCCAATCGCCGTGTGCCAGTGGGAGAGTTAGCAGCAAGTGCGCGAGCGGAGGATGATCGAGCACTTGTTCAAAACGTCCATAGCGCCATTCCTCCAAACCCGCGGACATGTGGGCCGGCTCGTCGAACGTAAGAGACTGTGTGCGAACGAACCAAAGGCATTGCATGAAGTAGAGAAGCAGCATGAACGCCGGAAAAGCCAGCTGTCTCCGTGATCGTCGAATCTGGACAGCAGGCGTGCCAAGGTTAGGATCGTCACCTATTTCGCGCCCCCCGGCCCGCTCGGCAGTTGTTGTCGATGCCCCTCCAATCGATGCAGCTTTCGATCTGGAGTCTTTCTCGACTGCCATCGGCGCTCCCTGGGCGAGGATTGAATCTTATCAGAACGGTTGACGCCGGAGGCGGCCGGAGATGGGCCACCCGTCAGTGGATGTTAGAGCAAAATGCCTGATAAGATCGACGGAGTTTCAGCCCTGAGGATCGAGAGCATCCCTGATTGAACTTCCTTCTCCGCTTCCGTTTTTTCATTTTTCCCATTCTGGCCGCGCTCCTATGCTTGGCGGGGTTCGTCCCTTGGTTTGGCGACCGCTGGTTTCGCCGCGTCGAGGGATTCGGAACGCGTTTTGCACGAAAAAAAGGGGCCGTCATCGTTTCCATCGCGCTCGCGACGGTCCTGATGCGAGTGGCGCTGCTTGGGGCGATGCCAGTTCCAGTGCCCCACTTTCATGACGAGTTCAGCTATCTGCTAGCCGGCGACACCTTTGCCCACGGCCGGCTGGCCAATCCACCCCACCCCATGTGGCTGTTTCTCGAGACATTTCACGTGTTGCAGCACCCTACCTATGCCTCGATGTACCCTCCCGCAGAGGGAGGGGTGCTTGCGCTCGGTCAGGTGCTGGGAAATCCGTGGATTGGCGTATTGCTGAGTGTGGCGGCCATGGGAGCGGCAGTTACGTGGGCGATGCAGGCTTGGCTGCCCCCAGGTTGGGCACTGCTGGGCGGGATACTGCTGGTATTACGCATAGGCCTGATCAGCTACTGGATGAACAGCTACTGGGGCGGCGCCATAGCCGCGACCGGTGGAGCGCTGGTGATCGGCGCGCTGCCCCGCATCCGGAAGCGTTTGCGAGTGGGCGATGCTGTCTTGATGGCGCTGGGCGCGGCACTGCTCGCAAACAGCCGGCCGCTCGAAGGACTGATCTTTTGCGTTCCGGTAGCGGCGGTGATGATTGCCTGGTTATTTTCGAAACAAGGTCCCGCGGCCGCCGTGGTCTTGCCGCGCGTGATCCTGCCAATCGCCGCGATACTTATGGCGACACTGGGGTTCATGGCGTATTACAACTGGAGGGTAACCGGGAGCGCGCTCGTCTTCCCCGAGGCGCTTGACCTGAAGATGTACACGAATCATCTGTTTTTATGGCAATTGGGGAAGCCCCTGCTCAGGTATAACAATCCCCAGTTTGAATACTATTACAACGTTTTTACGTACAACGAGTATCCGCAGACACTGGTGCGATCGCTGGTATGGAAGTCGCATATGTTGTGGGTGTTTTATGTGGGGAGCGCGCTCACAATTCCGTTGGTCGCTTTTCCATGGGTGCTGAAAGACAGGCGCATGCGGTTGCTGGTGGTGCAATGCGTCATTTCAGGACTGGGCCTGCTGGCTGTGAGCCCGTTCTTCCCGCACTACGCCGCAGCGTTGACGGCGACGTTGTTCATCTTGTTGGTACAGGCAATGCGGCATCTGCGGTTATGGAAAGTATATGGGCGACCCGTCGGACTTGCGCTCTGCCGCCTGGTCGTTCTGCTCACGGTGGCGAGAATTCCTTACATGGCTGCCTACCAGTTTAAAAATCCCGAGTCTCCGTGGGGCCTGGAGCGGGCCGGGCTGACCCGGCAACTGGAAGCAATGCCGGGCAAGCAATTGGTTCTCGTACACTATGGACCGCAACACAATGTGGCCATCGAATGGGTCTATAACGGGGCGGATTTGGATGAGGCAAAAACAGTGTGGGCGAGGGACATCCCGGGGCAGGACCCGGAGCCGCTGCTTGATTATTATCGGGACAGGAAGGTGTGGATTCTCGAGGCGGATGTTTCTCCGGCTCACCTGCAACCCTACGATGGCGGTGGGACTCGCGGCGAGACCCATAGATAATAGACAAGCGACTTCAGAATAACTGGGGCGAAGGCCCGCGGACAGAGCCTGCCCTGAGCGAAGTCGAAGGGAGTGTCCGCGCCACACGTGCGATACTGAAATTTATGGCGCTGCCAGATTTTACGCCTCGGGTGGGGAACGATCCCAAGTCGGTGTTGATTCATTTGACGACGGGGACGGGGATGGAGATTGAGTGGAAGGATGGGCACCGGTCCGTCTATACGTTTCAGTTCTTGCGCGATGCTTGTCCTTGCGCGCTTTGCGAGGATGAGCGGTCGAAGTCGGGACGCAAGGCGGGCGAGGCTCCAAAGCTTGCGCCGGGGGCTTTGCCGATGTTCAAGCCGGCGGTGAAAGCGCTGTCGGCGGAGGCAGTGGGCAAGTACGCGCTGAAGTTTTCGTGGAACGATAGACACGATCTGGGAATTTATTCGTGGTTTTATCTGCGGGAAGTTTGTCCTTGCGGGGAGTGCGCGGCGGCGCGGAAATAGGGCCCGCACACCTTCCCTCGATGCCAAAAAGCAGATCCTTCGCTTCGCTCAGGATGACAATTCTTGTTTATGACGACAAACATTTGGTTATGAAGATACGCATTCGGCTGGCGGAGGCTCGCGATATTCCGTTGCTTCGGGAATTGATTGAAGCTTCGGTGCGGGGATTGCAGGCGGGGGATTATTCCGCGGCGCAATTGGAGAACGCGTTGCGGACGGTGTATGGAGTGGACACGCAATTGATTTCGGATGGAACTTATTTTGCGGCCGAGGAGATTGCGGCTTCGGGAACGGCGCTGCTGGTGGGTTGCGGGGGATGGAGCAAGCGGAAGACTCTGTTTGGCGGCGATCAGTTTGCGGGGCGCGAGGATTCGCTGCTGGATCCGGCGACGGGTGCGGCTAAGATTCGGGCATTTTTTGTGCATCCGGAGTGGGCGCGGCGGGGGATTGGCGGAATGATTCTGGAGGCTTGTGAGGCGGCGGCTGAGGCGGCGGGGTTTCAGCGGCTGGAGATGGGAGCGACGTTGACGGGGGTTCCTTTTTATCGGACGAAGGGATATGTGGAGTTGGAGGCCGAGGAGGTGCCGCTGGGGGATGGGTTGACGCTGCCGATCATGCGGATGGGGAAGGACAAGTCAGGGTTCGGGGTGCGGCGGGGTTGAACCGGCTGCGGAAAAAATCGATTCCGCTGCCCAGCCTCTAAGGGGGCGTTTGATTTCGAAACTTACGGTATCGCTAAAGGGATGCCCGGATACGAAACCTAGGCAGTAGCGATGGCGTCCAGGTAACGGGCGAGGAGTTGATCTGCCTGACCTTCGAATTCCACCCACATGATGCCGTTGCCGAATTGGGGATGGCGGGTGACGACGAGTCCTCGGATGACGATGGGGCAGCCGTCGAGCCAGAGAGTGGCTCGAAGGCGGACGCCGACTGAGAGCTGCATTTGCATCTCGATGTAGCAGCCGCCGCGACTGAGGTCGGTGGTTACGAGCCGTATTGGGACGTCGCTGCCGTCCTCGCGGAGCTCGATTTGGACCTGGACGGTGTAACGAGGATAGCGGCGGCGATCGAGTTCGGTTCGAGTGGGGGAAGAGGGCTGGGCGTCGGGCAAGTTCATGGATTGGCTCCGGGGCTCGGTGCGAGGTTGCGTATAGGGCCCCTGAGCTGATTATCGGCATGGAGGCTGGGCAATCTAGGGCGGGCGTCACGGAGAAGCGCACGGAGGGGAGCGTCCTGATCGGGGGGTGGGGCGCCTCCAGGACCTGGTTCCATTCACAACCAAGCTCTTCGTAAGCAAGCTTATAAAAGCGTGCGCTACAGTATAATCTTCGCCTTGAACCAAACAGCATGACGGACACCACGCACACCTCGACCCAAGAACCAGAGCCGGTGAAAACGGGGATGGATATTGGCGACATTCTGAAGATCCTGCCCCATCGCTATCCATTTCTCTTGATCGACCGGGTTGTCGAGCTGGTGCGGATGACGAGCATTGTCGCGTTGAAAAACGTGACCATCACCGAGCCTTTTTTTCAGGGACACTTTCCGGACAAGCCGATCATGCCGGGCGTGCTGATTGTGGAAGCCATCGCGCAGGCGGGCGGGCTGCTGCTGCTGACCGAGGTTCCGAACCGGGACGAGATGCTGATGGTGTTCACCGGGATCGAGAAGGCGCGATTCCGGCGTCCGGTGGTGCCGGGGGATCAGTTGCGGATTGAAGTGGTGGTGAAGGCCTGGCGCGTCACGGCGGCTCGTCTGGAAGGCAAGGCGTATGTGGACGGCAAGGTGGCGGCCGAGGCGACCGTGACTTGCCGGCTGGTGCCGCGCAACGCGGGCGCGGCCGAGGAAGAGAAATTGTAATTTCCAATTTGTAATTTGTGATTGCGACCCGCCAACTCAAATCACAAATTACCAATCACAAATTTCACGATGTCCATTCATCCTACGGCGATCGTCGATCCGAAAAGCAGAATACATCCGTCGTGCAAGATTGGGCCTTATTGCGTGATCGGGCCCGAGGTGGAGCTTGGCGAGGGCTGCTGCCTGGTTTCGCACGTCGCGATCGAAGGCCCCACAAAAATTGGCGTGGACAATGGCTTTTTCCCCTTCACTTCGATTGGCTTGGCGCCGCAGGACATCGGCTATGCGGGCGAACCGACTCGGCTGGAGATAGGCGACCATAACAAGATCCGCGAGTTTGTGACCATCAACCGCGGCACGGTGAAGGGCGGAGGATGCACGCGAGTCGGCAACCACAATCTGATCATGGCGTATACGCACATTGCGCATGATTGTCAGATTGGGAGTCATATCATCATGGCGAACGCGGCTACGCTCGGCGGGCACGTAACCGTGGAAGACTGGGCAACGGTCGGGGCACTCTGCCCGGTGCATCACTTCGTGCGGATTGGGACGCATGCCTTTATCGGCGGGGGCACAACCTTAACGCGGGATGTGCTGCCGTTTTCGAAGACGTCCGCCGAGCGCGGAACGCGCGCCTATGGATTGAATGCCGTAGGGTTAGAGCGGCGGGGATTCACGAAAGAACGGATTCAGAAAATTCATCATGCGTATCGGGTGCTGCTGGCCTCGAAGCTGAACACGTCGCAGGCCATCGAGAAGCTTGAAGCGGAAACAGATATCGGCGAGGACGTCGAGATGCTGATTCGATTTATTGAAGCGTCGGAGCGCGGAGTGATTAAGTGAAGTCGTCAGTGGCCGGTGTTCCTCGAAAAATCCAGCCCCGGAGGGGCGGCCCAAACTTAGCCCAGCGCTTCAGCGCTGGGGAATGTGAATGAAATAATTCAAGTCCCGGAGGGACGCCCGAATAGTTCTGCAGTGCTGCGCGTTTCCCAAAATTGTTGCTAGAGGCCCAGTTGCTAGAGCCAAATGAAAAGCATCATCGCAACAGCCCCACTGACCACTGACCATGAAACTCGGTCTCATTGCCGGTAATGGCAAGTTCCCCTTCCTCGTCCTTGACGCGGCGCGAGCGCAGGGATACGACGTCGTTGTCGCCGCGATCAAGGAAGAGGCTTTTCCTGAGATCGAGTCGCGCGGCGCGGCTTCCGTTCACTGGCTTTCCCTGGGCGAGCTGTCAAAGCTCATCGACACTTTCAAGGCCGAGGGCGTCACCCGCGCCGTGATGGCGGGACAGGTCAAGCACAAGCAGATTTTTTCCGCTATCAAGCCGGACTGGCGGCTGGCGAAGCTGCTGCTCTCGCTCGGCACGCGCAATACGGACTCGTTGCTGGGCGCGGTGGCGAAGGTGCTGGCAGATGAGGGCATCATGCTCGAGAACTCGACCGCGCTACTGGAGCCGCTGCTGGCGAAAACGGGCGTGCTTACGAAACGGGCTCCGAGCGTGCAGGAACGCAAGAACATCGAGTACGGACGCGCGGTGGGGCGGCGGCTGTCGGAGTACGACATTGGACAAACGGTGGTGATCGCGGAAGCGGCGTGCGTGGCGGTCGAGGCAATGGAAGGCACGGATGCGACGATCGAGCGGGCGGGCGAACTGATGCGGTCGTTAGAGTTAGAGTTGGAATCGGAATCGGAATCGGAGGGCGAGGCTTCGACGCTCAGCCGGGCGCTGACGGTGGTGAAGGTCGCGAAGCCGGGGCAGGATCTGCGCTTTGACGTTCCGGTGATTGGGGTGAAGACGATCGAGACGATGGCGCGCGCCGGGGCGAGTTGTCTGGCGGTGGACGCGGGGCGATGCTTGCTGCTGGATGGCGAGGCGATAACGCGGGCAGCAGATGAGGCAGGGATCGCGGTGTGCGCCGAGTGACTCGGCGCGCGTTCAGTGGCGAAGCTATAACCCCGAAGGGCACGAGGGATCAAGAAGGAAACGTACATATGACTGAGACCGCTCGCATCGCCGACCAGCTTCGCCGCGCATTTGACGGTGCTGCCTGGCATGGCGATTCGTTGCTTGAAATTCTGGCGGGTGTCACGGCAGCGCAGGCGGCGGCGCGTCCGATTGCGCGCGCCCACACGATCTGGGAGTTGGTGCTGCACACTGCGGCGTGGGATGGCGCGGTGCGCCGGAGAATGACGGGCGTGGCGGCGAAGCTTTCCGCGGCGAAGAATTTTCCCCCGGTTACTGACACTAGCGAGGCGGCTTGGGCGAAGACGCTGGAGCATGTACGGCGAGTCCATGAGGAACTCATCGACGCGGTGGAGAAATTTCCGGAGAAATCTCTCAACAAGCAGGTACCGGGGAAAAAGGGCGCGCATTACGACTTTTATTACATGCTGCATGGGGTGGTGCAGCATGAGCTTTATCATGCTGGGCAGATTGCGCTGTTGAAAAAAATGTAGAGGAACGCTTTGCGGCGGCGGGTGAGGTTCCCACCCTAACGTCGCAAAAAAACGCGCCGTTAGGATTGGGCACCCGCTCCGCTCAGGATGACATGGGTTCGAGAAGTTGTTTCGTGCGACAATAGCGCGTATTTCTTGGTTGCGGAGCACTCATCTGAGCACGGAATTTCCGATCAATGTCGCGGTGATTGGCGTGGGCGCCTTCGGACGCAACCACGCGCGTGTCTATCGGCAACTGGAGCAGGCAGGCAGGGTGCGGCTGGTGGGGGTGGTCGATCCGGATACGGCGCGGGCGGATGCGATTGCGCGCGAATTCGGCGGCAAGGCGTTCGGCTCGGTCGAGCAGATGCTGACTACGCACAGCGAGGTGCAAGCGGCGTCGGTCGCGGTGCCGACGGTTCTGCATCTGAAGGTCGCGCGCACTCTGATGGAAGCTGGGGTTGACGTGCTGATCGAAAAGCCGGTGGCGGCGACGCTCAGCGAGGCTGACGAATTGATTCGCGTGGCGCTGGAGCACAAGCGGGTGGCGCAGGTTGGGCATCTGGAGCGCTTCAATCCGGCGGTGCGGGCTACGCTGCCGCTGATCAAACGGCCGATGTTTTTTGAAGTGCACCGGCTGAGCGTGTTCTCTCCGCGGGCGCTGGATGTGGACGTGGTGCTGGATCTGATGATCCACGATCTCGACATTGTGCTGACGTTCGTGAAGTCGGGGGTGAAGGAAATTCGGGCGGTGGGGCTGCCGATTCTTTCGGGCAAGGTGGATATTGCGAACGTGCGCATCGAGTTTGAATCGGGCTGCGTGGCCAACTTTACGGCCAGCCGGGTTTCGACGGAGCGCGTGCGCAAGCTGCGTTTCTTCCAAGCGGGGCAATATATTTCGATCGATTATGGACGGCAGGACGTGCTGGTATTCTCAGTCGGGAGTGCGACGGGAGCCGCCCAGTCTTCCTCATTCGCAAAAGACGCGAATGAGTGGGGCACCCAACCGAGCGTGAATCCGCAGATCCAGATGGCGAAGCCGCCGATCACGGCGGAGGAGCCGCTGCTGGCGGAAATCACGGCATTCCTGCAATCGGTGCGGGACCGGTCGCGTCCGGTGGTTTCACTCGAAGACGGGCGGAGAGCGTTGGAACTCGGGCTGGCGATTCTGGCGGAGATTGGGCGGCACGCGGGGCGGATCGGGGTGGGGAGAAGTTAGAGCGTTGCTTTGGCCGCAGGCAGCTGCCGAGCTGCGCTCGGCTAGGACGGGCGAGGCGCCCGTCCCCACACGAGCAGGTTATCGATGGCTATTGCTGAGGCGGTGGGCCCTGGCGACGGTTTTGTCCCCATTGCTCACGCTTGGCCTGCATTTCGTCCCATTTCTTTTGCTGGGTAGAGTCGAGGAGCGCGCGAACCTGCGCGTCGGTGCCCTTGTGGATCTCCATCATTTTGGCGTGGCGATCCTGCTGGGAAAGAGAAGTGTCCTGGCGCAGGCCCTCCATCTGTGAGTGTTCGGACTGGAAGATGTCCTGTACTTTGGTTTGCTGATCGGAAGTGAGATTGAGTTTCTTGGTCAGTTCCTGGGTGCGCTGGGCGGGATCGGGCCGGCCGTGGTGCCAGCCACCGTTGCCCTGCGTGGGTTGTTGATTAGCCGGGCTATCCTGAGCCGCCGCGAAAGGCGCGGCGATCGAGATGAGGCTGGCCGCGAGAAGAACGAGAAGCGACTGCTTGAACATTGGTGATCTCCTTTTCAAAGCGATCTGTCTACATGTATGAATGGAATTGTGAGCCGAAAGTTGCGCGAGGAACAGGATTCGGACAAATCTTTGCGTAACTTTACAAAGCGCAGCTCCGATTTGGGATTTATGGCGGTGACGCGCCTTGCGCGGACAGGCGTTGCTTAAGCTGGGTGGCAAATTGTGTTGTCTGCTCATCGGAGAGCTGTAGCTGACCGTCGAGGACCAGGCTCAACTGGCCGGCGCCCGCATCCTGGAATTGCGCTTTCTGAATGGTGGCGGACTCCCGCGCGGCGGGCGGGAGTGTGGTCTTGAGGTCTGCGCCCTTCTGCGCGGCGGCGAGGAGCGATGCGGCGATTTGGTCACGCAGCGTGGCGCCGAGGTCACCGGAGCGGAGCAAGTCGCGGAGTAAGCCGCTGGCGTCGACGCGGGTAATTTCGGAGACCAGGCCCAAGCCAGCGTTTTGTTCGTTCGTTGGTTCGACAGATGGAGTGAGCTTAACTTCGAGGGTGCCATCGCCGGCGGCCACCTCCATGGGGCTTTGCTGGCCAGATGGGCACACCCAGCGCTCGAAGTGCAGGTAAGCCACCACAAGACCGGCGGGAGCCAGAGGAGTGAGCGTGGCTTGTTGAACCTCAATGCGCTCGCCACAGCGGGGAGAGCGGGTGAGTTGGGAGCGGAGAATGCCGGTGACGTTGTGCTGCACGTCGGAGAGATCGGCAACGAGCTTGAGATCGAAAAGATTGTGGCCGTTTTCGGCGGGACTTCCAGAGGACTTGCGGGAGACGGCGCCTGAAGCCTGGATTGAGATGGGCTGGCCGGCGATGTTGATCGAGCTGGTCACCGGAGCAAGGTTGAAGGTGAGGTCCTGGCCGGCAGAGGGGAGGAGGATGCTCATTTCTGTGCCGAGCGCGAGTTGCTGGCTTTGGAAACTGGCGAGCGCTTTGTCGAGACTGGCGGCGGAGTTGGCGATCTGTTCGCTGTCCGGTTTGGGGGTCTGGACGATTTGATCGAGCGCTTTTATTTGTTTGACGAGGTCGGAATCCGCTTTTGCCAGTTTTTTGACGATGTCCTTCAAGCCGGATTCTTGCACGGAAGAAAACGAGGCGAGAAAACTCTGGTTGTCGGTGCGGGCTTTTTCCATGGCCTGATCCAGGGTGGCTGCGCGATCGGACAGCGGTGAAGAAGCGGGGACTTTCCGCAGAAGTTCGCGAAAGGTTTTTAGCTGATCGCTGGCGGCCTGAACGTCTTGTGCGATCGTGGCGAACGCGGCGCTCTGCTGAGCGCTGGCGCGGACAGCCATGGCGCGGTGAAAGTCCTTGAGGTCGTCCTTTTCGCTGACTCCTCCGGGACGGCCGCCGCCGCCGGCGCCAGTCGGCATGCCGTGTCCGCCGCCGCCGTGCTGGGCGAGCATTCTGGCGGGACTGGTGAGCAGAGCGATTCCGACAATAAGCACAGCTACACCGGGCACAGAGATACGAAGTGCAGATACGCCATGGGCCGATACACCATGGGCAAATACGCCAGGACGGCGAGTTCCTTTGTGGAACATGGACCAGATCTCCAAGAACCCTTTACGGTTGGAACGAGACCGCAGGACTAACCGGAGCAACAAAAAGTTTCGATGCAGACGGATTCAAATTGGTGATCTAATCCCTCGGCCCCGGTGCCGGTTGGCCGGCCATTACTCAGGTACTCACTCGGCGGGCGCAAAAAATGCGACAATAGATTTGGCGGTCGCAACTCCATAATTTACGTAACTTTACGAAGCGACTTTACGCGTAATCTTACGCAAAATGTTACGCAACCCTGGAGTCTGCCCGTGTTTCTAAGCATTATAGTCTCTGCCTGATGCCGGTCACCCAAATTCCGTCTCGCGATCCGCTGACTCCTTCCGAGCCGCCGGAGCAGCGCGATTTATTCGAAGCGCAACATTGGGAAACGGCCTACCGCGGCTTCAATCCTGACGATGTTCCGCATCTTCTCATTCAGTTGCAGGACGATCTTTCGCGGGCGCGCAAGCGCGAAGCGATTTGGCTTTCCGTCATCCTGCACTTGTTTGTGATCATTCTGTTGTGGAACAGCGAGAAGTTGATGGGGCTGTTGCCGCATCGTACGGTGAACCTGGCGATTTCGGCGAACGACCGGTCGAAAGACGCGACGTTTCTGGAGTTGCCGCCCGACGAGCAGAAGCTGACGCGGCGTCCCGATGCGAAGGTGCTTTCGGATAAGGACCGCATCGCGACCAGCAAAGCGCCGCAGATCAATCGAGAAGAGTTGAAGAAGATACTCGAAAGCTCGCGTCCGGGACGGCCGGGCGAGAGCGCGCAGCAGTCACCGGCGCAGGGCCAGCCGGCGCCACAGGAGAATCCGCAGCCGAGTTCGGGATTCGCCCAGCCGCAGCCGAGCGATCAGGCGGCGCAGTTGAAGTTGCCTCCGCAGAACCGGCCGATGCCGGATTTTAATGCTCGTATGACGGCGGGCGATCAGATCGCACAAGCGGCCCAGGCTGCAGCCGAGAGCCGCGCGCACTACGGCGGCTCTGGACAAGCGGGCGATTACGGGAGCCCGGGCAGGAGCGGGGCCAAGGCGCTGGATCAGGCCGAAATCCTGACCGACACGATGGGCGTGGATTTCGGGCCTTATCTGACGCGAATCGTGCAAATTGTGAAACAGAACTGGTATAACCTGATGCCGCCGTCGGTGTATCCGCCGATCTTGAAACAGGGCAAGCTTCAGATTGAATTCGTCATCCTGAAGGATGGCAAAGTGAGCGGCATGACGGTGCACACCTCGTCCGGCGACGTGGCGCTCGACCGGGCCGCGTGGGCGAGCATCACCGCATCCACTCCGTTTCCACCGCTGCCAAAAGAATTTCCCGGCCAAATCCTCGGCCTGCGTTTCTATTATTTTTACAACATCAAACCCGGCGAGGACTTCACGAAGTAAGCTCGCGGAATCGGCGACTGATTTCCGGTAGAGATGCGGCTTGCCGCGTCTCTGCTTCACATATTCGGGCGCTTCGCTCGGCAGGTGCGCGAATGCGGTGAATTCGCTACCATAGGGAATATTCTCAGTTCGATGTGCATCCAAATAAAACTATGAAGATTCAACGACTGCCGCTCTTAGTCCTGACGTCCCTGGTTCTGCCGAGTCTGGGTCTGCTGTGCCTGCCGGTTTTCGCGCAGGATGCGCCGGAGGCTCTCCGTCCGCCGAAGGGGGCGCAGGTTGCCATCGTCGTTTTCGAGGACCTGCAATGTCCGCAATGCAGTCGAACCGCGCCGCTGCTGGCTCAGGCTGGACGGACCTATAAGATTCCCGTTATCCGCCACGATTTCCCGCTGCCGGCGCACAACTGGTCGTTCGACGCTGCCGTGCTGGCGCGCTACTTCGACACCCATTCCAAGGAGATCGGGAACGCTTTCCGAGACTCTGTGTTCGAGCACCAACTGGAGATCAACCCGCAGAATTTGCGGGGATTCGCGGAGAAGTTTGCCGCCGACCACAAGATTGGTTTGCCGTTCGTGGTGGATCCGGAGGGCAAGCTGGCCGGGCTGGTGAGGGCGGACAAAGAGTTGGGCATGAGTCTGCACGTCGAGCACACGCCGACGATCTGGGTGGTCAACAACAACAAACGTAGCGGCAGGCCCTACATGGAAGTGACGGACACCAGTCAGCTCTATGTGCTGATCGACGCCATGAAGAAGGAGTAGAGGCGGGACTTTAGTAGTTCTCCAGACCCTTCCCGGCGGTGAAGCGCCGGGCTATCGTCAGTCGCCCCTGCCGGAGCTGAGAATACGCGGTTTTCGGATGTGGGTCGAGGTTGCCCGACGTCAATCTCTCTTCGCCAGTTTTTTCGCAATTTCTTCCACGATCTTCGGGCGAAGATCGGCCATTACGCTGTCCACGATGCTGGCAATCGTGCTGGCGTCCGTTGCCGATACAGACCCTGTACCGCCCTCGGCGGAAGCCGACGCTGCCATGGCCTTCGGAGCCTCTTCCACCACGCGCTCCTGTTTCGCCGTTTCCACGTCACTGCTCGCGGCAGCGCTGGCCGGCGCCGTGTGGATCTGATGCCAGTTCGATTTTCCCGACTTCGCTTTCACGTCCTTGCCCATGGATTCCTGACCTCCAGCGTCTGAACTCGAATCCTGACTCTCTTCTGCCACAGCAGCCGTCGTCCCGCTGACGGGCTCCTCATTCTGTTCGCCTGTTGCCTCGACCTCATCCTTACCCACCGCATCCGCGAACGTCGCGGCCGCAACTTCTTCCGCAGGCGCCTCCTCCACGACTTTTGCCGCGGAATCTTTCTGCTCCGCTTCGATCTTTTCTGGTTCGATCTTCTCTGGCGCGGTCTTCTCTACTTCGATCCGGTCCACCGCGGGACTCGCTGCATCCGAAGCGGCCGCCATCACTTCTGCAGGCGCTTCCAAGGCCGATGTTTCTGCGGCGGTGGTCTCTGAAGCATGCTCCGATGAAGCATGCCTAACTGAATCCTGCTCAGATGGACCATGCTCGGCCCCTGGCTCTGTCGAAGCTTCCGGAACGGCTGCCAACCCTGCTTCTGCCAGTCTGTTCTCAACCGCAGCCGCAATCGCCGAAACTCCGGTAATCCGTACCGGTTCCATTTCGCCGCCGGAAGTTGCCGCGGACATCGACGCGGGTGTTGTCGCGAAGGTGCGGAACATTTCCGCTTCCAGCGAAATCGCCGCTTCCTCCGGACTCAACGTCACCGGCTCCGCTACCCACCGCGGACCGGCTGCCGCATTGCGTGCCGCTTCTTCCGCAAGCGCCTGGCCGGCCACCAGGCCTCCGCGCGACGGAACCGTAGAGGCATCCGCGTGCCCGGCAGCGGGTGTAAGCAAGCGCAACGCTTCGGCCAGTTCCGCATCGCTTGGCGCCAGCTCCTCCGCCACCGTCTCTGGCACACTCGCCGCAACCGGGAACGATTGCGCAGTCTTCTCCGCCTTCGATTCTTCGGGCTTGGATTCCTGGCCCGTCGCAGCAACCACTTCCGCCGGCGCGCTTGCCTCGGTCGTCGCGGTCGTCGCGGTCGTCTCGGTCGTCGCGATCGTCTCGGTCGTCGCGATCGTCTCGGTCGTCGCGACGGCTTCGGCCTGTTTCACTTCAATCTTCTCTTCGCCCTTTTCTTCGGCCTTGTCTTCCGCCGCCGGCTCAACCGCGCTCGCAGGCGAAGCGAACATCGGCTCATCGTTCCTGTCCATGGGAGCGGGTTCCTGCGCAAAGAGCGCAGTATTCACCGCGACTGCGACCACCGCTGCCGGATCGGCAACTACCGCAGCCACTTCGCTCGCCGGCTCCACGGGCTCGACCGGAATCCCGACTTCGCTCTTTCCTTCGGCGGCCACTGCCGGGGCCTCGACGGCTAACGCCGGAGTTTCCACTTCTTTCCTCGCGTCCGCCGCCGCAGCAGGAACTTCCACTGCAGTCTTTTCCGCCGCCTCTGCCGCCGGCGCCTCAACCGGGCCGAGCTTTGTCCTGTCCGCCAGAGGCGCAATATTCTCAGCCGCCGGAACGGGTCCATCGAGTTGCGCGGCCACCGCGCTGAGTGCGTCCAACTCCTCCGGCGTGATGTCGCGCGGAATGTCTGGAACCAGCCCGGGCTCCTGTACCGGGGGCGCCTTCTCCGTGAAGGCTCCGCTCTCGCCCTTCTGGCCCTTCCGCTTCCGGAATTCCCGAAAGGCGGCTCCGGCCGAGACTTCTTCTGGTTCCGGTTCTTCTTTCTTTTTCTTCGACGGAAAACGCAGCCGGCTCTTCCATCCGGTATCGGGATCCGCGTTACTTTCCGTTTTTCTGCCGCTTCCCTCGCCGCCGAACCGCTCCACGCCTGAAGCCGACGAACTGAAGCGCGCTCCCTCGCTTTGCTGCGGCACCATGCGGTCTTCGAGTCGCGCGATCACAGTCAGCAACTCGGTGGCTTCGAATGGCTTCACGATGTGAGCGTCGGCCCTGACCCGGCGCGCTTCTTCCGCCTTGAAAGGTTCGAGCTTGCCCACCGTCAGCAGCACGGGAATGTGCTCGGTATCGGCCGAATCCTTCAGCCGCTGGCAGACTTCCAGCCCGCTGTAGCCGGGCATGTACACATCCAGCACGATCAGATCCGGTTTGATTTCGTTGATCCGCTTCAGGGCGGCAGATCCGTTGTTGACCGTGACGACGTCATACCCGGCATCGGCCAGGATCTTTCGCCCCATGTTCTGGGCCGTCACACTGTCATCGGCAAGCAGTATTTTCCGCGCCAAGCGTCATCCTTCGACAAAAAAAGGGGAGATAACGCGAAACTACCTTGTCCCTCAATCGAAGTCAACGATTCCTGCGGAGGTAACAGGTTACGACCGTTCCTAGTCTGTTGGGGAGTTGGCCGTTTCTGAGGTCGTCCCTGCCATTGGTAACCTCAAACAATCGGGCTACCTGGCGATTGACCCGGGGCGCCCGGCAGCACCCGCGGTCGAAAACCACTTTGCAATCTGACCATTAACCAATGCCAACCCTAGAACGGGTTCAGCTTCCCCAAGCCCTTTTTCTTTTTCTTCTTGCTCGAAGAAATATCCGCCAGCTCCTCGGTTTTCGCTGGCGCACTCGAAGAGATAGCGCTCGACGACCCGCCGCTGCTGTCCAGTTGGTTGCTCTGCTGCAGCGGGGGAAGCACGTTGGGATCGGCCTCGACATTCGGCTTCAATTCATTCGGATCCACCACATTCGGCTTCAACTCGGCCGCCGCCGAGTCTGCCGCTGCCACCGGAGCATCTGAACGCGGCACTTCCTGATTCGCTGCTGGCATCCCACCGGTCGTTTCCACACTGATCTTGTTGTCCCCGCCGCCCAGCGAATTGGTCACCTTTCTCACCACGTCCGTTGCCGTCACTGGCGTTGGATCCACCATCGTCGGCTCGCCCAGATGCGCAGCCTTGCTCACATCGGGACCTTTTTCGAAGCTCCCCAGCTCCTTCGCTACGATGCCCGCTTCGTGCCGGCTCGCCACTTCCTTCTTGTTCAGTTCGAGCGCCGCCTTCGTCGGCCGCGGCACCGGCTGATGCAATGCCTCCAGCCGCGTCTTGGCGTCCACCGCCCGATCCATTGCCGGATACCGCTTGATGATCCTCCCGTACGCGTCCGACGCATCCTTGGTCAGGTCCTCGATCATTTTCCCCTTGGCCACTTCACCCATGCGCGGGTTCTTCCGGATCACATTGATCTCGCTTTCGTACGATTGCCCCAGCAGATACAGCGCCTCGTCCGCGCCGCTGTATAACGGATAGCGGTCCACCAGGGTTTTCAGGCGCGCAATCGCCGCCGGATACGCCAGCCGCAAATAATAGAACCGCCCGATGTCGAACTCCCGTTCCGCCAGCACTTCCTGCACCTCCCGCAACCGCTGTTTCGCCAGCGGCACCAGCTTGCTGTCCGGATACTCCTGGATCAGCGACCGGTATTCCTCCTCCGCCCGCATGGCGTGCGTGTAGTCGCGGTCCGGCTTTTCCATCTCCTGATAGTGAATGTTCGCCACCTTCAACTGCGCCTCGGCCGCCTCCGGCATATTGGGAAAGAACGTGCGGAAATCCTTGTATTCGATCTCGGCCTGCTGCATGGCCGTCGTACCGCCCTCGGCGTACCACGAATCCGCCACCGCCAGCTTCGCCCGCGCGATAAACTCTGAATCCGGATAGGTGTTGATCAGCGTCTGCAGCGTCATCCGCGCCACGTCGAAGCGGTTGTGCTTCATGGCATCCATGGCCCGGTCAAACAGCACCTTGTCGGGCTGCTTCGACCCGACGTTGGCCAGCGGATTCGCCGATTTCTTGTTGGTGCACGCCACGCCAAACGCGAGCACCAGAACCAATAACGAGACAACCGAAACACGACGCATAGAAGACCTCAGAATCCTTCACGACGGCTGCTAGCTGCTAGCTTCTGGCTACTTGCAAGCAAAACCTGGCTTGCCGTTGTGTTCGCTAGAAGCCAGTAGCCAGAAGCTAGTAGCAATTTCAGACTTTCTGCAAACTTGCGCAGCGCGCCGCTTCCAGCAGCGCCTCGGCATTCACCTTGGCATCGCCCTTGCCGAACACCGCATTCCCCGCCACCAGAATCTCCGCCCCGGCGCGCACCACTTCCGCCACCGTATCCATCCCCACTCCGCCATCTACTTCGATGCGGTACTGGTATCCCCGCTCCGCTCGAATCTCCGCCAGCTTCCTCATTTTATGCAGCGTCCCTGGGATAAACTTCTGCCCCCCAAACCCCGGATTCACGCTCATCACCAGCACATAATCGACAATGTCGAGCACTTCGCCCAGCGTCTCCACCGGCGTCGCCGGATTGATCACCACGCCTGCCCGGCATTCATGCTGCTTGATAAGGTTCAGCGTCCGGTTCAAATGCCGGCACGCCTCCTGATGCACCGAAATCCAGTCCGCTCCCGCTTCCGCAAAATCCGCAATGTACTGATCGGGGTTCTCAATCATCAGATGGCAGTCCAGCGGAAGCCGGGTTGCCTGGCGCAAGGATTTCACCACCGGCGGCCCGATGGTTAGATTAGGCACAAAATGCCCGTCCATGACATCGACATGGATCACGCTGCCGCCGCCGGCCGTCGCCCGCTCCACCTGGTCCGCCAAGTGGGCGAAATCCGCCGAGAGTATCGAGGGTGCAAGTTCGATCAAGACTAGGGTCCAAGAATATAGGGTCTTGCCAGCAGATTGCGGAGAAGTCCCAGCTTCGTATCAGGGCATCGCTTTAGCGATGCCGTAACCCGGCGAAATCAAACGCCCCTTTAGGGGCCGGGCGCTGGGAGTCGATGCTTCCCGCAGACTGCAAGCAGAAGCTGTGGAAATTCTAGCACGGTAGACGCGGCAGAGGAGGGCGGCGGCACAATCGAAGTTCGGTCAGAGATCGGTTCTGAGTGTAATCGCCTGATAGCGTCAAAAGCCCTTTGAAATTAAGTGGGCCTGGCGGTACGCGAGAGTTCAAACCTTTTAACCTTGGCACAGTTTCCACAGTTGCACACGAACTCCACGTTTGGAATCTCTACGTGTCCGCAACGACCGCAAATGAATCGTCCGTCCAGGTGCGCGACCATTTGCAGGAAATTCTGACCTTCGACACAGAAGCGGCATCGTACAGGATCGATCATGCTCGAAGTCGCTTTTACCTTCATTCGGCTCGCACCTAGCGCGGAGCTTTCCTCTTACTCCTGAAGATTAGAATTACGAACACGATCACTGCGAGAATGCCAGCCACAACTCCAATCAAAGTAACGTTGTCCATGCCTTCCCCTTATGGCGACGCACGCGAGCTGAGTAAAGCATAGCTTTTGACAGTCGCAAACTCGTTGCTCCGTCGCAATGAATGAGTTCATTGCTCGTGAGCAATGACAGCGACTCCGTAGAAAAGCTAGTCTGCGGTCGGACATGCGAATAAAGAAGAGAGCAGTAGTCGTCGCGCTGCCCCCCGGTCTTAAATCAACATTTCTCGACGCGCTCACGCCGCGTGAAGTCAGGGTCCTTCTTAAGGGTGCGAGATCGGTGAGGATTTCGCCTCATGAGGTTTTGCAGCAGGAGGGTGCGCCAGCCCGCCGTTTGTGGTTACTGGGGACGGGACGGGTTGCGGTCTACAGGCTCACGCGTGATGGCAACAAACTGTTCCTGCGCTGGGGAGCGCCTGGCGACGCATTTGGCCTTGCAACGATCGTAAGGGCACCCGCACGGTATCTCGTTACAATAGAAGCAGTTCAAGAGGGCTCTATTCTGGCGTGGGATTTAGCGGCCTGCGAAGCTCTCATTTCGCGATGCCCAAGCCTGAGTAAGGCTGTGAATAGGGCTGTAAGCAAGTATCTAGAGAGCCTCATAGATATGTTCGGCGTGTGCCGGTTGCGAACTGCGGAGGATCGATTGGCCCGAGTGCTAGTCGAGAGTGCTGGCCAGCTAGGTCACTCCGGTCCTGAGGGAATCGAAGTTGACCTCAAGAATGAGGAAGTGGCCCTCGCCGCACATATGAGCCTCTTTACTGTTGCCCGTCACTTAAGCAAGTGGCAACGTACTGGCCTTCTCAAGAAATACCGAGGCAAGATCGTGCTGCCCTCCCTGTCTCCTTTTGGAACGATCACCCCAGATACTTAGCGAGAAATCGCGATTACACTCATCATAGTGGCCGCCGCCCCCCGGGCCTACTCCGCTTAGAATAGGCGTATGTACGAGCTCGCCCAGATGTTTCCGACTTCAGATGCAAGGTGCCCCCTCGCTAACTCCATGATTCTAATAGAAGTCTGATGGCTAACTGCTTATTTTTGAATATTTTACGTTAACTCCTTCAGAACCAGGATTTTAATAAAATAGGGGGTGGGGGTACCGCAAAAGTGGCGCAGCTCGGCAGATTGTCCGTCGCGCTCACTCGCCGGATTTCGGAACTCGCGTTTCCTCGGAAGCTGCCAGGGCTTTTCGCACTTTCTCGACTTCCTCGGCCATCGCAAACTTCAGCTTCTCAATCCCCTCGCCGGTAACCGCGGAAATCGGATAGAGCTTCAGCTTTTTGCGCGTCGCCCACTGCTTCAGTTTTTTGAGCTTTTCCGGGTTGGCCACATCGATCTTGGACGCGACCATCAGTGTCGGCTTCCTTTCCAGTCCCGCACCGAAACTCGCCAGCTCGCCCCGAATCACCTCAACGTCTTTCACCGCGTCGGGCCGTCCGCTGCTGTCGGAGACATCGACCATGTGCACCAGCAAACGTGTGCGCTCGATGTGCCGCAGGAATTGTGTGCCGAGGCCCGATCCCGCGTGCGCGCCTTCGATCAAGCCCGGAATGTCGGCGACCACAAAACTCGTTTCTTTTCCCTTACCTTTTTTGTTGCCCCCCGCCAGCACCACACCGAGGTTCGGTTCAAGCGTGGTAAAGGGATAATCCGCAATCTTCGGCCGCGCCGCCGAGATGCGCGAGATCAGCGTCGACTTGCCCACATTTGGATATCCCACGAGGCCGACGTCGGCGAGCAACTTCAACTCCAGCCGAAAATTGCGTTCTTCGCCCGGACGCCCATCTTCGTGCTCGCGCGGCGCCTGGTGCGTGGAAGTGGCAAACTGCGCGTTGCCGCGTCCGCCGCGTCCGCCGCGCGCGATCACGATGCGTTCATCGGGGCGCGAAAAATCGTGGACTTTCTCGCCGGTGTCCTCATCGTAAACGATCGTGCCCACCGGCACTTTCAGGACAATCCCTTCTCCGTCGCGGCCCGTTTTCTTCGCGCCTTCGCCGTGACGTCCGCGCTCGGCCTTGTATTCTGGATTGAAACGGAAATGCACCAGCGTGTTGTGGCGCTCGCTCGATTCCATCCAGATGTCGCCGCCCTTGCCGCCATCGCCGCCCGAAGGCCCGCCGCGCGGAATGAACTTCTCCCGCCGGAACGCCATGCAGCCGTTGCCGCCATCGCCGGCCTTCACTCGAATTTTGGCTTCATCGATAAACATGATTGTGTGGCGCGAACGCTCTTGTCTGCGAAAACGAAAAAGCCTCGACTCGAAGCCGAGGCTGGTAGATTTCCCGTAGAGACACGGCTTGCCGCGCCTCCCGCCGTGTCCAAGAAGACTGGGCAAGCCCCGTCTCTACAATAGAATCGACGATCTACTTCGCTTCTATCGCCTCGGGCTCGACCATCACAAACTTCCCCATCGATCCCTTGTTGATGAACTTGATGCGACCCGTGATCTTGGCGAAGAGAGTGTCGTCTTTGCCGCGTCCGACGTTCAGTCCGGGCTTCACCCGGGTGCCGCGCTGCCGCACGATGATGGTGCCGCCGGGCACCAGTTGTCCGCCGAAAGCCTTAAAGCCAAGCCGCTGCGCGTTCGAGTCGCGCCCGTTTCGTGAAGTGCCTTGTCCTTTTTTATGCGCCATAAATCAGTTCCCGGTTTCCACTGGTCAGTTGCCAGTAAATCCAATTTCTCGTAATCCCAAACCAAATTGTCATCCAGGCCCCGAGCTTGGGGGGAAGGATCTGCTACTTTTTCTTCTTCTTCGCTGCGGCTTTCTTTGCCGCCGGCTTTTTGTGAGCCGCGTGCTTCTTCGCGGTTTTCGCCGGCTGGGCCGAAGACTTCACTTCTTCGCCGCCCTCGTGCGCCGGCTTCACCTTCTTCTCTTTTTTCGGAAGCTCAGGCGCTTTGAACGACTGCCCATCGAAAGCAATCTCGGTGATGCGGACCGCGGTATAGTCCTGGCGATGCCCTCGCAGCTTCTTGTATTGCTTCTTACGCTTGTAGTGGAAGACCAGGATCTTGTTGCCGCGTCCCTGCTCGACGACCTCGCCGGTTACGAGCGCTCCCGACCCCGCAGGCAAAACGCTGCCCTCCTCGGCCGAAACCGCCAGCACATCGCCGAACTCGACCTTGCCGTCCTTGTCTTCCTGTGTTTCCATCCGGATCACGTCGCCCGGGGCTACCCGATACTGCTTTCCACCTGCGCGGATCACCGCGTACATAAACTCTCCTTAATGCTCGTGTAAGGACGGGGCTTTGCCCCGTCCAAGCCGAGCGCAGCTCGGCAGATACCATTTTGTGCTTGCTGTTTTCCCGCTACGGCTTCTGACCGGAAACGCGGCGCGGACATCCGGGGTCCCCGGCACGCCCGTCTTTGGCGTGACGGGGTGGAGGGCGGGTCCGCAAGTACAGGCAAACTCATCCAGTCTATCGTGCGCTGTGGAAATCGGTCAAACGGAACGTGCATGCAGCCGTAGTTCGGATGTTTCCAGTGAAAATTGTATCCGTTAAGAAGCTCTGCGGCCCTGGAAGTTCTATCGTATGCGAAGACAGTCGCCGTACCCACCGTTTGACCGTCTAACCCGGCCGGGGGAAAAGGTGTGCAATTTTGAACAGACACGGCTGAGGCGCTCTGGCAGACTGCAGGGCAAAGGCTGTGGGGAATTACGAGTCGATCGTTTCTTTAGGGTCTGACCGGGCAGTTCGGCCTCCTTTGGTACACCTATATCACCCTCCCCCCATAGGCCGGGCTGCCCATTTTTTGGGAGGTTCCTATGAGTCGAGCATATCGAGGCCCACAGAGAATGCTCCTCTGTATCGATGATAGCCAGGCGATTTTGGAGTACGAGAGGTCGCTGTTCGAAAAATCGGGATACATCGTGGTTACAGCAACGACCGCGCAACAAGGACTGAGATTTGCGACGATGTTCCGCTTTGATGCGGTGCTTCTCGATTACCGAATGCTTGGAATGAATGGGCATCAGCTCGCTTTTGAGATGAGGCATATCAGACCGGAAACTCCCGTAGTCATGTTTTCCGGCAGCGAGATCCCAGAAGAGACCCGCAAGCTGGTCGATGCTGTCGTACCCAAGACTGAAGCCGTCGAGGAATTGCTACCGACCGTCGCTCGAATCTGTGACCGGTTGTCGCTGGATTAAACAGCGGTGCGCTCGGACTTTGCCCGTGCGCCTTCATCGCCTCTCTTTCAGAACCCTTTGGCCGAATCCAGCAGAATCGTAACCGGCCCTTCATTAACCAGTTCCACTTGCATCGTTTCCTGGAAGCGTCCGGTTTCCGAGCGCAGGCCGGCGGCGCGGACTTTCTCCACAAAATATTCGTAGAGCTCGCGCGCCTGCTCGGGCGGTGCGGCTGCGTCGAACGATGGCCGCTTGCCGCGGCGCGCGTCTCCGTAGAGAGTGAACTGCGAGACCACCAGCAGCGCGCCGCCAACCTCCGCCACGGACAAATTCATCTTGCCGCCCGCATCTTCAAAAATGCGCAGACCAATTGTCTTCTCGGCAAGGTAATCCGCCTCAGCGCGCGTATCTCCCGCTCCCACCCCGAGCAGCACCAGCAGCCCGAGGCCGATTTCGCCGGTGGTCTCGCCGTTGACTGTAACTCGGGCACGGCTCACGCGCTGCACGACAGCGCGCATTTAACGGCCAGCCTCGCCGAGAAGCGTTCCGTGTCCGGCGAGCGCGGAAGGCTCGAGCGCCAGCAGAACAACAAGCAGGCTCAGGATTTTCACGTCCAAATGTGACATGAGTGCGGCGAAATGAGCAAGGGCGGAATCCGAACCATCGTTCGGGAAATCCGGATTTGCCGTGCCCAGGTTTGACCGCTCTCCCCGCCGCCAGTTAGGATTCCGTAGTGATCTCCACGCATATCGGTTTCAAGCAGACCAGTTTTCTTCCATTACTTCCTTTGCATACTTTTCCGATCCCTTTTAGACTACTGGTTTCGACTTCATTCGATCGATGGAGCAACACGCAGTCGTAATTCAGCAGTCGTAATTAGCAAAAGCGGCCCGGAATCCGGGCCCGCGATTCCCAGACTTGGAAACGAGGAGAAACAATGGCAGCCGTTGATGAAAAAGTGAAGCAGATTATCGTCGAGCAGTTGGGTGTGGACGAGGGCGAGGTCACGCCCAGCGCTTCGTTCGTGGATGACCTGGGCGCCGATTCGCTCGACACCGTCGAGCTCGTGATGGCCTTCGAAGAGGCCTTCGATATCGAAATCCCCGACGAGGATGCGGAGAAGATTCGCACCGTGTCGGATGCCGTCGACTACATCGGCAAGCACGCGAAGGCGGGCAAGTAATTTGGCAAGTAATTCGACAAGAAGGGTCGTCATTACCGGCATCGGCCTGATCTGCTCCGTCGGCAATACCACCGATGCGGTGTGGCAGGCCCTGCTCGCGGGCAAGAGCGGCGTCGGCCGCATTACCGGGTTCGACGCCTCGGCATTTGCCTGCCAGATCGCCGCCGAGGTCCGCAACTTCGACCCCTTCGATTTCATCGAGAAAAAAGAAGTAAAGAAGATGGGCCGCTTCATCCACTTCGCGATCGCCGCCTCCGATGAAGCGATGAAGATGTCGCGGCTCCAGGTCACGCCCGAAAACGCGGAGAACGTGGGCGTGCACATTGGCTCGGGCATCGGCGGATTCGACGTGATCGAGCGCGAACATACCGCGCTCCTCGAGGGTGGTCCGCGCAAGATCTCGCCTTTCTTCATTCCTGCCGCCATCGTCAACCTCGCCGCCGGGCACGTTTCCATGAGGTTCGGCGCCAAGGGCCCGAATGAAGCGACGGCCACGGCCTGCACCACCAGCGCCCACTCCATCGGCGATTCCTTCCGCATTATCCAGCATGGTGATGCCGACGTGATGATTGCCGGAGGCTCCGAAGCCGCCATCACTCCCATGGGCGTCGGCGGATTCGCCGCCATGCGCGCGCTTTCCACGCGCAATGATGACCCCGCCCGCGCCAGCCGTCCCTGGGACAAGGACCGCGACGGCTTCGTGATGGGCGAAGGCGCCGGCATCCTGGTGCTCGAAGAACTCGAGCATGCCCGCCGCCGTGGCGCTCCCATCCTGGCGGAAATCGTCGGCTACGGCATGTCCGCGGATGCGTATCACATGACGCAACCCGCCCCCGAGCACGAAGGCGGCTTCCGCGTCATGCGCAACGCGCTGCGCGACGCAAAACTCGATCCGAGCGTCATCGGCTACGTCAACGCCCATGGCACCTCGACGCCGCTCGGCGATACGCTCGAAGCACATGCCATTCGAAATTTATTTGGAAAGAAAGTCCCGGTCAGTTCCACCAAGTCCATGACCGGCCATCTGCTGGGCGGGGCGGGCGGATTAGAGGCGGGAGTGACGGTGCTGGCCCTGCGCGATCAGATTCTGCCACCAACCATTAACCTCGAGAACCAGGACCCGGGGACCGAGGGCATGGACTTCGTTCCCAACCACGCCCGCAAAACGCAATTCGAATACGCCATGTCGAATTCGTTCGGCTTCGGCGGGACGAACGGCGCCCTGCTCTTCCGCAGATGGTCGGAATAACTCAGACGGAATAACTCATGTGGGGACGGGGCTTCGCCCCGTCCAGTCGGGGTCGGCTGCCGTTGTCGTGTCAGTCTCCGCGTACCGGTTGCCGCTGCCATCCTGGGTGATGACCTGGAAGAAAGCGTCTTTGCTCGGAAGTTTTTACTGCAGCCGGAAGCGTTCATTCATCAGGCGCTGCAGGCGCGGGCGGTAGATGAGATCGTAGGCAAGTTCTTTATCGGGAAACATGCTCAGAGCGGCGCGGCGGGCATTCGCGGCCATCTCGGCCGCCTCTTCCAGCGTCAGATCGGGATCCTGGCCGATCACCGACATCACCATGCTCATCATTACTTGCAGGCGCCGCAGTCTTCGCGCCTCGTTCATGCGTTCATTGTGTTCGTCGCCTGGTTCCGCCCGTTGAACTTCCATGCAGCCCCCCGCCCTTCTTTTGATGTCGACCGCGGTCCTCGCGTTGCGCCCCAATCGTTATTGCCAGCCCCATTGTGCCAGCTTTTGCCTGCTAATCAAGCTTCCCTTGGGCGTACACCTTCGTGACCGGCAAAGACAAACTGCAAGACAGGCGTATAGTGACTGCCGTAATCTGTTGACAGGCAGTTTTACGGAGGACGCATGCCAAAGCCGACTAATCTCTCGTCTCAACCCGAGCCCAACGAGAAGCTCGTCAAGGTTTTCGACACGGAGCAGGAGAATGAAGCTCTGGTCGTGCAGGGCTTGCTCGAATCTGCCGGCATCGAATCGGATTTGAAATCCATTGACGCGGTGCAGGATGCGTTCCCCGGCGTCGGTGGAACGGTCATTCTGGTGCGCGAAGAAGACGCGCCTGAAGCTAAGAGGATTATCGCTTTGCGCCGTGGATTGCCACCGCTCGATGACGAGACCGCCGATGTCAATGGGTGAGAATCAATGGGTGAGAATCAGTAGGTGAGAGTGGCAAGCCTCCACAGATATGGGATTAGTGCAGAAGCGCGACGTCTGGAGTCACCGACTTGCCGTCCAGGTAGAAACTGACCGCGCCCTCCTCGTCGGTGCGGTAGGTTTTCACCCCGGACTGCTGTAGGCGCTCCAGCACTTCGCGCCGGGGATGTCCGTACACATTTCGCGCGCCGACGGAAATGACGGCGTAGCGCGGATGGACGGTGGCGAGCAGAGCGGCAGAAGTTCCGCTGGCGCTTCCATGATGCGCGACCTTCAGCAGCATCGCCTCCGGATGCTCTTCGACCACGCGGCGTTCCGCCGGGCGCTCCGCGTCTCCCTCGAGCAATGCGGTCGTCCCGCCGAAGGTCGCGGTAAACACCAGGCAATCGTCGTTCGGACGCATTGACCCGGTGATTTGGTCGCGTCCGGGAGCGAACATGCGGAAATGCGTTCCTCCGTAATCGAATTGATCGCCATCTTTTTTTACTGAGACTTTCATCCCCGCTCTCTGGGCTTGCGCAACGATCGGCGCCAATTGGCCCACCGGCTTGTCGATACTTATCCAAAGTTCGCGCGGGTGGAAATTGGCAATCACCGCGGGCATTCCGCCGAGGTGGTCGGCATGAGGATGCGTGATCACGACCACGTCGAGACGATCGATCCGTCGATTCCAAAGATAAGAGGAGACGACCTGCTCACCGATATCAAAGTCGGAATGCATCCACTGCGGTAGGCCTCCGGCATCAATCAGCAAGGCGCGGCTCTCGGGCGTGACCAGCAGAATGGAATCGCCTTGTCCGACGTCAATGGTCGTCATCTCCATCACGCCCGAGCGAAGGTTAGGGCGAGAGGGGACGAACGCAATCCAGACCGCAACGCCGAACAGCAACACCACGGAAACAAAAGCGGCCAGGCGCGTGCGACGGATCCGCGCCGCCAGCATGGCGAGCGCCAGCGCGGCGAGCGAGGCCAAGATCATCGCGAGCGATGGCATGGCCACGCGCAAGTCGGCGATCGATCTTCCGAAACTCGGTGTGCCCGCGACCTGGGCGCCGCCGAGAAAGTGCACCGTGCCCGCTATTCCCTCAAGCGCGAGGCCGGAAATCCAAACCGCGGGCTTGGCCAGCGTGGTCGAGATGTATCCCAAGCCGACGGCGGCGGCGGCGGTGGGCATCAGCACCTGGGTTAGCGGAATCACGGCCAGGTTGGCTGGCATACCCATGGTGGTCGCGCGATGAAAGTGGTAGGCCATGAGCAGCGCCAGTCCGGCCTGCATCAGCGCCGAGATGAAGAGCAATTCGCCGAAACCAATTGCCACCCGCATGAGAATCGCGGGCACTGCGTGGCTGAGGCGATCGCCGATGAATCTCCGCAGCCGCGATCCGATTAGCCGTAGATCGAGCCGGAACTGCGCTACCTCGGGAGCGACGTGCAAATCGTAGCTGGCAACTGGCAACAGCCGTAGACCCCGCGCGTAGGGCAGCGTTGTCCGCTCCAGAATCGGCGAGCCGATGCCGGCGATGATGAAGACCGCGAGAAACGTCAGTTGAAAACTGGCGCCAAACAGGGAGCGCGGATCGGCGATCAGAACTCCCAGAGCCGCCGCGCCAATTGCGTTCATCATGTTGCGGCCGCGATACAGCAGACGCGCGCCTAGATATGTAGCCAGCATCAGCGCGGCGCGCCACACCGGTGGACCGACCCCGACCACGAACGCATACGCGAACGACACCGCGACCGTGGCGATGGCCGCCACTGCGGGATCCACGCGGAACTGGCGCAGCGTCCAAAAAATGGCGAAGGCCAGGATGCTCAGGTTCATTCCGGAGACAACCAGCACGTGATACGTGCCCGAGCGCTGATACTCGGTACGCGTCGCGTTGCGCAGAAATGATTCTTCGCCGAGAACCATGGCGTCCATGAGCGAGGCCTGCGACGCGGGCCACAGTTGGTGAATTTTGGCGATGATGCTCGCATGAACGCGCGTCCGCCAGAGTTGAATCCGACTGCCGGAAAACCCGGGCAGCCGCTCGATGTCTTCCGCCTCCGCCGAACCCAGCACGCTGATGCCGTTGTCGCGCAGATAGCCTTCATAATCGAAGGCTCCGGGATTGCGGTAATTGCGCGCCGGATGCAGCTTGGCGGGGATGCGCAGCCGCGTGCCGTAGGTAAGAGCATAGGTAAGAGCAAATGGAGCGACCGGCGTCTCGCCCGTCCCGTTTGCACCATCCGCAGCATCGAGGCCGGGCGAGAGCCTGCCCTGAGCTTGCCGAACGGACGCCCAGCGCTCCACCATCTCAGCGTTCTCTAACTTCTCATAGATGGACAGCCGCACCCCGGCCCGCACCGGCCAGCTTTCTCCCTGGCTCGCGATCTCTTCCGTCTCCACATCAATGGATTCACGAATCGACTGCGGCCCCGCGGCCCGTGCGTATCCCTCGCGCATCACGCGTGCCGTGAGCGTGACTTCACGGCCATCGGCCAGGGTAAGAATCCGAGGGGCGTCCGACTGAAGTTCGTCTTGCTGTTGGCCGCAAATCTGAATCAGAAAAGCACCCAGAAGAAACCACGCGCCCAAAGAGAGCGTCTTGGCCAGCCAGGCGCGCTTCGGAAGAAACCATGTCGCCGCGAAAACGAAGGCCACGACCGCGATCACCCACCACGACGGCGGCCGCCAGGCTCGCACGCCCGTCCACAGACCGAGCGAAAATGCCAATGCCGCCCAGAACAACGGCTGCCGCGGCGGCTTGTGGTCGTGCGTCATGGCTTGGTCTCCGGGCCTTGATCTCCGGTAAAGAAATGGGCCCTCGGCCAACCCACCCGTCTTCCAGGAGGAACTGGGCGACGTGAAAGCGGTCAGCGCGCCAGCAGCATCACCGATTCGATGTGAAACGTCTCGGGGAAGAGATCGAATAAGTGTGCTTCCTCGATGTGGTAGCCGGCCGCCAGGAGGGGGGCGATGTCCCTAGCCAGCGTCGCCGGATCGCACGAAACATATCGGACGCGAGGCGCTCCGAGTTCCACCAGAGAGCGGATCACCGCCTTGCCGGCTCCGGTGCGGGGAGGGTCCAGAACAACCAAGTCAGGCCTTTTTCGCACCGGCCGGCTTCTCAAGTAGTCCTCGGTTCGCGCGCCGGCCGCTTTCACGTTCGCAGGCACATTCTGCACAAAGTCGGCATACGATGTCAGTGACGCCTCTACAGCAAAAATGTGATGAAAGTTCCGCGCCAAAGCCACCGAAAATAGCCCCACTCCGGCATACAGATCGAGGGCGACGTCCCCGCGAGCATTGCCGGTCACGACTGAAACCAGTTCGTCCACCAGATAACGGTTCACTTGGAAGAAGGCTCCTGCGCTGACCTGATACTCGTGGTTCTTCGTTCGATAGCGAATCGACTTCGCGCCGGATTGCGCGAGCGCTTGCAGGTCCATCGGCGCGTCATCTTCTAATCGTCCCTGCGAAGATCGGTGCTCTGAAGATCGGTGCTCCGAAGATCGTCGCCGCGAAAAGAAAAACGTCACGCCGCTGATTTCCGGCAATTCGCGCTCGATCGCCTCCGCCCAGCGCAGTAGATCGTTTTTGTCAGTCTCGCGCCCACAGAATGTCCAAGCCAGCAAACGCTCATCCGCCGCGTCTGCGAACAGCTCAATTTCTTCCACTGCCGCCGGGCAGTTCAATCCGCCGAGTTCAAGCAGACGCGTCATCACGCGATTGAGCAGCGGCGAGCTGATCGGACATTCGCCGACCGGCAGAAATTCATGCGAGCCAAACCGGAAGTACCCCAGCGCAAATCCGGGGCCCCCAGACCGCGCGCTTTTCGCGGGCTGGGGTGGAAATCCGGGGCCCCCAGACCGGCCGGTTTTGCCGGGCTGGGGTGGAAACTCCGGCGCAGTCTGCACCTGCAGCCGCGTCCGGTTGCGGTAGTTCCAGGGAGGAGAAGCATGCAGGCGAATCCCGGATTTCGGCTCGATCTTTATTTCCATTTTTGCAATCCGCTGCAGCGTCTCGCGCAGAATTCCAGCCTTGAACTCCAGTTGCCGCTCATAGGGAATGTGCTGGTAATGGCATCCGCCACATTGCCGGAAGTACGGACAGCGCGCTTCGACGCGGTCGGGCGACGCTTCAATCAACTGCGTGACCGAGCCTCGCGCGAACCCAGGCTTCTCTTGCCGGATCTCGGCCTCAATCCGTTCGCCCGGCAGCACAAACGGCACAAACACCGCCATGCTGCGCCCGTCCGCGCCGGGCGGCGTCCGCGCCAGCCCGTCACCGCCGTAAATCAGTTTTTCGATGGAAAGAAGCAAGTCGTAAGTGTAGCGCGGGCACTCCTGCAATTCCGCACCACTAAAGTAGATTGTCATCCTGAGCGAAGCGAAGGACCTGCTGTTCGCGGCGAGAAGCAGGTCCTTCGCTTCGCTCAGGATGACAACGTTATTAATGTTCAAATGCTTCGAACGCTAGTGCATATAAAACAAACTCAGCCGCGGCACGCCGCAGCGCTCCAGCAGCCGTTTACGCACGTACTGCTTGTGCAGCTGTTCAACCTGCGCGGCCGTCATGTTCCTTCGGTAGGGAGCAAGATCCCGATCCGCTTCCGCGCGAACATTTACCAGATCTTCATCCGGAGTCGCCGCCATCAACACCGCGAAGAGCTTTTCCTCGAGCACCGTCAGCCGCCGCTCCAAATCTTCCAGCCGCAGAAGCTTGTCTTTGCCATTGCGCTCGATGGCCTCCGCGATCTCACGTAACGAAGCTGCTTCTTCCCGAGCCAGCGCTCCAATCGCGAATCCCGCGCGGTCCGGCAGCTTCGCTTTTTCGAGCTTCTCGGCATTCCCGCGCAAGAACGCTGCAATCTGCGCCGCTTCAAATCCGGACTCTGGCCGAGTTTTTTCTTCGCTTCTCGCACCTACCGCCGCTTCCTTCATATCTTCCGCCGCAGCCAGCACGGCCTGCGAGCAGTAGGCCAGACTATTCACCTTTTTCGATTTCGAGGGACGCCGATCGTACTTATCAAACGCGTCATCGATCCCGCGAAATACGGCCTCCAGCGGCACGCCTGCACTTTTCCAAGTCTCAATCAATGCCCAATCGAGCGTCGAAAGCAGCAGGTTAGTGCCCCGTCGCCGTAAATAGTGCTCTTCGATTTCCGTGAAGTAATTAAAGTAATTTTCCACGACGGTTCAGCGCGATGTAGTTCAGCGCGATTTAGAAGATTTCGGCGAGGGCCACGGTTTCGCATTGGCATCCGGAGGCTTGGCCGGCGCCGGAGATTTTGCCGCTTTCGGGGCGGCTTCGCGGCGGATAAAGGACGACTGGTTCCGATCCCAGATAATGCGCAGCCCCTCGAGGGTGAGAAACTCGTCCACCTCTTTTATGAGGTGTGAAGCGGTGCCAATCAGCGATCCCAGTCCGCCCGTCGCAATCACGCGAGTTTCCGGGCCCAGTTCATCCAGCAGTCGCTCCAGGATGCCGTCGACCAGGCCGAGATAGCCGTAGTAAAGCCCCGACTGCAAACTGCCCACCGTATTCGATCCAATCACCCGCGCCGGCTTGCGAATCTCCACCCGCGGCAGCCGCGACGTACGCTGAAACAGCGCGTCCGCCGAAATCCCAATCCCCGGACAAATCACGCCGCCTATGTACTCGCCCTTTTTCGAAATGCAGTCGAAGGTCGTCGCCGTGCCAAAGTCCACAATCACGCAGGGCCCGCCATATTTCTCAAACGCCGCCACCGCGTTTACGATGCGATCGGCGCCCACTTCCGCGGGATTGTCGTACAGCACCTGCATGCCCGTCTTCACGCCCGGCTCGATGAACAGCGGCTTGGTGTTGAAATAGCGCTCGCACACCTGGCGCAGCACCGAATCGAGAGGCGGCACCACCGATGAAATCACGATCCCGCGCACGGCTGAAACTTCCAGGTTGGCCATCGAGAAAAGATTGCGGAAGATTACTCCATACTCGTCGACCGTACGGGTCAGATGCGAACCGACCCGCCAGTTCGCAACCAGCCGCTCGTAACGCACCGCTTCCGTGCCGGTCACATCCTCGCCCGGACGGTGCTCCACCTGCCCAAAGACGCCCAGCACCGTATTCGTGTTTCCGACATCAATCACGAGAAGCATATTTGCAATTGGTGATTTGTAATTTGTAATTGGAAAAGCCGCCGCTTTTAATTTACCAATTACCAATTACAAATCAGAAATGGTTCTCACCGTCCCACTCACCACCGTCGTCAACCCCTCCGCCGTTCTTACCCGCAAAAATCCACGCTCATCCAATCCCTCGGTAATGCCCGCCAAGCCGCCGTTCTCCTCGATGCTCACTTTTCTGCCGCGCACCGACGAAGAGCTCTCCTCGAACCGGCGCAGGATCGCATCTCGCGCTCCCGCATCCCCAACCAGGCTCCGATACTCCCGGTCGAGCGATTTTAGCAAAGTGGCGCAGAGCTCAACGCGCGACCACTCGGTGCCGGTCTCGATTCGCAACGAAGTCGCGATTTCGCGCAGCTCAGCCGGGAACTTTACCTGGTTCACGTTGATCCCCATCCCCACCACCAGATGGCGCACCCGCGTGGCCTCGGCATTCATCTCGGTGAGAATGCCGCAGAACTTCTTGCCGCCCAGCAACACGTCATTCGGCCATTTCAGATCCACTGGAAGCTGCGGCGCAATCTCCCCAACCGCCGCGCGAACCGCGAGCCCCGCGGCCAGCGAAAAAATCAGAGCATCCGAAGGCGGCATCGCCGGACGCAGGATCACCGAGCAGTAGATCCCCGCCGATCGCGTCGAATGCCAGGTGTGCGCGCCGCGTCCGCGCCCGGCCAGTTGTTCCTCGGCGAGAAATACGCTGCCTTCCGGCGCGCCCTCGCTCGCGGACCGCATCGCCTCCGAATTGGTCGAGCCGACTTTGTAATAGTGATGGAGCTGCTTGGCGCCGCCCGGGGCGCCTCCTGGGCCAACGCCTGGGCCACCTCCAAAGATCGTGCCCTTCAACAGCGGCGCCAACATCTCCGGCAACAGCAAGTCTGGAACCGCGCGCAGCTGGTAGCCGGTCGCCGGATGTCCAGCGACATCCACGCCCAACCCGCGCAGTTGCTGGATCAGCCGCCAAACTTCCGACCGGCTCGTCCCGATCTCTTCCGCAATCTTGGTGCCGCTGGCGACGACGGTAGCGTGGCTCATGAGCAGGCGTACGATGCGGCCCAGGCGAACGTCGGTAGCCTTGTGCACCGACGGCAGGCTGCGAGTTTTCGTGGAAGTGGAGATGGAGGGAATTATAGCGAGTCGTTGGTCGTTAGTCGTTGGTCGTTGGCAAGTCGAATCCGGGGGAGATGAAGAAGCAACAATGGCGTGCCATCCCGCGAACGACCGGCGACTGACGACTAACGACTGTTTTTTACACCGGAGTAACCCGCAGACTCATATCCACCGCTGTCGATGATTGCGTCAGCGCCCCCACGGAGATGAAATCCACGCCCGTCTCGGCGTAGGACCGCACGTTCTCGAGACTGATTCCGCCGGCGCACTCCAGCGGAATCCGCCGCGGCTGCCGCGAACAAATCTCGACCGCCTTGCGCACATCCTCAACGCTCACATGGTCGAGCAGGATCGCCTCCGCTCCGTTCTCCAGCGCCTGCTGCAGTTCTTCGAGTGACCGCACTTCAATCTCGATCGGCTGCCGGCCACGCCGGTTGCGGATCGCGCGCTCCAGCGCCGGAATCGCGCCCCCGGCCAGCGCAATGTGATTGCTCTTGATCAACACGCCGTCGGAAAGATCCAGCCGGTGATTCTGCCCGCCACCGCGGCGCACCGCGTACTTGTCAATCAGGCGCAGCCCCGGCGCCGTCTTGCGAGTATCGAGAATCCGCACGTGCGTGCCCTCCACCGCATCCACAAACTTGCGGGTGGTGGTCGCGATTCCGGCCATGCGCTGCAGAAAATTCAGGATCACCCGCTCACACGACAGAATCACCCGCGCGTTATGCCGGATCACCGCGATCTGCTGCCCCGGGTGCACGCGGATCCCGTCAAAAATCGACGGATGGCTGGTCACCTCGTAATGTGAAGTAACCGCTCCGTCGAGCGCCGCATAGACGTCGAGAATTCGCGGCACGCATCCGAGGCCGGCCAGAATGCACTCCTGCTTGGCCAGAATCGTCGCCGAAGCGCGCTGGCTGGGATCGATGCAGGCGTAGCTGGTCGCATCGCGCGTCGCCCGATCTTCGTTCAGCGCGTTCTCGATAATCGCGGTAATGCGTCGTGAATTCCAGTCCATAGCTTGTGTAAGGGACGGCCGCCCTCGGCTGTCCATGCGGCTCGAAGAACGGCAGTTTCGCGGAAACGCTGTCGAGCTTCGCTCGACCGGACGGCCGAGGGCGGCCGTCCCTACGTAACCTCCTTCAACTTCGCCACCGTCTTCTCCCGCAACACCCTCAGTTCTTCCGCCCGCGTCTTCAGCCCCTCCACCACCTTCGCCGGAGCCTTCGCCAGAAACTGCTCGTTGGAAAGCTGGCGCTGCCCGTTGGCCTGTTCTTTCTCAATCTTCTCCAGGTCTTTGGTTAGACGCTCGCGCTCGGCCGCAACGTCAATCTTTTTCTCATAAATCGCATGCACATCGAACCGCGACGTGCTGCGCGCCCCCGCCACTTTCTCAAGCGACGCCTCGACGAACGCAATCGAATCCACACCCGCCAGCCGCTCGATCGCCCCGCGATTCTGTTCGATCATCGCGCGCATCGCCGGCTCATGTGCAAACACCTCGATCGGCACTTTGACCTTGGGCTCAACCTTCAACTCCGCCCGCAGATTCCGCACACTGACGATCAGATCCTGCAGCACCGCCATGTTCGTCTCCGCGCCCAGATCCATCTGCTCTTCCTTCGCCGCCGGATACGCCGCTAGCGCAATCGACTTCAGCGGAGGCGCGCCATCGTACATCGCGTGCCAGATTTCTTCCGTGATGAACGGCATCACGGGATGCAGCAGCCGCAACGACGCCTCGAACAGACTTACCAGATTTGCACACACTACTCGCGCCGGTGCCGTGTTGGCGCCTTCCTCGAAGTTCAGTCGCGGCTTGATCAGCTCGATGTACCAGTCGCAGAACTCGCCCCAGAAGAAATCGTAGATGCGATTCGCCGCCTCATCGAAACGATACGTCTCCAGAGACTCGTTCACGTCCTTTGCCGCGCGATTGAACCGCGAAAGAATCCATCGGTCTTCAAGCGTCTGCGTCTGGAACCCGGAAACACCGCCGCTTGCGTAGAGACGGCCGCCCTCGGCCGTCCCGGGCCGCAGGCCCGCGTCAATTCTATCCACGTTCATGAACATGAAGCGCGCCGCATTCCATATCTTGTTGGCAAAATTCCGATACCCCGCCGTGCGGCTCTCGCTGAACGCGATATCAGTTCCCGGCGCCGCCATCGACGCCAGGGTGAACCGCGTCGCGTCCGTCCCGTAATGCTCGATCACCTCGATCGGATCGAGCACGTTGCCCTTCGTCTTCGACATCTTCTGCCGGTCGGCATCGCGCACCAACGCGTGAATATAAACATTGCGGAACGGAACGCTGTCGTTCTTTTTCTCCGACCAGCCGCCCGCCTTCTTCATCGCCGCGTCCTGCTTGTGCCCCTCCATGAAATGGCAGCCGAACATGATCATGCGCGCCACCCAGAAGAACAGGATCTCGTACGCCGTGATCAGCAGCGTCGTCGGATAGAACACTTCTAGATCGCGCGTCTTCTCCGGCCAGCCCAAAGTCGTAAACGGCAGCAGGCCCGATGAGAACCAGGTGTCGAGCACGTCCGTATCCTGCTCCAGCTTCGCGCTGCCGCACTTCGGACACTTGGCAGGCGTCTCGCGCGCGACGATGACATTCTGGCAATCGGCGCAGTGCCACACCGGAATCCGGTGCCCCCACCACAGCTGCCGCGAGATCGTCCAGTCGTGGATGTTGTACATCCAGTTCAAATAAATCTGCTTGTAGTTCTCCGGTGTGATCGTGATCTCGCCCGACTCCACCGCCGCAATCGCCTTCTTCGCCAGCGGCTCAATCTTCACGAACCACTGCTCCGACAGTCGCGGCTCGACCGCCGTGCCGCACCGGTCGCACTTCCCCAGGGGCACCGTGTAATCCTTCTCGGCGACCAGGAAGCCCTGTTCCTTCAGATCCGCCAGCACCGCCTCGCGCGCCGCGTAACGATCCAGGCCCTTATACGGCCCCGCATTCTCGTTCATGCGCGCGTGCAGATCCATCACGTCGATCTGCGGCAGGTTGTGCCGCTTCCCCGCCTCGAAATCGTTCGGATCATGGGCCGGTGTGATCTTCACCGCGCCCGTGCCAAACTCCGGCTTCGCAATCTCATCCAGAATGATGGGAATCTCCCGCTTCATCAGCGGCAGCAGCACTTTCTTCCCGTGCAGGTGCGTGTAACGCTCATCGGCCGGGTTCACCGCGACCGCCGTATCGCCCAGCATCGTCTCCGGGCGCGTCGTCGCCACGGTGATAAATTCCTTCGTTCCAGTTCCAGTTCCAGTTCCGATGACGGGATACCGGATCTCCCAAAGCTTCCCCGCTACCTCTTCGTGCTTCACCTCGAGATCCGAAATCGCCGTCTCGCATCGTGGACACCAGTTCACAATGTACTTCCCGCGATAGATCAATCCCTCTTCGTACAGCCGGACGAATACCTCGCGCACCGCGCGCGAAAGGTTCTCGTCCATGGTGAAGTACTCGCGGCCCCAATCGACCGACGCGCCCAGCCGCTTCATCTGGTCGAGAATCGCGCCGCCATACTCGCGCTTCCATTCCCAGACGCGCTCCACAAATTTCTCGCGTCCCATCTCGCGCCGCTTCTTGCCTTCTTTCGCGAGCTGGCGCTCGACCATCATCTGCGTCGCGATGCCGGCATGGTCCGTGCCCGGGAGCCAGAGAGTGATAAACCCGCGCATGCGATGCCAGCGAACGAGAATATCCATCTGCGTCTGGTTGAGCATGTGGCCCATGTGCAGCCGCCCCGTCACATTCGGCGGAGGCAACAGCATTGTGAACACCGGACGCGAATCTCCAGGCGCCGGCGTCTCCACGTGAAACAGTTTTTCCTGGACCCAATACTCGGCCCAGCGCGCTTCAATCGCGCCCGGTTCGTAAGCTTTCGGCAATTCGTGCGGCATGTTTTGTGTAGCTCCAGCGCTCGCGTAGGGACGGCCGCCCCCGGCCGTCCAGGCCGAGCGAAGCTCGGCAGATTTTCCGGCAGAAGGAGGGAATTATTGATCTTACAGGCGTAAGAAAACAGGGGTCAAACGACGAAAGGGGTAATATCAGTAGATATTGACCATGGCATTCCATCAGGAGCTGCGGCGGACGGTCTTGCCTGTTGTGCTTCTCGCAGGCAGTTTCGTCGTGGGTTACGCACAGGGTCCAGAACATCCACCTGCTTCGTCAAGTGAATCCCCGCAGATCGGCAAAGTTCTCAGCGTCCGAAAGGTCCTGCGTAATCCGTACTTCTTCAGTCGCTATCCACGAATCCACTACTACCTGCTTTATGTTGCGGTTCGGTCTTCCGACCGAATGTACTGTAGCGAGTATGAAACACCCGTTCTCGATGAGATTGATGATGTGTCTTCTGCGAAGGACAAAGATGTCGAGTTCGTGCTCAAGGGCAAGAACCTCACGCTTAGAACACCACACGGCCGGACAATCAAGGCTCACTTGGTAGACGAAAAGCAGTGCTAACTCCAGCGAGGCAGGCGGAGCCGAAATATTCTACTGCTGCGAAAGGTGCAAACGCTGCAGGAGCTTGGCAAAACGCGGATCGCCGCGCAGTGGGTCGGCCAGCGGTTCGCTGCCCACGTATACGAGATACTCACACCGCTCTTCATAGGCTTTGTCGAGCCAGTGGAAGGCATCATCCTTCCGGTTGAGGCCGGTATAGACCATGGCGAAATAAATAGCGGGCACATATTTCCTGGTCGACATTTCCGTTAGCTGGGCAAGAATCTTGTTCGCGTTGACCTTGTCCCCTGAGACGGCATACTCGTGGGCCATGAAGGCGAGAATCGCGGGGTCTTCGGGGGCAGCCGTGAGAATTCTTTGGAAAGCGTCACGCGCCTGCTGGTGCATCCCCATCTGCTCGTAGGCCCTGCCGATGTTGACCAACGCGATGGCGTAGCTGGGATCCAGTTCGAGCGCCTTGTGGTTCTCTTCGATGGTGACATCAAACCGCCTCGCCTGGTAATAGGCTTCGCCCAAGGCCGAGTGCAGTAGAGGACTGATCGGATCCAGCTCTACCGCCTTTTTTCTCTCCGCGATCGCCTCGTCCGGCTTGCCCATGGCGGTAAGGTAGTAGCCGTAAAACTGGTGAGCGGTCGCATATCCGGAGCGCAATTGCAGAGCTTTTTCGAACTCCTTGCGGGCCTCGGGAAAATTCCATTCGTACACTAGTTGGGAGTAACCGAGCGGCACGTGCGCCTCGGCAAGCGTGCTGTCGAGTTCAAGGGCTTTTCTGGCGGCTGCTTCGGCTTTCGGAAACGCTTCGCGAGGCGCCAGAGTTGAGTAGGGCGCCGACCCCAGCAGTTCGTAACAGTCGGCGAGGCCCGCATACGGGGGCGCGTAGGTCGGATCAATCTCAATGGATCGTTGGAACAGCGTGATCGCCTTGGCGAAGCCCTCTTCTGTGCGCTTGTTCCAGAAGTAGCGCCCTTCCAGGTAAGCGAGATAGGCCTCGCGATTGACCTGACGGATCAACGGCTGGGCATGGGGCAACTTATTCAGCACTCCGCTGGCAATCGCGCTGGCGACTTCAGCCTGGATGCGCAGCACGTCCTGCAAGTCGCGCTCGTAGCTTTCACCCCAGACCTGGGTCTGGTCGCTGACCTGAATCAGTTGTGCGGCAATCGCTACCCGCTGACCGGAACGGCGCACGCTGCCTTCGAGAATGTAGTTGGCATGGACGTCCTTGCCGATGCGATCGAGGCTACTCGATGCATAAGCCGGGCTCAGGCGGATGACGCCCATTTCATCGGGATGGAGTTGCCCGAGGCGAGTGATCATTTCCTCGGTCAGTCCGTCGGCGATAAAGTCCTGGCCGGGATCGCCACTCATGTTCTTGAAGGGCCGGACTGCCAGAACCATCTTGGCCTTTGGTGGCCAAATCCTCTGGCGAATCGGGGGCCAGAAGACGCGGAGCGCCAGTGCCGCGCCAAAAACGACCAGCAGAAGCAAGAGCACGGGGCGGCGAAGGCGGCTGGGCCGGGCATCGTCATTTGCAGTCTTGGCAGGCTGATCCGCGGCTGCGACCAACACCACAACGTTCGACGCAGAGGAGTCGGCGCCTGCCTCCGGCTTGTCATCTTCGTCGTCGAGCTTGGTCTGGCTTTCCTGCCACCAGGCGTCCAGGTCCGTTTTGTAAGCGAAGACGGTGCCCAGTTTGCCATGGGCGAGGCGGCGTACGGGCAAACCCAAGCTCTTCTCCCAGCGCTGGACGGTCCGAACTTCTTTCTTGAGGTAAGCTGCAATCTCCTTCCAGGAGTCGAGGCGGTCGGCGGCTGGCCGGTCCTGCGGTTGTGTACCCTCGCCAGCCATCGTCCTTCCCCTCCAGAACCACGCTGCAGAGTGGCGCAAGAATACTCCCTTGATCCGTCCCAATTCAATGGCCGCCCTGCCTTTTGCTCGGATGACGCGGGATGTCGCACATTGTCGCTTGCGCGGTTGTATTGTCGCTTGCGCAATTATTAAGAAGATTGTTACTTAACTTTGGAGCGGCCCGTCGTGGGAACACAACAAATTGAGCGCTTCCAAATGAAACTTTCTGATTTCAGCGGAAAGCAGTGGCGAGTGCTGTTGATCCTGATGCTGGTCAACTTTGTGAATTATGTTGACCGACAGGTCGTGTTCTCCCTGTTTCCCTCCATTCGTCATGAATTTGGCCTTAGTTATGTGCAGCTTGGCTATCTGGCGACGTCTTTCACCGTGGTGCTCTCGCTGGCCAGCTTCCCCTTGGGTATGCTGGCCGATCGGATTTCGCGGCGGGCCGTAATCAGTGCCGGCGTCCTGTTCTGGAGCGGCGCGACGTTCTTCAGCGGACTGGCGGGCTCGTTCCGTGCCTTGTTGATGGCAAGGGGGCTGGTGGGTATTGGGGAAGCGGCTTACACGCCGGCCGGTGCGGCGGTGATCAGCGCGTCTTTCCCGCGGGAAGTCCGGGCCCGGGTGCAGGGGGCTTTCGATATCGGCATGTTCATTGGAGGCGCAACGGGCATCGTTTTGGGCGGAGTTATGGCGGCCGCGTTCGGCTGGCGTTTCGCATTTTTCCTGGTCGGGATACCGGGAGTCGTACTAGGTCTCACCGCCCTGCGGCTGCCCAAGTCGGTGGTCAGCGTCGCGAAAGAATCTATGACCGTGCGCGAACTGTTGCGGGTGCCGGCTTTCCTGGCACTGCTGGTCAGTGGATGGTTCTGCAGCTTTGCCGGATATGCCTATGTCGCCTGGGGTCCTGAGCTAGTCCAGGACTACAAGGGGTTCAGCGCGCGGCAAGCAGGCTTGGCCCTGGGGGTAACGATCGTGTTGGGAGGCACACTCGGCATCGCGACCGGCGCGTACTTATCAGACTCGCTAGCGAAGTTGCACAGTTGGGGACGAGCCGCGATCGTCCCGATCGGCTTTGTGCTGGCTGCGCCGGCAATTTATTTGTCGCTGCACGCCGACGGGAAGCTTAAATTCCTGCTGTTCTTCGGATTGGGGGCATTTTTCTTAAGCTGGTATCACGGCCCACTGACAGCCACTATCCACGACCTGGTTCCGCCCCGCGGGCACGCAACGGCCTTAGGCTTTTACTACCTGTTTGTGAACCTGTTTTCCATGGCCATTGCGCCGGTGGTGATCGGGCGACTGGCGGACCGCTACAACCTGATCACTGCCCTGCACGTACCGATCCTCGCGCAGCTCGCGGGAGCGGCGTTTTTCCTAGTGGTGATTCAGTGCATTCGGCACGACGGACTGCGTCACCCGGTGCTTGCCCGCCATTGGGATGAACCACCGTGCACACTGGTGCCGGGCGTTGCCTTGGCGTTTGAGGACCCTTGATGTGCGATGTACAATCCCAACACACTTCCCTGGGGAAAACTTAAGCAAGGAGAAAATTCATGGCCCAAGCGGCACAGTTGCCCATCATCAACCATTACACCGCTTACAAACCCCGGCCCTTCACTCGCGAGGAGCGGGACAAAGTCACGATTCTCTATGGAGGCCTCACGTGGAAGCACGAGCGGCTGATGCAAGGCGCGCTTCATAACCTGAAGTACAACGCCGAGCCGCTGCCCAACATTGCGCGCGAAGACCTGGATGCGGGCAAGGAGTTGATCGATGTGGGAGCGTGCTGCCCTACGATCTTCACCACCGGAAGTCTGGTCAACTTCCTGAAGAAGGAAGTGAAGGAACACGGCAAGGACGAAGTGAATAGCAAGTACGTCTTCCTCACGGCGGGCGCATGCGGACCGTGCCGATTCGGCCAGTACCACGAGTCTTACGCCATGGCGCTGGACGGCTTGGGGCTGCGCGACTTCCGGCTGTTTTTGCTGGCGCAGGATGAACTCGACCAGGGGCCGGGCAACGGCGGCGGTCTGGACATCAACATGCCCATGAGCCTGGGCCTCATCTGGTCGATCCTCTGCGGCGACCTGGTGACGGATCTCGAGTACTTGACGCGTCCGTACGAAGTCAACCCGGGACAGACGGAACTGGTGCTGCGCGAGTGCGTCGAGCAGATGTACGACGTCTTTCTGCGCCGGCCGGATCACGGCAAGAAGTATGGGACGCTGGCCTGGCATTTGCTGAGCAGCTATTTCACCCGTGCGCTGCGCGAAGTTCGCAAGAAGTGGGATGACATTGAGGTGGACCATCTGCGGGTGAAAGCGAAAGTGAAGATCACGGGAGAGTTCTGGCTGCAGACGCACGAAGGCGAAGGCAACTACAACATCAAGCGCTGGCTGGAGCAGGAAGAGGCGGAAGTGCTTCCGCCACCGGTCGCGGTGTGGCTGCACTATCTGTTGCACCCAACCATCCGCAAACTGGAGCACCGGCACAGCAAGAGCAAGCACCCGAAGGCCCAGGAGCTCGCCCTGCACGCGCTGGAGCGCATCTATCGCGGCACCTACAACCGTTTTCGCCGGGCGCTGGCGAATTTGCCGCACGAGCTGCCGGACCAGGAGGAACTCAAGCGGCTGGCGGAACCTTTCTACCACTTCGAACTGCGGGGCGGCGAAGGGCACATGCTGATCGGTAAGGCGCTGCACTCGTACCATCACAAGACGGCGCACATGATTTGCGAGCTGTCGCCGTACTCTTGCATGCCGAACACGATGTCCATCGGCTCGATGGCCAACGTCATCGGGAAATATCCGGACCTCTTGTACGCCCCGATCGAGGTGAAGGGCGACGCGGAAGTGCACGCGCTTTCGCGCTGCCAGATGATCCTCACGGAAGCGAAGAAGCGGGCGCAGACGGAGTTCGAGGGCGTGATGGAGAAAACGGGGTTGAGCGTCAAGCGCATTAGGGAATACGAGGCGCGGCATCCGGAAGTGCGGAAGGCGACGTATTACGTACCTCATCGCGGCTGTGCTGGGACGGCGGCCAATTATGTGCTCCATCTGGCTCACGACAAAGGGTTGGCGCGGGCTTGATGGCAGCGGCGAGGCCCGGCTCAAAGAATGACGAGGTTGATCGATGGCAAGCAAAGATTATGTCCAGATCCAACCGCTTGAGGTAGACCCTTCGCTGGTGAAACCGGCGGCCGTTTCTGGGATTGCGATTCCTGCGGGCACAGGAAGAATCTGTGGCCTCGACGTGGGCAGCACGACCTGCAAGTACGTGATTGCCACGGCGTCCGGGGAACTGCTGGATCAGGCTTACGAACGCCACAACACCCGGCAGGCGGAGAAAATCCTGGATTTCCTGACCCGGCTGGAGAACGAACACGGCCTCACGCCGGAGCGAGACCGCGTCTTCTTCACCGGGTCTGGCGCCGGGCTCATCTCGCCTCTGGTCGGCGGGAAGGTCGTTCAGGAAGTAGTGGCCGTCGCGGCCGCGGTCGAAAAGCTTCACCCGGCCGTGCGCTTCGTCAGCGAAATTGGCGGCGAAGACATGAAGACGATTTTCTTCAGCGGCGACGGCCCCACCAAGAGCAAGCAAGTGTTGATGCAGAGCGCGTGTTCCGGCGGCACCGGGACCTTCATCGAGAAGACTGCCCGGAAGCTGGAAATTCCGGTCGATCAGCTCTCGAAGATGGGCTACATGGGTTACACGCTGCACAAGATCAGCAGCAAGTGCGGCATCTTCGCCGAGGCCGATGCCAATACCCTGCTGAAGGCCGGAGTTTCCGTGGAAGAGATCATCGCTTCTTTGTTCGAAGCGGTGGTGTATCAAAACCTCGCGACCCTGACTCGCGGCAACACGCCTCTGCCTGAGATTCTTTTACTCGGCGGACCCAACCTCTTCTTCAAGGGGTTGCAGGAGGCGTGGCGCTACCATCTCGGCAAAGTGTGGAAAGAGCGCAAGGTCGCGATGCCTGATGACCGGGGCCCGGAGTCCCTGATCCGCGTGCCGGACGACGCTCTATACTACGCGGCGCTCGGTTGCATCGAGGTGGGACTGAGAGAGTCGCAGTCCGTTGGAGCCTATCTCGGAAGCAAGAAGCTGCGCTGGTGGATTGAAGAAGGACAATACGAGGAGAAGAAGAAAATCGGGCGCGGCGGATTGTGGAAAGATCCCGCCGAGCTCCAATCTTTTCTGGATCGCTATTCCGCGTCCGGTGGGAATGGGAACGGAAAGAGCAAAAGCAACGGAAATGGCCACGGCAACGGAGATGGCAACGGCAATGGACACGGAAACGGCTACCGGAAAACCCGGCGTCGTCCGCAAGTCCAACTTCCAATCCTCGGCAAGATCAGCAAGCTCGGGCCCGTCGTGGTGGGCTGCGATTTCGGCTCGACGACGGCCAAGGCGGTCTGCATGTCGCCGGACAAAGAGTTGCTGTTCTCTTGCTACGCGCTGAGCCGGGGGAATCCCATCGACGACGCCAAGAGCCTGTTCCGGCAGGTTCGCGAGGCGATTGGAGACGGAGAGCTTCTTGCTCTGGCCATCACCGGCTACGGCAAGGACCTGCTGAAAGACATCCTGGGCGCCGACTGCCCGGTGGTGGAGACGATTGCTCATGCCAGCGCCGGCCTGCACTATTTCCCCGACGCGGACTGCATCTGCGACGTAGGCGGCGTCGACGTCAAGATCATGATCCTGAACAATGGGGCGGTGACGGATTTCCGCCTGAACTCGCAGTGCTCCTCGGGGAACGGCGCATTTCTTCAGGGGGTCGCGGAGCGCTTCAACATTCCCATGAGCGAGATGGCGGACGGCGCTTTCCGCGCTCTGGCCATGCCCCAGCTCTCCATGGGATGCGGAGTCTTCCTGCAGAGTGACATCGTCAATCAACAACGCAAGGGCTGGCATGCGGAAGAGATTCTGGCGGGGCTGTGCGCGATTCTCCCGCTGAACGTGTGGATCTATGCCGGAGGCCTGAACAACCTGCAGCAAGTGGGCAAGAAGTACATCCTGCAGGGCGGGACCCACAAAAACCTCGCGGTGGTGAAGACGCAGGTGGATTTCATCCTGGCGAAAGTTCCTGGTGCGGAGGTGGTCGTGCACCCGTACTCGGGCGAAGCCGGCGCGATTGGCGCAGCTCTGGTCGCTCTCGACTGGTGGGACAGCGGCGGAGAGAGCAAGTTTCGTGGTTTTGATGCGATCGAGAGGTTGACCTATAAGACGGCGACCTCCGTGGACACGGTCTGTCACTGGTGTCCGGTGACTTGCCAGCGCAGCTTCATCGACGTGGAACTGGATGGCGGAAAAGGCCGGCCGTGGAGTAAGGTTCCGCTGGAGCAGGGCTGGGAACGAGTGATTGTGAACAATTCCTGTCCCAAGGGACTGGTGGAAGACTTGAACGAAATGAAGGTCATCAAGATCGGGATGGAGAAAACTAAAAATGCGTTTCCCAACGTTGCCGATTTGGTCCGCAAAGAAGCGTTCCGTCGCGTCGCCACCTAAAGGTAAAGACCGCTCGCAGGTGCGCGTCGGGATTCCGAAGGTGTTGAATATCTGGACAACTCACCAGTTCTGGGTGGGCTTCCTGAAGTCAATCGGCATCGAATCGGAGAACATCGTGTTCAGCTCCGATACTTCCGAGGAGCAGGGGCGCGAGTTCGGCAAGGGGCGCGGCACGGTAGATTGCTGCTATCCGGTGAAGTGCATCAGTGGGCACTACGGCGAATTGGTTTTTGGACAAAAGAAGAAGATCCACATTCTCCTGAGCCCGATGATCCACACCTTGCCTTCGGTTCTGCACGGGCACGTGGTCGACACGGTGACTTGCACTCGCGTGATGGCCGGACCTGAGACCATCAAGGCGGGATTCCTGAAGGAGCGCGACGTCTTTGGCGAGGCCGGCATCACCTATGCCTCCCCGTTTGTCAGCCTCGGGGACCGGCACATGGTGACCGAACAACTGCATAGTGCGCTCAAGGATGTATTCCATCTTGAACCGGAAGAGACCGAGCGCGCGGTCAAGGCGGGATTTGAGGCCCTCGACAGCTTCACTGATAAAGCCAGACAGCAGAGCCGGGACATTCTGACCTGGTGCGCGAAAAACCAGAAACCATGCATCCTGGTGCTGGCGCGTCCCTATCACATGGATACAGGGATCGGCCATGAGATTGAGGGAGACCTGCAGGCGCACGGGTATCCGATTCTGTGGTTGCAGTATCTTCCCGGCGATGAAGACTTGATGAACTGGCTCTTCGAGGCCGATCTGCAAATGGGAAGGATCAAGAGCCCGTTTGACATTTCTGATGTGTGGACTTCGTCCTACAGCAGCAACACCAACGAAATCATGTGGGGAGCAAAGGTGGCGGCACGCTGCCCATGGATTACGTGCGTGGTTCGCCTTTCCAGCTACGAATGCGGCATGGACCAGCCGACCTACACGCCCACCCAGAAAATTGTGGAAGCGACCGGAACCCTGTTCTTCAAGTTTGGGGACTTGGATTCAACCAAGCCGGCGGGCGGCATCAAGATCCGCATTGAGACTATTGTCCACTACCTCTCGAAGTACTCGCAGGGGATCATGCAACGAAAGCTGCAATGGCTGTCGCCGAACTGCCCGCTCGGGACTCTTCCTCCTTTCGCACCTCAGGAAGCGATTCAGGAAGAGAAGGGCGTCGCGCAGCAACTTTCTTCATCGGCCTCGTGAGCATCTGCCGGAATCGCACGCCGTACTCCGACTCAGCTTGCGCCAGAGCGGGGACGGGCTCGGGCCGACGCTGAGTGTCCTCACAAAAAGCGCTTCGGCGTAGATTCTGGAAAGTACCGCGTGCAATCCAGACTATTTGGTGATTGAACGAACTAGCTTTTGGGAACTTTGAACAGTGCTATCATTCCCCGTTTAAAGCTCTCGAGAGCTTTCGGGCCTTCTGTGTATTCCGGTTCCTTCATAAATGGAGAGTAACCCGTGGCTTTAGAAAATCCCATCCCCGAAAACAACCCAACCCCACACGCTAGCAGGATAACCAACGAGCAATCCAGTAATCCCAAACCAGAAATCACGCCAGCACCGGCCCGTCCTCAACTTCCACCAACCCACACCCATTGCCAAATCACTTGCAAGCAAGAAAAGAACTGGTGGGATAGATGGAAACCATTTGTTGAACTCGGCGGGGTACTTCTGCTTGCTGTTTACACTGGATACACGATCAAAATTTATCTTACTAATCAAGACATGGTACGGATCGCACAAAGCGCCAATAGACCATACGTCGGAGTCAGCAGTATGATGCCGGTATATATCGGAGTCAACTCTGGCGGAGTTTCTTATCCAAGCGAAAGGCCAAACAAAGAGACTACCAGCCTTTCGTTCCGCTTTGGATTCAAGAATTTCGGGCCACTTCCCGCGCGAAACTTCGCTAATTATTGGAAGGTCTTTGTTGATGGAGTAGAGCAACGCGCAACAAAAATCCCAGATCACCCTATTACATTGTTCCCCACTCAAGAAACTTTCTTGTCCGGGCACATCGGAACTATTGATTATCCACTGATAATGAACGGGACCAAGGTGCTGGAAATCCAAACGCGCATAGAATATGACGGCCCCAAGGAACGCGACATAGAATGTACCGATGAACAATTTACGCCAGACTACAACGGCTTTTTCATCCTTAGCGCCGAATGTCCAAAACCGTAGTCGTCTCATGTTATGCCCAAACCCAAAGCGCCAAAAGATATCCGAGATAGACGAGCGCAACGGTCCCCAGCGCTCCTGCCAACCACCAAAACATGGTGGAAAGTACCGCTCGAAATAATCCTTGGAAGCTGTACGGTTTTTTCTTTACTTGTTGGGATCGGCGTAGTCTTCCTGTCGAAACTCTCCGTGGAGGCGTCTGGGTCATTGCGATCCTCCGATCCCATGGGTACTGTCTTTCACGTATCGAATGATGGAGTCTTGCCACTTTATGACTTGGTCGTAACCTGTGGTGCAAAGGACATAGAATCTGGCTCCAGAAATGTAAAAAATATTGGGTTTCTGCGTCCGCAATCGTCCGCTGCGATTCTCTCTCCGGGGCACAAGATGGACGCAGCATGTGCCCATACCGTGGTATCCACGTCTACGTCTAAAGCAGAACTCACGATTGTGGTGAACTATCGACGACCGCTGACATGGTGGAGCACAACTGATGAGTTTCCCCTTGAAGCGGAAAGAAGTGCAGACGGGGCGTGGATCTGGAGTAATGTCGCTCGCTAGGTTCAGTGGCGACCAGTGCGACCTTTCATCGCTCACCGTCCCACTTGGTTTGTGAAGGTTATAATTCCGACACTTCTTCTACCGGTGATCGCTCTATCCGGGAAATCCTGTCAACCCCCCGCTTTCACGATTTTCCCCGTAAGTCGCTGAATCGCCTGACAAAATAAAGTCCGAAAAGTTGGCGCGGTGGGTGGGTCAAACTTGATATAATAGACTTATAGATATGAATAAGGGTGCGGATCGCTTCCGCACCCTTTTCCTATTGGCGCAGCCCAGCGCCGTGTCGCCGGATTGTGACCTTGAAACTCTGAAACTTTGAAAGGTGGTTCTCCTAAGTCCTTATTCCGGAATATTTTACATATAAGTCCTTTAAACCCAAAGATTTTGCGGGAATTTCTCCCTAAATCATTGATTCCAAATGGTCGAGAAATAAAAAAATTCGCGCTCCTGGTCGACTTCGATCACGAAGCCACCACTAACTCATTATTTTTGAATATTTTACGTTATCTCCTTTGAAATGAGGATTTTAACAAATTTACGTTATCTCCTTTGAAATGAGGATTTTAACAGAATAGGGGGGTGGGGGGTACCGGTGAAGCCGTTTAGCACTTCCGAGTAAACAGGAAAAAACAAAGTCAGGTTGGTGCCCCCGAAGCAGGGTTTACTTCTCGATCCTCTGCAGGCGAAACAGCAGCGTGCCCCAGCTCAGCTTGGCGCGCATTTGCACCGGCGTGTGACTTGGATCCTCCGAATACCACACCCACACTTTGCCCTTGGACTGCAGCGAGCCCGAGGTAGCTTCGGCCGTAACCAGCACCGCCGAGAATGTTCCAGCCGGCACTTTGATCTGCTCGCGCTTCTCCACGGTGGCGTGGACGATCGCCGTCTTCCCGTCACTGATCGGGAACTCGTAGCTGGCGCCGAGGCCGAGCGGCAGCGACTGCAGGTAGTAGAAGCCGGTGATGACGTCGGTGGCGCAGCCGGCAAGGTCATTTTCGACGTGCTTGGTCTCGCCCGTCTTCAGGTTCTTTTCATCGAGCGTGCTTTCCTTGCGCGCATAATCGAAGTGGATCGACGTCTCGCGTTTGTGCACGCCTTCTTCGCTGTGCTTGAAGATCGAGAGCGAGCAGAACGTCCGGGGATCGAAGCGCGATTCGAAGCGATCGTGCACGGGAAAAATAACGTTGACGACTCCTAAAGATTCGGCGCTCGCCGTGACTTTGCGTTCGTTCCCGGCGGTTTCCATTCTTACGACACCAGTCCCGGCGGTAATCAAATGCCACTCCGCCGAATAGACGTAGCTCCGTCCATCGGGAAAAGGATAGTTGGGACGTGGGGGCGTGATCTGCACAGGAGCGGGGCCGATTGATGCAGTGGGCGGGCCTTGCTGTGCCATCAACATGGCCGCGACCAGAAAGATCAGGCAGCAGAGCGAACCCACCAGCGCCAGCAGGCCGCGGATGCTTTGAAAGGGCGCGGCTTGGGCCGCGCCGCAACCCGAGCCATGGCCACTCGAATGACGACAGACGGGCTTTAGCCCCTGAGGGTAACGGCTCATGCTCCACGGCAGACTACCACACCAGCTTGACGACGAGGGCGGCCAGCACGATCACGCAGCCAATGCTTGCCTGGTATTCGCGGTGCTTCCAGTAGCGCGCGGAAGAGTACGCACTCTGCTGGCTGCCATAGGGCGAAAGCCGCGGCAGCATGCGCGGCACGTGGCGGGCATAGTCGTCATAGCCGGGGAACGTCTGACGCAGGTAACGCTCCTCTCCGGCGATAACCGGGATATAAATCACGGCGAACATCAGCAGCATGACTGCGACGACCCACCAACTGCGCGCCGCGATGGCGAAGCCGGCAGCCAGCATCAGCGAGCCGAGATACAGAGGGTTGCGAGTGTAGGCGTAGGGGCCGCTGGTGGTGAGTTCCTTGTCCTTTTGCACGTGGCCGGAAGCCAATCCGCGCAAAACCAGCCCGGGAAGCAGCACCAGCGCGCCCACGATCAGAGAAGCTCTGGTTGGATGCGCCAGCAACACGAAGACAACCGCAAAAATAAATCCCAGAGGCACGCGGATGCGACGGGCCACGCGCGACCAGGTGTCGCCGATAGTCTCGGAGGGTTGCGATCCGGATTGTGGGACTTCACTCACTTGGTTCTGCAAGATCAAGATAAGGTTCTGAAATATGAGGTTCTGCAACATGACCCCGCAAAAGCTTCCGAGCTGCCGCGCTGACTTCGCCCACCGTGATTTCGAGCAAGCCTTGTTCCGGCTCGCGGCGCCGGCGGTGATCAGTCATACTGCTCGCGCTTCGCAGCACAATCGATCGCGTCCCAAATGGGCCGTTGCGCGCCGGATTTGTCGGACCAAAAATTGCCACCACCGGAATTTTCAAAGCGGCCGCCAGGTGCATCGGCCCGGTATCGCCGCCGATGAGCAGGCGAGCCCGGCGGGTGAGCGCGATCAACTCAGAAACCGAGCAGGAGATTTTTCGCGCCGTTCCTTCGCCAGCGGTTTCCACGGCCATGGCCAGCTCTTCTTCGCCCGGCCCGTAATTTACGAGCGAACATAATCCATCTTTCGCGAGTTCCTTCGCAACTTGTCCGTAACGCTCGGCCGGCCACCGCTTCGCTCCCCAGCCCGCGCCGGGATTGAGAATCGCGAAGTCGCTCACACCCGTCGTGAGGCCAGCAATCTTGCTCTCTGCATCCGGGTCCACGGGAAACTCTACCTGAGGTTCCGCCATCGCCGGAATGCCGGCAGTCGGAATGAGCGCTCCGGCCAGCGCAAGCGCCTGTTCGACGACGTGAGTGCCATTCGTCTTCAAAAGTACTTTTCGGGTGTAAAACATGCTGGCGGCATTCTCGCGCGGTAGTGCGCTTCCATACACTATGGGCGCGCCCGACCAGCGTGCCAGCAATGCCGAACGGACCGCGCCCTGAAAATCAATCACTGCGTCATATTGAATTCCGCGTAACTCACTCAAGCCCACGGCCATCTGCTGCCAGGTGTTGAACGAGACCGGCGCGCGCCGCCATTCCGCCGTGTTGATGGAATGGACGCGATCGACCAGCGGGCGCTGCGGAGAGCGCGGTCCCGAACGCGGATAGCGCAGCGTGCAGAGCAGTTCCGCCCAGCGCTCTTCGATGAGCCATCCCAAGGTGGCGTGAGGAAAAGCCTGGCGCAGGGCGGCTGCCGCAGGCAAAGTATGAATGATGTCTCCCATGGCGCTGAGGCGCACCACGAGCAGGCTGTCGAAGCGCGGAGTGCCGGCGGGGAGAGAAAAGGAGTCGGTCATCCTTGTCGCCACCTGCGCCGCCATTCGCACCGCCTCACGACTTTCGCGGCGCCAGCCGCGAGTGCGAACGCGAACGAATGATCTCGGTGGCCGAGTGATTCTTCGGATCACCCACGATGACAACCCGGCCTCCACAGGCTTCGACCTCGTCGCGCTCGGGGACGCTCTCCACCGTGTAGTCCGTGCCCTTGGCGTGAAAATCAGGGCGAATTTCGCGAATGATGGCGCGCACATCCTTTTCTGGAAACACTATGACGGCGTCCACATCCGCCAGTGACGCCAAAATTTCAGCGCGTTCTTCGGCCGGCATCACGGGCCGCCCTTCACCCTTCAGCGCGCGCACGGACTCATCGGCGTTCACCGCGACAATCAGTTTGCCGCCGAGTTCCCGCGCGGCATGCAGGTAGCGCACATGGCCGACATGCAACAGATCGAAACACCCGTTGGCCAGCGTGACGCGATTGCCGGCGCGGCGCCAATCCGCCACGCGTTGCTGAAGTTCGTCGCGCGAAACAATCTTCCGATGGAGTGATGTGCTCAATGATCTCGATCTATCAAGCTGCCGAAACACTCATGTGCTATTAATGTTCTCGAGCAACCGGCGGCGCCTTTTCGAGCGCCTCCAGTAACTCCTGCTGGCTGACCGTGGCCGTGCCGCGCTTCATGACCACGATGCCGCCCGCGTAGTTCGCCAAGTGAGCCGCCTCTTCGGCAGTCGCGCCCGCAGCCAGGGCAGCGGTAAAAGTCGCGATGACGGTATCGCCGGCGCCGGTTACGTCGGTGACTTCATCGCTGCCGTAGATCGGAATATCCACCGGCTTGTGGCGGCGCGGGAAAACCACCAGGCCATCCTTGCCGCGCGTGATCAGCAGCGATTCCAAATTCATCTCGCCTGCGATTTGGTCTCCGGCGGCCAGCAGGCGCTCCCAGTCGTTGCCGATGCGGATGCCGAGAACCTCTTCCACCTCAGACTCATTCGGTGTTGCCGCAGTGACGCCGGAAAACTCAAGCATGCGATGGCGCGAGTCGAGCGTCACGGGAACCTTGCCGAGCCCGCGCTTTTCGCGAATCACATTCAGCAGGGTTGGCGTTGCCGCGCCGTATCCATAGTCGGAAACCAGCAGCGCATCGGAGGCCCGTGAGTATTCGCGGGTGGCAAGCACGAGCTCGCGGCGCAAATGCGCACTGGGGCCTTCGATGGGCTCGCGGTCAAGGCGCACGACTTGTTGTCCGGCGGTGTGCGCGAACCCGGCCAGGATGCGCGTCTTGGTCACGGTGGTGTAGCTCTTGTCTTTCAAAACACCGCTGACCGGGATGCGCTTGTGGCGGAAGGCGCGCAGCAGCAGCTTCCCCGGCTCGTCGTCGCCCACGACTCCAACCGGCAATACGTTCACTCCGAGGTCGGCAAGGTTATAGATGGCGTTGGCGCCGCCGCCAGGAACCACCTTGCGATCGCGGTGTTTCAAAATCAGCACCGGCGCCTCGCGCGAGACGCGAGAAATCTCGCCGAACACGAACTCGTCGGCGACCAGATCGGCGAGGACGGTAACTGTGAGCTTGGGGAAAGATTCGACGATCTTCTGCAGACGGTTGTTTTCTTTAATATGTTTTGTCATCAATGTGCTGGGTCACAATATTCTGGTTCATCGGGTGCAATTCAAGATTTTCTCACGAGCGGGGCTTTCGTTCCGTGATTCTTGCGAAAATGGTTCTCGCCAAAATGGCATCCACAACGTCATTGGGATCGTCGATCGTAACGCTCAGCACGGCGACCATGAACGGCTTGAGGTCCGCCTGCAATAATAATGCCCCCAGATTGACCGCATCTTTCTCCGTGGTCAGGAAGCCGCCGGCGTCGAGCTTGACGCGCATGGCAAGCAGGCGCTCGATGTCACTTCTGTCATAGGCATGATGGTCACGAAACTCGACTTCTGCGGCAGGCGTGACACCGGCGGCGCGCACCTGGGCGAAGAACTGCTGCGGCCTCGCGATACCGCAGAACACAATCGGCGCGGAAGGCGCAGCGGGCGTAAGGATTTCTCGGTGCATTCGCCAGATAAGTTTCCCTTGCCGAGCGAGCCTTTCGATCGTCAAATTTTTCAACGAAGAGTCCCACGACAACCCGATCGCATCGGCGCGTTGCAGCGACGAGAGCGGTTCGCGCAGCCGTCCCGAGGGCAGCAGTCGGTCGTCGAAATCGCTCTCTGTCATCAGTACGATGTCGAAGTCACGCGCCAGCGAACGGTGCTGAAAGCCGTCGTCGAGGATGTGCAATTGCGGCTGGAATTTCCGCTCGCCCATTCGGCCCGCGTCATAACGGCTTTCACCGACGATTACCGGCACGCCCAGCCGCCGCGCGATCAGCAGCGGTTCATCGCCGAAGTCGGCGGCGGCGCCATCTTTCTCAACGACCATGACGCCCCGAGTTTTGCGACGATATCCCCGTGTAAGCACGTCGAAGCGAATGCCGCGCGCCTGCAACAGTTCACCGAGCGCAATCACGAACGGGGTCTTGCCCGAACCGCCCGCCGACAGATTCCCGACGCTGACCACGGGTTGCTCCAGCCGCCGCGAAGACAGCACGCCGCGATCGAACAGCGTGTTTCGCAGAGCAGTGGCGGCACCGTAAAGTCCGGTGAGCGAATTCATGCGGAAACACCCATCAGTTGAAGCAGCGCCGTAATCGTCCTGTCGGTGGCGCCACGCTGGGATTCGAGCGCCGCCAGTGCGTTCCGGCCAAGCGTCGTTCGCTCGTTGTCGTTTTCGATCAGCTCCATGAAGACCAGCGGCAGCTCTGCCACTCCAACGATGCGGACCGCATTGCGACTGGCAAAAAAATTGACGACGTCGCGAAAATTCTCATAGTGGTTGCCGGTGACGATGGGAACGCCGTAGAGTGCGGGCTCAAGAATATTGTGTCCGCCACGCGGCACCAGGCTGCCGCCGACGAAGGCGACGGTGGCCAGCGAATAGAGTGCAGCCAACTCTCCGATACTGTCGACCAGAAACACGCCGCCAGCGAGCGGTTCGCCGCTCCACAGAGAACGCCGCCACATCCGGAAGCCGAGTTTCTCGACGAGCTCGCCAACCTCCGGAAAACGCTCCGGGTGGCGCGGTGCGAGGATCATCACGGCTTTCGGATGATTGGCCAGAATGTTGCGAAACGCTGAAAGCAGAGAGCCTTCTTCGTCTTCGAGCGTGCTGCCACAGACCAGAACTGGCCCCGCTCCGGAGTGGCGGAAGCTCTCCCGAAGACTGGCAACAATCTTGGGCGATGGCGGTGGCGCCACATCGAATTTAAGGTTGCCGACTACGATGACCTTAGATTCAGGCGCACCAATTTCTGTAAGCCGGTGCCGGTTTTCTTCCGTCTGGGCCAAGAAAACATCGACGTTCTGTAGCGTCTTCTCCAGCAATTTCGGAAGCCAGAAGCGGAGCCGCTTGTAGCCGGGCAGCGAGCGATCGGAAATGCGGCAGTTAATCACGGCGATGCGAGCCCCGCTGCGCTTGGCCAGCCGGAGAAAATTCGGCCAGAATTCAGTTTCGGCGACGACCACGAGTTCCGGACGCAAAGCGTCGAGGTAGGGCCGGACGGCGAAGGCGAAGTCCAACGGGAAGTAGAACACGTTCTCCGCGCCGAACCGCTGCGCGGCGAGTTTCTGCCCTGTGCTGGTAGTCGTCGAAACCAGCACGCGATGGGACGGGAATTTCTGTTGCAGTGCCGTGACGACTGCGCTCGAAGCTACAACCTCGCCCACCGAAACCGCGTGAACCCAGATTGCGGGTGTCTCGCCGCGACCAGCGAGAGCGGGTGGAATGGCGCCGAACCTCTGGCGCAAGCCCGCCCGATACTTGCCGTGCTTCATCATCTGCAGCAGCCAGTAGGGCAGCGTCAGCACCAGAAACAAAGCCAGCATCGCACTGTAGAGCGCGTACATGAAGAGAAGTCCCATTCTAAATGGCAAGCCGAAATCCGATCTTCGATCAGGAGGGGGCGACACGGCTTATGCTGACGGCATCTTACAATCCGGCATCCTATAATCCATGTATGCATAATGCAGATAGGCAGGAATCACCTCGCGCGCCGATGCCGCTAGCCCCGCGTTTTGGGGCAGTCTGTGTTTTTGTGCTGCTCGGCTGCCTGGGCGCGATTGCGGCCAAAGAGTTTGTGATGCCAGCGGCGCAGCCCGCCCGCATTTACCCAGCACACGACGACCACCCCATGGAAAAAGTTGTGGTCGCAGTAGATCCCTACGACGTAGAAGACAAGGCTTCGATCTTCAGCGTCAACTACCGCAACAACGGTTACATGCCGGTCTTTTTCGTAATCACCAATGACGGCGATCAACCAGTTTCTCTCGTCGGCATGAAGGCGCAGTTGAATACCAAGGATCGCAGCAAGCTGTTCCCCGCGACCATGGACGATTTGCTGCGACGGCTCTCGCATCCTACGCGGAATGACAGGCAGAATACGTTGCCGATTCCGCTGCCCAAGAAAGAGGTCAAAGGCGGCGTGAGCCGCAAGACCTGGGATGAAATCGAGCAGGCTCAGTTCGGCGCCAAGGCGGTAGAACCGCACTCCACAGTGCGTGGCTTTCTATTTTTCGATATTGCCGACATCTCGAATCCGCTGGCCGGCGCCAACTTCTATCTGATGGGAGTACGCGACGCGAAAGGCAATGAGCTGATGTATTTCGAAATCCCGATGGAGAAGTACTTGAGCGCGCCGGAAGCCAAGCGACCGTAGCAGTCGAACGATGGAGCGACGGGCATCTCGCTCATCCAGCAATATGGCGGCCGGGCGGGGACGCCCGGCTCTCCACTGCCGCGCCAGCTATAATCGTCCGATATGGCGACCACAGCAGCCGTTTCCGAGGATCTACTCGCGAAATACGAGCCGGTCATCGGACTTGAAGTCCACGTACAACTGCTGACCGCGTCGAAAATCTTTTGCTCGTGCTCGACTCGTTTTGGCGATCCACCGAACACGAATGTGTGCCCGGTGTGTCTCGGACTTCCAGGGGCCTTGCCGGTGCTGAACCGGAAGGCCGTGGAATTCGCGGCCCTGGCGGCGATGGCTTTGGAGTGCCGTATCAACCATGTTTCCATCTTTGCGCGAAAGAATTATTTTTATCCTGACCTGCCGAAGGGTTACCAGATCTCGCAGTATGACAAGCCCTTGGCTGAGTTCGGGTTCATCGAAATCGACCTGAACGAAGGTAAGACGAACGAAAGTAAAACGAGCGGGAGCAAGAAAAAAATCGGCATCACCCGTCTGCACCTGGAGGAAGACGCGGGCAAGAGCCTGCACGAGGGCTTCGCTGACGCCGACGCGAAGACCGCCATCGATCTGAACCGCACCGGCGTGCCCCTAGCCGAGATCGTCAGCGAACCCGACATGCGATCGCCAGAGGAAGCTTACGAGTACCTTACTCGGCTCAAAGAAGTCATCCTCTACACCGGCGTCAGCGACTGCAACATGGAAGAAGGTTCGCTGCGCTGCGACGCCAACATCAGCGTGCGTCCTCGCGGACAGAAAGAATTCGGCACCAAAACCGAGGTCAAGAACGTCAACTCGTTCCGCTTCATCAAGCAGGCGCTCGAGTACGAGATCGAGCGCCACATCGGCATAATCGAGGGCGGGGGCAGAATCACGCAGGAAACGCGCCTCTACAACGCGCACGAAGGCAAGACTCACGGCATGCGCTCGAAGGAGCAGGCGCACGACTACCGGTATTTTCCCGAACCGGATTTGCTTCCCCTAGTGGTGGATGAGAGATGGCAAGCCGCAATCCGCGCCGGCTTACCCGAGCTTCCGGAAGCGCGCCGCCGGCGCATGATGAAGGAGTACGGCATCACGGCGGGCGATGCCCACACGCTGACGCTGACGCGAGCGATGGCCGACCGGTTCGAGTCCGCGGCTCGCACGGCAAAAAATCCGAAGCGCGTCGCAAACCTCGTGCAAAGCGAATTACTCGGACGCCTGAAAGCGCAGGGCCTAGAACTCGAGCAGTCGCCAATTTCAATGGCTGGAGTCACGGTCTCGGCCGATCTGGTCGAGTCGGGCGCAATTTCGGGCAAGATGCTGAAAGATCTTTACGACCTCTGCTTCGAACGCAACCAGGATTTCCCCGCTGTTTACGAAGAACAGGGGCGTCCCGAGCAATCGCGCGATACGTCGGCGCTGGAGAAGCTCGCCGACGAGTTAATCGCTGCGAATCCCAAGCAGGTGGAGCAATATCGCGCGGGGAAGAAAACCATGATCGGGTTCTTTGTGGGCCAAGTGATGAAAGCCTCGAAAGGGCAAGCCAATCCCCAGTTGGTGAATGACGTATTGACTAAGAAGCTGGAAGGGTAGCAGTGTTCAGACCCAGCCCCCTAAAGAGGCGTGTGATTTCGCGCGCTTTTGGCATCGCTAAAGCGATGCCCTGATACGAACCATCGGCCCTACTTGGCCGCTCCCGCGTCCTTCAGCACTTCTTCCGCATAGTAATTCGTGACTTTGGCGTCATCGCGGAGGCTCTCGTAGTACGCCGCTTTCAATAACTGCTCGCGGCGATCGCGCAATTGCTGGCGGATGGCCTGCTGCACCCGCGGATCATTCAAGTCCCTCTGGCCCGCCGGCTCTTTCGAAATCAGTTTCACGATCATGTAAGCGTAGGGCTGATGATTGGTCGGATTGATCATGGGAATCACCGGCGTGTACTGCCCCGGTTTGAGCTTCATCACCGCTTCGCGGGTTGCCGGATCGGCGTTCTTTAGCGCGGATTCGGGAGCCATTCCCAAATCGCCGCCGTTGTTGCTGGTCTCCGGGTCCTCGGAATAATTCATCGCCAGCGTAGCGAAGTCGTCGCCACTATCGAGCCGGTTGGCGATCATCTGGATTTTCTTGCGCGCTTCCGCATCGTTCTGCGCCTTGCTGTTCTGCAGGTTGCGCACCTGGGCGTTCACCACTCCCGAAACCATGATCTTGGCCAAATGGTATTGCGACTCGATCAGGTTGAACTCGGCTTTGTGGTCGTTGAAATAACCGGAGACGTCCTGGTCGGTGATGTTGATGCGCGAGGTGATTTCCTTGTTCAACACCTTGTCGCGAGTGAGCGAGCGGCGCAGGTCACGCTTGAAGTCGTCGACCGATATCTTTTTATCCTGCAGGCGCTTGTTAAATTCCTCGGCAGTGTATGGCGACTTAATTTCGTTCAGCTTGCGGTCCACTTCTTCATCTGTCGCCAGCAGCCCGAGCTTCTCCGCGCGCTGCATCAGGATTTCCGTTTCGACCAGTTCATTCAAAATGCCTAGCCGAAGGCTCACCGCCTGCTCGCCTGTCGGCTGCTGATCGGAACCCGCCGTTTGGTTGGCGTAATACTTGTCGACTTCGCTGCGATAAATCTTCCGCCCATTGACCGAAGCCATGACGTCCCCGCCTCTGCTGTTGCGGTTACAAGCCACTAGCCCAATCAACAGAAACGCGCTGACCATAACCACGCCCGCACGCCCAAACCAGTTACGATTTTTCAAGTTATTCCCTCCGCCACAACGGCGAGTCAATCCCACGACATGCCCAGAACGCAGGCGATCTAAAAGCCGATCTAAAACGATGACAGCTTACTTCGATGGCGCCGGCGGCGGATTTTTTGTTTCCGCTGCGGCCGGCTTGTGCTCCGGAGGCGCAACACCGGCATCCTTCAACGCCTGGTCGAGCGCGAGTCGTACCCCATCCGAAGGCACGGCTCCATCCAGTTTTTGTCCATTTACAAACATCGTCGGAGTTGCGTCCACTCCAACGGTTTCTGCTTCGCGCATCGAGGCGCGCACCGCCTTTTCATCCTGGGCCTTGACGCATGCCTGCAACTTCGCAACGTCGAGATTGTGCCTCTGCCCCTGCGCGCCGGCCAGCCTGTCGAGTTCCGCATTCCAACCATCGCGGCCTTTTGCCTTGACTGCGTCCTGATTGCCGTGCAGGGTATCCGCATAGTCCCAGTAGGCGTCATTGTCTTGCGCGCCCAGGCAATTGGCGTTCACTGCCGCATGCACAGCCCAGGGATGAATTTCTTCGAGCGGGTAATCCTTGTAGATGAAAAGGACGCGATCGCCGTATTCCTTGAAAATTCCCGGGAAAAGTGTCTGGTGCATGCGCGAACAGAACGGACACTCGAAATCGTCATAGTTGACGACCGTTACCCTGGCATCTTTGTTGCCGCGCGTCGGACGCCCGCTCACGTCAATCTTCTTCATGATCTCAGCGTACGGATCGCTGGTCAGATCGAACTTGGTTATGCGCACCAGCGTCTTGTGGTCGCGGGAGAGCAGGAACTCGAAGTCCTGATTCTTATTGGGACTGGCAAACGTAACCGTCAGCGCGTCATAGTTCGCAAACTCACTCGACCGGAGCGGTCCCACAATCACCTTTACGTTCGGTGGGAGGGAATAATGCGCTCGCACCTGCCGTTGGACCGCGCGTACGATGTCCGAAGGCGGCGAAGGTGGGGGCTGGGCCGAGCAGCCCAGACAGATCAGCAAAAGAACCAGAAACGCGCGCCGCACCATCATCAATAGAAACCACCTGAACATGAGCAAACGCTTGATTATCTCATGACAGCGATACTCTTGTAGGTGGCACGTCTCTACGGGAGCTGTCCGCGCAACAACTCTTCTTTGGTCAGCAGTTGATTCATCGATCCGGAGCGGAATCCCTCCAGGTCGAGAGTGACGAATTTGAATCCCAGTCCTTTGAACAGGGCGGTGAACTCACCAGCCATCTCGGCGGTCAACGCGCGGGGAAGTTCATCGCGCGCAATCTCAATGCGCACGATTTCCCCGTGATGGCGCACGCGGAATTGCCGGAACCCCAGGGCCCGCAGTGCGTCTTCGCCCCGCTCGATAATCCTCAGCGCTTCGGGCGTGACCGCGCGTCCATATTCCATGCGCGAGGAAAGACAGGCGGAGGCTGGCTTGTCCCACACCCGCAAGTCCGCCTGCCGCGCCAGTTCCCGCATTTCCGCTTTGTTCAGACCGGCTTCGAGCAGCGGGGCCAGAACATGGTGCTGGCGCGCGGCCTGCTGTCCGGGGCGAAAATCGCCCTCGTCGTCGGCATTGATTCCGTAGGCGATGGCATCGAAACCGCGGGCCTCGCGGTAGCGTTCGAGGACGGTGAACAATTCGTCCTTGCAGTAAAAACAGCGCATGGCATCGTTGCGGATGTACGCGGGATTTTCCAGTTCCTGAGTTTCCACAACCTCGAGCGGAATTTCGTGCTCGCGGGCAAAGGCGAGCGCGTCTTCGAGATGAGTCCGCGCCAGGCTGGCGGAATCGGCAATCACGGCGCGCATTTGGCCGCCAAGCACTTGATGCGCCATCCAGGCAAGAAAAGCGGAGTCCACGCCACCCGAGTAGGCGACGATCAAGCGAGCGCGGCCCGCGAGGATCTGGCGCAAGCGCTCCGCTTTCTGATCGAGCATGGCCACAGTGTTCACGATATTCATGCTATGATCTGCATTCTATTGGAATGGCGAGCCCGTTGCATGAGCCCGTATCGAGCCATGTTAAGAGTAACCGGAGGGAGCCGTCGAGACACGTAGGATGGAACCCAATTCAAAGGACGATTTGAGGAGAGTTAGATTGGGACACAGGGCCAAGGGGAATATGGCTTGACGCGTACGTGCCTTGTGTGGTGCGGCGAGTGTGGTTACTTTGGACGTCTGGGTTCCCCAGAAGCAAGAGGGCGGACGGTTTTTGGTTCCGTCCGCCTCATGTCAAACGCGGAGGAGTAGATTCTTTTAAGGCATTTCGACGACCCGCTGCAGCTTCGGCTGACCTTTGCCATTCGCCGCGCCCGGATCCTCGGCGCCCAGCAAGCGCGCTGCGATCCGCAAAGCGTCCATCTCTTTGCGGACCCGCAGCAGTTCCTGCTCCTTCATTCGTAATATGTCGTACGGGTTTTTCATTGGGGGAGGGGCCTCGCCAACAAATTCAGACTTGTTTTTGCCTGTCAAGAAATACAATAAGCCAATTTCACGCGCCCGTGAAGCTGCCAGAAGTGCATCGGGATTGCGAATCGAGTCTCCCGAGCATGGGGCTAACTGGCCGCTGCCCCGTTACCATAAAGTTAATGTCCCAAATGATAGGGATGATTCTTAAGAATGGTGAAAGCGCGGTAAAGCTGCTCGATCAGAATCACGCGCGCCAGCTCGTGGGGCAGCGTCATCTTTCCCAGGGACAGGGTAAAACTGGCGCGGCGCCGCGCTTCTTCACTAAAGCCGTCGCTGCCGCCAATCGCGAACAGCAGCGGTATCGCGTTCAGCTGCTCGCGCTCCAGGAACTCGGCCAGCTCTTCGGATGAAAACTGTTTCCCCCGCGAATCGAGCAGAACCAGCTTGTGCCGCTCTTTATTCTGCTGCCGCTCGCCTGTCGCCAGCGACAAAATCGCGGCTTCGTCTTTCAATGCCAGGCCCGCAACGTCAGCATAGCGCGAGATCCGTTTCAAATACTCCTCGGTCAGAGCCTGGATCGCCGGCTCTTTCGTCTTCCCGATCCATGCCACTTTGATCTTCACAGTCTTTCCGTCTCCGATGGAGCGACGGGCGTCTCGCCCGTCTGGAGGATGCCTGTCGGCGGCCGGGGACGCCCGGCGCTCCACGAACACACTCAGGCTTTTCCCGACGCCAGAACCACGTCGGCGCCGAATCGGATCTCGTCCCCAACGCGATAGCGCTCGATCGCGGCCTTCGCCTCGGCGCGGATCGCCGGCCACTCTCCCGCCGGGACCCGTTCCAGCATCGGACGGAACGGAGCTGATATTGCGCAGGCGTATTCGAAAACTTCTTCCGCGTCTCCTGGCCAAGTCCAGGGAAGATTTTGAGTCGACTCCTGCACCTCGTGAAATCCGGCGGCGCAGAGCGCGGCTGAGAGTGAGCCCGCGGCCGAGAACCGAAAAGGGTCGGATCCTTCCGTTTGAAGCATGGCTCCGCCCACGTGCCGGTGCACAATTTGCATCGTCGTTTGCCAATACGGTTGCTCAATCGAACCCCAGGCGGCAAAGCAGGCACGAGCTCCGGGCTTCAAAACGCGGCGCAGTTCCGCCAGCGCTCGTTCGACGTTGCTGAAAAACATCACCCCAAAGCGGCAGGAGGCGAGATCGAAGGTCTGGTCGGCAAACGGCAAGTGGTGCGCGTCGGCCTGCTGGGTCGTGAAGTTTGAGAGTTTCTTGTTGCCGGCGCGCTTGGCGGCAATGTCGAGCAGGTCCAAACTTTGATCCACCGCTGTCACCGAGCCATGGGGACCAACGCGCTGCGCCAGACTGATGCCAGGTTCTCCGGTGCCGCTGGCCAGGTCGAGAACGCGCATGCCAAGCAACGGGCGCGAGTATTCGACCAAAGCTTGCGTTACCGCGCTGCCCATGGCGGCCGATTTTGCCTTCCACTTTTCTGCAGCAATCAAGCGGTAGGAAGAACTCCACGGGGCTGGATTCGCAGCGTACACTTCAGGCCTTCTTCGTGCGCGTTTTCTTGGACGCTGCGGCTGTGGATTTGGCGGTCGCAGGTTTGGCAATTGCCGCCCGCCGCGGCTTCGGTTTCGCCGTCAATTCCGCTGGCTCCAGCCGCTTGGCCGACTTCCACAGGCGTTCCAGGTCGTAGAACTGGCGGGCCTTCTCGGAGAAAATATGGACGACGAAGTCCACATAGTCGAGCAGAACCCACTCGGCCTGTTTGTAGCCTTCGGAGTGAGTTACGGGGAGGCCCAGCGCCTCCAGCCGCTCGTCCACCGCATCGGCAATGGCTTGGACTTGGCGGGGATTGGTCCCGCTGCACATCACAAAGTAGTCAGTGAAGGCTCCCGAATCTTTTTCCAGTTCGAGAACCGTGACATCGTCAGCTTGTTTGTCCTGGCAGGCGAGAATGGCTTCACTTACTTGAAGTTTCAGGTCGTCCTTTTTCTTCATAGGAGATCATTGATTGTAACCCGCCCGCAGCTTCTCCAATCATTTCCCGCGGTACAATCCGTGCTTCCGGATGTAATCCGCCACGCGCGGGTCGAGCCAACGTGCCAGGGGCTTGCCCTGCGCCGCCGCCGCCCGAATCGCGGTCGCGGAGATGCTTTGATGAACGCCTTCCAGCAAGTGCAGCGTGACTCCGGGAAGCACCAGATCGCCTTTTGCCGGCTGCTTGTGAAACGGACGAGTCACCGCCGCCGGAGGCCGCAGATCTTCCGGCAACGACTCGGCCACGTCCCGCAACGAATATCCGGGACGGCTGGCCACGATGAAATCGCATTCCCCGAGAAGCGAGCGCGCCTCGTGCCATTGTGCGACGTCGCGGAAGGCATCAATTCCGACCAGGAAAAAAAGCCGGTCCGATTTCTTGAGCGTTCGTTTCAGGCGTCGAACCGTATCGATCGAATAATTCACGCCTTCGGACGCGGATTCCAGCAACGACGGCACGAATCGCCGTTCGTCCTGCGTGGCGAGCGTCACCATGGCATAACGATGGATAAACGCGGTGAGCGGCTGTTTCTGCTTGTGCGGAGGAACATTCGCCGGCACAAACAGCACCTGCCGCAGAGAGTAGCGGCTGGCGGCCGCCTGGGCCAGTGCCAGGTGTCCGCGATGTATCGGGTCGAAGCTGCCGCCGAAAAGGCCGATATTCATTCCGCTATTTCCTGCGATGCTTGGTTAGTTTCGTCGTTTGCGGGGCAATGTTGCAAGTCTTTGTTCCCTTATCGCCTTTTTGTACCAGCGAGTTTTGCGGAAATCGCCAACTGTGACTAGTCTGTGGACAAGGTTTTTGCTTCTGTCTCGACGTTGGTCCTCCGAGGTTGTGCCTGACTGATGTACCTCTGGCCACTGCGCCGCCAGGATAATGCGGTGGACTGGCGTAACTCGCTCTGCGGGCGGTCGGCGCATAGCATGAGGCCATGCGAATGAAATCCCCCCTCATCCGCAGCTTGGCAGTAACTCCGGCGCGTGCTCCCATTCTGCGCTATGGAGTCGCTCTCCTCAGCACCGTTCTGGCGCTGATCCCAACCCTGTTTTTCTCCGACATCGCGGAGAGCCGCCTGGTTGTGTTCGCCGTCGCCGTGATGGTCAGTGCCTGGTACGGAGGATGGAAACCCGGACTGGCCGCCACCTCTTTTGCGCTCACCGTCAGCGCCTACTATTCGCTCACTGGAGAACAGACTCCGAGTGAGTATCGCAAGGCGATCGCGCACCTCGCCTTGTTCTCCGCCGTGGCCCTGCTGATCTGCTGGTTCAACGCCGCCCTCCGCGCTACCCAGGAGAGCTTGCGCCGGTCCGAGAGCAACTTTCGTTCGCTGGTGATGAACGCGCCGTATGGCATCTGCCGCTGCGACGCCCTCGGAACCCTGCAGGACGCAAACCCCGCGCTGGTAGCTATGTTTGGTTATGACAGCGCCGCCGAACTCACCGGCAGACATCTGGGGAGCCTGTACGCCGACGCCCAGCAATGGTTTCAAACCGCCGATTATTTTCATGCCCGGAAGGAATTCAACAATCTGACCACGGAGTGCGTCCGCAAGGATGGCTCGGCCATCGCGGTGCGCATTTCCGGACGCTCAATTCCAAACGGTAAAGATGGAGGCACCTTCGAGATTTTTATGGAGGACATTACCGAAACCCGCACGCTGGAGCTGCAACTCCGTCAGGCGCAAAAAATGGAAGCGATTGGCCGCCTCGCCGGCGGCATCGCACACGATTTCAACAACCTGCTGATGGTGATCTCCGGCTACTCCGAGTTTCTGCTCGAGCGTCTGGGACCAGATCCCCGGCTGCGGGGGCCGGCGCAGGAAATCTCCAATGCCACGCAGCGCGCCACTTCACTGACCCGGCAATTGCTGGCCTTCAGCCGCAAACAAATGCTTGCCCCCAAGGTGCTCGACCTGAATGAGGTGGTAGCCGAGAACCTGAAAATGCTCACCCGCATGATTGGCGAGGATATCGATCTGGTCATGGTTCCAGGCCCTGGGCTCGGCGCCGTCCGCGCCGATCCCGGCCAGATCGACCAGGTCATCATGAACCTTGCCGTGAACGCTCGCGATGCCATGCCGCAAGGCGGCAAGCTGACCATCGAGACCGCCAACGTCACCCTCGACGAAAACTTCACGCGCACTCACGCGCCGCTCCCCGCAGGCGACTATGTCATGCTCGCCATCAGCGACACCGGCGTCGGCATGGACAACGAAACCCAGTCGCGCATCTTCGAGCCTTTCTTCACCACCAAGGGTTCCAAGGGCACCGGCCTCGGCCTCTCTACGGTGTACGGCATCGTGAAGCAGAGCGGCGGCTTTATTTTCGTCGACAGCCAGCCCCAGCGCGGCACCGCCTTCCGTGCCTATTTCCCGCGAGTTGAAGGCCGGGAAGACGCCGCCGCCGCGCAGGATTCTCTCGGCCTTCCCCGCGCCGAGCATGGGCAGGAGACCATCCTCCTTGTCGAAGATGAAACCAATCTCCGCCGTCTGGCCCGCCAGTATCTGGAAACGCAGGGCTACAAGATCCTCGAAGCCGAAGACGGCGCCGCTGCTCTGCAATTCGTTGACGGCTACAAGGGCACCATCGACCTCGTGCTCACTGATGTCATCATGCCCGGGATGAATGGCCGCGAATTGGCCGCGCGCATCACCGAGCTGGTCCCGGACGTCCGTGTGCTCTACATGTCGGGTTACACCGAGAATGCCGTCGGTCTGGACGGCACGCTCGATGCCGGCATTAACTTGCTGCAAAAACCGTTCAGCCTTCCCGCTCTGAAAGATCGCGTACGCGAGGTGCTGGATTCCGAGCCCATCCCCTTGGAAGTCGCAATGTCATCCCGCACCGGTTCAAGCGTTCTTGAAAAGAAGGTGCCACCGTTCCGAGCTCGCCGTTTCAATCTCCACGTGCCGCTGCGCTATCGTCCGCTCGGTGAAAAGAGCTGGCGCCCGGGCACCACCGAGAACATCAGCCGCTCCGGGTTGCTGTTCCAGGCGCAGGAATTGCTTCATCCGCACGCACAACTGGAGATTAGCCTCGTGCTCCCGGCAGAAATTGCCGGGCTCACGGCCACCGAAGTCATCTGTCGCGGAGAAGTGGTCCGCGCCGTCGAAGCCCAAGGGCAGGGTGTGACGCCCGCCTTGGCCGCAAAGATTCTCCAATACCACTTCCAGCACGGCGCCCACGTCGGCGAAGCCTGAGAGCGCAGTTCGGCAGCGCCACCTGTCCGGGAATCCTTAATCTGCCCCGCTGATCAATTCGCGGTTACTTTCGATACTGGCTCAGTTTGGACAACGCCCTCCGGGGCTGTTACATTGCGGCCAGTACCATTGCATCAGTCAGTGAGGATAGCCATGTCCTTGGTCGTGAAATTGGAAGACGATCTCGGCGAACACGGCGAGTGGGTTATGCTGCACGGGGTGGTTCCCGGCACCAGCCAGGCAGATTTCCTGCTGCTCAGCGGCATTGATCCATTCGGCAAAACCGTGTTCAATCACTTGCAGATGGAAGCCTTTCTCAAGGAATGGGATCGTGCGAAAGACCGCGTGCGCGATGACTCTCAGTTAGAAGCCTGGGAAAAGGTGAAGCACATGGCTGAAACCTGCCGCCACGACCGCGACCTCTATCTGCGCTTCGTCGGCAACTAAGCGGTCGCGCATCCCGCGTCCCAAATGGAGCGGGCGTCCTTGCCACTCATTCCGGGCACACGCCGCTACTTCTCCGGCAGATTCGTCTTCAGAAACCTCACCACGTTTTCTCCCATAATCATCCGGATCTCCGGCTCGGAATAGCCCGCTTCCAGCATGGCATCGGTGATTTCGACCAGTCCGGTCGTGTCAAAGGGAGCCGTGACCGCTCCGTCGAAATCCGAACCGAGCGCCACATGTTCCACGCCCACCCGATCGGAAACATACCGCATCGCTTTCACAATCGCCCGCGCATCGGTGCCGCAGGTCGCTGTGTCCCAATACCCGATGCCGATCAAGCCTCCCTTTGCTGCCACCGCCCGAACCTGATCGTCGCTAAGGTTCCGGCTGTTGTCGCACGTGCCCTTGACGCCCGTGTGCGAAACGACCGGCGGCCGGCTGGCAATCGCCAGAACATCTTCAATTGTCTTTGCCGACGCATGGGCCAGGTCCACGATCATGTGTCGTGCTTCCATCTGGCGCACCCACTCGCGGCCCTTTTCGGTGAGGCCGGTTTTATGAACTCCCGCCGCCGATCCTCCAATATCGTTATCGAAAAAATGGCTGGGCGACATCATCCGGTACCCGGCGCCGTATAGTACATCAAGATTCTCCAGCTTGCCGTCGAGCGCGTGCGCCCCTTCGATCGAAAGCAGTCCGGCCGTGAGCTTGCCATTGGTGCGCCGCCGTTCGAGGTAGCTGGAGAGATCGGCGGAACTCTCAATCACCATGAAGCCGCCTTGGGAGCCGCGCGCGAATTGATGCAGACGCCGCGCCTGATACAGCGCTCGCTCCGTCAGGCTGTTCCAGGTCGCCGGCGGCCAGCGGTCCACAATCGCCAGCCAGAAAATACTATCGCTCTTGTCATCGTTGCTCTCAATGTTCAACCCGCGCGGGGTCCTGGTGGGCAGCGAGAACACTTGCAGCGCAACATTGCCATCGGCCAGGCGCGGAATGTCCACCTGCCCGTCGGTGCTGCGCTCCAGCAGATCGCGGCCCCACAAAAGCGAATCGGCGTGAAGATCGACGATGGTGAGCTCTTGGTGCAGATTCAGCGCCAGCTTCGATGCCGTGTACGGCGGCTTCTTCACCAGCTTGTTCTGCTGCTCATCCACCAGCCGCGGAATCTCCACCAAGAACGCGGCCACGATACACACAACCAGCAGAGTAATTTGAACCCACCGTCTGCGCACAAACCCTCCTGGGGTTCGAGGTAACAAGGACAAGCAACGTGGACTTACCGGGCATGATGGCTCGGCGTGAAATCACTTCGACAGCGATCCCAGCGCCTCGCGAAACAGCACTTCAAAACTCTTAGGACTCTTGCCGTCCCGCGCTGCCAGCAGCGCCTTATCCGCCGCCGCGCGCGGATAGCCCAGATTTACCAGCGCGGAAATCACGTCTTCCTCTACCGGGTTCGCCAGCGCAGCGCTCATTGAAGTGCCGGACGCTCCCGCCGGCGCCGGCAGCTTGTCGCGCAACTCCAGCACCATGCGCTCGGCAGTCTTCTTGCCGATTCCCGGAATGCGTGTGAGCCGCGCCAGGTCGCCTCCGCGAATCGCTCCCACCATCTCGTCGGCAGGCATACCGCTGAGAATCGTGATCGCGAGCTTCGGACCAATCCCGCTGACCGTCAACAGCTTTTCGAAAAGCTGTTTCTCGGCAAGCCGCAAAAATCCGTAAAGGCTCAGCGCATCCTCGCGCACATGGGTGTGGATGTGGAGCGCGACTTCAGCGCCCGCCGCCGGCATTTCCGTGAACGTCGGGACGCTAATCGCAACGTCGTAGCCGACCCCATGAGTTTCCACGATCGCCTGGTTCGGATGTTTTGCCAGCAGCGTTCCTCGAAGATGCGCAATCATCGGGGCTATTGTACGGCAGTCCAAGTAGGGACAGCCGCCCCTTCGGCAAGCTCAGGGCAGGCTCTCGGCTGTCCGGGCGGGCAGGACCGCCAGTTTCTTCCGCCGCGCGAATAAAAATACACTTTTCCTTCCCTTTCCACAGGAAGTTTCGCCGCTCCACAGTTTTTACACAGTGGAGCCGCAGTTTGCGGTTGCGTTAATTTTTCCGCTGCCGCAGAGTGCTTGCAGTCAAAAGCGTGAGATGTTCTGAATCTGTTCCGACAAGGGTTCAGCGTTGCCGGTGATTTTCTCGAGAGCGAATCACCGGGGGAAATTCGGCGCATGTCCAGTGTGCCGGTGCCCGGGCTTTGCGGCCTCCTCAGAAATCCCCCTTCCAAGGAGGATGAAAGCGCTGAATCGTGACCCTGAAGCGCAAGCCTCAGGGGAGCATCGATGCATAGCACTCTTCGGGGTGCAGTTGCGCGATGTCTTTTGCTACGGCGAAGGAGATCAGGCAGAACGTCCGCGATAACAGTGCGGCTTGGGTGGCTGGCCCGAGCCGCATTTGTTTTTTTGGCTCTCAGCTCTTAGTTAAAGCGTTCTCTGATTACTGTCGTAAAATCGCCATCTCACCAACGCCCGCCACTATCAGATGATTTTTAGGCCGTCAGTGCTGGGTTGCACCAGGCGAAATATTTGCTTTTTATTCGCCTTATGGCATACTGCATTGGGTGTCGGCAGGGAAGAGTGCCGACCGAAAATTATTTATTTTTGCCCCCGTTTTCCTGTGGTGCTCCTCATACGTCCACAGGCGAAATCAGTTTACGATGCAACGAACTCACCTCAACATCGTGGCTACTCTTGAAACCAGCATCGGCCGTTTGCCGGCTAACATTGAGGCCGAGCGCTCTATCCTGGGCGCCGTTCTGCTTGACAATCACGCCTTCAACGACGCGGCCGAGCACCTTAAGCCAGAAGACTTTTCTATTGATTCGCATCGGCGCATTTATTCGCGGATGATGGATCTGGCCGAATCTTCGCGGCCTATTGACATCATCACGCTGGTCGAAGAACTGGAGCAAAAGAAGGATCTGCAAGCGGTCGGCGACGTCGGCTACATCTCCGGCCTGCTTGACGGCGTGCCCGACCGGCCTTCCATCGAGCATTACGTCAAAATTGTCCGCGACAAGGCTATTCTGCGCGGGCTGATCAACGTCTCCAACACCGCCATCGCCAAAGCCAGCGAGCAGGCCGATCCCGCCGACGAAATTCTCAACGACGCAGAAGCCGCCGTCTTCCAGCTTTCCGAGAAGCGCATTGGCAAGGGCTTTCAGGGTATCAAGGAGATTGTCCGCAACTCGTTCGGCTCGGTCGATGCCCTGCTGCAACGCGGACAGCGCATCACTGGCCTTGCCACCCACTACAACGATCTCGACGAGAAGACGAGCGGCCTCCAGAAGTCCGACCTGGTCATTCTCGCGGCGCGGCCCTCCATGGGCAAGACCGCTCTTGCCATGAATATCGCCGAGAACGCCGCCATCGACGACGGCAAGGTGGTCGGCATCTTCTCGCTTGAAATGTCGAGTGAGGCCCTGCTGCAACGCCTGCTCTGTTCGCGCGCGATTGTCGATGCGCACAAGATGCGCACCGGCTCGCTCTGGGGCGACGACATGAAAAAAATCGTCCGCGCCATGGAGGAACTCTCGAATGCGCTTCTGTTCATCGACGACTCGCCCGGCATTTCCCTGAGCGAGATGCGCGCTAAAGCCCGCCGCCTCAAACAATCGCAAGGACGACTTGACCTGCTGGTCGTCGACTACCTGCAGCTCATGTCCGGCGGCAGCAAGCGCTTCGAGAATCGGACGCAGGAAGTCTCCTCCATCTCGCGCGGGCTGAAAGCCATCGCCAAGGAACTTCAGGTGCCCGTGCTTGCCTTGTCGCAGCTCAGCCGCGCTCCCGAAAGCCGGGGGGGCGACCACCGGCCGCAGCTCTCCGACCTGCGCGAATCGGGGTCGATTGAGCAGGACGCCGACGTCGTCATGTTCATCTTCCGCGAAGAACTCTATAAGCAGGACGACCCCGACCTCAAGGGCCGCGCCGAAATCATCATCGCCAAGCAGCGTAACGGCCCCATCGGCAAGTTCAATCTCGCGTTTTTGCATAATTCCACGCGCTTCGCGAACATGCTCGAAGGCAACAACGAACCCGGCGAGTAGGCGGGAATCGGCGTGCCGATCCAGCCAACAAAACCCTGTCAAGGACCGCAAAAATCCGACCGTGAGACACCTCTACCCTCTGTGGAAAAGTTTGTGGATGATAAGGCCTAACCTCGGAATTCAGCGGCACCGACTGGTTGGTGGGGAGATTGCTGTGCCGTCCGAGCCTTCCTAAAGCTATGTTTTTAAGTTGGTTAACTCTCGTTTGCAGGGTAACCGTCGGAACCGCTTGCGAATCAGCACTTTCGTCATAAATCTGAGATTTGCACATAAACCGAAAGGCTGTAGCCCGCATCGCCAGCGGCTGGGGCCCGCATAAACCGTCCCGACCGAGCCGCCAAAATGCGGAAAAACTGGGGTTTGCAGCAGACAGTATTCATTCGGCGAGTAGCGGTTTTGCGTCACAAGCAACCGTGACGTGCCTCATGGCGTTTGTGCTTGCCAAAACATACGCTCTTATAGGTAGGAAGGAGGAACTGGCGGTCCTCATAGTCTGAGTCAGCGCGTCGCCGGAGAGCGCTGGCGCTTTATTCACTTCTAGCCCGGCAGCACACGCGAGTTCCTCGTTTTCACGTTTTGTATTGGTCATCAAAGACTTCTGGACAGGTCTGGCCATTCGCGGCTTATCGATCTGTGAAGTTAAGGATGTGGTTGCTTGATTCGAACCGCAAACTCTCGTATGCCTTCTAACCTTTCCTCCTGGAGAACCCTCAATGCTGCATCTCGATACTGGTAACACAGGTTTCATGATTCTATGCACCAGCCTGGTCATGCTGATGACACCCGGTCTCGCATTTTTTTATGGCGGCCTGGTCGGGCGCAAGAACGTGCTCGCCATCATGATTCAGAGCTTTGTCTCGATGGGCTGGACGACGGTGATCTGGTATTTGTACGGCTATTCGCTGTGTTTCAGCGGCGACTGGCACGGGGTCATCGGCAATTTCCACCTCGCATGTTTGCGCGGGGTCGGTCTCACTACCCCTTCTTTGCCGACCGACACAATCCCGGCATTCGTTTTTATCGCGTATCAGATGATGTTCGCCATAATTACTCCCGCGCTCATCTCGGGCGCGTTCACCAACCGGATCACCTTCAAGGCGTACATGCTGTTCCTGACCGCTTGGCTCACCTTCGTCTATTTCCCCTTCGTCCATATGGTTTGGGGTGGAGGCTTTCTGCAGAAGTGGGGCGTGCTGGATTTTGCGGGTGGCATTGTAGTGCACAACATCGCGGGCGTCGCGGCTTTGGCATCGGTGCTGTACGTGGGGAAGCGGCACACGGCGGATCGCGGTCCCCACAGCATTCCGCTGGTTGCCCTGGGGACCGGCCTGCTGTGGTTCGGATGGTACGGCTTTAACGCCGGCAGTGAAATGCGCGTCGATTCGGTGACCGCTGTTGCATTTCTCAATACCGATTTGGCTGCCTCGTTCGCTGCCATCGCCTGGATGCTGGTGGCATGGATCAACGAGAAGAAACCTAAGTTCCTCGGCTTGCTGACTGGCGCTGTTGCCGGACTGGCGACGGTCACTCCCGCGGCTGGCTATGTTTCTCCTACCACCGCAGTCATCATCGGCTTAGTAGCTGGAGTGGTTTGCTACTACGCCGTTGAGATGAAGAACAAAATGCAGTGGGATGATGCGCTGGATGTTTGGGGAGTCCACGGGGTTGGTGGTTTCCTCGGCATCGTCATGCTGGGAATCTTCGCCAACAAGGGATTTAATCCCAACGGCGCGAACGGACTGCTCTACGGCGATCCGACGTTCCTGCTGAAAGAAGTCGTGGCCGTAACTTTCTCGTCGGTATGGGCGTTCGTGTTCACTTACGCGATGTTGCGAATCATCGATATGTTCACGACGGTGAAAGTCAGCGAGATGAGCGAGGAAATCGGCCTCGATGAATCCATCCACGGCGAACATGCCTACGAGGAGGCTCCCGAGCACGATCTCTTTCATGCAGGGATACGCTAGGGAGGAGCTGATTAAGTAGCATGGAAAGGCATGGCTTCATTCTGAAGCCATGCCCCAGGTTCTCGGAAGCGCCTTAGCTGCTGTCCTCGCCCACCTTCAGCAACGCCAGGAACGCTTCCTGTGGAATATCCACGCGGCCGATGCGCTTCATGCGCTTCTTGCCTTCTTTCTGTTTTTCCAGCAGCTTGCGTTTGCGCGAAATGTCGCCGCCGTAGCACTTGGCGATTACGTTCTTGCGGATCGCCGGTACGGTTTCGCGGGCAATGATCTTCGCCCCGATCGCTGCCTGAATCGCCACCTCGAACATCTGGCGCGGGATCAGTTCTTTCATCTTCGCCGCCAGCGCCCGCCCGCGATCATAAGCAAAGTCGCGATGGATGATGGTCGACAACGCGTCGACCGGCTCGCCCGCGACCATGATGTCGAGTTTCACCATCGGCGACACCCAGTTGCCCGACAGATGATAGTCGAGCGAAGCGTATCCCCGCGACACAGACTTCAGCCGGTCGTAGAAATCGAGCACGATTTCATTCAGCGGCAGCTCGTACTGCAGCATCACCCGCGAAGAGCTGACATATTCAAAACTCTTCTGCTTCCCGCGCTTTTCCTCGACCAGCTTCAGAATGCCGCCCACATATTCCTCGTTGGTCAAAATCACCGCGAGAATCACCGGCTCTTCCACCTTCGCAATCTCGCTTACATCCGGCCAGCGCGAAGGATTATCCACCTCGATGACCTCGCCGTCGGTCTTGGTGATCTGGTAGCGCACCCCCGGCGCCGTCGTGATGAGGTCGAGATTGTACTCGCGCTCCAGCCGCTCCTGGATGATCTCCATATGCAGTAGCCCCAGGAAGCCGCACCGGAAGCCGAATCCGAGCGCCACCGAACTTTCCGGCTCGAAGAAGAATGATGAATCGTTCAACCGCAATTTTTCGAGAGCCTCGCGCAGTTGGGTGTGTTCGTGCGCGTCCACCGTATACAGTCCCGCGAAAACCATGGGCTTGATTTCTTCAAATCCCGGCAAGGGTTGGAGCGCGGGCCGGTCATCGTCAGTAATCGTGTCCCCAATCTTCGTATCCGCGACGTTCTTGATGCCTGCGATCAGGAACCCAACTTCGCCCGCGACCAGTTCGTCGATCTCCACCGGCTTCGGCGTGAGCACGCCCAGAGTTTCCACCTGAAAAACGTGCCCGTTCGACCATAACCGGATCTTCTGGCCCTTGCGCAACCTGCCCTCGAAGACACGCGTCAGCACCACCACGCCGCGATAAGGATCGAACCAGGAATCGAAGAGCAAGGCTTGAAGGTGCCGCTCCGGCGCGCCTCTGGGCGGCGAAATCCGCTTCACGATCGCCTCGAGAACATCCGGCACACCCTGTCCAGTTTTCGCGCTGATCAGCAACGCATTGGACGCATCCAGTCCCACGGCGCTCTCGATCATCTCCTTCGTGCGCTCAACATCGGCGCTCTGCAAATCGATTTTGTTGATCACCGGAATAATTTCGAGGCCATGATTGATCGCGAGATACGAGTTGGCCAGCGTCTGCGCTTCCACCCCCTGCGACGCGTCCACCACTAGCAGCGCGCCTTCGCAGGCGGCCAGCGAGCGCGAGACCTCGTAGGAAAAATCCACGTGCCCCGGCGTATCGATCAGGTTGAGCTGGTAAATCTGCCCATCCTGCGCGGGGTATAACATGCGGACGGCATGAGCCTTGATGGTGATGCCGCGCTCGCGTTCCAGGTCCATCGAGTCGAGGACCTGCTCCTGCATTTCGCGCATGGCGAGCGACCCGGTCAGCTCCAGCAGGCGGTCGGCGAGCGTGGATTTCCCGTGGTCAATATGCGCAATGATCGCAAAATTGCGGATGCGAGCGGCTTCCATGAAGATAAGTCGATTCTAACAGGCGGTGCGGCGGGGTGAGACGTTAGGTGATGAATGTTTCACGTGGAACACTTTGTACTGGCGATATTATATGTACACTCTCAATACTATAAATAACTAACTGGACGATGTAGTAGTCGCGGTGCGTTTCTTTCGGATCTTCCTCAAGTACGGCACGGTGCGCGCCGGATCGGCCTTGGCCGTCTCACGCAATAGCCAGCCCAATCCCTTCAGGACCATATCGTCTTCCTCTTCGTTCTGCAGTAATTGATTCGAAAGTAGCACGATCTGTTCAAAGAACTGCCGCTGGCGCGCTCCCCGGATCAGTGCCACGCACGCCGCGCGCCGCCGCCAACGATTCGGCGACTTCGCCCAGAGGAAAATTTCGCGGCAGTGGGCAGGGTCGGCGGCCACCATCGGCGCCAGCAGATAATGCGCCAATGCGTCGTGATCGGCCCAACTGGTTACGCGGTCGAGCCAGGAGGCAAAAAGCTGGAATTCGTTGTCGCCGAAATTCTTTGTCTGTTTTTCGAGCAGGAGAACAGCAAGCACCTTCTCTTCAAGAATCTGGCCAGAGAAAAGATGGTCGGCGACCTGCACCACGAAATCCATTCCCCGTTCGCGGGCGATGCTGCGCCGGAACCGCACCGCAAATCTTCTGAGTTCGGCCGTGTACCAGCCGCGCGATTGTACTTCCTCCTTGAAAAAGCGTTGCACGTCTTCCGAGTGCGGCGCCGACCCGCCATCCTTCAGCACGCGCCGGATGTGGTCGGCGATGTAGTCGGGCGTGACTTTGCTGTTGGACATGTTCTCCTCGATGTAACAGCGAGCGGCTCCGGCCTGTCAGGGCACGGAGAGATGCTCATGATAATAAGGAGTGCGAGGCGAATGCTGTGATCTAGCGTCACAGTGATCGGGTCGCGGCTTACTTTGCGGGAAGGGTGCCGCCCCTCCGCAACGTCTTGTCGTAAATCCAGAGCACCGCTGCGGTGGCCATGCCGACCGCAGTGACGCTCCACCAGATCCGTGCCGGTTGATGCGTGACTTCTCCGAAGTGGTGAACCAGCGCGCCGCCAAACCAGCCCCCGATCAGCGAGCCGATTCCGATGGGCAGGAAGGCAAAGCCCATGTATGTCCCCTGTTGCCCCGGAGGCGCGAGCCGCGAAATATATTCGTAATAGCGCGGCGCCTGGATGATCTCACCGAGCGCCAGCACAAACAGCGAAAGCACCGCGCCCCAGATCGTCGGTCGCAAGGCGAGGATCAACCACGAAGCGGACGTGATTACCGTCCCCAGAATGACGGCTTGAAACGCGGGGAGCTTGCGGGTCAGGAAATTGACTACGAGCGTGAGAGTAATCACGGTCAAGCCGTCGGTCACCAGAACGATCTCGGCGTCGGCATTCGCGTTGATGTAGCCGTGAATGTAGCCGGGCAGGCTGATGTACTGCTGCCAGAACACAACCCAGTAGCCGGTGAAAAGCGCCAGGAACCACATGAAGCGGCTGATACCTGCGAGCACGAGAACCAGGAACCCGCACCAAATCCACCAAGGCGCGGTGTATCTGGGATATATCCATAACCCGACGCGGAGCAACAAGGCGATCAGCAATACTGGTAGGACCAGCCGGTAATTGCCCACCACGACGCAGAAGTTCCGCGCGACGGTCGCGATCGAAGGCGGAGGCGCATCCCGGGCCTTCCGTGGTTCCCGGAAGAAGAATAGGACCACGAAGAACATCGCGAAGACGCTGAGCGCCGCCACGCGGTACACATTTTCGACACCCAGGTGGCGGTGGGCCCAGGACGCGAAATAAGGGCCAAGCGCTCCGCCGATGTTGACCATGGTGTAATAAATCGAGTAGCCGATGGAGCGAACATTCTCCTTGGAAGCGCGGGCCGTCGTGCCAACCACGCAAGGCTTTACCAAGGCCACGCCCAGAGCGGGAAGAATCAAAATGCAGCCGACAAACAACCCCAGGGGCACGGCGTTGCGAACGGGCGCCAGCCAGGAGGCTCCGATAGATCCGATCAGGAAATAGGCCGCGGCCAGGATGAGGTAGGCGATCGAAAGCGCGCGGCGAAAGCCCAGGCGGTCGGCGGCGGCTCCCCCGAAGATGGCGAGAAACCATACCATGCCACCGAACAAGCCAGTCAGAGTCCCGGTTTGCTCGGTCGAGAAATTCAGCTTCTCCTGCAGATACAGGGCAAGGGAAGCAAAAGCGCCGTAGTAGGAAAGGCGTTCGAATATTTCGGTGATGTTTGCGATCCAGAAGGGCCGTTCGAAGCCAGTGCGGATCTCGTGGAAGCGTTCGGAAAGGGTCAATCATTACTCCTGAAAAGCGTGCTCCTGATAGTCGGCTCCTGATGGCGGCTTCAGATTTTCAAACGCCGCCGGACTTCCTCGGCCGACAAGCCGGCCACACGGATCACTTTGTTGCGGCGGCTCTGGCCGGCTGCAATAGTAACGGAGGAACGAGGTACCTTCAAAAGTTTCGCGAAAAAATCTATGCACGCGTCGTTGGCTTTGCCGTCGACCGGAGGGGCAGTAAGCGCGAGTTTCAGCGCTTCGCCTGCTTCGCCGGTAATGGCGTTCTTTTTGGCCCGCGGGTGGACTTTGACCGCGAACGTCGTTCCTGCTGGCGACTCTTTCAGTTCGATCATTTTCCCGTAGAGACGCGGCTTGCCGCGTCTTTGTCGACTGGTGCACACCTGATCGCATCTAGATCCGCAGGGGCAAGCCCCGTTTCTACTCTCGTTCCCCGAAGATCGCCGTCCCCACACGCACGCACGTTGCCCCCTCTTCGATCGCGACTTCGAAATCGTGCGACATGCCCATGGAAAGAACTGTGGTGCCGATTTTCGGCAGCGCACGCGCGGCGATGCTGTCTCGAATCTGACGGAGTTGGCGGAAATACTGGCGCGAGCCTTCCGGATCTTCAGTGTACGGCGGGACAGTCATCAAGCCTTGGATTTTCAGATTTCCCCATCGTGGGCTGCCTTGCAGAATCTGTTCCAGTTCGTCCGAGCCCTGATCGTCCGGAGCAGGCGCGACTCCGCTTTTTGACTTCTCACCACCGACGTTGATCTCGACCAGGACGGATAATTCTTTGCCCGCTCTTTCCGCGAACGCATTCAGCTTTTCTGCCATTCGCACGGAGTCGACGGAATCTATCGCGTCAAACAACTCCGTCGCCTTCGCGGCTTTATTGGTTTGCAGATGTCCGATCAGGTGCCATTCGGTGTCGCGCAAATCGCGCAGGGCGTTCGCCTTCTCCGCAAACTCCTGCACCCTGTTCTCGCCGAAAACGCGCAGGCCGGCCGCGTAGGCCTCGCGGATGCGTTCGGGGGGAAAAGTCTTGCTCACGCCCATCAGGGTGATTTCGTCCGGAATGCGGCCGGTCCGGCGCGCCGCTGCCGCGATCCGCTCTCGCACTCTGGCAATATTTTCCGCGATCGACATAGCAGAAAAAACCACGAAGAACACAAAGTATCATGAACGGAAAACTGGGGGCTGAGCTGTGCTCGGCTTGGACGGCCGAGGGCGGCCATCCCTACGTGGTTCGTGGTGGAGGCTGGACGGGCGGGGGCGCCCGTCCCTCCACGCGCATCACATAATCGCGGTTGGCGGGGCCGGATCTTCGGGCCTGCCGGCGTTCGCCAGCGGAACGCGGATCATGACAATCGCCAACACCGCGAGCGCGCCTAGCGCAAGAAGAAATGGCGGGGTCCACTTGAACAGAGTTACATCGCGGCCGGAGCCTACCAGGCCCGCGATGACTAGGCCGCACAGCGCCTCGCCCGCGATCAGCCCCGAGGCCGTCAGGACGCCCGCATTTTCCACGCGCGCCTTCTGCGCATCGTTCAAGCCGCGGCGATCGCGCAATTTGTCGGTGAGCCAGCGAATCACGCCTCCGATAAAAATGGCAAAGGTTGTGCCTAATGGCAGATACATGCCGACCGCGAAGAGCATCACGCTCTTTACCTCGATCATGATCATCGCCAGTCCCAGCAGGATGCCAACGATCACGAGCGGCCACGCCATGTCGCCGCCCACGATTCCCTTGGAGAGCATGGCCATTAATCCTGCCTGAGGAGCGGGGAGCGCTGGGCTGCCGAAGGTGTAGGCTTTGGCCAGGATCGCGATCGGGAAGAACAGGACGAGCGATGCCACGACGACGCCGAGAAGATCTCCAATTTGCATCTTGGAGGGCGTTCCACCGAGGATGTATCCGACTTTCAGATCCTGCAACATCTCACCAGCTACCGCCGATGAGACGCAGACTATGGCTGCAACTCCGAGCACGGCGGCGACTCCGCCGGTGCCCGACACTCCCAGAGCGACCATCAGGAGTGCTGCGATTACCAGGGTGCAAAGCGTGAGTCCCGACACAGGATTGTTTGACGAGCCGATCATTCCGACGAGGTTGCCGGAAACAGCCGCGAAGAAGAATCCCACCACGAGCATAACGCCGGCTGCAACCAGGGAGCCAGATAATATCCGAGAACTGGAGAGCGTGCCGGCCGCGCTGATGAAATAGTAGTAAAGCAGAATCATGGCTACGAATACGACGGCGATGCCGGCGAAGACGGCTTTGGTCGGCAGGTCACGGTCGGTGCGATTGGTAGCAGTATGCGCTGCTGCGGACTTTTTCAAATCCGAAACGGCACGACCCATGCCGAGTGCCAACTGCTTGCGCATCTTGAACAGGGTGTAGGTCGCGCCTACGAGCATCCCGCCGACCGCGATCGGCCGCACGATCGAAAAGTAGATGGCTTGCGCCAGCAGGGGCCAGGCGACGGTTTGTCCCGGCGGCATCGAGGCCTGGATGTACGGACCGATGGTGAAGGTTAGGAGTGGAACGAGCAGGCCCCAGGCCAGCAAGCCTCCCGCGAAGTTCAAGGCGGCAAGTCTGGGGCCAATGATGTATCCCACGCCGAGATAGGCAGGGCTAATGTCGGGTGCCGTGAACAGCGTGGCGCCGCCGGTAATCGTCGTGGCTACGTTTGGATTCGTGCTGGTGCGGAGCAGCAACTTCTTTCCGAGGTCGCTGATCTTCACGGTGAAAGTGTTGCTGGGAGTGAAAACGTTGATCGCTCCGAGCAGATACATGAACGCGCCGAAGCCCATGTTGGCAAACAGAATCTTCGCGGCTCTGGCTCCCTGTTGCCCGGCCTTGTGAATCTCGGAAGCGGCCACGGATTCGGGAAAGGGCAGGTCGGGATCCTCGACCATCACCCGGCGCAGGAGGGTCACGAACAGGATGCCGAGCGTGCCCCCGATCAACATCAAGGCAACCGACTTCCAGTATTCGGGTGTGCGTGCACTCGGCGCCAGTGTCGGCCACAGGCCGGCCATCACAAAGGCAGGGATGGTAAATATGGCGCCTGCCGCCACCGACTCGCCGATCGAGCCCACGGTTCGCGCGATGTTCTCTTCCAGCAGCGAACCCTTCATCAACCGCAGCAGTGCCATCGAGATGACAGCCGCCGGATAGGTTGCTGCAATCGTCATCCCCGCCTTGAGACCGAGGTACGCGTTGGCAGAGCCTAGCAGGGCGGTCAGGAACAGCCCGATCAGTACGGCCCGGAAGGTAAACTCCTTCATCTCCATCGATTCGGGAACATAGGGGCGATGCTTGCGAGCGGGTTCCATATTCGCCGCAGGGGTGCTCATAGGGTTCTCGTGGTCTCCAAGGATTTCATTGCCAATTCACAGTAGCAGCGACGGCGCACCTTAACATGCCGAAAGGCAGCTTTACAAGTGCAGCCGTCTCATATGAAAGGTTAAGTAAGCGGAGAGCGCAACTTCTATCCGCAACTTTTCGTCTTTCCCAGGGTTAAAATACTTCTGTCCAGGAGGTATTTCGTGACTCCCCTTGCCAGGCCCTCTTGGAGCCGGTTTTTCGAGGAATTCTACTGCCCGTTATGTGGCGCACACGAAGCATATCGCTCCCGCCCTCGCGGTTTCTTCGAAAAGCATGTGCTTCCGTTTTTGTTACTGCAAGCGGTCCGCTGTGAGCGTTGCTATCACCGGGACTACGTCTTGAGCACGATTCCGGTGCTCGAACGCAATCAGGCTGAACGCAAGCAGTCACAGCGTCAACCGCAAGACAGTTCGAAGTCCGATAGCCGCGTTGCATAGGGTGTGCACGGCAGCTATACTGACTGAAGTGTTGCCCAGCGAAGCGTCATCGGCTTGCCGGGTGCGGGAGGCTGTCTTCAGCAGTACTGGGTTTCGAATACGGGCTGCCCAGGGCCAAGCGGCGGACCATGGGTTGTCGGATCATGGGTTCGCTGGCTGGGCCGAGCGCGTTGTTGCGACTTTATTCTTCACTTTGTTCCCCGCCGATTGCCGTATTTGTGGTTCCCCACTCATCAGAGTTTCCCGACTTCCGGTTTGTGAAACCTGTTTGATCGCGCTTCGACCGCTGCAGGGGTCGTACTGCGCGGTTTGTGGAGAAGCCTTGCACTTCCCAGTCTGCGTTGAGCGCGGAAAGGCGGATTGCGAGGAGGCGAATCGCGGGGAGACGCGGTGCCTGATCTGTCAGCGCGTGGATCCTCCGTTCGAGCGGGCGGTCGCCTATGGCAGCTATGACGCTGAATTGCGCGACCTGATCCATTTGCTCAAGTTTCAGCAGGTTCGTCCCGCGGCGGCAGTTCTGGGGCGCATGCTGGCCGAGACGATTGCCAACCTGGAACAGGCGCTGCCGGTTGGGAAGATCGTGTCTTCTTCTGCTGGTTCTTCTGGGAAGACGACGATCGCGGTGGTTCCCGTTCCGCTGCATAGGCGCAAGCAAGCGCAGCGCGGATTCAACCAGGCAGAGTTGATTGCAAGGGGCGCGCTGAAGCAACTGTCGCGTCCGAAAAGATTTGATCTGTGCACGGGAGTCCTGGTGCGCCGCCGCGAAACCGGAAGCCAGATTGGCCTGACTCGTCATCAACGGCGCGAGAATATGCGCGGCGCTTTTGCGGTGAGCGATCCAACGCGAATATTGAACCGCGACATCTTATTGGTCGATGATGTCTATACCACGGGGACTACGGCGTCCGAGTGCGCGCGGGTGCTTCTCCGCGCAGGAGCAGCGCGGGTGTGGGTGGCGACGGTCGCCCGCACGTTGAAAGCTTCCGATGTCTTCGCCTTGCCGGAGAATCTGCCACAGAATCTGTCGGAGAAGGGGAGTGAAGATCGCCAGGGCATGGCGGCTCACAGGTAGAAATCATGTCGTTGCGATTGCACAATTTCGGTGGCAGCATGCGGTCGCACCTTCCGGCCGCGATGCTTGCTTCCGGCATGCATTCCGAAGGTGATGGCCACGCGCTGCATCAGCCCGTGCTGGTGCTGAACGCTTCCTACGAACCGATCAACGTTTGTGCCGCGCGCCGCGCGATCGTGCTGGTGCTGAAGGGCGTCGCCATGACCGAAGAAGAAAACGGACACTTCCTGCACGCTGCCCGCGTCGCCATACGCGTGCCCTCGGTGATCCGTCTGCTGGAGTATCGCCGGATTCCGCACCAGTCGCGGGCTCTGTCGCGTAAAAACATCCTGCTGCGCGACCGCAACACCTGCCAGTATTGCAGCACCACGCTTCCCTCCGGCGAACTTACGCTGGACCACGTGATTCCGCGCTCGCGCGGCGGCCTTTCCACCTGGGAGAACCTCGTCGCCTGCTGCCATCCCTGCAACCGCCGCAAAGGCAACCAGCTTCCTCACGAAGTCAACATGAAGCCCGCGCGCGAACCCCGCTCCTTCAATCTCCACACCAGTCGCCACATCATGCGCTTGATGGGGCACTCGGATGATAAGTGGAGGAAGTATCTGTTTTATTGAAGTTTCAAAGGTTTCCTGGGCAACGCGCTTGTCAAGCGGTCTGATGAAATGATCCGCGACGGCGATCTGTGCCTCGTAAGCTCCCCTCACATTGTTGCGCAAAAGACACAGTTTGATCCGGAAAGGTCGATTGACCGCGGGGATGGACTTGTGGTTAACTTTATGGCATCGGGGCTGGCTCAACGCGGTAGCTTGGGAATACGTACCAAAAATCCTGGGGCGTGAGACCGAGGTGACGTCATGAAGTCCAGCTCGTATGCAGTCCTGGCGGTATCCCTTCTAACTTTGACCCTGAGTGCCAGTGCGCGGGAGATGGTCCTGCCCGCCGGTACCCTTCTGAAGTGCACCATGGATGAACCGAACTTTTCTTCTGCGACCGTCGCGGTCGGAGATCCCGTGCTCTGTCGTCTGCACTCGGTGACGGAATTTGGCCAGCAGACGTTTCCACGAGGAAGCTACCTGGTGGGACATCTGGAATCGGCTCAGGACCCAGGACATTTCTGGGGCAAGGGCTATATGAAGCTGCAGTTCGATCGCATCGGGTTGCCGAACGGCGATATGCCTTTGGATGCGAAGGTGATCGCAACGCGTGGCTACAAGGTCGATAAGAACGGCGACATCCGGGGCAAAGGGCACGCCAAGCGCGACATCGTCGAATGGATGATTCCGCCACTGTGGCCGTGGAAGATCATCATGCTCCCGGCACGTGGGCCGCGTCCTACGCTGAAGGGCGAGAGCATGCTCACGCTGCGGCTGATGGATGACGTGCAGATACCGCTGGTCTCGTCGACCAACGGTCCGGATTGGCATTTCTTTGGGCGTCCGCCGGTGCAGAACGACTCCTATTATCAGGGCTCTTACCAGGGCGCCAGCGCCAGGGTGGGGGACAACGGCATACCTCAACTGGCGGTGCGCAACGTAAACGTCAGAGCCAGTGAGCCGCCGATGGCTGAGGAGATTCCGCAAGTCACCTATGCCAGCTACATCACTAAGGGCGCGGCGGGCGGGGGCGGCGCGGGGCCGGGCGTGCCGGTCTTTGTGCTGAAATCGGGTATGGTCCTGGAGGTGGGCAATTACACCTATCAGGACGGCCGCATCAGCTACGAACTGGCCAGTGGCGGGAGCGGCGTGATCAGCACGGACGAAGTGGACTGGACCACGACCACTCGCATGAATAGCCAACGCGGCGTGCGGGTGACGCTGCGCGGTGGGCACCCGAGCGCGGGGGAAGCGGGATTCTAGGGACCCGTCAGCTATCAGCATTCAGCCGTCAGCGCAAGCTGGCGGCTGTTTTACTAGGGGAGAGACGGGCGCCCCCGCCCGTCCAAGCCGAGCGAAGCTCGACGGGTTCTCCGCGTTAACCAATTTTCCTGCGACCCGCCGACGACGTGTGCCATCCATTCAAAGGGTAACGAGCACCCCTCGAGGGTTCCATGAAAAACGTAATGTCCAAAGTCAACATCGCTGAAAAGTTTGCGAAGATCACCGAATACTGGAAGCCCTACATCGCCGCCGAGCTCAATGGCCAATATGTGAAGCTGGACAAGCTCAAAGGCGAGTTCGTCTTTCACCATCATGAGCACGAAGACGAGATGTTCCTGGTGGTCAAAGGCCGCTTCCGCATGGAGTTTCGCGACCGGCATGAGTGGATCGAAGCGGGCGAGTTCATCGTAGTGCCGCGCGGGGTCGGGCACCGTCCGGTGGCGGAGGAAGAATGCTGGATCTTGCTGTTTGAACCGGCCACTACGCTGAACACCGGCAATGTCGAGAACGAACGGACCTTGCACGAGTTGGAGCGGGTTTGACGCTCAGGTAAACATCGAGGCCCTCCGAACCCTGACCTCATGGAAATACGGGAAATATTAGCTTGGAACCCAGCCACCCCGCTGGCAGCGGCGGAATGTTCTTCAGTTACCATTGGTCGTCTTCCACCGGACTTCTGTACCCTACACGCCTTGGCTCGAATACGTCAGGATAATGTCTATCCGCACATCTCCCCCGTGCCGGACCTGACGGCTCATGTTCAATTCCGCTAGTGCCGAAAATCGTGGAGAAAGCGAAGTGGTTGAAACCTGGCAGCGGTTTGTGCAGGGGCTGCTGGGCGTGCTGACGCTGGTTGGTGCCTTAGTGATGGCGCACTACTACGCTCCCCAGGAGACTACCGGACTGGAGCAGCAGGTGCACCAGCTCTCGCGCCAAGTAGAGGATCTGGAACGGCAGCAATCGTTTTCGGCGGCGGCAGTGGACGATGCGCGAGAGTCGGTAGCTTACATCTACGGGATTTATCACGTGTCCGGCCATGGGCAAAGTCTTCGCGCTCGCGTGGCGGGGACAGGGTTTGTAGTGGCGCCGGGTCTGCTGGCTACCAATCGCCACGTCGCCGAGCCCTGGTACGGCGACCGCGAAGTCGCAGCGGCATTGCGGCAGGGCGGATCGCCGGTGCTGGAAAAGCTGGTGGCATATTTCCCGGGCTCGCCGCTTCCGATAGAACTGGAAACGGCCGTGCTTGCCAAGCATGGAGATCTGGCGGTGCTGCGCCTCGAAACAACCGCCTTCACGAAGAACCTTCGCCCGTTGACCCTGTCCCAGACGCTGCCGCACGTGGGCGAGCCGGTGAGCGTGCTGGCTTATCCGCTGGGAGTGACGGGCATGGTGGCAAAGTCGCCGGCGGTAGTGTATGAGCGGCTTTCCTTGCATCCGGATGATGCCGACACCGCGGGTGAACTGGCGGCGCTGTCGCTGATACGGCCTTCGGCGACGTTCGGGCACATCGGCGATGTAACGGGCGACAAGCTGATCTATGACGCGCCCACGGCGCGGGGAGGCAGCGGCGGACCGGTGCTGAACCTGCGCGGCGAAGTCGTGGGTATCAACTCGGCCTACATTGACGGCTTCTCAGGGGGCACGCTGGGGATCACCGCCACTGAGCTGCGTCCGCTGATGGAAACCGCAAAGCGCGCGGCTTTGGAGACGGCTGCCGTTGCCCAATGAGGGTTCGCTGAAATCAGCGAGCTTGGACGACAGCAATCACGAGGTCTCGGCATTTAGCAGCGCCCCGATTCACGAAGAGCAGAATTTCTACTTCCTGCGAAGTACGGTTTTCGCGGTGGCGAGATTGTCGAAACGGTCGGAGGCGCGGACCACGACGACGTGGTCATTCGCGGTGTTCTCAGCCACCGGGGGCGGCGCAGCTTCGGGTTGCGGCACGGCCACGCGAAAATCGTAGTCTTCCGTTTTGGAATCGGACAACTGCCCGACCGGTTCGACGAACTGCCAGTCGCCGCCATCGAGGGAGTACTCTGCCCGCTTGATGGGCGAAAAGGAATCGCTGGCGCGGAAGCGGACTCGGATTTGCTTTCCGTCGAGAGCGGCAGTCAGGTTATCGATGACCGGAGCAGTGGTATCGACCTCGAAGCGGGTGCTGACTCGCTCGGCGTAGAGAGCTTCTCCGGGCGAATGCGAGGGTGCATCGGAGGCGATGACCTTCACGGTGTAGCCCCCGTCAGGCAGAAGACTGGCGTCGAAAGAATAGTAGCGATCGGTGAGATTGTTCTTCAGCAGGAGCCAGCGCGATTCGCCGTCGCCGCGGTAGTAGACGCTGTAGACGAGTTGGTCGTCGTTGTCGTCATGGGCCGACCAGCGGATGGCGATCGAATCGCGGTCGCGCATCGCGGGAGGTGGAGGATCGAAGCGTGGCTGCCCGGGAGCGGGCGGCTCGCTGCCGGTCACATGAGGAATCGGCTGATAGTGATATCCGGGCTGCACCGTGATGTCGTCGATTTCGGGAGCAACGTTCTTGGGCAGGTAGTTCAGCAAGACGTCGTCAACGCGAGGAGCGGGATTGCCGGCGTGGAGCACGGCCTTCCACTGCACGAAGCGCGCGGGCGGAACTTTGAGTTCGGAGCCGGCGGCAAGATCGACATGCGTCCACGGGCTCCAGTTGCGGTCGGGATTGTCGACGTTGCCGCTGCGCGCATAAAGCTCGACGTTGGAGTTGGCGGCGGAATTGCCGGCGGCTCGCACGCTGGCGCGTCCCCAGAACGAAAAGATGCGCGCGTCGAAGACATCGCTTTCATACGTGCCTTTCGCCTCGGGACCAGGACCGAGGACGAAGATCTTTCCCAGATTGCTGCTGGATGCGTAGAGTCCTCCGCCGGGCGCGGTGGCAAAGGCGGTGATTTGCGTGGCGCTGGCTTTGACCAGATCAGTGAAATCGTCAACGCCGTTGATGGCGAAAATGTGACCGCGGTTGCCGGTGCCGGCGAGAAGGCGTCCGTGCCGATCGAAGCCGAGAGCGTAGACGAGATCTTCGTGGGAACTCCACAAGCGCGACGGGGCGCCATCGGGCGCGATGCGATAAATCTCGGAGCCGCCGGTAGCACCAAGTCCGGGAGCGGGGAAAGGCGCCACGGGCGCGGTGGGAGCTGCGGTGATGGTGATGTTGCCGCCGGGTGCGGACGGAGGCTGCGGTGGAGCTGACAGAGTAATGCTCATTCCCGGGGCCGTGCCTCCGGGGCGCTTTTCTCCCGCAGCGGCGGCGTAGATATTGCCGGCGCCGTCGATGGCGAGCGCGGTAATTTCTTTCTTGGGCGCACTGTAGAGAACGAACGCTTCGCCATTCGGCGCAATGCGATAGACAAGCCCGCTGCCGTCGGAGCCGGCAATCAGGTTGCCTTTGGGATCGAGCGCGAGAACGCGAATGTGGACTTCATCGCTCTTGAAGAAGAGCGAGTGCTGGCCGTTGGGGCTGACCTTGTAGATCTCGCCGCGATCGCCGGTGGCAACATAGAGGGCGCCGGCATTGTCGAGGGCATTGTCGAGAACAATGTCCCAGATGTACTTGGAGCCGGGATCGAAGTAAGTGGAGGCGGTCCAGGAGGCTTTCGCGCCAGCCTTGGCGGCGGCTAGACGATAGACCTTGCCGTCAGGCGCGGTGGCAGCGTAGACGACCCCGTTCTTATCGACGACCAGAGCCTGCACCTGCAATTCCTGCGGCTCGAAGATGGTCGTGCTTTGACCATCGGGCGTGATGCGATAGACGCGGGCTGGAGATCCAGAGGCGGCGTAGATGTTGCCCGCGGAATCGGAGGCGATCGACCAGATGTAGGTCGAGGGCGTGGTCGCGAGCGCTTTGAACACCGGAGCGAGTTCGAGGCCGCCCTCACTGCGCAGGGCGATGCCATTGGCAGTGCCTTTGGTCAGTTCTTCGAATTTGGATTGCTCCCAGGTGCGAGTGCCCTCGGCGAGGGCGAAAGCGGAAAACAACAAGGTGGAAAGAATAAGTGCTGATAGTAGAGCGAGCGCCTTACGAGCCAAAGTCATACCTCATTCTAAGGGAGTGGAGGGCCGGGCGTCCCCGCCCGGCTGGACGGGCGAGACGCCCGTCCCTCCACAAGCTACTGCGGAGCCAGCTACTTGATGCTGATCGTCAGCATCTGCGCGCCGGAGACGACATAGTCGAGCGGATCGGTGGAAGCTTCGCTGATCGACGATTCCCCGAGCACGACCATGTCCTGCGTGCCGCGCATGTTGTCCATGACGTTCATGACGGAAAGCGGCAGCGTCGGCATCACTTTGTCGGCGATCATGGCTTCGGGATCGGAGCCGAGAAGCGAAACATACACGCGATCGTTGGCGCGCTCTTTGTTCAGTAACGCAATCGTCGGCGCGAGGCCGAGACCACGGTTCATCGTCGGCGTACCGCGGTGCATGCGGTCGAGCGTGTCTCCGTCGCTGACCAGGATGCGCAGCGTTCCCTTCGGAGTGGAGGTTGGAATCCGTATGGG
>JBEKGW010000017.1:0-118220 GCA_050012595.1 Terriglobales bacterium
GCGTGCGCGTCGAGTACTTCTTGAACAGCTCGTTGCGGCCGGGCCGGAAGCCCCCGACTTCCCCGGTCACCGGATCGGCGAACGGGCCGCCTACCTCCTGACCCTTGATGGATACGCCGCAGCGCATGTCCTCCCAGCGGGGCAGCCCGACCTTGACTAACTCTTCGGGATTGCCCTCGCCCGCCTTCACCTCGATCGCGGTAAAGCGCTCGAAGGCAGTGCGAGCGGACGTAACTTTCAGGGAGTTCTTGAGTTTTTCGTTGATGAATTTCTCCACCGACTCCAGGCTCATCAGCACGGGCAGCGCTTTCGCGATGGCGCCGAGGATGCGCACGTCGGTGTGGTCATCCTTATAAACCCACATGCCAGAGAAGCTGGTAACGCCTTTCACGATTCCCAGCTTGTAAGGCTGCTCCCGGCGGTGAATGTTCTTCAGCAGGGCGGGCGCGGCCTCCAGAGAAATTACGATGAGAGTGTGTCCCGGTTTCAGAGCATGGTGTACGGGTTGCAGCCCAGACCACGCCCACGACTCCGCGCCCTTACAGAGCGTGTCATCGAGTACCACTGTCAAGTCGACTTGTTTCGGCTCGTATTGCGCCATTCCGGCTTCGAGCGTCTGCTCGTCGTTGGCGACGATAGCAAAACTCTTCGCTGGAATCCCGTTGCGCTCCGGAGAATCTCCATAACGACCAAAGGAAATGCCCAGTTTGCCTTCGTTGTGCGCAGCCAAAACAATGTCGCGCGTTATGTTCTTCGCCAAGGTCTTCTGAAAGACCCCTCGGTAGATGATTTCGACCGCAAATAGCTGGCCCATTTTGCAACCTCCATTTCTTTTACAATTTCTTCAGTACGATGTTTTCCATTTCCTGCAGGTGCCGGCGCATGGCCGCCTCGGCGGCTGCGGCGTCGCCCCGCTTCAGGGCCGCAAGGATGCGGCGGTGACCGGCGAGCGACTTCTCTTGCCGTCCTTCCACCTGCAACGAGCGTTCCCGGGTCCCACGCAACAAATCCATCAACACGTCCACCACTTTCAAGATCGCGCTGTTGTCGGACGCCAGAGCGATGCTGTAGTGAAACTCAGAGTCCTCTTCGATTCCGAGTTCGCCCCGGCGCACGTTCGCCTCCTGGCGTACAAGAATGTCTTCCATTTCAGAGAGGTCATCGCGAGAGGCGTGCAGAGCGGCGCGCCCGGCCAAGGGCGGCTCGATCATACTGCGCACGTCCAGCAGTTCCGCGACCATCTTCCGCTTCTCCAGGAGTGCAGTAGCCAGAGGATTAGCTGGGGTAGCATCAGGACTGCAAACCACTGTGCCAATACCATGACGTGGCTCGAGCAAACCCATCAGTTCCAAGCTGCGGATGGCATCGCGCACGGAGCCGCGGCTCACGCCCAGCATCCGAACCAGTTCGCGTTCCGGGGGCAGAAGGTCGCCGGGCTTCAGCTCTTCCGCAATGTGCCGCTCCAGCTGCTTGGCGACCTCCTGGTAGACCTTATTTCTGGGGATCGTCTCGAATCCGACTCTCGCTGGTGATTCAGTGCCCATCATTTTTGGAATTGGTCTGATGTCTGACCACTCCATTCCAGTCCTGAGCCCTAAATGGCGCAAGGATGTAGATCACGTATCGATGTGACAGTAATCACGTGAGGTTCTTGGTTCGAGATTTTTGGGCATCGCCTCGAACCCGAGCCTCGCTTGTGATTCAGCGCCCATCATTGGGATTGGTCTGAGGACGGCCGAGTAGACTTGGTTCGCTCAAGTAAACCATTGCCGGTGAACGGTCAGATCAAGCGCTTGAGCCCCATTTGCCTTTTCCCCGCGCGCCAATGATAATCGCTAGTTTGTTTAATCCCGTACTGGTTTTGAGGCAAAAGAAGTCCCAACGATGAAGGTGCATCGTTTCCTGGCCGGGCTGGCCCCCGGTCAGACCATGGTTGCCAGTTCAATCCAGTATTCGGTTAGTATTGCCATTTTTGCATTCCCTGGAGGCGCAGTAAGAACATGGACAAACTAGTTCGCATCGCTCTGGCGGCTGTCTTTCTTCTAGGCATCGCTTCCGCTCAGAACATTCCGGCAATCGATGTATTCGGCGGCTACTCATACCTCAACTTTGATTTGCCGTCGACCTCGGTTAGTTCTTCTCAGCGGCTGGCTCTAAACGGCTGGGAAGTCTCCGCCTCGGTCCGCCTGCTTCATCGCCTTTCTGTCGAGGCAGACGTCAGCGGCCACCAGCTTAGCGATTGCGCCGGTACTACGACCATAAACTGCAGCAATCTCTCCTTCATGGGAGGGCCGCGCTTCACGTTTGGGGATCACTCCAGCAAGATCACAGGCTTCGTGCACGCCCTGGTTGGGGAAGATCGGATGGATCTTCCAGTTTCCGGGTTTTCCGTGTCCGATTCGTCGGTGGCGGCAGCTGCGGGCGCTGGCGTTGATTATTGGTTTTCTCGTCACATCGGACTTCAGTTGGGCCCGGCCGATTTTGTGTACACTCGTCACCTGAACCAGTACGCCGCTCCCAGCCAAAGTAACATCCGCGCCTCTGGCGGAATCGTTTTTCGATTTGGCGGTGATTTTTCTCCGCCTGAACCCAAGCCTCCGAAGGGGTCCCAGGAGAAGTCCGAGTCGCATCGTTCCTGGATACGACCTTGGCACAAGACCACTTCTGCTCCTTCCGAAAGTCAGCCCCGGACCGTCGCTACCAATCGGCCTGTTCAGCCCGCTCACCCTGCTCAGTTGACTGTAACGAGCCGCGGGATGTCGATCGCTTCGCTCGGCGCCTTGTTTGCTCCGCAGGAATTTGACGGAGCGAAAATTGTGGAGATCATCCCGGGAGGTGTCGCGGAGATGGCATCTTTGAAGGTCGGCGATCTAATCAAGTCGGTGGATGGCAAAGCCGTACGGACGCCGATGGAACTGGCCGCTGAGCTGTCGGACAAATCCGGGAAAGTTCGCATCGGCATTCTGCGGGGAGACTTTGCGACGGAGACGGTAATCTTGCTGGGCAGTCGCTAATTACTGCCGCAGACCCGGATGTCGAGCGGTCAAGTCCGTGCCGTGGGCAAAAGGCAACGGCGGGGGAACCGGGAAACTGGTGCGTCCGGAGAGATTCAATTCCCAACCTACAGCACCGGAGGCAGTCTAAATATCATCGGCCTTCCAGGAATCAGCGATTTACCGTGGCTCTTACGTGGCCAAGTGCGGTGTTTAACCGCATTCAATTGAATACATTCTGAACAATTGAAAACGGTATCAACCCGTAAATGTGAACATCGCAGCGCTTGAAAGTAAGGTGCAGCGAGAGCGCGAATACATCCGTGGGTTCCATTCACGAGGGTAGCGCACAGATTGAACTCGGCCCGTGCTGGCCAAAACAAGTGATCTTGGTCACAGAAAGCGGAAGTCGCTTGGCAGAACATTGAGAGTGCGGCGTCGGGCGCTCGGAAAGTGCCGAGGGTTTGGTGTGCGCTGCGCCGATCCGCCGCGTGGAGATGCAAGGAGTACGATGTGCGTCTTAAGCCGACACGGTTGCGCTGGCTCTCGCAGATTATTTTCTTCTTCCTTTTCCTGTTCCTTCTGCTGCGCACGGAGTTCCGCGGATCGCTGCACGCCGGCGGGAGTGAGATCCGGCTTCCCTATCCGGTGCAGTTGTTTTTCCAATTTGATCCGCTGGTGACGCTGTCGAATGCGCTCTCCAGCCGCGCTCTGTACCACGGCCTGTTGTGGAGCCTGGTAGTTCTGATTCCGACAATGTTTCTCGGACGCTTTTTTTGTGGATGGATTTGTCCTCTGGGCTCAATCCACCACTTCTTCAGCAGCCTGAAGTCCGAGCGCAAACGTGGAAAACAACTGATTGAATCGAACCGGTACAAGCGCTGGCAGACGACGAAGTACTACCTTTTAGTCGCGGCCTTAGTAGCCGCCGTACTGGGCACAGGGATCGTCGGATGGCTGGATCCTTTCTCGTTGCTGGTGCGTTCGCTCGGCCTATCCATTTTGCCCGCAACGAACTACACCCTGAATGCCGCGCTGCGCGCGATGGAACACAGCAGATTTGCACCGGTGCAGATGGCGGGCAGCGGGTTGCATCTCATTTTCGGAGGATTGCTGCTCGGTTTCAAACAGCCGTACTTTCGCCAAGGGGTTTGGCTCGGCATCATCTTTATATTTCTTCTGGCGCTGAATTTTCGCGTGACCCGTTTCTGGTGCCGGGCGCTTTGCCCGCTCGGCGCCCTGCTCGGGATCGCGTCGCGCTGGGCGATTCTTGGACTGGTCAAGACCCCGGAGAGCTGCGAGGACTGCAATCGCTGCCTGCTGCGCTGCCAGGGTGGCGATGATCCGATCGGCGGAGTTCCGTGGCATCAACCGGAGTGCCATCTCTGTCTGAACTGTATTGATGAGTGTCCGGAGCACGGCCTGCAGTTCAAGTTCTTTCCCGCGCAAAAGACCATCGGTACAAACCTCCAGCGACGCAAGGTGCTCACAGGATTGGCGGCGGGGGCAGCCGTGGTTCCGCTATTGCGCAGCACGCCCGGATTCGCAGTCGAGCGCCATGAGCGGTTGCTGCGTCCTCCGGGCGCACTGGACGAAGAGTACTTCCTGTCGCGCTGCATACGGTGCGGCGAGTGCATGAAGGTCTGCCCAAACAACGCGCTGCATCCCGCGTCGACCGAAGCCGGGTTGGAAGGTCTCTGGACGCCAGTCATGGTGCCGCGGATCGGCTACTGCGAGAGCAGTTGCGTGCTGTGCTCCGAGGTTTGTCCTACCGGCGCCATCTGGAAGATCACGGCGAAAGAAAAGGGCTGGGAGTCGCGGATCGCCGGCGACGCCAAGCCCATCAGTCTTGGAACTGCGTTCCTGGATCGCGGGCGATGTTTGCCTTGGGCGATGGCAACACCGTGCATTGTCTGCGAGGAGTGGTGCCCGACCTCACCCAAGGCCATCTATTTGCAACCCGCCGAAGTTGCGAATGCAGAGGGCCATCTGCAGCAGGTAAAACAACCGTTTGTCGATCCTCATCTCTGCGTGGGCTGTGGGGCGTGCGAATATGCCTGCCCGGTTCAGGATCGCCCGGCAGTTTACGTGACCAGCGTCGGCGAGAGCCGTTCGCGAACCAACCAGATTCTGTTGAACCGTGGCAAGGAAAGGCCGAGGTGAAAGCCCGCAGAGTGCTGCTGGTCATGCTTGGTGTCGCGCTGCTCCTGGACGCCAGTTGCAAACATCAACCGGGGACTGAGCGATCATTTTTCCCTGCGTCCAATCAGGTTGCGGGCTGGGAGAAGAGTGGAGATGCTCGGACATTCGAGGCCGCAGACCTGTGGAAGTACATCGACGGCGAGGCGGAACGGTACTTGAAGGCCGGGGTGCAGAGGGTGTCTACGGCTGACTACAAGTTCCAGAACCAGGTCGACGCGACAGTAGACGTCTACACCATGGGGGACGCGGCCGGCGCAGAAAAGATTTTCAACTCGGAGCCGGCGGCGAATGCCGCCTTTGCAGGACTGGGAGATAGCGCCCGCCTCTCCAGCCAAAGCCTGGTTTTTCGCGAAGGTCCTTATCTGGTGCGCATCACCGCCTTTGAGGATTCGATGGAAACGAAACCAGCCCTTCTCGGACTGGCGCGTTCCATAGAGCTGCGGCTCGCCCAGTGAGCCGGTCGCAAATTGTGTGCCGCTGGTCACTGAAAATGCAGCCGGATTGGAGTATTGATAATCAAGGGCAGCATAGTGGCGTAGACCCGAGTGGGAACGACTATGGACCACGAACGCAACAAGAGCCGGCGGGATTTCCTGAAGAAGTGCTTCACCGGCGCTGCGGTTCTCGGTGCCAGCGTCCGAATGGGACTGCTCTCATCGGCAGAAGAAGGCGCGGCGCTCGCGAAATCCAGGGTAGTGATCGCGCGCGATGCCATGCTGCGCGGCGTGGGCACGACGGTGGATTCGCGCCGGATGCTGAGCCTCCTGGATCGCGCCATGCAGGCTCTTTTCGACCGCGATAATCCGATCGAGACATGGAAGAAGCTGGTCCACCCGGGTGAGACGGTGGGACTGAAAGTGAATGCACTAGGAGGACGCGGACTCTCCAGCAACCTTCAGCTCGTCGAAGCCATTTGCGAGCGCTTGCAGGAGGCCGGAATCAAGACGAGCGATATCGTGGTCTGGGACCGTGACACCGACGAAATGGAACACTCTGGATTCCATGTGTCGACAAGCGGAAACCGGGTGCAATGCTTCGGCACCGATCGCGTCGATTACGAACCAGAGCTCGTCACGCATGGCAGCGTTGCCAGCCGGTTGTCGAAGATTCTGACGCAACGCTGCGACGTCCTGATCAATGTTCCGGTGCTGAAAGATCATGACGGCGCCGGCGTAACCATCGCCCTGAAAAATATGTATGGCGTCATTCATAACCCGAACAAGTACCACCCCAACGGCTGCAATCCGTACATCGCGGATTTGAACATGCTGCCGGACATCAGAACCAAGATGCGATTGACCATCTGCGATGCGACCACGGCCTGCTTCGAAGGTGGGCCGGGATACAAGCCGGAATACAGTTGGAAGAACAATGCCCTGATTGTTTCGCAGGATCCCGTCGCGCTCGACTACACCGGCTGGCAAATCATCGAGCGCAAGCGAGCCGAGAAAGGATTGAAGACGCTGGAAGGCGATAAAAGAGCACCGCACTACATCGCAACCGCCGCCGATGCACAGCATCGACTGGGCACGAATGATCCCAGGAGAATCGCGGTTGTCGAGGTGTAGGGGGTGCGTGATTGGGGTTCAACATGGCGCGTGAACTCGATGCGCAAGCAGGCCGGAGTCCCGCGATCCGCGGCTCGCAGAGCCCGTCCGCGCGCCCGCTCGGTCGCCGGGCGTTCTTGCAGTGCGCTCTGGCATCGGGAGCGGCTCTAGGCGTCGGCGAATTTGTCCCCTTCGTCGCGATGCCCGCGTGGACTGGTCCGCAGAAGCAGGATGATTCGCGATTCACCGTCGAAGCGAAGTTCTACCAGAAACTTCCCAACAACAAGAAGATCAAGTGCAAGCTGTGTCCGCGCGAATGCACGGTGGGAGACCGGGAACGCGGCTATTGTGGCGTGCGGGAGAATCGCGGAGGAACCTACTACACGCTGGTGCACTCGCGGGTGTGCGCCGCGCACATCGATCCCGTCGAGAAGAAACCGTTGTTCCACTATCTGCCGGGAACACTCGCTTTCTCTTTGGCTACGGCGGGCTGCAACGTCAACTGCAAATTTTGCCAGAACTGGGATATCTCCCAGGTGCGTCCGGAGCAGGTTCCCGCCGAATACGCTCCCCCGAAATTGGTTGCCGAGCTGGCCAAACAGCGCGACTGCCCGACCATTGCCTACACCTACAGCGAGCCGGTGATCTTCAGCGAGTACATCATGGATGCAGCCGATGCCGGACACGAAGCCGGCGTCCGCAGTGTGGTCGTGTCGAACGGCTACATGCAAGAGGAGGCGCTGAAGACGGCGTACGGAAAGATGGACGCGGTCAAGATCGATCTGAAAGCATTCACGGAGTCCTACTACAAAGATGTAGTCGTGGGCGAGTTGAAGCCGGTACTGGACACGCTCGTCACGCTGCGAAAGATGGGCAAGTGGACCGAGATCGTCTACCTCGTGGTGCCGACGCTGAACGACAGCGATGCCGAATTCCGCGGTCTGGCAAGCTGGATCAAGACCAACCTGGGCGTGGATGTGCCGATCCATTTCACGCAGTTTCATCCGCAGTACCTGTTGAAGAACCTGCCCATAACGCCGGTGCCCACGCTGGAGCGTGCCAAGGCGATTGCCGACGCCGAGGGGCTGCACTACGCATACATCGGCAATGTGCCGGGACATCCTGCGCAAAACACCTACTGTCCGAAGTGCCACCGCATGTTGGTGGAACGCGTCGGGTTCACGGCGAGTCAGATGCTGATCCGCAAGGGCAGTTGCCCGTTCTGCGGGCAGCCGATCCCTGGCGTTTGGCACGCATGAAAGCGGGAGAGGAGTTTTCGCATATGAGTATCAGGATGCGCTCCAGAATGTATTGGCTGGCCGCTCTATTCATCGCGATCCTGGCGATTGCAGCGGTGCGGCACGTCCGTGCTGCCGATCCTCAGAACGTAGGACAAGAGAACTTGAGACAAGCCGCCGTCGCCGGCGGCTTCTATCCGTCCCACCCGAAGGCGCTCACGGCGATGATTGATGACATGCTGGCGCACGCCGCTTCGTCTCCGCCGGCGATCAACGTTCCGACCAACGACCCGATCATCGCGGTGGTTGCACCGCACGCCGGTTATCAGTTCTCCGGCCCCGTCGCTGCCTATACGTACGCGGCGCTGAAAGGGCGCAAGTTTTCACGCGTGGTCGTGATTGCACCTTCGCACTACGAGGCCTTTGATTTCACCTCCGTCTATGACGGTGACGCCTACGCGACGCCGCTGGGGACAGTCCCGGTAGACAAGGCGTTTGCAAAGCAACTCGTGCAAATGAGTCCGACCATCAAATTCTCCAGCCGGGGACACACTCCCACCAAGGAAGGCGCCGAACATGCGCTCGAGGTGGAGTTGCCGTGGTTGCAGCGGGTGCTGGGTGACTTCGAACTCGTGCCCATCGTCATGGGGGACCAGAGCTACGAAAACAGCCGCGCGCTGGGAGTGGCTCTGGCGAAGCTAATCCAGGGCAAAGATAAAGATAAAGACACGCTGATCGTGGCGAGTTCCGATCTGTCGCACTATCACCCCTACGACGAAGCGGTGAAGATCGACCATAAGACGCTGAACGCACTACAGGAGTGGGACTACCTCAGCATGTCGCGAAACTTCGAAGCGCGGATCTGGGAAGCCTGTGGCGGCGCGCCCATCGTGGCCGCCATGATCGCCGCCGAACGCATGGGAGCAAACCAGGCCCTGGTGCTCAAGTATGCCAATTCAGGCGACATCACCGGCGATCACTCGCGCGTGGTCGGGTACAGCGCGGACGTCTTTTTGAAAACTCAAAGCGCAAAGACAGTGGAACCGCAATTCTCGCTGACCGGCCACGAGAAAAACGAACTGCTCGCTCTGGCTCGCAAGTCGGTGGAGTACGCGGTGCGGGAGCGAAAGGCGTATGAACCAACCGCGAGCGCCAGCGAAGTGCTGAATGAGGAGCGCGGTGCGTTCGTGACCCTGCGCGAATCGGGAGAACTGCGGGGGTGCATTGGCTATACCTCAGCGGCGAAGCCTCTATACATGACCGTCCGGGACACGGCCACGCTGGCCGCCTTGCGCGATACCCGATTCCAGCCGGTAGCAGCCTCGGAGTTGCCGCAAATCGACTATGAAGTCTCCGTGCTGTCGCCGCTTCGGCGCGTGCTGGATGTTCGGCAAATCAAGGTTGGCCAGCACGGTTTGCTGATGAAGAACGGCGCCTACGAGGGTCTTTTGCTGCCGCAGGTGCCGGTGGACGAAAAATGGGATCGACAGAAATTCCTGGAAGAAACCTGCGCCAAAGCGGGCATGCATTCCGGCTGCTGGAAGGATGAGAACACAGACATCTTCATGTTTACTGCGGTCGTATTCGGCGAAAAGAGGCCGCAAGCGCTTATGCCCGAGACATCTTTGCCTCCAGGCTCACCCGCGTGGCCAGGAGGGACGGCGCCAGGTTTACCGCCGCACTGAGCCATGCCGTTTTCCAAAAACCAAACACCGGGATGAGGTAACTGCTTAACAGAAGCGCGCCCGCGCATCCGCCCAGCAGATCGATGGCATAGAGTGTGCCCAGCCGTGATCGGCCGCTGCTGTCATCGTTATAAAGGTAGATCTCCGTCGCGACAGGAAATTGATAGCCCCCCAGCATTCCGCAGAGAGCAGCCAACACCGGGAAGACAAACTGCGCCGCCAGCCATGTTGTCATCGTCCCAGAAATCTTCGACAGCAGGCTAACCACAAATATCAGCGCCGGACCAGAAAGGGCGAGCAGGAACTGGGTGGTTGCAATGGTGCGGTAGGGTGGAAGATCGCTGGAATGAATGCGGCGGATGCCCAGCCAACTTCCGAAGGCAATGCCCGCCATGCACATGGCGATGAGGATCGTGAGCTGGTGGTAAACGTAACCGTAGACGGACTGGAATGCCAGCAGCAGGAAAATCTGCAGAGTCATCAGGGTGAATCCGGTCGCAGCCACGCAATACGCTGCGGCAGACCGGGCGCGTTTCTGGCGAGCGGGTACAAGCGCGAGAAGAACCGCTACAAACCATGTGACAACCAGGACAGCATCAATGACGCGGGTGAACGCGATGTGCGCGGCGGCCCGGAACCAGCGGGAATGGCCCAACTTGAACTGCGTGCTCCATAGCACAACGTCGAAGTAATAGGCGATCGGCTCAAAATCGCGATTGACGGGCGTCGAGGTCAGTGGCCGCAGTTGCTCCCGGATCTGCTCCATGCGATCGGGCATCATGCGGAATGGGATGAAGTATTCGCGAACATACTGCGTCTTCAGATTCCGCTCCTGCAACCTCGCCATCAGCGTTTGGGGATTGTCCGTCAGAACATCGGGTCGCGTAGCGGCGAAGAAGTGGATGGTTTCGCCGGGGACGGCGACAACGTAAGGGAAAACTTCCCGCAGGGTGTGATGAATGCAGCGCAGGAATTCCCCGAGGTCGGGGCTGATGTAATCTTCCGACGAGCGCAGTTGCAAGGCGAGCAGTCCGCCGGACGCGAGGTGATCGCGAGCGGAACGAAAGAACTCGGCCGTGTAGAACCGGTTCAACTGCGCGGTCTGCGGATCGGGCACGTTAAGAATGATTACGTCGAATGCGCCGCTCGCCGTCTTGAGAGAGTTCTTAAGATAATAGCGGCCATCGGCGTAGTGCACGTGCACGCGAGGATCCGCGACAACCGAAGCGGACTGTACAGGAAAAAACTGCCGCGCCATGTCGATGAGCGCGGGATCCAGTTCAACGTAGTCGATCCGCTCGACCGTGGGATGCTTCAGCGCTTGGGCGATACTGCCATTCACGCCGCCGCCAATCATTAGAAGATGCCTCGGCGCCGGGTGCTCCAGCAGCGCGTAGTGAACCGCCTCTTCGGCCGCGTTCTCGTCCGGCGCGCTGGCCAGGATCACACCGTTGTCATAAATGCTGCGGATGTTGCCGGTTTCGATCACCGCGAGGTTGCCGTAAATCGAGTCGCGCGATCCCACCAGTTGGAATCCCCGCCACAGGCGCGCCTGTGCGGACCTGTCCAACGCCGGGGCTACATAGATGAGGAGATGGACCGCTAAAAGTGCCGCCGCCGCAGTCATGGCCCACAGCTGCTTGCGGCTCATCTGAAACAACAAGACGGCTGCCATACACAGGTTCAGTAGGAGCACGACGGTCGCGATTTGGAAGGACCCAAGAAAGCGCAGCAACACAATGCTGGCCAGGATTCCTCCGACGGCCGAACCGGCGGCCTCCAGCAAGTAAGCCGAGCTGGTTGCGACGCGAGCAGAGACTCCGCGCTCCTGTTCGTACATCCGGGTCGCAACCACGAAAAGCGACCCTGCGACAATGCAAAACAGGCTCAGACATGCCAGGGAGGTAAGCAGCATCGGCGCCGGACCAACCAACTCACCTGGCACTGTCTGAAAAAAAGATCTGGAGGCGCGCAAAGCCCAGATCGTCGGCAGCAAGCTGACGCCGAGCAGGCATTCGAGCGCGGCGACCGCCCAGCGAGCGTTGTTACGAGCATTGTTACGAGCATTGCTCCCGCCCAGCGCAAAACGGCTGCTCAGGCTGCTGCCAGCGGCGGTCCAGAACAACCATGTGGCTAACATAATTCCCAGCGAAATCTCGTTGCCGTTGAAGACGACGATGAGCTCCCGCATGAGAACAATCTGGCCAATGACCGCGCTGAACCCGATCAGCGTCAGAGCCGCTCTTACGGCAGACGTCGATTGTTTCGCACACGGCATTGTGACGGGCTGCATAGCTGCTGCCACAGAACGAGATTAGAATTTAGTTGTCGGGCAAAAGCAAAGAGGTCAAAACAATATGCCGCCGACCGAGGGCGCCATACTCAATCGCCGTGAAGCATTAATCAAACTGCTTCGCCTGGGAGGAGTCGCTGCCGGAACCGCAGGCCTCGGAGTCTGGCTGAGCGAACACAGCAAGCGCCCCGAGCCGGGGCTGGCCGTCAATTTGAAGCGCAGTCATACTGTAGCGGTTGATCCGGCTTTGCCAGAGATGGCGGTTATTCAGGGAGATGATCCCGAACAACTGGTGCGGACTGCCCTCGAAGAACTGGGCGGCATTCATCGCTTCATCTCCCGCGCCGACATCGTGTTGGTGAAGCCGAACATCGGCTGGGACCGCACTCCAGAACAGGCGGCCAACACGAATCCGAAAATCGTCGCCGAGATCGTCCGGCAGTGCTGGAACGCAGGGGCGAAGCGGGTCATCGTGACCGACGTGAGCTGTAACGACCCGCGCCGGTGTTTTCAGAGATCGGGCATTGCCGAGGCATCGCGGCGCGAAGGCGCCGATGTGATCCTGCCCGATCCCGCCCGATTCAAAGATGTAGACCTGCAGGGAGAAGTTCTGCGGGACTGGCCGGTTTTCGATCCCTTCCTGAATGCCGACAAGATCATCAACGTCCCGATCGCCAAACACCACAGCCTGACCGGCACGACTCTGGGGATGAAGAACTGGTACGGCATCCTGGGTGGACCGCGTCATCAGTTGCACCAGAAGATCCACGAGAGCCTGGTGGACCTCGCCGATTTCATTCGTCCGACTCTTACCATCATCGATTGCTATCGCGTGCTCATCCGGAACGGCCCCACGGGAGGCAACCTTGACGATGTCCTGCTCAAAAAGACGCTGGTGGCCGGAACCGATCCGGTGGCGCTCGACGCTTATGTGGCGAAGGCCTACTGGAATTTGGAAGTCTCTTCCCTGCCCTATTTGAAAATGGCTGCCCAGCGCGGATTGGGAACCTACGAATTCGGGAAGATCCGCACGCGCGTAAGAAGCAGTGCATGAGAAGCCACACCGACTCCGCAGTAGCTCCGGCATTCCCCCTCCAACCGTAGCATCCGCCGGAGAATCGCTGCGGCTTCAATACCCAGAAACGCGGGTCAGCGAAGGGCGTCGATCGCCAGCTCCCGAACAAATCCATCCCTGTCACGTCTAACGGGTGAAGCGCATGTTAGGCTTCTGCGGGGACTTCGGAGACGCTAAGGTGATTGGCCGGGTCTTTAAAGCATTTCAATATCGCGATTTCCGCCTGATGTGGATTGGCGCCTGCACCTCCAGCATCGGCACCTGGATGCAAATCGTGGCGCAGGGCTGGCTGATCTACCGGCTCAGCCACTCCGCGTTCTTGCTGGCGCTGGATCAATTTCTCGGCGGCATTCCCATCTTTCTGTTCTCTCTGATCGGCGGCGTGGTTGCCGATCGCGTCGAGCGCCGGAAAATTCTGCTCGGCTCCCAGTATGTGCAGATGACAACAGCCGGGCTGCTCACCATTCTGGTGGCGACTGGCCGGGTCCACGTCTGGCACATCCTTTGCCTTTCGTTCATTTCCGGATTCGCCCAGGCTTTCGGCGGTCCGGCCTATCAGGCGCTGATTCCGACGCTGGTCGAGAGGGAAGACATGCCAAACGCCATTGCACTGAATTCGATTCAGTTCAATGTGGCGGTCATGGTCGGGCCGGCACTCGCCGGACAGGCTTTAGCGAGGCTGGGAGAGAAGTGGTGCTTCGGGCTGAACGCGCTTTCTTTCCTCGCGCCCATTGTGTCGCTGTCGATCATCCGCGCCCGCTTCCTGCCGCTGAAGACCACGGAGTCGATGTTCACCAGCCTGAAGCAGGGCATTCAGTTCGCCCGCAAGCAGAGTTCGATGGAAGCGCTGATTGTGCTCGCTTTCTGCATGACCGCTTTGAGCATGCCCATGCGCACCTACTTTCCCGTATTCGTGAAGGATATTTTCCATCGCGGTCCGGAAACTTATGGCAATCTCCTCGCGCTCATGGGACTCGGTTCGATTTGCGGTTCGCTAACCATCGCGAGCGCGGGCAATATAAGAAAAAAGGGGCGTGTTGCTCTCGGCGCGCTCATCTGCCTGGGCGCGGGGATTTCTGGGTTTGCTCTTTCGAAGTCGCTGCCGCTGAGCGAGACCTTCCTGGTGCTGGTGGGCGCATCCATGATGGCTGTTTTTGCCACCGTGAATTCGCTGGTGCAGTTGATTACCACCAACGAAATGCGCGGGCGCGTGATGAGTGTGTACAATTTCGCATTCCGCGGCGGCATGCCTATGGGGAATCTGCTGTCGGGATGGCTCGTTCCCCTGTTTACGGCGCCGGTGGTGCTCGGCCTGAACGGATTCCTGCTTATTCTGCTGGCCCTTTACTTCCTGCTGGTCCAGCGGCGGCTGGCTGCGCTCTAAGAGCGACAAGCGGCGAGGCAGCCGATTCAGAGTGATTGTTAAACCGCCAACTGATCAGGCAAACAAAGAGAAGCGGCTGCAACTCGAAGAACCCAACAAAGCGAGTGCAGCGACTGCATGCCTTCTTACTTGGTTTTCTGCTCGGCAGCAGTCTCCTCCTGCTGCTCCCCGTTCTTTTGCCAACTGGGATTGGGGTTGTATTCCTTCATAGCTTTGGCAAGAACATCGGTCCTATTGCCGAGATCTTTCTCATACACGACTCCATCCTCGTTCACGAAGAAGGTCATCACACCGGACGACCTGTATTCCGCCGGATAGGCCACGAAAGCGAAACCCTCTGTCATTTTGCCGTTTACGATGTAACTCTTCGCGCCGCCCGGAGCATTCTTTCCCTGACGCGTTAAGATGTGGAAATAGTAACCGCGGTAAGGGGTCGGAGTGCCGTCTCGTCTCTTCGCATAGCCCTGAGCAACGGCCGATGCCACCAGCGGCCCGATGGGGCTCTGCGGTTCGCCCTCGCCAGCTTTCCAATAAAGGCCATTGTGCTGTCCTTCATCACTGAAGATCTTCCGTGCGTACTCGCTGTGCTGCGCGGAGTATTCCTTTTCCGCCGCCACCAGTTCCTGGCAAACGCGGATGGCCGATAGTTCGTTCCGGCCAATTCGCCTGTATAAAATTTCTTTCTTGCCTGCCTCGGTGTCGAAATACCAGGAATTACCTTTGTTCACCAGCGGTATGGGGGAAGGCCAATTATGCGCGCCGATATACAAGACAGTGGTTCCATCCGGTTCTTTCACCAGACGGTGCATTTCCTGATATCTCTTTACGAAATTAGCGCGACTCTGGGCGTCCTCGGTTTCGTCTCCCGACGAGACGATTTGCTTTCCCTCGGGCCCGAGAATATCGAGCATCGCTTTTTCATCGTTACTCTGCGCTGCTGTGACCAGCGCGTTGCTCGCGTCTTCCGCCGATGAAAACGTTCTCTGGCCCGGTTGCTGCGCCATGGAGCGGGTGGGGAAACACACCGTCAAAAGGAGTGCGACCACGGCTAATTTAGAAAGATTGGCCCAATGAAATTTGTCGAAGTTCAGCTTCGTTCGCCGCATATGGCTTCTCTCCATTTCCAAATTTTTCAAGCTCCCCTGAACATAACGAAACTTCGATTAGTGACGCCCGCCACCGCCGCCGCGCGCTCCGCCGCCACCGCCGCGCGCCCCGCCGCCGCCGCTACGGACGCTGGCGCTTCCGCGTGACGAATAGCTCCTGGTCTGTCCGCCATGGTCGTAGCCGCTGAAGGCGCCCGAGCGCGTGCCGCTCTGACCACGGGGTTCAGCGTAGCCTCGAGCCGCCTGCCTGTTTCCGTTGAAAGGCCTAGCCGCAGCTCCGGGACGGCCGTTAACTCCGCCGCGCGCGCCGTTAGCTCCGCCGCGGGCGAAATTGCCCCGGTTATAAAACGTTCTGCTCCCGGAGTAGTATCTGCCGCCGCCATACATTGCGTAGCGGCCACCCCAATTGAATCCCCAATGGCCCCAGCCCCATCCAAAACCTCCGTACCAACCGATGGGGAAGCCGATTCCGAACGAGAGGTACGGGCCGCCAAACCAAATTCCGGGATACGGGTACCACCCCGGCCATCCCACGATGGGATATCCGTAAACCGACCACGGATCATACGCAGGGACGTAAACGACATCGGGGTCAGCGGGCTCAATATCAATATTCGGGCCTTCCGCCCTTACGACTTCCTGCGGCGTGGTCTTAAGAGCGCCGGCGTCTTGCGCTTTGCGGCGCATCACCTGCACCGCATCCATCACATCCGGTTGCTGGTTGTAGTAGGCGTCGCCCAGCGATGACGTCCAGGAGAGGTTCTTGTCCATATTTCCCAGGACGGCTGGGAATGCGGCGAGCGCCTTGACGCTCGGGTCCCAGGGTTGCTGGTCCACAGCTTTGCCCAAAGCATCGCCCTTCAAATCAGGATTCGCTTGCACCCATCGGTCGGCCTCGACGACTTGCTCGGGAAACGTGGATGCCGCCAGGATCTGCGCCACCAGCGAATCCGGATACAGCGCAATCGGCGCTACCAACCGCTGCAGCTGCTCGGGAGTCTGTTGCGTATATGGCGGCGCCTGCGCGTCCTGCGCCGGGGCCTGGGTGTCCTGGGCTGGCGCGTCTTGAGAGGCCAACAGGTTCTGAGGCCAGATCGCGAACAACAGAACCAACGACAACAGGGAAATTAAACTCTGCTGGCCCAATCGGGGCCTGGAGAACCCTGCGGCACGGCCGAAAATGTTCATGTTCTTGAACCTCCTCTGCAAAAACCCTACGGAACCCAATGCCACGACCAGCAAGAGGCAGAGCTCTTACGCCGCCGCCCCGCTACGCTGGTACCGATCGCTCGTTCGATGATCCGCAGCATCCGTCCCGGCAGTTCGCGCTCCCGATGATGCATGCGAGTTGAAACAGTCTGCTCTGCCCCGGCTGTAACCCCAAAATAAGCAGCCAAAGTACGCCCGTCTGTTCAAAATTGAACACTTTCCGTCAGATGCCCCATGGCGTAGCCGCGTTGCAACGCAGAACGATAATGGAGGCTCTAGTGGAACGCCGACTCCACCAGTGAGACTTGAAATCGATCACGAGACTGAGCCGCTGATGACTAGAATCTGAAACCACGGACAAAAAAGACGACAACAAAAAAAGGAGGCTGGCCATGGGGGCCAGCCCTGAAGATTGCTCTCGTGATGCAAATAGTTACGTCATCCTTAGATTAGGTTGATAAATCGTTGGACCGCGTGTCGCATTTCGGCTTATTTCGGCTGGTGGATCTCCCATGGCCAAGGCCCCCCGGGAGTGGGAACTCTCGGGACTGCGCCGTATGCGAGTGTACCTACCAGACCTACCAACAGCAGTAACGCTCTGAGAGAACGTTTCATGGTTGTCTCCTTAGGGTCTGCCGAAGGCTAGAGTGAAACTTCTAGCTTGCAGCGTCGCAAATTATATACAACCTTGCAACTTTCTGATTCATTGGAGGTTACTTGAAGCGCACTGGGCAAAGCGCGGCCCCAGCAGAAGTGCAGAAAATTACCCGGACCGTCCGGCACGCAATAGAAGCGGGGTTTACCCTGGTTTCTTAAAGTAATGGTTTGAATAGAATCGCTTCATTTCAGGCTCTGGGAGTGATATTGCGGGACGCCCCAAAAATCCTCTTGACAAGGTTTTTGCGCGGGGCCTTTTTGCGGGCAGCCAGAGCTAAGGTCGGGTCTTGGAACCAGCTGCCGCGGAGTTGGCTCTGGGTGGGTTCCCGGTGCGGTTGGGTGGGACATGATCTTCCGCAGCCTCCAGATTCGAGTTTCGCGAAAAGGCGCGCTCCACCATTCCTTCGAACATCGGGATCAGCGAATCGGAAGGCACAGGGTGTTGGAGATCCGCCAAGCCCTGTTCCCATCGCTGGGTCTGCAAGCGATTGGCGGCGGCCTCGCGCACGGCTTTGCGCGAGAGCGAGTAGCCGAGCCAAACAAGAATTGCGACGTTGTATGTCGCCATGTTGATCAGGTTGAAATGGTCATGCGTAACCAATCCTCCTGAACTCACTGCAATCAGCATCAATTCCACACCGGCGAAGAGCCCAAAGCCGAGAGAGATCCCAAAACTGACCTGCTTTCGGGACACTCCCAGAAAGCGCGAAAACAGGAGCAAGAAAAGAATAAGGCCAACCTGTACGACGCGGACCGAGCGCTGCACAGTAGTTAGGGCGTGCACCAGGGGACTCTGGTCGAGAGAATTTGAAAAGGCGACCACCACCGAAACCAGCAGCAGCACCACGCCCGCCCACTTGAACAGCAGCGTGCCCAGGTCCTTCAGAGTGTGATAGGGGCGGAACACATCGAGAAAAATCTCATGAATAACCTTGAAGCCAAGAATCGCGTTGACCACTTCTCCCAGCCAGAAAGGCCAGAAATATAAGTTCCGATTGCCGATGAGCCAAAGCGGAAAGAGGACGGAAAAATTCACCACTTGCGCCAGGAGGAACAAGAAAAATACGGGAAACTGCTTGTGCAGCTTACGGCGCCAGAAGATCACCGCCACCACCGATTGCAGGATCGGTTGCGCGCACCACAAACAAAGGACGACGGTATGGCTGTGCAACGTCATGGGACATGCAGGGGAAAGTACGCGATCAACCGTAGAAACCGCGTCTCCACCCTCCCCCACATCCTCAGGCAGGTTGCTCTGCGGGGTCAACCTACTTAGGTAACCTTAGTAACCATTACCCTCTTGCCAACTAGCCTTCGCAGGCGGCGGAAAAGATTGGTATTCGATGCCTGGACGTCTGATTTCGAGAATTTTCGTCATCGCTGATGCGACGCCCTGATACGAACCCGAAGTTTTCCCGCACCCGTTCAGCCAGACACCGGGTAAGGGCGGGCAAGCCTTATCCGGCGTCGGGCGTCGAATGCAGGTAGGCGCGCATCATGCGCACTTCATCGTCTTTTTCATCGAGGTCGTGGAGAAGGATGTCACGTAAGGAAACGACGCCCTTCAGTTCACCTCCGGCGCAGACCGGCAGATGCCGGAAACCATGGCGCTTCATCAGGGTCAGGCAGGTCTCCAGGGGATCGTTCGGAGCGATGGTCAGAGGATCTTCGGTCATGACCTGGCTGACCAGGGTGCGGGCGGGGTCCTTGCCGCCGACCACCACACGACTCATCAGGTCGCGCTCGGAGAAAATGCCGGTCAGTTGGCCGTCTTGCAGAACCGGTACGGCCCCGATGTTGTGCTCCACCATCATGCTGGCGACTTCGAGCACGGTCTGGTGGGCCTCGGCGGATATGGGGACTTGATTCTTGAGCAGATCACAGATCAACATTTACACCTCCCATGGACTTGTGCCGGACAGCGATGTGCCCGGCGGACAGCGTCAAATTCATCTTGAATGAAGGACGCAAAAACGTTTGATATCTGGACCCGCGGGCGCAGTATATGTCGAAAATTGCCAGGGGAAAAGAAAAAAATGCAAGGGCAGTTCCCGGTTCTCAGTTCTCAGAAGAACCTTGGGGCCGTCCGAGTCCCGACTGAGAACCGGGAACTGAGAACTGAGAACTGCTTATGACGTAGGATCTGGCAGCCAAAGCGGCGGGCATCTCGGCGGCGTCGCGGGCGGTAACGATCAGGTTGTAATCTTCACTGGCCCGAAGACGACTGAATACTGGGGTCGCTTCCTGCGGCTCGACCAGCGCCAGGTATCGCAGGAAGGTGAAGACGTCTTCGGTGGGCTCCAATCCCGGGGCGACGAAGGAGACTTCGACATCTTCGTGGTGGAAGTGCCATCCCAGAGAGGCGGCCAGACGCACGGCGCGCTCATACACCGCGGGCGGCAGGACTCCGGGCGCGGGATTGTCGAAGACGATGCGGAGCTTGCGTTCATCCTCGCGGCTGAACTCGCGCACTTTGATGGCGCCGGTGCGGGCCGTGGCTTTCCAGTCCACATGGCGGGCAGAGTCGTCGGGCATGTATTCGCGGATGAGGTAAAGATCGTTGCCGCGTCCCCTCACAAAGGTTTCGAACTCGCCGGTGACCATGGGAAGAACTTCGAGGAATTGATCAGCGGGCTCGACCGTGGGATAGACGATCACTTCGCGGGCCAGGTTAATCCGGCGGGTTTTCATCAGGAAGGAAAAGGGAAAGCGCGTGGCCAAGCCGAAGTTTTTTTCCGAGTAGCGGCCGCGGGCTGGGAAGCTGATCTCCAGGTCGGCGCGGAGTTCCTGTCCGGGAGCGATGAAAGGAAAATAAACGGATTCTTCGAGGATCGGCTTCTCTGGTTCCTCGCGCACGCGGCGCAGGCGGCGGTCGGGCAGGCGGAGCCACTGGTTCTGGGGCGCGCGGTTGCGAGGCCAGCCGAAGGTCGAGGCTTCCCAACCCCAGCGGTCTTTATTCTTGCGCCTGGCAGGAACGACGCGCACGGAAAAAGATGGCAGCCACGAACTGGCATTGCGCAAGAGCAGACGCGCCAGCATCAGACGCCCGGCAAAAACATGTTCGGGTAAGTGGACATCGAGTTGGAGATTACGGAGCACCAGCGCCGAGGCGATGCCGGAAACTAGAATGGCAGAGAGCAGGGCGGCGACGACGACGTAAAGCAGATTGTTCCCAGTATTTATGGCGGCGATTCCGATCACAACGCTGATCAGGATATAGATCAGGCCGGCGCGAGTGACGTCGTAGTCCATGGCTTCGCGGACGCGGGTCGCGACGACCCGCCGCGCCAGGTAGGGCACCGTGGTCAGGCCGACGAAAGTGGCCAGCAGCAGCGCCAGCGACGCCAAAAAGAGGGTTCCCCAGAGGTTGCCCGCCTCGCGCGCTACGGTGGAAAACAGCGCCGCAGCGAAAGCCAGCATCAGGCCCACCAGGGCCAGCAGGAATCGCACCCAGACCTGCGAAAGCGCCAGCCGCGGAAAGCGGCGCGCAGCTGCGGGTCGCGAGTTCATTTGCGTGCGTTCCGAAATCACAGGGCTCTCCGGTGCCGGGCGATGCTTATGCCAGCATATGACGGAGGAGGAGGGAGTGGAAGTGACGGAAGATAGATTTCAATCATTTTTCGGCGAGGGGTGGCGATGATATCTCCACCACAAATATAGGATCACCGCCGCGGCAACAATCAACGCGGCGATATTGAAACGCTGCATGGCCTGCAACAGGCTGCTCCAATGTTGCCCGAACAGATATCCGGCACTGGCGATGCAGCTGACCCAAAGGGTCGCACCCAGGAAGTTGAAGAAAGCAAATGTTCGCCAGTGCATGCGCAGCACGCCAGCCAGCGGTCCTGCGAAGATGCGCAGGCCGAAGACGAAGCGGGCAAAGAAAACGGCGGCTGCGCCGTAGTGGGCGAACATTTCCTCGCCGCGCTTCAGTTCGGCCGATGATATCCGAAAGAAGCTTTGATAGCGGTCGAGCAGTGGACGCCCGCCATAGTGGCCGAAGGCGTAGCCCAGGTTGTCGCCGAGCGTGGCGGCACAGGTGGCAACCACGATGATCCAGCCGAGATGGAGTTGGTGTTCGGAATACGCCAGAAAACTAGCCAGCAGGAGCGTAATCTCACCGGGCACGGGGAGGCCGGCGTTCTCGCACAGCAATGCCAGAGCCACCGCCCAGTAACCGTAGGCGGCGATGAATGCGCGCAGCGAGTGAAGCATCGTGGGGTACATGAGATGAAACCAGTTCTCGGTTCTCAGTTCTCAGAAAAGCGGGGTTACTGAGAACTGAGAACTGGGAACTGAGAACAGGTGAGGAACTCAATGACCGCGTGGTTGAAGTCCCCGGGCGCCTCTTCGTAGGGCAGGTGGCCGACGCCCTCGAAGGCCACCAGACGGGCATTGCGAAAATTCCGGCGAAGTGGCTCGGCGGATCGAAAATCAACGGCGCGGTCTTTCGTTCCCCAGATGAGGAGGGTGGGGTAATCGCGAATCTTGGGGAGCGCCCTTTCCAGTTCCGCGAGGTCTGCCGTCCAATTCCTAACGATGCGCGAAGCCTGACGGAACGTGTGATTCTTGAGTACGGGTATGCGGTAGCCCTCGAGCGAATCGGGCGGAATCTTTGATCCGTCGGCGAACATGCGACGCAGCCAGAGGTAATCGAGGGGGCGCCAGCGCTCGATCGTATTGCGGAAGAGCAAGGAGCCGAAGGCGGTGCCCAAAAAAGGCGCGAGCCGCTTGCCATGCGGCGACCAGGGATTGACGGGCGCCACCAGCACCAGGCGCTGCAGGCGGGCATCCTTGCGCTCAACACAGATGGCGGCCACCATAATGGCGACGCCGCCGCCATGGGAAGTACCCAGCAGGTCGAAATCAGTAATGCCGAGCGCGTCCGCGAACTGCAGGACGCGCTCGGCGGTGGCGGGTGCGGCGCAGTCCATGCCCTCAGTTGCTGTCGACAAGCCAGCGCCTAAATTGTCGATGGCGTAAACAGTCGCATGGGGCGCCAGTGCGGGGATGGTGAATCTCCAGGAAAAGGAATATCCCATCAGCCCATGAATCAGGATGAGCGCTGGGCCTGATCCGCCCTTGAGGTAACGCATGCGTCCGTCGCCGAGTTCGAGCCAGTGCTCTTCAATGGCAGTTTGATTTACCACAGTGCCCGGGCTCACTCTTCGCTTGCGGGCTGGGATAAATTGTTCTTCGGGATTTTGCGTTTCGGTGGGCAACGAAATCCTCGCAGACCGAGTCTTACTAATTGATATCGCCTCTTTAGCTTGGGGGAGCTGAATTCTGGTTCCCCCTTCTTTTTTGCTCCACATTGGAGACAGGACAAGCCCCGCCTCTACATCGCTTTCTTCCGCTTCTTGCCCAGCAGTTTCTTCAGCACTCGGATGCCTTTATCCACGTGCTTTTCTTCCAGCAGAAACGGCGGCAGGAAGCGCAGGACCGTGTCCTGGGTCGAATTGAAGAGCACGCCCTCCGCTAGGCCCTGCTCCACCAATGGGCGCGCGGGAATGTCGAGCACAAGGCCTTGAATCAATCCGCGGCCGCGCGCTTCGCGGGTTGCGGCGTACCTCTCGACCAGTTCCTGGAGTTGTTGACGCAGATAGCCGCCAACCTTCACGACGTTTTCGAGCAGGTGCTCTTCTTCGACGATCGCCAGATATTCGAGCCCGCCGCGGCACGCGAGCGGACCGCCGCCAAAGGTGGTGCCGTGCTGTCCGGGCGAAATCGCCGAGGCTAAATGTTGTTTCGACAGGAACGCGCCAAGCGGCAGCCCCGCGGCTATCGGCTTGGCGATGGTGACGATGTCGGGAACCACTCCGAAGCTCTGGAAGGCGAAGATCTTGCCGGTGCGTCCGAGGCCGCACTGGATCTCGTCGAAAATGAGCGCGGCTTGGTTCTGGTCGGCAAGCGTCCGGCAAGCGCGCAGGAAGTCTTCGGAACACTCGATGATGCCGCCTTCGCCAAAGATGGGCTCCAGCACGATGGCGCAGGTGTTGGCATTGACCGCAGCGCGCAGCGCTTCGATGTTGTTCTGCTCAACAAAGGTCACATTTTCGAGGAGAGGCTCAAAACCCTTGCGGTACTTGTCCTGGCCGGTCAGGGACATGGCGCCAAACGTTCGGCCATGAAACGAATCCTTGAGCGCCACCAGGTGGGACTTGGCGTCGCCGCCCGCCTTGTGTCCGCTGAGACGCGCCAGCTTGATGGCGCCTTCCATCGCCTCAGTGCCGCTGTTCGAGAAGAAGGCGCGATCAAGACCTGAAAGCTGGCAAAGGCGCTCCGCCAGTTGTCCCTGGTATTCGTTGTAATAGAGATTCGACACGTGAATGAGCCGGGCCGCCTGCTCGCGGATGGTTTTCACGATGCGAGGATGAGCATACCCTAGCGCATTCACACCCAGGCCGGCCACGAAGTCGAGATACTTTTTACCTTCGAAATCGTAGAGGAAAACACCTTTCCCGCGCTCAAAGCCAACTGGATAGCGGTTGTAGGTTGGGAGAAGAAAGCGCTTTTCAAGATCGGCGATCTGATCGAGGCGAGACATGCGCTCAATTGTAGAACGAAACGCACCCAGACCCTCCTCCCGCCAGTCAAATGGCATCCAAAAAAGTAGAAACGACCTTCCATAATTCATAGCCGATATCCCAACTCGTCTCTATAATTGTGGAAGTCGCTCTGTGGAAGTGACTTACGATCACGCGACAAGCTTGGAGGGTGGCAGTGAAGTTGCTCATGCCTGAATGGCGACGAGTGTCTGGCCGCGCCGCCGCGCTACCATCCCAGCCCATGAACCGCGAATTTGAGGCCCGGTTTACTGCCATCCTGCTGACTCTCCTCACAGCGGCAGCGGTAGTTTTCGCCGGTTTCAACTACAAGATCGAGCATCAATCCGCCATTCCCGACGACGGGGCATGGTGGATGGAGCGGAACGGCCATCTGGTGGCCGATCGACTGGAGCCGAACGGGCCGGCAGAGCGGGCAGGAATTCGCCGCGGGGACGAGATTGTCAGCGTCAACGGCCGCGCGGTGGACACCTCAGCAGAAGTGACGCGGCAGATCTACTATTCCGGCGTCTGGTCGAAGGCAACCTACTCGCTGGTCCGCGGCTCGGTTCCGCTGGATGTGGAAGTGGTGCTGGCCCCGGCCGAGCGCTCCATGAACGATTGGCTGCGGCTGATCGCGCTCATCTACCTAAGCATTGGGCTTTATGTACTGCTGCGGCGCTGGACGGCGGTCGGTTCCACCCATTTTTACATTTTCTGCCTGGTATCGTTCGTCTTTTACTCACTGCACTACACCGGCAAGTTCAACGCTTTTGACTGGACCGTATTCTGGGCCAATGAAGTCGCAGGGTTGCTGCAGCCGGCGCTGTTTCTGCACTTCGTATTGACCTTCCCGGAACGGCGGGAGTTCGTCAGCAAGCGTCGCTGGTCGATTCCGCTAGTGTACTTGCCGGGAGCGGCATTGCTCGGAATTCAGATCCTGGCGCTTGAGTACCTGAAAGCGAGCGCTTCGCTGCTCTTCAAACTGAACTGTGTGGACCTGGCTTATCAGACGATTTTCTTCGTCTCGGCGGCGGTGGTTCTGTGGCGCAGCTACCGCCAGGCCACCATGCCGATTCTGCGGCAACAGCTCAAGTGGATTACGCGCGGCACGATCCTCGCTATCACGCCGTTCACGCTCTGTTATGTTCTGCCGTATTTGTTCGGAGTGATGCCTTCGCCCACCATGAAGGTGTCGGTGCTATCGCTGGGATTGCTGCCGCTAACTTTTGGATACGCCATTTTCCGCTACCGGTTGATGGACGTGGATCTGATCTTCAAGCGCGGCATGGCATATACGCTGGCGGCGGCGGCCATCGTAGGAGCGTATTTCGCCGGCGTGGCCGCGATTGCGGAGCTGGTGCACACGCGCGTGCCCAGTTCCGGACCATACGGGCTGATGATCGCCGTCGTGGTCACCGCGCTGCTCTTTGATCCGGTGCGGAAATGGATCCAGGAAAAGCTTGACCAGTTCTTCTTCCGCACCGGCTACGACTACCGCCGCACGCTGATCGAGTTCGGACGCGAGTTGAGTTCGGAGACCGACCTCGACAAAATGCTTTCCTCGCTGGTGGACCGGGTGGCACGCACCCTGCTGGTGGATCGCATCGCCATCTTCCTCGGCAACAGCGACTCTTCGCGCTTTGAACTGTCGAAATCGTTCGGCATCGCCCACGTCACCGGTCTCGACCTGTCGTTCCTCGCGAAACCGCGAATCGAGGACGCTGCCGGGCATATCTTCTTCGAGAATACGCACCAGTTGCCGCGTGAGAATGCTACCGCGCAAGAAGCCATCGGACGCCTGGATCTCAACTACTACATTCCCTGCCACGCGCGGCAAAAGACGATCGCCTTCCTCGGACTGGGCAAGACCATGCAAGGCGACTTCCTCTCCAGCGAAGATGTGGAGCTGCTCGAAGCGCTGGCGGGATACATCGGCATCGCGATCCAGAACGGGCGGCTGTACGCGTCACTTGAACAGAAGGTGACCGAGTACGAGCGGCTCAAGGATTTCAACGAGAACATTGTGGAATCCATCAACGTCGGCGTCATGGCCGTGGACTTGCAAGATCGCATCGAGTCCTGGAATTCGCAGATGGAAGTCATGTACGCCCAGCCGCGTTGGCAGGTTGTCGGACGTTCGCTGAGCGAGGTTTTTCCGGCCGCCTTCGCCGAGGAGTTTTACCGCGTGCGGCAGAATCCCGGCATCCACAATCTTTATAAGTTCCGGCTGATAACGCCCACCGGCGAATCGCGCGTCGTGAATGTTGCCATCGCGCCGCTGGTCACCCGCAAGTTCAACGTGGTGGGGCGGCTGGTGATCATGGACGACATCACGGAGCGGATCGAACTTGAAGTCCAGCTCACCCAAGCCGACAAACTTTCTTCGATCGGACTGCTGGCCGCCGGCGTGGCGCACGAAGTGAATACCCCGTTGGCCGTGATCTCCTCCTACACGCAGATGCTGGCCAAACAGTTGCAGTCGGATTCGCAGAAAGCGGGGCTGCTCGAAAAAATCACCAAGCAGACCTTCCGCGCCTCGGAGATCGTCAATAATCTGCTGAACTTCTCCCGCACCACGGGCACGGAATTAACGGAAGTCAGTCTGAACAGGGTGATCGCGGATACTCTGGCTCTGCTCGATCACCAGTTCAAGGTGGCGCACATCCAGGTGCAGCCCGAGCTCAACGACAACCTTCCTTTGATTCAGGGCAATGCCGGTCGCCTGCAGCAAGTGTTTCTGAATTTGTTCCTAAACGCCAAGGACGCGATGGCCGGGGGCGGAGTGCTGAAGGTGGCAACGCTGAACGGCGAATTTGTCAGCGTGCGCGTTTCTGATACCGGCTCGGGCATTGCGCAGGAAAACATTCAGCGCATCTACGATCCATTTTTCACCACCAAGACATCGCCCGCGGAGGGCCAGAATCGCGGCACCGGTCTTGGACTTTCTGTCACCTACGGCATCATCCAGGAACACGCGGGCAATATCCGCGTGGAGAGCCGCCCGGGCGAAGGCACCACCTTCACCCTGGATTTTCCATTGATATCGACGAGGAAGGCAGTCCATGTCTGAAGTTGCGATGTCTGAAGTGGCGGCCCTCGCGCGCCGAGGCACCCCGGAAAGTACGCAGCCGGCAAGCGCCGGCAGAATCCTCATCATTGACGACGAAGCGGAAATCCGCGAGTCGCTGGAGACTCTGCTTCAACTCGAGGGCTACACCGTTGTGGTGGCAGGAGCCGGACGGGAAGGTCTGGCGGAGATTGGGCAGCGCACTTTTGATGTGGTTCTGCTCGACCTGGCGCTGCCCGACAAGAACGGGATGGACGTGCTCTCTGAAATTCGGCTGCTGCATCCGCAGCAGGCGGTCATCATGATCACCGCCTACGGAACGGTGGAGAACGCGGTCCGCGCCATGCAGTCCGGCGCCACCAACTTCATCCAGAAACCGTGGGACAACGAGAAACTGCTGGCGGACGTGCGCGCCGCCGTCGCCCGCCAGAAGGCGGAAGAAGAAAACATCCAACTGAAGCGCGCCCTCAAGCAGCGCTACAACTTTGAAAACATCGTGGGCAAGAGCGAGCCCATGCTCAAGATTTTCGATCTGGTCGCCCAGGTGGCGCCCAGCCGCTCGACCGTGCTGCTGCAAGGCGAGAGCGGGACGGGCAAGGAACTGATCGCCAAAGCGATTCATCTGAATTCCCCGCGCCGCGACCGGCCGTTCGTCCCCGTCAACTCCGGGTCCACGCCGCCCGATCTGCTCGAATCCACGCTGTTCGGGCACGTCAAAGGCGCCTTTACCAGCGCGATTGCGTCGAAGAAGGGGCTGTTCGAAGTTGCCGACCGGGGCACGCTCTTTCTCGACGAGATCGGCACCATGAGCATGGACACGCAGAGTAAGATTCTGCGCGTGTTGCAGGATCGCAAGTTCATGCATCTGGGCGGCGTGCAGGAAATTCAAGTGGACGTACGCATCATCGCCGCCACCAACGTGGATCTTCGCCAAATGGTGAAAGAAGGCCGCTTCCGCGAAGACTTGTTCTATCGCCTCAACGTAATCAGTCTCGATCTGCCGCCGCTGCGCCAGCGCCGCGAAGATATTCCGCTGCTGGTGCAACACTTCCTCCAAAAGTATTCCGAGGAGAACGAGCGGCCCCGTCGCCGCATTACCACCGAGGCGTTGCGCCCGCTGGTGAGCTATCCATGGCCCGGCAACGTCCGCGAACTGGAGAACACGATCGAACGCGCCGTGGTGCTATCTTCCGACAGCGACATTGGGCTCGACCTGCTGCCCGACCACATCGTGGGCCGGGGCAACTCGGTCCCATCTTTGGATGCGACTGCGGGGGCCACGCTGTTCGGCATCATGGAAGACTGCGAACGGCGGATCATCATCGACATGCTGGAAAAATGCGGCTGGAACCAGACCGAAGCAGCGGAACGCTTCCACGTCCCGCTCTCCACACTGAATCAGAAAATCAAACGGCTGGCCATCGAGATCAAGAAGAAGAATCGCGAGTAGCCAGCTCGTTCTTTCGCCTGTAGCGACGCGGCCAGCCGCGTCTCTACAGGAAAGCAATGATGCCCAAATCTTCCACGCGGCAGACCCTCGTCGGACAAACTTGGCTGCTCCAACCTCTTTTCCGCTCTGCTATAGTTCCCTGAGCAGTTCCCCGACCAGACATGGCGTTAGAACTCGAACTGACTTCGCCCGTTGACGTCGCCAAAGATATTGCGCTGGCGGTCCAGGACTACACCCTGCTGTCGGCGCAATCCCTGGCGAACTTCTTCCGCCGCCCCCTGTACATGGCCGACATGCTGCAGCAGGCGGACCTGATCGGCGTCGGCTCCCTGCCGATTGTGATTCTGACCGGACTCTCCGTCGGCGCGCTGTTGGCGCTGAACTCAGCCAGCACGCTGCAACGATTCGGCGGGGTCACTCTCATCGGCGAGCTCGTGTCGCTCGGCATGGTCACCGAACTGGGCCCCCTCATTACCGGGCTGATGGTGGCGGGGCGAAACGCCTCCGGCATGGCCAGCGAACTCGGCTCCATGGTGGTGACCGAACAGATCGACGCCATGCGTGCCCTGGGCACCGACCCCACCAAGAAGCTGATCACGCCACGAGTCGGGGCCACCGCCTTCATGCTGTTCTTCCTGACCATCATCGCCGACTTGCTCGGACTGATTGGCGGCTATGGCGTGGCGCACCTGCTGTTCGGGGTGGACACGAACCAATATTGGACTTCGGCGTGGCAGTCCCTTGTCTTCCGCGACGTCTTCACCGGCCTCCTCAAGCCCGTGCTGTTTGGGTTCATCATCTCGACTGTAGGCTGCTATTACGGCATGTCCACGCGCGGCGGCACGCAGGGTGTGGGCCGTTCCACCACCCAGGCCGTGGTCGCTTCTTCGGTATTGATTCTGGTGGTGGATTTCTTTGTTACGAAGTTGATCTTCGCAATTTTTGGTTACAGGTAAGCCATGCCTGCTCCCACTCTGCCCAGCGACAATCCGGCTGCTGCCGTCGCAACGCTCTCCGGCTACGCCATCGAGTTCGACAAGGTTTCGATCGCATTCGATGAAAACGTGGTGCTCGACGGCATTTCGTTCCAGCTGCCGCATGGCGAAACCAAGGCGCTGTTTGGCGTCGCCGGGTCGGGCAAGAGCACGATTCTCAAGCTCGCCATAGGACTCATGCGGCCCGATAGCGGCCGCATCTTCGTGCTGGGAGAGGAAGTCACGCGCATGTCGGAACGGGAACTGTTCGAACTGCGCCGGCGCGTGGGCATCGTGTTCCAGGAAAGCGCGCTCTTCGACTCGCTCAAAGTATCTGAAAACGTCGGTTTCCGCCTGACGGAAGAGCATATCCCCGCAGCGGAAATCGAGCGGCGGGTCCGCGAGGTACTGCGCTTCGTGGAATTGGAACGAACCTACGACATGCGTCCGTCCGAACTCTCGGGCGGCATGAGAAGGCGCGTGGCCATCGCTCGCGCCATCGTGACCGAGCCCGAAGTGCTGCTTTACGACTCGCCCACCGGCGGACTCGATCCGGTGACCTCGAACACGATCATCGAACTCATTGTGAAGCAACGTGACGTATCCAAGACCAGCGCCCTCATGGTGACTCACCGCCTGCAGGATGCCTTCACCATGGCGACCCACCAGTTCGACAAGGCCACCAACCAAATGGTTGCCCTACCCAAAGGCCAACATGGCGAAGTGCCGATGAGTTTTCTGATCCTGCGCGACGCCAAGGTGATCTTCGATGGCGACGCTCAACAGCTCGCCACTTCGCGCGACGAGTATATTCGCGAATATATTTCGTAGGATTTGTGCTGAAATCAACTACCCGTTTCTTAAATCCAATTCCCTGGATTTTGTCATCCCGAGCGGAGCGAGGGATCTGCATTTTGCGGCGAACTGCAGATCCCTCGCTCCGCTCGGGATGACAATTCATAGATTGTCAGAGGGTTTCTCTTCGTCGTTCTTCCTTTTTGGGGCCGCTGTTCTCCGCCCCGCTCTGCCCGGAAGCGCCGCCGGATTTTCGTGTACGCGCTCGCGGAATCCGCCCTTCATCCCCCGCGCGAGGCCGATTGTCGCTTCCCCAAACTTGTCGCGCAGATGATCCGCGGCCGCGAGGGCCTTCTGCCAGCGCTCATGCCGCGAAGGCTCCAGCAGATCGAACTGGGTTGAACCCGATTCGAAATTCGATGCCTGCACTCCCAGCAGTCGCACCGGCGCGCCCGGCTTCCAGTTATCGAAAAACAGACGTCGCGCCTGCTCGAAAATCTGGTTATCCATCTGCGTCGGCTCGTCGAGCGAATGCGCTCGCGTGATGGTCGAGAAATCTTTGTAGCGCAATTTCAACTGGAGCGTGCGCGCAAAATATCCGCCCTCGCGCAAGCGCCGTCCCACCATCTCGCTGAGCCGCATCAGCGTGGACTGCAAGCGCTCGGCGTCGCCCGTGTCCTCGTCGAACGTGTGTTCGTGGCTGATCGATTTCGGATCGACATTTTCTCCCACCGCGTTGTCGAACCATCCACCCGCATCCTCGCCCCGCGACTTCCCTGCCAGCGCCAGCCCCCATTTTCCGAAGCGGCGTTCCAGGTCGTGGTCTTCCAGGCGCGCGAGGTCGCCCACTTTCTGAATGCCGATCGCATGCAGCTTCTGCTCCATCACCTTGCCGACGCCGGGGATATCGCCGACGGCGAGCGGCGCCAGAAACTTTGCTTCTTCTCCGGGGAGCACCCAGAGCACTCCATTCGGTTTGGCTTTGGCGGAGGAAACTTTCGCGATCAGCCGCGAGGAGCCGATCCCTATCGAGCAGTTTAACTGCGTCGCCAACTTCATCGCGTCATGCAGCCGGTGCGCGGAATGCAGCGGCCGGCCGTGCAGGCGCTCGGTGCCCGTCATATCGAGATAAGCCTCGTCCACTGAAGCCATCTCGACCAGCGGAGAAAAGTGGCCGAGCACCTCGTGCACCTTCCCGGAATACTCGCGATAGCGCTCCGGATGCCCGTTCACAAAAATCGCCTGCGGACAAAGTTTCGCCGCCGTCCGCAGCGGCATGGCCGAGTGCACGCCAAACTTGCGCGCCGCGTACGATGCAGCCGAGACGACTCCCCGTTCGTCGCGCTGCCCGCCCACCACCACCGGCTTGCCTTTCAGCGACGGGTCAAACAATTCCTCGACGGAGACGAAGAAGGCGTCCATATCGACGTGAAAGATGGTGCGGGAAATCGGGCCATCGGCTGATCGGGTCATTATCGGGCGAATCGGGTGATCGGAGTGCCTTGCAGAAGTGTACCGCGAGAGCACTCCGACGTAAGCCCAGACCCCCACTAGTCAGCTCTCTTTGAGAACACGAAGTTGAGGCAGTCAGATGTCAAGCTCCCCTGCCGAAATCCAGCGAGTGACCCAAACAAGCTAACTCCTTATTCCGGAATATTTTACTTATAACCCCTTTAAACTCAAAGATTTGAAAGGAATTTCTCGCCAAATCTATGATTCTAAAGGGCCGTGGTATAAAAAAATTGCGATGCCGGATAGTACCTTAGGAGTGAACAAGCCGCCAAAAGTGGGGGCAGTCGAGCTAAGTCGTTATTTTTGAATGCTTTACCTATAAGTCATTATTCTTGAACACTTTGCGTGGAAACAGGGGGGTGGGGGGTGAGTAGGGTACCAACGAGTTAGCGCGCAGTGCGACCCCCGCCTGGCACCCGGCCATGCCCAACCCAGAAGCTGGCCGCGGTCTACGGTAGTCATGAAAACGGCCTAGCCCAGCACCGGCTCTTTCTTCAAGTCCGCGATGACTGGGGTTGCGACTGCGGTGGCCCGCACTTGTCGGGCGCGCTCGTAGATCTTGCCGTACTCGCGGGCCGACGCTCCCCAGGAAAAATCGCAGCTCATCCCGTTTCGCATCAGGGTCTGCCACGACGACGGATCCCGATAGGCCAGCAATGCTTGCTTGATGGTCGCGAGCAGCGCTTCGCCCGTGTAGTCGGAGAACTTGAAACCCGTGCCCTTGCCGGTGCGCGCGTCCCATGGCTCGATGGTATCGTCAAGGCCGCCCGTCGCCCGCACGATGGGAACGGTTCCGTACTTCAAGCTGTAAATCTGGTTCAAGCCGCAGGGCTCGTAGCGGGAAGGTATCAGGAACATGTCCGCGCCTGCTTCAATTTTGTGGGCGATGGCATTGTCGAACGCGATCTTGACTGCAATCTTGTTCGGGAACTGCTTGTTGAGCCGCTGGAATATTTCTTCATACGGCTTGTCTCCTGTTCCGAGCACGACCATGATCATCTCTTCGCGCGCCAGCCGGTCCATGATCTGGGCGATCAGGTCGAAGCCCTTCTGCGCGGCGAATCGCGAAACGATGCCGATCACCGGAACTTTAGCTTCGACGTTTGCGATGCCGAAGCCGTTGAGCAAGTCCTGCTTGCATTTCCGCTTGCCGCTCAGATCCTGCGGCGAATACTTTGCGGCGATGAATTTGTCGGTCTGCGGGCTCCACTCGTCGTAATCCACGCCGTTCAGGATGCCGGTCACGGTGGCCGCGCGGCTGCGCAGCACGCCGTCCAGGCCAAAGCCATATTCGGTGGTCTGGATCTCCTGACTGTATTTCTTGCTGACCGTGGTGACAAAGTCGGAGAACACTAGGGCGCCCTTCAGAAAATTCACCTGCCCGAAAAATTCCATCCTCGAGATCGTGAACAGATCCCAGGGCAGCGTCAGCAGCGGCAAAGTATCAGGCGGGAACAAACCCTGGTATCCCATATTGTGAATAGTGAAAACGGTGGCGACTTCACGAAACGCGGGATCCTCGGCGTAGAGCGTGCGCAGCATCACCGGCACGAGTGCGGACTGCCAGTCGTGGCAGTGAAAGACATGCGGCACGCCCAGCACCTTGGAGGCTTCGAGCACCGCTCGCGAAAACAGAGCGAAGCGCTCGGCGTTGTCCGGATAGTCGCCGGCCGGGGTCCCGTAGAGCGCCTCCCGGTCGAAGTATGGCGGATAATCCACAAAATAAAATCGAACTCCGGCGGGCGTATTCGTGCCCGCCGTCACCACCGAGCAGAAGCGATACTTGTCGTCGAAGGGGATGGTGATGCTGCGCACCACCGTGTGCGGATCGGCCAGTTTGGTTTGGCGATAGCGCGGGATGTAGACGCTCACCTGATGTCCAAGAGCGGCCAGCGCGCGCGGCAAAGCGCCGACCACGTCGGCCAGTCCGCCAGTCTTGGAAAAGGGAACGCACTCGGAAGCTGCGAAAGCGATATGCATTGCGAAGGAGCCTCCCCGGCGAGAACTCGATATGCCTCGCTCACGTTATGATTCCTTTACAGTAGAGATGCGGCTGGCCGCGTCTCTATAGAAACTGCTGGAAAGAACTCCGCCAGTCTAAATGCCAGAAAGAAAGAGGGTCAATGTGCCGAAGGGCGCTAGCGTACAAACGAGTCAACGCAAGCCGAGATTGGGACAACATTTCCTGACGAGCGAACCGGCGGCCCGGCGCATTGTGGAGGCCCTGGGCGATGTTTCCGAGGCCACGGTGCTTGAGGTCGGTCCCGGCCGCGGCGCCATCACGGATTTGCTGGCACGGAAAGCGCGGCGGCTGATCGCGGTGGAATTGGACCGCGTCCTTGCGGCGCAGCTCAGGATGAAATTCAACATGCAACCCAATGTTGAAATCATCGAAGGCGATATCCTGACGATCGAACTGGACACCGTCTTCGGAGCGAAGCCGGGCAGCCTGCGCACCGGGCTGAACTTCACGCCCGAACCGGCCCGCGTCGTCGGCAATTTGCCGTACTACATTACCTCCGATATTCTGCTGCGGCTGCTGGAATATCATCGTTACTTTTCGACCATTGTCATCATGGTGCAGAAAGAGGTTGCCGATCGCCTGGCGGCTTCGGCCGGAAGCCGCGACTATGGCTTGCTTCCGGCGACGGCACAACTGTACGGGCGGGTCGAGCAACTCTTCACGCTTCCGCCAGCGGCGTTTTCTCCACCTCCCAAGGTTCATTCGAGCGTGGTTCGCATTACGATCAAGCCGCGGCTGGAGTCGCTTCGGGTTCCCGAGGCCGAGTTTATTTCGTTTCTGAAACTCGGTTTTGGGCAGAAACGTAAAACTCTCTGGAATAATCTGAAAACGCGGTACGATGAAGATGCGCTGCGTGCGGCTATGGCGAAAAGCGGCGTCAAACCTACGATCCGGGCCGAAGCGCTGCCGCTGGAAAGAAGCGCCGCTCTGTTCCGTGCGTTGAGCGACGGCAGTTCATAATTTTCGCGGGCAGACTTTCGCCAAGAAGAGTTCCCGCGCCACACGAACCGTGTCTCCGCGAGGAGGCGTCTGATGACTTCCGCTGTACGAACTCCCGCCGTCGCCGGCAGGTTTTATCCGGGCCGCGCTGAAGAATTGCTGCGCGAAATTCGAGAATACACTTCTCCGGGCAAGACTACGGTCGAAAGCGGCCGCATCGCCGCCATCGGATGCGTCGCTCCCCATGCGGGATACATTTACTCCGGCGGTGTTGCCGGCGCTGTGTATTCGCGCCTGGAAATCCCTGAGCGCTGCGTGATTCTCTGCCCCAATCACACGGGCAAGGGACGTCCGCTTGCGATTATGGCCAATACAGCGTGGCAGACTCCGCTCGGTGAGGTGGCGGCGGACGCGGACCTTGGAGCTCGGTTGCTGCTGCGCTTCCCCATGCTGCAAGAGGACAGCGCCGCGCACCGTGCGGAACACGCCATCGAAGTCCAGATTCCTTTCCTGCAGGCGCAACAGCCGGAATTAAGTATCGTTCCGATCGTCATCGGCACCAGCGACTTTGATGTGCTGCGGGGATTGGGCGAAGCCCTGGCAGATGTGATCGCGGATCGAGATGAGAAAGTCCTGATCATCGCCTCCAGCGATATGAACCACTACGAGTCCGATGCGGTCACTCGCGTCAAAGACCACAAGGCAATCGAACGCGTGCTCGCCCTGGATGCGCGCGGACTCTGGGAGGTGGTGATGAATGAAGACATCAGCATGTGCGGTTTTGCGCCGACGATTGTCATGCTCACGGCGGCAAAGCTTTTGGGGGCGACTTCGGCTACGCTGGTCAAGTACGCAACTTCGGGCGATGTCTCCGGCGATTACGAGTCGGTGGTGGGTTACGCGGGAATTATTGTTGAGTAAAAACAGGAGTGCGGTGAAGAACAAAGGCGGCCATTTTTCGGCCGCCTTTTTCCGAAACAATTTTTGTTTTTAGTGGGGACGCGGCGGCGGCGCGCTCGACGTGTGCGGCGACGCCGTCCCAGTAGAAGTCCTGCCTCTCATTGGAATTGGAATTGGACTCGTGCCGGAGCCGGTTGCCAGCGCCGTGGCCGGAACTGGTGGAACCATCGAGACTACAACGGGACGAGAAGTCCGATCCATTGTTTTCGCGAGGCGATCAAGGTGGCGCACCGATCCGCGTGGCACTCCGAAACTGGCGGAGCCGGGATTGATGGTCAGGCGATGCGACGCTCCCATGGCGGGATTTACTGAGAGGCCGCGTCCCACCATCACCGTCTGATAACCGCTCGCGGGCACCGCCGGCACTTTCATTCCGACCGGCGCATTCACTACCAGCGGAAGCGCATTCCACGAATTCCAATTGCCCGGCTGCCAGACCCATCCGAAGCCGGAAGCGAAGGCCCAGTTGCCGTAACTGTAGGGCATCCAGCCCCAGGGATAGCCCGACACCCACATGTAGCCGGCACCGGGATAGAAGGCCCAGCCGCCATCCTGGAACGGGCTCCAGTTGGCGCCGATGAAGTAGGGCTGCCAGACGTTGCCGTAACCGGGCACGGTCATGAAGTTGCCGTAGTAATTCAAGTCGGTCATGCCGTAACCGTACGGCGATGAAATGCCCGAGGCGGCGGAAGCGTAACGATCGTGATAGTCGGTCTGTTGGCGATCCCAGGCGTCGGAGGGATCGTCTTCGTAATTCTTGGCGATCACGAAAGTGCCTTTTTTGGCGGAATCGTCGTTCTTAAGGTCGATAGTTGCGCTGTGCTTCTCGGCAACCTCAAATTGTCCGGACGGGCCGGTGGCGCTCAATTTGCCTTTGAACACGGCCACGGTCGCTTTGCCGGCGCCGTCGAGTTCCACGCGAAAATGCGCGGCCTCGGCCATGGTTACGGACTCGGGCGCAAAATTCAGCAGGAACTGGTCGCCGTTTTTCTCGCGAGCGCGTTTCGGGTGAAAATCCGCGTAGACGGTGCCGAAGACAAGTTGCGCGGTGCTGAGCTTCTGGCCATCGTCGCCGAGCGCAAGACGAGTGAAGTCCACTTCGCTGTCGGGAGCGAGGCGCAGCGTGCCGCCATCTTCGAATTCCACTTCCGCGCGACCATCTTTGCCCGTCTTCACGCGCGAGCCCTCGATCACGGGCAGGTTGATAAACGCTTTATCGAAACCGTCGCCGGCGGCGCGGTCGATCCGCACTGTGCCCTGAACTTCGCTCAAGCGGACGATGCGCGCCTTCGATTCGGCCGACGCCGAGACCACCAGAAACGCCGCTGCGAGCACGGCCCACGTTGCCAGCATCTTTCCGAGTCTTGTGATCGCCATATACTTCTCCCGGGACTAGTTTAAGTCTGCGAGGATGCGGAGCCTAAGTCAAGGGAGGATTTTGGATAGTGGGCGGAGGCGGAAAAGTCCCCGCGCATAAACGATCAGTGAACGCCTGCGCGCTCCAGCAAGCGTTGGGCGCGGGCGCGGGTTACGTTGATCACGGAGGGATCGGCGACGATCTGATCGAGGATCGGCTGAATGGCGGTGACGTCGACCAGTTGATTGGTACGGGCCATCTCCTCCATGCGCTTGAGTTCTTCGTCGAGCGCGAGCTTCTGGTAGTGGCGATCGTACTGGAGGCGATGCCCGAATTCGAGCGTGGCCGCGAGACTTTGCATCAGGCTGGTCAGTTCCTGCACGGCGGGAATGGTGGAGTAGTTGTAGGTGGACTCACCCCTGCGCTGCGCGTCTTTGTAGCTGAGTGTCTTTTTTCCGGTAAAGGCAAGGCCCTTGTGATGGGAATCGACGTCCTTCTGAAAATAGCCGGCCTTCGCCGCCAGATCGAAGATTTTCTGCCGCATTGCTGCGGCTACTTTGAAGTCCAGGTCGAAGCTGTCGGTCTCGTCGGGGTCGGCGGGCAGGCGGCCGCTGGACTGGTAGCGGGCCGAGCCATCTGATTGAACGCGAATCGAGTAGCGCTCCGGCTGGGAGGCGGGGAAATCGAGGGTGAAGGTGACCACGGCCGGGACTTGAGTTTCGGTTTGCGAATAGGCGAGGATCGAAGAAAAGAGGATTGAGGAAGAAAAGATGAGCAGGCAGACAATCTGAAATGGACGTGGCATGGGCCGCTTAATGATTGGGGATAGTGGCGAGGAGTGTCAAGCGGAAGCAGCTCTGTCAGTTCTCAGCTTTCGGTTTCTAGCGCTCAATGCAGTGCGAATTTCTGGGCAATTCCTGCAAGGATTGTCATCCTGAGCGAAGCGAAGGATCTGCTGTCTCGGGCTGCGAGAAGAAAGCAGGTCCTTCGCTTCGCTCAGGATGACAATATTAGTTGAGCATGACGATCAAGAATTGGCACGACCGCTCGGCGGGACGGCCGAGGGCGGCCGTCCCTACGTTTAGCCTGCCTGGCGCTCTTGGGTGGCTGCGGTGTGCAGATGGCAGATGGCGATGGCGAGCGCATCGGCGGCGTCGGCGGGTTCGGGGATCTGATCGAGATTCAGAAGACGCGTCACCATTTGTTGGACCTGATGTTTTTCGGCGCGGCCGTATCCGACCACCGCGGACTTGATGGAGAGTGGCGAGTATTCGGCGACTTCGAGTCCGGCGGAAGCGGCGGCCAGCATGGCGACTCCGCGCACCTGGCCGAGCTTCAAGGCGGACTTCACGTTGGCGGCGTAGAAAACGTCTTCGATGGCAACGCGGTCGGGCCGGTGCTGGGAGATGAGTTCCTGAAGGCCGACGGAGATGCGCGCCAGGCGCATGGGCATGGGGTCGCGCGGGGAAACTTTGATGGCGCCGCAGACGATGCAGACAAGGCGATCATTATTGCGGTCGTCGGAGAGCAGTTCGACTACGCCGTATCCGGTGTATTCCGTACCGCAGTCGATGCCGAGGACGCGCATGAGGGAAGTGTAGCAGGACAGTGGTCAGTGGTCAGCGGTCAGCGGTCAGCGGTCAGCGATGCCGAGCTTCGCTCGGCTGGACAGCCGAGGGCGGCTGTCCCTACCCACGTACGCTAAAGCAGCATGATAACCTTAGTAAATTGCGGCCCAGGGAAACGAGCGATATGGGAGGACTCATACTCGTACCAGAAAATCATCTGAGGAGCAGACGATGAAAATTGGAATGCTGACGGGCGGAGGCGACTGTCCCGGGCTGAATGCGGTCATTCGGGCAGTGGTGCGTAAGGGCACATTCCACTATGAAGACGAGTTTGTGGGATTCGTGGAGGGCTGGCGCGGGGTGTTGGAAGACAAGATCATGGAACTCGACCTCTCCTCGGTGGGCGGCATCCTGCCGCGCGGCGGCACCATCCTGCGCACCTCGCGCACCAATCCAGCCAAGCATGACAACGGCCTGCAGCGCTGCGCCGAGAACCTCAAGAAGCATGGTTGTGACGCGCTGATCGCCATTGGCGGCGATGACACGCTCTCAGTGGCGCAGAAACTTTTCGTCAACGGAATAAATGTGATTGGTGTTCCGAAGACGATCGACAACGATCTGGCCGGCACCGACTACACTTTCGGCTTCGACACGGCCGTGAACGTGGCCACCGGCGCCATTGACCGCGTGCATACGACGGCCGAAGCGCACAATCGCGTGATCGTGGTGGAAGTGATGGGACGCGCTGCGGGCTGGATCGCGGCCTATAGCGGCATCGCCGGCGGCGCCGACGTCATACTGATCCCCGAAGTTCCTTTCGATATTGACCAGGTGGCCGAACTGATTCGGCAGCGCCACTCTCGCGGAAGATATTTCAGCATTGTGGTGGCAGCCGAAGGCGCGAAGTTTGCCGATGGCACCCTGTTAAACGGTGGAGCGTCGGTTCTGCAAGAAGGGCGCGATGAGTTCGGGCATCTTCGGTTGGGCGGAATCGGCTCGACCGTGGCGCACGAGATCGAGAAACGGACTGGCTTCGAGTCGCGGTCGGTTGTGCTCGGCCACATCCAGCGAGGTGGAACGCCCAGCGCTTTCGACCGCGTACTCGCCACGCGCTACGGACTGGGCGCTATCGACATGGTGCACCGCGGCGAATTCGGGCAGATGGCGGCGCTGCGAGGGAATAAGATTATTTCCATCCCGCTAACGGAAGCCATCGCTTCGAATCGTAAGGTGGATGAGGAAATTCTTGACGCCGCGGTCGGCATTCTCGACAAGCTCGACTATAAGGTTTCGAAACTTCCTGAACCGGCGCGGAAATGAAAAAAGGGGAAGAGCGCCTTGGCGTTTTTCCCCTTTTCTTAATCTGGATATGACTTTTGCACAGGCAGACTTTTGCACGCGATAGGCCGCTTGCAGCAAAAGGTACCACCAGAGCGGGATTTGCTTGGCATTGGCGCGGGTTTCAGGGCATACTTACTCAGCAATAGCTCAGCGCTCCCCCTCGACCGATTACGATTTTCGAGGAGGCTCCGTGCCCATGTTTCAACACGAGACCCAGCCCGAGAACCATCTGGAGCGATCAAAGCCTCTCCCCTTGCAACCCGCATCGCAGGATGCGGAACAGCGGAAGCGGCTGCTGATCGCGCTGGGGATACTGCTGGTGGCGCTGGCAGTGGTGGTTCTGAAAGACTGGGATTGGTTTCCGCCGGGCGGTGAAGTCCAGGAAGCCGCGGTTCGAAGCAAGAATAGGAATGCGGCTGCGGCAACAGCGAGCGCCCCTGCGATTCCGGCGCGGGAACGCAAGCCAGCCAAGCCCAAGCCCGCGGCACCCGCTGCGGCCGAAGTTCCCCTCTCGGCAAGAACTGAGCGCGCGGCGCTACCTCCTCTGGAGGTGGAAGTCGTAGCCGGAAACCGCCATATTAACGTGCCTGCGAAAAGCAATGCCATCCATCTGGATGTGGACTCGGGCGCAACGTCTTCAGCATCGAGCGCTCCCGCATCGGCGCCGAATGCGCTGGCCAGTGGCACGACGGGCGATAGCACAACGGGCAATGGCACAACGATCAATGCCGGTGATCGGGTGCGGCTCTCACCGCAAACGACGCAGAGTTTGAGCGTTTCGGTGCCACCGAATTATCCCTTGCTGGCGCGGCAGATGAGGGTGCAGGGCGCCGTCAGTTTGCAGGCGCTCATCTCGCGAGACGGCACAATCCAGGAGCTACAGATTATCAGTGGCCCCAGCATCCTAGCTACTGCGGCTCGGGAGGCGGTGAAGCAGTGGCACTTCAAGCCATACCTCCAAAACGGGCAGCCCGTCGAAACTCAGGCCCGCATCACGGTGAACTTCACCATTTCGACAAATTGAGCTGGGGCGGGATCGAAGCACGCGTCGATCCCTTGGGAACGGCCATTGGGAGCGGGCGGCTTCTTTGCGTTCGTGCAGCTCTTCGGCGGAGTGAATCGGCACTATCAGAGATACTCGGTTCTGCGGAAAATTAAACGGGCGTCCGGATTCTTTCGAATCCAAGACGCCCGGGCAGCCCTCCCCCAGAACTGCTCAACTCGAAATGTAAAACGAAGCGGCGAATCTGAAAATGGCACGCGGGTGCGAACTTGTTCCACCAAAGTGCCACGCCGTGAATCACAGATTACAAAGAGTCGACTGTTGATGCCGCGCCCCTGAAGGGGCGTGTGATTTCGAAGAACTTACGGCATCGCGAAAGCGACGCCCGGATACGAAACCCGAGTTTTTCAGGCGCGGTGAAGCCGTGCCCTTCCCGAAACCAATTCATGAGACCTGTCCAGTTCTATTCCGAAACCACCATCTTCCCAGGCGGCGTTCCGGTGGAAAACGGCGAGCCCGCGATAGACGCCGGAACGCCGGTCGACGGATTGTAGGTATAACCCGCAATCCCGTGTCCAGCCGCGGTTCCGATATAGAAAAAGCTGCCGCTGGGGTCGATGAGGGCGAACAGTCCGCCCGCGGTCAAACTGAATGGCGAACTCGCCACCGCCGCCAGCTGTCCATTCGTGGGAGTGATCGCGAAACACCAGATGGAGAAACTCGATCCCTCGCTGACCGCGTAAACGAACGAGCCGCCGGGATCGACGGCGAGCACGGTGGGGCCGGTGCCTGCCGTGGAGGTAAACGGCGAGCCGAGTATCGGGCTCAGCGCGCCCGTGCCGGGGTCGATGTTGAACCCGGAAATGTTGCCGGTGGTGGTCTCATACGGGGAGGGGTTGCTTGCCGAAGGGTTCGCAACGTAGAGGAACTGTTCGCTCACATCCACGGCCAAGCCGAAGGCTCCCGCCCCCGAGAAGACCGGAGACCCAGGCACCTGACTGAGCACGCCGTTCGAGAAGGAGAAAGCGGTGACCATACCGATTTCCGGATTGGTCACGTAAACGAACTTGCCGGAAGGGGTGATCAGAATCTCGCTTGGATCGGTATTCGCATAGAAGGGCGAACCTGCGACCTCCGACAAAGCGCCCGTGCCAGAATCGATGGAGAAAACGGAAACGTTGTTGCCGTAATTATTGGTGACCAGCAAGTACTTGCCGGAAGGGTCAATGACTGCCGCATCCGGACCGGAGCCGGCCTGAGTCGGAGTCCCACTGAGCGTCAAAGTCCCATCGCTGGCGAGGGCGAAAATCGAGATCGTGGAGGCGCGGGAATTGACCACGTAGAGAAACTTCCTCGACGGGAGCAACGCCAGGCCGACGGGCGAATAATCCTCCTCTTGCGGCGTTTGCGCCCCCATGGAGATGACCCCGGTGGTGCCGTTAATGTGCAGGAGAAGCACGGAGCCCATCGCTGGCAGGGTTACGTAGGCATTATGGTCCGGCCTCGTCAGGGTGCTGTTACTGCTGTTGCTGCAGGAAAGGGAAAGTAGGGCCAGGATAATGATGACGGCCACAAGAACCCGGGGAAGACAACTTTGACCTGCCAGTGCGGCACGCGCCGCCCTTAGAAAGCTCATTTGCGAACCTGCTCCTCAATATCCAAAGTGAAAACGAAAAGGTCGTGTTCACTATCGTGCACGAGAATGCGGGAACAACGCAACTGCATCGGGTCATCAGGTGATCGAATCATGATCGGATCATCGGGTGATCGAGAAGCAAAAGCACTGGCTTGTCGATAGCCCGATGACCCGATGGTCAGATGACCCGATCGACTCGGGATGTGTTCTAATCGAGTTGTAAATCGGTGCGTTCCAAGTAGAAATCAAGTCGTGATCGACATCCACTGCCACATTCTGCCCGAGGTCGACGACGGCCCCAAGTCCTGGGATGTCGCGGTCGAAATGTGCCGCATGGCGGCGGCTGACGGCATTTCCCATGTTGTCGCCACCCCGCACGCCAATGATCGTTACGCCTATGATCGCGGATACCTTTGCGGGCTTCTCGACCAGCTACGGGAGAAGGTTGGTTCCGCGCTGCAATTGCAATTAAGTCTAGGCTGCGATTTTCATCTTTCCTTCGAGAATCTGGAACGCGTGCTCGAGCAGCCGCACACCTATACGATTGGCGAAACCAACTATCTACTGATTGAACTCAGCAACTACAGTGTCCCGACGCGGCTGGGCGACTGTTTCTTTCGCCTGGGGGATCGCGGGCTTACGCCGATCCTGACCCATCCGGAACGCAACCCGATCCTGCAGCAAACGCCGCAGCGCATCCTGGAGTGGGCGGAGCAGGGCTGTCTGATCCAGGTGACGGCCTCGGCGCTGACGGGGTTCTGGGGAGAACGGCCGGAAATCATCGCCCGCTGGCTGCTCGACCGCTCTGCCGTACACATTCTCGCCTCCGATGCTCATGACACGAAGCGCCGCATCCCGAATCTTTCCGCGGCTCGCGATGTGGCGGAAAAAATCGTGGGTGCCGAGTACGCCGAAGCGCTGGTCGAGGGCAACCCGGGCGCAATCGTCAAGGGGATGCCGATCCCTTACTGCCCGCGGCCGGTGCTGGACTAGGGGAAATGGACCAGGCTATGTAGTCGCCTCGCGGTTTTCGCGCCACCGGTTCGCGCCACTCTGAGATAGGTTCCAGCGAAAATTGGATTGGCGAGGGATGGTTAGTGCTGGGGAAGGTCGTTTTCCGCCGGCGTTTGTTTGGCCGCGGCCTTCGGATCGGCCGCCACCGGCGCGGCGGGCGTCGGCGTCGGCGTCGTTATTGCGCTTTCCGGATTGAGCAGGTGATCGTGGCTGGGACCCAATCCGAGTTTGATCAGCGCTCGGGAATCTGGAGTCGTCTTCGACTGCCATCCCTGATCTGCCTGATAGCGCTGCATCGCGGCCTGCGTGGCGCTGTCCCACGCGCCCGTTGGCTCGCCTTGCATGTAGTGCTCGCGGATCAGCGCTGCCTGAATTGCCCGGGCGCGATCATGGTCAATCGCCTGCTGGCCGCGCTTCTTTGCAACCTGCTTGCCGCGGGAGGTCTTGCTCTTCTGCGCTGAGGTGTGAGTTGAGGTGCCCTTGCTGGTGGCGTGCCCGGTGCTGTGATGCGTTGACTTCTTGGCAGGCGTTGCGGAAGCTGGCGCCGGTTTCGTTGGCGGAGTCGACGTCTCGGTCTGTGTCTGTGCGATTACGTGTCCGTGCACGGCCAGGCAGAGCAGGCTGCACAGCCCCACCCGTCGCCAACGCCGAATTTGAGCGCCGCTCTGCATGTTTAGAAGCTTCGATCCTCTGTCAATCCCAGAGCTGCTGCGGCCACAGGCAGCTGCCGAGCTGCGCTCGGCCTGGACGGGCGAGGGCGCCCGTCCCCACACGCCCTTCTCCACACGAGCACTACAAACTTTGCCTACCAACAAAAAACCGGCGAGACCGAGCCACCCTCCATGGTCCCCGAAACGGGGACGGAGCGCCAGTCTCGCCGGATTTCCTATCGGTTACGGAAGTGTACCTGCCAGGAAAATCGTTCCATCCTCGGCCCTTGCGCCTCGCGGACGCACCAGGAACACGACATCCTGCCCACTCTTCAGGGACGACTCGATCTTGGTAAAGTCGTCGGGATTATTCACGGGCTGCTTGTTCACTTCCAGGATCACGTCGCCGCGATTCAGACCGAGATCTTCGGCGAACGATCCCTGCTTCACGTCCTGCACCACCACACCCTTGCTCGCGGCAATGCCCAGGCGATTGGCCAGATCGGGAGTGATGCTGCGAACCGTGACCCCGAACTTGCTGGCCTTGGGTGCCTCCTCGCTCTGGCTTTCGTCTTCTTCGCCCAGACGGGAAGCGAACAATTTCGAGCGATCGGCGATGGTCACCGTGGCGTCTTCCTTCTTGCCGTTTCGTATAAAGACCAGCTTGGCCTTCGAGCCCGGCTTGCGGGAAGCGATGTCCGCCACCAGATCGTCGCCGCTCTTCACGTCCTTGCCATCGACGGAGGTGATCGTGTCGCCAATTTTCAAGCCCGCCTGGTCGGCTGGGCTGCCGGATACCACGTTGGAGACGGTCACACCCGATCCGTAAATGCGTGCGATGGCCGGGTTCGGTTGGGCGGAGAACTCAATGCCGATGGAGCCGCGCGAAACACGGTGTTCCGGCCCGATCAACTGGTTGTAGACCTGCGTTACCGTGTTCGAAGGCATGGCAAATCCCACGCCCGCGTAGGAACTCGTCTCGGTAAGGATGGCAGTATTGATGCCGATGACTTCACCCGCCATATTCACCAGCGGGCCGCCGGAATTGCCCGGGTTGATGGCGGCGTCCGTTTGAATAAAAGACTGGAACTGCCGGTTGGGAACGATGTTGCGCCCCTTGGCAGACACGATGCCCGCGGTCACAGTTTCCTGCAGTCCGAAGGGACTGCCGATGGCCAGCACCCAGTCGCCAACTTCCATGCCGTCGGAGTTGCCGAGTTTGGCAGCCGGCAGCGGACGATCGATATCAATCTTGATCACCGCCAGGTCGGTCTCCTGATCCATGCCGATCAACCTGGCATCATGTCCCGGAGAGGCCGGGTTTTCATCCTGCAACTTCACCCGAATGCGATCGGCCTTCTCGACCACGTGCCGGTTAGTGACGATGTAGCCCTTGGAATCCACAATCACGCCGGAACCGAGTGAGCGTTGGCGGATAGTGCCCGCGTCCCCGCCTTGACCGCCTTGGCCGCCGAAGAACTTGTCAAAGAAATCCTGGAACGGGGAGTCTTCATCGCCGTTGCCCTGATCCTGGTCCGGATCGGGACGCACGGAGCGCCGGCGGTGAGGGTTCTTAATGGTCGACTCGGTATTGATGTTCACCACGCTCGGCTCAAGCTGCTTGGAAATCTGGGAGAAGGCGGTCGAGAGCTGCTGCGGAGCGGGAATGGTCAGCGGGGTCGCATCCGACGACTTCTGCCCCTCCTTGCCTTTCACTCCAGAGGAGACAACTGTGCCGATAAGAATCCCAACCGCCAGTGTCGCCAGAATCGTAAAAGTGTACGCCCAACGGTTGGCTTTGAGGCGCACCCAAAAAGCGCCTTCGCGCGAATCCATTTCTTACCTCCTGAAACTGCCTAATTTTTTATTATACCTTCGCTTCAGCCAGGGAGCGGTTTGAAGGTGGCCAAATCATTAGACGCAGAAAACTCAGTTGGCGTTGACGGGGTGGGCGAGAATGTTGTGTGGTGGCGGGGCTCTGCCCCCCGGGACTGGGCGAAGCCCGTCCCCACGCAGCCTGCTACAGCTTCAGCGTCATCAGTGCCAGGAACAATCCGGTATAGCCGGCGATGGCCAACAAAACCAGCAGCGCCCCAAAATTCAGGAGGTTGAATATTCCCCAAGGCTTCTGCACCGCGCCCGTCGCCAGCTTCCACAGACCGACGCTACCCGCCAGTGCGCAGGCCGGCAACAGGAACAACCCAATTGCCCACCCGTGCGCCACCTGGGGAAAGACGATCAGGAACGTCACGGCAGGAAGAAAAATCAAAGCCGGGACGATGGCCAGCGGAGCGCCGATCAGGAATGCGCGTTCCCTGTCTTTCGCGGTCATGGCGAATGCTCGTCGTCGTAATCGGGCCATCGGGTTACCGGTCTTAGATGGCCCGATGACCCGATCCTACCTGGCCTCGTACACGGTCTTGCCGCCAACCACCGTACGCAGAACTTTCGTCTCCAGGATTTTTGCTGGAAGGGCTGCGGTAATGTCCTGATCAAGAACGACAAAGTCGGCAAGCATGCCCGGCTCCAGCTTGCCTTTTTGCTTTTCGGCGAACTCGGCATAAGCCGCACCCGTCGTGTAGGCGGCGATTGCCTGCTCGATGTTCAGTTTCTCCGCGGGATAGTAACTCTTCTTTCCGTCCTCGCTCATGCGCGTAAGCGCCGAGTAGATCCCGCGAAACGGCGTAACCGGTTCGACTGGATAATCCGTGCCAAATGCCAGCGTCACTCCGCGGCGAAGGAATTCCGCCCACGCATAGGAATGCTCGGCGCGCTTCGGTCCCAGACGCGACTCGGCCCAGGCCATATCCGTGAGCAGGTGGCTCGGCTGCATGGACGCAATCACCCTGAGTTCCTTAAAACGCAGAATCTGTTGCGGGGTGGTGATCTGCGCGTGCTCGATGCGAAGCCGGTAATCGGAACCGCCGTCAACCGCCTTTACCTTGGCTTCTTTTGCTGCCTTCTCCGCCCCGGCAAACGCATCGAGCGCCAACTGCACCGCTTTGTCGCCGATGGCGTGGAAGCCGATCTGATATCCGGCCAGCACCCGCTCCCTGGTCATCGCATTCAGCTTTTCCGCTTCGTATTGCGGCAGGCCGCTGTTCTTTGGATTGGCGGGATCGTCGCTGTAGGGCTCGAGCAACGCGGCGGTCTTCGAGCCGAGCGAACCATCCAGGAAGGCTTTCAGCATTCCGGTGTGGAGCATATTGTCGGACGCAGGATGCGAGTCGCGCTTGCGATTCAGTTCTTCAATCGAGTCGTCGAAAGTCAGCCACTCTGAAATCCTCGCGGTCAGCTTTCCCTCGTGTTCGAGTTCTTCGTAAATCTGGAAGTCTTCCCACTGCGAGTAATCCTGCGCCGAGGTGATGCCGTGACTCGCCAGATCCGCGACGGCTAGTTCGATGGCTTGCCGCCTCTTCTCGGGCGTTGGTTTGGGAATTACCGCCTGCACCGCCTCTTGCGCTTTCTCGCGCAGAATGCCATTGGGCGTGCCCGTGTCGTCACGATCGATCTTTCCACCCTCGGGATCGCGACTGGCGACGGTGATGCTGGCCAGTTGCAAGGCGCGCGTGTTGGCCACGCCAATGTGTCCGTCGACGCGTTCGAGGTAAACCGGGTGTTTGCCGCTCACTTCATCCAGATCCCAGCGTGTGGGCAGAGTCTTGACCGGCCAGAGAGTTTCGTCCCAGCCGCCGCCCACCACCCATTCTGTGGGCCCGGCGGCTTCGCACTTGGCCCGCAACCGCTCGCGGAACTCATCCAGCGTTTTGACGCCGACCAGATTAACGTTCAACTTCTCAAGGCCAGCGCTGGCCAGGTGCATGTGGGCGTCATTGAATCCGGGCATGACGAAGTGACCATCCAGATCGATGATCTTCGTCTCTGGCCCCTTCAACTTCATGATCTCGTCGCGCGTCCCGACTGCGAGGATGCGGTCGCCGCGCACCGCCAGCGCCTCCGAGCGCTTGCCCGCCCCCAATGAAGACGCGGCATCGACCATTCCCGTGTAGATGTTGCCGTGGGTAAAGATCAGGTCCGCTTTCGGCTTCTGAGCGTTCTGCACTGCGGGGCCGCTCTGCGCCGACACGCCGGAGGCCACGGCCAATAGCAGAATCGGAGCAATTCGCGTCATCGTCATTATTCTCCTACTCCCGACAGGGTCAGCATTGTAAGCAGAATGCGCCTTAGACCGAGGTCTCGTCCATTGCAGTCGAACCATTCTTGCAACGTGTGCGCGCCGCCTCCGGAGCCGCCAGCGCCGATGGCAATGGCCTCGCGGCCGAGGGAAAGCGGAATGTTGGCGTCGGTCGACGCGCGCTGCACCTGCGCGGTATTGCCCAACTGTGCATCCACGGCGCGAATCACCTTCAGAAGCCGCGCGTCCCGCGCCAGTTCGCCCGCCGGACGATTTCCGATCGCGACCACTTCGCTCTGCACTACCTGCGGCCGGCGCGCTGCGTGCTGAGCAGCGGCCCGATTTTCCCGTGCGACCGCCTGGTCCAGAGCGACACGCAGCGCTTGCTCCAGTCGGTCGATTTCCGCCGTCGACGTGGAGCGCAGATCGACCCGCATGCTGGCGGATTCCGGAATCGAATTCACCGAAGTTCCGCCACGAATCACGCCGACATTAAAAGTTGTTTTCGGCGCGGCCGGCACCGGCGTTTGACTGAAGACCTCGATCGCACGGGAGAGCGCAATAATCGGACTGGGCGCGCCGAAGTCGCTCCACGAGTGCCCGCCCGGACCGCGCACGATCACTTCGAAGCGGCGGCTGCCGAGGGCCTCGGCCACCACGGTGTCCGCTCCGGCGCCATCGACAATCACGTTATAGGCAATCGCGTCGCGCCAGCGCGGCGTCGCGAAAACGTGCCGCATGCCGCGCAGATCGCCTTCGCCTTCTTCCCCGACGTTGCCGATGAACACAAATGGCAGCGCATGTGAAATGCGCGCGCTCGCGAGCACACTGGCCACGGCCAGCATCGCCGCAATGCCCGCGCCGTTGTCGGAGACTCCGGGGCCATACAACCGGCTACCCTGCTGCCGGATGTGCAACGGCGTCGCCGCCGGAAACACGGTGTCGATGTGCGCGCTGAGGGCCACGAAACGGCTTCCGTAGCCGGGACGAACGCCGAACACGTTGCCGACCTCGTCCACCTGCACGCCGGTGAGCCCGAGCTCGCGAAAACGATCCGCCAGCCAGACACCGCGTGCTGCCTCTCCGAATGGAGGCGCGGCAACCCGCGTCGCCTCCATCTGCCACTGCGCAAACTGCGATTCCTGGGAGCGGAAGCGGTCGAATGCGGCGCGCACTTCCGGCGAACCGGCGAGCCACGCCACTTCCTCCTGCACAGGGGGATACGAATCAGAAGTTGCCACTGGCGGAATTGGCTTCATCCTTTGCGCCTATCTTATAACGTAGGGATTGAGGTCGGGGTGTGGGGATGGGGCTTTGCCCCGTCCAGCGGGTGTAGCCCCGCTGCCACATAGCTCAGCGAACGCCGCGGAGGGACGCCTCGGCGGGATGAGCTGCGAGCGTCTGCATGCCGTTCAAGATCGTGGCGATTACGTTCTCGTCCCCGACTACCGTATTGATCATCAGGTGATAGAGGGCGCGCACCGGCCATTCGGCATTGAAATAGTGTTTGATGTAGGCCATCCGCTCCTTGTCCACGTTCTCCACCAGGTCTTCGGCCTCTTCGCGGCTCTTGCCCATCGCCAAAAGACGGCGAATCTTTTCGTGGTGCGGAGCATAGGTGAAGACGCGGAAAGTATCCTCGCGTTCGCGCAGAAGAAACGGGGCGCCACGGCCGACAATCACCGCATTGCCTTCCGCCGCAATCGTGCGCATGATCTCTCCCACCATGGCCATCATGCGATCCGTATCAAACGCAAGAGAATTGGTTAGAGGAACGCTGCGTTCGTAACTGCCCCGCCAGAAGGCTTTGGCTAAACGGTAAAGGCGGCTGTCGACACGCTCATCGCACAAGGCCACTGCCGATTCCGACACCTGCGCGCGCTGGGCAATCTCGCACGTCAGTTGCTGGTCCCAGAGCTTCCACCCCAACCGGCGGGCCAGTTCGGCGGCAATGGCTCCGCCGCCGCTGCCAAATTCGCGTTCCAGAGTAACGATGCGAAACATTGCGAACCTCCATCGTCGTACGGTGGCCGGGCGAGGACGCCCGGCGCTCCACTAGTGAGCCACGATCTCGCCTCCCGGCTTCGACTTCTTGATCAGGAACACACACGGGATTAAACAAAGGATCAGAACTCCAAGCACCCAAAAATTATCAATATAGGCCAGCATGGTTGCCTGCCGGATCACATTCGCCTGCACCAGGGCGTAGGCATGTTGCTGCGCGGTTCCAGGCCCGGTTCCGGGCCCGGAGCCGCCGCCCGAAAAAGTACTCGTCATCCCGCGCAGCACTGACTGAAACTGCGGATTGGCGGCATTCAGCTTTTCCACCAGCCGCACCTGGTGAAACTGGGCGCGGCGAGCCAGGCCGGTGGTGACGAAAGAAATCCCGAAGCTGCCTCCAATATTTCTGGCGAGGTTCAGCAAGCCGGACGCGGCATTGTTCTTCTCGCGCGGCAGAAACGCATACGCGGCGATGTTAATGGGCATAAACAGGAAAGCGAGTCCAACCGCCTGGTAGACGCGCGCCATAATCACGCTGTGAAAATCCACGCTCAGGTCGAAGGTCGTCATATGGAACAGCGAAAACGAGAGCATCGGCAAACCAAAGAACATCAGCCAGCGCGGGCTATAACGCGAAAGCAGAAATCCAACCAGCGGCATCATCACCATGATCGCGAAACCGCCCGGCATTAGAGCCATCCCGGAGCGTTCGGCGGTGTAACCGAGCAACGTCTGCATGAACAGCGGCAACAACAGAGTGCTGCTGAGCAAAACAAATCCGACCATGAACATCAGGAAGTTGGCGGCGGCAAAGGTGCGGTCGCGAAATAAATGCAGCTCGACGATGGGGTCTTTCTGGCTCCACTCCCAGAAGACGACAAAGATCAGCGACACGGCGGAGATCACGGTCAGCCCTACGATGAATTGCGACTCGAACCAGTCTTCGCGTTGTCCTTTGTCGAGGACCACCTGCAGCGTTCCGAGACCGAGCGCAACAAAACCGAGTCCGATGTAGTCAATCCGGGTTTCGCTCAGCTTGCGGCGCTTCATGTCGGGAGGATCCTGGATGAGCCTGGACGTCAGCAAAAGGGAGAGAATGCCAACTGGGATATTGATGAAGAAAATCCAGCGCCAGCTAAAGTCGTCGGTGATCCAGCCTCCAAGCGTAGGACCGACGGCCGGAGCCATCACCACCGCGATGCCATAGACGGCGAATGCCATGCCGCGCTTGGCGGGAGGGAAGGTATCGACGAGAATGGCCTGCGAGCTCGGCTGCAAGCCTCCGCCGCCCGCACCCTGAAGAATGCGGAACACGATCAGCATAGGGAGATTGGGCGCGAATCCGCACAGGGCCGAACTGATCGTGAATACCGCGACGCAGCTCATGTAATAGCGCTTGCGGCCCATGATCGAAGACAGCCAGCCGCTCAGCGGCAGCACGATGGCATTCGAGACGAGATAAGACGTCAATATCCACGTGCTCTCATCTTGACCCGCCGAAAGACTGCCGGCAACATGGGGGAGCGCCACATTGGCGATGCTGGTGTCGAGCACCTCCATGAACGTGGCGAGGGTTACCACCATGGCGATGACCCACGGATTGACCGGGGAACGCCATTCGGCGGCTTCATTCATGGTGACGGCAGCAGCACTCATTTGATCTCAACCGGTGCTTCGAGCTACGGGCTGGGAGCGAACACGAATCGATCGCTCGAAGCTCGCAGCTCGCGGCTCGGAGCTATTTAATCCAGACCTTCGGCACTACCGACATCCCCGGGCGGAGTTCGTGTCCTTTGGTCTCGCCCGGATCGAACACGATCTTCACCGGAATGCGCTGCACCACTTTGACGTAGTTGCCAGTGGCGTTTTCGGGCGGCAGCAGGCTGAAGCGCGCACCGCTGGCGCCGGCGATGGAATCGACATGCCCCTTGTAGGTCTTCCCGGTCGCATCCACCGCGATAGCAGCCGTCAAACCGGGCTTCATCTTCGCAAGCTGCGTCTCTTTGAAGTCAGCCGTAACCCACAGGTCGCCCTCATCGAGCGGGATGACCTTCATCATCTCCTGGCCGGGTTGCACATTTTGACCAACCTCGACGGTGCGGTTGCTGACCGCTCCGCTGACCGGGGCAATCACTTTTGTGTACTGGAGGTTCAGTTCAGCCTGGTCTAACTGGGCCTTCTTCTGATCGGCAAGGGCCTGCGCAGACAGGGCGCGCGCGCGCGTGGCTCGCATCGTCTGCGGCGCAGTGTCGGCGGTGCGAAGCTCAGCGCCGGCCTGCTGCAGTTTGCTCTGCGCCTGTTCGATCTGTGCCGCGAAAGCGTCGGCGCTGGAGCGCGCCGCTTGCACGGTTGCGGCGGCAGCCTGGGCGCTGGCGATGGCTTGATCGTACTGCTGCTGCGAAATCTCCTGCTTGTCGATCAGCTGTTTGTAGCGGAGAAGATCATTTTGCGCTTTGGTGTTGTTGGCTTCCGCTTCGACGACCTGCGACTTGGCGGCTTCAAGTTGCTGGCGGGCAGCCGCGATTCCCGCCTGCGCACTGGAGACGCCGGCCTGGGCGCCGCTCACCTGGCTCGAAGTGCTCACGTTGGTGATCGGGACGTTAATGCCGGCGGCATCGGCTTGCGCCTGGGCGTCGGCGTACTCAGCGCGCGTCTGCGCGACCGCTACCTCGTAGTCGGCAGGGTCGATTTCGACCAGCACCGTTCCCTTTTCCACGTACTGGTTGTCTTGCACGTTGAGCTTCAGCACATGGCCGCTGACGCGCGCGCTTACCGAGTTCACGTGCCCGTCGATCTCCGCGTCGTCGGTGGATTCGTAGCTTGCGAGGTAGCGCCACAGAAAGAAAACGGCGATCAGAAGCACGAGGCCGGCGATGATGAGTCCCCACTTGGTGCGCGGATTGCCCAAAAACGCGGCTCGCCGCTGGTAGCCGGCTTCGCTGTCATGCGGGGTCGAGGACGGGGTCTGCGGCGCACCGGCTTCCGATTGCGGTTTGGGCGCGGCCTCAACGCTGCTGGTTTCTTCCATAAGCTACTTCCCTTTCAAGTATTCGCGAACGCCCTCTTCGGCGCGGCCCAGGGCGCGGGCAAAGGAAACCTTGGCCAGGTTGTGAAGATAGAGGCTCGAGATCAAAATCTCGTGCGCGGCTGCCACCGCTTCCTGCGCCTGCACCAACTCGAGGTTGTCGGTGATCCCGGCGGAGAAACGATCCTGCGATTGGGTAAGCGCCTGCTCGGCAAGATTCACGGAACTCTGGGCGACTTCCACCTGATCGCTGGACGACTTGAGGTCGAGCAGCGCGTTGCGGATATCCTGGTCAATCTGACCGCGCACGTCCGCCATCTGCGCCTGCGCCTGCCGCAGGATGGCTTCAGCCTTCAGCACATCTCCATGAACCTTTCCGCCCTGGAAGATCGGAATGTTCAACGTACCGACGACCGCGTAGGTAGGCAGCACATCGCCGGGAACCTTGCCGATTTCGCCATAATTCGCGGCCAGATCGAGGGTGGGAAAATATCCGGCAGTGGCCGCGCTGCGCTCCAGTTGCGCGGCAACCAGACGATCCCGCGCCGCTTTGTAATCGGAGCGTAGAGAATACGCGCGCTGCAAGCTGGTTTCAAGATCGGGGATGGGAAAAGCCTGGTAAGGAGCTTTGTCGGCCAGTTCGAATTCCTGGCCGGTCGCCAATCCAATCACACGGGCCAGCGAAATTTTCTGTTTGGCGTAGTCATTTGTGGCGGCAATCAGTTGCTGTTGGCGCGTCTGGTATTCGACCTGCGCCCGGAGCGTGTCGATTGCCGGAGCGACGCCGGCGTGCTGTTGCGCCACCGCCTTCTTGTAGAGCGCCTGCGCCGTCTCGACCTGCGCTTGCGCGGTTTCCACACGGGCTGCCCCGGCAATCGCCTGCAGATAGGCATTGCCGGTCGCGAGCACGATCAGATCGCGCGCGTCCTGAAGATTGTGTTGGGACACGCTTTCGCCGATCACGGAAGAACGGTATTTCTGGATTGCCTTCCAGTCGAAGACTCGCTGCGTGGCCGAGGCGCGCACATCAAAGTAAGAGAATGGCCCGAGGACCCGAGGAATACCCGGAAGCAGCTTGCCGGTAAACCCTTCCGCTTCCAGGCTCACCTTCTGGTTGGCTTCCTGCACATCCGCGCTGACGTTCGGAAGCAGGTCACTGAGCTGTTGCCACTTCTGTCCCCGGGCCTCGATGGTGTTGTACTCGGACAAAAGGCCAGCCAGGTTCTGGCGCAAAGCGCGCTCGATCGCATCGCTGAAGGTCAGTGGCAGGACCCCCGGGGTGGGCTTGGCATCTGGCATACTGCCAAACACTGGATTCTGCGCCGAGGTTTGAACCTGCAAGGCCCCGCCCGCCGCGCTCGCAGGCGCCCCGGAAGCAGGGAACGAATTTTGGGCGCAAAGCGCCGCTGGAAAGATGACGATTGACACGGTCAGCAAAGTGATCCGCCAAAAGAATGCACGACTGCAGCGCAATTGGTGGGTGGGACGATCCGTGAAAACCATGGAACCTGGGTCCCCTCTCGTTACGAAACAAAAATGATAAGTGTTTTGGAGTCTTTTTGCTAAAGATCCGATGCAAATTACTGAACGGCGTCGCGATAGAGCGTGCATCCTTGCCGCTTTGCGGGTACATTCCCACTGGCGACAGTGACCTTGGTCATCTTGTGTAACCTCTACCCAAAGTTCAATCTATGATGCGAGGCACTTCTCCGCGAGCGAAAAATCGCGTGAGGGAACTCGTGCGTATGAGCGAAGCCACTAAACTGCCGCCCAAAGGATCGGACTGGACGCGTCTGCTCACGGATCCAGACCTGGTCAGCCATCTCGGGAAACTACTCCAAACCTATCGCGAGGTCCCTCCGGAACAGCGCGAAACGGCGCTGCTGCGGGCGATGCACGAGATCAAAGACGCCGCCATCAAAGCTCGCGAAGCACGGGGAAACGTATCCGTGGCTGCGGCGCCCGCGCCATCTGCGGTGCTTCATCATCCCGAACCAGTAGATGAAGCGCCCCCTTTCGAACCGGATTTCCCCCCGCAAATGGAATCCGATCGCCGACGTTTTCAGCGGTTCAAATGCTATGTGGCGGTGGAAATTCACATTGAGGGTGTAGAAGGGCCAGTCTGGGGCAACCTGGTGAATGTGAGCCGCGGCGGATGCCTGGTCGAGACGGCCAGCGCCGTGCCTGCGGGCAAGGCCCTGGAGATCGGGTTGTGGGTGACCAGCGGCAAGATCTGGGTGAAAGGCGTCATCATCAGCGGAGTCGCGACGCGCAGCGCGCCGTCGTTCGGCGTTCGGGTGAAATTCTCAGAGGCGGAACTGTCCCAAAAGGAACACCTGCGGGAATTTCTTAAGTTCGTCGAGAGCACCGCCCGCAAGTCGCAAAGCGGAAAAGCCTATGTGGCGCAATTGAAGGGCTAGGGCGATTCCCCGTTCAATTGGCAGGGGCTCGATCAATCACAGTTATACGAAGGCCGCGATCTGGCGGCGACGACTGATTTCAGACTGCTGCTCAGCGAAGTCGTATCGCGGTATCTGGGGAACAGAAGGATTTGAGGGCGGTATTTCCGGGATTCGAGAATGGCACACCAAGTTTTCTCAAATTGCTAGGCTGAGGGCGTCAGAGAAACTCGATCCTTTTCACGTTCCGCGTATTGAGATATACGCCTTGCCCGGTAATGGAGTACTTCTCCGTCAGCTGTTCGTCCACCCTCTTGGCGTCAGCAAGCAGAAAATCGTTGTCTTGTGCGTCGGGGTCAAAAGTGAAATCCTTAATCCACCCAAAATAAATTGAACCATCGTCCTCATACACCACAGCGTAATCATTGGTCGGCCGATTTACCTTGACCCAAATCGACTGAGGGTCGGGAGCTATTCCTTCCCAACCTGGCCAGTGCGCCGCCACGAAGAAGCGCGCCCGATACAGGCCGATAAGGAGAATTCCGCCGAACAGACCGGCTAGCAGGAGGGCTATCACAAAGCGGGAGGCTGGAAAGCCTGGCGCGTTGCTCTGAAGGCTGCCGTGCAGGAAACGACCATCCACGCTGCGGATCAAGGTTGCGAGAATGACACCATAGATCAGGCTCCAAGCCACCTGAAGAAATTCGCTGAGCTTCTTTGCCGGGTATTTCGCGCGGAAAAGCTGAAGGGCGATGAATCCCGGCATCACGTAGACGAGAAAATCAACTAAGTGCTCGGCGGGTTCTGCCACGCTCGGTACTGCCATACACTACTTCACTTCTTTAGGGGATCCGGCTTGCCCGATCCGACATTCTGGTTCTGGGCCTGATTCGGTCTACCGGTGGGAGGAGGCACGGTCGGCTTGGGGCGCGTATGGGTAAACGAGCGTTGAAAATCATCGTTAACGTGAACCCTTTTTTCGGGGAGTCGATCGTTTGCCAAGCAGCACCTCCAAAACACTGTCTGACCAATATTTCAGCACGCGCTAGTCGGTGCCGGTCAGATTTCGATCAGCACATCCCCACCCTCAATCTTCACCGGATACACCGCGACCTTCGCTCCCGGCGGACCGGCCTCGCCCGTTTTCGGGTCCCAGGCCCAGCCGTGCCACGGACAGATCACCTTGCCACCTTCGATCACACCCTCGCCGAGCGGGCCTCCGCGATGCAGGCAGATGTTATCCATGGCGCTGATTTCGCCGTTCACGTTGGCGACGCAGATGGTCTTGTCGCCACAGGGGAATTCTTTGGCTTCGCTGGGGGCGGGCAGGTCGGATACACAAGCGATCTTGATGAAGTTACCCATGCATCTTTGTGATGCCCGCGAAACCCTGCCGAGCTTCGCTCGGCTTGGACGGGCGAGGCGCCCGTCCCCACACCACCGATGTCACTGACCGCTGACAGCTATTTCGGCTGCATCGTCTGCGCTACCATCACCTGGCGCTTGAAATTCTCCATCATCCGCTCTTCGAGCCGCACTTCGGTTGGCCGCTTGGCGAGTGTCATGGTGTCGATCTTGTCCTGCAACTTTAGCAGCGCGTAAAACAAATTCTCCGGACGCGGCGGGCAGCCGATCACATACACATCCACCGGCACGATGCGGTCGACGCCCTGCAGCACGGCATACGTATTGAATGGGCCGCCCACCGACGAGCAGGCGCCCATCGAAATCACCCACTTCGGCTCGGGCATCTGGTCGTAAATTCGCTTCAACACCGGCGCCATCTTCAGGGTGACGGTGCCGGAGACGATCATCAGATCCGACTGCCGCGGGCTGGGCCGAAACACCTCTGCCCCAAAACGCGCGATATCGAAACGCGCGGTTGAAGACGCGATCATCTCGATGGCGCAGCACGCCAGTCCGAACGTCATCGGCCAGAGCGCCGACTTGCGCGCCCAGTTGAAGACGTAGTCCACCGTCGAGATCATGAAATTCTTTTCGAATTTGTTCTGGAGCCAGCTCATGGGGCCTCTTGCGATACAGGATAAACCATGATCATACGCCCGCGCGTGATGGCGGTCACACTCCGACTACGAGCTATGCTTGTTGGTGGAGCGCCGGGCGTCCCCGCCCGGCCACCCAACTACCCAACGACGGGCGGGACGCCCGTCGCTCCACTCGAGTTTCGCGACTAGTAAATCGTGTACCCGGGCGCCGGATTGCGCACATCTGGCTTAGACGCCATCAGCAGCAGCGCGCCGACATGCTTAAATGCCTTCAGGTCGTCGAGCGAATGGAACGAAGTCGTCTGGTAGTTTTCGGGCGTGGGCGTGTCGTCGGGAATCTGCGCATAATCTACGTTTTCGAAAGCGTGTTTCTTCAGCAGTTCGACGTACTCCGCCGCCGAGCGAACATGCACCGGCACTTTCAACTTTGGCACCCATTGCAGCGAATACGGATTGTCTTTGTAGAGATTGATCAAAATGAACAGCCGTCCATGCGGCGCCATGACGCGAAAAAGCTCGGCCAGCGCGCGTTCCTGGTCCGGGTAGTAATAGAACGACTCGACGGAAAGCACCTTGTCAAAAAAGTTTTCTTCCCATGGAATCTGCGCCGCGGATCCGATGACGAACATCACGTTGTCGAATTCTCTCGAAGCGGCCCGCGCCTGCCGGACCATCTCGTCGGAAATGTCGACCCCGACCACCTGCCCAGCCCCCTCTGGCCCTTCGCCGACCATGCGCGCCAGCAAGCGCGTTGCCCACCCCGATCCGCAACCCAGGTCGAGAATGCGCTCGCCCGGTCGCAAATCCATGCGGCGCATTGTCTTCTCGGTGATGTCGAGGTGATGGCGCTCCATCATTGGGCCCTCGCCGTCATCGGCCCAGCGATTGAATTCCTGCTGCAGGCGATCGTCGGGAGATTGGGGTTTGTCTGGTGTCACGCGTGCACTCCTCGTTGATCCTCGTTCGAAGGCTGCGAGCTACGAGCCGTGAGCTTCGGGCAACCTGTTCGCTCGCAGCTCGTAGCTCGCAGCCCGCAGCTCACTACGTAATCTTGCGCAATTCCTCAAAGAACGTGGGGTACGACACTCCCGCTGCGTCCGCGCCTTGAATCGTCGTCTCGCCTTCGGCTCGCAACGCGGCCACGGCGAACGCCATGGAAATGCGGTGATCGCCGAACGAATCCAGTTCCGCGCCGTGCAGACGCTGGCCGCCAGGAATCCGCATTCCATCGGGACGCTCTTCAACTTCCGCGCCCATTTTTCGCAGATTGGCGGCGACGGCCGCAATGCGGTCCGACTCTTTCACGCGCAATTCTTTGGCGTCGCGAACTTCGAGGCCGCCATCGGAGTACGGCGCAACCGCCGCCAACACCGGGATCTCGTCAATCAACGCAGCGGTATCGGCGCCGGCGATTGCGGCTCCCTTCCACGCCGCTCCACGCGCCTCAATCGCGCCTACCAGCTCGCCGTGACGCTCTTCCAGATGCGCAACCAAAATCTTCAACCCCATCTGCACCAGGATATCGAGCAGGCGCGCTCGCGTCGGATTCATCAGAATGCCGGGCAACGTTATTTGCGATCCGGGAAACAGCGCTGCCGCACAAAGAAAAAACGCGGCACTCGAGAGATCGCCGGGCACATGCGCCTCAATCGCGCGCAGCCGCTGTCCGCCCACAATCCGCGATGCATTCCCAGTCCGTTCGACTTCCGCTCCAAACGCCCGCAACGCAATTTCGCCATGATCGCGCGTGCGGACGGGCTCCTCGACCACCGTCTCACCCGCGGCAAACAGTCCGGCAAACAGCACGCACGATTTCACTTGCGCACTCGCCACTTCCGGCCGGTAGCGAATCGCCTTCAGTGGGCCGCCTTGAATTGTGAGCGGAGGCCGTCCGCCTTCGCTCGACGAAATCTTTGCGCCCATCTCGGAAAGCGGCGTCATAATCCGTGCCATCGGCCGCCGCGAGAGCGACTCATCCCCGCACAATTCGCTGGTAAATGGCTGGCCGGCAAGAATTCCGCTCAGCATGCGCATGGTCGAGCCGGAGTTTCCGCAATCCAGCTCTTCCCCCGGAGCGTTCAGCCGCGGCCCCACGCCACGCACTTCAATCGCTCCGCCTGCGTCCTCGTCTCCATCTTTCAGGCGCTTCCACTCGCAGCCAAGCCTGCCTATGCAATCGAGCGTGCTGGCGCAATCGCGCGCCGCTGAAAAATTTTGGAAACGGCTTGTGCCCTCCGCAATCGCCGCCAGCATGGCGTAGCGGTGCGAAATGGACTTGTCGCCGGGAATGTGAACGACTCCGCGTACTGCGCGCGCAGGACGGACGATGACCTTCGAACCATCGTGCGTCGGACCATCAGGCATGAATTTAATATAACGGAGATTTGTGACACGAGGTCCGGCCTACTGCGCGCGCACTCGCCCGGCGGCTTCAGCAAGTATTTCCTGTGGGACTTCCCGCAGCGTGACGTGGAATTCGAACATGGGCGTTTCCGACCCGCGCCCCCACCGGGCCACTTCCCAATGCGCGCGAATGAACTTGATCTCTGGACGCGCCGTCAAATTGAGCAGCAGCGGAACTTCCTCGCGATAAAACTTCTGCGGAAAAGCCGCGACCGGCTTCGGATCCCAAGTGGCACCATCGGCTGATCCGAAGATGCTGACGTCGAGCGATTCCTGCTCGATGATGTCGGTGATGGCGAGCGTGAGCAGAAAGATCCGGCTCTCCGCGCGACTCACATCGAGCGCAGGCCCGCCTCCTTTGGCATTGACCACGGTTTTTTCAGGAACGAGGTTGGCTTCCATCATGACGCGGAGATTCTAGCAGAGAGACAAGGCTGCGAGCTGTGACATCGCAACTGCACTGGAGGGAATGAAGTCGACGCGGGCAAATGCGGCTACTTTGCATGCATCAAATCCAGAAACTGGCCCAGGATTTTGCCGACTAACTCTGGCTGCTCCCATGGCGCATAGTGGCCCGCTTTCGGGATCACTTTCAACTGGCTGCCTGCAATGTTCTGGCGCATCAGTTCGCCGTCGGCTACGGTTGAGAGCACATCTTCTTCTCCGATGGCGATCAGTGTGGGGACGTTGATCGTCTTCAAATCCGCGACCGAGTCGGGCCGCTCCGCCATGCCGCGCTGCACTTGGCTGATATCTTCGGCTGACATTCTGCGCATCATGGCGCGCGCTCCATCGACTAAATCCGGACGTGTGGCGACGGTCGTGCGCCCCATCAGCTTCGGGATCATGCTCTCGATGAACGGTTCGGTTCCCCGCTCCAGGACGGCCGCCGCGGCCTGCAACCGATTTGCGCGGGCCTCGGCGGTATCGGCCTGTGGCCGCGTGTCGCAAAGCGCGAGCGAAATCACCCGCGCGCGAAAGCGGCGCCAGAATTCAAACAGGATGTATCCGCCGATCGAACAACCGACAAATGCGGCCTTGCCAATGCCGGCGGCATCGAGCACGCGGGCAACATCGCTGGCGTGCTTTGGCATGAGCGCAGGCCCTTCGCCAATTTCGGAATCGCCGTGCCCGCGCAGATCGGGAAGGATCAGCCGGTAGCCCGAATCGAGCGCCGCTGCCACCGGACTCCAGAACTCGTGATCACAAGGAAAAGGATGGAGAAGAACGACCGGCGGGCCGTTCCCCCGAATTTCATAGAAGATCTCGGCGTCGTCGCTGCGCAGGCGTTCCATCGGAGGAAATTATATGTCGAACGAGGAGCGGGTCTGGTGGAGAGCCGGGCATCCTCGCCACGGCCATCCGACTGCTGGACGGGCGAGGCGCCCGTCGCTCCACGATCCAAGTGGAGTCAGCCGGTTACCGCCTGTTGCGACGTTGCAACTGGTAACAGGAGCGGCTCCTGCGGAATGATGATCCATCCGAGCACATACGCCACTATGCCCGGAGCGATTCCGCACGCGAGCGTGATGAAGAACCAGAGGATGCGCACGAGCGATGTGTCGAGATCGAGGTACTGAGCTAGCCCGGCACAAACGCCTCCGATCTTTCTGTCTGCGCGTGAGCGCATCAATTTCTTCGGCGTGGGCGGAATCCCCACCAGGTTGCCGCAGTAGGAGCAAAAGCGCCCGTCCTCAGCGATGACCTTGCCACAAGCGTTGCAGTACATGGTTGTATCTCCTACTTAGGATACGACGATTACGGGGAAAATGTTCCATGATCGGCTTTTGGCACGGTAAGAAAAGGACTTGCTACTTCTCGATTATTCATGACTCAGAAGAAAAGTGCATCGATCTCGGGCCACGAGCTACTGTCATCGCTTCTGGTTTCCGACGCTTAAGGTACCGGACGATATTTTCTTACTCTTCGCCCGCTCTCGGAAAAGCGTGCAGAACCCCACAAGTAGTCCTCCGCCGCTTTCAATCATGATAAAACTGAAAAAATAATCGCCATGGGCGTCCCTTGGTGCCAAACGATCCATCAAATTGACTTGCAGGACAAAAATACCCACAGACCCGAAAACCAATGAGAGTTGATATCCAGCCCGCTTCCAACCCCTCGGAAGTCTATATAGGCGCACCGGGCATCCAGATACAAGAATATCCAAGTTACCAGACCCAATAATGGAATTAGCACACGGGACAGTAGCACCGCATTTCCCGATGAAAGCATCGATCATCTCCAGGCTGCCTATTCTGCTGCCGTTGGCTTTTAGCTAAAGGCTAAGAACTAATGGCCAAAAGCCGCCCCTACTCCCGGTACGCCTCTTTTATTCTCTTCCGAGCCTTATCCGCCTCGACATTGCCCGAATTTGTGGCCACCACCGCCTCGTATTTCTTCACGGCCATGTCCCGGTTCTGAAGCTGGTCATACATCTCGCCGGCTCCGAGGTTCGCCTTCTGCAGCAGTTCCGGATCGGCGCCCGTTACCTCACTCACCAGTTCGTAAGCCGCGGCCGCAGCCTGATATTTTTTCTCGCTGCGCAGCAGGTCGCCCAGTCCCAGCGCCGCCATCTCGTAATGCAGACTGTCATACTTTCCTTCGCGCCCGTTCTGCCAGACGCGGCGATACTGCTCTTCGGCTTGGGCTTCGCCATTCTTGCCCGACGCGCGCAGCAGGTTCGCTTCTTCGAGCGGCAAAAGATAGTTACGCGGAAATCGCGGACCGATTGCGCGGGCGATCTGCAAAGCCTCGCCATAGCGCTGTTCGCGGCGCAGGAAAACCATGAGCACGACCCCGGCGTCCACGCTGGTTTCGCCATTGGCGTGGTAGTCATCGTTCAGATACTGAAGTCCCTTGTCTTTGTCTCCGCTCAATCCGGCGAGCGCAACGGCCATTCTTACGGCAAATGACAGGCTTCCCATCACATAGTTGTGGGCTCCCACTACCAGCTTGGCGTCGGTGTACTGCGGAGCCAACTGGAGGACCCGTTCGTGATCGCGGCGCGCTCCCACGGCATTGCGCAGAGAAGAAAACCAGGCGCGCTCGATCAGTGCGGTGTAAAGCGCGAACTGTCCGCGCGTGACGCCGCGAGCATAAAGCATGTCTACGTTGTTCGGATTGCGCGCCAGTTCGGCGTCTTCCAGCCTCTCAGCTTGCTCGACCAGTTGCTTGATGCGTTCCTTCCGCGCGGGATCCGCGGGACGGTGCGCTTGTCCGATAAAACTGTCGTTCGAGTATTCGCCAGTATTCATCGCGCCCATGCGGTACAGTTCCCGCACCTGAACCGCGGAGAGCAGGTGATTCACCGCAAACGGATCGTTCGGATGACGCGCCAGGATCTTCTCGAAATCCTGAATCGCCGCATCGTAGTCGAGATTGTAGTAGTGCTCGAAAGCTGCCTGGTTCAGCGGGTCACTGGGGCGGAAATCAGTGGGACGGAACGCGGTCGAAACCTCGGGGTCCGCTGCCAGACAAACCTGGGCAAGGACCAGCAGCATGATGGCATTCAAAACGGGGCGATGCCGAAAGAGGAGGAAGACCACGCTTGCTCAGTTTAACAGTTCTCAGTTCCCGGTTCTCAATTCTCAGTCTAGAACGAATCGGCTCTCCACTGGGGGCTGAGAACTCCAGCTAATACTGGCACCGCTAGGAACCAAACCTGGTACGTCCGCAGCCCAGCCAATTCATGCACAATGAGGAAATTCGGGCTTGGATAGCGTAATTCTTGCCCTCAGAAGTGGCCGCCCTCCCCCTTGGCCCGCTCGTAACTGTCGTCATTGCAATAACTTGCTTTGGTGATTCGCTTGCGATTCGGAAAGAGTCGGAATGAAGAGTTCCTTTATGGCAGAAGCAGCCGATCAGACTCGGCACGAATTTTGGCGGCCGCCCATGCCGGCGGCGGCGGCCGTTGCCAACCCGGAACGGAGCGCGACCTGCCATCGTTGCGCAGCCGAGTTCATCGTCAGCTCACTCTACTGTCATGCTTGCGGCGCCCGCCGGCCCGATCTGGGCGCGAGTACTGCACGCAAGCTGGCAATCCCTGGTCTGGCTGAACTCCACACGCTCGGTGAACGGCTCGGGCTCACGACGCCTGCCGTCATCGCTTTCCTGGTAGGCGTACTCTGCGTTGTGGGAGCTCTGGCGGTTAGTGTGTTCTTTAGCGCCCGGACCGTAATCGACTGGCAGGCAATCCAACTGTGGCGGATCGAGTGGCTGCTCGCGGCGGTCGCCGCGTTTGCGGCTGGATGCCTGCTTAAGAAGTAGCTGTCGGCTCTTTCCTTTTGGCTCCTAAGGCCCAGTTCGCTAAACTGACCGCCCAAAGAACTCCCTTGGAACAACGTAAAAACTGGAATCGGAACGCGACCATCAAAGCGACGAGCGCAAGGCATAATGATGGCTTGCTGAAAGCTACTGGCTAAGAGTTAAGAGCCAAAAGCTAAGAGCTAAGAGCCTCCCGCTCAGAGACGATGGTGCTTGGACGCCGTTGCTGGCTCATGCGGTAGAGGTGATGCAACGGCCCCACTCCGTGGCCCAGCGGATAGGCATTCGCAATCGCGGCCAAGACATACACCTTGGAAAGAAGAACCGCCTCGGGTAGTCCGCGCCCCAGCGCCAGGTGGCAGGCCAGCGCGGTCGAGAACGCACATCCGGTGCCGTGGGTCGAATTCGAGCGCTGACGTTCGGCCTTGAAAACTTCCTCTTCGATGCCTCGCGCGGTAGTGAAGCTGAGAAGATCAATCGCCTTTTCCAGGTGGCCTCCGGTGACCACCACATTCGCCGCTCCCAAAGAGTGCAGACGAGCAGCGGCATCGCGCATCTGGTCGAGATTCGTGACGGCCATGCCCGTCAAGACACTGGCCTCGTCAAGGTTCGGCGTGATTACCTCCGCCAGCGGAACCAGTCGTTCAAGCAATAGCCGGGTCCCCGCCGCATCCAATAAATCTGTTCCGGAACTCGACTTCAGAATTGGATCCAGCACTACGTGAGGCAGCCGTCCATGGTCCGGAGAATCGCCCAGAAAATCCGCGACCACCGCGACCACCTGCTCATTGCCCAGCATACCGATGTGGACGGCTTCCACTGCCAGATCTGAAACCAGCTCCTGCAAGGTCTCAGCAATAAACTTGGGATCGACGCCCTTGACCCGCCGTATTCCCTGCGTCGACTGGATCGTTAAAGCCGTGATGCAGGAGACGCCGTAGCATTCATGGGCCGCGATCGTCTTGATGTCGGCTGTAATCCCAGCGCCCGAGGAGGGGTCAAATCCGGCGATCGTCAGCACCACAGGTGGAATCGCAGCCATGCCGTCACTTTAAACCGAAAGTTCAAACAGGGGAACAGCACATCCGGATGTTCTCGGTCAGATGTGCGCGAAACGTAATGCTTCATCCAATGGAGTTCTGAACGTGTTACGGTTTACTGATCAGTCGCCAAATATCGTCGTATCTTATTGATTATAAAAACATTATCGATATTCCATCGTAAGTCTAACATTCGATGACAGATTGCAAGAATTCCGCGAAGCTCGGAATTCGCATAGTAACTAATAAGTAATCGTATCCTGCTGACTATTTTCAATGATATACGAACGCAAATCCATAGCTTTCATTGGGCTAAGTTATTGATTAATTACTATTTAGTTAATTATGCGGCATGGTTTTCCATTGACATGACCCATCGACCCCGGTAGCATCTTGAGATCGTCTGACCAAAGGAGCATACGACCAAAGCACGACTTTCACGATGAGAGGTAACTGAATGCGACGACGTTTAGCCGAAGGTCTGGCGGTGCTTTTATCAGTCGCCAGTCTGGGGGCCGGAGCCGCATCCGGGCCAAGCAGCCTGGAAGCCGCCAAGGTCACACAGCCGCCGGTCATTGAGACCGGAGGGCACAAAACACGAAAGACCAAGAGTCCGAAGTCCGGAGTCTATAGGGACAGGGCCTATCAAATAGGGACTGCGTCCTGGTATGGAGAGTTTTTCCAGGGCAAACAGACGGCCAGTGGAGAACCTTTCGACATGCGCGATTTCACGGCCGCTCATCCCAGGCTTCCGCTGGGCACGTTCGTCAAGGTCACCAACCTGAGGAACGGCAAGGCCGTGGTGGTTCGTATCAATGACCGGGGTCCCGTTGTGGAGGGCCGGATCATCGACGTTTCCTACAACGCGGCGCGCGCACTGGGCTTCAAGGATCGCGGTTTGCAGACGGTCCGCTTGGACCTCTACCAGCCCACGGACGTGGCGCTGCTGCAACCTGTAGCCAAGCTCAACTAAACTCGATACACTCGGCAACGGTAGTCCGAGAATATGGACCCGCGCCAGCGTCTCATCGTTGCCCTGGATGTATCGACGGCCGCCGCCGCCCGGAAGATCGTGGCGGCCGTCGGCGACTCTGCCCTTACGTACAAAGTGGGCATGCAGCTCTACACCGCCGAAGGTCCTTCCATTGTCCGCGCACTGGTGGGTTCGGGACGCCGCGTCTTTCTCGACCTCAAGTATCACGATATCCCAAACACCGCAGGAGCAGCCGTCCGCGAGGCGGCTCAGCTTGGCGTGAGCATGCTGACCGTGCATGCTGCCGGAGGCGGCAAGATGTTGCGAGCCGCGGTCGAAGCCGCGCAAGCTGTCAATCCGGACCTGCAGGTACTGGCGGTCACGGTGCTGACCAGCCTGGACGACGTCGACCTGGGCAAGATTGGCCTGCGGGGAGGAGTGGTCGATCAAGTCCTGAGATTGGCCGCGCTGGCGCTTTCGAACGGATGCAAGGGCGTGGTCGCTTCAGCGCAAGAAGCCGCCGCTCTGCGCGAGGAGTTTGGGCGCGATTTCGCCATTGTAACGCCCGGAGTGCGCCCAGCGGGCAGCGGGCACGACGACCAGGCGCGCGTTGTGACTCCAGCAGAAGCGATTGCCGCCGGAGCCTCGCACATCGTGATCGGGCGCCCGATCACCGAAGCCTCCGACCCGGCGGCCGAAGCGCGGGCGATTCTGGGACAGATTGGGTAGAGCAGTTCTCAGTTGTCAGTTATCAGTTTTCAGTAAAAGCAAAAGGCGCGATGACTTGCCGCGCCCTTCGGCTGCTGTGTGGCTGGGTTTGACTGACAACTGATAACTGAGAACCGTCCTCTACAGCTTTTCAAAAAACTCACAACCCGAGCACGAAATATAGATGCCGCCGGGTACGCCGCGCTCGCGATCTTTCATGCGCTTGACGATGCGGGTTTCCTTGCCGCACTTGGGACATGCGGTCGATTTCGTGGTATCCATGACCTTTTTCCGGTCGGCTGTTTTTGCAATTTTCGCCATTAAGTCTCTCCTGACAGGAATGTGCCGCGGGCCCAAAGGCCGCGGTTCTACCTGGTAATTGGGGAGTATCGTCGTTGGATGATAACGAATGCCGGCCCATCTCGAATCAGCCCGACAGCATCAACACGCGCAGAAGCGGTGCACTGTACTCGCCTTAAGAATCTTACACGAAGTCGGCTCTCCGCTATCAGTTTCGCGGCGACCGCCAGTACGACTTCTTCTTGCCATGGCCACCCAGCAATCTGCACGCCGATTCGGAGGCCCTGTTCCGCTCTCAATCCAACAGACTTCATAAAAGGCTGTTTTCCAGTAGAGTAGGGAGTTACATCACCAGGAACGAGGAACGGCCTAAGCGTGAAAATCCGGTTAGCAGCATGTCTTTTCCTTCTGACGGTCTTTTCGAAGACCCCAGTCTGGGCTCGATCGAACAGCCATCCAGCCAATCCCTCGGACCCGGGTTACGTATTTGCGCTCGCAACCGCGAACCGTTTCCTGCACGCGTGGCAAACGGGAGATTTCGAAAACGGTATGGTCATGCTCAGCGATGGCATCCGCCATTCGCAGAACGCCGACAAACTGGAACAATTTTTTTCGAACGCGACGAATCGGGCGTTCGAGATCACGCGTGGTCATGGGCATCCGGGCCGCTACAGTTTCCCGGTCGTGCTGGTCACGCCTCGAGGATCATCCCATGTAACGCGTAGATTTTCCGAAATAATCCTGGTCGAGACTGGGAAGAACGACTGGGTGGTGGATAAACTTCCGTAGCAGCAGTTTTAAGAGAGCATTATTTATGACAGGAGTTCGCATTCATGAAACGTATTCACAAGGTTGCTATCCTGGGCGCGGGCACGATGGGCGCCCGTATCGCGGCACATTTCGCGAACGCGGGAGTGCCTTCGTTGCTGCTGGATATAGTTCCACCAAACGCGCCGCCAGACGCCGCCGGCCCGGCGCGTAACCAGTTCGCGGCTGCCGGGCTCGATGGGGCGAAAAAATCGAAGCCCGCGGCGTTTTTCGAAGCCTCCCTTGCGAAGCTGGTAACCATAGGAAATTTCGACGACGACCTGAAACGGCTGGCCGACGTGGACTGGATCATCGAGGCGGTCGTCGAGAATCTCGAAATCAAACGGTCGCTGCTGAAGAAGGTGGAGGCCATCCGCAAGCCGGGCACGATCGTCACCACCAACACCAGCGGACTTCCGGTGGCGAAGATCGCCGAGGGATTTTCCGAAGACTTCCGGCGCTCGTGGTTCGGCACCCACTTTTTCAATCCGCCGCGCTATATGCGGCTGCTGGAACTGATCCCAACGCCAGAAGCCGACCACGCGCTGATCGAGGCCGTCACGCACTTTTGCGACGTGCAGCTGGGTAAGGGCGTTGTGCTGGCGAAAGATACTCCCAACTTCATCGCCAATCGCATCGGCACATTTTCCGTGCTCAACGTGATGCGGCTCATGCAGCAAATGGACCTGAGCGTCGAAGAGATCGACGCGCTCACCGGCCAAGCCGTGGGCTGGCCGCGGTCGGCCACGTTCCGGACGATCGATCTGGTCGGGCTCGACGTCCTCGGGCACGTGGTCACGAACATGACCCAGAACGTGCACGACGAGCGCAGTGAATTGCAGATTCCCGCTTTCTTTCGCCAGATGCTGGAACGCAAGTGGCTGGGCGACAAAACCAAGGGCGGTTTCTACAAGAAGCTCAAAAGCGGCGAAAGCAAAGACGACGAGCGGCTGGCGCTCGATTGGAAAACACTGGAATATCATCCGCGGCAGAAGCCGAAATTCGCGGCGCTCGATATGGCGAAAAACGTCGAAGAGACGGGACCGCGACTTCGAATGTTGCTCGGCTTGGACGGCGATGGCGGCGGCGGCGCGCCGCAGAAGCCGGATAAGGCCAGCGCCTTCCTTTGGGCGGCGCTGTCCGACCTGTGGACGTATTCCGCCAACCGCATTCCCGAAATCTCCGACTCCATAGTGGAGATTGATCGCGCCATGCACCTCGGCTTCAACTGGGAACACGGCCCCTTCGAACTCTGGGACGCGGCGGGCGTGGAAGCAACCGTCGCTCGCATGAAGAAAGAGGGACGTCCGGTCGCGGCCAATGTAGAAAAACTGCTCGCCTCCGGGAAAAAATCCTGGTACGTGGATGATGCGAAGACCGTATCAGGCCGATCGTACTTTGATCTCGCGAGCGGCGCCTTCAAGCCCGTCGAAGTGCCCGCGGGGGTCTGGTCGGTTGAAGTCGCAATAAAAACGCAGTCCAACGGCGTGGTCAAGAAAAATTCCGGCGCCTCGCTGGTTGACCTGGGCGATGGTGTCGGCTGCATCGAGTTCCACTCCAAAATGAACGCCCTCGGCGCCGACATTATTTCGCTGGTTAGCCAGACGCTGAAGCCGGGCGGACCGGGGGATGGCTTCGACGCCTTCGTCATCACCAACGACGCGCAGAATTTCTCCGTCGGCGCGAACGTGATGCTGCTGCTCATGTCAATCCAGGAGGAAGAGTGGGACGATGTTGATCTCGCCATCCGTCAGTTTCAGGGCATGACGCAGGCCATCAAATTTTCACCCAAGCCGGTGGTGAGCGCGCCCTTCGGACTCACGCTCGGCGGCGGTTGCGAGATCTCGCTGCATGCGGCCGCTCGCCAACCGCACGCCGAGCTCTACATGGGGCTGGTCGAGGTCGGGGTCGGTCTGCTTCCAGGCGGCGGTGGCTGCAAGGAAATGCTGCTGCGCGCGGTGGACAGCGCGGCTTCCATTCGTCCCGACGGCCGTGGCGAATCGGTGGAACTGCTGGAGGCGATGAAGAAAATTTTCGGAACCATCGCCACCGCCAAAGTCTCAACCTCAGCGGAGGAAGCCCGCGGACTCGATTTCCTGTCGAGTTCCGATCGCGTCACCATGAACCGCGAGCGCGTTCTCTCCGACGCCAAAGCGCGCGCGCTCGAACTGGCATGCGCGGGTTATGAGCCGCCGGTGATGCGCACCGACATCCCCGCTCCCGGCGAGAACATCCTCGCCGCTCTCAAACTGGGCGTCCACATGATGCGGCAGGGCGGGTACATTACCGATCACGAAAAGAAGTTAGCCACAAAAATCGCCGAAGTCCTCTGCGGCGGAAACATCACCCCCGGCACGCCGGTCAGCGAACAATATTTGCTTGACTTAGAGCGCGAGGCCTTTAAGACCCTGTGCGGCGAAAAGAAGACGCAGGAGAGAATTCAGTTCACGCTGAAGACGGGTAAGCCGCTGCGAAATTAGCTCGTGTAGGGACGGGCGCCCTCGCCCGTCCAGCCGAGCGCAGCTCGGCAGTCTGTCTGCCATCATAGCGACGCTGGATTCGCCGCATGGGCTGCTCTTTAATTTAAATTTACTTTGAGAGCGCCCGGTCCAGCGAGAACGCTCCCGCCCCCCGCAACAACAGCGCCGCGGCCATGGCGAGCACCAGCAGATGATACTCGATGCCCTCGCCTTTCGCGGCGCCCATCCAGTTCATGAAGAAACCGTTCTGCAGGTGGACCATGAAGATCGCCCCGATCATCAAGCCGCAAATTCCGAGGGAAGCGATGCGAGTGAACAATCCCACAATCAGTCCCAGTCCGCCAAAGAATTCAGTGCAGATGATCAGAAACGCGACGGCAGCGGGCATTCCCATGTGGGTAAAGGCCCCCATGGTGCGGTGAAAACCATAGCCTCCAAACCAGCCCAGCATTTTTTGCGCCCCATGCGCGAAGAAGACCACTCCGAGAACCACTCGCAAAATCGTAAAACTCACGTCGTTGCTTGTACCCATCAGCCGCTTCATCATTGCTTCCTCCTGGCAGGATCTGTCTTAATTACGATGGTCCCGCGATTGTCGTTATAACAAATAGCTTACTTCGATTCCCTTCCCGGGCGCCAGGATTCATTCTCCCCGGCGGCACAACTCACCAACCGAGATTCCGCCCGGACTTCCCCGAGAGAATAAGCGCATACCGGAAGCGGGGTATAATTTCAACAGTAGACTTCGTGAAGGATGGTACAACAAAAATGTCCGCAGGCAACGGTACAAACGACGCTAACGGCAGTTTGGATGCGGTTCTGAAACCGCGGGCAGAGTGGCTGGCAAAGCGGAAAGCCGAAAACACCGACGGCAACTTCTCGCAGATGCATTACGCCCGCCGGAATGTGATCACCGATGAGATGCGATACATCGCTCACCGCGAGAAGATCACGCCGGAATTGGTGCGCGATGAAGTCGCTCGCGGCCGCATGATCATCCCGGCGAACATCAACCATCCCGAACTGGAGCCGATGGCGATCGGCGTCGAATCGTTGTGCAAGATCAACGCCAACATCGGAAATTCGGCCGTCACGTCGAACGTTGAAGAAGAGCTCAAGAAACTGCACACGGCCGTTCACTATGGCGCCGACACGGTGATGGACCTCTCAACCGGCGGCGATATTCATCAGATTCGCGAAGCCATCATCCGGCATTCTCCCGTCCCCATCGGAACCGTGCCGATTTATGAAGCCATCTCGCGCGTCAAGCGCGTCGAAGATCTCACGGCCAGCGTGATGCTCGAGGTGATCGAAGAGCAGGCGCAGCAGGGCGTGGATTACATGACGATTCACGCCGGCGTCCTCATTCAATATGTGCCCATGGTTTCGAAGCGCATCACCGGTATCGTGAGCCGCGGCGGCGCAATTCTTGCCCAATGGATGACTCACCACCACAAGCAGAACTTCCTCTACGAATGCTTCGAAGACATCTGCAAGATTTTCGCGAAGTACGACGTAAGCTTCTCGCTGGGAGACGGCCTGCGTCCCGGCTGCCTGGCCGACGCGAGCGACGAAGCGCAGTTCGCTGAACTGAAAACCCTGGGCGAACTAACCCGCATTGCCTGGAAGCATGACGTGCAGGTCATGATCGAAGGCCCGGGCCACATTCCGATGCACAAGATCAAAGAGCAGGTCGATCTCGAAAACGAGTGGTGCGACGAGGCGCCGTTCTACACGCTGGGGCCGCTGGTCACCGACATTGCTCCGGGCTACGACCACATCACGTCCGCCATTGGAGCGGCGATGATTGGATGGTATGGCGCTTCGATGCTCTGCTACGTCACGCCGAAAGAACATCTCGGCCTGCCCAACGAAAAGGATGTGAAAGACGGAATCATCGCCTACAAAATCGCAGCCCACGCCGCCGACGTCGCCCGCCAGCGTCCCGGGGCCCGCGACCGCGACGACGCCCTTAGCTATGCCCGCTACAAATTCGATTGGGAAAAGCAGTTCGAACTCTCCCTCGATCCCGAGACGGCGCGCTCCATGCACGACGAAACTCTGCCGCAGGAACAATACAAATCCGCCGCCTTCTGCTCCATGTGCGGCCCGAAATTCTGCTCGATGAACTACTCCAGCAAGGTGGACGAATACAACAAGCAGGTGCACGGGCTGGAGAAGAAAGACTACTCGGAACTGGTGGAGAAGCTGGTCACGATCAAGTAACTCCCGTAAGGACAGCCGCTCTCGGCCGTCCTTGTGCGGGGACGGGCGCCTCGCCCGTCCATGCCGAACACTGCGGTGGGCAGGTCGTGCAGCATCTGCTTTGGGAATTGCTAATTCAGATCAGAGTAATGCTTGACGCCGGAGTCCGGCTTTGCCGCTTTCGGAGCTGGCTTGTTGTTGAGATAGGTGACGGTATTCGCTGCGACCACGCCGTCATGCTTGCGCGAACTCGGATGCCGGTCAGCGAAGCGTTTCGTCGGTTCGGCTTTCGGGTTAGGCTTGTCGAAATAGGTGACGGTGTCGCGCGCGATCAAATCATCACCGTGCCTGCGTGAGATGCCAGTGCCAGTGCTGGCGGTCGAAGTTCCTGTGGCGGCGGTCTTCGCGACTGGCGATTCCTTCGGCACGCGGCCGGTATTCCCTTCCGATTTCATGGCTGGCGGCGACACTGCCACGACCGAGATTTTTCCCAGATCTTTTCCCGGGTCTTTTCCCGGATCCGCGGCACTCAACATGTCCACATCGGTCGAAGCTTTGGCGGTCGACGCTGCAGCGACTTTCTCCGCCGGCACTGCTCCGGAACTCGGAGCGGAAGCTTTGCCGGCCCGGCGCATACCGAACCCGACGACCAGGGCCAGCAGCACGACGCTGGCAAAAATTAGAGCCGCGCGCGAGAACCATCCCGCGGAGCGACCGCGCTGCTGCGACTCCCGCACTGGCCGGACCATCGCTGGATGGGCAACCGGTTCGGCCAACGGCCGGGCAATGGTTGAGGCCTCTGCCGCAAAATGGCTTGGCGGTTCCACCGGCAGCGATGGCAATGGATCCAGTGGCGAGATCAGACGCGCGCCTTCTTCGATGTCGAATCGGGGGTCGAGTTCAGGATCGAGCGGAATTTTGGCTGCCGAGGAAACAATCTTGGCCGCCAGTTGCTTTTCCGCAGGTAACTCCACGTCTTCGATGCTCGGCTCGGCGTTGAAGCTGACTGGCTGTTCCGGAAAGTGAACCGCTTGTCCAAGTTCCGACGGCTCCAGCGGCCGGCGAATGAAGTCCACCATCGGTGCTTTCAATTGATGCAAAAATTCAAGCGAAGCTGACCGCTCGCCATCATGTGCTTCCACGCTCGCGATCAACTGGTCTCCGGGAGCAGTATCGACCCGCAATTCCAGATCGGCGATATTGTCCGGGATCGAGTCGGGAGAAACAATTTCGACGGCGTACCCGCGCGCAAGCAGATCCAGCGCCAGCTCTCGCGAGCACGCATGAGAACGCGTAATGATCCTTGCCAGTGCCATAGCTCGTATCGCCCTCGGCGTTTATCCAGGCGCACGGTCGATGCGGAGCCCGCTAGCAGAGCTGCGGAAGATGTCGATTTCGCTGCCTAGCCCCTAAAGGGGCATCCGATTTCGAAGAACTTGCGGCATCGCTAAAGCGATGCCCTGATACAAAACCTGAGTTTTTCAGCCACCCTAGACCCTCGGTTACCGGTATTGCTCCAGCACCAGAACGGCTCGGTTCAAAGCGGCCGCCAAAGCAGCGATTTGCTGTTCAGTCCGTCGTAAATCACCTCGATCGATCGCCTCGTTCACCCCAGGAATAACAACTGCTGCATATCCTGTGTACTGTCCTGGAGCGTAGATGGCATGGTGAAACCAGGGGCGGTTCGGTAACCCCTCTGGAATCAATAGCGCCCGCTCTGCTTCCCGTAGTTTAACATTCATGCGATCCGGCGATGCAGGCATTCTCCGCTGCTTTTGGAGCATTTTTGCGCCCACTTCCTGCAGGTGGCGCGCGCCGTCCAGGGCTGCCGAGAAGTCTGGCGCTTTGTCTCCGAAGCGCTCTTTACTTTTGCTCCTGGCGGCGTCGAGGTAGACCAGAATTTCCTTCCCGTAGTTCTCGTAATCGTAAGGAAGCACGTCGGCGCTCGACATGCGCAGTACTTCCAAACCGTAAATACGCGCCATCTCCTGCTCATAGAGGAAGTCGGGATCGCCAAACTTCTTGAACCAGGCGAAATTGTCGAACACCGAGTGATACACACCATAATCGCCGCTCGAACTCATATCGAGGGAAGGCACGCCCAGATGCTGCAGGAATACCGAGTAGTCGGAACCACCTCCGAGATCGCCCACCGGCACATCGTTCTGCATTGCCGCCGGCGGCGGGCGGAAGGTGCTGGTTTCCTGCGGCCGGTTGTTCTCCGCGTTCGGCTGGCTCGCCTTTTTCCACGCGTCGTACACGGTTCCGCCTTGCGGCGAAGGCACCGCCTTCGCGATCTCGCGGATAAACTCTTTCAAGCTGGGCACCCCAGAAGCTCCGAACTTCTTGCCGGATACCGCGACGTCCATGTTGAAATAGGCGGCAGCGTTCCCCAGTTCCTGCGAATGATCTTCGCCCCACTCGGTGGAACCAATCAGTCCTTCCTCTTCCGCGTCCCAGCTTCCGATCACAATCGTGCGCTTGGGCTTCCAGCCCGACTTTAGCAATTCACCTAACCCGTGCACCGCCTCCAGCATCGCCGCCGTGCCGCTGTTTGGATCGACCGCTCCATACACCCAGGCATCGCGATGATTGCCCGCCACCACCCACTCCTCGGGCGAAGACGCTCCGCGAACTTTGCCAATGACATCCCAAATGGTGCGTAACTGGTAGTCCTGCTTAAGGTGCATCTTCACTTTCGCGGGGCCGGGACCAACGTGGTAGGTAAACGGCAGCGCTCCCTGCCACTCGCGCGGCGAGAGCGAGCCGCCGAGGTGCTCGAGAATCGGCGAGGTATCGGCGTAAGAAAGCGGAGTCACGGGAATTTTCGGCAACTGCTCGGAGTCGGCGGGAGAAATGCGCCTCGAATCCGGCAGAGTTGGAATGGAAGCCACACCCGGTGTGGTTGGGTCTCCGGCAAACTGGAACATGAATCCGACTGATCCGCGCTGCACTCCGCTCGCCGGGCGCCACGGCCCTTTCGGATATGCGTCGCCGCGATAGTAGCCATCGTCTTTCGGGTCGGAATAGATGATCACTCCCGCCGCGCCGTGTTCCTGCGCCACGAATGCTTTCACGCCGCGAAAGTTCTCCCCGTAACGGACGATGACGATCTTGCCGCGCACATCGACGTTCATCTCTTTCAGCTTGTCAAAGTCCGCCGGCGAGCCGTAGTTCGCATAGACAACTTCGGCCTCGACGTCGCCCGAGGGCGACATGCCGTTGTAAGGGGTCACGACGCGTGGATCGTCCTGAAACGGATCGTCGTCGACATGCTCGCGCCGAGGCCCGTGCATCTCGACTCCGGGCGGCGCGGTCAGATCCACCCGGATCTCCGCAGGATAGTTAAGCCACACTTTGTACTCGACAATTTTGGTGTCCAGTCCGGCCTCACGAAACTTCTTCGCCACGTACTCGGCGGTGGCTTTGTCTTCCGGAGATCCGGCAATGTGCGGCGCTTGCGTCAAAATGCGCAGATGCTCTTCCGCCAGCTTGGGGTCGGGCACAGACATAAACTTCTTTTCGATTTCCCGCTCGCCGGCCACATCGCGGAAACCACTGATGGACCAACTCTCCGGCTGCTCTTTATCTTTATCCTTGCCGGCCTGATCAAACGCCTGCAGATTCGAACCAATCAGCACGAAGAACAGAACAACACCCGAGAGAAGTTTCATGAAGCTCCTTCTAGACCAAAGATTGTACCGTGCGGAGGGAGCCGCGTGTTTGAACGCGTTACACTAAAGAGCGATGAGTAAGTCGCCAACGGCGCGTTTCTCCGATCGGGTGGAGAATTACGTCCGCTATCGCCCGGGATATCCGCCCGAAGTTCTCGACCTGCTTCGCACCGGATGCGGACTGCGGCCGAGTCACATCGTCGCCGACATCGCTTCCGGCACAGGCGTGTTTACCCGCCTCCTTTTGGAAAACGGAAATTCCGTCTTTGCCGTCGAACCCAACACGGAAATGCGCGAAATGGGCATCCATCAGCTCGAATCCCTCCAATCCCTCGAATCCAATGGCAGGCTGGTGTCCGTTGCCGGAACGGCCGAGGAGACGACGTTGCGCTCCGCTTCCGTCGACTTTGTCACCGCCGCCCAGGCAGCGCACTGGTTCGACCTGCCTCGCGCCCGCGCGGAGTTCGCCCGCATTCTGAAGCCGGAGGGATGGTGCGTGCTGATATGGAATGAGCGCTGCACCGCAACCACGCCTTTTCTGCGTGAATATGAACAGCTCCTGCTGACCTACGGCACCGACTATAAGGAAGTGCGCCACGAACGCACGACCGCCATGATCCACGAATTTTTTACGCCGACTTCGCACCAAGAACGCGTGTTCAGCCTGCGCCAGCAGTTCGACTACGAAGGCACTGGCGGACGACTGCTGTCTTCTTCATACGCGCCGCTCGAGGGTCATCCCAGCCACGCGCCGATGATGCAGGAACTCCAGCGCATCTTTCGCGCCCACGCTACGGATAACGTCGTCGAATTCGAATACAACACGCGTGTGTACTATGGGAAACTACAGTGAGCGATCTGGAATCGGCAATTTCGTAATTTTGTAATTTTGTAATTTGTGGGTGGTGATCGACCTCATTCCGGGTTTTCAATTACCAATTACCAAATTACAAAATTACCAAATTTCCTATGCCCAAATCGTTTCACATGTCTCCCGAGGAGTTCCGCCGCCAGGGCCACGCCGTCGTGGACTGGATCGCCGACTACCAATCCCGCATTGAAAGCTTCCCGGTTCTGTCGCGCGTGCAGCCGGGAGAGATTCGCTCAAAGCTGCCACCAAACGCGCCGGAGCAAGGCGAAGCCTTCGACCAGATTCTTGGCGACCTCGAGCGCGTCATCCTTCCCGGGATCACGCACTGGCAGTCGCCCAACTTCTACGCCTACTTTCCGGCGAACGCCTCCGGTCCTGCCATTCTCGGCGATCTCGTTTCCTCCGGACTGGGCGTGCAAGGCATGCTCTGGTCCACCAGTCCGGCGTGCACTGAACTTGAAACGCACGTGCTCGACTGGCTCGTTCCCATGCTGGGCCTGCCGGAAAAGTTTCTTTCCACCAGCAGTGCCGGAGGAGGTGGAGTGATTCAGGACACCGCGTCCAGCGCCTCGCTCTGCGCCCTGCTGGCCGCCCGCGAGCGCACAACAAAGTTCGCCAGCAATCGCAAAGGCTGCGATGGACGTCGGATTGCCTATTGCTCCACGCAAACGCATTCTTCCGTCGAAAAAGCGATGAAGATCGCCGGCATGGGCTCGGACAACCTGCGCCACGTCGAAGTGGACAAGAAATTCGCCATGCGCCCCGACGCGCTGGCACGCCACGTCAAGCGAGACATCAAGGCCGGCCTGATTCCCTGCTTCGTCTGCGCAACCGTGGGGACGACATCTTCGAACGCGATCGATCCCGTCCGCGAAATTGCCCGCATCTGCCGCGACCACAATCTCTGGCTGCACGTGGACTCCGCCATGAGTGGCACGGCCGCGCTCTGCCCGGAATTCCGCTTCATTCACGATGGCGTCGAATTCGCCGACAGCTACTGCTTCAACCCACACAAATGGATGTTCACCAACTTCGATTGCGACTGTTTCTACGTCGCCGACCGGAAGCATCTGATCCAAACGCTTTCGATTCTGCCCGAATACCTGCGCAACCAGGCAACGGAATCCGGCGCCGTCATTGATTATCGCGACTGGCAGATTCAACTCGGGCGCCGCTTTCGCTCGCTCAAGCTTTGGTTTGTGATCCGGCATTACGGCATCGAGGGACTGCAGCACCACATTCGCGAGCACGTGCGTCTGGCGCAGCAATTCGCCGCCTGGGTGCGCGACGATTCGCGTTTCGAACTCGCCGCGCCCGCTCAGCTCAACCTTGTCTGCTTCCGGTTGCGCGCGGGAGGTCATATTAATCAAGATCAAGCCAATCAACTCCTGATGGACCGACTGAATCGCAGCGGCGATCTGTACCTAACTCATACCAAGCTCGATGGCAAACTCACGCTTCGGCTCTGCGTCGGCCAAACCAACACTCAGGCTCGCCATGTGGAACGCGCGTGGCAGCGAATCCAGCAAGAGACTGGGAACCTTGGGAGTCTCTGATACGGTGTCCGCTAAGGTGTCCACAATGGCGCGGGAAATTTCGGCAGGCGGCGTCGTGCTTCGGCGGATCTCTGGAGTCTGGCACGTCGCCCTGATTGAGCCACAGAAAGAAAATTCCAAACCGGCAACAGCGAAGGCGCCGCGCAAGCGCAGCCGTGCCGTGCTAGCCCTCCCCAAAGGGCTGGTGGATTCGGGCGAAAAACCGCAGGCGGCCGCCGTGCGGGAAGTTCGGGAAGAGACCGGCATCGTGGCCGAACCGGTCACCAAACTCTCGGACAATAAGTATGTCTATGTCCGCACCTGGGGCGATGGCAAACGCGTTCTTAAAATCGTGAGCTTCTACCTGATGCGTTATGTGTCTGGAGAAATCGACAACCTCACTTCCGACATGCGGATCGAAGTCAAGCGGGCTCTCTGGGTCCCCCTCGCCGACGCGGCCAGCCAGCTTGCTTACAGCAACGAGCGCAAGGTGCTTCGCCAGGCACAGGACCACCTGGAAACACGAAGCCTCTCTTCGTAGGAAATTCTTCGCACTCGCAGACTACCGCGGCACCGCTCGCAGCGCCCGATCCATAGTCTTCTTTTCTTCCGGCGTCAACCGTCGCGCCGAGCCCTTCTTTAGATCGCCCAATTCGAGCGGCCCGATCGACACTCGCACCAGACGCAAAACTCGGACCTCCAGCGCTTCGAGCAGACGCCGAATCTGCCGGTTCTTGCCTTCGTCCAGCGTAATCTCCAGCCAGCTATTCTTGTCGCCGTGCCGCAGAAGTCGCGCCCCCTTGGCGCGTAAACGTTCGCCTGGGTTGCGCTTAGAAAAGCCGCCCTCAGACGAGTCGCCCTCAACCGCACACCCACGAATGATTCTCGCGAGCAGACCGGCATCCGCAACGCAGTCCACCTGCAGATGATATTTCTTATCCAAATGACTGGCTGGATCGGTGATCTTCGCCGCCCACTCCGAATCATTGGTTAATAGCAGCAGCCCTTCGCTCGCCTTATCCAACCGCCCTACCGGACCAACCCAAGGCAACCCTGGCTCCAGTAGATCGTAAACCGTCTTGCGTCCTTTCTCATCGGACGCGGTAGTCACCACACCGCGCGGTTTATTCATGACGAGGTAGATCGCCGGCGTTCTGTCGAGCGGCGATCCATCGACCTCAATCCGGTCGTCCACGCGGCCATCGGGCATTCGCACCGGGTTTTCCGGATCCCGAATGATCTGCCCATTCTGAGTGACACGTCCAGCGCGTATCAAAACAGCCGCCTGCGAGCGCGAGCAAAAGCCCATTTTGGAAAGTGCTCGCGCCAGTCCAATTCGTTTCTGCGTTCTCACATCCCTATGCTAAATGCGCGCGGCTCGGCGACGGAGGCATGTGTGTGCAGACCAGCACGCGACAGCAGCGCCGGTCATTGACATTGACATTGACATTGAGATTCACATTCCTTTTACATTCCCCTTTTATGCTAGCTTCTTTACAGTTAGCAGTTTGTCTGGATTGCGCGAGGTTCCAATGACCCGAAGACAACCGTCCCCGGCTTCACGAGTGAAGCGGCGTCCACCTTCAACGCGATCCCGAGCAGCGGAGGCTCGCACCCATCCGACTGAGCCCCGCAATGAAGATTTGGCGGGAGATGAACTGTCGGCCTTGGTCGTGCGCGGCTGCCTGATCGCCCGCGACGCGGTATTCAATGTCAGGGACTTTCTCGAGGACGGTTCGCGCCTGGCTTTTCTCGCGATCAAGGATTGCGAGAAAGAACTCGACCAGATCGAGCGCAAGATTGATGACCAATTGCCCGAAGCCATCACCCGCGTGGGGGAAGCCAAGGCGCGTGAGTTGCTCGCGTGTCTGAAGTTCATCACCGACCTCGAGCGCATCGGAGACCTCGCCTACAATGCGGCCATGCAACTGCAATCGCGCCGCGAAAAATTGCCGGCAGCGGACTCCCGCCAACTCGTGGAGATGGCTTCTCTGCTTTGCGAAATGCTGGAGCAGGTTCATCAGGGCTTCCTCGAGCGTGACGTGTCGCACGCACAGAGCGTCCTTCAATCCGATCCGGAAGTAGACCGGTTGTGCCATTCTTTGTTTCACAGGCATCTGGCCGAGCCGAACAGTCCGACGGGCCAGAAGAATTTCGACATCCTTCTCGCCGCCCAGGCGCTGGAGCGCATCGGCGATCACGCCAAGAATCTGGCAGAGGAACTCTACGGTTTATCCGAAGGCCGGTCGCTGCGGCACAATGCCAGGAAGCTCTCGACCGCCTGACCTTTGAAGGGGCGCGGCTTCAGCCCTGCCGCGAGTTTCATATCAGGGCATCGCTTTGGCGGCTGCCGAAACTCCCTCGAAATCAGATGCCCCTTCATTGGCTGCGCTCCGCCCACTTCAATGAAAATCGTGCGACGTCGTCTCCGCCTGCGACACGCGGAGCGGCGAAACTTTTTCCGCCCGGATGTGAATCATGTTGTCCTGATTCTGCAGAATTCCCTCGATCATCAGGAAGCGTTCGGAAATCAGCAAAACCCGATTCTTCTGGAGAAGATCGGGAGCGACAATCGCATTGGCGATCCCCGTTTCATCTTCCAGGCTCAGGAACATCATTCCCTTGGCCGTCCCTGGACGTTGGCGGGCAATCACGCATCCGCCAATTCGCAATCGTCGTCCATTCGGAAGGTGCGCCAGATCGCAGGCGCGATAAATCCCCATCCTTTTCATCTCCGCCCGGCGATACTGCATGGGATGAGGCCCAACCGTCAGCCCGGTGGCGCGAAAATCCGCCACCAGTCGCTCTTCGTGCGTCATGGCCGCAAGCGGAGATTCCCCATCAATTTCCGGAAGCTCATCCAGTAACGGCCCCGACCAGCGCACCGCGCGCTCCACCTGCCAAAGCGCATCCCGGCGATGAAAGACTTTTTCACCACAGAGACATCCTTCTTGGAGCGCCGGGCGTCTCCGCCCGGCCAGAGGAATTCCTGCGGGGCCGGGCGGGGACACCCGGCGCTCCACAAAACGGTGCCTCTGTGGTGAATTCCCAATCGCATTCAGCGCCCCAATTTCCGCCAGCGTCGTCAACTCATCCTTGCGCAACTCGGGCACGCGACGAGCCAGATCCTGAACCGAAGCAAACGGCGCCAAGCTGCGCTCGCGAACCAGCGCCTGCCCCGCCGGCTCGCGCAACCCGCGCGCATATTTCAAACCGAGTCGCACAGCAAGATGTTCGACGCCCGGAGCATTGTTTTTACTGGTTACTGGCCACTGGGTACTGAGTACTGTCTCTAACCTGCACTTCCAATCCGACCTCGTCACATCCATCGGCAGCACTTTTAATCCGTGCCGCTGCGCATCTTTCACAATCGTCGCGGGATGGTAAAAACCCATCGGCTGATTATTCAGCAGCGCCGCCGTGAACGCCGCCAGGTAATGGCATTTCAAATAAGCGCTGGCATAGGCGATCAAGGCAAAGCTGGCGGCATGAGATTCGGGAAATCCGTAAAGAGCGAACGAAGTAATCGACTGGATGATCTGCTCCTGCGTTTCGCCGCAGATTCCGTTGCGCGTCATGCCGGCGCGCAGCTTTTCTTCGATTACTTTCATCCTCGCCTCAGAGCGTTTGAAGCCCATGGCGCGGCGCAATTCCTCCGCTTCGCCGCCCGTAAAGTTGGCGGTGATCATAGCCATGCGCAGCAACTGCTCCTGAAACAGCGGCACGCCCAGCGTGCGGCCGAGCACCGTTTCAAGCGACGGATGCGGATACGTGACTGCCTCTCTGCCCTGCCGCCGCTTGAGAAATGGATTGACCATATTCCCCACGATCGGCCCCGGCCGTATGATCGCCACCTGCACCACGATGTCGTAAAATCGCTGCGGCTTCAGGCGCGGCAGGCACGCCATCTGCGCCCGGCTCTCGACCTGAAACATCCCGACAGTATCGGCTTTTTGCAGCGTGGAATATACGACGGGATCGTCCGGCGGAAGATGCGCCAGATCCACTTCTTCGTTTTTGTCAGGATCGTGGTAATGATCGCGAATCAGTTCCAGAGAATCCTTCAGCACTGCCATCATGCCGAGGCCCAGCAGATCGACTTTGATGATGCCCATGTCCGCGCAATCTTCTTTATCCCACTGCACGACCACGCGGCCCAGCATGGAAGCGGGCTCCAGCGGTACGACCGAATCCAGGCGCCCCTCGCAGATGACCATGCCGCCCGAATGCTGCCCTAAATGCCGCGGCAGATCCTGCGCGGCCAGACACAGCTCGAAATATTTACGAATCCGCGGATGCGTTAGATCGAGCCCGGCATCGCGCAGACGGCGGTCGAGCGCATCATTTTCGTCTTTGAATTCCCAGGTTGCCACTGCCGCCGAAATTCGCTTCAGCGTCTCCGAGTCGAATCCCAGCGCCTTGCCCATTTCGCGTGCGGCCATGCGATTGCGATACGTAATCACGTTGGCGGTCATGGCCGCTCCGCGCTGCCCATAACGTCGATAGACGTACTGGATCACACGCTCGCGCTCGTCGCCGCTGGGCAAATCGAGATCGATGTCGGGCCACTCGCCGCGTTCCTCGGAAAGAAATCGTTCAAACAATAATTCCATGCCGATCGGGTCCACCGCCGTAATGCCGAGCGAATAGCAAACCGCGCTGTTGGCGGCCGATCCGCGGCCTTGCGCCAGAATTTTCTGTTCGCGGCAGAAGCGCACGAGATCCCAGACAATCAGAAAGTATCCGGCGAGTTTCAGCTTTTCGATCAAGCTCAACTCGCGCTCGATCTGCCGGCGCGCCCGCTTCTTCAGTTCCGCATCCGCCCGGCCATACCGGCTCTGCATTCCTTCCCGCGTACGCTCCCGCAGAAACGACATCATGCTTTCCCCTTCCGGCACGGGATAACGCGGAAATTCGTATCCCAGATCGTTCAGCGTGAACTCAAGCCGTGAAGAAAGTTCAATCGTGTTCGCGATGGCTTCTGGAACATCCGCAAAGAGCGCTCGCATGGCCGCGGGAGATTTTAGATAGCGCTCGGCATTGCGCGCCAGCAGACGTCCGGCAGTAGCCAGCGTGCGATGATGCTGCAGCGCAGTGAACGCATCCGCCAACTCGCGCTCCCGAGGCGTGGCATGGTTCACGCCATTGGTCGCGAGTAGCGGCAATTGCAAAGCCTCCGCGATCTCGATCGCAACCCGGTTTCGATATTCTTCTTCGCGATGAAAATGCCGTTGCAATTCGACGTAAATATTGGGTGAACCGAAATTCGACTGGCCAAAAATCTCTGTCAGTCGCTTCACGGCTTCGAATGCCGCTTGCGGTCCACCTTGCGCGAGCGCCGCCGCCAATGGCCCTTCTTCTCCACCGGTCAAACAAATCAAACCGTCGGCATGTTCAATAAAATCCGCCGCCGACGCGCAGGCTCCTGCTTCATTCTTGCGACTAACGCGCAATTTCATTTTTGTAATCAGGCGGCAGAGATTTTGATATCCAGCGCGCGAAGCAACCAGCAGCGGAAGACGAAATCCACCACGAGGCTGCGAGCTTCGAGCCGCGAGCTGCGGGCAACCAGTCTGCTCAAAGCTCGTGGCCCGTGGCTCGCAGCCCGAAGGGTGTGCCGGTGGTGAAAATGCAGCACACGTTACTTCCGCCCCAATATGTGCCTTGAGCCCCACCTTTTTTGCGGCGAGATGGAAGCGCGGCGAGCCGTACACTCCATCGCGATCGAGCAAGGCCATCGCCGGCATTCCCAGGTTCGCGCACACTGCAATCAATTCCTCGGGAATCGAAGCTCCTTCGAGAAAGCTGAACGCGGAGCGGGAATGGAGTTCTACGTACATCAGTTGCCCTAGCAGTCTGTGACGAAAGACTTTGTCATCCCGAGCGAAGCGAGGGATCTGCAGTTCGCCGCAAAATGCAGATCCCTCGCTTCGCTCGGGATGACAATTCACGAAAGGGGTTGCTCACGCACCGCTCCGGACTCGACTTTCACCACGGGCTCTTAGTCATACGTTCCTTCTACAAACCAATTTCCACTTAGCTTGTCTTGCACTAAGCGATACAGCACGAGCCCGGTTTCGGCGGGCACGGCGATGTCCCACTCCTCGCGCGACCAGCTTTCCTGTTCTGACCAGTCGCCGGAAGAACGCCAGGGGCCGGCGGTCCAAACGATTTCGCCGGCGATGTCCGCGCGTTCGAGACATCGCATCCGCACCGGCTTGGCTTCGCGCAAAGTAACGCTCGCGCCGAGTGGCGGACGAAATAGCCGCAGAGCAATTACCGCGCTCATTTTGTCCTTCGCGCTTTCCTCGACCGGGCATGCGCTTTCACTTTCTGGCATAGACATAGCCATCTTTTTTCCAGACTGCTTCACGGGATCTGTGGGTGCGGGCTCTGCAGGTGCAAAGTGGCGCACCGCAAACGCGCCTTCGCGATGCATATCCAGCAATTCCACCGACCCTACTCTTCCCTCGCCCACAATGCCTGCGATGCGCGCCAGCGTCAGCTCCAGTTTTTCGGGTTCAGGAAAAACCGGCTGAAACAATCCACTCTGCAGGGCTCGCGGGCGCGCTGGATCCGCTGATAAATGAATCTTCACGATGGGCGCTCCCGGCGGATGCGCCTGCAAATCAAGCTGCAATAATTTAAGAAACACTTTCGCATCCAGCATGGGTACCGGCAGCCGCAAGGTGCGAGTAAAAATCCGGGTAAGCGTCTGGGAGAAAGATGCGCACCCGTTCGACGGTGCAGTTGCGAGCTCCAGATTCAACCGCAACTCTTGGATCGCCAGCGCCCGCGCTCGCAAGCGCGCACACACTTGTTCCAACATGCGGTTCAGCAAGAACGCCAGCGGTTCCAGCAGCACGATGGGAGATTCCAGTTCTACGCTCTCGGCAAAAATCAGCTGCGGTTCAAGTACACGCAAGTTGCGCAACGCCGCGCCCCGCGCCAGCTTTTGCAGACGGAGTCCCTGCTGCCCCAGACGCTCGCTGACCGGAACTTCGGGAAGAGCCGCCAACGCCCGCAGTTTGCGAATGCCCCAGCGATCAAACGTTTCCACCCAGCGAGCAGCCTCCTCCGCATCGGAAGAAAAACCTTCCAGCAACACATCCACCGGCAGGTCTCCCAAGCGCTCGGCTTCGCGGCCCTCGGGAATCAAGGTCACGCCGGAAAAACCGCGAGCTGCGAGCAAAGCAGCATCCGGATTCGCGGCCACGGCGACGTTCGCCTCCAGTCCCATCTGAGAGACGCGACGCGCTAGATCATGGGCAATCTTCGGCAGCGGACCGAGCAACGGTTCGAGGCCAGCAAGATTAAGAAGCACGATGCCGGGCGAGGTGTCTTCCACTTCCGGAGAAAACGATTGCGCACAATCGAGCAGGGCAGCGTGTGCGGACGTCTCCTGCGACTCCGAGCGCGCACGCAGCACCAGGTTCTCCCATGCTTCCAGTTGCGGCTTGGTCGCGCCTGCTTCCACGCCGGCTTGCCGCGCTCTTTCGTTGAGTGCCACGACTTTTTCCAGCGGAGGCCGACCGGTGAGCACTGCGACCGGGCGGGCACGCAAGTCTGGCTCCAAGCGAATGATCGCTTGTGCAGGAAAATCGGGGATGAAGATGCAGGCAAACATGGAACACCAGGTCTCAGGTCTCAGGTCTCGAGATCTGACTGATTTCGAACTTTCGGCATCGCCAAAGCGAGTGGTGATTATCCCGCCCATGCGGCTCGACTCTTAAAACTCGCTGCCGATCGTGCCCGCTTTCGTTCCAACCGCGAGCGCATCAATTCCGCCCTGATCTCGAACTGATCTAACAATTCCGTGTGCGGCAATTCCGACTGCATCGGCGGATTTCCTGAGAGCTGAGAGCTGACAGCTGACGGTCTTTTCCCTGTGACCTGCGACCCGACACCTGACACCTGCACCAGCATCGACGAGCAACTTCCTGCAATCGGCTGCTGTTCCAAAACCAGCAGCGCCGTTGGCGTGTGCTCAACCGCGCGGCGGAAGCGGAACCACGATGCCAAAGGAATTCGCCGCGCGCTCGGCACCGGAACATCGCCGAGATCGAGAGCGATCATTCCGAAACCATTGCTCTGCAGCAGCAGATCGGTGACTTTCAGCATTTGTCCCAGCCGCGATTCCCAGCGGCTAAAGCCGAACCTTTTTTCAGCGACTTGCGGTATGCCTGAAGGCATACCCTGATACGAATCGCCTGTTTTTGCGCAGCCTGTTAGCGCAGCCGAAGGATGTTTATGCGATGGAAATTTTTCTCCGCATCGCACCCACAGCAAGCGGCTCATCTCCATGCCCGCAGCCGCCGCTGACGCCGGATCGAACGCATCGCTGGCATCCACCAGCGCGCAAATTTCTCCTCGTTCGGTGGCGCGGGCCAGCGCAAAAAGCAACACGCTGGTCCTTCCCGATGAAGTCGTGCCGCAGATTTCCGTGAGGCAACCGCGAGCGAGGCCGCCGGTCAGCGAGTCCAGTTGCGGAATGCCGCTCGAAACCATTTCCGGCGCCGGGCGCACATCGAGGTGCGAAGCGGGAACGACCGCTGCCAGCTTTGGGATGGCGCCCACCTCGGCTAAAATCTCCGCGGTTTTCTTTGCGATCTTCTCCGCGTTCGAGCGCGGAAAAGACTGCGGAGAAAAAATATAAGGGCGGCCCATGGCCGCCGATGAAAAAACCGGAGAGGCAGACATACTTTGCTCGCAATTGTCAGGGAACGCGGAGGGCAGGATCAGCCCGAGCGAGATTGCAATTTTCGCTTTTTATTCTCCTACGTGAGTATCTCTCTCCGGCCTGCCGTTGTCAAGGCGGTTCGGCCAAAATCATGAGTTAGAACTGCAACTTGAAGATTTACAATGTTTTGCGAAGAAATTTTTCGCGAGCGAAATCGCCCTGCGAAACGATGGACTGGCTTTAAGCCGGCCGGACTTGATTAGAACGAGCTTTTGTTATAATCGGACTTCGTCGCAATCCACCTGTGGCGCTATCGTCTAGGGGTTAGGACGGAAGATTCTCAATCTTCAAACCCGGGTTCGATTCCCGGTAGCGCTACCAAGTCCTTCTCCGGTGCTTTGGGCACCTTCCAAGCCTTTGAATAAAAAGCTCATTTCCTAAGTTCGATTCTTGAAGTTGATCGCGACCTGCCACGCAGCGGTTAGAACGTTCTAAACCGCGCTTAGGGTCCCATCACGGATCTGGCAGGGGAACCTTTGGCGTGCCCTCAGAGCAGTCATTTGTGTTTCTCCTTTTGGTGCAGAATGTTCCGCACTGTCTTCGTAATGCAACCCTTTCGACCTCGACAACCTGCACCGTCGCCAGATGAAAGGTTTGTTGCGAGGCCGCGCCAGAAGCCGGTGCCAGCCTTCCCATTCGATTCCCGCCATCTGTAAACGCACTCATACCGACCGTGGTAAACTGGAACTCCGCACGCCGGAGAGGTGGCCGAGAGGCTGAAGGCGGCGGTTTGCTAAACCGTTATACGGGCTAACACCTGTATCGAGGGTTCGAATCCCTCCCTCTCCGCCAGTTCTATCCTGTTGTAAACAAAGACTTTATTGACGCCAATAATTTCCGTGTGTCGTTTTTGTGTCGTGCGTTGGTACACCGCCTGGTGTGCATTATAATCGTTGTAGGTAGAAAGGATCATCGAATCCAATGGAAATCACGGTTTATAAACGTCACTCAAAAGACTGCGAACACAAGGCTGACAGGGCATTTCGCCGTTGCTCATGCCGCATGATGCTGGAATGGTCTGAGAACGGGAAACGGTTCCGCGTCTCAGCTAAAACGCGCTCCTGGACAGAAGCGGAGCAGCGTGCTCGTGCCAGGATGCAAGACGCCCACGCTCGCACGATTGGCGAGCCGCCCAAAGCTGGCGAGCCTATCACGCTTGAGCGGGCGGTTGAAATGTTCACCGCCAAGAAAAGCTCCAAGCACAAACAGACCCAGCGAAAGTACCAGTACACCCTCAGAAACCTCAAGGCGTGGGCAGCCCGCAACGGACGACATTATCTGGCGGATCTCACCGAGAGCGATCTTGAAAAATATCAAGCCTCATGGACGACTCTCACGAGCAACTACGCCAAACGCAACGAGCAGGAACGGCTCCGATCATTCTTCCGCTACTGTTGTGCGTCCGCCGAAATCAAGCTGGCATACAACCCAACGGCGCAGCTCGAACATTTCAACGTTACGAGCGACGAACCGGAAGACCCGTACACGGAAAAGGAATACAAGGCGATTGTTGCAGCGGTTGACCGTGTACCGACTTTCACGGGCGATGTTGCGGAGCGAGTGAAAGCTCTGATCTCTGTCATGCGTTACGCGGGTCTCTCGATTCAAGACGCGGCCATCCTCGAACGGGATGCCGTAACGCCTGCCCAGGTTAATGGCAGAAATTGCTATCGGGTTCAGATCCGGAGGAGTAAGACACACACGGGCGTCAACAACGTGGTACCTCGTGAGGTCGGTGACGCCCTGTTGAAAGTTGCCAACGGGAATCCCAAGTATGTTTTCTGGAGCGGCAACGGAGAGCCTGCGAGCACCACGAAGCACTGGTCCGCACGTCTAAAGAGGGTGTTTGACGCCTCGGGAGTCAAGGGCGCACACTCGCACAGATTCCGCAAAACGTTTGGAGTTGACCTCCTGACCCACGGGGCGCCGCTCGAAATGGTCAGCAAGGCTCTGGGGCACAGGAACACCGTGATTACCGAGCGACACTATCTCAAGTGGGTTCCGAAACTACAGGAACAGTTAGCTGAGCACGTCGTCAGAACATGGACCACCGAACAGCAAGGAATCATGGAGCCTGAACAGTTCGCTGAGGTTCCTGTTGGCGCACCGTTACAGTAAGGCGGAACGAGCATGAGCATTGAGACCTTTATGTCGGAGTACAAACGGGAGACTATCCGAGTCGGGGGATTTTGAGTGTAATCGCGATGTTTCGCCAACTACGAGCAGTCCGAGTTTTTTGCATTCCGGGCACCCTGCTAAAATCACAGCTCTTTTATCGAGGCCTTCTATGCTCAGACGGTTTCGGCTCTGGATCTACGCCATCACAGGACTCCTGGGCCTTCTTGCTCCATCCCGGCCGAAATCTAATCGAACGATAAGCAGGAGATAATTCCGATGCAGCGTAGAGATTTTCTAAAAAGTACTGCAGCTGTTGCCGTAGTTGCAGAACTTGGAATGGGTAAAGCGCAGGCGAAAGTTCCCGCCCACATCTGGGGAAACTACGACTTCGGCTCCGGTCCCCAGGTGGCCGATCGCCTCAATCAGGGTCCGTTCCCTCAATACCCACCTGATGCCGTCATTCCCACGGACGATGTGGTGATGACCACTACATCTTCGGGAGACGTCGTGCCGAACTATGGCAAGGGACTGGTCACCTATATCACGGCAGACAGTGGCACGGAGGAAATCAAGTCCGACAATATTCCGCAGGCGATCGAAGACCTGGTCCGATTTCCCTTGGGCCAGCAGCTTTATATCCGTCCGACCTGGAGGGAAGTGCAGCCGCGGCCTGGACGCCTGGAGATGCCCGATTACCTGAAGCTGGTTTTTGAACTGGCGAAGAAGAACAACAAGCGGATCGGATTGCGAGTGCAGATGTCCGCTCCAGACTATACCCACGAAGCGGCCCTTCCGGATTTTGTCCTCGACAAAGTGCCGAAAGTTGACCTGGTCCTGAGCGATCAGGAGAGCAGTGCTTCAGCGCAAAGATACTTGCAGAACCCGCACTCGCGTTATCAACCTCGATACGACCATCTTTTTTTTCAGCAGGCATTCAAAGAACTGGTTGGCCTATTGGCAGCGGAATTCGATGGCAATCCGCTCATCGAGTTTATCGATACCTTCATGTATGGCTTTTGGGGTGAAGGACACACCTGGCCATTCGGCAACAATCCTTTCTCTGATTACCAAACAGCAGAGCGCACCTGGACCAATATGCTCGAAGTCCAGCTTGAGCACTTTAAGAAGACTCCTCTACTGACCAATACTCAACCGGACTATAGCCGGGTTGGTAATTCAGAACTGGTAGACCGCACGGTCCGCAGCAACAATTGGATTCGGAGCGATACCATCTTTATTGAGAACGAGCAGATTGAAGCGCTCAGCAATCGCCCACCCTGGACCGCGGCATTGCTCGAGCAGGGGCTTCCGGGTAAACCTCCCGATCCACGCGCCGCAGATGAAGGGATATCCGCGGCAGAGAACATGATCGCTCATGTGATTGATGTCGGGGCGAATTACTGGTCGCTCTGGAACTTTCACCAGATCAGCGCAAGGAATCTGGTGGGCTACTACGAGGCTTATCCGGCAGCGTTCGACCAGATCAATCGCCGAATTGGCTATCGGGTGAGGCCGTCTTTCATCTGGAGCTATAAGGACGATCGTCACCTGGGGCTAATTGTCGGCTTCGCAAATGACGGAATCGCGGGAGTGCCGGGCGTCTTGAGGGTGACCGTGGAGAGCCCGGACGGAAAAGTGTTCAAGAGCGGTTGTCTGGACGCCGGTTACCCGTTGCCGGGCAAGATTCGGCAGGCACAGTTCGTGCTTCCAGACGTCACCGATTGGAAGGGATTGAAACTTAGAGCTGAGATTGAGGTAAAGGGAATGCGCTATCCCGTGTGGTGGGCTTGTCATCAGAAGCTAAACGATGACGGCTCGCTCACACTGCGTCCCAACCTCCGCCAGCAGGTCTAGGCTGCGGTTGTTCGGCTCCCTTGAGAACGAGTTGCAGGTAACTGTTGTAACCAGGCGATTTCACTCAGAACTCCCACCGGGGGCCGGGTTGTGAGTGTAATCGGGATATTTCGCCAATCGAGCTGCAATACGCGGACTGCGGAAAGGTTGCTGTGAACAACCCCGCCATCGTTTAAATCCCTATGGGTTTCGCGGAACCAATGATTCGAGGGGAGGAATCGAGAAGGACGTGGTCAAGGAATGTTCCGGCGGTTGGGTTCCGTCCTGAATGGCTTTTGCAAGAATCTCCATCGCCGGTCCCGTAAGCGGTGGAATGTGAATCGTTGCCGTGAGCCATTTTTCGCGTACCCAGGCTTGGCCCGTCGCCGGCTGACCATCGCATCCGGTAAATGGTAAGCTCAGCCATCGCGACCTCTCTGCTTCGTTGGTGATCCCCTGAAAAGCTTTGCGAGCGCCCATGGCCATCGAATCATCCTGCGCACCGACCAGTTTAATTGACGCGCTTTGTGAAGTGGCCAGTTTCAGCCAGGACCGCACCGCCCGCCAGGCACTTTCCTCTGTCCACTGTGCCTTCAGCATCCTCACTTGAATGTTCGACGGCTTCGTCTCCAGCATCCCGGACCTACGTTCTTGGGCCGAGGAACTGTGTGAAGGTCCCTCAATGTACAGAACAGAACCGCCTCCGGGAAGCAACGCTGCGAATTGTCTTCCTTGAATGCGTCCAATCTCGAAGTGATCGGAACTAACAGCAAAGATGGGTGCGGTTGCCGCCGTGCGCAGATCCGACAAGTAATCCGGCCTCCGGTTCAGGACCGCCCAGCCGATTCCGGCGGCGCTGGCGGCCCGGGCCACCTGAGGCAGGGCCGTGCCCCCAACCGGTTCCACCACAATCGCATCGGGTCGGGACTCAACCCGGCTTTGGATTGCCTTTAGAAGTTGCGTGCTCTGATTCACCGTGTCGTTATCGGCAAACACGATCTCCGCATCGCTCCCCAGTTTGCGCGCGATATCTTCCGCGGATTGGGCTTGTGCCGCCTGGAAGTCGTTTTCGCGGGTGTGAAGAGATACCAGGAATCGGAGCTTCTTCATCATTTCGCAAGTGTACCTGTACCCAGGCAGCTCCATGAAATGTTTGCCAACGATTCACGGGCTAACCGGAAATAATCCACAACGGAAAAGTCAGGTTGGGAGAGGAGTCTGGATAGTTTACGAAAACAGGCGTTTACACTCAAAACCCCCGTGGCTGGGTCAATGAGTGTAATGGCGATTTTTCGCCCAACAACCGCGTAGTTTCCGAATTGCCGACCAGGCGGGTACGATTGTATGGATGGTGGAAGCTCGGAATCACTATGGAACAAGTTGCAGCCAACGCTGAGGTCATGAATAGCCGACTACCGTAGTCCATGCTGTGTATGACGAATTCCGCTCGCCTCGGAGATCACAATCGACCTTACGACTATGCACGTTTTATTCATCGTGTTTATCGCCACCCTGATTCGATCAGCATTCGGCTTTGGCGAGGCACTAATCGCCGTTCCGCTGCTGGCCTTCTGCATTCCGCTGGGCGTCGCCACCCCGCTCGCTGTGCTTGTGTCGATTACCGTCGCTGGCATAGTCGTAGTGCAGGACTGGAAAAAGATCCACCTGGCTAGCACAGGCTGGCTCGTGCTCTCCAGCCTTCTTGGTATCCCGTTGGGTCTTCTGCTTCTGACGAGCAATCATCAAAGGGTAGTGAAGGCCGCCCTGGCAGTGATTATCATGACGTTCTCCGCCTACTCCTTGATAGGCCGCACAAAGCTGGAACTACGACGCGACAGTCGAGCATGGCTTCTAGCATGTGGATTTTGTGCCGGCGTGCTCGGCGGAGCCTACGGAATGAATGGTCCGCCGCTTGTTGTTTACGGAGCCATGCGTCGGTGGTCAGCGCAACACTTCCGGGCTACCTTGCAAGGATATTTCCTACCGGCCAGCGTCATTGGCATGGGTGGTTATTGGTTGGCCGGACTCTGGACTCCTGCCGTAACACACTATTATCTGCTCTCACTGCCGCTCACGCTGCTAGGCGTGTTCCTTGGCAGAGTGATCAATCATCGCCTTCGCGGAGAGGTTTTCTTTAAGTACCTTTACATCGGATTGGCAGGTATCGGCGCGCTCTTGTTGGTGCAAGCAATAACGGGCCGAATCTGAACGCACGTCACCCGTCAAAGCTACTCGCTCGGAGCCCGGTCGGAGGCAGAAAAGGTATAGATGATGTAAACAGGCGTTTACACCAAGAACCCGGTCGTTGGTGAGATGACCCGATCAGAATGGATTCGGAGCACGATTCATGCCACACTTCAACGATAAGGAGTTCAAATTAGGACACTACCAGGGGTCGAATGAAAACACATCTGAGATGGAGTTTCCCAATCACTGTATGCGCACTGCTCATGGTAAACATCGCACTCCCTCAGGAGACATTGAAACAGGACAGTAGCGCAACTGTAACCATCGTCACAGCAGGTGATATCTCGGTCACCAGAGCGGCAGGCGGCAAGACCGCAGTGTCCATCAACTTCGTTCCAGGCAAAGCGAAATCAGGCGACACGCGAATTACGATTTCAGGCCCGTATTCCTTAGATGTGAACGGAGGCGTGAAGGAGGTCAAAGGCCCGCAGGGGGTCGCGCTTCATGTGCTGAGTCATGAAGAATTGCGATTCGAAGCTCCGGAAATCAGTTTATGGGAAGAATCACACAAATTTTCCCAGTCCTCTGCATGCAGCAAGATCCCAAAGTTCTCAGGATGTGGAAATCCAGTTTGCGACCAACCTGACCACCCGGAGGATCAGTGCCGGTATAACAGTGACTCCGGCTGCTCCTGTGTGACCTCTGGCGGCGCTCCATGCTCGGAGACGGCGAATCATCCGCAAGAGAGGAAATAAAACAGAAAAGTGGCCAATCCGGGTCAATGAGTGAAATCAGGATGTTTCAACAGTAATCGCCAAACCTTTGCTCTGTGGGATCAGTTCAACAGCACTTGACACGCGTTTCTGTGCCGCCTAATCTGAACATCACTTCCCCCGAAAGACCAGTTCCATATTCTTTGTGAGCGAGGCATCTCATGCCCAGCGTTGCTCTAGCCGCACGCGTCGCCTTCGTACTCGAATCCGTATCGGGGCTTCAAAGACTCCAGCGTGAGATGGCCCGTTTGTCTCAACGAGACGAGGACTACGAGAGCAAAAAGCACGCTCTTCAGGCTGCTATTCAAGAGCTGCGGAAGATGATTTCTGTCAACGCGCAGTGAACCGGGGTTGGTGGATATGTTCGCCAGAACAACGAACCATTTGGACGGAGGAGTTCTCCCTCTCTGGAATGCAGTCTTCTGCCTGGATTGCGAGGTCATCAGCAGCAGTCGAGGTGACGAATGCGCCGCGTGCAAAGGCCGCTCGCTCGTGAGCCTGGCTCGGATGCTCGGGGGTAGTTTGTTTGCGCATCGGGCACAACACTTTCAAGAACCGGAAGGTGGGTTGTTCGACATCATAATTACGGTTGAATTGCAGCAGATGCATGCCAAAGACTTGAGCACCACCGTTGAGAGGTTGACCAGTGTGATTGGTCCGAAGCTCGCACGAGACCGGGCGTCATTCCATGTCAATGTGAAGCCGGCAGTAGACAAACTCGACCTACAGCCCCACTTTGCTTCCCGGAACGGGATGCCGCATAGAGCGTTGCTATTACGTGGGGCCCAGTGGGGCCCAGAAACTTTCACTTCTTGCCGAAGATCTGCCTCTCGTCCTAGGTTTCTTTGAGCCTGGGACGTTTTGTTTTTGCTTCCGATCGGGTCAATGAGTGTAATGGCGATGTTACGTCAACTGACTGGAGAGAAAGAATAGGTCGAGTCATCGTTCACTTTCCATTGCGCGAGATGGACAATATAAGCTCTAGCGGGGTCAGGTTGGAGACAGTCCACGTTAGCTGCGTTTGCGAGTTTGTACAGGTTGTTGGACGCATCCCACGTCAGGTTGATTGGTAATTCTGCTGTTGCAAACGTAGCCGCCGTTGCCTCCTCGTTCGGTAGAATTCCGTCAGATGGGGACGCCTTGAATTGGGTAGTGACAGCATCTTTTATCGGTGTCGCGCGTTTCGATTGCTGGCTGTTGCTCTCAGGAGCAGCCCAGAGCAAGAGGATAACGCTCACGAGTGATCCGAACCTGTATGTTGATGTCAGCTTCATCTGGTACTCCTCACGTTGACGTGTACGATATGGTGACTTAACCGCAATTTCCAACATCCGCCCAGATCGCCGGGCTCAAGCTTCGTTTGAGACGGCCAATCAACCGTCGCACTTGCTTCCAATACATACGCTTGCTTGCTCCAAGGCGTGCAATCCTTAACACCGTCAATGAAGATGCCAGCAGGGGCAGAAAGTTGCTTAGTTCTGGCCCCCAACTTACCGTAAAATCGTTACCGACTTGAACGCAAGTACATCGCAGAGGGTGTCCAATCTGAGTTGGCTTCCACCTCATAAGAACGAAAATTCCCTCCGATTCCCTTCACGCAGGTCCTTCAATTTAGAATGGCTGCATGAAACGAATCTGCGTTTTCTGCGGCTCCAGTCCCGGCAGCCGCCCCGAGTACGCGCTGCCGCCGAGGAGATGGGCGCGGAATTGGTGCGAAGCAACATCGGATTGGTATATGGCGGTGGCAATGTGGGTTTGATGGGAGTGTTCGCGGACGCAGTGCTGAGAGCGGGCGGCGAGGCGGTGGGCGTCATCCCAGAACACCTGATGGGACGCGAGGTCGGGCACAAGGGGCTGACCAAGCTCCATGTTGTCCACTCGATGCACGAGCGCAAGGCGCTCATGGCCGACCTGTCGAACGCGTTCGTCGCGTTGCCGGGCGGGTTCGGGACTTTGGAGGAGTTCTGCGAGGCGGTAACTTGGACGCAACTCGGTCTGCACGCAAAGCCCTGCGGCATCCTGAATGTCTTGGGGTATTACACTCCCTTGCTGGAGATGTTCGACCATGCGGTGGAGGAGCGATTTCTGAAACCAGAGAACCGAGGGCTAGTACTGGCGAGGGAGACGCCTGCGGAGTTGTTGCGGGCACTGGAAGAGTGGCGTCCGGCACGGGTAGAGAAATGGCTGGATCGGGAGACGCGGTGAAAAATACTCCGCTCTGAAAAATGGATGCCGAGTAGAATGCTCGGGAAACAAAAGCTGCAAGGGCGGCAGGGCGATGAACGTCGAGGCACTCGACGGGTTCTTCGCCGCCCTCCGAGGCGATCAAGCTCGGCGTCTGTCAGCGGCTCGTGTTGGGTGAACATCTTCATGGGAAACCATCCGCCGTGATGCCGAGCGAGTACTACCCGGAGGTCTTCGGCGGCGAGATGTCGGACACCGGAGGAAGACAGCCGGAGACCGCCCGGTTGTAAAATCGGGAAGCGATGAAAAGCGAGACCCGCCGTCTCAACAAGCTCACAGGCGCAAGCAAGAACATAGCAAAACGCTATAAGCTCACGACCGCCGCCGCCGAGATAATTGACCAGGCGGGGCAAATCCACGGACAGAAATCCCGTGCCGTACAGATCGCCGTTGAGATTCTTTGGCGGACCCAAAGGCAACTGGCTAAAATTCCCACCGACATTCTCCAATCCCCGTTGACAGCGAGAACCTACAAGTTGCCTCAGCGCACAGTCGCTTTGATTGAGGCTCTAGGGCGCGAGGGTTCTAGGACACTAGGCGAAGTCCTCGCGGCTTGCGCTGGGTTGCTTGTCTCGGACGTGGAAGACGCCAAGCAAAGAGCCGGAGCGTCTCCGTATCGTCCGCCTCGGTGAGACAATGCTCAGACGTCCTTGGGTTAAGATTTCGATCTCCGTCCTGGCGGTCGCAGGCGTGCTCATGATTGTTTATGGGCGACTTTTCAGGCCGAGAAAGAAACGCGGTTAGACCTAATATGCCTCAGCTAGACTATGAACGAATCCGGCAATGCCTAGACGAAATCGAGGCTGCGTTATTTACAGTTGTTGACAACAGCGAAGAGTGCCAAAAGTTTCATAAAGACACTCAGCTAACGGCGACGTTGTTGTTGCTTCTCCGCATGTCATCACTAATTCGCCCTTTATTGGTTCTACTACAGTCGGAGGATTTTGATGGCTTCGATGCAGTATTGAGAGCTTTTGAAGAAACCTATTACTTGGCTCACGAGTTTCGGTGAGCGCACGTAACGATAGAGCTATGGATTGGTTAGCCGGTAAAAACAACAGTTGGTCCCCACGTATCGCCGTAGTGAAGACGTTTTTTGAGGGGCGGGGACATTACAACTCAAAGATGGGACCTGATTACGGTCTGCTGAGCAAGCTTGCTCATCCGACGGTGGCAGCCGCTGGGAATACGGCAATGCTCTGCGGCGTCAGACGAGGTATACCGCAAGCTAACGCCGAACTCGCTCCCGCCAAGAAAAATAACCAAGAGCGCGTTAGGTCTGCGCTTTACCGCCTCGCTTGGCTCGTGTTGGACCAAGATGCACAATTCATTCAGATTCCTGTAGCCCCGAAGAGTATGCCATTGTCCGAACACTTTCTTGCAACATACGACCATATAGAACCGGGAACTTGATGGATGAGTTCTTATATTTACGAGAACTGGCGTGCGTGGGTTTTCCCGTTGCCCGAGCCAAGCGGATTCAATCTTGCCGCGCCTGTTCTGAACCGGGAGTCTATTCAGGAGTTCCGAACGCGTCTTGACCTGCAAGAAAAGTTGCGAGTCTCTTTCCTGCGCTTGATGAACTTCTATGGGCTTGAGGCTCGGTCAGACAAGCAAGTCACGGTCACTCGCCCTCCGAATTTCGGGGCCAAGGCGACAGGTCTGGCTTTCTCCGGGAAATCACAATCATCTGCGGATCACGAGAATACTGAGGTGCTTGACCGTACTTGGACTGGAAGCGGAGGCCAAAGCATTCTTCGACTGTTTGTGCGAGATTTACGAACATGAGCAGGACAAGCCAATGCCTGCAATCAGCGACGACACAATGCTGTACTGGAGAGAAGCGGTAGGCGATGCTCGCAACGGCTAGCCGAGGGATGGATGTCTAAGACGAGCGGGGACTTTGCTACGTTCAGGAAGCACGTGCTGCCGATTTTCTGCTGATTTCCGCCGCAGTTATGGAAGTGCCCGAAGCAATGTATCGAAGGCTTGAGATCCTGCACGACATCCATTAGGTGCTTGCATCCCGCGCCCCCGTCAAGCACGCCCTGCGGTGGGCCATGGGTGATGAGGACATCGGTGCCCTGCGGTATCAGTTTCCAGCGTGACACCCTTGCGTCGGTGTCGAGGTTGAACGCCCCGGCGTATGGCGGAATCCACGGCGATCCCCAGAACCGCCTCCCCTCGATGACAACTCCGCTGTCCCGCAGGTAATAAATCTTCCCGAACAGCTTCTCCCGGAGCGCGGGTTCCATGCCTTTGTTCATCAGAGTCTCGCAGCACACGTCGTGGTTGCCGGGAACAAGGATGATGTGCTTGAACGGCAAGCTTTTCAACCAAGCCACTTGCTCCTTCAACTCGCCGAAATGCGTGATGTCGCCGCAGTGGATGAGAACATCCCCGGAGGGCAGGGCGGGATGAGTACCGTGCGTGTCGCTGATGAGGGTCAGGCGCATCACTGCCCAAAGCCTTCGCAGACGACGAGCGTGATGATCAGACCGGCAGCGAGAAAGAGATTTTTCAGTGTGAAACAGCCTTCCATTGCATGTTTACCCCAGCCACACGGTACGCACAGCGAAAGGCAATCTGTGACGTTGGCACCCACGAACGATGCGCGTGGGCCGCCTTCCAACATAGTTTCGCTCTAACTACGCGGGGTCAACGGTACCCCAGCGAAAGCGGACGTATTTCCCAAATCGAACGTGCGGGAGTGAATCTGCCGACCGTGCGCGCACTTGCTCACGAACCCATGACTCTGGGAGATTCCATCTCGAAGCAAGCTCTTTACTATCGATGAACTCATATCGGCGCAGCGATTTGAAAGTCTCTGTTGGAGCATCATCCAATTTGCTGTCTGTGTTCTGCATATTCCTGTTCCGTCGACTCCATTAAGCCGCAATTCTCAGCGCCCGTAAATGGCTTCGCTGTCCGCCAAAACACAAGGCGGACACGGGAAGTTGCGGATTCCAGCAGTGTCGAAAGGAGGCAGGTGAGACGATATTTGTTGTCCGGAATTAGTTTCCGGACGGTGGATGCCCGTCATCCACCTTCTCGGCGCAACGGGAGAGCAGGCGGCGCATTCCTCGCAGAAGATCTTTGTCTCCTCGGGAAACTAAATCTGACCACGTCTTTATAGGGCCGATTTTTGAATTCGAGTTGCGACTATTGAAAGCCTTCAGCTCTTTTTCATATTTGCGTTCCAGGTACGCGCTGGGCGGCAAATAGTTGCAGGAATCCAGTGCCGTGGCGATCTGCCGCAATTTATCAATGGGTACGCTGCAGTGACCGTCGGAGATCACCTTTTGCCATAACGCACCGGCGCATTCTACAAAAGATCGATCAAGTCTTGGAGGGCGACCGGGTTTCCTTGTGTTCGGCCCACTAGGTGGTTCATGGAGTTCTTGGCGGTTCTCTCCGGCCGGAACCTGTCTAGCAAGCACTTCATGAGCCGTCCCGACCTCTTCTTCTAGGGTTGTTTTGAGCAAAAGAATCCACCGATTCTCACGGAAGGCCTTGAGCACGTTCTTGGTTTCGCCTTCATCCATTCGCTTCCATGCGGTGGAGGCGTTGTAGGGAGAGTTGCCATTTGGCTTCATGAGAAGGAATTCGGGGGCTCGCCAATCAGTCCAGAAAATGCGTCCTACCCAATGCCCTTCGCTTTGCGTGGTGGCACGAGCGGAGCATAGTTTTGCTCGTCACAAGCGGACTTGATCCAATGGTCCACGAAACGGTCTTCCAGTTCGATCAGGTCTGTGACTTGAAGAGCTGCCCACTCGATGGCGGCCGCGCCGATTATGCCTTTCTGAGCGAGCGAGATGGTCAGCAACCGCTTAAATGCATAAAATACCACTTTGCGAAGTTCTCCTACGCAAGCATAGAAGTGTTTTCTGAAGATCACTGGCTCGGTGAGGCTTGGTGCTGGAGGGTGGAGGTCGTTGAAGCACTGTTTTTGAGAGTAGTAGTGTTTCCAAAACGATTGGTCTTCAAAATACTTACGGATATGCGTGACTGCGCGAATTAACGCAGGTGGTGTTATGGCTTTCCAGCTCTCATCGGATGGGCCGAGCTGGTTGAGGGCGGATTTGTTGTGGAGGTTGTTGTCGTCACGCAAACGTTCAGAAACAGAGGAAGTAGTGTCGAGTCGCTCGCCCGATTCTTTGCCCGCCGCCTCTGATCTCGCGAGAAACAACCGAAGTTTGTCCCGCAGGTGCGTGTAGTAGAGGGTGCGAAGTGTCGTCTCTTGCGGAGACAGGGTGTCGTTTGTGCTTAGGTTTCACAGCCATCGCTCAACCTTGGCCAGATCGCCTTCGAGTTCTGATGAATCAGGACCACGGAGCACAGCGTCACCTTCCCAAGTGACCTTCCCGCGCGACTGGAGCTACATGGTTCTTGGGGGCCTGTCACCAGGTTCGGGCGTTCTTTTTGAAGAGGTTACTCTCGACGAACGTATCGGGCCCGAAGCGGTAGCGCTATTGATTGACCCGGAACCGGATGACTTGCTCGCGAGCTTAAGCGTGAATCTCAATCTCAAAGCTGGCATTTGCAACGACAACATACGGACCGGTCCTGTTCCTGATCTGGTGGATACCGCCCATTGTCAATGGACGCCCATCAGCACTCTACGAGCAGGTGATGAACCCGTTGTATATCAAAACATCCGAGGTCCTCCGCCGCTTGGCCGATCAAACCCACCTCCATGTACTCCTCAGCGACGCGGTTGGCCAGGTTCTCACAGTCTTCGAATACAAGAACACTTTCGGATTCGACCGAATCCGTGCGGGCGTAGATGGAGCGCTTCTCGCATGGCCAGGGCCTGATGACTTCCAGCGGGCGGAGCGAGCCTACGAGCAGGACTATGACATCAATAAACTACTCGCCGACGAGCACGGCTGAAACTTCATAGTGAGGCGATTTGGCAAGAAGAAGACGGCAGTTGAAAAGGAGGGGCGCTAACCCCAGAGTGACATCGGCTGATTTTCGATTCCTGATACTTCGATCGCGCACTCCGGCGCGTCGTTCTGCGGTTTGTTGACCAAGGAACTCATCAGGCTAGCCCGGGCGGGTCTTGGTTCGCGGACTTGATATTTTCCGGAATCCTGGTCATCACTTCCCACAAGCCCGTTTGTGGACCACGTCACGTTTACGGCAGCGGCGTTAGAAAACCTGACCAGAACTGCTCCCGTGGAAGCCCTGTAAAGAAGGGCCTCTTGTTTTTCGCTCGTGGCGTTAGGGATGTGTAGTTTTCTAACCCGGCCCCGTCCATGCAGGAACCCAACGCATCGCTCATGTTCGCCGCCGCATCCGACGACGTCCACAGCACGGAATTCGTCAGATCCTGGGTCGTTCCGTCCGCCAGCATCCCGGCTGCCACCAAGCCAATCGCAGTGCCCGACGCGACGACCAGCCCGCCTTTGTTGCCGGTCGAAATACCAATCGCCGTCAACCCTTCCACCGTCAGAGAGCTGATAGGTCCTTTGCGCTGAACTATCCTCTTTCCGCTGGCGCGCTACGCTGTACCGGTAGCGGCCGATCAAAGCGAGGAGCCCAGCCACGTCTGTGGCATCCGCATCAGAATGTCCATCCGATCGAAGTCGTGATGCCCAGATCATTTTTCGGAGCGCTAATGGGCGGCCGGGTGTCGTAGTTCTCGTAGAGGTCGAAATTCCAGTTGAAATTGCGCATTAGCTCAATACGTATTCCGGACTGCGAGCTCAAGCGCATGCGTCCCGGGTCACTAAGACTCGGGAATGCTAGTGTATGTGATCTAAGGTTGAGCGTCTTGAATCGAAACGTAGAGAACGTTACGCCGAACAGAGACTCGGCATTGTTATGAATCGGCTCGGTGCCGGGCTGAGGGACGTAGCTTTCATGGTTAAAGGCTCCTCCGCCGAGAATTGTCAATGACGTTCTGTCTGTCTGTACCATTTTCCATCCGAAGGCACCCCCATAGGTAGAACGCAAAGTAAGATCTTGCTGATTGCTCTTCAACAATGAGAAAAGCCCAGCCGCAAGCCATTTTTCCGTTAGGAACCTGCCATACTGCGAATCGAAAGTGAAGCGATTGGTGTTCTTGGCATTCGTTTGAGAGCCAAACTGCGACGTCGTCGCTAATTCTACAGAGTTCTTGGTGGTGCGGAAGGCGACGTCCGCACCCAGAGACGAATTGGTCTCTTTGTTCCCACTCGCGAAACCGAATCCATAATTGATTGAGCCAGTGAGTTGGTTCCAGAAGCTGGCCTCCCGTTGGCCGATCGCAATTACCTCCGAGGTTGTGATCTCTACGGCCGATCCCTCCCCAACAATCTTAAAATCCTTACCATCTTCGCCGGAGGTCCCTTCTTTGCCAATTAATCCGGTTACACGCGTTCCATTCGTAAGACTTACGATGAAGGTGTCTTTACTCTGCAATTTCTGTACTTTTTTCCAGTCCAAATGAACAGAATCCTTCATGTAATCCGACTTGAAGATGAGCTCACCGTATTGCAGCGATTTGATCTCTCCGGTGAACTTGTCACCATTCGTCATAATGACCACGTCGTCTTTCCGCTTTCCGAATAACGGACATGCAAATAACAACATAAGAGCGATAAGAGCATGACGTTTGAACATGGCGCATAGCAGTTCCGCTAGTGTTGTCACTTCCTGGACCCTCCTGAAAACAACAGTGGGGACACGGTTTAGGCATTAGCCCTGGATAACTCTAAGACCTACAGCCTTTGTCGGCGTGGGTGCGGGTGCGATCCGGTACTTGATCCCGGAACCAGCAGCGCCGCTCTAGGATTACGTTCGAATGCTAGCGGATTAAGAAGCCGCGCCTCACTGACAAAAGTAACAGTTCTCCATTGCACTAATTTCTGGCAATTTCCCATAAGTGATGGAGCAACTATGACATTGATAGAATTGCGTCATTGGGTAAGATTCTCAGGCGCTACATTGCTGGTATTCATCCTTAGCGCACTCGTGCAAGCCCAATCCCAGACTTCACAAAGCCCCGACCTGCAGCAACTCAAAGACAAGCTGCAGCAACTGGACGAGCAAATTCAGGAACTGAAAGAGCAGATTCAGGGTGCGGAACAAGCTCGGCAGAGGCAAAGTCCGCCCGAGACGGCCGCCATTTCAAAACCTGCCCAAGTTCAGCCGAAGACGGTACCGCTAGAAGGAGAAATAGCCGAGAACAAGAGCAGCGTCGATGTGTACGGGTTCGTCATGCTCGATTCCGGATACGAGTTCAAAGAGCAAAATCCGAACTGGTTCGATGTGGTACGTCCCACCCAGTTGCCATCGTTCAAAGGTGAGTTTGCTCCTGACGGGAACGTCTTTGCGGGTGTGCGCCAAAGCCGGTTTGGCGTCAAGTCATCCACGCCGACGCGGTTCGGTGACCTGAACACAATTTTCGAATTCGAGCTATTTGGCACTGGAGTCGACGCCGGCCAGACAACGTTCCGTCTGCGTCATGCGTACGGCGAGTTGGGGCAGTTTGGCGCCGGGCAAACCTGGAGCCCATTTATGGATATCGATGTCTTTCCAAACTCCATCGAGTACTGGGGACCCAATGGGATGGTCTTCTTCCGCAACGTGCAGGTGCGCTGGATGCCGCTACGAAGCGATAAAGGGCGCATCACCATTGCTCTCGAACGACCCGGTGCCAGCGCCGACCAGGGCGTGTACTCTGGCCGAATCGAATTGCAGGGTGTCAAACCCAGGTTCAATTTCCCCGACCTCTCGTGGCAAGCGCGATTGATCCGAGACTGGGGCTATTTACAGGTCGCAGGCATCTTCCGCAAGGTCGGGTGGGTCGATACCAACAGTGACACGTTGAATCTCGGTGGCTCTGCCTTTGGTTGGGGGGTGAACGTAAGCTCTAACCTCAAAATGGGAAAAAAGGACGTCGCCAAGCTGCAAGTTGTTTATGGATCCGGCATTGAGAACTACATGGATGACGCTCCGGTTGACATCGGCATCAAGAACAATCCTGGAAACCCAACCACGCCAGTCAAAGGCGTCGCCCTTCCAGTGTTAGGCGTCGTTTCCTTTCTCGACCACAACTGGAGCGAACGATTCACAAGCTCTATAGGGTATTCGATGGTGAATATCGACAACTCAAATGCCCAGAATCCGTCGGACTTTCATCAGGGGCATTACGCACTTGCAAACGTGCTTTATCATCCGATTCCCAAAGTAATGATTGGTGGTGAGTTTCAGTTTGGGAGACGGGTGAATTTTAGCGACGGATTCAACACAAACGACTATCGGATGCAATTTTCATTCAAATACGACTGGTCCAAAGGTTTCACGTTTTGACCAGCCAAATCTGACGAAACTGTCAGCTATCACGGAAGGAACTGACAATGCTTATGAAGAAGATGGTCGCACAATACGTCCTCATCGCGACTCTCGTCATTTCGAACCTGGCTTCTATCGCACTTTCAGCTCAAGTCTCACGAAGTCCGGTTGCCCCCAGACGGGAACTCGTGGAAGCTGTCGTCAGGGAAGCTTTTGAGAAATTCAAGAATGACACGAACGGGAAGAATGCCGATTACATCCCCTACCTGGCTCAAGTGGATTCCAAACTATTCGGGGTCGCTGTAGTTACCACAGACAACCAAGTGTTCACATTGGGCGACGTGAACTACTCTTTCTCCATTCAGTCGATTTCCAAGGTGTTTACGCTGGCACTCGCGATGGAGGAGTTGGGACCGAACAAAGTCTTCGCGAAAATTGGCTCTGAACCGACGGGACGCCCCTTCAATTCTCCCTTGGCAGTAGTAGATATGCCGACTCACACCGGGAACCCCCTTGTTAACGCGGGCGCCATCGCGACGACAAGCTTGATTTCTGGAAGAGATGCCGAAGACAAATGGAACAAGATCCTCAACTTCTACAGTAAGGCCGCCGGGGAAAAGTTGGCACTCATCGACGAAGTCTATAAGTCAGAGGCGGCGACCAATACCGGGAACAAAGCACTGTCCATGCTTTTGGCCAAGTATGACCGGATTTATGCAGATCCGTTCGAGTCAGTGGACATTTACACGAAGCAATGCTCGGTGGGTGTGAATGCCACCCAACTCGCCCGCATGGGCGCGACATTGGCGAACAACGGCGTAAATCCTCTTACTGGCGAACAGATCATCAAGCGCGAGGACATTCCACACATTCTCAGCACGATGACCATGGCCGGTCTCTATGACGGCTCCGGTGGTTGGGCCTGGCATGTGGGTCTGCCTGCCAAGAGCGGTGTCGGAGGAGGGATTGTCGCTGTTGTTCCCGGCAAGGGCGCTATCGCCGTCTTCGCGCCCCCGCTGGATGAAGCGGGGAACAGCGTAAAGGCTCAGGAAGTCATCGAATACGTTGCCCAGAAGCTTAGCTACAACCTCTACTCTCCGAGTTCGGTGGGATTGAAGTGAGTCGAATCACTCCGCCAACCAGGGCAGTGAGCGACAGGGAATCGCTGATGTGCGACGCCCTTACGACTGACTCTCTTTTCCATCTTTCATCGTTGGCACCTGTGAGTGAATTACATATGCGAAACGCCATACGGTCAACGGGAGGTGTGCGCATGAGATCCTATCGAAGGGGAGCGAGATCGAGCTTTGTCTCGACCTTACTGGTGGTGGCGTGTTGCGCATGTTTGGCCAGCGGTCAGACAACTGCTTATGAAGAGCACGCAACAACCGACTCGACTAACCCTTCCCAAGTGCTGCACACCCTTGATCAATTGGTCGAGCAAAACCATCGGCTCGAACAGCAGAACCGCGAACTCATGGATCAGATTGATTCTCTGCGGCGGACCTTGGCAAAGGTGCCTGAAAAGGCAACAGAGACGGTACAAGAAAAGGGACCGACAAAGACCGATTCGACCACCACCGATACCCAGCAAGTCGGTGAGACGAGCGCAGCCAGCACCTTTGCTAGTCAAGAAGAGTCAGGTAAGTGGGGCAAGTATACGCCCAACTTTGGCTATAAGGTTGCCGATACTGATCACGGCGACATAAGCATCAGTATCTATAGCTACGGGCGCTATTTGAACCAGTTAGGGCTCGACCCCACGTACAAGGACGCATTCGGAAATGTAAAAACGGTCCAGCAGCGCCAGGATTTCCAACTTCAGAAAGTGCAAATAAAGTTCCTCGGATGGATGCTAGATCCCAAGTTCCGATATTTTCTGTACGCTTGGAGTTCCAATGCCTCGCAGGGCTTGCCTGCGCAGGTGGTACTCGCCGGAAATCTGAATTACAGCTTCAACAAGTTTGTCAGCATAGGAGCTGGCATTCGATCTCTCCCGGGTACCCGTAGTGTGGAGGGCAACTTCCCTTTTTGGTTGGGCGTGGATACCCGTCTGATCGCCGATGAGTTTTTTCGCCCCTCGTACACATCCGGCGTTTGGGCTTGGGGCCAAATTACGAAACGGCTGGACTACATCACGATGGTCGGCAACAACCTGAGCACTCTGGGCGTCAGCGCAGCTCAGCTCAACAATGGATTCAACACCTTTTCCAACTCGCTAGTCTGGAAGCCTACGACCGGAGAATTTGGCCCCGGTTTCGGCGATTTTGAGAACCATCAGAAGCTAGCTACCCGTCTAGGCGCACACTTCACCCGGAGCGATGAAGACAAACAGGAGCAGCCCAATAGTGATGCATTCGAGAACACACAAATCAGGCTCGAAGACGGGAGCGTGATCTTCACGCCCAACCTCTTCGGGCAGGGTATATCCATCACCGACGTCACATACAAGATGGCTTCCTTTGACGGCGGCCTTAAATACCACGGCTATTCGCTGGAGGGTGAGTACTTTTTGCGATGGCTCGATCACTTCAAAGGTCCAGGCACAGCCGGACTTCCCTTGATTTTTTCTCACGGCTTCCAAATGCAAGCCTCAGCGATGGCGTTGCCTAAGACGCTTCAGTTTTATCTCGGGCAGTCGACAATCTATGGCAAGTACGGAAATCCGTGGGATTTTCGGGCGGGTCTGAACTACTTCCCGTTCCACAACAAAGTCATCCGGTGGAACAATGAATTTCTTTACCTGCACCACTCTTCGGTGGGTTATACATCGGTTCCGTTCGCGCTCGGGGGCACCGGGCCGATCTTCCATACGAATCTCGAATTGGCGTTCTGAGCGACTGAATATCTGATCGAGGGTGGGACCGCTAGCGAGGACCTCATGAAAAGCGCTCCTGGTTGCAGACAGAGAATAGCCCAATTCGCTATCGGTATTGCTATCCCGTTGCTGCTGTGGTGCTCAGCTGCGACTGCACAGCTGCCTTCAGAACAGCCGGAACTAAATGACGTTCATCTTCACCTCACCAATTACATTCAGGAAGGCACCGATATTCATGATTTCCTGAAACTCATGGGCACGAAAGTTGGGCGGGTTGCCTTGTTTGGTATCCCGTTGCAACAGGAATGGTCATACTCAGTTGATGGAGACAGGGCGCCGACGTATTACCTGAATTCGGACGCCCCACTCTACTACTATTCGTTCACCGACGCGTACATCGCAATGGCTTACAAGTCGCTGTCAAAGGCGGAGCAGGCGCGTTTCGATCCCATGATTACCGGTTTTAACCCTACCGACATGTACGCCGCCGACCACATTCGTCGCGTCCTCCAGACGTTTCCTGGGGTCTTCTCGGGGATTGGAGAATTCACAATTCATAAAGAATTCGTCTCTGCGAAGATCGCCGGACCGACTGCCAGCCTTCTGGATCCAGCTCTCGACAGAATTTTGGACTTCGCCGCTGAAACTGGCTTAGTGGTATTGATTCATAACGACATCGATACTCCGTTCGCCAAAGAAGGATCTCCTCCTGCGTACGCAGCGCAGGTACGATCTCTGTTTAAGAGACATCCCAAGACCACCATCATCTGGGCGCATATCGGAGTAGGCAGGGTGGTCCGTCCAGCAAAGGAGCAAGGTGCCATCATTGAGGATATGCTGAAGGATCCAGAGCTCAGCCATGTAAACTTCGACATCTCATGGAGTGAAGTCGCCAAATATGTGGTTGCTACCCCGGCATCCACACAGGCCGTGGCTGACATACTCAACCGCTATCCCGATCGATTTCTGTTTGGCACAGACGAAGTCGCACCCTCAGATCAGGAGCAGTACCTGCGGGTCTATCAGCAATATGGTCCCTTATGGAAACTGTTGAGCAAGGATGCGAGTGAGAAAGTCCGCAAAGGAAATTACGAGCGCATTTTCAACGAGGCCAGAAACAGGGTGCGGGCTTGGGAATCCGCGCACAGGAAGTGACGTATGGTTCGACCTGGAGACGGCTCATGCAATCGTCTGCCCTCTCTCACGGCAGCAGTTTTAATTGTCCCGCTAAACACCAACGCTCCGTTGGGGTCCACGAAGATCGCTGTCGTGCTGGCACGTATAGGCCTTCCCTGACAGAAATGACAGTTTTCGGCACCTGCGATATCTGACAACTTTTGTCCTGAGAACAGAGACCTTCGGATTAGCTCACAGCGAGGGTGAAGTGTGTTGCAGATCATACAGACGGCAAACGGGCGTGTACCGGATGGGTCTTGAGTGCCTCGATAGTCGGTTGCTGATTGCCGACGTAGTAAAGCAGTTCTCGATGTCCGTTCCAAGTCACTCGCATTGCCCGCGTTCGACTAAGCCTCTTACGGACGACAATTCAGCCTCGGTCACGGCCGTCGTTGTGCGCGGCAAATAGATAGAAAATGTCGTGCCTTCCCCCACTTCAGTGGTTACGTCTATAAACCCTCCACTCTGCTTTACGATGCCATAGACCGTGGAGAGTCCAAGTCCCGTGCCTCGAGTATTGGTCTTCGTGGTGTAGAAAGGCTCAAACATCCGCTCCAGAACATCCGGTGGAATCCCACACCCCGAATCACGCACGCTGAGCAAGACATGTGGGCCCGGAGTGCCTTCTCCTAAACGCTCCACCACGTCAGCCGCAACTATCACATTACTCGTCTGAATTTCGAGCGTGCCTCCGGTGGGCATTGCATCGCGCGCATTAACACAAAGGTTCATCAGCACCTGGTTGATTTGAGCGTCGTCTGCCATGACGTTCCATAACTCAGGATCGAGGCGCTGTTGAATCTTTACTAGCGCACCAACGAGACCCTGTAAAAAGACGGTCGCCTGTCCGACCACCACATTCAAGTTAAGAGGCCTGAGAACCAGCGCCTGGCGGCTGCTGAACGCCAGCAGTTGATGGGTAAGATTGCTCCCCCGTTCGGCTGCTTGCAAAATGAGCTGTAAGTGAGCTTGCGCCTGGGACGGCAGTGCCGCGGTTTCCTGTTTCAGCAGATAGACGCTGCCGTAGATAACTTCCAGAATGTTATTGAAGTCGTGGGTGATCCCAGCTGCCAGCCGGCCCAGTGCCTCCAGTTTTTGCGCTTGCGCCAGTTGCTGTCGCAGCAGCGCCTGCTTGGCTTCTGACTGGCGCAGCGCCTCTTCGGAGCACAGGAGACGTTCCAGCATTCGCCGTGTAACGAAGTAGATCAGTGCGCCAGTCGCCAGGACGAATCCCAGGCCTTTCGCGAGTTCAAACCCGGTGATTGCGACCTTGCTCTCGAATTCAAGAAACAAGAGCTCGCTTGAAACACCTACCCAAACGACCGAGATCAGGACGTAGAGTAAGGCCAGTCTTGAGGGAGTCAGCCGAGTTTTAGTTGGCTTGAGCAAGAACCTACGCCCATCTCGGATGGCCACCTAGGATCTTTCCGTCGTGCTTCCGCCGGTTCCCGGCCAAATCGTTTCACGGTAAATTCTCCAGTGCCTGCTCTTGGCCGTCTGCTGGGATAACTTACAGTGGCCTCGGGACGAGGTTTTGAGTGTTCGCGGAAGTTGACCGAAAGCACCAAACATCTAGGGCACGGCCTATGTCGCCTTTCCCGCTACTGCGGTGTCTTTGTCCGTGAACTTTGGCGTGCGGTGGAAATAGAAGTAGCTGCCAGCAGCAAGCGCCGCAACCGTCATGGCAGCGGGGACAATCGATTTGGGGCGCCTGAAGCGCGATACGGGTTCGGCAAGGACTCCACCAACAACGAAGCGGAGTGGTTGGTGTGGAGAGCAGCGAGGAATCCGGTAGAAAACGATTTCCGGAACTGAGTGCTCCTACGCACCCATCGGCGCTATTCCGTAGCAGCGTGCAAGGTCATTGATATTGTTGCGTAGGGCTGCCCAATATTTCTCTGCCTGGGAGCCATAATTGCCCCGAACCATGACCTGATTGATCTTTCTTCCGTCGTCCATCACCTGTTGCATTTGCGCCTTGGTTTCCATCCAGGTGTCGAGCGGATCAAACTTGCGCCGTAAGCGGTTCGTGGAACGATTCAGATCGGACAGTGCGTCGTTGAGATCGTCTTTGGTCTGCTGTGCCCCTTGCTTCTGTGCCTCGTTTGGTGTGTTCCCGCTACGGCGAGTACGACCGCTAGCCTGTGCGGTTTGGGCATTGTTTGTGGCGGTGTTACCCCTCTGCTCCGCCCATTTTCGAAACTGGTCCACGCCATCTTCGACTTTGCGGATATGGTCGGCGACTTGCGCTTTGGCGAATGTCGTCTGTGCCAACGTTGGGACGGTGCAGTATACGGTAATGAGAGCGAGGTAAAAGCAGCAAGCAATATTCTTCTGCACTTCCTTACTCCTATGTAGAGATCTTCGTTTCTCAGGCTACGAAGTCGCGTTCGCCACTACTGTGGTAGCAACTCTCCATTTTCCTCGTCCAAAACGATACGGTGAGAAGCAACAACCCGCAACTGTAAGAATTGCGAGTCATTTGGCGGTTGCCAGTTGAGTGGCGAGGCGGATCGGCCTGGATCGGTGGTGGCGCAGCTCTGAGATCAGCATGTCTTGCGCTCACTGGTAATGCCGTACAAGTAGCCGATTTTGTACGTCGCGGCCAAGGGGCTCGCAATACAGGCAAACGGCAAATCGGAGAAAGACTACAAGAAGATATGTTTCGACCTTGATACCCAGAATTTCCTTGTCGCTAAGCGCAGCGAGGACAAGAAAAGAGTCGTGTCGGTCTGGCGATTCTTCAATCGTGAAGGCGACCGTGAAGTGTACGACGATCTGACACAAGAGCGTCGAGAGTCCTTCAGGAAATGCCAATCCAGGCTTTTGAGTTACCCCCTATCCATCGTGGAGGTGCGCGAGGTGCACCTTGGCGATGCCGTGAAAATCTTCGAGCGCATCAACCAGGGCGGGAAACGCCTTGGACTTTTCGATTTGGTCGTCGCCAGCACGTGGAGCACGGACTTCGACCTGAAAGAAAAGGTCCGGGGCTTGAATAAAACGCTTGAGGAGAAAGGGTTTGGGAAGATCGACGAAGAGGTTGTCGCGCAGCTCATTTCTCTCTTCGTTAAAGGGCAGTGCACGAGAGCCGTACAGCTCCAACTCAAGAACGAAGAAATCACGGCGATCTGGGACAAAATCGAGGACGCCGTAAAGCTCGCCGTCGATTTTCTCCGAGCCAACCTCGGCGTGCGGATCTACGAGTTCGTGCCGTACCCTTCCATGATCGCGATGGTGGCGTACCTGTTTGTAAAAGCGGGCACCAGATCGTTGTCGCCTCAGCAGGCAGCCTTCGTGAAGGAGTGGTTTTGGAAGGCCGCGTTCTCCCAACGGTACAGCGCTTCCACGCTCACGCTTATGGGGAGCGATCGAATCGATTATTTCGATCCTGCCGTGGAGGGAAAAGCCGTGGCGCCGAACTATCCCATGACGCTGACAGAGCAGGACCTTGAATCCCTGATGATCCACACCCGCTCCGCCGTCAAAAATGCCATCCTCTGCCTCCTCGCTCTGCGGGCGCCCCGGCATTTCAAGAACGGCGGGGTTATTGCTCTCGACAAGAAGATCTGCTCTGAGTACAACAGCCCCGAGAAGCACCACATATTCCCCAAGGCGGTCCTCTCCCGGCTGCATGTAAAGCACCGGCACCTCCTGGCCAACTTTGCTTTCATCCCTGGAGAACTCAACCGAGAGATCAGCGCTTCGAAGCCGAGCGACTACTTCGCTAAGTTCAAGCAAGAGAACACCCAGTTCGATGAAATACTTGAGACCCATCTCATCCCTTCGAGTCCCGGCTCACCGATTTGGACCGATAACTACGAAGCATCGTCAAGGCTCGGGTAGAGTCCATTTTCCATGAGATCGAAAAAGTCGTGGGCACCATCAGCCCGCTGGAGGTTGAGCTGGAGAACGACCCGGTTTCTGTCCTAGATTGTCTTGAGGCGGAGACGCGAACATACATTGACGGCGTTTTGACGGAACGCGTCGGGGACCAATACTGGGATGTCATTCCGCAAGGAACGCGCGAGTTAGTAGAGAAGCGACAAGCTGAGCGGCTGCGCCGGCACCCCTACGAGCGGAATGACGCTGTTGCTAACTATGAGCGTCTGACGTTTTGCGACATCATGGACTATGCGCAGATCATCCTCAAGAACTGGCAGCATTTCGAAGGCGCTTTCGGATCTCGTGGCGAGGTCGAAAAGCACTTTCTCAACCTTAAAGAGTACCAAAACGCCCTGAAGCACGCTCGCGAGATGAACACGGTCGAGCGGAAACAGGGAGAGGCGTCGGTCGAATGGCTCGTCAAAATCTTGGAAAGGGCGCGGAAGACAGGTTCGGATCTTGAGGAAGGCGTTTCGGCAGCCGACGCAGCAGCGCCCAATGGTCAAAGCGAGACTGCCGCCGGCAATGATGAAAACAGAAAGCCGCTCACGATTGAGGCTCTGCTCGCAAAAACCAAAGATCCTCTAGCGAGAGACCGCATCAGCGAGATGATGCGTTTCTGTGAGGCTTTGCCTAATGTCCAGCGATACACAACGCGGCATCATATCGTGTACGCGACAACTAGAGCCTTTGCGAAAATCTATCCACAACGATCGCAATTCTGGGTAGACGTTGTTCGGAAAGGTGTTGAGGATCCCAACCACTTGCTGAAACACAAGCATCCGGTGCATGGGCACATAGAGGTTCCGAACGACCTTGATCTCCAGAAGGTCAAAGATCTTGTGGAGCAGTCCTATAAGTCGACGATTGTCTAAGAGGGCTTTAGAATTTTCGGCGATTCGACTCAGGCCGGCCGCCAGAGATTGCCTTGATCGAATCGGACTCCGCAGCCTTGGTAGTTCCCAAAAGTTTGTCTGCTACGGAATCGTACCGCAGGGCCAACTCTCTTTTGGCGGCGTCGAGTTCGCTTTCTATCAGCGATCGCTCCATGTCCTTCAACGTGGGGTCCTTGCGTGGCCGCATAAGTTTCTCTCCGCGCGGAGAATTTTATCATCAATAAGAGCGCCTATCGGGGAAGTCGCTACTCCGCCGAGAAGTGGTAGCTAACGGAGCCGAGAATTTGCGGGCAGATCAGTGCAAGCCGGATCCTTCTTCTTCACTTCTTCCGACGTTTTCGGTTGCTCAGAAACATCTGTTTTTGAACCAGGCACACTTGTGCATTCCTGGAGATTGTGTTGGAGGCAGTTAGGCAACGATTCAACCGTTTTTGGGCAACGCTTTCCACCCGAACTGGTGTCCCCCAGCGAAAGAGGCACACTGCCGACAGGCCTGCCTCACGAGCTATTTGGCGAAGTATCCGGACCAGCAGGGGCCCGTGCTTGACAGCGTGCAGGTCGAGTAGGAGCAAGTGGCAGCCTCGGAAGTCCACGAGTGAAAAACGAAAGCGCCTCAGACTCCGTTTAGAGCAATGGGACGCCCGTCGAACAGCATAGTTTGTTCGTCGAAACCTCAGACGCGGAGTAGCATTCTGCTATGGGCATCTCCAAGGACACGAAAGCATCACTCGAACGCATTCGCGGCTATGGGAACCAGATGAAGAGTCTGTTGTCTCGCCATGAAGTCCACAGCATCGACGACTTGAAACGAGTAGCAAAGGACTCCTCTTTTCAGAGCGAAGTAACTGCGCTGTGGGAAGGGATCCTCAGGGCCGAGAGCGGAAAAATGACACTGACTCTCATATTGAGCACGATTGCCATTGCCATGGGTGGAGTCGGGATCGCCGCGGGAGGTGGTGCAATAGGGCTGCCCCTGCTTGTAATCTTGGCTCCCGCAGGATACCTCGGCGGTCAGGAGCTTGATTCCGAGGGATACACCGAAGTGGTTGTTGACAGGTTTAAGGACCTTCTGCACAAGGCTCAGGAGCTTGATTCCGAGCGATATACTGACGCGGTTGTAAACACATTTAAGAAGCTTCTGGGCAAGACAGGAGACGCCTCGTCTTAGACATTACACTGCTGGGTACTCCCGTTGGCTACCCGCTTTCACCATGACCGGCCGCTTCTCTCCAGTACAGCATTGTTTCGTCGCTGATTGCGGGCATTGGTTTGTTCTGCTCATCTGCGTAAATCTCAGACAAGCAGTCGAAGAATGCTTTTGCCTCCGCTTCCAGTCCGAGAACGCTCAAACACCTCAGGATTCTCGTGATCCGCAGATGATTGTGATTCCCCGGAGAAAACCAGACTGTTGCCTTGGCCGCGAAATTCGGAGCGCGGGTGACGGTGATTTGCTGGCCTGAACGAGCCTCAAACCCATAGAAGTTCATCATCCGCAGGAAGGACACTCGCAGCTTTTCTTGGAGGTCAGGACGCGCCGAAAATTCCCGTATCGACTCGCGGGTCAGAACTGGTGCTGCAACATTGAAGCCGCTCCGCTCAGGCAACGGGAAGACCCGTTGGATGTAGTCATGGACGGCTTCTAATTGACCATCAGTCCACTGTTGAATCTCGTGGAGATACCGACCGCGATTGTCTGGTTCTTCTCCGCTGTAAAACTCGATAATAGGTGAGTTCGTCATCGGCTATTCGATTCTGTCACTCCCCGATGCATTCTGACAGTCCACTCTCGCGCCATCGGTTTCTGGAAGCGCCCGGGCCACTGACGGTCCCTTATCGTGTCCGATTGCCGCTCCTCCAACAAGACCCCGCAAAAGTGCCATTACGGAAGAGCCATTGACGTCTTTCTCCGTCGCGGGCGACGATCATAGAGACATGACCCAAGATTCTGAGAAGCCGAAACCACAGGCCAGCAAAGGCTCGGACATTCACAAAGCTGCGCGCGAGTATCTGAGAATGCTGCGGAGCTTGAACCCCAACTATGATGCGAAAGCAGCAATGTCGGTCGTCGTCGTGAAGCGGCCTAATTGACACGCGCAGGACAAGTGGGGGGCCGGAGCATGCCCGTCCTCGTGAATCGAATCTCACCAACTCTCGCGCGCGCGAGGACAAATTGTCATTTCCAGGATGAAGACACCAGGTCTTATTCATAGTGGCCGCGATCGGATCAGCGGACATACTGTCGAAGACCAGAGGTGGCTGACAGATTCATCTCTCCGGATAGATGCCCGTTAACCGAGCAAGTGGATTATTTCTGGATAGCCCGCCAGCGGTCACGCTCTGCCCCGGAACTGGATGATTTTCTGGCGATCGCGTTTTGATGGTCTCCCTGCGGGTAACTCTTCGAACTGCTTCATCGCCTTGCGCTCCGCTGCTACCTTCATGCGCAGCTCCCGGCTCGCCTCCGTCTCGCGGTAGAGCGTTTGTGCAACAGAAGCAGGGCCGCGGACCTCGCTGAGAAGCAGGACTTCCACCTGAAAGTCGCCGCCGTCGTTTGTCACTCGCAACATGTCTCCAATCCGGACGTCGCGCGCAGCTTTGGCAGGCTGCCCGTTGGATTGAATCCTGCCGAGATCACAGGCTCGTGCAGCCAATGCTCGCGTCTTGAAGAATCTGGCGGCCCAAAGCCACTTGTCCATTCGTACGCTAGGCATGATCTATTTTCCTACCCTATCATCTCCCTCCGTCGCCAGGGGTCTGAACAGTGACAAAACTCTGAGTGGTGGACGCATTTCGCATCCGGGGTAGATTTCTTGTCGAAATGGCGCGAAATGGCCCGCTGCGAAACGTAAAGTAGGGGGTTATGGTGCAGCGCATTGGTTCCAATCCCAAAACCGCCATTTTTCCGTATTTGGGACATTCAAGCTGGTTAGTATCACTCCGCTGAGCTCATATCGGTAATCTTCCATATTGCTGACCTAGTGTTTCTGCTGTTTTCAATCTTCGCTTGGGCCAAGACTCCTCTCCGGATAGCAGCCCTTTACAATCTCTGCTCTGGCTTCGATGCTCGGAGTCTCGGGACCCAATGCCGCCAACATTCGCGCAGGCCGACACCGCCCGCATACGAAGCATTGGGAGACGCTGTCCGCCGGGGTCATGCCGGGGAGACCGAATCAATCCAAACGTTCCGTAGTTGGTGAAATCGCGATGTTTCGCCAACTGCACCGGGGCCACACAGTCCGTCGGTCATCACGCGCTTGTGTCACACAGCGCTGTAATCGTCGTCACATCCAATCCCTCCCCATGAGTGAAAAGGTTGGTTTGGCGGGAGTGTGTCATGTCTTGCAGAGTGTGCACATCCGACAACCAAAATACGTTCCCCACCGAGATCGCCATCCATCTACCCGGACTGAGCACGCCTCATGTTTTTTTATATCCGAAAGTCGTGGTCTGTATTGATTGTGGCTTCACGGAATTTTCAATTCCCGAAACCGAGTTGTGCGTGCTAAGGGATGGAATTGGTCCGTCTGCGGCAGCATCATAGCTGCTGGCGGTCTGCATTGCGTCAGCGGAATGCTAACCTGACAATCCGCCGCTGAGAAACTGCCTGCCCTCAAGAACTGCGTCAACAGCAGCCAACAGGTCGCTTTCGACCCTCGTCTTCGAGACGTAGCCCAGCGCCCCCAAGCTGAACGCCGCTTGCACCAGGTCAGGCTCAGATTCAACGCTCACGAAGATTATCTTGGAAGCCGGGGAAAGCTCTCGAATCTGTCGAGCGGCTGCAATTCCATTTAGCGTTGGAAGGCCAATGTCCAGCAAAATCAAGTCTGGCTTCAGTTCCTGCGCTTTTTGAACGGCTTCCAATCCATCCAACGCTTCGCCGATGACCTGCAAATCCGGGATTTGTTCCAGTGTTGAACAGACGAATCTCCGAAAAGGTTCGAAATCATCTACTACCAGAGCGCGGATTGAGGATGTGGCCATGGAGCCACCGTGTAGTCAATAGGAACCCGAAAATCACCAAAAAGTTGCTGAGTCCAACACTTGAAGATCGCACAACCGAGTAGTTTGTTCGTTGCGCGAAGGCAACGTACATGGCTCGAACGGGCTACGTCAGGCGCGGAGTCAGTTGACGAAATCAGGCGTTAGCGCTCAAAACCCCCGTCGCGAGGTCAATGAGTGCTATCGGGATTTATCGTCAATCATTCGGCGAGGGGTCCTC